>NZ_CACVCH010000070.1 GCF_902729425.1 Magnetospirillum sp. SS-4 | reverse complement strand
GGCAATGACGGCGACGCTGGACGTGGCGGCATCATTCCATTAAGAATAATGACAATAATCAAGACATGGGGAGGGATCGGGCCGCGCGGGGATCGCCCCCGCGGGGGCAATGCGTGCAATCGGATGGTGTCGGGACCAATGCGGATGAAGGATCACAGAGCCGACGAAAGTGCCCTGCCGCTGATCGGGATCTATGAAATCAGCAAGATCCTGGGGGGAACCCTCGATCTTGAGAAGGCGCTGCACGAGGTGCTGAACGTCCTGTCCGCCTATCTCAACATGCGCCACGGCGCGGTGGTCCTGAAGGACGAGGCGGGAACGCCGTCCCTGGCGGCGGTCACCGGGATGTCGCTGCAACTGGCCCGTTCCGGCGCCCTCAAATATCCCCTGGCCGCCGCCGGCAAGGTGATCGCCACCGGTATTCCCATGGTGGCCCCCGACATCCGCGACGAGCCGCTGCTGGCCGAGATGATGGCCGACGGCGACGCGCTGGAAGACGAATCCATCTCGTTCCTGTGCGTGCCCGTCAAGACCACCGACAAGCCGTTCGGCGCCCTGTCGGTGGAGCGCGCCTGGACCGGCGCCGCCCGCTATGTGTTCGAGCACGACCTGCGCTTTCTCACCATGGTCGCCACCCTGATCGGCCAGACCGTCAGCCTGCATCAGAAGGTCGCCGACGACCGCGACACCCTGATGACCGACGCCGCCCGCCTGCAAAAACGCATGGAGGATGTCCGCCCCGCCTTGCCCGTCCGCGGGCTCGAGGACGTGGTCGGCAGTTCCGAGGCCATGGCCCGGGTTTTCGCCCATGTCCAGCAGGCGGCGCCGACCAAGGCCACCATCTTGCTGCGCGGCGAAAGCGGCACCGGCAAGGAACTGGTGGCCCGCGCCGTCCATATCCTGTCGTCGCGGGCGCAAAAACCCTTCGTCAAGGTCAACTGCGCCGCCTTGTCGGAAAGCGTGCTGGAATCCGAACTGTTCGGCCACGACAAGGGCGCTTTCACCGGCGCGGTGGCCGAGCGCAAGGGCCGCTTCGAGCTGGCCCATGGCGGCACCTTGTTCCTGGACGAGATCGGCGAGATTTCCGCCGCCTTCCAGGCCAAGCTGCTGCGCGTGTTGCAGGAAGGCGAGTTCGAGCGGGTCGGCGGCTCCAGGACCATCAAGGTCGACGTCCGGCTGGTGGCCGCCACCAACCGCGATCTGGAAAGCGCGGTGGCCGACGGCAGCTTCCGCGCCGACCTCTATTACCGCCTCAACGTGGTGCCCATCGTGCTGCCGCCGCTGCGCGAACGGTCCGGCGACATTCCGTTGCTGGCCATGTACTTCCTGAAGCAGTTCAACGAGGAGAACGGCCGCGACCTCGTCTTCTCGCGCAACGCCCTGGAGGCGCTGCAACGCTGCTATTTCCCCGGCAATGTCCGCGAACTGGAGAACTGCGTCTACCGCACCGCCACCATGACCAGGGGCGAGGTGATCGACGAGATGGACCTGTCGTGCCGCAACGACACCTGTCTGTCATCGACCCTGTGGCACAAGCGCAATCCGCAATCGCCGCCGCCTCCGGCCCGGCCCGCCGCGCCGATTCCGGTTCCCGCCGGTCCGCTGGCGCCGCCGCCCAATGCCGCCGGGGCCGCCGATGCCACCGGGGCTTCGGAACGCGACCAGCTGATCCAGGCCATGGAGCGCTGCGGCTGGGTCCAGGCCAAGGCCGCCCGTCTGTTGGGGCTGACGCCGCGCCAGGTCGGCTACGCCCTGAAAAAGCACAACATAGAACTCCGCCAAATGTAGATTCCGCGACGCGCTGTCGCACTTGCGACAACGGCGGAACCGCAGGGTTCCGCCGTTTATTGCGCTGCGGCAACTGGCATCGCCATTGCAATGCCCTCCTTGTCATCCCTTGACGAGGAGATCGCCGGTGACCAGCAACGTCGTTCCCCTGACCAGCATCGCGCGGTCGCGCCCGGCCCCGGCCGAAGGCGGCGGCTGCTCCTCCAGGTCGTGCGGCTCCTCCGAGGGCCGGGGCGACCTGCCGCCTCACATCTGGGACAAGGTCAAGGACCATCCCTGCTACAGCGAGGAGGCCCACCATTACTTCGCCCGCATGCATGTGGCGGTGGCGCCGGCCTGCAACATCCAGTGCAATTACTGCAACCGGAAATACGATTGCGCCAACGAATCCCGGCCCGGCGTCACCAGCGAGACGCTGACCTCCGAACAGGCGGCCCGCAAGGTGCTGGCGGTGGCCGACCGGGTGCCGCAGCTCAGCGTGCTGGGCATCGCCGGCCCCGGCGATTCCATGTACGACTGGCGACGCACCTTCGAGACCTTCCGGCTGGTGGAAAAGCGCCTGCCCGACCTGAAGTTCTGCGTCTCGACCAACGGCCTCGCCCTGCCCGACCACATCGACGCCCTGGCCGACCACAACATCGACCACGTCACCATCACCATCAACATGACCGATCCCGAGATCGGCGCCGCCATCTATCCGTGGATCTACTTCAACGGCAGGCGCCACACCGGCGTCGAGGCCGCCCGCATCCTGCACGAACGCCAGATGGAGGGGCTGGAGCGCCTGACCGCCAGGGGCATCCTGGTCAAGGTCAACTCGGTGATGATCCCCGGCGTCAACGACCGGCACCTGATCGAGGTGAACGCCGCCATCAAGGCCCGGGGCGCCTTTCTCCACAACGTCATGCCGCTGATCTCGGACGCCGCCCACGGCACCGCCTTCGGCCTTGCCGGCCAGCGCGGCCCCAGGCCGGCCGAGTTGAAGGAGTTGCAGGATCGGCTGGCCGGCGGCGCCAATCTGATGCGCCATTGCCGCCAGTGCCGCGCCGACGCCATCGGCATGCTGGGCGAGGACCTGTCGCAGGACTTCACCCTGGACAAGATCGCCGACGAGCCCGGCTTCGATCCCGAGCCGCGCCGCCTGTACCGGGACGTGGTCGAGCGCGAGCGGGCCGACCGGGGCAAGGCGGTGGCCATCGCCTCGGCCGATCTGGCCCGGGTCCCGGACGCGCCGGCCCGGCTGGTGGCGGTCTGCACCAAGGGCGGCGGCCGCATCAACCAGCATTTCGGCCATGCCGCCGAATTCCAGGTGTTCGAGGTCGATGCCCGGGGGGTCCGCTTCTCCGGCCATCGCAAGGCCGACACGTATTGCCAGGGCGGCTTCGGCGACGACGACAAGCTGGACGTGGTGCTGGCGGCCCTGGAGGGCATCGACGCCGTGTTCGTCGCCAAGATCGGCCGCTGTCCCAAGAACGACCTCAAGGCCGCCGGCATCGAGGCCGTCGACCAATATCCCTTCGACTACATCGAGACCGCCATCGCGGCCTGGTACGCCGAACGCCTCGGCGGCCAGTCCGCCATCGCCTGAGCAGAAGGAGACATGTCATGGCTCTCAAGATCATCGCATCCGAATGCACCACCTGCGGCGCCTGCGAATTCGAATGCCCCAACGCCGCCATCAGCATCAAGAGCGACGTCTACGTCATCAAGGCGTCGGGCTGCACCGAATGCGACGGCGATTCGCCCAAGTGCCAGGCGGTCTGCCCGGTCGAGGGCTGCATCGTCCAGGGGTGACGGGGGCGGGCGGGACGCCCGCGCTCCGAAGGCATGGCGCTTGAGGGAGATCGAGCGCCCGGCGCTTGAGGGAGATGAACAATGACCGACGACCGTTTCGAATTGTGGGACCGTCCCTCGTTCCAGCGCGGCGACGCGGTGGCCTCGCTCAAGGACGTCCGCAATGACGGCACCTTTCCCGGCGCCAGGATGGGCGAGGTCCTGATCCGCAAGGGCGAGACCGGCTATGTCCATTCGGTCGGCACCTATCTCAACCGCTTCTACATCTACGGCATCGAGTTCATCGACAGCGGCCGCCTGGTCGGCATGCGGGTCCACGAACTGGAAGGAAGACCGTCATGAAGGTCATGCTGCGCAAGATCGGCGAAACCTACGAGATCTACGTCCCCAAGAAGGACCTGGAAGAGAAGGTGGTCGAGATGGAGAAGGACACCCCCTGGGGCGGTTGGATCAGGATCGCCAACGGCTGGACCTTCGCCATGCCCGACATGCCGGCCGACACCCGTCTGCCGGTCACGGTGGAGGCCCGCAGGATCGGCGGCGAGGAGGATTGAGATGCTCGATTCCCCCACGTCCCTGCTGGCCGGCATCGGCGCCGAGATCGCCGCCGGCAACCTGATTCCCTTCCTGGGGCCGGACGTGCTGCGCCTGGAGGCCGAGCCGCCGGTGCCGGCCGGCGCCCGCGACCTCGCCCTGCTGCTGGGCGGCAAGGTGGGCGTGCCCGGCCGCATCAGGAACAATCTGTGGCACGCCGCCCAGTATATCGAGACCCACAAGCACCGGGTCACCGTCGACCGGCTGATGGCCGACATCTTCCGGCCGGTGCCGCCGCCCAACGCCCTGCATCGCTGGCTGGCCGGCCTGCCCCGGTTGCCGCTGATCGTCGACGCCTGGTACGACGGCGCCATGCGGGCCGCGCTGATCGACAGCGGCCGCGCCGATTGGGGGCAGGTGCAAGGCGCCTCCAAGGCGCGCCGGCTTGACGGCGGCGTCTGGACCAGGGCGGTCAGCGCCGAAGGCGCCGTCGTTCCCGACAGGGATGCCGCCGGGTGGGAGACGGTGCTCTACAAGCCCCATGGCGCCGCCCAGCCCACCGGCGACGTGCTGGTCTCGGATTCCGATTACGTCGAGGTGCTGACCGACATCGACATCCAGACCCCGATTCCCGAGACGGTCAAGGCGCGCCGCGCCGGGCGCGGCTTCGTCTTCCTGGGCTGCCGCTTCTACGACCAGATCCTGCGCACCTTCGCCCGCCAGATCGCCAGGCGTTCCGGAGGTCCCCGCTTCGCGGTGGTGCCGGACGAGCTGACCCGCAACGAGATCCGTTTTCTGGAGACCGAGGGCATCACGCCCTTGCCCCTGCGGCTGTCCGAGGCGGTCGCCGCCCTGACCGCCGCGCAACGAGAGGAGCCCCCATGGCCAACGTGACCTTCAGCGCCCCCACCCTGGACAAGGACATCACCGTCTATGCGGTGGCCGGCGACAACAAGACTCTGCTGGGCGTCGCCAGGCAGCACGGCATCCCCATTCCCTGCCAGTGCCAGGACGGCGAATGCGGGTCCTGCCTGATCAAGGTGACGGTGCTGGGCGACAACGCCCCCATGGCCATCCACCTGACCGACAAGGAGAAGCTGACCCTGTCGGTCAACGGCAAGCTGACCAAGGCCCAGTTGGACAACACCGAGACCAACGACATGCCGCCGCCCTACCGGCTGGCCTGCCAGTACATCGTGCGCGGCGAGGACATCTTGGTGGAATTCTCGGGCGAACCCGGCGTGGAAATCGACCTGCGGCGGTGAGTGGCGGCCGTCGCGGGGCGGTGAAGGGGCGTCCCGCCGGGGCGCCCATTTTCCCTATTTGTTCCTGTCTGGGCAGGTTAGGGTTGTTTTTTTCGAAACATGCCGCTAGGGTGCCTCTTGATATTGCACTGCAACAATATGGAGGTGAGCCCATATGGCAACCGGGTCAGTCGGGTCCCGAATCATCACAGCCGCCTGTCTTATCGCCGCCATCGGCGCCATCGGCGGACTTTACACCGTGGTTCTCAAGGGGGCGCGCCCACCGGTCCAGGTGGCTGAGCGCACGGCTCCCGAAAGCATCGAGCCCGCTTCCATCGATCATGCCGACGTCAGCAGCGCGTCCCGTCTCGACGAGGCCTTTCGCCGCATGGGCTATTCCCTCGACGCCGTCGGCGACGGTCGGATCGAGGTGCCGCCGCTGTTCCTGACCCAGGTCCCCGCCGACCTGGACGACCTGCCCGACATCGACACCCGCAAGCGGGTCTTTCTCAAGGTGATGCTGCCGCTGGTGCTGGCGGTGGGCGAGGAAATCGCCCACGATCGCGCCCGGTTGCTGGACATCGCCGCCCAAAGGGCCGCGCACAGGCCGCTCGGCGACGACGACCGGATCTGGCTGGACTCGCTGGCGCAGCGCTATGGCGTCGAGGACGGCGATCTGAAAAAGCTGATGTCGCGCGTCGACGTGGTGCCGCCGTCGCTGGCCCTGGCGCAATCGGTCGAGGAATCCGGCTGGGGCACCTCGCGCCTGGTGCGCCGCAGCCGCAACCTGTTCGGCCATACCGTCGAGGTGGCGGGCGGCGAGCCCGGCATGCGCCATTTCGGCACCCTGTACGAGGCGGTGCGCGCCTATGTCCACAATCTCAACACCCACCGGGCCTACGAGGACCTGCGCCGTGCCCGCGCCGTCGCCCGCGCCCGTGGCGCCACCCCCGACGGCCATGCCCTGGCCGCCGCCCTCAGCCGCTATTCCGAGCGGGGCGAGGCCTATGTGGAAACCGTGCGCGCCGTGATGCGTCACAACGATCTCGCCCGGTTCGACGGAGCCCGCCTGGGCCAGCCCCTGCCGCGGCGTCTTGCCTCGGCCGGCTGAGTTTCCCTCTTGCGTCCCCCGGGGCTTTGGTGGCACACCCGGCCGATGATGCGCCACCTCGCCGCCCTGCTGCCGCTTGCGTCGATCCTGCTGTCGCCCGTCCCTGGCCGGGCCGAGGCCGTCAATCCCCGCCAGGAATACCGCGCCTGCCTGCATCTGGCCCGCCAGAAGCCGGAGGACGGGTGGGAGGAGGCGCTGGCCTGGCAATCGCTGGGCGGAGGCGAGCCGGCGCGCCATTGCGCCGCCGTGGCCCTGATCGGACTGGGCAAGCTGGAAGAAGCCGCCCGGCGGCTGGAAGCCCTGGCCCAGGCCAGCCACGGTCCGGAAGGCCTCAGGGCCGACATGCTGGCTCAGGCGGCGCAGTCGTGGCTGATGGCCGGGATGCCCGACAAGGCCCTGGCCGATCTGGAGGCCGGATTGCGGCTGGTGCCGGGTCATCCCGAACTGCTGCTGGACAAGGCGGTGGCCCTGGCCCAGGCCGGGCTTCACCAGGAGGTGGTGGAGGTGCTGACCACCCTGCTGAAGGCCCAGCCCAACCGGGTCGAAGCCATGGTGCTGCGCGGTGCCGCCCATCGCCTTCTCGAAAGGCTGGAACCGGCCAAGGAGGATATCGCCCGCGCGCTGGTGCTGGACCCCGGCCTGCCCGACGCCTTGCTGGAGCGTGGCCTGATCCGCCGCATGGAGGACAATCCGGCCGGCGCCCGCGAGGACTGGATGAAGGCCATCGCCGCCGCTCCCGACAGCCCGGTGGCCGAGACCGCCCGGCGCAATCTCGAACTGATGGACGTCGCCGTCAAATGATCCCCGCCCACCGCGTTCCGCCCGGCAGCCTGGTCACCGCCACCGTGGACGGCCGTGCCGTCCTGTGCCTCAAGGTCGAGCGTCCGGGCCGCGACTACATCAACCACTATCTGGTCGCGCTGACCGCCGGGCGGCGCGACCTCGCCCTGATCTACATCGATCCGGACACACCGCTGGCCGTCGCCGAGGGAGCCGCCATCGACCTGGGAGAGGCGAGCGGCGGCTATCCCGATATCGGCGACGCCTTCGCCACCCCATCGGGGACATTTCTCAAGCTGCGGGACGAGCCCAAGGCCCAGAAGACCTTCGCCTACGTGGATCTCGCCACCGGGCTGGTTCGCCCGCGCATGGAGCGCCAGGCCGGCGGACTGGTCGCCTGGGCCGTCCGCGCCGGCTGACGGGGGCTCGTCATTCCCCCGTCGGCGGGGTGATCCTGATGCTGGTGATCTGGTTGCGCTGGCGCCGGGCGATCTCGAAGCGGAAGCCGTGGAAGCGGAACACCTGCCCCACATCGGGGATCTGGCGGGATTCGTGCAGGACCAGGCCGGCGATGGTGGTGGCCTCCTCGTCCGGCAGCCGCCATTCGAATTCGCGGTTGAGATCGCGGATGGTCACCGAGCCGTCGACGATGAAGCTGCCGTCCGATTGCGGCCTGACCCCGGCCACCGCGTTGTCGTGTTCGTCGGCGATGTCGCCGACGATCTCTTCCAGGATGTCCTCCAGGGTCACCACCCCCATCAGCGAGCCGTATTCGTCCACCACCAGGGCAAAGTGCTCGCGCCGCTGGCGGAAGGCGCGCAACTGCTCCAGCAAGGTGGTGGAATCGGGGATGAACCAGGGCGGCGAGGCCAATTCGGCCACGTTCAGTTCGTCCAGCCCGCCCTCGTGGCCGCGCACGGCGCGCAGCATGTCCTTGACGTGGATGACACCGACGATGTTGTCGGGGTCGTCCTTCCACAGCGGCAGGCGGGTATAGGTGCTGCCCACCACCTGATCGACGATGGCCGAGGTCGGCTGGCCGGCGTCGATGGTGACGGCGTTGCGGCGATGGGTCATGACCTCGCCCACCTCGACGTCGGCCAGTTCGAGGATCGAGCGCAGCATGCGCCGTTCCTCCCGGACTTCCTCCTCGCCGGCGTGGACCTCGATGGCGCCCCTCAGCTCCATCATGGCGGCCTCCGGCGTCACCGAGGCGGCGTAGCTGGCGCCGAACAGGCGGAACACCAGCCGCACCACCACCTCGATGGCGCGGACGAACGGCGTCAGCACCAGCACCACGATGGATACCGGCGCCGCCGCCAGCAGCGCCACCCGGTTGGCGTGGTAGATGGCGTAGGTCTTGGGCAGCACCTCGCCGAACAGCACCAGGACGACGGTCATGGCGGCGGTGGCGTAGACCACGCCGGTATCGCCGAACATGCCGATCAGCACGCTGGTGGCCAGCGACGACGCCAGGATGTTGACCAGGTTGTTGCCCAGCAGCAGCCCGCCCAGCAGGCGGTCGCGGGTGGCCAGCAGCCGGTTGACCAGCCGGGCGCGATGGCTGCCGTCCTGCTCCATCTGGTGCATCACCGCCCGCGACACCGCGGTCAGCGC
Source organism: Magnetospirillum sp. SS-4 (assembly GCF_902729425.1). Taxonomy (GTDB): domain Bacteria; phylum Pseudomonadota; class Alphaproteobacteria; order Rhodospirillales; family Magnetospirillaceae; genus Phaeospirillum. The sequence goes on along the minus strand of NZ_CACVCH010000070.1, from coordinate 307,415 downwards.
CGTTTCCGACCCCGAAAAGAATCCCGACAGGATCAGCAGCCCGAAGATGGCGATCAGCGACAGGATGTTCTCGTCCATGATCCTACCTCCCGGCCGCCATTTCCCCGAGCATCGCCGCCAGTTCGGCCTCGGGCACCTCGCGGGTCAGGAAGCTTTGGCCGATTCCCCGGGCCAGCACGAAGGTGACCTTGCCGTCCTTGACCTTCTTGTCGCCCCGCATGTGCTCCAGCAGGCGCGGAACCGGCCATAGCCGGCCCGGCGGCAGCGCCGAGGGCAGCCCGATCGCGTCGAGATGACGCTTCAGCCGTTCGGCGTCCTCGGCCGGGGCCAGCCCCAGTTGGGCCGACAGCCGGAGCGCCATCACCATGCCGATGGCCACCGCCTCGCCGTGCAGGATCTCGTCGGAAAATCCGGTCTCGGCCTCCAGGGCGTGGCCGAAGGTGTGACCCAGATTGAGCAGGGCGCGCACGCCGCCTTCGCGCTCGTCGGCGGCGACGATGCGGGCCTTGGCACGGCAGCTGGTGGCGATGGCGTGCGCCCGCGCCGAGGCGTCGCCGTCGACCAGGGCGGCGCCGTTGGTCTCCAGCCAGTCGAAGAACGGGGCGTCGTCGATGACGCCGTACTTGACCACCTCGGCATAGCCGGCCAGCACCTGGCGGCGGGGTAGGGTGTCGAGGACGCCGGTGTCGGCCAGCACCAGCCGGGGCTGGTGGAACGATCCCACCAGATTCTTGCCGTGGCGGGTGTTGATGCCGGTCTTGCCGCCCACCGAGGAATCCACCTGCGCCAGCAAGGTGGTGGGAATCTGGACGAAATCGACGCCGCGCAGCAAGATGGCGGCGGCAAAGCCGGTCAGGTCGCCGATGACGCCGCCGCCCAGCGCCACCACCATGGCGCCGCGTTCGGCCCTGGCCGCCAGCATGGCGTCCAGCAGGGCTTCGAGATGGGCGAAGTCCTTGGTCTTCTCGCCGGCCGGGACCACGGTGTGCAGGGGCTGGATGCCGGCCGCCGCCATGCTTTTCTCCACCCGCTCCAGATAAAGCGGCGCCACCTGGTCGTCGGTCACCACCAGGGCGCGTTCGCCTTGCATCACCGGGCGGATCAATTCGCCGGCGCGGTCCAGCAGGCCGGGGCCGATGTGGATGTCGTAGCCGCGTTCGCCCAGGTCGAGGGAAACAATGGTCATGTCGTCGGCTCCAGGTAGTCGATCAGGCCCGCCATGACGCGGGCGACGGTGGCCTCGGCCACCTCGTCGGTGGACTCGACGGTGATGTCGGCCTCGGCATAGACGGGATAGCGGGTTTCCATCAGGCGGCCGAGAATCTCGCGCGGGTCGCCTTGCTTCAGCAGCGGCCGGTGGTCGCGGCCGACCGTGCGTTTCAGCAGCAGGTCAAGCTCGGCCCGAATCCATACGGATATGCCGGTTTCCTTGATGCGCCGGCGTGTGGCCGGGTCGATGAAGGCGCCGCCGCCGGTGGCCAGGATCACCGGCGGGCCGTCCAGCAGACGGGCGATGACCTTGCGCTCGCCGTCGCGGAAGCCGGCCTCGCCGAAGCGGGCGAAATAGTCGCTGATGGTGCAGCCGGCGGCGGCTTCGAATTCGACGTCGGCATCGACGAAATCCATGTTCAGCCGGGATGCCAGCCGGCGGCCGACACAGGACTTGCCGGCCCCCATCAGCCCCACCAGCACCACGGTGCGGGCGAGGCGCCCCGACAGCCGGGACGCCAGCAGAGCCAGTTCGTCGGCCATGGCGTCGCTGCTTCTCCCCGACATCGGTTCGTCCACCCCTCCAGGCCGACATTGATCAAGCGCGATGGGGCCGATACACTGCCCCCGCCGCTTGTAGCCGGCCCGGCACGGCCGTGTCCAGTCCGCTCACATTCATCAGGTGCTTCGCAAGGTTTCCTGCCGCCCATGAACAAAATCCTCATCCTCTCGGTCGTCGTGCTGCTGGCCGTCGTTGCCGGCGGCCTGTTTCTTTCCTCGTGGGACCCGCCGCCGCCCTCGGCGAAGGTCGAGAAGGTGCTGCCCAATGACAAGTTCCCTCGCTAGCCGTCTCGCCGCCCTGGCCCTGCCGGCCGTGATGGCGGCGGGGCCGGCCCTGGCGCAGCCCATGCCGCTGACGCCGCAATCGGCGGACCCGCCGGCGGCGGCCGAGACCGCTCCGCCGGTCAAGGTGGTGCCGTCGCCCGTGTTCGACCCGGCGGCGTCGCCGTCCGGAACCGGCGGCCGCTTCGTGATGGAGGAACTGAGGGCTCCCGACATGGATTCGGTCGGGGTGCTCGACGAGAACCAGGGCGGGTTCGGCGTCAATCTGTGGCGGGACAGCCCGGCGGAACTGGTGCGGCGGTTCCTGCCGCAAATTCCGGCGGCCGGCGATTCGCGGGCGATGCGGTCGCTGGCGCGGCGGTTGCTGCTGACCACTGCGCCGCCGCCCGAGGGCAATGCCCGCCAGACGCCGCCACTGCTGGAATTGCGGGCCGAACGGCTGTACGCCATGGGCGAGGTCGACGGTCTGGCCTCGCTGCTGAAGGCGGCTCCCGCCGCCCTGGCGTCCCCCGCCATTTCACGCATCAAGGTCGACACCTTCCTGCTGGCCGGCGACGCCAAGGCCGCCTGCGCCGAGGCGGCCACCCATGGCGTCGGCGACAGCCGGCTTTCCATCTTCTGCCAACTGGTCGGCGGCAAGGTGCTGGAGGCCAATCTGGCGCTGGACGTGATGCGCGAACGCAAGGACGCCGATCACGCCTTCATCGCCGCCGCCGAGGCCATGGGGGGCACCCCGCCGGCCAAGGTCGCCACCCTGGCCAACCCGACGCCCCTGCATCTGGCCGCTTTCGCCGCCGCCAAGCTGCCGTTGCCGGCCGATGCCGCCAACGCCGCCTCGCCGGCGATGCTGCGCACCCTGGCCGGTTCCGCCGGCCTCGCCGCCGACATCCGGCTGGTGGCGGCCGAGCGGGCCGAGGCCATGGGGGTGATGGACACCGATTCGCTGCGCCGGCTGTATGGCGCCGTCACCCTGACCCAGCCCGAACAGCAGGCGGCCCATTCCCAGGGGGACCGCACGCCCCTCGGCCGGGTCCTGATGCTGCGTTCCGTCCAGGCGGAACAGAATCCGGCGGTTCGCGCCGACCTGCTGGGCCGGGTTCTTGCCGCCGGGACCGAGCGCGGCGCCTTTGCCGCCACCGCCCGGCTTTACGCCCCCCTCATCGCCGACCTGAGGCCGAGTCCCGACCTTGCGCCCGTTGCCGGGGCGCTGGCCCGCGCCCTATATGCCGCTGGCCGTCCCGAGACGGCGTTGCCGTGGGTGGCGCTGGCCCGGACCGATCCCGCCACCGCCAAGGCCGCCGACGATCTGTGGCCGCTGGCCCGCCTGTATCGTCCGGCGGTCAGCGGCGCCAGCGGCTCGGCCGGCCAGTACGCCGCTTGGCGGACCGCCCGCGACCTGTCGCCGGAACAGGCGGAGCGCCGCGCCCTGGTGGCGCTGGACCTGTTGCAGGCGGTGGGGGAAAAGGTGCCGCAGACCGAATGGCTGGCGTTGTCGCCGGTTCCGGCGCCCGCCGCCGCCCAGCCCCGTCCGGCGGTCAAGGCCATGCTGCGTTCGGCGGTGGAAGGCCTGCGGCTGGGCGAGACGGTGCTGCTGTCGCTGGTGGCGCTGGGCGAGACCGGGCTGGACAAGGTCGACGCCGACATCCTCAACCGCGTCGTCACCGCCCTGCGCCAGGTGGGGCTGGAGCGCGAGGCCCGCGAACTGGCCATCGAGGCCGCCCTGGGCAACGGCGTGTAAAGGCGAAAAAAATCCCCCGGCGTCGCGCGGCGCCGGGGGATCGTTCCCATCACGGCGTCAGTAGACGTCGTGCTGGGTGTTGTGAAGGTTGAACTTGCCGGTCGGCGTGATCAGGCGGGCGTCCTTGATCACCGACTTCAGCTTGCGGGTCTTGTCGTCGACCACCACGATGGCCGAGACCTTGTCCTTGGCGTTCCACACCGAGAACCACACCTCGTCGCCGGCCTTGTTGTATTCCGGCTGCACCGTGCGGGCGGCGCCGTCGGTGATGCCGGCCCACTTGGCGATGGGCAGGACCTCGGCCGGCTTGCCCAGGTTGCCGATGTCGAACACGGCGATGCTGGAGGCCACGTCGAGATCGGGGTTCAAGGTGGTGTCGACCCACAGGTTCTTCGACTTCGGGTGGGTCTTGAGGAACAGCGAGCCGCCGCCCTGGCCGGTCAGGTCGGCGACCTTGGTCCAGGCCTGCTTGGGATGGCCCTTGGGGTCGGTGCCGATCAGGGCGATGGTCTCGTCGCCGAGATGGCCGGTGGCCCAGACCGGACCGAACTTGGGATGGACGAAGTTGGCGCCGCGGCCGGGGTGGGGGGTGTTGCCCACGTCGACCAGCTTGACCAGCTTGCTTTCTTTGGTGTCGACCACCGCGATCTTGTTGCGGGCGTTGGCGGCCACCAGGAAGTAGCGCTTGGAGGCGTCGAAGCCGCCGTCATGCAGGAAGCGCTCGGCCTCGACGGTGGTGACCCGCAGATTCTTGATGTCGGAGTAGTCGACCATCAGGATCTGACCGGTCTCCTTGACGTTGACCACGAATTCCGGCTTGAAGTGCGAGCCCAGGATCGAGGCGACGCGCGGTTCCGGGTGATATTCCTGCTTGTCCGAGGTCATGCCGCGGGTCGAGACGATCTTGATCGGCTCCAGGGTGTTGCCGTTCATGATCACGAACTGGGGCGGCCAATAGGCGCCGGCGATGGCGTACTTGTCCTCGAAGCCCTTGTACTTGGAGGTCTCGACCGAGCGGGCCTCCATGCCGATCTTGATCTCGGCGACGGTGTCGGGCTTTTCCATCCACAGGTCGATCAGGTTGATCTTGGCGTCGCGCCCGATGACGAACAGATAGCGGCCCGAGGCCGAGGTGCGCGAGATGTGGACGGCGTAGCCGGTCTTGATGATGCTGACGATCTTCTTCGAGGCGCCGTCGATCAGGGCGATCTCGCCGGAATCGCGCAAGGTCACCGAGAACAGGTTGTCGATGTCCAGCTTGTTCATCTTCTTGGTCGGCCGCTTCTCGGGCGGAATGACCATCTTCCAGGTGGAGCGGACCTCCTCCATGCCGAACTCGGGCGGCTGCGGCGGTTCGTTCAGCAGGTACTTGGCCATCAGGTCGACCTCGGCCTCGGTCAGCTGACCCGAGGTGCCCCAGTTGGGCATGCCGGCGGCGGAGCCGTAGGTGATGAAGGCCTTCAGCGCGTCGAAGCCGCGCTCGCGCGTGATGTCGGTGGTCAGGGGCTTGCCGGTGGCGCCCTTGCGCAGCACGCCGTGGCAGCCGGCGCAACGCTCGAAATAGATCTGCTTGGCCTTGTCGAACTCGGCGGCGGTCAGCGCCGGCCCGGGCTGGGCGCCGGGCTGCTGCATGGGCGCGCCCTTCAGGACGTCGCCGCTGGTTTCGTACTTGGCGCCGGCGCCGTGGGCCGGCGTGTCTGCGGCCACAGCCGAGCCGGTCCAGGCGGCCGCCAGGGCCGCCAGAATTGCTGTCGATACCTTCATGAGAACTCCCATAGCAAAGAACTCGCCGGTGTGTCCGGCCTACGGGCGGAAACCATATTCGCAGCATGGGTATGATTGCAAGTAATCATCATAGTATTGACTTTGATCAAAATGACATTTGTCAATAAATGCATGGCGAAAGACTGCATATGAATTTATTTTATTATTGTTCCATTTTGATAATGATCAAGATCGCATGACAAAAAAGCCACGCTCCGGCACCCGAAGCGTGGCTTGAAACGGGGTTTTCCCGTTATGGTCGCCGAATTACCCCTTGGCGGCGGCGATGGCGGCGTCGTAGTCGGGTTCCTGGGCGATTTCGGGAACCAACTGGGTGTAGGCGATTTTTCCGGCCTTGATCACAATCACGGCGCGGGCCAGCAGGCCGGCCAGCGGGCCGTCGACGATCTTGACGCCGTAGCGTTCGCCGAAACCCTTGTCGCGCAGGTCCGACACCGACTTGACCCGCTCCAGTCCCTCGGCGCCGCAGAAGCGCGAATGGGCGAAGGGCAGATCGGCCGAGGCGCACAGCACCGCCACGTTGCCCAGCTTGTCCAGTTCGGCGTTGAAGCGGCGCACCGAGGCGGCGCAGACCGGGGTGTCGATGCTGGGGAAGACGTTCAGCACGACGGTCTTGCCGGCGAAGGCGTCCAGGCCGACATCGGCGAGGTCGACGCCGGTCAGGGTGAAGGCCGGGGCGGTGGAGCCGACCGCCGGCAGGTCGCCGTTGGTGTTGATGGGATTTCCCTTGAGCGTGATCCTGGCCATCGTCCTACCTCTGTCGATTGCGGGTTCGTGAAGATTGGGACTCTGCCCCAAGCGGCGGCCCCAGGCAACCAGTTGTTTTCAACGATTCCAGAAATAAGCCGGCAGCGGGCATCTCTATTCCGCCGCGGCCGGGCCGCGTTCCGGCGGCAGCTGCCACGCCGCCAGGGCCACCAGGGCGGCGGCGGCGGCCAGCAGCATGAACAGCGCCTCGAATCCGCCGGTGGCGGCCCGCATCACCGACACCAGCGGCACGCCCAGGCCGGATATGCCGAACGACAGCACGAATTTGAGGCCGAAGGCGGTGCCGCGCCACTTGGCCGGGGCGTAGCGCGACAGCAGGATGTTCTCGGCCGGAATGGCCGCCATGTTGAAGCTGACCGCCAGGATGGCCACCACCACCAGCCCCAGGCCGCTGGCGTGGGCCAGCGCCAGAAGCAGCGGCACCTGGATCAGGGCGACGGCGATGTAGACCCGCCGGGGCGACAGCCGGTCGGCGAGATGGCCGGCGAGAATCTGGGTCAGACCGGCCAGCAGGTAGACCAGGGTGACGCCGCCCGCCGCCATCCACAGCCCGGTGTCGCCCATGCGTTCGGCGAACATCTTTGGCAGGGCCGGCTGGGTGGCCTGATAGATCAGGCCGGCGCACAGCATGGTCGCCGACAGCACCAATCCGGCCCGGACGGCATCGCCCTTGCTGGCCGCCGGCTCGGGTTTGCGGTCGATTCGGGTTTCCACCACCCCCCCCCGCAGCACCATGGCGACGAACAGCAGGCCGGTGGCGAACACCACCGCCCCCGGCACCACGAAAGCGGCGCGCCAGCCCGAGGCGGCGATCAGGCCGCCGGCCACCAATCCGGCCAGGGCCGGCCCGATGCCGCCGAACACGCCGTTGAGGCCGATGGCCTTGCCCTTGTCCTCGGCGTTGCGGACCAGCCAGGCGATGCCCACCGGATGATAGATCGACCCGAACAGCCCCATCAGGGTCAGGGCGGCGGTCAGCGACCACGGCCCCTGGGCCAGCCCGACCCCCATGGCCGCCGCCCCCAGCCCCAGGAAGTAGACGGCCATCATCCCGACCGTGCTCCAGCGGTCGCCCAGCCAGCCGGCCAGCGGCGCCAGCAGGCCGTAGAGCAGCTTGCCGGCGACGATCAGGGTCAGCACCTCTTCGTAGGACAGGCCCAGTTCCCCCGGCAGCACCAGGGCGGCGATGAAGAAGATCGGCTCGAAGATGTGGGCGTAGGCGTGGCCGGCGCAGGAAAAGGCCAGCGAGGCCTGGGCGGAGCGGCGCGGGATCATCGTTATTGCAACGGGGTTTCCAGGAATTCCTGCACCGCCCGGTACAACTGGTGGCGGTTGGACTCCAGCAGGGCGGCGTGGGTGGTTCCGCCCACCATGACATAGCGCTTGAAGATGTTGTGGCTAAGGGTGTTGAACACCTGCATGCCCATGGCGGGGGGGGCCTCGGCGTCCCATTCGCCCTGGATCACCAAGGTGGGAACCGTCACCCGCGCCGGGTTCCAGCGCGGCTTGCCCGAGGCCCAGTAGCGCATGGTGTCCAGCACGACGCCGTTGGGGGCGCGCACCGTGCCGCCCGCCGCCGGTTGGGGGTCGCTGGCCAGGGTGGCGGCCATCCAGGCGTCGAAGGCCGGCTTGGACAGAACCGAGGCGCGCCGGTCCTCCGGCACCGCCTTCAGCCAGACGTCGCGGGCGTTGCGGGGATCGACACTGCGCCATGCCGGGACGCGGGCCATCTCCTCCTCGGTGGGGGGCACCACTTCCCGCAGCCATTGCGGCGCGTACAGCACCAGACGCTCGACCCGGCCCGACTGGCTGGTGGCGAAGCTGCCGGCCAGGGTGGCGCCCCACGACCAGCCCACCAGAACCAGCTTCTGCGAGTTGCGCCGCGACAAGATGAAATCGACGGCGGCGGAGACGTCCTGAAGCGCCTGTTCGGTGTCCACCACCGGCGGATTGGCCTCGGGCGCCTCCGCCATGGCCTTGGGCCGGGTCGACTTGCCGTAGCCCCGGATGTCGAGGGAATAGACGTCGTAGCCCTTGGCGGCCAGCCAGTCCATCCAGCTGCGCCCCTCGAAGCCGTGATCGAACGACGAATGGGCCGGATAGGAGGCGCCGTGCAGGAACAGGACGGTCTTGTCCGACTTGATGTCGTAGAGCGCCTCGGGGTGCTTGTTGCGGAGGTAAAGCTTCACATCGCCGGGGGACGAGATCATGAACTCCTCGGTCACGATGGCCGCTCCGGCCGGACCGGCCAGTCCGACCGCCACCACCGCCACCCACAGCGCCGTCAATCCCCTGCGCAGGAAAGTCCTTCCCATGCCCGTCATTCCCATTCCATGGCTCCCGGTGGCTGGTGGTCGGCGCCCGGGGAGATCGCCGCCGGTTGCCGTGTCCGCGTCTTCCAAAGCCGTGAAAGAGGCGGACGGCGGCGGCGTTCCGCCCTGGGGGTGTCTTCGGTCGGGCACAGAGTAGCGTCTTCGCCGATGCGCGGCAACGCCGACGGCCGACCGTCCGGAGCGGACGGACAATGGCGCCGACGCCTGAAAATGCCGGTGCGCGGCCATTGCCTCCCGCCCGCCGTCCCCCCATAATCCAGTCCTCGTTTTCCCGGTCTTCGTATCCTGGTGGAACCCGTCGATGAAACTGCTGATCAATGGTGAGGAGCGGAGCTTTTCCGCCTCCATGAGCGTCGAGGCCCTGCTGGGCCAATTGGGCATCGATTCCCGCAAGGTCGCGGTCGAGCGCAATCTGGAGATCGTGCCGAAATCCGCCTATGCCGAAATGGCGGTCGCCGACGGCGACCGGCTGGAGATCGTCGCCTTCATCGGCGGCGGCTCGGACGATGCCGCCGACGGCTTCACCGTCGCCGGGAAGACCTTCACCTCGCGGCTGCTGGTGGGCACCGGCAAGTACAAGGATTTCGAGGAGACGGCGCGGGCCATCGAGGCCTCGGGCGCCGAGATCGTCACGGTGGCGGTGCGCCGGGTCAACCTGTCGGACCCGTCCAAGCCCATGCTGGTGGACTATGTCAGCCCCAGGAAATACACCTTCCTGCCCAACACCGCCGGCTGCTACACCGCCGAGGATTCGGTCCGCACGCTGCGGCTGGCGCGGGAAGCCGGCGGCTGGAACCTGGTCAAGCTGGAGGTGCTGGGCGACCAGACCACGCTGTACCCCAACATGCCCGAGACCCTGAAGGCGGCCGAAGCCCTGATCAAGGACGGGTTCGAGGTCATGGTCTACTGCTCGGACGATCCCATCCAGGCCAGGATGCTGGAAGACATGGGCTGCGTCGCCATCATGCCGCTGGGCTCGCTGATCGGCTCCGGCCTCGGCATCCTCAACCCCACCACCATCCGCATCATCAAGGACAGCGTGAAGGTGCCGGTGCTGGTCGACGCCGGCGTCGGCTCGGCCTCGGACGCGGCGGTGGCCATGGAACTGGGCTGCGACGGCGTCTTGATGAACACCGCCATCGCCCATGCCCGGGACCCCGTCCGCATGGCGCGGGCCATGAAGCTGGCCATCGAGGCCGGGCGGCTGTCCTATCTGGCCGGCCGCATGCCGAGGAAGAGCTACGCCGACCCGTCGTCTCCGACCTCGGGCCTGATTTAGATCTAACCCATCAGGGCGGCGGCGGCGGCGCGGGCGTGGTCGGTGATGGTCTCGCCCGACAGCATGCGGGCGATTTCCTCGCGGACGGCCTCGCCCGTCAGCGGCTCGACCCCGGTGAAGACGGCGCCGCCCTGCTCGCGCTTGGCGACGCGGTAATGGTGGTGGCCTCGGGCCGCCACCTGGGGGGAATGGGTCACCACCAGCACCTGGACGTCCTCGGCCAGGCGGCCGAGGCGTTCGCCCACCGCCGCCGCCACGGCGCCGCCGATGCCGGAATCCACCTCGTCGAACACGATGGTCGGCGTCGCCGAGATGCGGGCCAGCACCACCTTCAGCGCCAGCATGAAACGCGACAATTCGCCGCCCGAGGCGATCTTGCCCAGCGGTCCGGGGGGGCTGCCGGGATTGGTGGCGACCTCGAAGCCGACCGTATCGAGGCCGTGGCCTCCCCAGGCGGCTTCATCCTGCGGCGACACCCGTGTCTGGAAGCGGGCCTTTTCCAGCTTGAGCGGCGGCAGTTCCGCCGCCACCGCCTTGTCCAATCCCTCGGCGGCGCGCAGCCGCGCCTTGGACAGGGCGCGGGCCTGTTCCACATAGGCGGCGCGGGCCGTCTGTTCCTCGCGGGCGAGGCGGGCGAGATCGCCGCCGCCGCCTTCCAGCTCGGCCAGCTGGCGGCCCAGGCGGTCCTTCAGCGGGGCGAGGCCGTCGACGGAACAGCCATGCTTGCGCGCGGCCGAGCGCAGGGCGAACAGCCGTTCCTCGACCTTTTCCAGGTGGCGGGGGTCGAGATCGATCCCGGCCGAGGCGCGTTCCAGCAGGCCGGAGGCCTCGGCGGCCTCGACGGCGGCGCGGTCCAGGGCGGCGATGACGCCGTCCAGCCGGCCTTCGGCCTTTTCCGCCACCCGTTCCAGGGCGCGCTGGGCGGCGCGCAAGGACGCTTCCACTTCGCCCCGGCCGCTCAGCGCCGCCTGCGCCGCGTTCATGGCCTCCAGCAATTTCTCGCCATGCATCATGACGGCGCGCTTCTCGGCCAGTTCCGCCTCCTCGCCGGGGCGGGGGGCCAGTTCGGCCAGATCCTCGAAGGTCTGGCGCAGGCTGTCCTCCTCGGCGCGGGCCTTGGCGAACGAGGCTTCCGCCTCGGCGCGGGCGGCGGCGGCGGCGCGCCAGCCGGCCCAGGCGACGGCGACGGCCTGACGGGCGGAGGTCAGGCCGCCGAAGGCGTCCAGAACCCCAAGATGGGTCGAGGCGTCCAGCAGGCCATGGCTTTCGAACTGACCGTGAATTTCCACCAGTTCATCGCCGATGCGGCGCAGCAGGCCGATGCTGACCGGCTGGTCGTTGACATAGGCCCGCGACCGGCCGTCGGCGGTCAGCACCCGGCGCAGCACCAGCGGCGCGTCGCCGGCCGCCATGTCCTGCTCGGCCAGCAGGACGCGGGCGGGATGACCGGCGGGGGGATCGAACTCGGCGGTGACCGAGGCCTGGGAGGCGCCATGGCGCACCAGCCCGGATTCGGCGCGGGCGCCCAGCGCCAGGCCGAGGGAGTCCAGCAAGATGGACTTGCCGGCTCCGGTCTCGCCGGTGAAGGCCGACAGGCCCGGAGCGAAGGCGAGGTCGAGGCGCTCGATCAGGACGACGTCGCGGATCGAAAGCGAGACCAGCATCTACCAGAACTTGGCCCAGTTAAACCAGCCGCCGCTGGTCTTGGCGGGATCGTCGGACTTGGCCGCCTCGGCCTTGTCCTTCGGCTTGCCGTCGGACCAGAATTTCAGGCGGTCGGTCCAGCTCTTGTCCTTGGCGCCGGACGGATCGGTCTCGCCATGCTCGACCACGGAATAGGTGTCGTCGTACCATTCGCTGCCCGGATAATTGTGCCCCAGAACGGCGGCGGCGCGCTGGGCGTCGCCATCCAGGCCGAGCAGGGTGTAGATCTCCACCATGCGGTGCAGCGCCTCGGGGACGTGGGTGGTGGTCTGGTAGCTTTCCACCACCACCTTGAAGCGGTTCAGCGCCGCCAGATAGTGCTTGACCTTCATGTAATAGCGCCCGACCGCCATTTCCTTGCCGGCCATGTGGTCGCGGGCGAGGTCCAGCTTGAGGCGGGCGTCGCGGGCATAGGTGCTGTTGGGGAAGCGGTCCAGCACCTCCTGCAACGTCTTCATGGCCAGCTCGGTCAGTGCCTGGTCGCGATGGACGTCGGTGATCTGCTCGTAATAGCAGAGCCCCTTGAGGTAATAGGCGTAGGCGACGTCGCGATTGCCGGGATGCAGCTGGATGAAGCGGTCCAGCGCGATGATGGCGTCGTCGTACTTGTTGCGTTCGTACAGGGCGTAGGCGCCCATCAGCTGGGCCTTGGTGGCCCAGGCGGAATAGGGGTGCTGCCGGTCCACCTCGTCGAATGCCTGGGCCGCCTTGTAGTATTCGTTGGAATCCATCAGGTCCATGGCGGCGTTGTACAGTTCCTCCACCGGACGCTCGACGTATTCATCCTTCTTGCTGGAACAGGCGCCGACAAGCAGAAGAGCCACCAGCGCGAACGCCTTGGCATGGCTGGACAGGGAAGCGAGGGTCATGAAGACTCGTGCGATAAGGAGCTGATCCCGGAAGTCCGGAACTATAGCACGGGATCGGCCGAGGGGAAGAGCGAAGCGGGCGGACGTCTGGGTGGTCGGGTGAATGAGATCGTGACAGCCAAGCGAAGTTCTGAATCAATCGACGGCCACCTGTTTCGCGGAGGGGGTCGGGATGGCGATGGACGGAGCGGTCGGCGAAGGACTCCAGGCCAAGGACTCTCTAACGCCTCCGGCGCAAGACCGCCGCCTGGGACGACGATTTCCTCACCAGCCTCGTCGCCGCATAATCCGTTCGCCCGATTCCCCTGTGCCTCAGCCCGCCGCCGGGCCGTCGTCGCGGGGCAGGTCGCCGTAAAGATCGGGCGTATTCGCCAGCAGGCTGTCCATGCGCTTCTTCAATTGCGGCGCCTTGACCGGCTTGACCAGATAGCCGGCCGCGCCCAGTTCCATGGCCTGGTGCACCAGATGGCCCTCGGCGTGGACGGTGAGGAAGATCACCGGCGCGACCCGGTGCAGATGCTTTTCCTGTTCCTTCAGCAGCCGCAGGAAGGTCATGCCGTCCACCGGCTTCATCTCCAGGTCGCAGATCACCAGATGGGGCCAGAACGCGGCATAGGCCTCCATGGCCGATGCGCCGTCCCTGGCCTCCACCACCTTCTTCACCCCCAGAAGGCGCAGGACCGTTCCGACGGCGAAGCGCGAGAACTGCTCGTCGTCCACCACCAGAACCCTGAGCAAGCCGTAATCCATCTCCGTCACCTGTCGTTCCGGAGCCGCTTTCCGGCCCCGATCATCGCAATGCCGGTGCATTAGGGCACGCGCATCCGCCCGAGCGCAAGGCCGTGCAACGCTGATCCGCTCCGCTTGACCGGGCTCAAGGTGAAACGGCCGCCTGTCGGCGGATGGTAGGGTCCCTGTCCCGGAGACCCGACCATGACCGCCGTCACCGCCCTTGACCCCAAGACCGAAATCCTTAGCCTGCTGGCCAACGCCGTCGCCCACCACGCCAATGTCGTCCAGATTCGCGTGGCCGGCGACCGCGCCGTGGTGGAAATCCTGGCCGCCGGCGATGTCGTCGACACCCGCGACTGGCCGCTGGAGCGTTGCGCCCAGGTGGTTCCCGCCGCCTTCGCCCTGTGCGATGGCCCCGAGGATTTCGAGTATGGCAGCTCGCGCACCGGCAAGATGACCGGCGAGAAGGCGGCGCTGCCCGCCGGCCTCGCCATGGTGTTCGTGCAGTTCTTCCCGCCCCGCGACGGCCAGCGCCACATGGTGGCCCGCATCACCTACGATGCCGATACCTGTTGCGGCACCTGCGGCGGCTGATCACCGGTTCTGAAGACCCTCGGGCTCGTAGACCACGATCTTGGAGCCCGAGGAATCCACGTCGAAATCCACATGGATCAGCGAGTCGAGGCGCTCCCTGACCTTGGCCTGGTTCTCGGGCTCGACGTAGAACAGCATGAAGCCGCCGCCGCCCGCCCCCAGCAGCTTGCCGCCGACGGCGCCGGCATCCATGGCGGCGTCGTAGATGGCGTCGATCTCCGGCGTGCTCACCGCGTCGGCCAGTTCCCGCTTCAGCCGCCAGCCGTCGTGCAGCAGCCGCCCCAGATCGGCCAGCGGCCGGTTTTCGGCGCACAGGATGGCGATGGCCTCGTCGACCATGGCCACCATCTTGCGGATATGGGCCTCGCGGTTGCCCAGATTGGCGATCTGCTTGGCCGCCACCTTGTCGGCGTAGCGGGAAAAGCCGGTGAACACCAGCATCAGTGAATCCATCAACTGGCGGCGGCGCTCGGGCGGGGCGATCAGCGGGGTGACGTCGAAACCGCCGTCGCGCAGGAAGTCGATGCGGTTCATCCCGCCATAGGCGGCCCAGACCTGATCCTGCGAGCCGACATTCTCGCCGATCACCTGCTGCTCGATGCGGATGGCCTCCTCGGCCAACTGCTTCTTGGTGGGCATGCGGCCCTGCTTGGCCAGCAAGGTGTTGAGCAATCCGACCGTGAACGACGAACTCGACCCCATGCCCGACCGGGCGGGCAGGTCGCCGTCATGGTGAATCTCGATACCGCTGGTGACCTTCATCTCCGACAGGACGGCGCGAACCGCCGGATGCTGGATTTCGGAAATCTCGTTGACCGTTTCCACCCGCGAATAGGCGATGCGGTGGCGGTGCTCGAAGAACGGCGGCAGCGAGCGCAGCGTGATGTAGCAGTACTTGTTGATGGCGAAACCCACCACCGATCCGCCATGCTGCCGGAACCACGGCGGATAGTCGGAACCGCCGCCGAACAGGGAGATGCGGAAGGGGGTGCGGCTGATGATCATGTCTCGGTCTTTCCTTGAGGCAGCACGCCGCCGGCCTGGGCCAGGCTGTCGGGCGTTCCGATGTCGATGAAGCCGGCGCCCCGGGCGTGCCAGCCGTTGATCGATCCCGGCGGCAGTTCCGCCAGGAAATCGCGTTCCAGCGACGGGCCGGTTCCGGCGGCAAGGCGTTCCAGCGCCCGCGCCGACAGCAGCAGGGCGCCGCCGTTGATCAGGCCTTGGCCGGCGCGGTCCGGGTCCTTTTCGGCGAAGCGGGTGACGGTGCCGTCCGGTGCCACCTCGACCGAACCATAGCGCGAGATGTCGTCGACGGCGACGCACAGCACCGAGACCGGCTTCGCGGCCCGGTCGTGATCGGCCAGGAAGGCGGCGAAATCGGCCTCCAGCCAGGTGTCGCCGTTCATCACCATCACCGGATCGCCCCGCAGGCCGGGCATGGCGTGGCGTACGGCGCCAGCGGTGCCCAGCGGCGCCGGTTCCACCACGGCTACCACCGGCAGCGGCGGCGTGCCGGCGTCCAGGTGATCCATCACCATCTTCGCGCCCACTCCCAGCGACAGCACGGCGCGGCCGGCGCCCAAGGCGGCGAGATGGTCGAGCAGATGGTCGAGAAAGGGGCGGCCGTTGATGGGGGCCAACACCTTGGGGGTGTCGCCCAGAACGCCGCGGATGCGGGTTCCCAGGCCCCCGGCCAGCACCACCACGTCGATTCCCCTCAGTCCCCGCATCATTCCCGCCGCGTCAGGCAACACCCGTCAGGAGTGTTAGCAGATGGCGGCGGTCCGCCCAAGGGGTTTCCACCCTATTCGCGACAACGCCAGAGATCGAAATGGCGTCCCGAGGATTCGAGATGGTGATGGGCGGCGAAGACGTCGCGGAAGGTCTGGTCGTAGATGGTCTGGTTGTAATAGCCCCAGAGGCTGAACGGCTGTTCTCCCTTGGGAATCAGCCACAGCCGGGTCTCGCACGCCGCCATGCGCCGCACCGTCTCGGCCGGCATCGCCACTCCCAGCTTGGTCAGTTCCATGACGATGCCGGCGTCCAGGGTGTAGGGGCCGCCCGCGAAGACCGGCAGGTTGCGCCAGGAATACAGGAAGAACTTCTCCTCGGTGCGTGGCCCGCCGACGCCCATCTGGACGGGAACGCCGGGATTGGCCTTCAGGACGGCGTCGATCTCGGCGACGGCCTCGCGCGCCACCGGCCAGTCCATCATCTTGAAGAAGCGCCGCTCGGTCTGGATGGCCTGTGCCATCACCAGGGCCAGCAATCCCACCAGCGCCGGCGTCACCGGCCACCGTGCCCCGGACGCCGCGCGGGCGCGGAGGGCAAGATCGATCATGATGGGCAGGAACGGCATGTAGTAGTGGTGGCTTCCGCCGATCTTGGTGGCGGGAAACAGCACCACCAGGACGCAGACGACATAGACGGCCAGCGTCAGCCTCAGCCGTCCGGTCCGGCCGGCCAGCCCGGCCAGAAGCCACGCCACCACCGGAATGCCCAGATAGAAGGCGAACTTCACCCACAGGACGCGAAAGCCGTTCCACACGTTTTCCTTGCTCGACATGGGGCCAAACCAGGACAGGTAGTCGCCCAGCGGGAACAGCGGCGACAGGAACGGCAGCGCCAGCGCCGCCAGCCCCGCGATGGCCATGGGCAGCAGCCGCGGCCAGTGGGGAAACAGGTGGAACAGCGCCACCGGGGCCAGATACAGGCCGGCGTGGATCTTGACGTTGACGGCGATGCCGCCGGCGACGCCGATGGCCAGGGTCTCGGCCCAGGCCATGCCGGGCTTGTCCTCGGCCCGCGCCGCCGCCCATGCCGCCAGGGTCACCAGCGCGGTCAGCAGGGAATCGGGGCGGATGGTGGCGGGAAAACCGAGATGGGTGATGACGAAGGCGGCGGCGAAGCCCGTCGCCAGCACGGCGCCCAGGCGGTCATGGCGCCGGCCGATGGCCCAGGCGCCGAGGATGACCAGGACCGGCCCCGCCAGCCCCGCCAGCTTGCTGGAGGTCAGGTCGGGGCCGAACAGGGCCAGCGGCCAGGCGTGCCACAGATAGGTCCACGGCCCGTACACGTTGGTGATGCGTTCCGGCGCGTCGAAGGCGTGATAGGCCGGCAGTCCCTGGAGAAGGCGATAGGAGATGGCCGAGATGCTCGCCTCGCCATGCTCCATGTAGCCGGGGTAAAGCCCGTAGGCGACCACCACCGCCACGACGTTGACGACCGCGACGGCCGTCAGGGCGACGGTGACGTGGAACAGGACGGGCGACGTCATCGGCCGCCCAGCACCGCCCGGTCGGGAATCATGTCGAGCCCTTCGGATTCGGCGATGATCCAGCGCGGTCGCCCGCGCACGTCCTTGTAGACGCGGATGACGTAAAGGCCGGTGATTCCGATGCCGGTCATCAGGCCGCCCCACAGCAGGAAGGCCAGCGCCGCCGCCATCCAGCCCCAGGCGACGGCGCCGGCGGCCAGCGCTGCCAGTCCGGCCAGCAGCAGCAGCGGCGACAGGGCAAGCCCGCCCAATCCGGCCCAGACCACCAGATAGACCGGCAGGAACGAGAACGACGTCACGCCGGCGATCATGGTCTTGACGGCGTTGCGGTGCAGGCCGGAGAACTTGCTTTCGCCGCCGTGACGGGGCTGGCGCTCGTAATCGACGAAGGTCTGGCGGAAGCCGATCCACACCGCCAGCCCCCGGATGTAGGGGTCCTGCTCGCGCAGCGACAGCAGATGGTCGGCGGCGCGGCGCGACAGCAGCTTGAAATCGCCGGATTCGATGGGCATCAGCCCGCGCGAGGTCCAGTTGATGACTTCGTAGGCGCGGCGGGTCAGCCACATGCGCAGGGGGTCTTCCCCCAGCCGGGCCGAACGCCGGGTATGGACCACCTCGCAACCGGCCCGCCATTGCTCCAGCAATTGCGGAATCAGTTCCGGCGGGTCCTGGAGATCGCTGTCCATGTAGACCAGGGCGTCGCCGGTGGCGGCGGCCAGCCCCGCCAGCACGCATTCCGACGGGCCGGAGCGCCGGGCGGTGGTGATGAACTTGACGCGCGGGTCCTTGGCGCGTTCGTCGATCAGGATATCGCGCGAGCGGTCGGAGGAGCAGTCGTTGACGAAGATGAACTCGTAAGTCTCCGGCCGCCCCTCGGTCATGGCGCGCAGGCGGCGAATCAGTTCCGGCAGGATGTCGTCCTCGTTGCGGAACGAGAAGATGATGGAAACCGTATCGGAACTCATATCAAACCGCCATGACGTGTCGCCGGATGCGGGCGCACTTTAGGGAATGGGGCGGATCATTTCAACATCCGCCACTTTTCCGCCTCCGGCCTTTACTCGCCGGTGGCGATGCGTTCCACCAGCTGCTTCACGGTGGGAATGAAGCCGTTGGCGTAATAGGGGTCCTGGCCGAAGCGGTAGGCGTTGTGGCCGGCGAACATCAGTTCGTGCTCGACGTCGCCGCCATGGCCGATGTTCTGCAAGGTCTTCTGGATGCAGAAGCTGCGCGGATCGGCCTTCTTGCCGGTGGTGCCGGCCTCGTTCTGCGCCCAGTTGGAAAAGCCGCACATGGACAGGCAGCCCATGCAGGCCACCTGATCGACGCGGATTTCCTCCGCCTTGTCGGGGGTGACGAAGATCAGGGTGGAATCCGGGGTCCGCAGCGCCTCGGTGAAGCCCTCGGCCATCCAGCCCAGCGCCCGGTCGCGGTCGTGGGGCGTCACCCAGACGATGCGCTTCCTGGCGCCGATGGGCAGTTCGGCCTCGTGATCGCCGACGCATTCGCCGGAATAGGGAATCTGGTGGTCCAGGCGCTGGCACAGCTCGTCGATGAACTCGTTCTTCACCGCCGACGAATAGAAGCCGGTGGGGCTGAAGTGATGCAGCAGCACGTCGCCGGGCTTCAGCGTCAGCAGCCGGTGCTTCCAGGCGTCCGAGATCGGGCTTTCCCTGGTCAGCAGCGGCCGGGTGCCGTACTGGAAGGCGATGGGGCCCAGTTCGGGATTGCCGATCCAGTCCTCCCACTCCTTCAGCCACCAGACGCCGCCGGCCATGAAGATCGGGGTCTGCTGAAGGCCGCACTCGTTCATGACGGCGCGCAGTTCGCGGACGCGGCCATAGGGCGGTTCCGGCTTTTTCGGGTCCTCGCTGTTGGACAGGCCGTTATGGCCGCCGGCCAGCCAGGGGTCCTCGTAGACCACGCCGCCCAGCAGGCCGCCATGCTTGTGATAGGCGCGCTTCCACAGGGCGCGGAAGGCGCGGGCCGAAGATACGATGGGATAGTAGTAGACGCCGTGCCTGGCCGCGATCTCGGCGACCTTGTAGGGCATGCCGGCGCCGCAGGTGACGCCGTGGATCAGCCCCTTGGCCCCGTCCAGCACCCCTTCCAGGATGGCCTCGGCGCCGCCCATCTCCCACAGCACGTTCATGTGGATGCGGCCATTGCCGCCGGAGATGTCGTGGGCGATGCGGGCTTGGGCGATGCCGCCCCTGATGCCGTAGGCGATCAGTTCGTGATGTTTCTCGGTCCTGGTCTTGCCGTAATAGACCATGTCGATCCGGTTGCCGTTCTCGTCGTAGAGGTCGGCATTGACGCCGGAGAACGTGGCGACGCCGCCCGCCGCCGCCCAGGCGCCCGAGCTTTCGCCGTTGGAAACGTTGATTCCCTTGCCGCCCTCGACGATGGGCAGCACTTCGCGTCCGGAAATAATGATGGGATCGAGCTGTTTCAAGGCGACGATCACTCCTTAGGCAAGCGACAGGCACGACCCTGTCCGAGAACGCACATATATAGTGCCATGGTGGGGGTCGTCACCAGTGACATTGCGAAATCATGACGAATGGGGAAAATCGCTGAACACCGACGTCACCCCCATGCGCCGCAGCCGATCCTCCTCCTGGCGATCATTGACGGTATAGGCCAGGACCGCAAGCCCGGCGGCGCGGATTTCCGCCACCGATCCGGAGTCCAGGTGGCGATGGTCGGCGTGGATGGTGGCGCAGCCAAGCGACCCGGCCTGTTCGCGCCAGTCCCCAGGCAGGCGTTCCACCAGCAGGCCGCGCGGCCAGTCCGGCGCCTTGGCCCGCGCCACCGCCAGGCATGGGGCGGCGAAGCTGGACAGCAGGGGCGGCGTCCGGCCGGCGGGCCAGACGGCCAGGGCGGTGTCCAGGGTCAGGGCGGCGACGCGGTCCTGGCGGTGGAGGCCGGGCTTGATCTCCAGGTTGGCCATCAATCCCAGGTCCAGGCACAGCGCCAACGCCTCCTCCAGGGTGGGGATGGGTTCGCAGGCGTAGCCCGGCGCGAACCAGATTCCGGCGTCCAGGCGTTTCAGCCCGTTCAGGGACATGGCCGCCACCGGGCCGAACCCGTCGGTGGTGCGGTCCAGGGTGTCGTCGTGGAACACCACCGGCACGTCGTCGGCCGACAGGCGGACGTCGAATTCCACCATGGCGGCGCCCAGGGCGGCGGCGCGGCGGAACGAGGCCAGGGTGTTCTCGGGGGCCAGCCCGGCGGCGCCGCGATGGCCGATGACCGGCGGCAGGACGATCACGGCCGCTCCAGCAGCGCCAGCACCTTCCGGTGCACCAGGTCGACCGGAATGGCGGTCATGCAGCGAGGCTCGGTGCAGGCCGACTTGCGGTGATTGTAGGCCGAGACGCAGGGCGAGCAGATCAGCCCGGCCGAGACGAATTCGGCGTTGGGATTGAGAGCGCCGTACAGCGCCGGCGTTTCCGGCCCGAACAGCACGATGGTCCTGAGGCCGGTGGGGGCGGCGAAATGGGCCGGGCCGCTGTCGTTGGTCACCATCAGCGTCGCCAGGGTGTAAAGCGGCAGCAGGTCCGGCATGCGGGTGAAGCCGGCCAGATTGAAGACGCGGTCGCTGGCGCAGGCATCGCACAATTGCTGCGCCTCGTCCCGTTCCGAGGCGACGCCGGTGATCAGCACCGCCACGTTTTCATCTTGCAGCAGGCGCCGCGCCAGTTCGGTGTAATCGGCGTGGGGCCAGCGGCGCAGCGGCATCAGCTCGCTGCCGTTCGGGTTCAGGATCACCCAGCGTTTCGCCCTGTCGATGCCGGGATAGGCGGTCAGCAGCCGGGCGCGGAACCCATCCAGTGTGGCGGCGTCCGGCGTCACCCGGTCGAGGCGGATTTCGGAATCGCCAAAGGCGATCTTGGTGTGCGGCACCGTGTCTTGCGGCTCGGCCAGGGCGTGGACCAGCGCCATGAACGACTTGGCGACATGGTGATGGGGATTGTACATCACCCGGTGGGTCAGCAATTCGCCGCGATAGACCCCCTCGGTGTGGAACCGGTGAAAGCCGACCCGGTTGGGCGCCCCGCTGAAGAAGGTCAGCAGCGCCGAAAAGCGCGAGAACATCTCCATGTCGATGACGGCGAACAGGTCGAGCCGGCGCATGGCGA
Source organism: Magnetospirillum sp. SS-4 (assembly GCF_902729425.1). GTDB lineage: Bacteria > Pseudomonadota > Alphaproteobacteria > Rhodospirillales > Magnetospirillaceae > Phaeospirillum. Next base: position 286,139 of record NZ_CACVCH010000070.1, on the reverse strand, counting down.
CGATGGCCCGCAGGGTGTCGGCGATCAGGGTGGCGAGACTGTCCGAGCGGATGGTCAGGGTGCGTTCGGGCGGAATGGTGCCCATGATGTCCAGGCTGGGGCGGTTCCTGGCGAAGATCAGGAAGTGCAGCCGCGCCTCGGGGAACAGCGCCTGGGCCCGCTTCATGGCCGAATCGGCGATGACGGCGCTGCCCATCTCGGACAGCTCGATAAAGAGAATGTCGCGGCCGGCGGATGCGGGCTCGGGGCGGATCAGCCGCCACAGCCGGTGGAGCCCGGTCAGCAGGGCGAGCAGCGGGACGCCGGCCCAGAAATCGATTTGGCGCATCCTGTCGACGTTCACCGGCTCATCTCCTCGAAGCCCCCCGGGCGATAGCCTTCGCCCAGCCAGATCTCGTAGGTGTCGATCACCCGGCCGCCCCAGGCCCGCTCCAGGCTGGCGACCATGCGCATGCCGGCGAAGTTGCGGCCGGCGTCCTCGACCCCGCGAAAGCTGGCCTTGGTCACGAACAATCCGTTCCGCCCCGCCAGGGTGGCGACGTCCCCGGCATCATACGAGGGAATCCTGGGAACGCCAGCCGATCCGGCCAGGAAGGCGATGGGATGGCCGGGGATGTAATAGGTCAGCAGGCCGCTGATCTCGTGTTTCTGGACGAAAACGAAGGCATCGGGATGGGCCTCCATCTGCTCGGCCACCAGCCCGGCCAGCCGGTCCCAGCCGCCCAGCCGGCTCAGCGTGTCCATCTTGACCGGTATCGGCAGCCAGGCGGTGGCCATCTGGAGGTAGGACACCCCGACCATGACGAAGCCCAGGACCGGCGCCGCCAGAACCAGGCGGCGCAGGCGTGGTCCGGCCTGTTGGCCCAGCATCCGCCAGCCGCCGGCGGCGGCCATGGCGGCGGCCAGATAGGCGGGGCCGGACCAGTGGGGCTGCACCAGGCCGCCCAGGCTGTGATTGACGAAGAAGGCGAGCACCGGCGCCGAGCAGGCCCCCAGCAGGAACCATTCCGGCCGCCGCGCCCGCCAGCCCGCCCACAGCGCCCAGCCCATGCCGCCCAGGCACAGCGGCAGGATCAGCGGTGTCATCACTCCGATCTGGGTGGCCAGGAAGGTCGCGAGATTCTTGCCGGAATCGGCCACCTCGGCATCGAAGGAATGGGCCAGCTGCTTCTTGATGGACACCCAGTCATGCAGCATGTTCCACACCAGCACCGGCAGGGTGCAGACCACCGCCAGCCCGACCGCCTGCCAGAAATGCCGCTGTCCCAGCCAGGCGCGGCCCTGGGGGAACAGCAGGAAGACGGCGACGATGCCGGGCGCGATCAGCACCATGGTGTATTTGCTGGCGAAGCCCAGGCCGAGGGCGGCGCCCAGCACGTACAGCCATGGCGGCCGGCCGCTTTTCAGCAGGTTGACCATGGCCCACAGGGCGGCGCTCCAGAACACCAGCAGCGGCGCGTCCGGCGTGGCCGTCACCGCCGAGGCGGCGAACAGCACGGTGGCGTTGATCAGGATTGCGGCCCACAGCCCGGCCCAGGCATCCTCGAAGGCCCGTCGGGCGGTGTCGAACACCAGCACGCTGACCAGGGCGGCCGACAGGATCGACGGCAGGCGCACGCCCAGTTCCGATGGACCGGCCAGGGCGGTGGAAAGGGCCAGCCACCACGCCGCCATGCCGGGATGGTCGAAATACGACAATTGCAGGCGGCGCGACCATAGCCAGTAATAGGCCTCGTCCCCTGACAGCAGGGCATTGCCGGCGACGACGGCGCGAAGCGCGGTCAACCCCAGGACCATCGCGGCCAGGGCGACGACGGGGGCGGGCCTCCAGGCCTTCCACCAGGACATGGGACTCAATGCGGGCCTCTTGTGAACGCTTCGCAACGGGCGGCTCGGCAATACCACGAAACCTTGATGCAACACCAGTTGTGTCGGCGCGATTCGGGGCTTATACGGGGAACTCCACTCAAGGGGAGCCCTTCCATGCCCGCTATTCGCCGCGCCAGGGCGCTGTCCGTAACCTTCGCCGCCTGCGTTGCCTTGGCCGCCTGCGGCGGCGAGCCGTCCGAAACCGACATGAAGGCCGCCATGGACCAGACCTTTGGCGGATTCAACGAGAAACTGGACGATGTCGGAAAGATGATCGGCAAGGATCTCTCCACCAAGGTCAAGGCCATGAAGAAGCTGGGCTGCGCCAAGGCCGAGGGCAATCCAGGCTATCGCTGCGACTTCGAGATGACCCTCAGCGGTCCGCTGGGCGAACAGACCCAGAAGGCGTCAGCCCGCTTCATCAAGGGCGACGCCGGCTGGGCCGCGCTCGAGAAATAGGCCGCCTTTCCCGTTTCGCAATCCCTACCCGATGGTCACCGACGACCATGCCCGGGCGTCCCGGATGTCCGCCTCGAAATCCCGATCGGCGTCCGGGCGCGTGGCGTGGCCCAGCAGCGCGTTCCAGAACCGTTCGGCGCCATAGTGGCGCCGCGCCCAGGCATGGGCCTCGGCCCCGATCCGGCGGGCTAGGTCGGGGCGGCGCTGGGTGAGCCGGGCGATCTGGACGATATCCTCCACGTTGCTCCACGGCAGGTAATGGCGCCACGGCGTGAAGAAGCGCGCGGTGGCGGGGTTGGCCTGTTCCACCAGCAGGCGTCCGGCCGCGATGGTTTCCCAGACCCGTCCGGTGACCAGATGGTCGGTCGGGCTGTGAATGGCGATGTTCAGCACCGCCGCCGAGCGGCCGAGCAGTCCGGCGTAGGATTCCATGTCGGGAATCTCGGTGGCGCGGCGGGCACCGATCACGGCGGTGAACGGAATGTCCTCGGTCATCAGGACCGACAGCATCACCAGACGGGCGGCGAAGGCGGTGCTGCCGGCGAAGGTCAGGCCGAGATCGGGCGTGCGGGCGGCCTGGGCCAGGAACGGGCCGTGCATGGCCGGCACCGGCAGGGCGATGACGCGGCGGTTGCGGGGCGCGTGCCCGGAATCGAAGATGGGCGATTCGGGATCGAACACCACCATGGCGTCGCAGGCCGGCAGCCAGGCCCGCAACAGGCTGAGGCAATGGCGGTGGGAATCGCGCATCATGCAGGCCAGCCGGAAACCGTGGCGATGTTTCAGTTCGGCCATGATGGCGGGATTGACGCCGCGCAGCAGCAGGGGCGAGGCGCAGTCGACGATCACCACCTCGGGCCGCAGGGTGGCGAGGGCAGCGTCGAAGGCGTCGATACGCCGCGTCACCTCGGCGTCGTCGCCCCGAAACTCGCCGGGCAGGGTCAGGGCGGTGTCCAGGTGGAGGTGAAGATCGATCCCGGCGGCCTGGGCCGAACCGGCCAGATGGGCGGCCATGTCGTTGACCAGGTCGCGGTCGCCGAACGACAGCAGCATCACCCGCCGGGGCAGGGCGGCTGCGTCGTGGCCGGGCGGGGACAGACGGGCCAGGGATTCGTCCGGTAGGGCGAAGGCCGCCTCGACCCGGCCAGTCAGTTCCGCCTCGATGGCGTCGTCATAGGGCGGAACGGAGCCGTCGAAGCGGCCGATGACGGCGATCATCTGCTCGGGGGCAGAAACCCAGAGGGGGGTGAACAGCTTGCGCGCCATGGCGGGGTTGCCGGCCAGCATGGCCATCAGTCCCAGGTCCATCAGCCGGGCGGGCTGGAAGGTCCACCGTCCGGTCCAGGCGGTCAGGAACGCCTCGGCGCGCCCGGTCAGGCCCTTGTCGGCCAGATGGCGGATCAGCCCCTGGTGGCGTTCGCTCCAGTCGTCGTCGGCCAGCAGCAGGCCTTCCAGTTCGTCCAGGGCGCCAGGGTTTGTCCGCTCCATGCCCAGCGACAGCAGCAGGGCTTCGGCGCGGGCCTGGGGTGGACCGGAAATGCCGGACAGAATCCCGCCGGCCTCGTCGGACCGGCCGATACGGTGCAGGCATTCGGCGAGGCGAAGCCGGAACAGCGGCCGGTCAGGCTCCAGCGACAGCAGCAGCCGGCAGGCCTCGGCCTCGGTGTCGAAGCAGCCGCAACGGCGCAAGGTGTCCAGAATGGGCCGCCATAGCGCCCCCAGCGGCAAGGCGCCGTCGTTTCGCCAGTGCTCGATGCGGGCCAGCAGGCCGGGATGGAGCGGCTCCGGCGTCTCGTCCTGGACCCAGCCGGCCGAGATGGCGGCCAGGGTGGCGACGTCGTTCGGAGTCATGAGCCGCCCCGCTGGACATGGATGACGCCGTCCGCCTCGTCGGTCTGGAAAAAACCGCAGGCGGTGAAAATTCGCCGGCTGGGCCGGTTGGCGGCGCGGATATCGGCGATCAGCAGGCCGGGGCCGTGGCGGCGTTCAAGAGCCTGGATGGCGAAGCCCAGCAGGGAGCGGCCGAGACCGCGGCCCCTGGCGGTTGGCGCCATGCCGATGGAGACCCGCCATTCCCCCGGACGGCAGCGGTCGAAGCGCGCCATTCCCACCTTGGTTCCGCCCAGCATCCCGATCAGCATCGTCCGCTCCGGGTCGGCAAGCACATGGCCCAGCCAATCGAAATGGCGTTCGCGGCTCACTTCGGCGGTATCGAGCGAGTTGGCGCGGCTGTCTGGATCATTGCGCCACGCCAGCAGATCCTCGCCGTCGTCGGCCGTGGCGGGGCGCAGCGTCAGATTCATGCAATCGGCCAGCCGTTCGGTTCCCAGCCCGTCGCACAGCGCCATGGCCCGTTCGGCCATGGCGCGGCGGGTCTCGTCGTTTCCGGCCAGGGCGGCAAGTCCCCTCGCCAGTTCGGTCGCGTCCAGGGAACAGGCCAGCGCCGCTCCGGCCCGTTCCAGCCCCGCCGCCACCTCCCGCTGATTGTCGGCGGTCACCAGCAGCAGGGTTGGCAGGCCGAGGCAGCAGCGCTCCAGCGCCGAGGTTCCGGCCGCCCCCACCGCCATGTCGCATTCGGCCATCAGCGCCGCCATGTCGGCCACGTCCACCAGGATGTCGGCGGGCGGCGACAGGGCGGCGGCCCTGGCGCGGACCTGCTCCAGGCGCGGCGCGGCGGCGCCCATCACCACCGTGACGGGGCGATCCGGCCTCGCCTGGGCGATGGCCTCCAGCACCACGGAGGTGGCGTCGGTTGGATCGGTGCCGCCCAGCGACACCAGCAGGCGGCGGCCGGCGGCCGGCCGAGCGCCGCGAAGCCGGGCGAAATCCGGGCGCAGCAGGGCGTGGCGGGGACCCGCCAGGATCATGGCCGGGGCCGGAACCAGTCCGGCATAGCGGTCGGCCTCGCGCCCCGGCGTCTGGTCCAGCAGCAGGTCGCAGTCGTGGCGGCGGTCGGCCAGGTCGTCGAGGACCAGGATGCGGCCGGCCCAGCCGCGCAACGCCTGCTCGTAGCTCTCGTCCAGGCCATAATGATCCACCACCAGCCAGTCGGGTGGGGCGGCGGCGGCCATCAGGGCGGCTGGCTCGCTTTCGCATCCCTCGGGCAGGGGCGCCACGTCGACCGGTCCGTTCCGCAAGGCCCCGACGACGCGGAGCGTTTCGGGTGCGCAGGCCAGCCGGCAGCCGAAACCGCGCCGACGCAGCGCCTCGGCCAGGGCGAGGCAGCGCATGACATGGCCGGTTCCAATGGTGGCGGATGCGTCGGCACGGAACACGACGGAGGGACGGCTATGGGGCATGGCCGATCATCGCCGCAATCGTCGCCGCGATCAATGCCGGGGAAAACGACGGGAGAACGACGGGGACAATCGCCTGAAGGAAGCGTGCCCCCCTTCAAGCGATCCCTGTCGCGTCCTGACTACCGCAAGCGACCGCGAACCTCGTCGATCAGGCCCTGTAGCGATTCCGGCTGCACGCCGTCGCGGGCCATCAGGCCGCGGACGATGGGATCACCCATCACCTCGGCCAGCGGAGGTTCGGTGTTGCCGACGAAGGCGGAACCGTACCGTCTGGCGTGGGATATCCTGACAGAGCCGTTGCGGAGGTCGGTCGGCGATCGGGCGGCTTCGAATGTGCTTGCCAGCATGATAGCCTCCTCCCTGTTTCCGACGTAGAAACTATACCCCACAAACTTTGGAATTGACAGTCTGGCATCGGCATGGGTCCGGCTTTGCCGAAAGCGTATACTGCACCGCACAAGTATTACTGCACTGCGGAATCGGCGGGGACTTACCAACCATTCGGATGGTATGGATGGTTGGCCATATCCATACCATCAGTTCTGCTGCGGTGCAAAATCACTCTGCCGTCGGGGTTGCCGCCGCCCCGACGGGCAGGCGGACGGTGACGGTGGTGCCCGATCCGGGAGCGGAATCCACCTCGACCCGGCCGCCGTGCAGATAGACGAAGCGTTCGACCAGGGCGAGACCCAGCCCGGCGGCGGCGGGGCCGCCGGTGGTGGCCGGCACCACATCGAAACGGCGGCGGTAGAGCGAGCCGCCGAACAGGCGGGCCTGTTCCTCCTCGGTCATGCCGGGGCCGGAATCGGCGATGGCGAAGGCGACCTCGCCGGGGCGGCGACCGGCCGCCACCGTAACCTTGCCGCCGGCCGGCGAATCCTTGACGGCGTTGCCGATCAGGTTGAACAGCACCTGGCGCAGCCGGCGTTCGTCGGCGACCAGCCAGCCGATGTCCAGCGGACAGTCGAAGTCCAGCGACAGCTTCTTTTCGCGGACCCGTTCGCGCATCAGGCCCAGCACGCCGGACAGCATGGGATGGATGTCGACGGTGTCGAGTTCCAGGGTCATCTGGCCGGCCTCGATGGCGGCGAGGTCGAGAATGTCGGAAATCAGCGTCTGCAAGCCCTGGCCGGCCTCGGTGATGCCGCGGGCATATTCGTGCTGGCGCTTGTTGAGCTTGCCGAAATACTCGGCCGACAGCATCTCGGAAAAACCGATGACGGTGGTCAGCGGCTTGCGCACCTCGGCCGAGACATTGGCGATGAACTCGCTTTTCAGCATGTCGGCGGCGGCCAGGGCCTCGTTCCTCTCGCGCAGCGCTTTTTCGACCCGGGCCGAATCGGTGACGTCCAGCCAGGTCAGCAGCATGGCTCCGTCGGGCAGCGGCACCGAGGCGAAATCGACGATGGTGTCGTCCATGCGTTCCAGCCGCCCGTCTCGGGGAACCCGGTCGTTGAACAGGGCGATCAGACGTTCCCTGATCTGCGGCCAGTCGGTGGCGCGGTCGGGACGGCCCTCGAAGAAGCGGCGATGGGCCTCGACCAGGTCGGCGAGATGGGGCTCTCCCGCCAGGTCGGCGTCGGTCAGGTTCCAGACGCGGGCGAAGGCGGGGTTGTAAAGACGCAGCCGGCCATCGCCCCTGAACACCGCCACGCCCTCGTGCAGATGGTCCAGGGTCTCGCGCTGGACCGCCAGCATGGTATTGAACGAACGTTCCAGAGCCAGGGTGTCGGTGACGTCCTCGTAGGTGAAGATCAGGCCGCCATAGGGGTGGGCGGCGATCATCCGGCGCAGCGTGCGGCCGTCGGGCAGGTGCAGCAGGGTCTCGGCCGCGTCGATCAGCGAGATGAAGCGCTTCAGCTCGTCTTCCTTGTAGGCGCGGTAATCCGCCACCTCGGGCAGCAGCCGGCGTTCGCGGAGCGCGTCCAGGACCGCGCCGTAGGTGGGCTGTGCCGACAGCCAGTCGCCTTCCAGCCGCCACAGCCGGACGAAGGCGGTGTTGTGGAAGGTCAGGCGGGTGTCGGTGGAAAAGATGGCGATGGCGGTGGCCAGATGCTCCAGCACTTCGGCATGGGCGTTGGCGTGGCGTTCCAGTTCGGCCTGAAGGTCCTCGACGCGGGTGAGGTCCATGGCGAAGCCGGCGGTCAGCAATTCGCCGTCGTTGGTCTCGAACGGCGCCTCGGTGATTTCGGTGAAGCGGCGTTGCCCCCCCAGCACCAGATGGAAGGTCTCGGACCGCGATTCTCCGGCGGCCCGCGCCCGCGCCGCCAGGGCGCGGGCCTCCCGCACCGATCCGTCCGAGGCCAGCTCGATCTGTCCCGCCACCGCCGCCTGGGGCGAGGCGGCGTCCACCGCCCGGGCATAGGCGCGGTTGACGTGAACCAGCGACAGGTCGTCGTCCCTGACCCAGACCGGCACCGGCAGCACCCCCAGCAGGCCGTCCAGCCGCTCGCGCTCGGCCGCCAGTCCGTCGATGCGGCCGGCCAGTTCCTCTTCCACTGCGGCGCCCTCGGTGACGTCGTGCATCCATACCAGTTCGGCCAGGGGGGCGCCGTCGGCGTCGGAGGCGCGGACGCCGACGGCGCGGACCCTGCGGCTGCCCTCGCGCAGGCGTATTTCCAGATCGAAGCCCTGTCCCTCGGCCCTGAGCCGCCCCAGGGCGGAATGCAGTCGCGCCGCGTCGGCGGCGGCAAAGGATTCCAGCACGTCGGCGAAGGTGGATTCGGTGCCGCCGTAAAGGCTGAGCAGAACCGCCAGCCGGCGCGAGCAGATTTCGCGATCATCGATCCAGGCGTAGAAGCCGTCGGGAGCGGCCAGCAGGCATTCCTGCAACCGGTCGGCGTCAAGGGTGGCGCGGGCGGCTTCCCTCTCCCAACTGGCCATGCGCCACCGCAGCCCGGCCAGCGCCGCCACGGCCGGCACCAGCACCAGCAGGGCGCCAAGCACCAGCGACAGGGGATCAAGCCAGTTCCCCGTCGCCGATGCGACCGCCGCCGCCACGGTCTCCTGCGCCAGGGCCGGAGCGGCGGCCACGATCAGACTCAGTCCCGCCGCCACAGGCGCGCGCATTGTCTCGACCTCCCCATTTGGCGGACAGGGTGCCGCAACGGGGAGGCGGGCGCAAGGGCGGCCGCGCCGGAGGTCTTGGATCGGCTTCCCATTGTCTCGTCGCGCCGGCGATGCCATCTTTGCTGGATCGATTCCATCCGGGAGGACAGGTAATGGATGATCATGCCAAGAGTCTGATGCCGAATGCCGACATGACCCGGCGCGGTTTCGTGTCGGCGGCGGTGCTGGCCACCGGCTACGCCATGGCGGTCAGCCCGGCCTCGGCCTCCGCCATTTCCACCGACACCACCGGGCTTGCCACCGGAGCGGTGATGATCCCGGTGGATGGCGGCGCCGCCATGCCGGCCTATGCCGCGATGCCGGGCGGCAACGGGCCGTTTCCCACCATCTTGGTGGTGCAGGAGATTTTCGGAGTTCACGAGCATATCCGCGACGTCTGTCGCCGGTTGGCCAAGCTGGGCTATCTGGCGCTGGCGCCCGAGCTTTATTTCCGCCAGGGCGATCCGTCCAGGATCGCCGACATCCCGACCATCTTGTCGTCCATCGTCGCCAAGGTGCCCGACGCCCAGGTGATGGCCGACCTGGACGCCGCCGCCGCCTGGGCGGCGGCCAACAAGGGCGATGCCAGGCGCCTCGGCATCACCGGGTTCTGCTGGGGCGGCCGCATCGTCTGGCTGTACGCCGCCCACAATCCCAGGCTGAAGGCGGGGGTGGCGTGGTACGGCAAGCTGGTCGGCGAGGCCGGCGCCAACACCCCCAGCCATCCGGTCGACGTTGCCGGTCGGCTGAAGGCGCCGGTCCTGGGCCTTTACGGCGGCGCCGACCAGGGCATTCCCCACGAGACGGTGGAAAGGATGCGCGAGGCGGCCAAGGCCGGCACCATGCCGGTGGAGATTATCGTCTATCCCGACGCGCCCCATGCCTTTCACGCCGATTACCGGCCGTCCTATCGCGAGACGCCGGCCAAGGACGGCTGGAACCGGTTGCAGAAATGGCTGAAGGGCAACGATCTGTAGATCAGCATGCCACCCGGCGGATGGCGCCGGCCTTCAGGACGAATACCGCGTCCTGGGGGCTGTCGCCTCTCAGCGCCTCGGCGGGGGACTGGCCCAGATAGAGGCCGCGCAGCACCCGGCCGGCGATGCCGTGGCTGACGCAGATCACCCGCTCGCCCGGCCGGCGTTCGGCCAGCCAGCTTGCCAGCCGCGCCGAGACGGTGGCGTGGGATTCGCCGTCGGGGCTTTTGAACACCCAGTGGTCGAGGCCGGTTCCATCCCGCAATTCCGCCGCAAGATCCGACTTCAGCCGGCCGGCGAGGCTGCCGGTGTCGACCTCCTTGAGACGGTGGTCATAGCCGACCAGGGCGGTGTCGAGGCCGGCGGCGGCGCACAGGATGGCGGTGGTCTGGACGCAGCGGCCCAGCGGGCTGGAGACCACCCGCCAGTCTCCGCCGTGATCGTCCATCAGCCGGCGAACCGTCAGGCCATGGCGGAAGGCCTGCTCGGTGCCCTTGAGGGTCAGCGGCGAATCGGCATGGCCCTGGATGCGGCCTTCCCGGTTGAACTCGGTCTCGCCGTGGCGGATCAGGATGATGGTGGGCATGGGACGAGTGCGCGGGGGGCCTCGCGACCCCCCGCATCCTTTGGTTATCCGCGCAGCTCGCCGCCGGTGGCCTTGACCACCGCCGCCACGATCCTGGCGCCCACCGCCTCGATCTCCTCGTCGGTGAGGGTCTTCTCGGTGGGCTGCAAGGTGACGGTGATGGCCAGCGACTTCTTGCCGGCCGCCATCTTGTCGCCCTCGTAGAGGTCGAACACCGCGACGTCGGCGACCAGCGCCTTGTCGGCGCCCTTGGCCGCCCTGACCACCGCATCGGCGGCGACGGCGCTGTCCAGGGTGAAGGCGAAGTCGCGTTCCAGCGGCTGGAAGGCCGATGCCTTCAGCAGCGGGCGGGCCTTGGTGGCCTTGGCCTTGGGTTGGGGCAGCGTCTCCAGGAACAGCTCGAAGCCCGCCACCGGCCCCTTGACGTCGAGGGTGGCAAGAATGCCTGGATGAATCTCGCCGAAACAGGCCGCCGTCTTGTTGCCCAGCTTCAGGGTGCCGGAACGGCCGGGGTGGTACCAGGAGGGCGCCTCGGCCACCACCTGAAGCGAGTCCGGATTGGCCCCGGCGGCGGCGATGGCGGCCAGGGCGTCGGCCTTGGCGTCGAAGGCGTCGACTGGGCGCGCCGGCTCGGCCCAATGGCGGCCACGGGCCTTGCCGGCGCGGATGCCGGCGGCGATCTGGCGCTGCTGGCCCGGCTCGGGACCGTCGAATTGCGGCCCGATCTCGAACAGGCCGAGGTCGCGCATGCCGCGATCGGCGTTGCGGCCGGCGGCGGTGACCAGATTGGGCAGCACCGAGGGGCGCATGACGTCCAGATCGGACGAGATCGGATTGGCTAGGTGCATCTCGGGGGCGCCGCCGCCGAACAGCCTGGCCTGGGCCTCGGGCAGGAACGACCACGTCACTGTCTCCACCAGCCCGCGCGAGGCCAGTTGGCGCCGCACCCAGCCAGCGCGGCGCTGGCCGGGGGTCAGCACCGGCTTCGGCATGGGCGAACGCGGCAGCGGCAGCGACGGAATGTTGTTGTAGCCGTTGATGCGGATGATCTCTTCCACCAGATCGTGCTCGGCGGCGATGTCGCCGCGCCAGGACGGCGGATTGACCAGCAAACCGTCCGCATGCTCGGCCACGGCGCAGCCGAGATCGTTGAGGATGGCCTCCTGGCGGGACACCTGGACCTCGACGCCGCCCAGGCCGGCGACCCGTTCGGGCCGCAGCACGATGGATTTCTGCCAGTCGGGCTCGGTGCCGGCGATGATGGCCTCCGAGGCCTCGCCGCCGCACAGATCGATGATCATGCGGGTGGCCAGTTCCATGGCCGGCACCACGAAGGCCGGATCGACGCCACGTTCGAAACGGAAGCGGGCATCGGACAGGATTTCCAGCTTGCGGCCGGTGGCGGCGGTGCGGATGGGATCGAAATAGGCGGCCTCCAGGAACACCTCGGTGGTGGATTCGGTGCAGCCGGAATGCTCGCCGCCGATGATGCCGGCCAGCGCTTCCGGCCCGGCCTCGTCGGCGATCACCGTCATGCCGGCGTCCAGGGCGTAGGTTTTGCCGTTGAGCGCCGCCAGGGTCTCGCCCGCCTTGGCCGGCCGGGCGCGGATGTCGCCCTTGACCTTGGCGGCGTCGAACACGTGCAGCGGCCGGGCGAGGTCGTAGGTGAAGAAATTGGTGATGTCCACCAGCACCGAAATGGGGCGGAGCCCGATGGCGGCAAGGCGGTCCTTCAGCCATTGCGGGCTGTCGCCATTCCTGACGCCCCGGATATGGCGGCCGGCGAACAGCGGACAGGCGCCGGCGTCCTCGGGCGCGAAGTCGAGGCGGATACCGATGGGACTCTTGAATATGCCCGGCACCGGTTCGACCTTCAGCGGCTTCAGGGTGCCGAGGCCGAAGGCGGCAAGATCGCGGGCGACGCCGCGCACACCCAGGCAATCGGCGCGGTTGGGCGTGACCGAGATCTCGATCATGGGATCGAAGCTCATGACGTCGAGCAGGCGGGCGCCCACCGCCAGTCCGACATCCAGTTCGGCGATGCCGTCGTGGTCATCGCCTAGGCTCAGCTCGCGCCACGAGCACATCATGCCCTGGCTTTCGACGCCCCGGACATTGCCCTTCTTCAGGGTTTCGCCGCTATGGGGAATATAGGTGCCGGGCTGGGCCAGGATGACCTTGAGCCCGGGCCGTGCATTGGGGGCACCGCACACCACCTGAAGAACGGCGCTGCCGGTATCGACCTTGCACAGCTTCAGCTTGTCGGCGTTGGGATGCTTGTCGGCCTCCAGCACATGGCCGACGATGAAGCCCTCCAGATGCCGGGACGGGTCTTCGACGCCCTCGACCTCCAGGCCGACGGCGGTCAGCCCGGTCTCGATCTCGGCGAGGGTGGCATCGGTCTCAAGGTGGTCCTTGAGCCAGTCGAGCGTGAATTTCATCGGGTCAGCCCTCCCGAGAGCGTGGGAACGTCCAGCGGCACGAAGCCGTAATGCTTCAGCCAGCGCAGGTCGGAATCGAAGAAGGTGCGCAGATCGGGAATGCCGTATTTCAGCATGGCGACGCGCTCGACCCCCATGCCGAAGGCGAAGCCCTGGTAGCGGTCGGGGTCGATGCCGCAATTCCTCAGCACGTTGGGATGGACCATGCCGCAGCCGAGGATTTCCAGCCAGCCGGCGCCGGGGCCGATTTTCAATTCCCCGCCTTCGCGGGAACAGCCGATGTCGACCTCGGCCGAGGGCTCGGTGAACGGGAAGAAGCTGGGGCGGAAGCGCACCGGCACGTCGTCGACCTCGAAGAAGGCGCGGACGAACTCGATCAGGCAGCCCTTGAGATGGCTCATGTTGGTGGCTTCGTCGATGACGAGCCCCTCGACCTGATGGAACATCGGGGTATGGGTCATGTCGGAATCGCAGCGATAGGTGCGGCCCGGCACCAGGACCCGGATGGGCGGCTTGTCGGACAGCATGGTCCTGATCTGCACCGGGCTGGTATGGGTGCGCAGCAGATGGCGGCCGCCTTCCACCCTTTCCCCGAAATAGAAGGTGTCGTGCATCTGCCGCGCCGGATGCTCGGGCGGAATGTTGAGCGCGGTGAAATTGTGGAAGTCGTCCTCGATGTCGGGACCTTCCGCCACGGTGAAGCCCATCTGGGCGAAGATGGCGGTGATTTCCTCGATGGTCTGGCTGATGGGGTGGATGCGGCCCAGGCTCTCGGGCCGGGCCGGCAGGGTGACGTCGATGCGCTCGCGCGACAGGCGCTGCTCCAGCGCCTTGGCGTCGAGGACGGCCTTGGCCCCGTCCAGGGCGGCGGCGACCTCGTCCCTGACCGCGTTCATGGCGGCGCCGGCGGCCTTGCGGGCCTCGGGGTCCATGGCGCCCAGATTTTTCATCAGGCCCGAGATGGTGCCCTTCTTGCCCAGCGCGGCGACGCGGGCGGCGTCCAGTTGCTCCGGCGTCGTGGCGGCGGCCACGGCGGCCAGGGCTTCGGCGCGGATTCTGTCGAGGTCCTGCATGGGTTCGTCCTATCCCCTAGAACAGGAAAAGGGGCCGCCCCGATCGGGCCGGCCCCTCTCCATCACAATGCTTCCGCGAGGGAAGTCCTACCGGAGGGCGGCCTGGGCCTTGTCCACCAGCGACTTAAACGCTTCCGGCTCGCGGATGGCGATGTCGGACAGCACCTTGCGGTCGAGCGCGATGTTGGCCTTCTTCAGGCCGTCCATGAAGCGCGAATAGGGCATGCCGTGGGCGCGGGCGCCGGCATTGATGCGCTGAATCCACAGGGCGCGGAAATTGCGCTTCTTGGCGCGGCGGTCGCGGTAGGCGTAGCGCAGGGCCTTTTCCACCTTCTGGATGGCGATCCGGAAGCAGGTGGAGGAACGGCCGCGGTAACCCTTGGCGAGCTTGAGAATCTTCTTGTGACGGGCGTGGGTGGTCACGCCCCGCTTGACGCGAGCCATGGATCAGCCTCCGTTCGGCAGGTAGAACTTCTTGACGTTGTCGCTGTCGGTCTTGAACAGCATGAAGGTGCCGCGCGCCTGGCGCTTCATCTTCGACGTCTTGGCGGTCAGGCAGTGGCGCTTGAAGGCGACATTGCCCTTCACCTTGCCGGTGCCGGTGAGCTTGAACCGCTTCTTGGCGGAGCTCTTGGTCTTCATCTTGGGCATTTTCGCTTGTCCTTACGGTCTGGGTGGTTCAGCGAGAACGAACGGCAAGGCAGCCCTGACAGCCCTGTCCGCTCGGGAAGGGCACGCTTATAGCTCGCGGGGTCGGGGAATGCAAGGGGCAGGCGAACGCTTGTCCTCCATCGTTCTCCGGCGTGATGACAGCGACGAGGACGCGAGATAGAGTGCGGACAGCGCGAGAGCGGAGAGTCGTCGTGATTGAATATCTTGATCTGTTGCGGCGCATCCGCCGCGAAGGCGCGGTCAAGGCCGACCGGACCGGCACCGGCACCACCAGCGTGTTCGGCCACCAGATGCGGTTCGACCTGTCCTCGGGCTTTCCCCTGGTGACCACCAAGAAGCTGCACACCCGCTCGATCTTCGTCGAGCTGCTGTGGTTCCTGCGCGGCGACACCAACATCGCCTGGCTCAATGACAACAAGGTCTCCATCTGGGACGAATGGGCCGACCGGGCCGGCGAACTGGGGCCGGTCTACGGCAAGCAATGGCGGTCGTGGGCCTGTCCCGACGGCCGGACCGTCGACCAGATATCCCAGGTGGTGGAGATGATCCGGACCAATCCGGATTCGCGCCGCCTGATCGTCTCGGCCTGGAACCCGGCCGACGTGGATCGCATGGCGCTGCCGCCCTGCCACTGCCTGTTCCAGTTCTACGTCGCCGAGGGGCGGCTGTCGTGCCAGCTTTACCAGCGCTCGGCCGACGCGTTCCTGGGGGTGCCGTTCAACATCGCCTCCTACGCCCTGCTGACCCACATGATCGCCCAGGTGACCGGGTTGCTGCCCGGCGAGTTCATCCATACCCTTGGCGACGCCCATCTTTATTCCAACCACATGGAGCAGGCGGAACTGCAACTGTCGCGCCAGCCCCTGCCGCTGCCGGTTCTCCGCCTCAATCCCGGAATCACCGATCTGTTTGCCTTCACCCTGGACGACATCGTGGTGGAGAACTATCAGTCCCATCCCCATATCGCCGCCCCGGTGGCGGTATGACCCCTCCGCTGGCGATCATCGCCGCCGTCGCCGCCAACGGCGTGATCGGCCGGGACAACGCGCTGCCCTGGCGCATTCCCGAAGACCTGAAATGGTTCAAGCGCCACACCCTGGGCAAGCCGGTGATCATGGGACGCAAGACCTGGGACTCCATCGGCCGGCCGCTGCCGGGGCGTCCGAACATCGTGGTGACGCGGCAGGCGGACTGGCGGGCCGGCGGCGCCCATGCCGCCCACTCCCTGGACGGGGCGCTGGCCCTGGCGGCGCGGCTGGCGCCCGAGGCGGCCGAGGCGATGGTGATCGGCGGTTCGATCCTGTATGCCGAGGCCCTGGCGCGGGCGTCCCGCTTCTATCTGACCGAGATCGGCCGCGCCTATGACGGCGATGCCCGTTTTCCCGATTTCGACCGCGCCGCGTGGCGGGAATCCGTCCGCGAGCATCACGCCGGCGATCCCGCCTTCGATTTCGTGGTCCTGGAACGGGTGTAACCATACCGTCACCTTTCCCGGCTCGACAGCCCGGGACGGCGAGAGTATGACAGCCGCACCGACGGTATCCTCAGTCAAGGTGACGGCATGCGGTGGAGCCTGCCCACGGTCGCGGTGTCGCCCGATCTCAAGCCCAATGTTTGGGATCTGGCGCTGATTCCGGTGATCTTTGCCTTCCTGGCGCTGCTGGCCTATGGCGGGGCGCAAATGACCACGCCCTATGACGTGGGCGAGCCGCTGCCCCTGACCCTGGACCCCACCCACCTGCCCTACTACCTGATGCGCAGCGCGCTCAGGATGGCGGCGGCGCTGGCGGCCTCGCTGGCGTTCACCCTGGTCTTCGCGGTGCTGGCCGCCAAGGTGCCGGCGCTGGAAAAGGTGCTGATTCCCATCCTCGACATTCTCCAGTCCATTCCGATCCTGGGTTTTCTGTCGATCACGGTCGCCGGCTTCATCTCGCTGTTTCCCGGCAACCTGCTGGGGGTGGAATGCGCCGCCATCTTCGCCATCTTCACCTCGCAGGCCTGGAACATGGCGTTCAGCCTGTATTCTTCGCTGAAGACGGTGCCCAACGACCTGATCGAGGCGTCCAACGTCTTCCACCTGTCGGCATGGCAGCGGTTCTGGCGGCTGGAACTGCCCTGGGGCGTGCCCGGACTGGTGTGGAACATGATGATCTCGGTCTCCGGCGGCTGGTTCTTCGTGGTGGCGTCCGAGGCCATCTCGGTGGCCGGCCAGACCATCATGCTGCCCGGCGTCGGCTCCTACATCGCCCTGGCCATCGCCGCCGAGGACCTGACCGCCATCGGCTGGGCCATCCTGGCTGTGCTGGGCGGCATCGTCCTTTACGACCAGTTGTTCTTCCGGCCGCTGGTGGCGTGGACCGCCAAGTTCAAGGCGGATTCCATGCAAGGCGAGCAGCAGCCGGAATCGTGGCTGCTGACCATGCTGCAACGCGGCCGGCTGTTTCGCGCCCTGGCCAAGCTGCCGGCGGCGCTGTGGGGCGCGTTCACCATCATGCTGCGGCGGCGCGAGGCTTCCGGCGATTCCCACCGCGCCGGCGGGGCGCGCCTTGCCTTGCCGTCCTGGGCCGGGCGGGTCTGGGACGCGGTCCTGATCGCCGGGGCGATGCTGGGGGTGGTCCAGGTGGCGCTGTTCGTCCATTCCGCCGTCGGCCTGCCCGAGGTCGGCCAGGTGCTGCTGTACGGACTGGCCACCAGCACCCGGGTGGTGGTGCTGATCGCGCTGGCCTCGCTGGTCTGGGTGCCGATCGGGGTGTGGATCGGCCAGCGGCCGGTGGTGGCGCAGAACGTCCAGTGGATCGCCCAGTTCCTGGCGGCGTTTCCCGCCAACCTGATGTTTCCGGTGGCGGTGGTTCTGATCGTGCGGTTCGACCTGAACGTCAACGTCTGGACCAGTCCGCTGATGATTCTGGGCACCCAGTGGTACATCTTGTTCAACGTCATCGGCGGCGCCTCGGCCATTCCGCAGGACATGAAGGACGCCGCCGGGAATCTGGGCCTGACCGGGTGGATGAAATGGCGGCGCTTCATCCTGCCCGCCATCTTCCCGTCCTATGTGACGGGGGCGTTCAACGCGGCGGGCGGATCGTGGAACGCCGCCATCGTCGCCGAACTGGTGAGCTGGGGCGACACCAAGCTGGAAGCGACCGGCCTGGGGGCCTATATCGCCAAGGCGACCATCGACGGCGATTTCCCGCGCATCGCGCTCGGCATCGCGGTGATGTGCCTGTTCGTGATGGCGTTCAACCGCTTTCTGTGGCGGCCGCTCTACATGCTGGCGGCCGAGCGTCTGCGGCTGGATTGAGGAGGAGATCAGCATGTCCGATCCCGTTTCCGTGGCCCTGCTCGACCTCAGAGGCGTGCGCAAGACCTTCCGCACCCCCGAACGCCAGGAACGCACCGTCCTCGAAGGCGTCGATTTCCGCCTGGAGGAAGGCGAGATCGTCGCCCTGCTGGGCAAGTCTGGGTCGGGCAAGTCGACCTTGCTGCGCATCATGGCCGGTCTGATTTCCGCCAATGGCGGCGATGTGCTGTATCGCGGCCGCAAGGTCGGCGGCCCGGCCAAGGGCATCGCCATGGTGTTCCAGTCCTTCGCCCTGTTTCCCTGGCTGACGGTGCAGGAGAACGTCGAGCTGGGCCTGGAGGCCGCCGGCGTGGCCAGGGCCGAGCGGGAACAGCGGGCCGGCGACGTCATCGACCTGATCGGCCTGGGCGGCTACGAAGGCGCCTATCCGAAGGAATTGTCGGGCGGCATGCGCCAGCGCGTCGGCTTCGCCCGCGCCCTGGTGATGCGTCCCGACGTCCTGCTGCTGGACGAGCCGTTCTCGGCGCTGGACGTGCTGACATCCGAGACCCTGCGCGAGGACCTGATCGACCTGTGGGAAGAACGCAAGATTCCCACCAAGGGCATCTT
Source organism: Magnetospirillum sp. SS-4 (assembly GCF_902729425.1). GTDB lineage: Bacteria > Pseudomonadota > Alphaproteobacteria > Rhodospirillales > Magnetospirillaceae > Phaeospirillum. Next base: position 267,745 of record NZ_CACVCH010000070.1, on the reverse strand, counting down.
GCTGGTGTCCCACAATATCGAGGAGGCGGTGTCCATCGCCGACCGGGTTCTGGTGTTCTCCAGCGATCCCGGCCGGGTGCGGGCCGAGATCAGGGTCGGCCTGCCGCGGCCGCGCGATCCGGAATCGCCGGCCTTCCGCCAGATCGTCGACGAGGTCTATACCCTGATGACCGCCAATGTCAGGGGCGGCGTCGGCGGCGCCCAGGACCAGCTGACGCTCGGCTATCGCCTGCCCGACACCACGCCGGGAAAGCTGGAGGGATTGCTGGAGACCCTGGCCGAGCCGCCGTTCAACGGCCGCGCCGACCTGCCGCAACTGGCCGAGGAAACCGAGCTGGAGGACGACATCCTGTTCCACCTGTTCGAGGGATTGCGGGTGCTGGGGCTGGCCCGCATCGCCGCCGGCGATATCTTCATCACCGCCGCCGGCCGCGCCTTCATCGATGCCGACGATTCCACCCGCAAGGAACTGTTCGCCGAGACCTTGCTACGCAACATTCCGCTGGCCGCCCATATCCGCCGGGTGCTGGACGAACGCCGGGATCACCGCGCCCCGGAAGACCGCTTTCTCCAGGAATTGCAGGACTACCTCACTGATGGCGAGGCCGAGCGCGTGCTGGAAACCGCCATCACCTGGGGCCGTTATGCCGAAATCTTCGATTACGACTACAATTCCGGCGTCCTGATGCTGCCCGAGGACGTGGTGGAGGAGATGGAGGCCGAGGACGGCCGGGCCGAGGATTAGAGTATCGGCGAGTCCCCGACGGCGAAGCGGGCGATGGCGGCGCGTTCGATGGCGGCGGCCACTAGACGGTCGATGTCGAGGCGGTGGCGGAACAGTTCCAGCAATCGCCGGACCTCCGGGTGCGGCTCGCCATCGGCGGCGGCGACGTCGCAGGCCAGGGCATAGGCGGTTTCGCGCAGCCGGGGCGGCAGCGAACGGCGGACCACGTCCAGCATGGTGTCCAGCCCGTTGTCGGAATCCAGCATCTCGGCGCAGGCGGCGGCGGAGGAGGTCAGCAGGGCGGGGTCGTAGTCGCGGAAGATGGGCAGGAAATTGACGATTTCGCCAATCATCCGCAGTTCCGCGTCGGTCATGTCGCCATCGGCGGCGGAGGTCATGACCATGACGTTGATAAGGGCCGCGTGGTGGCTGATCATTCTTGTACTCTCCCGACGGGCTGGCCTGGACTTTACCCTTGCGATGCGGCGATGCGTCAAGCATAGATTTTATCAGCCGGACCGGTGGATTCGAGCGGATCGACCCGAACACCCCTCCCCGGACGCGGCCTGGAGCGTGGTCATGACCAACACGATCATAATGCTGGTGGACGACAGCCGCGTGGCGCGAATGATGACCCGCGCCGCCATCGAGCGCCTGCGTCCCGGCTGGGACATCATCGAGGCCGCCAGCGGCGAGGAGGCGCTGACCGCCATCGCCCTCGACCGTCCCGATTTCGTGCTGATGGATGTCAACATGCCGGGCATCGACGGACTGGAGGCGGCGCGGCGCCTGCGCGAGCGCTGCCCCAGGGCGATCGTCAGTCTGCTGACCGCCAATATCCAGGACCCCATCCGCCACAAGGCGGCGGAGCTGGGGATCGGCTTCATGTCCAAGCCCCTCAAGGACGAGGCGCTGTTGGACTTTCTCGACGGTGGACACGCGACGTCATGACGGAAGCCATCGGCGACATCGAACGCGACGCCATCACCGAAATCCTCAACGTCGCCATCGGCCAGGCCGCGGCCTCGCTGTCGCAGCTGATCGAAGACGAGGTCACCCTGTCGGTTCCCTTCGTCGAATTCCTCAATCCCGCCCTGGCCGCGCTTCGCATCGACCAGGCCACCGGCCGCACGGATTCCGTGGCGGTGCGCCAGCGCTTCACCAGCGCCTTTTCCGGCGACATCCTGCTGATCTTCCCCGAAAGCAAGAGCCTGGATCTGGTCCGTTCCATGATGGGCGATTCGGTGCCGCTGGACTCGCTGACCGAGCTTGAACAGGAAGCCCTGCTCGAAGTCGGCAACATCATCCTCAATGCCTGCCTGGGCAGCCTCGCCAACCAATTGGGCATTTCCATCGAAAGCTCCCTGCCGTCCTATGTGCGCGGTCGCGGCACCCGCATTCTGGACGCCAAGCACCCCGACACCGAACTGGTGATGTTCCTCCAGGTCGATTTCAGCCTTGCCGCCAAGGGGGTGCAGGGCTACCTCGCCTTCGTGATGGACATCGATTCGGCCCGGGGATTCTCGGGGGCCGTTGCCGCCTATGTCGCCCGCAGCATGGCGGGTGAGTGACCGATTCATGCCGCTTTCCCCGCTTCTCCAGACCCTGACCGACGCCGGCGAGATCGGCCTGATCCTGGTGGACCGCGACGGCCGCGTCAGCCTGTGGAACGCCTGGATGGGGACGGCGTCGGGCATCGGCGCCGGCCGGGCGCTGGGACGGACGCTGGCCGACATTTTCCCCGGCCTGGCCGGTTCGCGCATTCTCCAGGTGGTGGATCAGGCCTTGAACCGAGGGCTGTCGGCCATGCTGTCGTCGTCGCTCAACAAGGCGCTGTTTCCCCTGACCCGCGAGGGCCGCAGCGCCGACCGGCGCGATCCCATGCATCAGATCGTGGTGGCCAAGCCCCTGGAGATGGACGGCGACCGCTGCTGCCTGATCCAGGTGTTCGACGTCACCGCCATGGCGTCGCGCGAGGCGACGCTGCGCCAGCAGGCCCGGACCATGGAGGCGCTGGCCGAGAATTACCGGCTGTCGGAACTGCATAACCGCGCCATCGTCGACAACACCGCCGACGCCATCATCACCTTCGGCGAGGACGGGGCCATCGGCACCTACAATCCGGCGGCCGAGCGCATTTTCGGCTACGCCCCGTTCGAGATCGTCGGCAAGAACATCGCCACCCTGATTCCGCAACTGGCCGATTCCAGCCGGGTTCTGGTCCTGGACGACTATCTGGAGCGCCGGACGGAGGTCACCGGACTGCGTAAGATCCGCGCCCGCTTTCCGCTGGAACTGTCGCTGTCGGCCATGGAACTGGGGGGGCAGCGCCTGTTCGTCGCCATCGGCCATGACATCACGGCGCGCAAGGCCAACGAGGAGGAACTGCGCAGCCAGAAGGAATGGCTGTCCACCCTGATCAACGCCCTGCCGGATCTGATCTGCTTCAAGGACGGCAAGGGCCGCTGGCTGGTGGCCAACCAGTTCTATCTCGATCTGGTGGGGCTGCACGATGTGGATTACGTCGGCCGCACCGCCCAGGATCTGGCGCGGTTGTCGCGCGGCCAGCAGGATTTCCTGCTGTCCACCCGCGACACCGACGAGCGGGCGTGGCGCGACGGCAAGTCGCTTTCCTACGAGAAGACCCTGACCCCGCCCGACGGCGGCGCCAAGGTCTTCGACATGATGAAGATCCCGCTGTTCAATCCGGACGGCAGCCGGCGCGGCCTGGTGCTGGTGGGGCGCGACATCACCGAGCGCAAGCTGGCCGCCGCCCGCATCCAGCATCTCGCCCACCACGATTCGCTCACCGACCTGCCCAACCGGGTCCTGTTCCAGGAGCGCCTGCGCCAGGCGCTGGCCCAGGCCAAGCGTTCGGGCTGGCGGCTGGGGCTGCTGTTCCTCGACCTGGACAAGTTCAAGGACATCAACGACACCCTGGGCCATCATGTCGGCGACATGCTGCTGAAGGCGGTGGCGCGGCGTCTGAAGCGCTGCGTGCGTGAGACCGACACCGTCGCCCGGCTGGGCGGCGACGAATTCGCCGTCATCCTGACCAACCTGGAGGACGCCGAGGGCGCCAGCCGGGTGGCGGAGAGCATCATCGCCAGCATCAACGATCCGTTCGGGCTGGAGGATCACGAGGTGCTGACCAGCACCTCCATCGGCATCACGCTCTATCCCGACGATTCCTCCGAGGCCGACCAGCTGCTGAAGAACGCCGACCTCGCCATGTTCCGCTCCAAGGCCGAGGGACGGAACAACTATCACTTCTACGTCTCGGAGATGGACGCCGAGGTCCAGGCCCGCAAGGTGGTGGAGCGCGACATGCGCCTGGCGCTTGGCACCGACCAGTTGGAACTGCATTACCAGCCGCTGGTGGAACTGTCGACCGGGCGCATCGTCGGCTGCGAGGCGCTGCTGCGCTGGCGCCATCCGACCCGGGGCTGGGTGCCGCCGGCCGAGTTCATCCCCATTGTCGAGCGCACCGACCTGATCGCGCCGCTGGGGCGCTGGATCTTGCACCGCGCCTGCCTTCAGGGCCGCGCCTGGCTGCGGGACGGGCTGGAGCCGATGAAGATCGCCGTCAACCTGTCGCCGGCCCAGTTCAAGCAGACCCAAAGCCTGATCTCCATGGTCGGCGACATCCTGGACCAGACCGGCCTGGCCCCCGACATGCTGCAACTGGAGATCACCGAGGGCATCGCCATGCAGAACGTCGAGGCCACCATCGAGGTGCTGCAAGGGCTGCGCGCCATGGGCGTGGTGATCTCGGTCGACGATTTCGGCACCGGCTATTCGTCGCTGAACTATCTGAAGCGCTTTCCGGTGGACAAGCTGAAGATCGACCGCTCGTTCGTGGTCGATATCGGCCTGCATCCCGACAACGCCGCCGTGGTCGAGGCCATCGTCAACCTGGGCCATTCGCTGGGCACCCGCGTCAACGTCGAGGGCGTCGAGACCGTCGATCAGCTCAACTTCCTGCTGGCGCACAAGGTGGACGAGGCCCAGGGCTATTATTTCAGCAAGGCCCTGCCCGCCGACGAGTTCGCAACCCTGGTCCGTGAGAAAAGCCCATGGCCGCTGTGAGAATCTGCCTGCTCGCCCTCATCCTTGCCGTCGCCGGCTTCGCCGCCCAGGCGAAGGATTCGCTGAGGCATGTCGACAATGCCGCCCTGGCCGAATTGATCGGCCGCGGCGTGCCGGTGGTGGATATCCGCACGCCGCCGGAATGGGGGCAGACCGGCATCGTCAAGGGCGCGCACCGCATCATGGCCTTCGACGAGAGGGGCAAGCTGGCGCCCGATTTCATCGAGCGGCTGGCCAAGGTGGCGGGACCGGACGATGAGGTCGTCCTGATCTGCCGCACCGGCAACCGCACCCGCCTGCTGGGCACGGCCCTGTCCGAGCAGTTGGGATATTCCAAGGTCTACAATGTCGAGAAGGGCATCGTCCGCTGGATCGGCGAGGGCCGGCCGGTGGAGAAGTAGGGGGCGGCGGCGCGCCCCCTTTCCCTACAGGATGAATTTGGCGAGATCGGCTTTCCTGGCCAGCTCGCCGACCCGTTCGCGCACCATGTCGGCGGTGATGACGATGGCGGTGCCCGGCGGCTGGTCGGGGGCGGTGAAGCTGATATCCTCCAGCAGGCGTTCCATCACCGTCTGAAGCCGGCGCGCCCCGATGTTCTCGACGCTGGAATTGATCTCGGCGGCCAGATCGGCGATGGCGTCGACGGCGCCGTCCTCGAATGACAGGGCGATTTCCTCGGTGGCGAGCAGGGCCTCGTACTGCTTGATCAGGCTGGCCTCGGGCTCGGTCAGGATGCGCACCAGATCGTCGCGGCTCAGCGCCTTCAGCTCGACCCGGATCGGCAGGCGGCCCTGGAGCTCGGGCAGCAGGTCCGACGGCTTGGCGAGGTGGAAGGCGCCCGACGCGATGAACAGCACATGGTCGGTCTTGACCGGGCCGTGCTTGGTGGCCACGGTGGTGCCCTCGATCAGCGGCAGCAGGTCGCGCTGCACGCCTTCGCGCGACACGTCGCCGCCGACGTGATGCTCGCTCGACCGGGCGCAGATCTTGTCGATCTCGTCGATGAAGACGATGCCGTTGTTCTCCACGGTCCAGATGGCGTCCTTCACCACCTTGTCCTGGTCCAGCAGCTTGTCGGATTCCTCGGCGGTGAGCAGGCTCAGCGCCTCGCCGACCGGCAGCTTGCGCGGCTTGGTGCGGCCGCCGCCCAGCGCCTTGCCCAGGATGTCGTTGAGGTTGATCATCCCCATCTGCGAGCCGGGCATGCCGGGAATGTCGAAGGTGGGCAGGGTGGCTCCGCCGGCATCGTTCAGCTGAAGCTCGACCTCCTTGCCGTCCAGGGTGCCTTCCCGCAGCATCTTGCGGAACTTCTGGCGGGTGTCGGCGCTGGCGGTCTCGCCCACCAGGGCGTCGAGCAGGCGTTCCTCGGCGGCGATCTCGGCCTTGGCCGCCACCTGCTTGCGCAAGCGCTCGCGGGTCATGGTGATGGCGATCTCGACGATGTCGCGCACGATCTGCTCGACGTCGCGGCCGACATAGCCGACCTCGGTGAACTTGGTGGCCTCGACCTTGAGGAACGGCGCCTGGGCGAGGCGGGCGAGCCGCCGGGCGATCTCGGTCTTGCCGACGCCGGTCGGGCCGATCATCAGGATGTTCTTGGGCAGCACCTCCTCGCGCAGCGCGTCCGGCAATTGCTGGCGGCGCCAGCGGTTCCGAAGCGCGATGGCGACGGCGCGCTTGGCGTCGTTCTGGCCGACGATGTAGCGGTCAAGCTCGGAGACGATCTCGCGCGGGCTGAAGGCGGGGGTCATAGGCTTTCCACGATGAAGTTGCCGTTGGTGTAGACGCAGATGCCGGCGGCGACGCGCATGGCCTTGCGGGCGATGGTCTCGGCGTCGAGGTCGTCGATGTCGATCAGGGCGCGGGCGGCGGCCAGGGCGTAATTGCCGCCCGAGCCGATGCCGATCAGGCCGTCCTCGGGCTCCAGCACGTCGCCCTGGCCGGTCAGCACCAGCGAGGCATCCTTGTCGGCCACCGCCATCATGGCCTCCAGCCGCCGCAGATAGCGGTCGGTGCGCCAGTCCTTCGCCAGCTCGACGCAGGCCCGGGTCAACTGGCCGGGATGCTTTTCCAGCTTGGCCTCCAGCCGTTCCAGCAAGGTGAAGGCGTCGGCGGTGGCGCCGGCGAAGCCCACCAGGATGGACTCGCCGCCTACCTTGCGCACCTTGCGGGCGTTGGCCTTGATCACGGTGGCACCCAGGCTGACCTGGCCGTCGCCGGCGATGACGACGCGGCCGTTCTTGCGCACCGACAAGATGGTGGTGCCGTGCCACGAGGGAAGGCGTTCGCTGTTGTGAGACATGGATGACGGACCCGACCGCGGTGAGGGGTCGGCATCATAGAGCAATTTCCATCCGGCGGTACACCTTCCGGAACCGGCTGCCGCACTTCCCTCTTTCGGCGGCGGCTCCGACAGGGTAGGAAGGCCCCTGCCGGTTCAGATTGATCAGAGGTCGCCATGAAGTCGCTGTGGTCCGATGCGGATGCGGAATCCTTCGTCGCCAGATATGCCCCCGCCGGGGTCAATCGCGATCTGGCCCAGAGGGTCTACACCACCCGGCTGCTGGGCGGCGACCCGCGTCTGGTGCTGCACGGCGGCGGCAACACGTCGTGCAAGACCACGGTGACCGACCTGCTGGGCGAATCGGTCGAGGTGCTGTGCGTCAAGGGTTCGGGCTGGGACATGGGCGACATCGAGCCGGCCGGCCTGCCCGCCGTGCGGCTGGCGCCGCTGCTGAAGCTGCGGCGACTGGAAACGCTGTCCGACGAGGACATGGTGGATTTCCAGCGCGGCAACCTGCTGGCCTCCAGTTCTCCCAATCCGTCGGTGGAAACGCTGCTGCACGCCTTCCTGCCGCACAAATTCATCGACCACACCCATTCCACCGCCGTGCTGTCGCTGACCGACCAGCCCGACGGCGATGCCATCTGCCGCGAGGTGTTCGGGGCCAAGATGGGCTATGTCCCCTACATCATGCCGGGCTTCGCCCTGGCCAAGGCGGCGGCCGAGGTCTACGAGCAGGACCCGACCGTGGACGGCCTGATCTTGTTCAAGCACGGCATCTTCACCTTCGCCGACACGGCGCGTGACGCCTATGAACTGATGATCGGCAAGGTCACCCTGGCCGAGCAGCGGCTGGAGAAGGGCCGCAAGACCCTGGTCGCCGCCGCCGGCCTGCCCAAGGCCCCCGCCGCCCTGGCCGAGGTGGCGCCCCGCCTGCGCGGCATGCTGGCGCTGGACCAGGGCGATGGGGCGTTCAAGCGCTGGGTGATGGATTTCCGCACCTCGGACGCCATCCTGGCCTATGTCAACGGGGCCGAGGTGGCGCGCTATTCCCAGCAGGGCGTCGTCACCCCCGACCACACCATCCGCACCAAGAACTGGCCGGTAGTGCTGCCGGCGCCCGAGGCCGGCCAACTGGACGAATGGACCGCCGCCGCCCAGGCCGCCATCGACTCCTTCGTCGCCCGCTATCACGCCTATTTCGCCCGCAACAACCAGCGTTCGGCGATCAGGAAGACCGAACTGGACCCCATGCCCCGCGTCGCCCTGGTGCCCGGCCTTGGCCTGTTCGGCATCGGCGCCTCGGCTTCGGCCGCCGCCATCGCCGCCGACATCGCCGTCAACACGGTGGAAAGCGTCACCGACGCCGAGGCCATCGGCAGTTTCCAGCCGGTGGCCGAGGATCATCTGTTCGACCTGGAATACTGGTCGCTGGAACAGGCCAAGCTGGGCAAGGGTGGCGAGAAGCCGCTGGCCCGCCAGATCGTGGTGGTGACCGGCGGCGGGTCCGGCATCGGCGCCGCCACCGCCCGGGCCTTCGCCCGCGAGGGCGCCGAGGTCGCGGTGCTCGACCTGGACCCCGAAGCCGCCAGGGCCGTCGCCAGGGCCTGCGGCGGCAAGGCCATCGGCCTGGGATGCGACGTCACCGACGCCGCCTCGGTACGGGCCGCCTTCGACGCCGTCGCCGAGCGCTTCGGCGGCGTCGACGTGGTGGTCAGCAATGCCGGCGCCGCCTGGCAGGGCGCGGTCGGCACGGTCGGGGACGAGGTGCTGCGCCGCTCGTTCGAGCTGAATTTCTTCGCCCATCAGAGCGTCGCCCAGAACGCCGTCCGCGTCATGACCGCCCAGGGCACCGGCGGGGCGCTGCTGTTCAACGCCTCGAAGCAGGCGGTCAATCCCGGCCGGAATTTCGGCCCCTACGGCCTGCCCAAGGCCGCCACCCTGTTCCTGATGAAGCAATACGCCCTGGACCACGGCAAGGACGGCATCCGCTCCAACGCCGTCAACGCCGACCGCATCCGCTCGGGCCTGCTGACCGGCGAGATGATCGCCAGCCGCTCCAAGGCCCGTGGCCTGACCGAGAAGGATTACATGGCCGGCAATCTGCTGGGGCGCGAGGTCGGCGCCGACGACGTCGCCGACGCCTTCGTCTGGCTGGCCAGGGCGTCCAAGGTCAGCGCCTGCACCGTCACGGTCGACGGCGGCAATATCGAGGCGTCGCTGCGCTGAACTTTAAGTAACGGCCGCCACTTTTTTATTGCTGCGATTGCACACCGCTCTATCTTGCATATTAGAGAATGGCAGGGAGGGCGGAACACGATGAGCGGCGAGATCGATGTGGACGTGTTCGAGGCGATGGTGGACCGCCTGATGGAGGGCGGCTATTGCTCGCTTCCCCAGGCCGACGGGCGGCTTCCGGCCAAGCTGAAGGCGCTGGCCGAGCGGCTGGAGGAGCGTCAGCGCGGCATCCTGGTCCAGTCGGTGGGCATGTCGATCCATCTCAACAGCACCGTCACCCAGGCGCTGCACACGCTGCGCAGCATCCGCGAGATGAGCCAGCGCATGACCACCATCTCGGCTTCGACCGAGGAACTGGTGGCGACCGTCCAGGCCATCAGCCGCACCTCGGAACTGGCCGCCAGCAACGCCCATTCGGTCCAGGGCGTGTCGGAGGACGGGGCGCGCAGCACCGAGACCGTGGTCGACACCATGCGCGCCATCGTCGACACCGTCACCGAGACGGCCAAGCGGGTGACCCATCTGGTCGAGGCCACCGCCAGCATCGGCGCCAGCGTCAAGCAGATCGAGCAGATCGCGCGGCAGACCAACATCCTGGCCATGAACGCCACCATCGAGGCGGCCCGCGCCGGCACCGCCGGCAAGGGCTTCGCCGTGGTCGCCACCGAGGTCAAGAACCTCGCCAACCAGACCGCCAGTACCACCTTGGACATCAGGAAGCGCATCGACGTCCTGAAGACCGAGACCGACGCCATCCTGGCCGGTATGACCAAGGGCGCCGACACCGTCAAGGCCGGCGAGACCGTGGTGATGGATTCGGTCGGCAAGATGCGGACCGTCAGCCAGGAAATCCGCGACGTCACCACCTTGATGCAGGAAATCTCCGACCATCTCGGCCAGCAGCGGCTGGCGGCGCAGGTCATCGCCGAGAATTTGGAGGAGGCCGCCGCCCGCTCGGCCACCGACACCGACGCCATCAACGCCATGATCGACACCTCGGCCCTGGCCAGCGCCAGCCTCGTCGACCTGCTGGCCGACGTGGCCAAGGTCGAGATGAGGAACGCCGTCATCCATCTCGCCAAGTCCGACCATATGATCTGGCGCCGCCGCCTGGCCGAGATGCTGGCCGGCCGCACCACCCTCAATCCCAACGAACTGGCCGATCACCGCTCGTGCCGGCTGGGCAAGTGGTATTACGCCGTCAAGGACCCGGCCATCACCGGCCATCCCGCCTACCTGGCCATGGAGGCGGCGCACGAAAAGGTCCACCATCTGGGCATCGAGGCGGCGAAGCTGTACCAGAACGGCGATTTCGAGGCCGCTGTCGCCGCCGTCACCGCTATCGAGGAGCCGTCGCGGGAGGTGCAAAGCCGTCTGGACGAACTGGCGGCGGCGTTCTCGTAGACCGCCCTATTTCCTTCCGACCAGGCGATAATAGACCAGCGTTCCGGTCAGGCCGAACAGCGCCATGGCGGTGGCCATGGGGCGGGCGGTCCCGTCGAAGGCGTGGCCGACGACCCAGCCCATCAGGGCGCCGCCGCCCATCTGGATGAAGCCCACCGCCGCCGAGGCGGTGCCGGCCATCTCGGGGAACGGCGCGATGGCTCCGGCGGTGGCGTTGGGCAGCACCAATCCGCTGGCGATGAAGAACAGCATCACCGGCACCACCACCGAGATCACCTCGGGCAATCCCGGCGGAATCATCTTGGACCATGCCAGCGCCGCCATGATCGTCCCGGCCAGGGTGCAGCCGATGGTTCCCAGCCCCACCATGCGCTCGACCCCCACCCGATGGGTGAAGCGGGCGGCGACGAAGCCGCCGATGATGTAGCCTGCCGCCGCCATGGAAAAGGCGAGGCCGAAATGGCGCGGCGGCAGCCCCAGGGCGTCGATCAGCACGAAGGACGAACTGGACAGGTAGGTGAAGACGCCGCCGAAGATCAGGGTCAGCGTCAGGGCATGGCCGAGGAAAATCCGGTCCTTGAGCAGGCGGCCGTAATTGACGAGCATGCGCCCCGGGTCGAAGGCGTTGGGGTCGGGATGGCGGTTGGTCTCGCCCAGCAATCGCCACACCATGACCAGCAGCACCGCTCCGAACACGGCCAGCAGGATGAAGTTGGACCGCCAGCCGAACCAGGTGTGGAACCAGCCGCCGATTGTCGGCGCCACCAGCGGCGCCAGCGCCATGGCCGAGGCCATGTAGCTCATCACCTTGGCCGCCTGTTCGCGCGGATAGACGTCGCGCACCACGGCGCGGCCGACCACCGGGCCGCAGCAGGCCCCCAGTGCCTGGACGAAGCGTCCGGCGATCAGGGCCTCGATGGTGGGGGCGACGACGCAGAACAGGCTGGCCGCGACATAGAGAATGATGCCGCCCAGGATGGCGCGCCGCCGGCCGAAACGGTCGGACAGCGGCCCATAGACCAGTTGCATCACCGCGAATCCGCCGACGAAGGCGGCCAGGGTCATCTGCACCGTGGCGGTGTCGGTCCTGAAATCGCGGGCCATGTCGGGCAGCGACGCCAGGTAGAGATCGGTGCAGACCGGTCCGAACGCCACCAGCAGGGTCAGCAGCACCGCCAGGGTGCGGGTGGGGGCGACGGGAGCGGTCATGACGGGCTTCCATAGCGGTGAAGGTCGGGGCCGTGCCGTTTCAGCCAGGCGCGGGCGGTGGCGGGGTCGCCGACCATGTCCTGGACCAGCCCCCAGAAACCGGGGCCGTGATTCATCTCGGCGAGGTGGGCCACTTCGTGGGCCACCACATAATCCAAAATCCACGGGGGCGCCAGAATCAGCCGCCAGGAAAACGACAGGGCGCCCGATCCCGAACAACTGCCCCAGCGCGAACGGGTGTCGCGGACCGTGACGCGGGCGGGCCTTCGGCCAATGCTTTCGGCCAGGGCGCGGGCGCGATGGGCCAGCACCAGCCGGGCCTCCTCGCGCAGGAAGGCCTTGACCCGGCGGGGAATGTGCTCCGGCCGGCCGCTGACCAGAATCTCGCCGGCCTCCGCCCAGACTCCGCGCCGGGCGTCGGGGCGGTGGCGGATGACATGGGCCAGGCCCATCAGCGGCACGTTGTCGCCGTCGTTCAGGCCGACCACGGGCGGCAAGGCGGCAAGGCGTCGCGATATCCAGTCCCGCTGCCGGCGGGCGAAGCGCTCGGCCTCGGCCATGGGCACGCCGGCCGGCAGCACCACCACCACCTCGCCGCCGGGATCGAGCCGCAGGCTCATGCGCAGCGCCCGCCCGGACCGGCGGACGGCCAGCGGCAATTGGCGGCCATCGATGTCGAGCACAAGCGGCGGCGTCATTGGGAACGTCTTACCATGAAACAGAAGGTCAAGGCGCCACGAACTGCCAGCCGAACCAGCGCCAGCGCCCCTCCAGGGTGGCGACGGTGCAGTTGAGCCGGCCGCGACCCGGCGGAAACGGCTTGGACATGCGCACCTCGATCCGCGGCCCCAGGCGTTCGACCCGCAATTGTCCCTGGTGCGAGGCGAAGCAGGTCAGGCCGTCGATGCCCGGCACATCCTCGGTCAGGGTGAAGCCGAAGGCTGGCGGATTGGCCTTCAGCGCAGGGTCGGCGGGGGTGACGTCGACCGCCGGCAGCGGCAGCGCCCGCGCCGCCAGCCGGAACCGTTCCAGGTCACCATAAGGGCCGGTGACGCCGAAGCGGGGTAGATAGAAGGCGTCGGCCATGGCCCAGGCGGCGCCGGAATGCTGGCCGAAGGCGGCGTGATAGCCGGCCCGGCGCACTTCCGCCTTGGCCTCGGCGCCGGTTTCGCCCCACGGCCAGGTGAACACGGTCGGCGTCATGCCCAGTTCCCGCTCGAACCGGGCATGGGCGCGCACCAGATCGGCGGTCACCGTGGCGCCGTCGGTTCTCGACATGCGAAGCCGGGCAGCGCCCTGGCTGGCCACGTTGGCGCCTTGGGCCACCATCTCGCGGATCTGGTTCCAGGTCAGGGTGTCGGGGCCGCCGCGATCGATCTCGTCGGTGGCGATGGACAGGGTGACCGGCAGGCCGGCCTTTCTCAGAACCGGCCATGCGCGGGAATGGATGGAGGCCGAGGCGTCGTCGATGGTGATCGCCACCGCCTTGTCCGGCAGGGGCTTGCCGGTCCGCATGGATTCGATCACCTGGGGTAGGGCCATCACGGTATGGCCGTTGCGCTTCAGCTCGGCCAGATGGGCCGCCAGCAGCTCGGAATCGGTGTTCAGCGCCGGGACGCGGTTGTCGTCGAAGCGATGGTAGACCAGCACCACGGCGGAATCGGCGGCCCGGCAGGCATCGCTCCACGCCGGACCGGCCAGGACGGCAAGCAATCCGATCAGTGCAGCCCGGGCAACACTGCGTTTCCCCATCACCCCCTGGTCCCCTCGAAGCATGTCCCCTAGGTTTAGATGATGTTTGCCGCATTCGGGCGGTGGCGTACAGGTAAAATCGAGGAGATGCAACCCATGAGCGCGGTTTTGAATCAGGACGGACTGGACCTGTTGTTTGGAGACGCTCGCACCCATTCGGCGTTTCTCGACCGTCCCGTGGACGACGAGGCGCTGCGCAAGGCCTGGGACGCCGCCCGCATGGGGCCGACCAGCGCCAATTGCCAGCCGGCCAGGATCGTGTTCGTGCGTTCGGCCGGGGCCAAGGCGCGGCTGTTGCCGGCCCTGGCTCCGGGCAATGTGGACAAGACCAGGGCGGCGCCGGTCACCGCCATCATCGGTCACGACATGGCGTTCCACGACCGGCTGCCCCGGCTGTTTCCCCATGCCGACGCCCGCGCCTGGTTCGTGGGCAACCAGGCGCTGATCGAAAGCACCGCCTTTCGCAACGGCACCCTTCAGGGAGCGTATTTCATCATGGCCCTGCGGGCCTTCGGACTGGATTGCGGTCCCATGAGCGGTTTCGACGCCGCCAAGGTGGATGCCGAATTCTTTGCCGGCACAACCATCCGCTCGAACTTCCTGATCAATATCGGCCATGGCGACGCCAGCGCCCTGTATCCCCGCGGTCCCCGGCTGGACTTCGACGAGGCCTGCTCGGTGGTTTGAGGTCCGGCGCGCCCCGGTCGGGCGTGCTTGTCCCCGGAGGCGGCAGGCGGTAAAGTCCGGCTGCCCTTTCCCCGGAGGAAGCATGTCCGACCGCGTCCTGATCATCGATTTCGGTTCACAGGTAACCCAGCTGATCGCCCGCCGGGTGCGCGAGGCCGGCGTCTATTGCGAAATCCATCCCTTCAACCGGGTCAGCGTCGAATCCATCGCCGCCTTCGGCGCCAGGGGCGTGATCCTGTCGGGCGGCCCGGCCTCGGTGGCCGATTTCGGTTCGCCCCGCGCCCCCGATGGATTGTTCGGCATGGGGCTGCCGATCCTGGGCATCTGCTATGGCCAGCAGGCCCTGTGCGAGCAACTGGGCGGCAAGGTCGAACCCGGCGACCACCGCGAGTTCGGCCGCGCCATGCTGCGGCTGGTCCAGCCCTGCGCCCTGTTCGACGGCGTCGCCGCCGCGGGCGACGAGGTCCAGGTGTGGATGAGCCACGGCGACCGCGTCACCGCCATTCCGCCGGGCTTCAAGGTGGTCGCCACCTCGGAGGGCGCGCCCTTCGCCGCCATCGCCAACGAGGACCGCCGCTTCTACGGCGTCCAGTTCCATCCCGAGGTGGTGCACACCCCGATCGGCAAGCAATTGCTGTCCAATTTCGTCCACAAGATCGTCGGCTGCGCCGGCGACTGGACCATGAAGGCCTTCCGCGCCCAGGAAATCGCCAAGGTGCGCCAGCAGGTGGGCAAGGGGCGGGTGATCTGCGGCCTGTCGGGCGGCGTCGATTCCTCGGTGGTGGCGGCGCTGCTGCACGAAGCCATCGGCGACCAGCTGACCTGCGTCTTCGTCGACACCGGCTTCATGCGGTCCGGCGAGTCCGAGCAGGTGGTCAGCGTTTTTCGCGACCGCTTCAACATCAAGCTGGTGCACAAGGACGCCTCGGACCTGTTCCTGTCCAAGCTGGCCGGCCAGACCGATCCCGAGAAGAAGCGCAAGATCATCGGCGCCACCTTCATCGACGTGTTCGAGGAGGAAGCCCGCGCCGTCGGCGGCGCCGATTTCCTGGCCCAGGGCACCTTGTATCCCGACGTGATCGAAAGCGTCAGCTTCACCGGCGGGCCCAGCGTCACCATCAAGAGCCACCACAATGTCGGCGGCCTGCCCGAACGCATGAACATGAAGCTGGTCGAGCCGCTGCGCGAGCTGTTCAAGGACGAGGTCCGGGCGCTGGGCCGCGAGCTTGGCCTGCCCGACGACATGGTGGGGCGCCATCCCTTTCCCGGTCCCGGCCTCGCCATCCGCATTCCGGGGCAGGAACTGACCCGCGAGCGCCTCGACATCCTCCGCAAGGCCGACGCCATCTATCTGGACGAAATCCGCAAGGCCGGCCTCTACGACGTCATCTGGCAGGCCTTCGCCGTGCTGCTGCCGGTGCGCACCGTCGGCGTGATGGGCGATTCGCGATCCTACGACTATGCCTGCGCGCTGCGCGCCGTCACCTCCACCGACGGCATGACCGCCGATTTCTATCCCTTCGACATGGCCTTCATCGGCCGGGTGGCGAACCGGATCATCAACGAGGTCAAGGGCATCAACCGGGTGACCTACGACATCACGTCCAAGCCGCCGGGGACGATCGAGTGGGAGTGAGTTTTCAATCACTTAGCCGATGACAGAGGGCTCCTTCGCTTGCCACGGATCAGTTTATCCACACATCTCAGAGTGGCGGCAGTGACCATAGCCGCTGAAGGCAAGTCTGGATTCGGCGGATGCCCCTGGTGAAGAAGGATGTCAGCGCTCTGACGTAGTTGCGTGGCCGCTGGTGGGGTGCGGCGGGCGTCGGCCTGTTGACCACATCCCACATGCCGGTGGAAACGGCCCAATAGAGCGCCAACGTCATCAGATTGGCGCTCCGTACCTCCGGCACGGATCTGGATCAGCGCCCCTTGTGCCGAGGCCGCATGAACGGGCCGGCGCCGCGCCGGACGGGGCGGGAGCCGCGCTCGGCCTCGCCGGCCAGGTTGAACACCATGGAGCCGGTCAGCGTGTTGGCCTCGCGCAGGTCCACGTCCAGGCGCTGGCCCAACTGGAAGGTGCGCCGGCTCCGCTTGCCCACCAGGGCGTGATGGGTCTCGTCGTGGACGTAGAAATCCTCGGGCAGCGACGAGATCGGCACCAGGCCGTCGGCGCCGGTGCCCTCCAGGGTGACGAACAGGCCGAAGCGGGTGACGCCCGACACCTTGGCCTTGAAGGTGGCCCCCACCCGGTCGGCGAGGAAGGCGGTGACGTAGCGGTCGATGGCTTCCCGCTCGGCATTGGCGGCGCGACGTTCCGTGACCGAAATGTGCTGCCCCCAGTCGTCGAAGCTTGCAACCGCATCCGCAGGCAGACCGCCGTCCCCCAGCCGCAGCCCGCTGACCAGGGCGCGGTGGACCAGCAGGTCGGCATAGCGGCGGATCGGCGAAGTGAAGTGGGCGTAGCGGGCCAGCCCCAGGCCGAAATGGCCGATGTTCCCTGGCTGATACACCGCCTGGGCCTGGCTGCGCAGGATCACCTCGTTGACCAGGTGGGCGTTGGGGGTGTCGGCCACCGCCGCCAGGATGCGGTTGAAATGTTCGGGCCGCAGCACCTGGCCCCTGGCCAGCGACAGGTCCATGCTGCTCAGGAACTCGCGCAGCCCCTCCAGCTTCTCCTGGCTGGGCAGGTCGTGGACGCGGTACATGCAGGGCTGGCGGACCTGTTCCAGGGTTTCGGCGGCGCAGACGTTGGCGCAGATCATGAAGTCCTCGACCAGCCGGTGGCTGTCGAAGCGCTCGCGCTCCTCGATCGAGGCGATCTTGCCGGCCTCGTCCAGAACCACCTTGCGCTCGGGAATGTCCAGTTCCAGAACGCCGCGCTCCTTGCGGGCCAGGAACAGGGCGTTCCAGGCACCGTAGAGCGGCCCGATCACAGGGTCCGTCAGCGGCGCTGTCCGCTCGTCGGGGCGGCCGTCCCTGGCGGCCTGGACCTGGGCATAGGTCAGCCGCGCCGCCGAGCGTATCATTGCGCGAACGAAACGATGACGCAGCTTGTTGCCGAGCTTGTCCAGCCAGAAATGCACCGCCATGGCAGGGCGGTCCTCGTCCGGCTTCAGCGAGCACCAGCCGTTGGACAGCTCCTCGGGCAGCATGGGAACGACGCGGTCGGGGAAATAGACCGAGTTGCCGCGCTTGAAGGCCTCGCGGTCCAGGGCGTCGCCGGGGCGCACGTACCAGCTGACGTCGGCGATGGCGACCACGCAATGCCAACCGCCGGGATTGGCGGGGTCGGGATCGGGTTCGGCCCACACCGCGTCGTCGAAGTCGCGGGCGTCCTCGCCGTCGATGGTGACCAGCGGAACGGCGCGCAGGTCGGTGCGGGACTCCATCGGGGCGGGGCCTTCGGCGGCGGCCTGCTTCAGGGCGTCCTCGGGGAACTCGAACGGAATGTCGTTGGCGTGGATGGCGATCAGGCTGACCGAGCGGGCCGCGCCCATCATGCCCAGCCGTTCCTTGACGCTGGCCTGACGCAGGCCGTAAAGCCGGCCCGGCATGATGTCGGCCAGCACCAGCTCGCCGGTCTTGGCCTCAAGGGTCTCGCCCCGAGGCACCACGTATTCCGCCTTTTCCTTGCGCGACGTGGGGCGCAGCCGGCCCGAGCCGTCGGGATTGGGCTCGAACACCCCCATCACCCGGGCCTTGGCCTCGCCCACCACCCGTATGGCGCGGCCTTCGTAGGTGTCGTCGCGCAGCCGTTTCAGCTTGCACAGGGCGCGGTCGCCGATGCCCAGCGCCGGTTCCCCCTGGCGGAACGGCGCCATGAAGATGCGCGGTGGCCGGCCGTCCTGTTCCCAGGCTAGCGGACGGGCCAGCAATTCGCCGTCGGAATCGGTGCCGACGATCTCGACCACCGCCGTATCGGGCAGCGAGCCGGGCCGTCCCAGGCGTTTCTTGTGGCCGCGCTCGACCGAGCCGTCGCGTTCCAGTTCGCGCAAGATGGCCTTGAGGTCGATCTTGTCCGAACCGCGCAGCCCGAAGGCGCGGGCCAGCTCGCGCTTGCCGACCCGTCCGGGCGAGGATCTGATGAAGTCGAGGACGTCCTGCTTGGACGGGATGGGGACGTGCTTGGGAGGCTTTTTCATCGTCCCAGGTTAGCAGGCTCTTTCAGGACATAATAGATGTCCGATCCGTCGCTGCCCTTCACATGGACCTGAAGCAGCCGACCCGAGTCGTCGTACCACAACTGCCGTTTCAGATCGCCGTCCCAGGTCCAGCGCTGGGCGCGGACGGGATTGCCGCGCACGGTGATGGTTTCCCAGCCGTTGTCGGCGGCGGCGATGGGGGTCGGCTTGCCGTCGGTGGGGTCCAGGACCTGGGACGCCTGGGGCGGGACCACCCGCCACAGGTTGAGGACCGGCATTTCGGAATATTCCGCGACCGTGTCGTTGGAGGTCACCCGCAGCCGGTCGCCATGGCGTTCCGCCCTCACCTTGTAGACGTCGCCGTCGTCGTCGGTGTCGGCGCTCAGCGACGTGAGGCGGTCGCCGTCCCAGACCTCGACGCCGTGCTGGTCGTAGCGATAGGCGGTGATGGACAGGATCTTGACCCGGACCCTGACCTTGAACTCCACCTCGGTGACGCCCTGGCGGGTGCTGAACGCCATCGAGTGGCTGCCGATGGTCTCGCCATGGCGGATGATGTCGAAGTCCAGGCGGCGGCTGGCGGCGCCATCGAGAAACGGCGGCAGCGCCAGGGCGGGCATGGCGGCCGGCAGCAGGACGGAGGCGACGAGCAGAAGGCGGCGGATCATGGCGAACACGGACGGTGGTCAAGGCCGAAGCCAAGCTTTATACTGCATCGCAATGAAAATTTCGACTCCCCTCCTCTCCGCCGGCCTGCTGGCCGTCTGCGTCGCGGCCCTGGCGACCGCCCTGGTCGCCGAGCACGGCTTTGGCCTCCGGCCCTGCAATCTGTGCCTGATCCAGCGGGTGCCCTTTGTCCTGGCGGCCCTGCTGGCGGCTGCGGCGTGGCTGCGGCCGGGCGCGGCGGTTTGGCTGTTGCGGCTGGCCGGCGTCGTCCTGCTGATCAATGGCGGCATCGCCGTCTATCATGTGGGGGTCGAACAGCACTGGTGGGTCTCGGCGGTGTGTCCGGCCACCGCCGGCGGCGGTCCGGTGTCGGTGGCCAATCTGCTGGAGGAGATGAACCGGCCGGTGGAGGTGTCGTGCGACACTCCGGCATGGTCGTTCATGGGCATCACCATGGCGGCGCTGAACGTGCCGTTCTCGGCCCTGCTGGGCCTCTTCGTCCTGATCTCGACGCGGGGCTCGCGGCCATGACCAGACCATTCCTTCCCGGCGACCTCGACCGTAAGGCGGTGGTGAACCGTATCCTGCGGGTCGATCAGGCCGGCGAACTGGGGGCGGTGCGCATCTACCGGGGACAGATGGCGGTGCTGGGCAAGGGAAAGGCCGGGCCGGTCATCCGCCGCATGGCCGAGCAGGAACAGGTCCATCTGGAGACCTTCAACCGCCTGATCGGCGAGCGGCGGGTGCGGCCGACCCTGCTGTCGCCGCTGTGGCATGTGGCCGGTTTCGCTCTGGGGGCCGGAACCGCGCTGCTGGGCGAGAAGGCGGCCATGGCCTGCACCGTGGCGGTGGAGGAAACCATCGACCGGCATTACGCCCGCCAGGCCGAAATCCTGGGGGACGACGAACCCGCCCTGAAGGAAACCATCCTGAAATTCCGCGACGACGAGATCGGGCACCGCGACATCGGGCTGGAGCGGGGCGCCGAGCGGGCGCCGGCCTATCCGCTGCTGTCGGCCGCCATCCGTGGCGGCTGCCGGGTCGCCATCTGGCTGAGCGAGCGGGTGTAGGCCGCACATCTAGCCTAGTGGCACATCAGGACATGAAGCGGCGCGTGGGCGATGACATGGCGGGTGACGCCGCCCAGGATCAGCTGACGCAGCCGCGAATGGGTATAGGCCCCCATCACCAGCAGGTCGGCGCCGCACAGCCGCGACTGGCGCAGCAATTCCTCGCCGGCGTGGGAGGCGCTGGCCTGAACCACGCTGGTTGCGGCGGTGACGCCGTTCCAGGCGAGATAGGCGGCCAGTTCGCCGGCGGGGGCGTCCACCGGGCGGCCGGAATGCTCGCTCACCGCCAGGACGGTGACGGTCCGGGCGTGGCGCAGCAGCGGCATGGCCCAGCCGACGGCGCGGGCGGCCTCGGCGCTGCCGTTCCAGGCGATGGCGATCGACGATCCCAGCGCCTCGGGAGGGGCGGCCGGTTCGGCCGGACACAGCAGCAGCGGCCGGCCGCTGGCCATCAGCGCATCGTTCATGGTCAGCATGGCGGGGGCTTCGGCCTCGCCGCCGGGGTGGCCGAACACCAGCAGGTCGGACAGGCGGCCGCGCCACGCGACCGTCTCGTCCTCGCGGCCCACCGTCTCGGCCCACTCCGCCGACGCTCCGGTCGCGGGCGGCTGGCCGAGGCGGGCCACTTCAAGCCGCTCGCAGGCGGCCTCGAAGGCGGCGCGGGCTTCGGCTGCGCGCTCTCCCGCTTGGGTCTCGGCCCGGCCGATCATCTCGTCGATCATGGCGCCCGACATGCCTTCGCCCACCAGCGGCACCGCCGTGGTCGGATCGAAACGCACATGCAAGGCCGTGACGTGGCTGGCGAAGCGGTTGGCCAGACGCAGGGCGGTATCCAGCGGCACCGCCGCCGATCGGGCATCGCCCACCGGCACCAGAATGGATTTGTAGGCGGACATGGCGCCTCTCCTCTCGATCTCCCCCAAGGCCACCATTATGCGCCTGAATCGGTCCTGGCGCGATAGCGAGACGTTGAAAAGGAGGCGGAGATCACTCCTCCAGCCGGAACAGGGTTCTGAGAGTCCTTTCCATGGCGCGCCAATCTGGGGAATCGGCGGCGGCGTCCTTCAAGGACTCGCTGGGAGCGTGCAGCAGGCGGTTGACCAGCAGGCGGGTGGCCTCGGCGG
The DNA here is from genome assembly GCF_902729425.1 of Magnetospirillum sp. SS-4. Classification (GTDB taxonomy): domain Bacteria; phylum Pseudomonadota; class Alphaproteobacteria; order Rhodospirillales; family Magnetospirillaceae; genus Phaeospirillum. The sequence goes on along the minus strand of NZ_CACVCH010000070.1, from coordinate 246,353 downwards.
CATCGGTGGCGGCGGTCTCGGCCAGCACCGCGTCCCGCGCCGCCTCGAAATGGGAGCGCAGGGCGACGATGGCTGGCACGGCGGCACGGGACTGGCGGCCGCGCAGGAAGGCCTCGGTTTCGGCCTCGACGATGGCGCGGGCCTCGCGGGCGGCGGCCTCGCGGGTGGCGCGGCCGGCCAGTGCCACCTTCTCCAGGTCACCGAGATCGTAGAGGAAGGCGCCCTCCATGCGGTTGACGGCGGGCTCCACATCGCCGGGAATGCCGGCGTCGACCAGGAAGACCGGCCGGCGGCGGCGCTTCTTCAGCGCCTGCGCCACCAGGTCGGCGGTGACCGTCAGGTTGCGGCTGCCGACGCAGGTCATCACCACGTCGGCTCCGGCCAGGGAGTCCCGCATGTCCTCGAAGGCCAGGACATGGCAATTCAGGGTCTTGGCCAGGGCCTCGGCACGGCTGGCGCGCGGTCCGGTCACCGTCAGGTCGGTCAGTCCGGCCGCCAGCAGGCTTTCCGCCACCAGCTCCCCCATCTCGCCGGTGCCGATCAGCAGCGCCCGGCACTGGGCGAGGTCGCCGTGCAGGTCGCGGGCGGTCTGCACCGCCGCCGCCGCGATGCTGACCGGCCCCTCGCCGATGGCGGTCTCGGAGCGGACCCGCTTGGCGGCGGCGAAGGCGGCCTGGACGAAGGATTCCAGTTCGCCGCCCAGGGTGCCGGCCTCGCGGGCGAGGCGGTGGGCGGCCTTGACCTGGCCGGCGACGTGGGGTTCGCCGATCACCAGCGAATCCAGCGCGGCGGTGACGGCGAAGCCGTGACGCACCGCCTCGGTTCCCGACAGGACGTAAAGATGGCAGGCCAGGGCGGCGGCCTCCAGCCCGGCGCGGACCGCCAGCGCCTCACCGACCAGGCGGGCGGCATGGTCGGGGTCGGGGGCGGCGGTCCAGATTTCCACCCGGTCGCAGGTGGACAGCACCATGGCCTCGGCCAGTCCGGCCCGTTTCAACCCCTCCAGGAAGGCGGGCGCGGCGGCGTCGTCCACGAACAGGGCGTCGCGCAGCGACAGCGAGGCCGTCTTGTGGTTGGCCCCGACCAGAACCAGCCGATGGTGGGATGCCGCCAAGCGGTTCTTCCCCCTTCTACAGCAACCGGCGGAGGTGATCCTCCAGCGCCGCCAGCGGAATTTCATCCTGGGTTCCGCCATCCAGATCGCGCAGCGTGGCCGCGCCCCGGGCGGCCTCGTCCTCGCCCAGGATGACGGCGAAGCGGGCGTTGACCTTGTTGGCCCGCGCCATGCGCTTCTTCATGTTGCCGGAATAGCCCAGGTCGGCGGCAAGGCCGGCGCGGCGCAGCCGCTCGGCCACCGCCATGGCGGCAAGCGGATCGCCCATGGGGATGACGGCCACCGGGCGGGTCTGGTCGGCGACGTCGCCGGCCAGCATGGACAGGCGCTCGACACCGGCGGCCCAGCCGATCCCGGGTGTGCGGGGGCCGCCCATCTGGGCGATCAGTTCGTCGTAGCGGCCGCCGGCCAGCACGGTGCCCTGGGCGCCCAGGGCGGTGGTGGTGAACTCGAAGGCGGTATGGCAATAATAGTCGAGGCCGCGCACCAGCCGGGTATTGTGGGTGTAGGGAATGTCCAGCCGGGTCAGTCCGGCGGTGACCGCGTCGAAGAATTCGCGGGCGGACGGCGTCAGCGATTCGGTCATCAGCGGCGCGTTCTCGACGATGCGGCGGTCGCCCTCGTCCTTGGAATCCAGCACGCGCAGCGGGTTGCGGTCCAGCCGGGCGCGGCTGTCCTCGCTCAAGGACGAGCGGAACTCCGACAGATAGGCGGTCAGGGTATTGCGATAGGCGGCCCGCGATTCGGCATCGCCCAGGGTGTTGATCTCAAGCCTGACCTTGTCGGCCAGCCCCAGGTCGTTCAGCAGTCCCCAGGCCAGGGCGATCACCTCGACGTCGGCCAGCGGCGATTCGACGCCCAGCAATTCGACGCCGACCTGATGGAACTGGCGCAGGCGGCCCTTCTGCGGGCGTTCATGGCGGAACATGGGGCCGCGGTAGAACAGCTTCAGGGGCAGCGACTGGGCGAGGCCGCCCGAGATGAAGGCCCGCGCCACTCCGGCGGTGCCCTCGGGCCGTAGCGTGATGGATTCGCCGGAACGGTCGGCGAAGGTGTACATTTCCTTGGTCACCACGTCCGAGGTCTCACCCAGGGTGCGCGAGAACACCTCGGTGAACTCGAAGATGGGGGTCATGATCTCGCCGAAGCCATAGCGCCGGGCGGCGGCCAGCGCCGCCTCCTCGACCCGGCGGTGGCGGCGGGCGTCGTCGGGAAGCAGGTCGTGGGTGCCGCGCACCGGCTGAAGGCTGGACACGGTTCAGGCTTCCTTCTTCTGGGCGGCTTCGATGGCGGCGGCGCGGGCCTCGACCAGTTCGACGATGTGGTCGATCATGGAGCCGCCGTCGATGTTGTGATCGGGCGAGCCGCCGATATAGACCTTGTGGTTGTCGCTGCCGCCGCCGGTGATGCCGACCATGGTCTCGCGCGCCTCGCCGGGGCCGTTGACGACGCAGCCGAGGATGCTGACCGTGACCGGGGCGCGGACGTGGGACAGGCGGTTTTCCAGGGTCTCGACCGTCTTGATGACGTCGAAGCCCTGGCGGGCGCAGGATGGGCACGACACGATGCGCACGCCGCGATGGCGCAGATCCAGCGATTTCAGGATCTCGAATCCGACCTTGATCTCCTCGGCCACATCGGCGGACAGCGAGACCCGCAGCGTGTCGCCGATACCGGCCAGCAGCAGGTTGCCGATGCCGATGGCCGATTTCACCGTGCCGCCGATCAGGCCGCCGGCCTCGGTGATGCCGAGGTGAAGCGGATAGTCGCAGGCCTCGGCCAGCCCCCGGTAGGCCGCCACCGCCAGGAAGACGTCGGATGCCTTGACCGCGATCTTGAACTCGAAGAAATCGTTGTCCTCCAGCAGCCGGGCATGCTCCAGCGCGCTTTCCACCAGCGCCTCGGGGCAGGGCTCGCCGTACTTCTCCAGCAGATGCCTGTCCAGCGAGCCGGCGTTGACGCCGATGCGCATGGAACAGCCATGATCCTTGGCGGCCTTGACCACGTCCCGCACCCGATCATGCGAGCCGATGTTGCCGGGATTGATGCGCAGGCAGGCGGCGCCGGCCTCGGCGGCCTCGATGGCGCGCTTGTAGTGGAAGTGGATGTCGGCGATCAGCGGGACGGGAGAGCCGGCGGCGATGTGCCTGAAGGCCGCCGTCGAGTCCTCGTCCGGGCACGATACCCGCACGATGTCGGCGCCGGCCTCGGCGGCGCGGCGAATCTGCGCCAGGGTGCCTTCTACGTCGGTGGTCAGCGTGTTGGTCATGGTCTGCACCGAAATCGGCGCGCCGCCGCCAACGGCCACCGGGCCGACATGGATTTGCCGGGACTTGCGCCGGCTGATTTCGCGGTAGGGCCGCAGGCTCATGGCATCGCTCTCGCTGGGACTGGCAATATCGCCCGGACGGCCGAAGCGGTCGCCCGGAGGGTCGGGTTATAGCGCATGTGGGGACCGCTTCGAAAGCGACAACCTCCGTGCGGGTATCAGCCGCCGGTGGACAGCCTGTCGGGGTCGAGGCGGATATCGCGGCGGACCTGGCCCACCCCCCCCAGCGACGGCCCCTTGGTTCCGTCGATGGTGACCTCCAGCGCGCCGGCGTTGCCGACCATCAGGCTGAGGCCGGGGCGGTTGGGAACCTTGAAGATATCGCCCTTGCGCAGCAGCCGGCTCATCAGCAGCGAGCCGTCCATCTCGCGCACCTGAATCCAGCAATCGTCGTCGGCGGCCTTGAGGGTCACGCGGGAATTGACATGCTCGGCGCCGTAGATCTTGCCCTCGGCGGTGGTTTCGACCCTGGGCGCCTCGGTGGCCGGGGGGGACGTCGGGGCCGGGGCGGGAGCCGCTTCCGGAGGCGGAGCCTCGGCCGCCGGAGCCTCGGTCGTCGGAGCGGGGGGCGGGGGCGTGGCGGGGGCGGGCGCTTCGGCCGGAGCGGCGACGGGCGCGGGAGATGGCGGCTTCTCTTCCTCCGCCTCGGCGGGGGGGACCATGTCCTCCCTGGCCTTGGCAGGATCTTCGGCCGGCCTGGAGGTCTCGGCGGCGGGCGGCGTCGCGGCGGGCGGGGGCTTGTTCTCGCCGGTCAGGGCCGCCGGGCGGGACAGCATGTTGGACAGGCGCTCGGGCAGCGGCGGCACCATCTCGGCGACGTTGGATTCCCGCGACGACAGCATGTACCAGGCGCCATAGGCGATTCCCGCCAGGATCAGGCCCAGGAAGATGACGGCGCCGCCGGGGATGCGTCCCTCCGACGCCGGTGACGGGAACGACAGTTCGGAACGGACGGCGAAGCCGCCGGCCCCCTCCTGACGGAAACGGCGGACCAGTTCCTCGCCGTCCAGGCCGAGGAACTCGGCATAGGTGCGCAGGAAGCCGACGGCATAGGTGCCGCCGGGAAGATCGCGGTGGCGTCCGTCCTCCAGCGCTTCCAGGAAGGGCTGGCGGATGCGCAGGCGGCTGGCGCATTCGGCGACGGTGCTGCCCTTGCGCTCGCGGGCGGCGCGCAGGGTCGGTCCGACGCCATGCGGGGATTCGGGCGGCGGTGCGGTCTCGGATTCCGTGTCGGGTTCGGAAACGGGGACGGGTTCGGAAACGGGGACGGGTTCGGAAACGGGGACGGGTTCGGAAACGGGGACGGGTTCGGAAACGGGGACGGGTTCGGAAACGGGAGCGGGTTCGGAAACGGGAGCGGGTTCGGAAACGGGCATCCCGGTTTCGGGCGCGACGGCGGGTTCGCTGGGGGCGGTGGTTTCGGGTTGCTGGTTGTCAGAAACGGGGGTTTCCACCACGGCGCGTCAACCTTCTCTCAACCCCGGCCGCCCCGGGAAAGCCCGACCTGTGTAGCAAATCCCGCCGGCCGGTGGCAACCACCCGTGTCTCAAAGCGCCACGCCGTGGTCGCGGGCGAAGGCGTTGAGCTTGCCCCGCAGGCTGTGGTCGGGGGAATCCAGCAGGGTCAGCATGTAGGATTCCAGCGCCGGCAGGTCGAGGCTGCGCACCATGGTCTTGACCGGGCCGATCGCCGGCGCCGACACCGACAGCGAACGGATGCCGACGCCGATCAGCGCCATGGCCTCCAGCGGCCGTCCCGCCATTTCCCCGCATACCGACAGCGGCACGCCGTAATCGCGGCACTTGGCCCCGACATAGCGCATGAAGCGGATCATGGTGGGCGCCAGCGGGTCGTAGCGTTCCGAAATGCGCGGATTGCCGCGGTCCACCGCGAACATGAACTGAAGCAGGTCATTGGTGCCGACCGAGACGAAATCGACCAGCGGCAGCAGGGCGTCCAGTTGCAGCGCCAGGGCCGGAACCTCCAGCATGGTCCCGACCTTGACGCGGGACGGCAGGTCGTTGCCCATCTGGCGCTCGTGATTCAGTTCCAGGTCGAGGATGCGCCGGGCCTGCACCAGTTCGGCCACCTCGGCGATCATCGGGAACATCACCGACAATTCGCGTCCGGCGGCGGCGCGCAGCAGGGCGCGCAGCTGATGGCGCATCACCGCCGGGCGATCGAGGGTGATGCGGATGGAGCGCCAGCCCAGGGCGGGATTGTCCTCGTCGTAGGGATTCCAGTAGGGCAGCACCTTGTCGCCGCCCACGTCCAGGGTGCGGAACACCACCGGCTTGCCCTCGGCCTGATCCAGGATCTTGCGGTACAGCAGGGTCTGGGCGGCGACGTCGGGCAAGCTGGAGCGGGCCATAAACGGCAGTTCGGTGCGGTAAAGGCCGATGCCGTCGCAGCCGGAATCGTGCAGGTGCTGGAGGTCCAGCAACAGGCCGGCGTTCATGTGGATGGCGATGGCGACGCCCTTGCCCTCGCTGGTGACCGCCGGCAGGTCGCGCAGCCTGGCATAGACCTCCTTGCGCAACTGGCGCTGGGAGAGCGCGTCGATGAAGCTTTCGCGGATGTCCTCGGGCGGGCGGATGAACACCTGGCCGTTGTCGCCGTCGCAGATCACCGGGTCCAGCGGCTCGATCTTGTCCAGCACGTCCTTGACCCGGCCGACCACCGGAATGTCCAGCGCGCGGGCGACGATGGCGACATGGGCGGTGGCCGAGCCCTCTTCCAGGACCAGTCCGCGCAACCGCTTGGGGTCGTAGTCGAACAGCTCCATCGGCCCCATGTTGCGGCCGATCAGGATGGCGGCTTCGGGCAGGTCGGCGCGCGGGAGGTCTCCGTCCTCGCCCTCGTCCGACAGGAATTGCAGCAGGCGGTTGGCCAGATCCTCGAAATCGTGCATGCGCTCGCGCAGGTACGGGTCGGTGATCTGGCTCATGCGGGCGCGGGTGTCGTCGTGGACCTTCTGCACCGCCGCCTCGGCGGTCAGGCCGGTGCGGATGGCCTCGCTGATCTTGTTCAGCCAGCCCTTGTCCTCGGTGAACATGCGGTAGGTTTCGAGCACGTCGCGATGCTCGCCGTCGCGCATCTCGGGGCGCGAGAACAGTTCCTCCAGCGCCATCTTGATGCCGGCCAGGGCCTTTCTCAGGCGTTCCAGCTCGATGTCGGGGTCCTCGGCGACCAGGCGGCGGATGGTGATGCGCGGCCGGTGCAGCACGGCGACGCCGACGCCGACGCCGCCGTTGAGCCTGAGCCCCTCGATACGCAGCGGCAGCAGGGCGTTGCCGTCCACCGGCATCAGTTCGGCCTTGTCCACCAACTCGCCCGAGGCCACCAGTTCCGCCAGCACCATGGCGACGGTTTCCAGGGTCTCGATTTCCTCGTCGGTGTAGTGGCGCATGGTGCGGTTCTGCACCACCAGCACGCCGACGACGCGCGAACCCCGGATGATGGGCACGCCCATCAGCGAGTGGAAGATCTCCTCGCCGGTTTCGGGCCGGAAGGCGAAGTGGGGATGGGACTGGGCGTCGGCCAGGGCCAGCGGCCGGGCATGGGCGGCGACGTCGCCCACCAGGCCCTCGCCCACCCGCAGGCGGGTCATGTGGACGGCGTCCTTGCGCAATCCCTCGGTGGCGAACAGTTCCAGCACCTCGCCGGCGCGCATGACGTAGCACGAGCACACCTCGGCCACCATGTCGGCGGCGATCAGGGTCACCACCTTGTCCAGGCGTTCCTGGGCGCGGCCGCCTCCGGCCATGACGTCGCGCAGCCGGCCCAGCAGCCGCCGCGACACCGAGGTGGTGGCGGCGCTCAGCATCGGACCAGCGCCGGAACCGATCCTTCCCTGGCGTCCAGCGCGGCCAGCGCCTGATCCACCAGTTCCTGGAGAATCTCGGTGGTGGGCTGCTCCCGCGTCACCATGCCGACGCTCTGGCCTGCCATGAGGGATCCATTCTCGACGTCTCCGTCGATGACGGCGCGTTTCAGCGCCCCGGCCCAGAAATGCTCGATGCGGAGCTGGGCTTCCTTGACGTCGATCTCGCCGGCCTTGACGCGGGCGACCATGTCCAGCTGGAACAAGGTGAAGCGGCGGGTGGCGTTGTTGGCCAGGGCGCGCACCGGAATCACCTGGAACTGCGGGTCGACCTGGACGCTGGGCACCGCGTCGCGGGCGGCGGCCTTGATGAAGGCCTGCTTGAAGTTGGGATGCGCGATGCATTCGGTGGCGCAGACGAAGCGGGTGCCCAACTGGCAGCCCGACGCCCCCATCTCCAGGAACGACAGCAGCGCCTCGCCCCGGCCGATGCCGCCGGCGACGAATACCGGCACCTCGCGGACCACCGGCAGGATTTCCTGGGCCAGGACGCTGGTCGCCACCGGTCCGATATGGCCGCCGGCCTCGGTGCCCTCGATCACCAGGGCGTCGACGCCCGAGCGCAGCAGCTTCCTGGCCAGCACCATGGCCGGCGCGAAGCAGATCACCTTGGCGCCGGTGGCCTTGGCCCGCCGGATGGCGGCGGCGGACGGCAGCCCGCCGGCCAGGACGATATGGCCCACCCGCAGGTCGCCGCAGACGTCGATCAGGGTGTCGAGATCGGGATGCATGGTGATCAGGTTGACGCCGAACGGCTGGCTGGTCATCGCCTGGGTGGCCCGAACCTCCTCGGCCAGCAGGCCGGGGGGCATGGAACCGCAGGCCAGAACCCCGAACCCGCCGCCGTTGGAGATGGCGGCGACCAGATGGCGCTCGGAAATCCAGGACATGGCTCCGCCCATGACGGCGTATTCGGCGCCGAGGAACTCGCGCCCGCGATGCCACAGTCGTTCAAGCCGCGCCCTGGCCTTATCCATGCGATCCCCTGACCCGACGCCTCTGGTCAGGCGGCATCGAGACCGTAGGCGGTGTGCAGCGCCCTGAGCGCCAGTTCGGTGTACTTCTCGTCGATCAGGACGCTGATCTTGATCTCGGAGGTGGAGATGACCTGGATGTTGATGCCTTCCGACGCCAGGGTCTGGAACATCTTCTGGGCGATGCCGGCATGCGAGCGCATGCCGACGCCGATCACCGACACCTTGACCACGTTGGGATCGGACAGCAGCTTTTCGTAGCCCAGGGTGCCCTTGTTGTCCTCCAGCACCTTGCGGGCGCGCTCCAGGTCGGCGTTGCCGACCGTGAAGGTGAGGTCGGTGGACTTGCCGTCCTCGGAAACGTTCTGGACGATCATGTCCACGTTGACCGCCGCCTCGGCCAGCGGGCCGAAGATGGCGGCGGCGACGCCGGGGCGGTCGGCGACGCGAACCAGGGTGATCTTCGCCTCGTCACGGCTGTAGGCGATGCCGCTCAGCAATTCCTTTTCCACGATCTCATCCTCATCGCAAACGAGAGTACCGGGCTTGTCCTCGAAGCTGGACAGGACCTGGACGCGAACCCGGTGCTTCATGGCCATCTCGACCGAGCGGGTCTGAAGCACCTTGGCGCCGACCGAGGCCAGTTCCAGCATTTCCTCGTAGGTGATCTTGTCGAGCTTCCTCGCCTTGGCCACGATCCGGGGGTCGGTGGTGTAGACCCCGTCGACGTCAGTGTAGATGTCGCAGCGATCGGCTTTCAAGGCCGCCGCCAGCGCCACCGCCGAGGTGTCCGAGCCGCCGCGGCCCAGGGTGGAGATGCGCCGGTCCGGACCCAGTCCCTGGAAGCCGGCGACCACCGCCACCTCGCCCCGGGACATGCATCCGATCATCTCCTCGGTCTCAATGGAGAGAATGCGCGCCTTGCCGTGGACGCCGTCGGTATGGATGGGCAATTGCCAGCCGCACCACGACCGGGCGGCCTGCCCCAGTTCCTGCAACGCGATGGCCAGCAGGCCGATGGTGACCTGTTCGCCGGTGGCGACGACGGCGTCGTATTCGCGGGCGTCGTGCAGCGGCGCCACCTGGTTGCACCACGCGACCAGTTGATTGGTGGCGCCCGACATGGCCGACACCACCACCGCGACCTCGTTGCCGCTGTCGACCTCGCGCTTGACGCGGTTGGCGACGTTCTTGATCCGCTCGATATCGGCGACCGAGGTGCCGCCGAACTTCATGACGATGCGAGCCATGTGGAAACCCTTTTGGACCCTGGCGTCCGATTGCGGTGAACGCTTGCGGTCGGTTCTGGAATTCTATTGTATGCCCGGTTGCTGCCGGAAGGGCGCGTATTCATACTCTGTCGCCAATGCGGACGCAAGCGCGGCACCCGTCGCGAAGCGCCTATATGGAGAGGAATTCATGGACCTGCAAGCGTCCCCGCATTCCGGAGGGACCGCCTCCCCGGAGGAAGTCGCCCGTTTCACCGCCATGGCGGAGGCGTGGTGGGACCCCGATGGCAAGTTCAAGCCGCTGCATCGGTTCAACCCGATCCGGCTGGACTTCATGCGCCGCCACTTTGTCGCCCATTTTAGCCGCGACGAGGCTGCCATCCGCCCGTTCGAGGGGCTGAGCCTGCTTGACGTCGGCTGCGGCGGCGGCCTGCTGTCCGAGCCGCTGGCCCGCATGGGGTTCGCCGTCACCGGCATCGACGCCGGCGACCGGAACGTCGCCGTCGCCCGCCTGCACGCCGAACAATCGGGCGTCCCGGTCCAGTACCGGGTCGCCACCCCCGAGCGCCTGGACCGGGGCGAGATGTTCGACGTGGTGCTGTGCATGGAGGTGGTTGAGCATGTTCCCGACATCGCCGCCTTCCTGGCGCACGCCTGCGCCCGGCTGAAGCCCGGCGGAGCGCTGGTGGGCGCCACCCTCAACCGCACCGTGAAGGCCTGGGCCCTGGCTGTGGTCGGCGCCGAATACGTGCTGGGCTGGCTGCCCCGGGGAACCCACGACTGGAACAAGTTCGTCCGTCCGTCGGAATTCGCCGCCATGCTGCGGCCGCAGGGAATCGAGGTGGATCGCATGGCCGGCATGGCCTATTCGCCGCTGACCGATTCGTGGCGCGAGACCGAATCCCTTGACGTCAACTACATGCTGGTGGGCACGAAACGGCGGGGTTGATCACAGCCTCAGCCCGTAATGGATGATGTCCTCGGTGCGGTTGGCGAAGCCGCGTTTGTAAAGCGCGATGCTCCGGGTCTTCTCGCTGTAATTGCCGTGGGTGTCCAGCAGGCCGAAATAGAACCGCCGCTTGCCCTCGGCCCTGGCGTCCATGATGGCCTGGTGCAGCACGACGTGACCGATGGGCTTGTTGCCCACCGGCAGCTTGGCGCTGGCCCAGTAATAGGTGGTGTCGCCGTGGCGCGATGACAGCAAGGCGACCACCGGCCGGTCCTCGAAATAGCCGATATAGAGGGTCATGCGTCCCGCCAGCAGGTATTTTTCCAGCGTGGGGGCGGTCACCGCCGGCGTGCGATGGCCGGCGCGGTGGATGTGGACGTAGTCGGCGACGAGGCGGGGGGTGGGGTGGTCGGTGCGTTCGATCCGGATGTTCCTGCGGCCCCAGCGCAGGCTCTGGCGATGGGCCTCGCGGTAGTTCCGCTCGATGGCCTCCTCGCTTTCCGACAGGTCGACCCAGGCCGAGGTCATCCGGATGGGATTGGGGTCGACCTGGGCGATCCACGCCCGCAACAGGGACGGAAGCGGCTCGTTCTGCCCCCGCTCGACCATCAGGTAGTTGCAGCCCGACCATTCGAGGGCGATGCGGACCTGACGCACCGCCAGGTCGGCGGCGGCCTCGATCCGGGGATGGTCGTTGGCCAGGCGGGTGAACAGGATGGCGGTCTCGCGGCAGCCGAGGTGACGGTCTCCCATGGCGTCGGCCTCGACCAGGACCACCGGCCGGCCGTCGCCGTCCAGCACCAGGAACGAGCAATCGTCCGAGGCGGCGTCGCCCGAGGGCGGCGGGGCCAGGGAATTCTGCTTGGTGAAGGTGGGGTCGCGCAGCGGGTCGTGGCGCAGGGGATGGTCGGGCAGCGCCGTGGTCAGCCGGGAGAATTCGGCCGGGTCGAGGTGGGCGGTGACGACGTAGAGGTCGCCCTCCTCCAGTTCCAGCATGCCGCCGCCGCCGGCGTTGTCGCGCCCCATCAGGCGGTTGACCACCCTGTCGTGGGTGGCGGCGGCCCAGACCATGTTCCGGCGGCGTTCGATTTCGGCCATGCGGGTGTAATAGGGCGCGCGCCGCCGCCAGTCGGTGATGTCCAGCCCCCGCGCCAGTCCGGCCAGCCGTTCATAGGCGGTGAGCGCGGCGGCGTCGAGGCCGGCGCTGTCCAGTGCCCGCGCCAGACGTTCCCACGGTTCGATTTCGTCCGGGTCATCCAGCAGCTTCCCGAGGGTTTCCAGGGTGGCGGAATCGATGGACTCCCTGACGGGGGTCAGCGGTTCCCGCTCCCTTTGCCTCAACGCCTCGGCGATGGCCGCGTCCACGGCGTTGACCGGCCTCACCTGTTCCCGCAGCATCTGCTCACTCTCCCGGGGAGGGGGCGTCCCTCCGTTCATCTCCGGCGGGGATGATGAACCGGCCCGCCTTAAGTGGCGGTAAACGGGAGCCTCGGGAAAAGCCGCCTCCCGCGCGGGGCGGTCAGCTCCGGCCGCCTTCGAGCAGGCCTTCGGAAATCTGAAGGTTGATGTTGATGAAGGAATCGATGGTCTCGTTGGTGACGGCGTCCAGCCCGGCCAGGGTCTTGTCGGCGACGAACTGGGCGAGACGGCGGAGATTGCGCTTCACGTCCTCGGACAAGGTGCAGTCCTCGTGCGAGATGATGGTGCACAGGGCCACCCAGGTGTCCAGATTGGTCTTCAGGGCGGCGGCGAAGGGGCCGATGTTGCTGTCGCGGTCGCCGCGGGTCTGGTCAAGCATGATGGCGGCCTGGGACAACTGAAACGCCTGCTCCTCCGCGAGAGAGAGGGAAGTCTGCTGAGACATGTTTCCTCCTGATGATTACGCCAAGGATGATGTGTTCAAGACGGCTTTCGGGCGGAACATCGTGCCCCGGCGGGCTCTTTGGTCCCAGGATATCGACGCGACGAACGGAATACATCCCGTTGCAACCCGTTTCCCGATAACCCTACTGCCGATCGATGGGACATTCAACCTCGCGCTGACGGCATGTCGCCGGCGACCGGGCGCGTTGCTCTCTTCCCTTCCGCGCCAGGATCGTTAGATTGAGGGCATCCGTTCGTTTCCCGTCCTGCCCGCGAGGAATTCCATGAAGATCGCATTTTCCAAGCCGTCGCTTCCCACCGAGGGCGCCATCGTCGCCGGCGTGCTCGAAGGCAAGGCGCTGGGCGCCACGGCGCGGGCGCTGGACGAGGCCGCCGGGGGCGGCCTGTCGCGCGCCGTCGCCGCCAGCCGGTTCGAGGGCAAGAAGGGGCAATCCCTGACCATCCTCGCTCCCGCCGGCCTGGACGTCTCCCGCGTGGTGCTGATCGGCCTGGGCAAGGCCAAGGATATGGACGCCCTGGCCGCCCAGGCGTTCGGCGGCGCCGCCGTGGCCCAACTCCTGACCTCGGGCGAGACCGGCGCGGTGCTGGCGGTCGATCCGGTGGAAGGCGCGCCGCTGCCGGAGACCGAGTTCGCCGCCCAGGCCGGTTTCGGCGCCCGTCTGCGGTCGTATCGCTTCGACAAGTACATGACCAAGCGGAAGAAGGAGGACAAGCCCTCGCTGAAGCGGCTGACCGTCGCCACCGCCGACGCCGCCGGGGCCAAGACCTTCTTCGCCGTGCTGGACAAGGTGGCCGACGGCGTCGTCCTGACCCGCGACGTGGTCAGCGAGCCGGCCAACGTCATCCACCCCGAAAGCCTGGCCGAGGTGGCCGAGGGGCTGAAGGATCTCGGCGTCGAGGTCGAGGTGCTGGGCGAAAAGCAGATGAGGAAGCTCGGCATGGGCTCGCTGCTGGGTGTCGGCCAGGGCTCGGAGCGGGAATCCAGGCTGGTGGTGATGCGCTGGAACGGCTCGGCCGACAAGGATTGCGCCCCGGTCGCCTTCGTCGGCAAGGGCGTCACCTTCGATTCCGGCGGCATCTCCATCAAGCCGGGTGCCGGCATGGAGGAGATGAAGTGGGACATGGCCGGGGCCGGCGCGGTGATCGGCGCCATGGCCGCCATCGCCGGCCGCAAGGCCAAGGTGAACGCCGTCGGCGTGGTCGGGCTGGTCGAGAACATGCCGTCGGGCACCGCCCAGCGGCCGGGCGACGTGGTCACCTCCATGTCGGGCCAGACCATCGAGGTCATCAACACCGACGCCGAGGGCCGCCTCGTCCTGGCCGACGCGCTGTGGTACACCCAGGACCGCTTCAAGCCCAGGTTCATGGTGGATCTCGCCACCCTGACCGGGGCCATCGTCATCAGCCTGGGTCACGAATACGCCGGCCTGTTCGCCAGCGACGACACCCTGGCCAAGCGGCTGGACGCCGCCGGCAAGGCGGTGGGCGAGCAGTTGTGGCGCCTGCCCATGGGCGAGGCCTACGACAAGCAGATCAAATCCGACATCGCCGACATGAAGAATGTCGGCGGCCGGGAAGGCGGCTCCATCACCGCCGCCCAGTTCCTCAAGCGCTTCACCAACGACGTCGCCTGGGCGCATCTGGACATCGCCGGCATGGCCTGGTCGTCCAAGGACACCGCCACCTGCCCCAAGGGCGCCACCGCCTTCGGCGTCCGCCTGCTGGACCGGCTGGTGGCCGATTACTGCGAGGACAAGGCCGGACAATAGCCGTTGCGAATCTCCTTCCAGCCCCCCTCCGCCAACCTGTCCGGCGCCGTCGTGGTCGGACTCTGGCGGGGGCGGCGGCCGACCGCATCCTTTGGCCGCGTCGACGGCGACGGCCGGCTGCTGAAGGTGCTGAAGCGGCTGGGCTTCGACGGCGAGTCCGAGGAGACCGAATTGCTGCGCGCCCCCGCCCCGCCGCTGGATTGCCTGATCGTCGCCGGGCTGGGGCGGCCGGGCAAGCTGAAGGCCGCCCGGCTGCGGCGCATCGGCGGCGCCATTCTGGACGAACTGGACGACAGCCGCGCCGCCGCCGCCACCGTCGCCCTCGACCTGGAGCCGGAACAGGCGGCGGAACTGGCCTATGGCCTGCGGCTGAAATCCTATCGGCCGCCGCGTCAATACCGCACCAGGCTCGATCCCGACGACGAGGACGACGTCCCGCCGGTGCTGGAGGCGGTGGCGATCACCACCACCGACCCCGCCGCCGCCGCCCGCCGTTTCGCCGAGGCCGATCAGGTGGCCCAGGGGGTGTTCCTGGCCCGCGACCTGACCGCCGAGCCCGGCAACATCCTGGGGCCGGAGGAATTCGTCCGGCGCGCCCGCCTGCTGGAGCCCCTGGGGGTCGAGGTCGCCGTGCTGGACGAGACCGCCCTCCGCGAGGCGGGTTTGAACCTGCTGGCGGCGGTGGGCATGGGCAGCGACCGGCCGCCGCGTCTGGTGCTGCTGCGCTGGCGGGGCGCGGGGGGACGGCCGCTGGTGCTGGTGGGCAAGGGCATCACCTTCGATTCCGGCGGCATCACCATCAAGTTCGGTGACGACGACATGGACGCCATGAAGGGCGACATGGCCGGTGCGGCGGCGGTGATGGGGGCGATTCGCGCCCTGGCCGGCCGCAAGGCGCCCGCCCACGTCTGCGGCGTGCTGGCCCTGGCCGAGAACATGCCGTCGGGCCGGGCGCAGCGGCCGGGCGACGTGGTCCGCTCGTTTTCCGGCCTGTCGGTCGAGGTGATCGACACCGACGCCGAGGGGCGGCTGGTGCTGGCCGACGCCCTTGCCTGGGCGGCGGCGACCCTGGACCCCAGGGCCATGGTCGACATCGCCACCCTGACCGGAACGGTGGAGCTGGTGCTGGGCGACGCCTATGCCGGGCTCTACGCCAATGACGACGGGCTGGCGAAGCGGCTGCTGCGGGCGGCCAGGGCGGAGGCCGAGCCGCTGTGGCGGCTGCCGCTGACCCGATCTTGCGACGACGACGTCAAATCCGACATCGCCGACCTGAGGAACTGCGCCTGGGGCGAGGTCCCCGACAACGACGATGCCGCCCGCTTCCTGTCGCGCTTCGTGCCCAAGGGCCTGCCATGGGCGCATATCGACATGGCCGGCAAGGAATGGGCCGACGAGGACGATCCGCTGGCGCCCGAGGCGGCCAGCGGCTTCGGCGTCCGCCTGTTCGACGCCCTGGTGAGGAAACAATGACCGAGACCGTGCTGACCTACCTGCCGGGCGCCACCCAGGCGCTGGCCCTGCTCTGCCTGCTGGCGGTGGCGCTGGGCTTTACCGTCATCGGCGCCGCCCTGGGCGGCCGCGATCGCCTGCCCGAGGCCGACCTGCTGGTGGGCTGGGCGGTGGTGGCGGGGCTGTTCACCGTGGCCGGCGGCGCGCTGAACCTGCCGCTGACCCAGGTCGCCCTGGCCTGTCTGGCGCTGGCCGCGATCTCGGCGCTGGTCCTGTGGCGCCGGGTCGAGGCGCCGCTGGAGGGCGGCTTGCTCAAGGTGCTGGCCTGGATGGTTCCGATCCTGCTGGCCTCCGCCTCCATGCAGCCGTCGCAATGGGACGAATTCTCCCAGTGGCTGCCCAACGCCCGCTATCTGGCCCTGTTCGACGTCTTTCCCGGTCCCGGCAACCCCGCCAGCGACAGCGTCTTTCCCGGCTATCCGCCGGGGACCACGGTGGTGCTCTACCTGACCGGCCGGCTGGCCGGGGGCTTCGTCGATTCGGTGGCGCCGTGGTTCAACCTGCTGCTGCTGGCGGTGGCGGCCCGCCTGATGGTGCGGATGATGCGCACCGACCATCGGGCCGGATGGACGGCGGCGGCCTGGGGCGTGCTGGGCGTCACCGTGCTGGGCACCACCTTCGTGCCCAAGCTGGTCCTGTCCGCCTATGCCGACAACGCCACCGCCGTGGCGGTCGCGGCGGCGGCCGTACTCGGCCTGCGTCTGGTGGACGGGGGGCGGGGGCCGGGGCGGCTGATCCAGTTCGCGGCGGTGTTCGCCCTGCTGCCCATGATCAAGCAGGGCAATTTCGCCCTGATGGGCCTGCTGGTCCTGGCACTGGGGGCCGATGTCTGGCGGCGCGGCGGCGATCTGGGGCGGCCGGGGCTGAGGCTGGCGCTGGCGCTGGTTCCGGCGGCGGCGATGGTGCTGGCGTGGCGGCTGCATCTGTCGGAGGCCGGCGGCGAGATGGCGATTCGCGCCGTCGCCGACTGGCAATGGGACCTGCTGCCCCAGACCCTGGCCAGCATGTGGCATGTCTCCACCTCCAAGGGCGGCTATTTCGGTTTCGGCCTGCTGGTGGCGGGGCTGGCGGCGGCAGGGCGGCTGAGCGGTCCGGACCAGCGGCTGGCGCCGCTGTTCGCCCTGATGTTCCTCGGCTACAACGCCTTTCTCCTGTTCGTCTACCTGGCCATCCTGGGCGGCTACGAAAGCGCCAACGCGGCGTCGTACTGGCGCTACAACACCCATCTCGGCGTGCTGGAAATGCTGGCCCTGGCCGTCCTGGCCGGCATGGCGGCCAGGCGGGCGCGGGCGGGGGCGGCGCTGTCGCGCGCCCTGCTGGTCCTGGGGGCCGTCGCCGTGGTGGCCGGCCCCTTCGCCGGGGCGCGCTTCCTCCGTTTCGACCGTCAGCCGGCCAAGCAGCACGCGCGCGAGGCCGTCCGCGACATGGCCGCCCTGATCGGCCCCCATGCCCGGGTGATGCTGATCGACGCGCGGGGCACCGGCTTCTACGCCCATTTCACCGATTACCACCTGGGGTTCGGGCGTCAGGTGACGGGAAGCGTCAGTGCCTTCCATCCCACCGGCTTCGCCGCCAACATCGTCGCCACGCGGCCCGATTACCTGTGGGTCCGCACGCTTCAGCCGGCGACGGCGGCCGAGCTTGGCCTCGCCCTGGACGAGCGCGCCGCCCACCTGCTGGCGCGGGAGGAGGGCGGCTGGCGGCCGGTGAGGTCTTGGCCCTATCCGGACGGCCTGGACCCGGCGGCCGAGAAGGATTGACAATGGGGGGCTTTTCCAAAAGTCTGGGGCATCCCGATTCCTGGATTCGCACCGCCTCATGAAGATCGCCGTCCTGATTCCCTGCTACAACGAGGAACACTCCATCGAGCAGGTGGTGCGCGACTTCCGCGCCGCCCTGCCCGAGGCGGCGATCCACGTCTACGACAACAATTCCCGCGACCGCACGGTGGATCTGGCCCGCGCCGCCGGGGCCATCGTCCGGTCCGAGCCGCAGCAGGGCAAGGGCAACGTGGTGCGGCGCATGTTCTCGGACATCGAGGCCGACGTCTACGTGATGGTGGACGGCGACGCCACCTATCACGCCCCCAGCGCGCCGAGGATGGTGGCCCGGCTGGTGGACGAATCCCTGGACATGGTGGTCGGCACCCGCCTGCACAGCGAGGAGGAAGGCGCCTTCCGCGCCGGGCACCAGTTGGGCAACCGCATGCTGACCGGTTTCGTCGCCTGGCTGTTTGGCGACCGTTTCCAGGACATGCTGTCGGGCTACCGGGTGTTCTCGCGCCGCTTCGTCAAGTCGTTTCCCGCCATGTCCAAGGGCTTCGAGACCGAGACCGAGCTGGTGGTGCACGCGCTCAGCCTGTCCATGCCGGTGGCCGAGATCGAGACGCCCTATTTCGCCCGTCCCGAGGGGTCGGTGTCCAAGCTGAACACCTACCGCGACGGCTGGCGCATCCTGATGACCATTCTGGCCCTGCTGAAGCGGGAACGGCCGCTGGCGCTGTTCGGCGCCATCTTCGCCCTGCTGGCGCTGCTGGCGCTGATCCTGGCCGAGCCGGTGGTGGCGACCTATCTCCAGACCGGGCAGGTGCCGCGCCTGCCCACCGCGCTGCTGGCCACCGGCATCATGATCCTGGCGTTTCTCAGCCTGACCGCCGGCGTGGTGCTCGACACCGTCACCCATGGCCGGCGCGAGATCAAGCGGCTGCATTATCTCGGCCATCGGGCGCCCGGCGCCCCATGACCCAGATCGGCTTCTACCACCTGACCCGGCTGCCGCTGGAACAGGCGTTGCCGAAGCTGCTGGAAAAGGCCCTGTCCGCCGGCTTTCGGGCGGTGGTGCTGGCCGGCTCGCCCGAGCGGGTCGAGATGCTGAGCGACCGCCTGTGGACCTTCGAGCCCGAATCGTGGCTGCCGCACGGATCGCGCCGCGACGGCGACGCGGCGTTGCAGCCCGTCTGGCTCACCGACCAGGACGAGAATCCCAATCAGGCCACCATCCTGGTGATGTGCGACGGCGCCGCGTCGGAAGCGGTGGCGCCCTACGCCCGCTGCCTGGACCTGTTCGACGGCAACGATTCCGAGGCGGTCGCCGCCGCCCGCCTGCGCTGGAAGCGCTGGAAGGACGAAGGACACCAGCTCGTCTATTACCAGCAGACGGCGGCGGGCGGCTGGGAAGAGAAATCAAGGACGTAGCGTCACAGGTCCAACTGGCCGGAATCGGACGGGGGCGGCGTCCACCAGGGCGGCGTCAGCAGGAATTCCGAGCCGGGGTCGTGCTCGCCATGGCGGCGCTTGGCCAGGGTCCGCGTTCCGACGGCGTAGCAATAGACGCAGCCGTGCGGACAGGTGTCGTATTCGCCGATGTCGCGGCTTTCATAACACAGGCAGCCGGGGCGGTTGCCTTTGAGCCGGGCCGGAATCGGGCGCGGCGCGCCCCAGGCGGCGGCGACGTCCTCCAGCCGGCGGGCGTCGACGCAGCGCGACGGCTGGCATTCGGGAACCAGATAATCGGGCTGCGAGCACAAGGTGGCCTTGATGCCCCGCGCCGCCGCCAGTTCGCCCAGGCGCCGCGCCAGGGCCAGCTTGACGTCGGCCGGCGGATCGCTCCAGCCGAAGCCTCCGGCCCGCGCCGCCGCCGCCATGTTGCGCCCGGTCTTGCGATAGATGGAGGCGAACGAGACCGATACCTCGTCCACCGCCCCGGCCAGGGATCGGGCCAGGGCTTCGAAGGTGGCCAGATGCCACTCGGGCGGGGTCAGGGTGGTAATGACGACGGGGTCGTAGCGCCACACCACCGCGCGCGGCCCGAACGTCTCGGCCAGTTCCCGAATCAGGGCGACCGAGCGCTCCGCGTCGATTACCGAACTCTCCAGCGCCCGGGGATAGCCGGTCACGGTGTACTGGACCACGAAGGGCAGGGCGGCCTTGCGCACCTCGGCCAGGGCGGCGCGGAACGGACCGGCGTTGCGGGTCCAGAACACGAAGCCGTCCACCCCGGCCCGCAGTGCCACGGTCGAGACCTGCCGGCCATACGGATTGACGACGCGGACCCAGCCGGCCCGGAAGCGGTTGAGGAACCACTTGCCGTAAAATGCCGGAATATCGGTGCGATAGCTGGCCGAAACGATCATCCGGCCATTATGACGATTAGCGGCCGTGTCTGCCATCATGGCTGAGGTGTATGTTATTATCTAATTGATATTAAATGCATTTCTGCGATGCGGGATCGAATCTCGAGTCTTTTTGGGTTGCTCTGGCCGGGCTGGTCATTTATAAAACCGCTGACCGCGATTGGTATTGCCGATAACCCCTGAAGAGGAGAACAGCCTTGCGCGACAGGCTCCTCCCGGCAGCGATGCTGGCGATCTTGGCTGCGACATCCCCTTCCCTGGCCGCCGAGTCCGTCCAGTCTGCGGATGTGCGAATCGCGTCGGCCGATGGACGGATGACCGCCGCCATCCTGCCCGGAGCCAATCGCGAGGCGCGGGTCGTGCCGCTGCCGCGTCCCCTGTCCGCCGCCGATTCCGACATCTATCGCCGCGCCCTTCTGTTGCAGGCCCAGGGGCAGTTCGCCGCCGCCGACCGCGAGCTTGGCCGGGTCAGGGACGACCTGCTGAAGGGGCATGTGCTGGCCCGGCGGCTGCTGGCTCATGGCGTCAAGCCCAAGTTCCAGGAATTGCGCGCCTGGCTGGAGGATTTCTCCGACCACCCCCAGGCCGAGGCCGTCCACAAGCTGGCGACGGCGGTCAAGGGCAAGGCTTCCGGCGCCCTGCGCGCGCCGGTGCGGGGCGGGCTGAGGGGCACCGGCATCGACGCCGACGCTGACGGCGCCCGGTGGGAGGACGCGGCCTTCAACGTCGAGGATTCCTCGCCCCGGGTTCGGACCTTCAAGGCCAGGCTGCGCCAGGCCCTGCGCGACGACCAGTCCGGCCGGGCCGAGGCCATGCTGTCCTCGGCGGAGGCCGCCGCCCTGACCAGCCTGGACTTCGACCGCCTTCGCCTGATGGTCGCCGCCGATCATTTCGCCGGCGGGCGCGACGACCCGGCCGCCGCCCTGGCCGCCGCCGCCGCCGAGCGGTCCGGCGACGACTTGCCCGCCGCCCATTGGGTCAGCGGCCTGGCGCTGTGGCGCATGGGCCAGCCCGACGTGGCGCGGCGTCATTTCGAGGCCGTCGCCAACGCTCCCGAGGGGCACGAGTGGCTGTCGGCGGCCGGCGCCTTCTGGGCCGCGCGGGCCAATCTGGCGACCCGGCGTCCCGAGGCGGTCAATCACTGGCTTGAGGTGGCCGCCACCTATCCCCGCACCTTCTACGGCCTGCTGGCCAACGCCGAACTGGGCTATCAGACCCGGTTCTCGTTCGAGACCCCGCCCTTCACCGACGGCGACGCCGAGATTCTGATGCGGATTCCGGCGGCCCGGCGCGCCCTGGGCCTGCTGCAACTGGGCGAGCGCCAGGCCGCCGAGGACGAGTTGCGCAAGCTGCACCCCACCGCCAGCAAGGCCGCGCGCCAGTCCATGCTGGTCCTGGCCTATGCCGGCGACATGCCGGCCCTGGCCGTGCGCCTGGGCGGGGCGTTGCCCCGCGTCAACGGCCGCCTGCACGACGCCGCCGCCTTTCCGATGCCCAACTGGGCGCCCAAGGGCGGCTGGCAGGTGGACAAGGCGCTGATCTACGCCATGGTCCGCCAGGAATCGTCGTTCAACCCCGCCGCCCGCAGCAACGCCGGCGCCGTCGGGCTGATGCAGTTGATGCCGGCCACCGCCGCCGCCCTTGCCGGCGGCCGCCACACCCGCGACCGCCTGGGCGATCCCGAATACAATCTGGCGCTGGGCCAGGCCTACATCACCAAGCTGCTGGGCCTCGACATCGTCAACGGCAACATGATGATGATGGCGGCGGCCTACAACGCCGGTCCGGGCAATCTGTCCAAGTGGCTGAAGGCCATCCGCCACGGCGACGATCCGCTGCTGTTCGTGGAAAGCCTGCCGTCGCGGGAAACCCGTCCGTTCGTCCAGCGGGTGATGACCAGCTACTGGGTCTACCGTTCCCGCCTGGGGCAGCCGGCCGAGACGCTCGACGCCGTCGCCTCCGGGGAATGGCCGCTCTACCGCAGCCAGGACCCGCGTCCGGCGACCCTGCCCAAGACCAGGAACTGATTGACTCGGCCGGTTGGCCCCGTCACGCTTTTCCCATGCTTCTCGTCCATGCGACCACGGTGGAAATCGCCGGCCAGGGGGTGATGATCCGCGGTCCCTCGGGCGGCGGCAAGTCCGATCTGGCGTTGCGCCTGATCGATGGCGGCGCCGTTCTGGTGGCCGATGATCAGACCCGGCTTTCCACCCAGGGCGACCGGATCGTCGCCAGGGCGCCCGACGCCATCGCCGGCCTGCTGGAGATTCGCGGCCTCGGAATCGTTTCCGTGCCGCACCGGGCATGGGCGCCGCTGGCTCTGGTGGTTGACCTGGTCGCGGATGGAGGGGTCGAGCGCCTGCCCGAGCCATCCCTGGCCCATCTGCTGGGGCTTCCGGTGCCGCGCATGGACCTGGTTCCGTTCCACGCCTCGGCGGCGGCGAAGGTTCGTCTTGCGATACTTTCGGCAAAGCGGGATATAATGAGGTCGTGAATACGGATCGATCCTCTTCCCTTTCGGCGCCTCCACCGGCGGCCGCGGTGGCCGCGGGCGGCAACCGCGTCGTCATCATCACCGGCATGTCCGGCGCCGGCAAGACGCTGGCGCTGAAGGCCCTGGAGGACATGGGCTGGGAGGCGGTCGACAACATGCCGCTGTCGCTGGTGGGCAGCCTGGTGCGTCCGGGCGACGGCGTGCCCCGTCCGCTGGCCATCGGCGTCGATATCCGCACCCGCGATTTCGGGGTCGAGCCGGTGCTGGCCGCCATCGACCGCCTGATGGCCGAGCCCGGCCTGGAGGTGCGGCTGCTGTTCCTCGATTGCGGCGACGACGTGCTGTGCCGCCGCTTCACCGAGACGCGCCGGCGCCATCCGCTGGCGGTGGACCGGCCGCTGCTGGACGGCATCCGCCACGAACGCGCCCTGGTGTCGCCGCTTCGAAGCCGCGCCGACATCACCATCGACACCACCGATCAGCCGCCGGCCGAGTTCAAGCGGGTGCTGGCGGCCCATTTCGGGCTCGACCGGGAACATGGCCTGGTGGTGTTCGTCACCTCGTTCGCCTATCGCAACGGCCTGCCGCGTGAAGCCGATCTGGTGCTGGACGCCCGCTTCCTGGCCAATCCGCATTACGACCCCGTCCTGAGGCCCCTGACCGGCCGGGACGCGGCGGTGGCCGGGTTCGTCGCCGCCGACCCCGGTTTCGCCGGCTTCATGGATTCGGTGACCCGTCTGCTCGAACCGCTGTTGCCGCGCTTCGCCGCCGAGGGTAAGAGCTATCTGACCATCGCCATCGGCTGCACCGGCGGACGTCACCGCTCCGTCGCCGTCGCCGAACGCATCGCCGCCTGGCTCAAGGCCCGGGGCAGCCTGGTCGAGTTGCGTCACCGCGAACTCGACCAGGGGGGATCATGACAAGGGGATTGAGATGATCGGATTGGTTCTCGTCACCCACGGCCGGCTCGCCGACGAACTCGTCGCCGCGTTCGAGCACGTGGTCGGACCGCAACCCAATGTCGGTTCGGTCTGCATCGGCCCCGACGACGACATGGAGCAGCGCCGCAACGACATCCTGGCCAGCGTCGCCAAGTGCGACGACGGCAGCGGCGTGGTGGTGCTGACCGACATGTTCGGCGGCACGCCGTCCAACCTTGCCATTTCCATCATGGACAAGGCCAAGGTCGAGGTCATCGCCGGCGTCAATCTGCCCATGCTGATCAAGCTGGCCTCGGTCCGCCATTCCGAGCCGCTGGCCGACGCCGTCGCCAGCGCCCAGGAAGCCGGCCGCAAATACATCAACGTCGCCTCCAAGCTTCTGACCCAGGATCGGAAATGACCCCCGAAGCGCTTGACAGCCCGGACGAGACCGGCCCCCGCCGCAGCGCCACCATTGCCAACCGTCGCGGCCTGCACGCCCGCGCCGCCGCCAAGTTCGTCAAGTTGGCCGCCACCTTCGACGCCCAGGTGATCGTCGGCCATCGCGGCACCGAGGTTTCCGGCCTGTCGATCATGGGGCTGATGATGCTGGCGGCGGCTCCCGGCTGCTGCATCGACCTGCGGGCCAGCGGCAATCAGGCCGAGGCGGTGCTGGACGCCCTGTGCGACCTGATCGACCGTAAGTTCGACGAGGACTGAACCACACGAGGGGGGCGCCTTGCCTCGCGGCGGCAATAAATCACCCGGGCGAATCCTGGCGCGGCCCGAGACCGGCGGACATGATCGCGAGATCGTGCTGAGCGGGCTGGGCGTGTCGCGCGGAATCGCCATCGGGGTTCTCTATCTTCACGATTCCGGCACCATCAGCGTGCCCGAACGCCGCGTCGCCGCGTCGCTGCTGGACGCGGAATGCCTTCGCTTCACCGAGGCCGCCTCCATGGCCAGCCACCAGGTGGAGCAGTTGCAGGACAAGGCCGGGCGGCTGGGCGGCTCGGCCGGCGAGGAACTGGGCTACCTGCTGGAGGCCTATCACCAGATGCTGCGCGGCTCGCGCCTGATCCGTGGGGTCGAACGGCGCATCCGGGGCGAGCGCATCAATGCCGAGGCGGCGGTGCAGCAGGAGATAAACGAGATCGTCCACGGCTTCGAGGCCATGGACGACGCCTATCTGTCGGCCCGCGTCGCCGATATCCGCGACATCGGCCGCCGCCTGCTGCGCAACCTCACCGACACCACCTATCGCCCGTTCACCGCCCTGCCCGGCAACGCCGTCATCGTCGCCGAGGAGATGACGCCGGCCGACACCGCCTTGCTGGACCCGCGCCGGGTGGCCGGACTGGCGACGGTGATGGGCGGCGCCGAGGGCCATACCGCCATCATGGCCCGCTCGCTGAACCTGCCGTCGGTGCTGGGAATCGCCGACCTGCTGGCCGGGGTGCGGGGTGGCGAGACAATCGTGGTCGACGGCGGCAACGGCCTGGTGATCATCAACCCGCTTCCCGCCACCATCGGGCATTACCGGCGCGAACGGGCCGCCTTCCTGCGCCAGCGCCGGGTGCTGGGGCGGCTGCGCGACGTGCCGGCGGTGACCCGCGACGGCGCCCGCATCGTGCTTCAGGCCAACATGGAGCTGCCCAACGAGGTTCCGTCGGTGCTGGAGTCCGGGGCCGAGGGCATCGGCCTGCTGCGCAGCGAGTTCCTGTTCATGAACCGCGACGACGTGCCGTCCGAGGACGAGCAGTATCAGGTGCTGCGCGACGTGGTCGAGCGGATGGGCGGGCGCTGCGTCACCATTCGCACCTTCGACGCCGGCGGCGACAAGCTGGCCCCGGCCCTGGGCTGCACCATCGGCCCCAATCCGTCGCTGGGGCTGCGCGCCATCCGCCTTGGCCTTGCCCGCCAGGACCTGCTGGAGGCGCAACTGGCCGCCATCCTGCGCGCCTCGGCGCACGGACCGGTCCGTATCCTGATTCCCATGATCGCCACGGTCGGCGAGTTGCGCGTCACCCGCGAGGTGATGAACCGGGTCATCCGCCGGCTGCGCAAGGCAGGAACCGCCATGGCGGACCCGCCGCCGCCGCTGGGCGCCATGATCGAGATTCCAGGGGCGGCGCTGTCGGCCGATTCCATCGCCTGGCACGCCGATTTCTTTGCCATCGGCACCAACGACCTGACCCAGTACACCCTGGCCATCGACCGTTCGGACGAGGCGGTGGCGCATCTGTACAACCCCCTGCATCCGGCGGTGCTGCGGCTGATCCAGTTCTCGGCCGAGGCGGCGACGCGCGCCCGCATCCCGGTCTGCGTCTGCGGCGAGGTCGCCGGCGACCCGCGCTTCACCGCCCTGCTGCTGGGGCTGGGCATCCGCGACCTGTCCATGACCACCTCCAACGTGCCGGTGGTCAAGAACCGCATCCGGTCCCTCGACCTCGGCGGCGCCATCCGCTGCGCCCAGCGGATCATGGAACAGAGCGACGGCGGCCATATCGTCCGGATACTGGACGGCTTCAATGCCGGAGAAGAATGACAGCGGCCCGGATTTCGGCGAAACTGGCGCCATGAAGCTGCCCGGCCCCAATATCCGCACCATCCCCGTGGGAGACGACCGCGAGCGTCTGGTGTGCGGCGATTGCGGCTTTGTCGTTTACGACAATCCAAAGATCATCGTCGGCGCGGTCTGCACCTGGCGGGACCGCTATCTGATGGTGCGCCGGGCCATCGAGCCCCGGCTGGGATACTGGACCATGCCCATCGGTTACATGGAACTGGGCGAGACCACCGAGCAGGGCGCGCTCCGCGAGGTGTGGGAGGAGGCCCGCGCCCGCGCCCGCATCAGCGGGCTGCTGTCCATCTATTCCATTCCGGAGATCAGTCAGGTTCACATGATCTACCGGGCCGAGATGCTGTCGGATTCCTTCGAGCCGGGGCCGGAAAGCCTGGATGCCGGCCTGTTCACCTGGGACGAGATTCCCTGGGATCATCTGGCCTATCCCAATGTCGGCTGGTCGCTGAACCACGAGCGCGAGGTCAAGGGCCTGGACAGCTTTCCCCCGCGCGGCCGTCCCGAGCGCGCGTAGATTTCCACGTTTTCCGTCCCCATGTAACCGGCAGGCTCCTTGCGGCGAACCGCCGACAGGACATTCGGGAGACGAGAGATGCTGATCCGGACCGGATACAGCCCCGGCGAGGCCGAGGTTACCGACAAGGCCCTGTGGCTCGACCGCCGCCGCTTCCTGGCCCTGGGGGCCGGCGGCATGGTCGCCGCCACGGCCTGGCCGGCGCAGGCGGGGCCGCTGGCCGGGGTGGTCAAGTCGCCCCATCGGGTCGATGACGCGCTGACGCCGCTGAAGGACGTCACCCACTACAACAACTTCTACGAATTCGGCACCGACAAGGGCGACCCGGCCCAGATGGCCCCCAGCTTCTTCGGCAAGCCGCCCCGGCCGTGGACCGTCACCGTTTCCGGCGAGTGCGGCAAGCCCGGTCCCATCGGCTACGAGGACCTGATCCGGCCGCACCGGCTGGAGGAACGCATCTACCGGCTGCGCTGCGTCGAGGCGTGGTCCATGGTCATTCCCTGGGTGGGCGTGCCGCTGGCCGACGTGCTGAAGCGGTTCGAACCCAATTCCAACGCCAAGTACGTGGAATTCACCACCCTGGTCGATCCCGAGCGCTTTCCCGGCCAGCGCGGCAGAATGCTGGACTGGCCCTATGTGGAGGGGCTGCGCATGGACGAGGCCATGCATCCGCTGGCTCTGCTGGCGGTGGGGCTATATGGCGAGGAACTGCTGCCGCAGAACGGCGCGCCCATCCGGCTGGTGGTGCCGTGGAAGTACGGCTTCAAAAGCATCAAGTCCATCGTCACCATCCGCTTCACCGAAAGCCAGCCCCGCTCCACCTGGATGAAGTCGGCCCCGCGCGAGTATGGCTTTTACGCCAACGTCAACCCCAGGGTGGATCATCCGCGCTGGAGCCAGGCCAAGGAACGGCGCATCGGCGAGTTCCTCAAGCGCGACACCCTGGCCTTCAACGGCTATGCCGAGCAGGTGGCCGGCCTGTATGCCGGCATGGACCTGGCGGTCAATTACTGATGGGGCGGGCGCTCAAGCCGCTGGTCTTCGCACTCTGCCTGCTGCCGCTGGCCTGGCTGGCGGCCAGGGCCATGACCGTCGGACTGGGGGCAAATCCCATCGAGGCGCTGATCCGCTTTCTTGGCGATTGGGCGTTGCGCTTCCTGCTGATCGCCCTGGCGGTGACGCCGCTGCGCCAGCTCAGCGGATGGTCGCCGCTGGCCCGGCTGCGCCGGATGCTGGGGCTGTTCGCCTTCTTCTACGTGATCCTGCATCTGCTGGCCTATGCGGGAATCGACCAGTTCTTCGACTGGGGCGCCATCGGCCGCGACATCGCCAAGCGGACCTACATCACCATCGGCA
The DNA here is from genome assembly GCF_902729425.1 of Magnetospirillum sp. SS-4. Lineage (GTDB taxonomy): Bacteria > Pseudomonadota > Alphaproteobacteria > Rhodospirillales > Magnetospirillaceae > Phaeospirillum. The sequence continues at coordinate 218,710 of NZ_CACVCH010000070.1, read as the reverse complement.
TGGCGGCGGTGCTGCTGCTGCTGCCGCTGGCGCTCACCTCCACCGATTCCATGATCCGCCGTCTGGGCGGGCGGCGCTGGCGGGCGCTGCACCGGCTGGTCTACGTCATCGCGCCACTGGGAGTGACGCACCACTGGATGATGGTGAAGAAGGATCTGACCGAACCGATGATGCACGCCACCATCCTGATAATCCTGCTGGGATGGCGGGTGCTGGCGGCGTGGCGGGCGAAGCGGCATAATGGTGGCCGAACAGAAGTCAGGCAGGCAACGCCATGCGCCGTCCGCTCATCATCGCCATCCTCGTCCTAGCCGCGTCGGCGGCCGCGCCGGCGGCGGCCAAGCCCAAGAACTGCTTCAGCGCCGCCGAGATCGGTGCCGAGCGGGAGATCCGCCACGGCATCTACCTGCGCGAGGCGGCCCGGCGCTGCGACGAGGACTATCTGAAAGGCTCGGCGGCGGCGTGGCAGAAGTTCGAAACCGCCAACGGCACCCGGTTCCGGGCCGCCAACGCCAAGCGCGTCAAGGCCTGGAAGCGGGAATTTCCCGACGACTGGCAGACCAAGATGACCCATGCCGACGGTCGCCTCGTCACCTTCGCCCGTCATCTTCCCCGCACCGGGGCCTTTTGCGACAATATCGACGGACAGTTGAAGGAAATCGGCAAGCGCGGCTATGGCGCCTTCGCCACCCAGTCGAAGCGGGTCCACAACGAGGTGATCGGCGATTACAAGGTCTGCCAGTGACGGCGGTCAGCGCTTGGGGTCCAGAACCCGTCGGGTGACGGCCCAGCGTCCCAGCGGCTGGTCGCAGTGCCGGGCGTGCTCGGTCATCCAGTGGGCGACCAGATCGTGGACCTTGCCGCCGTCGCGGTCGGCGCAGACCTGGGCGTTCAGCATCACCGACAGGCGGTCGATGAGCGTGGCGTGGTCGTCGAGGTGACGTTCGGCGGCGGGATAGCCGGCTTCGGTCATCACCCGCTCCTGGACGGCGAAATTGCGTCCCGCATAGCGCATGATCGCCTCGATGCGGGTACAGCGGCTGTGGTCGCATTCCCCCCGTCCCCCCTCGCCGCGGCGGCATTCCACCCCTGGCTGGAAGACGCGGCGCAGCAGGAAGCGCAGGCCCTCGTTGCCGGCGTCGATGGCCGGAACCCCGGTTTCCAGCTCCTGCGTCAGCGGCGCCATGATCGCATCTGCCCCGGCATCGTCACCCGTGACTCGGCAGTCTAGCAGCGGCATGCCGACACTTCAACTTAACATCGAAGCCCGGATTATTTTGCAACTGCGAGATAGGGGCGGTATTCGAAATCCTCGATCTCGATATGATGGATCAGCCAGCCGGAGAGAAAGGTTCGCAATTCCTCGGCGACGACGCCGAAATTGTCCGGGCGCAGGTTGGCGGCCATTTCGGCGACCCGCAGCGCGATGGTCTGGTGCGAGTGACGGTGAAGGTCGAGGAAGGGAAAGCCCGAGCGCTCCATCATTCCCTCTTCCTCGGCGAAATGGTAGGCCACGTAATCGGTCAGCTGGGCCAGAACCCCGGTGACGGCCTCGACGCCGATATCCGAGGCCCGGGGCAGTTCCTCCACCAGGGCGAACAGGTGGCGGTGGTGCTGGTCGAGGCTGTCGACGCCGACGCTGAGATCATCGCTCCAGGTCACCGTATCCTCCCCCATGTGCCGTCCCGGCTGTCCATACCCCCTGCCGGACATGGGATCAATCAGGAAACGCCGATGGACGGCGTGGAGGCGCCCGCCTGGGGGGCGCCGAAGAACAGCAGGCCGTTGCGCCACTGGGTCAGCGGCGTCACCCAGGGGGCCCGGCCGCCCTGATGGCGGGACGACGGCTGCATCGGCCGGCCGAAGTAATAGCCCTGGCCGTAGCGCACGTTGTAGACCCGCAGCAGATTGGCGGTGGCCTCGTCCTCGACCTGCTCGGCGATGGTGGCGACCTTCAGTTCCCGGCACAATTGGGTGATGGCGCGCAGGAAGGGCAGGCTTTCCGGCTTGCTGGCGGCCTCGCGGACATAACTGCCGTCGATCTTCACATGATCGACCTTGAGGCCGCGCAGATAGTGGAACGCCGCCGCCCCCGAGCCGAAATCGTCGATTCCCACCGGATGGCCGCGCCCCCTGATTTCCTGGATGATGGCGTTGGCCGCCACCAGATCGCTGATGGCGGCCGATTCCGTCAGTTCGAACAGCAGCCGGCCGCGCAGGTCCGACGCCTCCGAGATCATCCGCACCAGGCGGGCGGCCACGCTGGAACTGGACAGCGACCGCCCCGACAGGTTGACGGCGAAGCGCAGCGATGGTTCCGCGCCGGGGTCCTGGCGCATGAAGGCGATGGCCCGGGCCAGGATGGCGCAGTCCAGTTCGCCCACCAGGCCGGTATCCTCGGCGAAGACGACGGTGTTGTAGGGCGAGGCGCCGCTGTCGCCGAACCGGACCAGGCATTCGAAATGATGGACGGCCCCGCTCCATAGGTCGACGATGGGCTGGAAGTGGAGCTGGAAATCGCCCCGGCCGATGGTCTGCTTGATCTCGCGCATCTTGGTGACGGTCAGGGACAGGGTCGGCCGGGCCATCCTGGACAGGTCCTGGATGGTGGCGCTGCCATCCTGGGCGAAGCGGTTCAGGGTGTAGACCAGGGCGTTGGTGGCCTCTTGCGGCGAGATCTCGCCGCCGTCGAACGAAATGGTGGCGGCGTCGGGGTGGAGGTCGGCGCCCAGGATCGACTGGGCCAGCCCGGATATGGCCGTTTCGATCTGTCCGGCCGAGAGGTCGGGGCCGTGAATCAGGCCGTATTTGGAATCGCCGAGATCGGCGGCGGCTTCGCCTCCCACCGAGCACTGGCGCAGGTAATCGGTAAAGCGGGCGATGAATCCGGCGGTGGCCTCGGCGCCCACCTTGGCGCGCAGCCCGGCCAGTTCCGGCAGGTCCAGCAGGGTCATGCGATAGCTGTCGTCGGAGTCCTTGGCGCTTTCCTTGATCAGGCCGCCGGCCAGGGCCTCGAACCCCTCGCGGCCGAGCAATCCCTCGTCGTTGCGCTTCACCGTCGGCGTCATGATGGTGCCGCCGTGGGTCAGGACCAGCAGCAGGCGCCCCTCGTGATCGGGGTGGGGGTAGCCCGACAGCGCCACCGGCACGATGTCGCCGTCGGGCACCGCCACATGCAACAGGGTGTGGCGGACGCGCTCGCCCCTGGCCATCCGGCGCAGGGCGTTGCGGGTCCGCGCCATGTCCTCGGGGCGGATCAACTGCTCCAGCGTCATGGTGGCCAGCAGCCGCGCCGGCCGTCCCACCAGCGACATGGACGCGCCGACGGCGAAGATGATGCGGCCGGAATGGTCGGTCTCCATCAGCAGGTCGGCGGCGGCGAAGGCGAAGGCGACATAGGCCTCCTGCGGCCGGCCGATCCTGGCTTCGCCGCTTGCCCCCTGGTTCCGGTCCTGCCCTGGCGGCTTTTTCATGGTCTATGACATATGGCTGCGTCGAGGTGGCATTGATACACCGGCCACCATCATAAGGGAATTCCTGGTTCTTCTTATTCTTCATCTAAAAGGAACAATTTTATTCAAATTTTTTCAGGACTTGGGGCTTTTCACGCCAAGGGTGGGACGTATCGCCAACCATACGGCTAAAGGGTTAGACATTCCGGGCTGACGTCTTTCCGTTACGGTCTTTGCATATACGGATGCCCCGATACCCACAGAAACATTATGGGTCTAAGCTTTGTATATGGACGGGCTCGCCATTGGCGGAGCCCTTTTTTTATTCAGGCAGGGATATTGATCATGGGAAAATACGGCCCGCAAGAAGGCCCCTGCGACTGGGACCGGCGCAACGGCGAAATGGATGTGGAGGAACTGCACAAGGTTCTTAATTGCGCCTCGGAGCGCGGTTGCAATCAGTGCGTCAGATGCAGCGAGCGGGCGCTGGAGAAATTGCTGGTCAACGCCCGCCAACAGCGCACCTTCGGCAGCCTGGGCCTGGAGCGTCTGGAACTGGAAATGGACATGAGCGCCGCCTTCGGCATGTGACGCTCCCCCGCCCGGCGGGCGGGGCCTCACACGTTGGACAGGCCGCCGCTGTGCTGGTTGTGGATCAGGGCCATGAGTTCCCGGCGGGTGGCGGGATTGTCGCGGAATTCGCCCAGCATCCGGCTGGTCACCATGGTGACGCCCGGCTTGTGGATGCCCCGGGTGGTCATGCACTGGTGCGCGGCCTCGATCACCACCGCCACCCCCTTGGGCTGGAGCACGTCGTTGATGGTGTTGGCGATCTGGGCGGTCAGCTTCTCCTGAATCTGGAGGCGGCGGGCATGGATCTCGACGACGCGGGCCAGCTTCGAGATTCCCACCACCCGGCGGTTCGGCAGGTAGGCGACATGGGCCTTGCCGATGATGGGCACCACATGGTGCTCGCAATGGGATTCCAGGCGGATGTCGCGCAGCAACACCATCTCGTCGTAGCCGTCGGTCTCCTCGAAGGTCCGGTGCAGGATTTCGGTGGGGTCCTGGTCGTAGCCGGAGAAGAACTCCTCGTAGGCGCGGACCACCCGGTCGGGAGTACCGATCAGTCCCTCGCGGTCCGGGTCGTCGCCAGCCCAGCGCAGCAGGGTGCGGACCGCGTTCTCGGCCTCAGCGCGGCTGGGGCGCTGGACGCGCGGACGCTCCTGCGGGACAAGCTCCCTGGGAAGCGGGACCGGAAGGGTGGTGTCGTCGGACGTCATGGCGTTGTCCCTTGGCTGCGGAGTTGACCCTACCGCATGTGGGTCCGCCCCCGCCCCCGTGCAAGTGGATCAGTTCAGCATCGGGCGGTCGTGGGGGGAGTCCAGCGAGAATGCGGGGATGACGATGTCGAAGACCTCGCCCTTCTCGTCCTCCATCTCGTAGGTGCCGTGCATGATGCCCGATGGCGTCGGCAGCGGCGTGCCGCTGGTGTATTCGTAGCCGTCTCCGGGGTTCAGCACCGGCTGCTCGCCGACCACCCCCGGCCCTCTGACCTCCTGGACCCGGCCGATGGCGTCGGTGATGATCCAGTGGCGCCGCATCAGCCGCACGGTGCAGGAACCGTGGTTCTCGATGCGGACGCGGTAGGCCCAGACATAGTGGTTGTCGGCCGGCGAGGACTGGTCCTCCAGGTAGAACGGCTTGACCGTCACCACGATGTCGCGGGTTGTCTGGCTGTACATGCGGAAAGCACCCTCGGGGTTCAGTGCCCCACTCTAAGCCCGGCGGCCGCCAAGTAAAAGGATTCTAGCCGCCTTCCAGGCGGTCGTCCGTCCTTCGAGGCGGCGTTCACGCCTAGAACAGGGCGTATTGTCCCGCCGGAGCGGCCTTGCCGCGGCGGGCGGCGGCGGGCGGCGGACGTCGCGGCGACGGCTCCGGCCTCGCCATGGGTTCGGGCCGGACAATGGTTTCCGGCCGCTGGGTCGGGCTGGGCAGCGGGTGCAGGCGGTCGGCGGCACGTTCGTCCAGTTCCGCCTTCAAGGCGCCGGCCACCAGGGACAGCCGGCGGTTCTCGGCCTCCAGGCGGGCGGCGCGCCCCCTGGCCTGCTCGACCTGCTCCGTCAGGCGCCCGACCATGTCGGCGGCCTGGGCGAGGTCGGAATGGAATGCCTGGTCCCGCGCCAGTCCGTCCGCCATGGCGCGGGCGAGGTCGTCGCGGGCGGCGTCCAGTTCGGCGCGCAGGCGGATGATGTGGGCGGCATCCTGGGCGGCGCCGGCCAGGCTGGCCGCCGCCGGCGGGGGCGGCGTTTCCCGGCGCAGGCGCTCGTTCTCGGCGCGCAGGTGGCGCAGTTCGTTCCGGAGATCGAAGACGGTATCTTCCAGTTCGTCCAGGCGGCCGGCGGCGGCCGGCGGCTCCGATTCCGACAGCCGTTCGGCCAGGGCGACGAAATCGAGGCCGGCATTGTCCAGCAGCCGGGCGGCGGTGCGCAGCGCGTGCACCGCCTCGGCCTCGTTGTCCGAGGCCGCCATGGCCAGCACCTTGGCGAGTTTGTGAACGTCCATGGACAACCCCTTGAGACCGGGCGATTCTGTCCCATCGCCCCCGTGGTTTCAAACTATATTTTGTGGTCTGCTCCGGCCTTGCCGCACAAGACCGCCGGGGCGGACGGGTTTTGTCTTGCAAGCCGGCCCCCGTTGGGTTAACCGAGCCGCAAGGCCGATCCCTCTGACGATCCGGGGCTCCATGACCGAACTTTCCGCCCTTGCCGCCCGCGTCGAATTGCTGCGCGACACCCCGGTGCTGTGCATCGGCGACGCCATGCTGGACCGTTTCGTCTATGGCTCGGTCGACCGGGTCAGTCCCGAGGCCCCCATTCCGGTGCTGTTCATCGAGCGCGAGACTGCCATGCTGGGCGGGGCCGGCAACGTGGTGCGCAATCTGGTGGCGCTGGGCGCCGCGCCGGCCTTCGTGTCGGTGGTGGGCGACGACGCCGCCGGCCGCGAGATCACCCGCCTGGTGGGCGAGCATGGCGAGATCGACCCCTGCATCGTGGTCGAGCCCGGCCGCCAGACCACCATCAAGTCCCGCTTCTTCGCCTCGCACCAGCAATTGCTGCGCGCCGACCGCGAATCGCGCGCCGCCGTCAACGATTCCATCCGCGACCAGTTGCTGACCCGCGCCGACCGGCTGCTGGCCAGGGCCGGGGTGGTGGTGCTGTCCGATTACGGCAAGGGCGTGCTGGCCCCGCCGGTGGCGGGCGAACTGATCCGCCGCGCCACGGCCAAGGGCAAGATGGTGGTGGTCGATCCCAAGGGTGCCGATTACTCCATCTACGCGGGCGCCACCATCGTCACCCCCAACCGCAAGGAATTGCAGGAAGCCACCGGCATGCCGGTGGACGGTGACGACGCGGTGGTGGCCGCCGCCCGTCACCTCATCGGCACCTGCGGCCTGGAGGCGGTGCTGGTCACCCGCAGCCAGGACGGCATGACCCTGGTCACCGCCGCGGGCGAGGTTCACCATCTGCCGGCCGAGGCCCGCGAGGTGTTCGACGTATCGGGAGCCGGCGACACCGTGGTGGCGACCCTGGCGGCGGCCATGGCCTCCGGGGCCTCGCTTCTGGAAGGCGCCCGCCTCGCCAACGTCGCCGCCGGCATCGTGGTGGGCAAGGTGGGAACCGCCGTCGCCTATGCCGAGGAAGTGGTGGCGGCGCTGCATCACGACGACCTGACCGCCGGCGAATCCAAGATCCTGTCGGCGGTCGCCGCCGCCGAGATCGTCGCCCGCTGGCGCCGCAAGGGCCACAAGGTCGGCTTCACCAACGGCTGCTTCGACCTGCTGCATCCCGGCCACGTCTCGATCCTGGCCCAGGCCAGGGCCGCCTGCGACCGGTTGGTGGTGGGGTTGAACAGCGACGCCTCGGTCCAGCGTCTCAAGGGGCCGAACCGGCCGGTGCAGTCCGAGGCCTCGCGCGCCACCGTGCTGTCGTCGCTGGCGACGGTGGATCTGGTGGTGATCTTCGGCGAGGACACGCCGCTGAAGCTGATCGAGACGCTGAAGCCCGATGTGCTGGTCAAGGGCGCCGACTACACCATCGACAAGGTGGTGGGCGCCGACCTGGTCCAGTCCTGGGGCGGCAAGGTGGTGCTGGCCGGTCTGGTGGACGGCCAGAGCACCACCAACACTATCCGCCGCATGAACGGGAGCTGAGCCGTGACCGGCGGCCTCACCCAACTGGGACAAGCCACGGCGCTGCCCGCCAGCCCCGATTCGGCGGTGCTGGAGACGGTGCCCGACCCCCATCCCGGCACGCTCTATCTGGTGCGGTTCTCGGCGCCGGAATTCACCTCGCTATGCCCGGTTACCGGCCAGCCCGACTTCGCCCATCTGGTGATCGACTACGCCCCCGACGGCGCCCTGGTGGAAAGCAAGTCGCTGAAGCTGTTCCTGGGCAGCTTCCGCAATCACGGCGCCTTTCACGAGGACTGCACCATCGCCGTCGCCAAGCGGCTGGTGGAGGCCTGCAAGCCCCGCTGGCTGCGCATCGGCGGCTATTGGTATCCGCGCGGCGGCATTCCCATCGACGTGTTCTGGCAGACAGGAATCCCGCCCGAGGGGCTGTGGCTGCCCGACCAGGGCGTGCCGGGCTATCGTGGGCGGTAGGACGCCGCTCATCCTTCGAGACGCTTCGCTCCTCAGGATGAGGCCGCTTTATCCCGACCTTATCCTGAGGAGGCCCGAATGGGCCGTCTCGAAGGATGAAGTATCCTTGCCATGAAGGACGCCATCCGCGCCAAGGCGCTTGAACTGGGGTTTTCCCAGGTTGGGTTCGCCGCCGCCGCCGCTCCGCCGGGCTGGAAGGCCGATCTCGCCGCCTATGTCGCCGACGGCCGTCACGGCGACATGGGCTGGATGGCCGATACCCTGGACCGCCGCGCCGATCCCCAGGCGCTGTGGCCCGAGGTCCGCAGCGTCGTCGTGCTGGGCACCAGCTACGCCCCCAAGGGCGATCCCCTGGACCTGATCCGCCGGCCCGAACGCGGCGTCATCAGCGTCTATGCCCGCAACCGCGACTATCACGACACGGTGAAGAAGCGGCTGAAGGCGCTGGGACGCTGGCTGGCCGAAACCACCGGCTGCGCGCTGAAGGTGTTCGTCGACACCGCCCCGGTGATGGAAAAGCCCTTGGCCGGGCAATCCGGGCTGGGCTGGCGCGGCCGCCACACCAACATCGTGTCGCGCAGCTTCGGCTCGTGGCTGTTCCTGTCGGAAATCTTCACCACCCTGGAGATCGAGCCCGACCCGCCGGAACCCGACCGCTGCGGGTCCTGCCGCGCCTGCGTCGACGCCTGCCCGACGGCGGCGCTGGACGGCGACGGCCATATCGAGCCGCGCCGCTGCATCTCGTACCTGACCATCGAGACCCGGGGCGGGATTCCGGCCGAATTGCGCCCGCTGATGGGCAATCGCGTCTACGGCTGCGACGATTGCATGGCGGCGTGCCCGTGGAACAAGTTCGCCCCGCCGACCACCGAGCCCGACTTCCTGCCCAGGGTGGAACTGACGGCGCCGCTGCTGGCCGATCTGGCGCGGCTGGACGAGGCGGGGTTTCGCGAGGTGTTCACCGCGTCCCCGGTGAAGCGGGCCGGGCGGGACCGCTTCGTCGCCAGCGTGCTGGTCGCCATCGGCAACAGCGGCCGGGCCGAACTGGCGGTCCATGTCGAGCGGCTGCGGAACGACCCGTCGCCGCTGGTCCGCGCCATGGCGGATTGGGCGGCGTCAGCCCTCGCTGGCCAGGGCTCGGGCCAACTGTGACAGCGCGTCCTGATGCTTCTCGTTGGAGATGCTGGTGAAGTTGCGCGCCAGTTCCAGGCACATGCGCTGACGGGCGGAAAGATCGGCGCCGCGCCGGTTTTCCAGCCCCTCGTAGAAGAAGCCCACCGGGACCCCCAGGACCTGGGCGATCTCGAACAGCCGGCCGGCCGAGATGCGGTTGATGCCGCGCTCGTACTTGTGGGCCTGCTGGTAGGTGACTCCGATCAGGTCGGCCATCTGCTGCTGGGACAGGCCCAGCATGATGCGCCGCTCGCGGATGCGGGTTCCGACATGCCGGTCGATGTCATTGGCACGGTTGACGGGACGCGCTGCTTTCGCATTGGTCTTCTGAGGCATAATATTCAATTTATCACGAGTTGACTTACCCGATATGGGAGCCGCATCAGTCAAATCAGGCATGGCGACTCTTCCCTTCACATAGTCGGAATTGGACAGCCGGGCAACCCGAAACTTCCTTGCTTGTGGAAAACCGAATGTTTGGCTTTCAATCAACCCAAGGTACTTAATTTATAGTGATGCTAGCCTGACGCGGCTGCGTGGAATATCTTTGAAAAACCATGCGGGAGCGCCAGAATGCCGTACGGCAAGGACGTGCCGTTGCCGATACCGATCATGTGGTGGCGAGGCCGGAACCCTACCAGGGGTTCATAGGCTCATCATACGAATAGCGCCAAGGGTATATGCTTATTGCTATACGGTAAGGTCGAGAGCATGACCGGAGGATAGGGTCGGGGGGATGATTTCCACCCCGTCCTGCCCTGGCGGGCGTCCCGGCCCGGCGGCGCGGGCGTAGGCTTCGGCTCCCGCCACGATGGCCGAGGACAGGAACGCCCCCTCGTCTCCGCCCTGTTCCTGGGCGATGGACTGGACGACGAAGGCGGTGAAGGCCTGGGCGGAAGCGTCCCCGCCATCGCGAGGGACGGCGAAAGGGGGCTGCGAATGCCGGTCGGACGGCCGCTCGTCGGCGGCATCGAAGCGGTGCGACGGTGGACGCCGCGATATCTGGGGTGGATCGGGCGGAACGAAGCGTTGCTGGGCGGCCTGGGCGGCGGCGAGATTCTCCGTCCGAACCGCGGCGGCCACGCCGCGCGGGTCGATGCTCGCGCCCGATCCGCCGATGCCGTCCAGCGACACCCAAACCTCCCCGTTCGAGGAACAACCCGGCCAAGGATACGACTCCGGCCCCGCGACTCGCAATGATTTCGTCATGGACGGGCGGCGGCGGTGAATCCGGGGCGGCGATCGGGCTTGACGGCCGTCCCGGCTGGGCGCTATGTCTTGGCCGTGGTGATTTGTCCGACCGGATTGCGGCCACGTTAAACATTCCGCTAAAGAGGTTTGCGCGCTCCGTGTCCGAGCCCTGACCCCTTGTTTTCCGGGTTGGGGCTTTCGTGTTTCAGGAGACCAGCATGAGCAGCGGCGATTCCAGCACCTCCCGTCCGGCAAGATCCTGGCGCCCCCGCACCCGTCAGGTGCGCGGCGGCCTGGAGCGGACCGGCTTTTCCGAGACGTCGGAGGCCCTGTTCCTGACCTCGGGCTATGTCTACGGCAGCGCCGCCGAGGCCGAACACAGCTTCGACGGCACCCTGGACCGCATGGTCTATTCCCGCTTCAAGAATCCGACCGTGGCCATGTTCGAGCAGCGTCTGGCCGAGATCGAGGGCGCCGCCGCCTGCCGCGCCACCGCGTCGGGCATGGCCGCCGTCCATGCCGCCCTGATGTGCCAGCTCAAGGCCGGCGACCGGGTGGTGGCGTCGCGTGCCCTGTTCGGCTCGTGCCAGTGGATCATCAACGAACTGATGCCGCGCTTCGGCATCGAGCGGGTGTTCGTCGACGGCCCGGACATCGGGGCCTGGGAACGGGCGCTGTCCAAGCCCACCGCCTGCGTCTTCATCGAGACTCCGGCCAATCCCACCCTGGAAATCATCGACGTCCGGGCCGTCGCCGACCTGGTCCACAAGGCCGGCGCCCGCCTGGTGGTCGACAACGTCTTCGCCACCCCGATCCTGCAAAGCCCGCTCGATCTCGGCGCCGACATCGTGGTCTATTCCGCCACCAAGCACATCGACGGCCAGGGGCGCTGCCTGGGCGGCGCCGTGCTGGGCGATCTGGCCTTCTGCCAGGACGTTCTGGGGCCTTACCTGCGCAACACCGGCCCGGCGCTGTCGCCGTTCAACGCCTGGGTGTTGCTGAAGGGGCTGGAGACCCTGGACCTCAGAATCGAACGCCACTGCGCCAACGCGATGAAGATCGCCCGGTTCCTGGAGGGCCGCCCCGAAGTGGCCCGGGTGCTCTATCCCGGCCTGGAAAGCCATCCCCAGCACGAACTGGCGGCCCGGCAGATGCGGGGCTGGGGCTCGATCCTGGCGCTGGAGCTGAAGGGCGGCAAGGCGGCGGCCTATCGCCTGCTCGACAATCTGGAGCTGATCGACATCTCCAACAATCTCGGCGATTCCAAGAGCCTGATCACCCACCCCTGGACCACCACCCATCAGCGGCTGTCGCCCGACGACAAGCTGGCCATGGGCATCGGCGAGGGACTGGTGCGCCTGTCGGTGGGGCTGGAGGACGGCGACGATCTGGTCGAGGACCTGGAACGGGCGCTGACGGCCTGATGCCGGGGAACCAAAAAAAAGGGCCGGCGAAGTGATGCGCCGGCCCAGGTGTGGCTCCCCCGTCAGCCAAGGACGGACCTTCGGTCCTCCATGATCCGACGAAGGATCGGGGTTAGTATGAGCTCCATGGCCAGACCCATCTTGCCGCCGGGGACCACGATGGTGTTGCGCCGGCTCATCCATGAATCCTTCAGCATCTGAAGCAGGAACGGGAAATCGACCCGGAAGCGGTCGGGCTTCCGGAAGCGGATCACCACCAGGCTCTCGTCGGCGGTGGGGATGTCGCGGGCGATGATGGGGTCCGAGGTGTCGACGATGGGCACCCGCTGGAAGTTGATGTCGGTCAGCTTGAACTGCGGCACCACGTAATGGACGTAGTCGTGCATGCGGCGCAGGATGGTTTCCATCACCGCCTCTTCCGAATAGCCGCGCTGGTTGGTGTCGCGGTGGATCTTCTGAATCCATTCCAGGTTGATCACCGGCACCACGCCGATCTTCAGGTCGGCGAACTGGCCGACATTGACGTCCTTGGTGACGACGCAGCCGTGCAGTCCCTCGTAGAACAGGCAGTCGGTATCCTCGGGCACGTCCTCCCACGGGGTGAACTCGCCGGACTTGACGCCGAGATGGGCGAAGCGGGCCGCTTCCTCGTCGTTATGCATGTACAGCCGCCGGCGGCCGCGGCCGGTATCGCCGTAGCTGCCGAACAGTTCGCCCAGTTCGGCGAACAGGTTGGCCTCGGGGCCGAAATGGCTGAAATTGGTGCATCCCTTCCGTTCGGCCTCGGCCATGGCCTTCTTCATGTCGGCGCGGTTGAAGCGGTGGAACGAGTCGCCCTCGATGATGGCCGGCTTGATGCCCTCGCGCCGGAACATATGCTCGAAGGCTTCCTTGACCGTACTGGTGCCGGCCCCCGACGAACCGGTCACCGCGATGATGGGATGTTTTCTCGACATGGATTCTTCCCCCCTGTTCTCGGCCGCGTCAGGCGATCTTCAGCTTTTCGCGCCAGCCGGGATAGAGATTGTCGGCGTCGGCGGGGAAGGATTCGAACGCTCCCTTCAATTCGGGATGATCCTTGGCGTAGTCCACCAGATCGACCCCCTGGATCCAGGCCTGATGGGCCTGGCGCAGCGACAGCGCGCCGGCCACGGCGCCGTCCTTGTGGCCGAAGGCGCCGCCGCCCGAGGTCTGGATGACGTTGGAGTGGCCCAGATTGGCGAAGAAGCCGGGCAGGCGCAGCGCGTTCATGCCGCCCGAGATGATGGGGGTGCAGGCCTTCATCCCCAGCCATTCCTGGCGGAAATGGCTGCCCTCGGCCACGTCGTTCTCCAGCATGTAGGCCACCATCTTCTCGCCGGGCTCGCCCTCCATCTTGCCGTAGCCCATGGTGCCGGTGTGGATGCCCGACGCGCCTTGCAGGCGGGCCATCTTCATGTGGACCAGCACGGTGTAGCCGCGCTTGGACTGGGACGAGGTGACGGCGCCGTGGCCGGCCCGGTGATAGTGCAGGAACTGGTTGGGGAAGTTGCGCCGGCACAGCGTGATGGCGGTGGGGCCGCCCACATAGCCGTCCACCAGGAAGGCGACGTGGCTGGCGTTCTTGCCGAAGGTCTCCAGGATGTAATGGCCGCGCGCCAGCATCTCGGCCGGGTCGTCGGCGGTGATGTTGGCCGAGAACAGCTTGGGCTGGCCGGTGGCGTCCTGGGCGCGGTCCATGGCGTCGGCCACCAGCCGGATGGTCTCCTTCAGCGGGGCGAAGACCTGGTTGCCCTGGGGCTCGTCGTTCTTGATGAAGTCGCCGCCCAGCCAGAACTGGTGGCAGGCGTCGGCGAACGGCTTGGGCCGCAGGCCCAGCTTCGGCTTGATGATGGTGCCGACCACCATGCCGCCGTTCTCCTGCGGCCGGCCCAGCACCCGCCACATGTCCCTGATGTTGCAGGCGGGGCCGTCGAACAGCCGCAGATAGGCCGGCGGCACGTAGAAATCCAGCATCTTGGCGTATTCGACGTCCGACATGCCCTGGTTGTTGCCGATGGCCAGCGTCAGGAACGACACGATCATGGCGCGGCCGTCGATGATGTTGCGGTCGAACAGGTCGATGGGATAGGCGATCTTCATCAGTTCGCGCTGTTCGTCGACCTGATAGACGATGGCGTCGACGCCGCGGGTGAAGTCGTCGGTGGTGCAGACCTCCACATTGGTGCCGGTCGAGGATTCCGCGGCGAAATGGGCGGCGGTGGCGAGATAGCCGTATCCGGCCTTCGGCTTCATGCGGTAGGCGCACAGAACATGGCGTCCACCCCTGATCAGGCTGTCCTCGTCGAGGGCGAGATTGGCGTAGCGCTTGGATTGATCCATGATCCGACGTCTCCCTTTGGCTTTCTTGGCGCTCAATGTGCCTGGAATGCGGCCGGGGGAGAACACCCGTGCGGGGAGTGTTCGAAATTAGTTGGGTGGGGCAACCCCACCCCGAAGAGGTGGTGGGGGTAGGGGCTAAACCGCCTTGGAATGGCGCTGCTCGCCGGCCTTCAGGTAACGGTCGAAGGCGGCGCAGACGGCGCGGACCAGGGTGCGGCCGTCATGGGTGACGCCGATGCGCCGGCCGTCCACCGTGACCAGTCCGTCGGCCTGAAGCGGCGCCAGGGCGGCCACCTCCTCGGCGAAGCGCGCCCCGTCGACGCCATGGCGGCCGGCGACGGCGTCCAGGTCGATTTCCAGGTCGCACATCAGGCGTTCGATGATCTCGCGGCGCAGGCGGTCCTCGTCGCTGACGGCGAAGCCGCGCACGGTGGCGAGGCCGCCCTCGGCGATGGCGCGCTGATAGGCGTGGACCTCGCCCTCGTTGACCACATAACCCTGGGGCAGGGCGCCGATGCCCGAGGCGCCGAAGCCGATCAGGGTGGCGGCGCTGTCGGTGGTGTAGCCCTGGAAGTTGCGGTGCAGGCGCTTTTCCCGAAGCGCCACCGCCATGGCGTCGTCGGGCGCGGCGAAATGGTCCAGGCCGATCTGGACATAGCCGTGGGTCTCGGTCAGCAGCTTGCAACCCTGCTCGTATTGCTGCCAGCGGGTCTCGGTGTCGGGCAGGGTCTCGTCGGGGATCAGGCGCATGTGCTTTTTCATCCACGGCACATGGGCATAGCCGAACAGGGCGACGCGGCGCGGCGTGAACCCCCGGATGGCGGTGTCGATGGTTTCCAGCAGGCCGTCCACCGTCTGGTGCGGCAGGCCGTAGACCAGATCGATATTGACCTCGGGCACGCCGTGCCGGCGCAGCCAGCCCACCACCCGCTCGGTGACCTCGTAGGGCTGGATGCGGTTGATGGCCCGCTGCACCTTGGGGTCGAGATCCTGGACGCCGATGGAGGCCCGCGTCACCCCGGCCCCGGCCATGGCCTTGACATAGGCCTCGTCGGCGGTGCGAGGGTCGAGTTCCACCGCCACCTCGGCGCCGTCCTTCAGCAGGAACCGGCTTTTCAGCCGGTCGATGGTGCGGACGAAATCATCGGATTTGAGGATGGTGGGGCTGCCGCCGCCGAAATGGATGTGTCGCGCCGTCATGCGGCCGGGCAGCGCCTCGGCCACCAGATCGATCTCGCGCCACAGCGCCTCCATATAGGCGGCGACCGGACCGTACTTCTTGGTGATCTTGGTATGGCAGCCGCAGAACCAGCACATCTCGGCGCAGAACGCGATGTGCAGGTACAGCGACAGTTCCAGTTCCGGGTCGATGGCGCCCAACCATCCGCGATAGGTCTCGCCGGTCACGCCCGGATGGAAATGGGGCGCGGTGGGATACGAGGTGTAGCGGGGGACGCGAAGGTCATACTTCGCCGCGAGGTCGGGGCGCATGGGCAAGGGTCCTGTCAATCCGGGAGAGCACCCTACTCCCGTCCATGTTTGCATTGCAACGGGCTCGGTCAAGGCGTAAAGGCCCGCCGGCCGCTCCGCGTTCAATGGTCTCGACGGGATGCGGCGGCTCGGGTATGACTCGCGTCGGCCTTGGGAGGGGAGCCATGAAGACCTGCATCGCCATACGCCATGTCGCCTTCGAGGATCTCGGCAGCTTCGAGCCGGTCTTGTGGGAACGCGGCTTCGACGTCGCCTACCGCGAGGCCGGCTGGGACGAACTGGACGCGGTCGACCCGCTGGCCCCCGATCTGATGGTGGTGCTGGGCGGTCCCATCGGCGCCTATGAGGACGAATCCTATCCTTTTCTTGCCGACGAACTGAAGCTGATCGAGGCCCGTCTCAAGGCCGGGCGCCCCATCGTCGGCATCTGCCTCGGCGCACAGCTGATCGCCCGCGCCCTGGGCGCCCGCGTTTATCCCAATGGCGGCGTCAAGGAAATCGGCTGGTCGCCGCTGGACCTGACCGATGCCGGGCGGGCGTCCTGCCTGGCCGCCCTCGACGCCGTGCCGGTGCTGCACTGGCACGGCGACACCTTCGACCTGCCCGACGGCGCCACCTTGCTGGCTTCGACCCCGCTCACCCGCCACCAGGCCTTTTCGTGGGGGCGCTCCGCCCTGGGACTGCAATTCCATGTGGAGGCGACCCGCCACGGGCTGGAGCGCTGGTTCATCGGCCATGCCTGCGAGATCGCCGGGGTTCCGGGCCTGTCGGTCCGGGACCTGCGCGCCGAAACCCGGCGCCACGCCCCGCTTCTGGAGGAATGCTGTCCGGGGGTGCTGGCCGGTTTCCTGTCTGATATGATGCTTGGCTGACGCCCCGGTCTCCCGCCTGTTCACCAGGGGGAAAGGCATGTATAGTCCGGCCGAATGGTTGAGAGAACCGCCGTGGAAGAAAAGCTCAACGAGGAAGACGTCAAGCGCCTGCTCTCCAATCCGACCGGGGACACGCGCACCGAGATCGCCGACAAGATCGCCTCGCAGCATCAGGGGTTGAGCGCGGGCGAACGCAAGCTGGCCGAGGATATCTTCCGCCTGATGGTGAAGGATGCCGAGGTCAGGGTGCGCGAAGCCCTGGCCCGCCAGTTGAAGGAGAATCCGACGGTTCCCCACGACGTGGCCCTGGCGTTGGCCCGCGACGTCGAGGACGTGTCGCTGCCCATGCTCCAGTTCTCGGAGGTCCTGACCGACGAGGACCTGATCGAGATCGTCCAGAGCCAGGGACCGGAAAAGCAGGTGGCGGTGGCGTCCCGCCACTCGGTCTCCGCCGGACTGGCCGACGCCCTGGTGGAAACCGGGAACGAGGCGGCGGTGGCCACCTTGGTCTCCAACGAGGGCGCCGAGCTTACCGAGAAGACCTTACTGAACGTCGCCGACCGCTACGGCGAGAGCGAGGTGGTCGGCAAGTCGCTGGTCGAGCGCAAGGCCCTGCCGATCTCGGTGGCCGAACGGCTGATGACCAAGGTCTCGGAAAATCTGCGCCAGCACCTGATGGCCCGCCCGGACATGACGCCGGAGGCCGCCGCCGCCATGATGATCCAGGCGCGCGAACTGGCCGTGCTCGGCCTGTCCAGCTCCGACAGCGACGTCGCCGCCCTGGTCGATCATCTCTATCGCGTCGGCCGCCTGACGCCCTCCATCATGCTGCGCGCCGTCTGCATGGGCGACATGACTTTCCTGGAAGTGGCCCTGGCCAAGCTGGCCCGCATCAAGGTCGAGAATTGCCGCACCCTGATCCACGACGCCGGCAAGCGCGGCTTCGAGGCGCTGTTCGAGAAGGCCAGTCTGCCCAAGGCGTTCTATGCCGCCATGCGCGCCGCCATCGACGTGTCCTACGAGATGGAATACGACGGCAAGCCCAATGATCGCGAACGCTTCTCGCGCCGCATGATCGAGCGGATTCTGACCCAGTACGGCGATCTTGGCGTCGATTTCGAGAACGACGACCTGGAATACCTGCTGGCCAAGATGAACCAGCTTCCGACCACCGTGCTCGGCGACTGACGGACAAGAAGAAGGGGAAAGGAAGGGCATGGCCAGCAAGGCGGTAAAGCCGGCGGACAAGGGGGCGAAGCCTGTCGACAGGGATGCCGCGTTCCGCAGGGAAATCATCACCACCATCAAGGGGCCGGTCACCGACAAGGTGACCAAGCTGATTCCCGCCCTGGCGGCGTTTCCCAATCCCTACGCCTCGGTTCTGGCGACGCCCGAGCTGCTTTACGCCTGCATGCAACTGGTGCGGACCAAGCGCGAGCTGTTCGCCGAATTCCTGGTGGATGCCGTCGGCAATCCGGTGGCCGAGGACGACAAGCCGCTGCGTTGCGAGCGCAGCCTTGACCAGATCATCAGCATGGTGGTGCGGTCCGGGGCCAAGGCCTATGCCACCAAGCGCTTCGCTCCGCCCGACGCCGAGGCCCAACTGGCTGCCAAGACGGCCAAGTCGGAACCGAGGACCCTGCTGGAGAAGATCACCGCCCTGGTGTCGGGCAAGTGGGGGGACATGGAGGTTCCCAAGCCGTCGCCCACCCAGGCCGACATCTTCTACAACGCCATCAGCGATTACCTGGATTACGACTGGCAGGTGCCGTTGATCCCCTATTTCGCCGAATTGCCGGTCAAGCTGATCCGCGAGATGGGGCGCGGCGTCACCACCTTGCGCACCCCCGAGGGCATCGCCGCCCTGGCCGACATCGGTCGCCATTCCATGGATCAGGCCAAGCGCATCCTGTCCGACGACATGATGCGCGAGATGCTGGACACCCAGCCGCTGGCGGCCAAGGGTGTCGCCTTCCTGGGCAAGGAGCGCTACGACTACCTGCACGGCACCGTCTACGACAAGATGGGCGAGAAGTTCTGGGAAATGTGCGTCGACACCGACCGGCTGGAGGCCATGGAGGTCCAGAACGCCAAGGATCTGGAGCAGATGGCGTCGCACCTGCACATCCTGTCGGGCGAGGCCATCAACCAGTTCGTCCGTTTCCTCCAGTTCTCGCAGATCCCGATCATCCTGGAGGTCGGCAGCGAGAGGCTGGGCGAGGACAAGTTCGCCGAGATCTTCGGCGTGCCCGGCAACAAGAAGCTGGTCAAGATATTCTGCGAGAAGATCAAGGTCGCCAAGCTGGACCCCGACGACCCCGACGCCGACCTGCGCAAGAAACTGCCGGACATCTTCAACGCCTATCTGCGCGCCCCGGCCGATTTCGAGCGCGGCCTGTAACCTTCTGGTTGGGTGCGGCAACAACATCTCGCCGTCAATCTTGCGCGAATCGCGATAAGTGGTATGCTTCCCGGCCTCAACGGGAGGTTCCGGTGATTCCTGAGCAACGGATGTCGAGGCGGCCCGGTCCATGCTGATCGCGTCCGCCCTGTCGGCTCTTCTGGCGCTCGCCCTGCTTGGCGTGCTGGCCGGGGGCGAGATGTGGCGGCATCGCGTGGTCTATTTCTGCTGCGGCCTCGCCTCGCTGGTGCTGCTGGCCGGCGGGCTGAAGCATCTGGGAACCACGCCCGGAACCGGTCCCGAGGTGGTGCTGCCCATCGGCCTGCCGTGGATGCAGGCCCATTTCCGCCTCGACAACCTGTCGGCCCTGTTCATGGTGGTGGTCAACCTGTCCACCGCGGCGGCGTCGTTCTACGGGATCGGCTATTGCTCGCATCTGCCCGAACCCCGGCGGGTCACCCCGTTCTTTCCCCTGTTCCTGTTCGGCATGAACGCGGTGCTGATCGCCGACGACGCCTTCATGTTCCTGGTGTCGTGGGAATTCATGTCGCTGGCGTCCTGGCTGCTGGTGCTGGCCGATCACAAGAAGCCCGAGAACCGCTCGGCGGCCATGATCTATCTGATGATGGCGACATTCGGCACGTTCTGCCTGCTGACCTGCTTCGGCCTGCTGGCCGGGGCGGAGGGCGGCTATTCCTTCCCCGCCATGCGCAAGGCGACGCTGGATTCGACGGCCGGGTTCCTGGTGGTGGCGCTGGCGCTGCTGGGGGCCGGGTCCAAGGCCGGGCTGGTGCCGCTGCACGCCTGGCTGCCGCTGGCCCATCCGGCGGCGCCCAGCCACGTCTCGGCGCTGATGAGCGGGGTGATGACCAAGGTCGCCCTCTACGGCCTGATCCGGATATTGTTCGACCTGCACGGCCAGGTGCCGTGGGGCTGGGGGCCGGCGATCATGGTGATCGGCGGCGTCACCGCCGTGCTGGGCGTGTTGTACGCCGTGTTGCAGGACGACCTCAAGACGCTGCTGGCCTATTCCACCGTCGAGAATATCGGGGTGGTGATGATCGGCCTTGGCCTCGCCATCGCCTTCAAGGGCAGCGGCGAGAACATGCTGGCGGCGCTGGCGCTGGTGGCGGGGCTTTATCACATCGTCAACCACTCCATCTTCAAGACCCTGCTGTTCCTGTCGGCCGGCGCGGTGATCACCGCCACCGGCCACCGTGACCTCGGCCGGCTGGGCGGCTTGCTGAAGCGCATGCCGTGGACCGGCGCCGCCACCCTGGTCGGCGCGGCGGCGATCGCGGCGCTGCCGCCGCTCAACGGGTTCGTGTCGGAATGGCTGATCTTCCAGTCGCTGTTCAAGGGGCCGAGCCTGCCTCATTGGGCCATGAAATTCGGAGTGCCGGTGGTGGGCGCCATGCTGGCGCTGGCGGCGGCGCTGGCGGCGGCGTGCTTCGTGCGGGCGTTTGGCATCGCCTTCCTGGGGCGGCCGCGGTCGAGGGAGGCCGCCGAGGCGCACCAGTTGCCCTATTCCATGCGGCTGCCCATGGCGGCGCTGGCGGCGCTGTGCATCGTCCTGGGCGCCATGCCGGTGACGGTGACCGACGCCCTGTCCGGGGTGGTGTTTCCGCTGACCGGGGTTCACTTCGCGGTGTCGTCCGATCTGGGCTGGCCGTGGCTGTCGCCGGTCAGTTCGACCAGGGGCTCTTATTCCGGCACCGTGCTGGTGATGGTCGGCCTTGGCCTGTTCGCGGTCACCATCCTGCTGGTCCACGGTTTCGGCACCACCCGGGTGCGCCGCGCCGATGCCTGGGATTGCGGCCACCCGGAGGACATTCCCGAAAGCCAGTACACCGGCCAGAGCTTCGCCCAGCCGCTGCGCCGGGTGTTCTGCTCGTCGTTGTTCGGAGCGCGCGAGACCGTCCGGATGCCCGAGCCCGGCGACATGGCCCCGGCCAGCCTGAAGGTCCGGCTGATCGATCCCATCTGGGTCTACCTCTATCTCGGCATCGGCCGGGTGGTGGATTTCATCGCCGACCGGGTCAACCGCATGCAGTTCCTGACGGTGCGGCGCTATCTGCTGATGATGTTCGCCACCTTGGTGTTCATGCTGCTGGTGGTGGCGGTGAGGCAGCAGAAATGAACTCCCTTCTCTCTCAGATCGCCCAGATTTTCCTGGTGGTGGCGCTGGCGCCGCTGATCACCGGCTGGGTGCGGCTGGTGAAGTCGCGGCTGAACGGCCGCATCGGCGCCTCGCCGCTGCAACCCTATCGCGACATCTACCGCCTGTTGCAGAAGGAAGCCGTGGTGGCCCATTCGGCGTCGTGGGTGTTCCGCGCCGCCCCCTATGTCACCTTCGCGGCGGTGTGGCTGGCCGCCGCCATCATTCCCACCTTCACCACCGACATCGTCCTGGCGCCGGCCGCCGATCTGATCGCCCTGGTGGCCCTGCTGGCGGTGGCGCGGTTCTGGACGGCGCTGGCCGGCATGGATGTCGGAACCTCGTTCGGCGGCCTGGGCGCGTCGCGCGAGATGATGATCGCCTCGCTGGCCGAGCCGGCCATGCTGATGGTCAGCTTTTCGCTGTCGCTGATCTCGGGCACCACCTCGCCGGCCCATATCATCGGCTTCATCCTGGGCGGCGGCATCGGCATCGAGGTGTCCATGGGCCTCGCCCTGGCGGCGCTGGTCATGGTCGCCATCGCCGAGAACGGCCGCATTCCCATCGACAATCCCGCCACCCATCTGGAACTGACCATGGTGCACGAGGCCATGGTGCTGGAATATTCCGGCCGCCATCTGGCCCTGATGGAGGGCGCGGGCATGGTGCGCCTGACCTTGTTCATGGCGCTGATCGGCGGCATCTTCGCGCCGTGGGGTATCGCGACGCCGGGAGCCGGCACGGCCGGCCTCGCCCTGGGGCTGGGCGGCTTTCTCGCCAAGTGCTTCGTCCTGGCCACCGCGCTGGCGGTGTTCGAGACCATGATCGCCAAGATGCGGGTGTTCCGCTACGCCGATTTCCTGGGGGGCGCCCTGCTGCTGGGCCTGCTTGCCACCATCTTCCTCTACGTGTCGGAGGCGGTGTGATGGCCATCAGCCAGATTTCCTACGAACTGGCGCATCTGATCGGCGCCACCGTGCTGATGGCCGGTTTCCAGCTTCTGTACCAGCGCCGGCTGTTCGCGGTGCTCAACACCTTTGCCTTCCAGGCGGTGGCGCTGGCGGCGGCGGCGGCGTGGCAGGCCCACATCCAGGACGCCCCCCACCTTTACGTCACCGCCGTCATCGCCCTGGTGTTCAAGGCGATGATCGTTCCCTTCGCGCTGCACTGGCTGGTCGAGAAGCTGGGTATCCAGCGTTCGGTGGAAACCGCCATGTCCATCGGCTGGACCATGATGGCCGGGGTGGGGTTGGTGGCGCTGTCCATCCTTCTGGTGCTGCCGGTCACCGCCAACGCCGCCGCCCTGACCCGGGAAAGCCTGGCCCTGGCCATGAGCGTGGTGCTGCTGGGCCTGCTGATGATGATCACAAGGCGCAACGCGGTGTCGCAGGTGGTCGGCTTCATGGCGCTGGAGAACGGCCTGATCCTGGCTGCGGTGTCGGCCAAGGGCATGCCCCTGGTGGTGGAAATCTCCATCGCCTTCTCGGTGCTGGTGGCCATGACCCTGTTCGGCATCTTCTTCTTCCGGATTCGCGAACGGTTCGACACCTTGGATCTGCATGACCTGGAAACCTGGCGGGGCGACCGGCAATGATCGGATATCTGTCATCGCTGCCCGGTGCCGACAACCCGCTGCTGTGGATACTGGGGGTGCCGCTGGGCGCCGCCGGCTTCCTGGCGGTGCTGCGGGACTGGCGGGTGGCGACCTGGGTCAACGTGGCGGCGTCGGCCATCACCTTCGGCGCCTCGCTGCTGCTGCTGCGGTTGCGGCCGCCGCCCAACAAGCTGCTGTTCATCGACGACTTCAACATCTATCTGGTCCTGCTGACCACCTTCGTCGGCATGACCACCGCCGTCTTCTCGGCCGCCTACATCGCCCGCGAAACCGCGTCCGAGCGTCTGTCCGAACTGCATCTGCGCTTCTACCATTCCATGTACCAGGCCTTCCTGTTCACCATGCTGCTGGCGCTGACCGCCAACAACACCGGCGTCATGTGGGTGGCGGTGGAATCGGCGACGCTGACCACGGTTCTGATGGTCAGCCTGTACCGCACCAGGGAAGCCATCGAGGCGGCGTGGAAGTATTTCATCTTGTGCTCGGTCGGCATCGGGCTGGCGCTGTTCGGCACCACCTTGGTCTATCTGGCGGCGCAGCCGGTCATGGGCGACGGCGCCGAGGCCATGGCCTGGACCATGATGATCAAGCAGGCCCACGCCTTTCAGCCCGATCTGATGAATCTGGCCTTCGTGTTCGTGCTGGTGGGCTACGGCACCAAGGTCGGTCTGGCGCCGCTGCATTCCTGGCTGCCCGATGCCCATGCCGAGGGGCCGACGCCGATCTCGGCGGTGCTGTCGGGGCTGCTGCTCAACGTGGCGCTGTACGCCCTGCTGCGGTTCAAGATGCTGATCAGCGCCAACGAGAACGCCCTGACGCCGGGGCCGCTGCTGGTGATGATGGGGCTGTCGAGCCTGTTCCTGGCGGCGTTCATGCTGTACCGGCGCGGCGACATCAAGCGGCTGTTCGCCTATTCATCGATCGAGCACATGGGGGTGATCACCTTCGCCTTCGGCATGGGCGGCGCGCTCGCCAATTTCGCCGGCCTGATGCACATGACCATGCATTCGCTGACCAAGTCGGCCATCTTCTTCGCGGTCGGCATCATCAGCCAGAACGCGGGAACCAAGCGCATCGCCGACATCCGCGGCCTGACCTCGTCCCATCCGGTGCTGGGCTGGGGGTTCGTCCTGGCGGTTCTCGCCATTGCCGGCATGCCGCCCATGGGCGTCTTCATGAGCGAGTTCCTGGTGGTCAGTTCCACCTTCGCCCGCCAGCCGCTGCTGGCGATTCCGCTGGTGCTGGGATTGCTGCTGGCGTTCGGCGCCCTGGCCAGCCGCTTGCAGATGATGGCGTTCGGCGAGCCGACGAAGCCGGTCCACGCCCATGCCCGCGCCTCGACGCTGTCGAGCATCCTGGCGTTGACGCCGTTATGGGTTCACATGCTGCTGGTGCTGGTCGCCGGCCTTTACCTGCCGAGGGAACTGGTGGAGTGGTTCCAGGCGGTGGCGGGGATACTGGGATGATGGGACACGTCACCTTGCTGGACTTCCTGTCCTCGGGCCAGCCGGTGCCCGGGCACCGGCCGTTTCCGCGGTTTCGTCTCGACCTGCGCGCCTGGCGGGCCATGGTGGCGCAGATGGCCATGGCCGAGTGGTCGGTGATGGCCATGTGGGGCGAACCGGACGAGGTTCACGTCGCGCTTCGCGACGACGACAGCGGCGAGGTCGCCGTGGCCTCGCATCCCTGTCCCGAGTTCTGGTTCCCGTCGTTGAGCCGGGCGCGTCCGGCGGCGATCCGGCTGGAACGGGCCATTCACGATCTGTGGGGGCTGGCGCCGATGGGGCTGGAGGATCGCCGCCCGTGGCTGGACCACGGCCGCTGGCCGTCCCGCCTGCCGCTGGCGTCCAATCCGAAACCGGCGGCGGAAGTCCCCCACGCCTACGACTTCCTCAAGGCCGAGGGCGACGGCCTGCATCAGATTCCGGTGGGACCCGTCCATGCCGGCGTCATCGAGCCGGGGCATTTCCGCTTTCACTGCCAGGGCGAGGCGGTGGTGCGGCTGGAGGAACGGCTGGGCTATGTCCACAAGGGCATTTCCGGCCTGCTGTCCGGCCGGCCGCTGGATCAGGCCCTTCGGGTGGCCGGACGGGTGTCGGGCGACGCCACGGTGGCCCATGCCCTGGCGTTCTCGCGGGCGGTCGAGGCGGCGGTGGGCTGCGAGCCTCCCCCGCGCGCCCTCTGGCTGCGGGCGCTGATGGCCGAGCTGGAGCGCGTCGCCAACCACGTCTTCGATATCGGCGCGGTGTGCAACGACGCCGCCTTCGCCATCATGCTGTCGCACATGGGCGTGCTGCGCGAGACGGTCTTGCGCGCCAATCACGCCATGTTCGGCCATCGCCTGCTGATGGACCGGGTGGAGCCGGGCGGCGTCGCCGCCGACCTGACCGGGGACGGCGCCGAAACGTTGCGGCACCTGCTGCCCCACTTCCGCAGGGATTTCGAGCGCGCCTTCCTGATCTACGAGAACACGCCGTCGCTGTCGGACCGCACGCTGGGCACCGGGGTTGTCGCCACCTCCCTGGTCCACCGCTTCGCCGCCGGCGGCTTCGTCGGGCGGGCGTCGGGCCGCGGCCACGACAGCCGCAAGGCCCCCGGCCAAGTCCCCTACGACCAGATGGATCTGGCGGTGCCGGTCTATACTGACGGCGACGTCAACGCCCGTCTGATGGTTCGCTTCGACGAGGTGCGCGAAAGCCTACGCCTGCTCGGCCTCATCTTGCTGGAGATGCCGGACGGCGCGGTGCGCCGGCCGCTGCCCCGCGTGGCGGGCGAGGGCATGGCCATGGTGGAAAGCTTTCGCGGCGAGGTGCTGTCATGGGTTCGGATGGCCGAGGACGGCCATGTGCTGCGCGCCCACGCCCACGACCCGTCGTGGTTCCAGTGGCCGCTGCTGGAAGCCGCCATCGAGGGCAACATCGTCGCCGACTTCCCGCTGTGCAACAAGTCGTTCAATTGTTCCTATTCGGGGCACGACCTATGATTCCCCCGATCGGCAAGATCTTGTTCCGCCATCTGATCAAGGGACCGCACACCCTGCGGGACGCGCCGCCCGCCGACCCCGACGGCGTCGATGAACTGGCCCGCGCCCTGGCCGAGCGGACGCGGAACCGCCTGGGGCGCTCGCTGGCCATCCGCGAGATCGACGCCGGCTCGTGCAATGGCTGCGAGCTGGAAATTCACGCCGTCAACGGCCCGGTCTACGACCTGGAACGGTTCGGCATCCGCTTCGTCGCCAGCCCGCGTCACGCCGACGTGCTGCTGGTCACCGGCCCGGTCAGCCGCAACATGGCGGAGGCGCTGCGGCGCACCGTCGAGGCGACGCCCCAGCCGCGCTGGGTTGTGGCCATGGGCGAATGCGCCCTGGACGGCGGCTGCTTCAAGGGCTCCTACGCCGTGATGGGCGGCGTCCACGAGGTGGTGCCGGTGGATCTGCACATTCCCGGCTGCCCGCCCAGCCCCCGGCAGATCCTGGCCGGATTGCTGGCCTTGCTCGACACCGCATCCGCCAGATAGTGTGATGCCGGAGAGCGGGCCGGATTTAGCGGGAAGGCGGGTGCGGTGAAGGATCCCTATCAGGTTCTGGGCGTGGCCCGGAACGCCAGTGACGACGAGATCAAGAAGGCGTACCGGGTGCTGGCGCGCGAGCTGCATCCCGACCTCAATCCCGGCGACAAGCGGGCCGAGGACCGCTTCAAGGAAATCTCGGCCGCCTACGACTTCCTGTCCGATCCGGACCGCCGGGCCAGGTTCGATTCCGGCGAGATCGACGCCAGCGGCGCCGTCCGCCGCCGGCCGTGGCGGGCGCAGCCGGGCGAGGGACGCCGCGCCGGCGGCTCGCCGTTCGGCGGCAATGTGGACGACATCCTGGCCGAATTGCTGCGCCGCCGCGACAAGGGCCGCGCCCAGGCCTCGGGCAAGGCCGTTCGGGGCGCCGATATCCGTCACACCCTGACCATCGGTCCGGGAGAGGCGCTGATCGGCGCGACGCGGCGCGTCACCCTGGCGCCCGGCCGTACGGTCGAGGTGCGCATTCCTCCGGGTTCGACCGACGGCCAGACCCTGCGGCTGAAGGGTCAAGGCCAGTCCGGCGCCGGCGGGGCGGGGGACGCCTATATCGACCTTCGGGTGGATGGGGTTTCGCTGTTCACCCGCCGCGACCTGGACCTGCTGATCGACATTCCCGTCTCGGTGCAGGAAGCGGTCCTGGGAGGCAAGATCACCGTTCCCACCATCGACGGCAAGGTGACGCTGACGGTGCCGCCCGGGTCCAACACCGGTACGGTGCTGCGGCTGAAGGGCAAGGGCATGGCCGGCGAGGGCGGCGCCAGGGGCGACCAACTGGTGACGCTGCGGGTGATCCTGCCCGAAAACGATGCCGAGTTCAGGAAGATGGTGGAGAAATGGGGGCCGCGCCACGGCTACGATCCCCGCGCCGGCATGAAGATGGGGTGATTGCATCCAGCCGGGTTTTGCCCTAACACCGTTCCGCAATACTCTTCCTGCGGAAAGGGCGGTTTCATGGCGGATGGACATTCCACACCCGTGCTCGGCATCATCGGCGGCAGCGGCGTCTACGACATCGACGGCTTGACCAACACGCAATGGCGCCGGATCGACAGCCCGTTCGGCCCGACCTCGGACGAGTTCCTGTTCGGCGAGCTTGACGGCCAGAAGCTGGTGTTCCTGCCCCGTCACGGCCGCGGCCACCGCATTCCGCCGTCCGAGCTGAACTTCCGCGCCAATATCGACGCGATGAAGCGGGCCGGCGTCACCGAGATCCTGTCGGTGTCGGCGGTGGGGTCGCTGAAGGAGGAATTGCCGCCCGGCACCTTCGTCATCGTCGACCAGTTCATCGACCGGACCTTCGCCCGCACCAAGAGCTTCTTCGAGACCGGGCTGGTCGCCCATGTCAGCATGGCGCATCCGGTGTGCGGCCGCCTGGGCGACATGGTCGAGGCGGCGGCCAGGGCGGCCGGCATCGTCGCGGTGCGCGGCGGCACCTATCTGGTGATGGAAGGGCCGCAATTCTCGACCCAGGCCGAAAGCAACCTCTATCGCCAGTGGGGCTGCGACGTTATTGGCATGACCAACATGCCCGAGGCCAAATTGGCCCGCGAGGCCGAGATGTGCTACGCCAGCGTCGCCATGGTCACCGATTACGATTGCTGGCATCCCGATCACGACGCGGTGACGGTGGACGCCATCGTCAAGGTGCTGCTGGCCAATGCCGATCGCGCCCGCGCCCTGGTCAAGGCGGTGGCGCCCGGCGTGGCGGGGCGCGAGGGGCCGTGCGCCAAGGGTTGCCATACCGCTCTCGACAACGCCGT
This sequence comes from Magnetospirillum sp. SS-4, assembly GCF_902729425.1. Lineage (GTDB taxonomy): Bacteria > Pseudomonadota > Alphaproteobacteria > Rhodospirillales > Magnetospirillaceae > Phaeospirillum. The sequence continues at coordinate 190,576 of NZ_CACVCH010000070.1, read as the reverse complement.
CATCACCCATGGCGAGGTCCGCGACCCGGCGGTGGTGGGTCGGCTCGACGCTGTCGCCGGCCGGGTGCTGAAGGGGTAGGGGACGGACCGCTTCGGCAGATGTTGTGTCCGGAGGGGCGCCCGTCTACTGTATCGGCCATGAATTCAGCACAGGCGGCGGCTCCGGTTTCCGATCCGGCCCATATTCCCCTCGATTCCGAGCAGCGTGCTGCCGCCCAGGCCTCGGCGGCCTCGGTGCTGGTCCTGGCCGGGCCGGGCACCGGCAAGACCACCACGCTGGTCGGCCGCTACCTGCATCTGCTGAACCGGGGCGAGGCGGCGCCGCGGCTGTTCGTCTCCACCTTCTCGGCCCGTGCCGCCGAGGAGATGCGGTTGCGCATCCAGGCGCGGCTGGACGGTCTCGACGGCTTCGATCCGGACCGTCTGCGCCGCCTTCCCATCGGCACCCTGCACGGCATGGCGGCGCGGCTGCTGATGCGTCATCCGCCGGCGGGCTGTCCGCGCTTTCGCATCTTCGACGACCGCGACAGCGGCCGGCTGATCGCGCGGCATCGCCTGTACCTGTCCGACGAGTCCCGCCGGCCCATGGACGTCTTCGGCGCCTACAAGGACCGGTTGATGGACCCGGCGGCGGCGCTGGCCGAGGCCCGGATCAGGAACGATGCCGACCTGCTGGAGGCGGCGCAGAAATACGCGGCCTATCAGGCGGCGCTGGCCGAGGAGGGCGGCTTCGACTTCGGCGACCTGATCATGGCGCTGGTGACGGCCATGGAGGCCGATCCGGCCTATGGCGAGCGTATCGCCGGCTTCTTCGACCACCTGCTGATCGACGAATACCAAGACATCAATCCGGCGCAGGAACGCATGCTGCGCCTGCTTCGCGGCCAGGGCGCCCGGCTGTGGGCGGTGGGTGACGACGATCAGTGCCTTTACGCCTGGCGGTCGGCCGACCCCGCCTACATCCTGGATTTCGAGACCTCCTGGCCCGATGCGGCGTTGTTCCGACTGTCGCGCAACTACCGTTCCACCGCCACCATCGTCCGGGCGGCGGCGGCGCTGATCGGCGGCAACCGCCGCCGCCATATCAAGGGACAGGACGCCAACAGCGCGTCCCGGGTGGCGGTGACGGTGGCCGGGCTGGCCGATGATCAGGACGAGGCCGCCTACGTGCTTCGCGTGGTGCGCGGCCTGGCCGGCAGCGGCATTCCCTGGCGCGAGATGGCGGTGCTCTACCGCGCCGGCCATGTGGGGTCGCGCATTCAGATCGCCCTGGCCGACGCCGGAATTCCGCTGGTGGTGCGCGGCGCCGGCGAATTCTGGCAACTGGCGCCGGTGCGGCTGACCGCGGGGCTGATCCGGCTGCTGCTGGACCCGCGCGACATGGACGCCCGCGCCATGCTGGGCCATGGCAAGCGGGTCGACAGGTTGCTGGAACAGGCACCCGACAGGATCGACATCGGCCAGCCCTGGCCGGCCCTGTGCCGCCAGGTGGGACGGCTGGTGTCGTCGACGGCGCGGCCGCCGGGAGAGGAAGGGGTGCAGTGGCGCGATCTCTGCTTCACCGCCGCCGATCTGGCCGCCGAATGCGACGGCCTGGCCGGCTTCGTCGCCCTGATGGAAGAGCAGCGCCGGTCGTTGCGCCGGGCCGAAACCGGCGGCGACGCCGTCACCTTGTCCACCATCCACGCCGCCAAGGGCCTGGAATGGGCGGCGGTGGTGGTGGCTGGATGCGAGAACGACCTGATGCCCCACGAATCCTCTCCCGATCTGGAAGAGGAGCGCCGGCTGATGTACGTGGCGGCCACCCGCGCCCGGCGCTGGCTGGTGCTGAGCTTCGCCGGCGAGCGCCGCAAGGCCGCCGGGCCGTCGCCCTACATCGCCGAGATGCTGGCCGGTCTCGACGCCGATCAGATCCGCTATCTCGACGATTCCACCCGGTGGCGGCTGTCGCAATCCTCGGTCAGGATTGCCGCTCCGCCGGAGAAGAAATCCGTCGGGAAACAGAAAGATGAGGCCGTCGCCATGAAGTCCAAAGCGCCGCGCCGCGGCGGTCGCCAGTGGAGTCGCAGTCACAAGTTGAAACATATGTAGCGCCGGCGCGAACGGGATCAGTGTTTGATTTTCCGCCTTGAAAAAGGCATTCTGCGAGGCGCTGTCCAAGGTCCGGGGGGGAAAGGGGGAGCAAGGCCCGCCTATGTCTTGGGAAAGTGGCGCGATCGCGGAAGCGATTCGCGGACGGTCGCTGTTACGGGTGGCCCGACGGTGACGGTATCTGCAATTCTGATGTTCAAGGCGGACTCATGGGCGATACGACGATGACCAGAGGCGAGACCGAGGAGCAGGGAGCGGGAGCGGCTCCGGCGGCGACGGACACGGTGTCCCCCACCATTCCGCCTTCCTCCGATTCGAGACCGGCCCCGGTGGCCTCTCTCCAGCCTTCCCCCGCCTCGGGCGGGGGGCGCGTGGTCCAGGGTGTCGCCCTGGTGCTGTCCGCGGCCTGGCTCGGGCTGTGCGGCTGGTATGGCGACACCGCCATCGGCTGGGCCAACATGGTCTTCATGCAGCCCCAGGAAGTGGGCGGGCTGGCCGGCGCCGCCTTCGTGCCGCTGGCCTTTTTGTGGCTGGTGGTGGCCTATCTCGATCGCGGGCGCGACCTGCGGTCGGCTTCCGCCGACATCAACCGGCATCTGGCCCGCCTCACCTATCCCGCCGAGGGGGCAGACGCGCGGGTTTCCGCCATCGCCGAGTCGCTGCGGTTCCAGGCCGAGGAACTGACGCGCGCCTCCGCCGGGGCCGCCGCCAAGGGCGAGGCCATCCGCGACATGCTGGCCGCCCAGGTCGAGGCCATGACCGGCGTGGTCGGCCGCGTCAACAGCGAGGCCCAGTCGGCGGTCGAGGCCCTGCGCCAGGAGGTGGTGCAACTGACCCAGGCGGCCGACACCGCCACCGCCCGCGCCCGCGAGGTCGAGCACCTGCTGCGCATTCAGACCCAGGATCTCAACACCGTCACCGAGGCCTCGGCCAATCGCATCCGCGACTTCGGCGACCTGCTGCGTGGCCAGATCGAGGCCATCGACACCACGTCGGCCCGCGCCGCCTCCCGCGCCGACGTGGTGGCCGAGCAGGTCCGCGGCCAGGCCGAGGCGCTGGACCGCACCTCGCAGGCCGCCGTGGCCCGCGCCGAGCAGGTGGTCACCATGTTCGAGCGCCAGGCCTCTCAGTTGGGCAGCGCCGCCGAGCAGGCCACCAACCGGACCGAGGTGGTCGCCACCGCCCTGGCCGAGCGCGTCGACGCGCTGGAGACGCTGTTCACCCGCCAGAACACCGATCTCGACCTCGCCGCCGAGCGTCTGGCCGAGCAGACCGGCCGCATCTCGGCGTCGTTGCAGCAGCAGGCCACCGGCCTCGACCAGATCACCGAGCGCGTGCTGTCGCGCGTCAAGATCGTCGAGGAGGCGCTGGGGGTTCAGTCGCGCGAGCTGGTCTCGGCCTCGGATCAGGCCATGGGCCGCTTCCGCGAGATCGAGGACGTGCTGGCGCGCCATACCGAGAATCTCAAGACCGCCGGCGACGACGCCACCGCCCAGATGGGTGCGGTGGGCGAGGTGTTCGCCCAGCGCCGCGACGACGTCGATGCCGCCGTCGAACGCGCCCTGGCCCGCATCCGCGAAACCGGCGAGGGCTTCCAGGCCCAGACCCGCGCCCTGTCGGCGGCATCCGACCAGATGACCGCCCGCGGCCGTGAAATCTCCGAGACCGTCCGCCTGCATATCGAGGACCTCAGCAAGGGGGCCGAGCGCGCCGCCGCCCAGGCCGAGGCCATCCGCCAGTCGCTTCGGAAGCAGGCCGACGAGCTGGCCGACGCCGCCAACGTGGTCTCGACCCAGTCCAAGCTGTCGGAAGCCTCGCTCAATCAGCAGTCGCGCCATCTTATCGCGACGTCCGACCAGGTGATGGGCAAGGTCAAGACCATCGCCGACACCCTGCGCCAGGGCACCAACGATCTTATCGCGATGTCGAGCCGGGTCGGCGTCGAACTGGAGGCGGTGGGCGAGAACCTGCGTCAGCGCGCCACCGACGTCGGCACCGCCGCCACCCACGCCATCGCCGAGACCGGCGGTGTTTCCGAGGTGCTGGAGAAGCGGTCGGAACAGTTGACCCATGTGGCCGAACAGCTCAGCTCGCGGGTGCGCGCCGCCACCGAGGTGCTGCGCAAGCAGACCGAACAGGTGGTGGTCTCCGCCGATCAGGCCGAGGCCTCGGTGGGCGGCGTCGGCGAAAGCCTGCGGGTGCAGGCCCAGTCCCTGGCCCGTGTCGCCGACGATTCCACCGACGTGCTGAAGGCGTTCGGCCAGGCCATCCAGCAGAACGCCGTCGAACTGGGCGAGGCGGCCCAGCAGGTGTTTGCCCAGTCGCAGACCGCCGGCGATTCCTTGCGCACCATCAGCCGTGATTTCGAGGAAACCTCCAACAAGACCGCGGCCCAGGTCACCGCCGCCGGCGACATGCTGCGGGCCGGCATCCGCGACCTGACCGCGTCGTCGGAGCGCATCACCGCCCAGGTGCGCGCCGCCGGCGACGGCCTGCGCCGCCACGCCACCGAATTGCAGGATTCCACCGAGCGGACCACCGCCAAGCTGGAAGCCGCCTTCGAGATGGTGCGGACCAAGTCCAACGACCTCGGCATCACCGGCGACCGCCTCTCCCAGCAGGCGGAAAGCTTCGCCGGCAGCTTCTCGCGTCAGGTGGACGAACTCGTCAACGCCTCCAAGCTGGCCGAGATCAGGGCCCAGCAGATGGAGGAGCGCCGCGCCCAGGCCTCGGTGGAGCATTTCCTCCAGAACGCCGCCTTCATCGTCGAGAAGCTGCAATCCCTGTCGGTGGATATCGGCCGCATCTTCAACGCCAATATCGACGAGAAGGCATGGCGCGATTTCCATGCCGGCGACCAGAGCATCTTCGTGCGCAAGATTCTCAAGAATCTCGACAAGCACCAGATGGCGTCCATCAAGAACAAGTTCGAGGACGACGGCGATTTCCGCGAATACGTCACCCGCTATCTGGCCGAGTTCGAATCCCTGCTGTCGCAGGCCCGCAACTCCGACCACATGGACGTGCTGACCGGGACCTTCACCTCGTCGGAGGTGGGCAAGCTCTATCTGGTTCTGGCCCGTTCGCTGGGACGTCTGGAATAAGTGGGCTCGCGGCTTCGGCCGGACGGGTAAAAGGCGCCGGAGCGATCCGGCGCCTTTTTCAATGGGATCGCCGTCGGGGCGGTATCACTCGGCGGCGGCGTCGGCCCTGGAGCGCTCGCGCCGGTGCAGGTTGGCCAGCAGCAATTCGCGCGGATTGTGGCACGATCCGCACCACACCACCGCCGTGCCGTCGCCATAGGAATGGATGCGGTGGCGGCTGGCCTCGTTGCAATGGGGACAATCGAGAATATCGCTGGGCAAGGCCATGGGGCACCCCCTGAAGAGAAGGTCCCAGGTTTACCCTGATTTCCACCGCCAGGAAAAGCGGTAAACACGCGCCCGGCGCCGGTCCCGGCGATCCGCTCGACGGGGACGGCCCTATGGGCGCGTGAACAGCCCCAGCACCGCGTCCTGGCTTTCGCCGGCGTTGCGCAGCGCCGCCAGCCCCAGCTGGCGATAGGTCTCCGCCGACTGGACGCTGGCGGCGGCCTCGTTGATATCGGCGGCGGTCAACCGGTCGGCGCCCTGGCGGGCAATGGCCGCCTGGGTCTGGACGACCTCGGCGGCGATCTGCAATCGGGTGGTGCTGCCGCCCAATTCGGAAGCGACCGAGCGCAGGGCTAGGCCGGCCTGGTCGAGACCGGCCAGATCGGCCTCGATGCCGGCGGGATTGCCGGACCAGCCCGAGGCGGCGGTGATGCCCAGCGCGGCGCTGTCCGAGGCGATACCGTCGACATCGATTCCGGCGGCGCCGATGGACAGGGTGTCGGGACCGGACTTGATCAGGTTGACGCCGTTGTAGGAGGCGTCCCCGGCGATGGCGTCGATCTGGCCGCGCAGGGTGTTGTACTGTTCCTCCAGCCGCGACTGCTCGGCCGGATCGGACGCGGCCTGGGCCTGCCGGGCGATGCCCTTCAACTGGTCGACCACGCGGGAGATGGCGTCGATGCCGTTGCCGGCGGCTTGCAGGGCGCCGATGCCCTGGCCGACGGCGGTGCCGACCTGGGACAGGTTGCCCGACCGTTCCAGCAGCCCCTGGGCCAGGACAAAGGCGCGGGCATCGCCGGTGGAGGGCGATTCGGCGGTCCGGCCGGTGGTCAGTTGGCGCTGAAAGCGATCCTGGCCCGACTGGACCCGCTGAATCGCGAACAGCGAACCGGATGTGGCGGCGGGCAGGACGGGGTCCATCGGATATCCTTTTCCGAACGAGCCCCCAGTCTAGCAAAAATTCGGGCGGAAGGCGATGAAGGTCATGTCGTCGCGCCAGCCCTGATCGCCCCGCCAGGAATCCAGGGTGGCGAACAGCCGGTCCTTCTGCTGGTCTAGCGGCAGGTGGGCATGGGCGGAAAGGCAGTCCTGCAACCGCCGCCGTCCGAACAGCCGCCGGGTATCGGCTCCCATCTGGTCGATCAGCCCGTCGGTGTAAAGGTAGAAGGTGTCGCCGGGGGCGACCGTCAGGTCGTGGCGGGTGAAATCCGCATCGGCGGGGGAATCGCGGTAGCCCAGGCTGCGGCGGTCTCCCCGGATCACCCGCATGGCGCCGTTGGACCACACCATCAGCGGCAGGTGGGCACCGGCGAAGGTCACCTTGCGGCGCGAACGGTCCAGCACGCAGATGGCGGCGTCGAGGCCGTCGTCGGCGGGGGCGTCGGCGCGGTCCTGGCGCAACGCCGCCTTCACCAGCACGTTGAGCTGCGCCAGGATCACCGCCGGATCGTCGTGCCCGTGGTGGTGCAGAACGCGGGCCAGGATCGACGAAACCACCGCCGTCATGAAGGCGCCGGGCACGCCGTGGCCGGTGCAGTCCATCACGCCGATCACCGCCTTGTCGCCGAACGTGCCGGTCCAGTAGTAATCGCCGCCGACGATGTCGAAGGGGCGCCAGCCGATGACGATGTCGTCCACCACCCCGTCCAGCGCCATGGGGTCGGGCAGCAGGGCCGTCTGAATCCGGCTGGCGTAGTGAATGCCGTCCGAGATGTGGCGGTGGGCCTTTTCCAGTTCGGCGTTGGCCCGCTCCACCACCGCCTTTTCCCGCGACAGTTCGGCGGTGCGGTCCTCGACCCGGCGTTCCAGGTCGCGGGCCAGCGCCGCCAGCTCCGCCTCGGCGGCGTCGCGCTGGCCGAGGCCGCGCTGCGATTCCGCCAGCAGGGCGTTGACGGTGTTGACCAGCAATCCCAGCTCGTCGCCCTCGTGGCGGCGCGGCAACTCGATGGGGAAGGCCCCCGGCCGGGCCGGATCGACGCGGGCGATGGCCGAGGTGATGCGCAGCAGCGGCTTGGTGATCAGGACGTAGAACACCGCCACCACCAGCAGGCACAGCAGGACGGTGCGGGCGGCGCCGGCGGTGGCGCTGGCGGCAACGTGGTCGAGATAGCGCCGCATCAGACCCCCGGCGTCCAGCCGCACCTCCAGCCGCCCGACGTCGATGGTGGTTCCGCGCTGCTGGGTTTGCAGGACCCGCGCATAGGAGACCATGTCGCCGAACAGCCGCTGGCTGAGAGCGGGAAACGACGTCGGAGTGGCGGGGCGTTCCATCCGGCCCAGCACGTCGCCGAAATTGTCGGACAGCCGTGCCTCGGCCGCCAGCGGGTCCTGCATCAGGCCGGCCACCACCTCGCCGGCGAGGTCACTGCTCAGCATGTAGGCGGATTCCACCGCCAGACCGCGCACCAGCGCCATGTTGGCGGTGGTGTGCTCCCGCACCTCGCGGCGCAGCTGGTGAAGATCGGACCACAGGTCCCAGGCCCCCGCCGCCAGCCCCAGTCCCAGGGCGATCGCCAGGGTGGCGACGGCCTGCTTGAACGACAGGCCATGAAACACCCCCACCGTTCGCGGGGGCGCCGGAGTCCTGGGAATGGGCCTGTTCGCAGGGGTGTCGCTGGACGTGGACATGAGGGGACCAATGATAAGGCCATCTGGGCCGATGTCACGCTGAAACGGCGGGATCGCTTCACCTTGATCGGAGCCGGCGAATCGCTACTCTGGCGATCTTGGACGATTTTTCCGAAAGCAGCTCATGGCCCCTTCCAGCGCCTATCAGAACCGTGACCGCGTCAAGGGCAACATCAAGGCCCTGGCCCGTGGCCATGCCTCCCTGGTCCGCGACCTGGAGAGGATCGTCCCCACCAGCCGCCTGGTGATGGATGACGGCGGCGATCTCAACATCGACATCGGCGGCGGCCGGCTGTTCTATCCGGCGGGAGGCCGCCGGGCCGCCGAGCAGCAGGTGGCCGGCTATCTGGACAATCCGTCCCGTTTCCGCCTCGCCCCCGCCGACGTCATCGAGGACTGCGTCGAGCTGAACCGGGTCACCCGGGCCTTGCGCCGGGTGGCGGACGGTTTCCCGGCGGCGGCGGAGCCGGGGCCGTTCGGCGGATTCCTGGTGGTGCTGGGGGTCGGGCTGGGGCATCACCTGCGGCTGCTGGCCGAACGCATGGCGTTCCGGACCATGATCGTGGTCGAGCCCCACGATGAATTGCTGGCTCACAGCCTGCACGCCATGGACTGGCAGCGGCTGTTTCAGGATCTGTCGCGCGACGGCCGCGAGATACGCTTCGTTCGCGGCGCCAACCCCTTCGTCCAGATCATCAAGCTGCTGCGCGGTCCCCATTACCCGTTTCTCGACGGCTCGTATTTCTATCTTCACTACCAGTCGCCGGATCTGACCGCCCTCGCCGAGCAATTGCTCAACCAGTGCCGGGCCATGTCGATGTCGTCGGGCTGGATCGAGGACCAGTTGACCATGATGGTCAACAATTCCGCCAATTTCGCCCGGCCCGGCTTCCTGCTTCAAGAAGCCCGCGTCGCCAGCAGCCGGGTGTTGCCGGCCTTCGTGGTCGGGGCCGGGCCGTCGCTGGACGCCGACATGGAGGATATCCGCCGCTGCCGCCGCGACGTGGTGCTGATTTCCGCCAGCAGCGCGCTGAAGGTGCTGCTGGAGCACGGCATCCGCCCGGACATCCACTGCGAACTGGAGAACGGCGCCGGGCTGGGGCCGGTGGCCGAGGACCTGTCGCGGCGTTTCGGCCTGTCGGACATCACCTTGTACGCCTCGCCCACCGTCGATCCGCGCATTTCCCCCTGTTTCGGCCGGACGGTCTATTTCTACCGTTCCTATGTCAGTTCGACGGTGTTCTACGCCGACGGCGCCGAAACCTCGTCCTTCGCCGAGCCGACCTCGGGCAATACGGCGGTTCATTGCGCCCTGTCGCTGGGATTTCGTGAAATCTACCTGTTCGGACTGGACTTCGGGGCCAAGGACCCCGACCGCCATCACTCGCGGCACTCGGTCTACTTCACCTACAAGGACGAGGCCGAGATGGCGACCTATACCCCCTACGACTTCGACATGCCGGTTCCCGGGAATTTCGGCGGCCAGGTGATGACCGGCTGGCTGCTGGACTGGGGGCGGGTCTCGGTCGCCAACGCCATCAAGGGGGGCGACGGGGCACGGGTGATGAACTGCTCGGACGGCGCCCTGATCGCCCAGACCACGCCGCTGTCGGCGGAGGGCATCGACCTCGCGCCGGCTCCCGTCGGCCAGGGCGAGGACCTGGAGCGGGCCCTGGCGGCGCTTACCCGCTGCGACGGCGACCGGTCGCGGCCGGCCGACCTGGTCCGGCTGGGGGAGGTCATCGCCAGCTTTCTCGACGGCTGCCAGCAGGCGCTGGCGGCCCCGCCGCCCGCCGGCGCGACGGCGCAGCGGGCGATGGCGGCGTCCTGCCTGCGGATCATCGCCCTGCTGTCGGCGCTGGAGACCGGCGACGACATTGCCAAGGCGGCCTTCCGCATCCTGGTCGGGCAGGTCCAGGGCGCCCTGGCGGCGGCCCATTACCACGCCTCGCGCCTGGACGGGGACGCGGCCGGGGCCGGGCTGGCGGCCATTCTCGCCACCTTGGCCGAATCGTTCCGGCGGCTGGGGCCGCTATGCGCCTCGATCACGCCCGGATTGCCGCCTGCCTCCGGCGGTGCCATGCTGTGAGCGGTCTGGGTCTGGGGGGGGGTGGTGATGAGCGGAACTGCGGCGGTGCCGGTCCTGTCGGTGATCATTCCTTGTTACAACGAGGGCGAGAACGTCCCGCTGCTGTTCGCTCGCCTGCTGCCGGTGCTGCGCGGGCTGGCGGTCAGCTTCGAGGTGATTTGCGTCAACGACGGCTCCAGGGACGATACGCTGGAGCGCCTGCTGGAGGTGCGCAAGGCCGAGCCGGCACTGCGGGTCATCGATCTTTCGCGCAATTTCGGCAAGGAAAAGGCCTTGTCGGCCGGCCTGTTCCATTCGCGCGGGCAGGCGGTGGTGCCCATGGACGCCGACTTGCAGCATCCGCCCGAGGCCATCGCCGACATGCTGGCCAAGTGGCGCGAAGGTTGGGACGTGGTGTTCGCCCGGCGCGACGCCCGTACCGGCCAGTCCACCTCGGAACGGCTGTTCGCCAAGGGCTTCTACTGGGTGTTCGATCATCTGTCCGATGTCAGCCTGCCGCGCGAGGTCGGCGATTTCCGCCTGATGGACCGCAAGGTGGTCGATACCATCAACCGCATGCCCGAGCGCTCCCGCTTCATGAAGGGCATCTTCGCCTGGGTCGGCTATCGCCATGCCGAGATCGTCTATCGCCAGGGCGAGCGGGCGGCGGGGACCACCAAGTTCAACGCGCTGAAACTGCTGCGTTTCGCCTTCGACGGCCTGACCTCGTTCTCCAATTTTCCGCTGCGGGTCTGGGGCGCCATCGGCGCCGTCATTTCCACCCTGGCTTTCGTCTACATCGTGATCCGCGTCGTCCGCACCCTGGTCTGGGGCGTCGACGTACCCGGCTACGAATCCATCATGGTGTCGGTGCTGTTCCTGGGCGGCATGCAATTGCTGACGCTCGGCATCATCGGCGACTATCTCGGCCGGGTGTTCGACGAGGTCAAGGGCCGGCCGCTGTTCATCGTCCGCCAGATCTACGAGCCGGAAGATTCCTCCACGTAGGAACGGTAGCGCAGGTCCTTGCCGATGATGTGACGCATCAGCCACTTGGACAGGAAGTCCAGCGCCTCGACGGCCGGCACGCTGGCGGGGTTGTCCTGGTAGCGCTGGCGCATGTCGAGCACTTCCTTGACCATGGCGCGATGGATGGCCTGGTGCTCCTCCAGGGCGGGGTAGTTGCTGGCCGCCAGCAGCTTCTCCTCCTCGGCGAAGTGATAGCGGGTGTAGTCCAGCAGGTCGCCCAGCACGGTGTCGACGGCGCGGGTGGCGTCGCCGCTCATGGCGTCGAACAGCGTGTTGATCAGTTCGACCAGCTTTTTGTGATGCTCGTCCATCCGCGCCACGCCGACGCTGAGATTCTCGGTCCATTGCAGGTAGGACATCGGCACGCTCCCCTTGGCCAGGAGGGGAAGTCTATCACGTTGGCCGGAGCCGCCGAAACAGGGGGATGGAAGTCCGTTTCCCGACACGCCATGATGCGGCCCGCGAAACCGTTATGCGGAGATGCCGGGATGACGCCGCGCTTCGATGGCCTGCAAGCCTTTGTCCGGGTGGCGGAATCCGGCAGCTTTTCCGAGGCCGCCCGCCGGCTGGGCCTGTCCAAGTCCATGGTCAGCCGACAGGTCTCGGCGCTGGAGGCCGATCTGGGAGTCCGGCTCTTGCACCGCACCACCCGGTCGCTGTCGCCCACCGAGGCCGGCCGCGCCTATCTTGAACGCTGCCAGCGCATTCTGGCCGACCTGGACGAGGCCAACCTGCTGGTCAGCCGGCTGCAAGCGGTGCCGCGCGGCAGTCTGCGGGTCACCGCGCCGCTGTCGTTCGGCACCGGCCATCTGGCCGCCGCCCTGCCGGACTTTCTCGAACGCTATCCCGAGATCGAGCTGGACATGAACATGACCGACCGCTACGTCGATCTGGTGGACGAGGGCTGGGACGTGGCGGTGCGCATCGGCCGGCTGGCCGATTCGTCGCTGATCGCCCGCCGGCTGGCGCCGATCCGTCGGGTGGTGTGCGCCGCTCCGGCCTACCTGGAACGGCACGGCGTTCCCCGGACGCCGACCGAACTGTCCGGGCACGACTGCCTGTCCCACAGCGCCGTCAATCCGTGGGAATGGCGCTTCGCCACCCCGGACGGGCCGCTGCCGCCGGTGGAGATCCGGGGACGCTTTCACGCCGACAACGGCGATGTGCTGCGGGTGATGGCCCTGGCCGGCCAGGGGCTGACGTTCCTGCCCACCTTTTTCGTCGGCGACGATATCCGGGCCGGGCGGCTGGTGCCGGTGCTGGAGGAATTCGTGCCGCTGGATGTGGCGCTTCACGCCGTCTATCCCCACAACCGGCACCTCTCGCCCAAGGTTCGCGCCTTCGTGAACCACCTGGCCGAGACCTTCGGGCCCGAACCCTATTGGGACCGGGGCATCGGCGGGCAGGGGGCGCATGGCGGGCGGTGACGGACCGGCCGCCGCCGCCGCGGCGCGTCGGTGGCGAGGACGAAGGGAGCGGCCGGTCCCGTGGCGATCTCCGGCAAAGGCGGCAGCGACGGCGGCGGGGCCGTCTTGCCGTCCAGGGCTTCCAGCAGCGCCGCCCAATCTGTAAGGTCGAACATCATCATCGCTTTTCCGTTCGGTCGGTCCTGACCATGGAACGGTTCTACGCCATTCCGGAGGAGACGTCTGTGAGCGGCTGCATAATCGGGAGATCGCTTGGGCTGGCGCTGCTGGCCGGGCTTGCCGCCTGCGGGCCGGCGCCCGACCCTCGCCAGACCATCCGCGACGGCCTGTTCTACGACGGGCTTGCCGCCTTCCACGAGGGCTATCACAAGGAAGCCGCCAGCCGCTGGGAACGGGCCGCCCATTTCGGCGACATGGACGCCGCCCGCAATCTCGGCCACCTCTACCGCCAGGGATTGGGGGTGGAGCGGGACAGCCACGCCGCCCTGGCCTGGTATCGGATGGCGGCCGATGCCGACATGCCGGCGGCCCAGTACAATCTGGGCATGCTTTACCTGAATGGCGGTCCCGACCTGCCCGCCGACCGCGACCAGGGGCTGGTCTGGCTGACCCGGGCGGCCGAGGCCGGGCTGAAGCCGGCGCGCGATGAACTGGAACGGCAGGCCGTCGCCGCCGTGTCCCCGCCCGTTCTCTCCCCGCCCGTTCCGCCTCCGTCCGGGCCGGAGGCTCCCATCGCCTATGTCGATCCGCCGGTGACGGTGCGGGCGCAGGTTGGCTCCTACCTCTCGCGCCACGACGCCGAGACCGATATCCGGCGGTTGCGGCGTCCCGGTTTCGAGTTCGAGATCGTTCCCGTGCGTTTCAGGGACGGCAAGCTGTGGTACCGCCTGATCCTGACCGGCGAGGCCGAAGCGGTGGATCGCTATTGCCGCGAGGCGGAAAAACGCCGGATCGGCTGTTGGCCCGGTGGAAAGTAAGGTCTTGCGACGCTTGACTTTCGCGGTCCAACCGCCCCACTGTTGCCCTTTGCCGAAGGGGAGTCCCGTGGAGCGGGGCTGAGAGGCCGGAATACGCCCCGGCGACCCTTGGAACCTGATCCGGGTCATTCCGGCGAAGGGATCGGAACCTTCGTTCCCGCCTTCCGTCGTCGGAATTTCCCCTCGCTCTTGGTGGAAAGAACACGACCATGTCCGATAGCGCCCTCACGATCACCTCCGGTCCCCTGCCGGGTTCGCGCAAGATTTACGTGGAGGGCTCCCGGCCCGACATCCGGGTCGCCATGCGCGAGATCGACCTGACCCCCGGTTCGGGCGAGGCGCCGGTGCGGGTCTACGATTGTTCCGGCCCCTTCACCGATCCGGCCATCAGCGTCGATATCGCCAAGGGTGTGCCGGCCATCCGCCGCCAATGGATTTTGGAGCGCGGCGACGTCGAGCATTACGAGGGCCGCGCCCACCGTCCCGAGGATGACGGGCTGAAGCCGGGCGAGACCATCTCGGTGCCGGTGTTCGACCGCGCCGGCCTCCGGCCGCTGCGCGCCAAGGCGGGCAAGGCCCCGACCCAACTGGCCTATGCCCGGGCCGGCATCGTCACGCCGGAGATGGAATACGTCGCCATCCGCGAGAACATGAAGCGGGCCGAGATGAAGGCCGCGCTGGTCCGCGATGGCGAGGATTTCGGCGCCGACATTCCCGACGAGGTGACGCCTGAATTCGTCCGCGCCGAGATCGCCAGGGGCCGCGCCGTGCTGCCGGCCAATATCAATCACCCGGAAGCCGAGCCGATGATCATCGGCCGTAACTTCCTGACCAAGATCAACGCCAATATCGGCAATTCGGCGGTGGCGTCGTCGGTGGAGGAAGAGGTCGAGAAGATGGTGTGGGCGATCCGCTGGGGCGCCGACACCGTGATGGACCTGTCCACCGGCCGGCACATCCACGCCACGCGGGAATGGATCATCCGCAATTCCCCGGTTCCCATCGGCACCGTGCCGATCTATCAGGCGCTGGAAAAGGTGGGCGGCAAGGCCGAGGACCTGAGCTGGGAAATCTTCCGCGACACCTTGATCGAACAGGCCGAGCAGGGCGTGGACTATTTCACCATCCATGCCGGCGTGCTGCTGCGCTACATCCCGCTGACCGCCAAGCGGACCACCGGCATCGTCAGCCGTGGCGGATCGATCATGGCCAAGTGGTGCCTGGCGCATCACAAGGAGAATTTCCTCTATACCCATTTCGAGGATATCTGCGAACTGCTGAAGGCCTATGACGTCGGCTTCTCGCTGGGCGACGGCCTGCGTCCCGGCTCCATCGCCGACGCCAACGACGCCGCCCAGTTCGGCGAGTTGGAGACCCTGGGCGAACTGACCCACAAGGCGTGGGCGCACGACTGCCAGGTCATCATCGAAGGTCCCGGTCATGTGCCCATGCACAAGATCAAGAAGAACGTGGAAAAGCAGATCGAGCTGTGCGGCGAGGCGCCGTTCTACACCCTGGGGCCGCTGGTCACCGACATCGCGCCCGGCTACGACCACATCACCAGCGCCATCGGCGCCGCCATGATCGGCTGGTTCGGCACCGCCATGCTGTGCTACGTGACGCCCAAGGAACATCTCGGCCTGCCCGACAAGCAGGACGTGCGCGAAGGCGTCGTCACCTACAAGCTGGCCGCCCACGCCGCCGACCTCGCCAAGGGCCATCCCGGCGCCCAGGTCCGCGACAACGCGCTTTCCCGCGCCCGCTTCGAGTTCCGCTGGAAGGACCAGTTCAACCTGTCGCTGGACCCGGAAAAGGCCTTGCAGTTCCACGACCAGCATTTGCCGGCCGAGGGCGCCAAGCTGGCCCATTTCTGCTCCATGTGCGGGCCGAAGTTCTGCTCCATGAAGATCAGCCAGGAAGTGCGCGACTTCGCCAACGCCGAGGAGGCGCGGGCCGAGGCCGGCATGGCCGAGATGAGCGAGAAATTCGTGCGCGACGGCGCCGAAATTTATCGTGCCGACAAGCCGGCGGCGGCGGAATAGCGCCGGGGCGCGCCTATTTCGTCTTGGTCTTTCTGGGGGGCGCCGCCTTTTTCGCCGCCGGGCCGGATTTGACCGGCTTGGCCGGGGGGGCGGTTCCGGTCAGGCCGGCCTCGGCCCGCAGCCAGAACTCCTGGTCGCGGCCGTCGGGGCGGCCGGCTTCCTCCCACAGGCGGTAGGCGAGGTCCTTGATCTCAGCATCGCGGTTCATCTGGCTGTCCTTTACGTCCCGTCCGATGATGGCAAACCATACCGCAGCGGCGGTGTCCGGACAATCGTCCGGCGGTCATGGGCATCCGGCGGCCATGGGGCGGCACGGCCCCCCTTGCCCTTCGCCGTCATTGTCGCCAAACTCGCGGCCATGCGCCTTCCGATTCTCGCCGCTACCGCCCTGCTGTGGATCTGTCCCGCCCTCGCCGAGACGCCGACGCTCCCATCGGCGAAGCCGGCCCACGGCGTGGCCATGCACGGCGATCTGAAATATCCCGCCGGCTTTCGCCATTTCGACTATGCCGATCCCAACGCCCCCAAGGGCGGCGAGGTGAGGCTGGCCGAGATCGGCGGCTGGGATTCGCTCAATCCCTTCATCGTCAAGGGCGAGCCGCCGGGCGGCGCCGACCTGCCGTTCGAGACCCTGCTGACCAATTCGGCCGACGAGGCGTTCTCTGAATACGGCCTGATCGCCGAATCGGTCGAGGTGCCGGCGGACCGTTCATGGGTGATCTTCAACCTGCGGCCCCGGGCGCGCTGGCATGACGGCAAGCCCATCACCGCCGACGACGTCGTGTTCTCGCTGGAGACCCTGAAGGCCAAGGGCCATCCCCGCTACCGCTTCTACTACGCGGCGGTGGACAAGGTGGAAAAGCTGGGCGAGCGCCGCGTCCGCTTCGTCTTCAAGCCGGGCGATAACCGGGAATTGCCGCTGATCGCCGGCCAGCTTCCCATCCTGCCCCGGCATTACTGGCAGGGCCGCGACTTCGCCGCCACCACCTTGGAGCCGCCGCTGGGCAGCGGCCCCTACAGAATCGTCGCCTCGGAAACCGGCCGTCATATCGTCTACGAGCGGGTCAGGGATTACTGGGGCGCCGACCTGCCGGTTCGGCGCGGCCTCTACAACTTCGACCGCATCCGCTACGACACCTACCGCGACACCACCGTGGCGCTGGAGGCGTTCAAGGCCGGCGAATACGATTGGCGGCTGGAAAACGAGGCCCGTAAATGGGCCACCGGCTACGAGGACTGGCAAGGGCTGAGGGACGGGCGCGGCCGTAAGGAGGCGATCGCCAACCAGCGCCCGGCCGGGATGCAGGCCTTCGTCTTCAACCTGCGCCGCGACCTGTTCGCCGACCCCCGCGTGCGCCGCGCCCTGGCCCACGCCTTCGATTACGAATGGACCAACAAGACCCTGTTCTATGGTCAGTACAAGCGCACCGGCAGCTTCTTCGCCAATTCGGAGCTGGCCGCCTCCGGCCTGCCGGGGCCGCTGGAGCTGACGGTGCTGGAGCCGCTGAGGGACAAGTTGCCGCCCGAGGTGTTCACCCGGGTCTACAATCCGCCGGCCACCGATGGCGACGGCAATATCCGGCCCAACCTGCGCATCGCCATGAAACTGCTGGAAGAGGCCGGCTGGCGGGTCGTCGACGGCAAGCTGGTCAAGGACGGACGGCCGTTCGCCTTCGAGATCCTGCTGGTGCAGCCGACCTGGGAGCGCATCACCCTGCCGTTCGCCCGCAACCTCGCCCGCCTCGGCATCGACGCCAGCGTGCGCACCGTCGATACCGCCCAGTACAAGAACCGGCTCGACAGCTATGATTTCGACATGGTGGTGCAGGTCTGGGGCCAGTCGCAATCGCCCGGCAACGAGCAGGCCAGCTTCTGGGGCAGCGAGTCCGCCGACCAGCCGGGCGGGCAGAATCTGGCCGGCATCAAGGACCCGGCCATCGACGCGCTGATCGAACAGGTGATCGCCGCCCCCGACAGAGAAACCCTGGTGGCCCGCACCCGGGCGCTGGATCGGGCGCTGCTGTGGAACCATTTCGTCATTCCCCACTGGCATCTCGGCCAGGACCGGCTGGCGTGGTGGGACAAGTTCGGCCGCCCGGCTGTCTCGCCGGCCAACGGGGTGCAGTTGTTCAGCTGGTGGGTCGATCCCGCCAGGGCGGGGCGACGCGAGAAATAACACGCCGTCAAGAAGACGGAGTGTCCAGCGGCAATCGACAGCGACAGTGTGAACCGCTTCACAGTCGGAACAATCAAGATCGCATGACAACCGGTCTGGGATATTCCTTGTCCTGATTCAGATGCTGCCGGAATGGCTTTGTCTATTCTGTGTCCGGCGCCACAGAAAATACCTCACCATCCAACTATGATTCGAGATCGGAACTGATCGCTTCACGCGAATCAAAGGGAACCCGAGAACCGTCCAGCAGGGGGAGCGATACCGGAGGATGCCATGAGTGCCGCCCATACCTACCCGCTTCCATCCCGCAATGGCGAAGCCGCCCGGCTTCGCGTCGGCCAGACCCTGACAGGTCCGGTGCTGGATGTGCTGACGGCGATGGTGCCGGAACTCGCCGTCCTGCCCCGCCGCACCGCCCTCGAGGCGGTTCTCAACGATCTGCCGCTGCTGCACCGCTGCTGCCTGGCGTTTCGGGCCAACCGGACGCGCTTCCGCTCCGTCCTGGTGGACGGGCGCGGTCTTCCTGTCAGCAACGACAACACGCCGCTGGCCTGCGGCCGCACCGTCAACCAGGCCGTCGCCATGATCGTCCGCTCGGCGGCCAAGCGCTATTTCCGCCTGAGGCGGGGCGGGCCGTCCTCGATGTCGGCCACCGCCCGGTCGCGGCTGGCGCCGCCGCCCGCCGTCGGCTTCGGCGGCATGCTGCGCTGGCTGATGGGGCGGTCCGAGGCGATCGCCACGGCCGGACCGGCCGCGTCCAGATCCGAGGCGGACCAGCTCTACGACGCCATCAGGCGCTACCTGCTGCACGACTGGCAGGTGCCGATCATCCCGCAATATGCCCGCATGATCCCCTCCGAGGTGCGGGGGCTGGGCGCCCGCATCCTCGATTTCCGCGACGCCGGCGATCTGGCGGCCTATATCGACGGCGGCAGTGACGTCCGCGCCGCGATGCTGTCGGGAGCGTGGAGCCGGGATGCGGCGGCCGGCGCCGGATTCCGCCCGCCGCCCGCACCCGCGCCCACGCCCGAGGCGGTCCCGGCCGAGGCGGAGGCGGAGACCACGACCGCACCGGTGGTCGGCGGGGCCGGATTGCCGACCGCGCCCCTGGGGCAGCCGGGCAAGGTCACGGCGGGGAAGATGCTGAGCCGCGACGGCCGCTTTCTCCGGATCGAGGCCGCCCTGCCGCTGCTGGCCAGTCCCGGCCTGCGGGCGGCGCTGGCGAACCCCGACGCCGCGGCCATGGCGCGGATGTCGGACAGCCTGTCCCGGACCGGGGCGGCAACGGTGCGCCGCCTGATGGTCGATCTCGACCTGTCGGCCGAGCAGATGGTGGTGATGCTGGCGGCGGCCTCCCTCGCGGTGCCGGCATCGGTGTTCGAACGGATGTTCGGCCGCGGCGGTGACGCCGCCTTGGTGCTGGCCCTGGTCCGGCGGGCGCGGGCCGCCGGCCTGGGAGCCGACAGTACGCCCGAGGATTTCGCCCGCTTCACCCGCGCCCTGTTCGGCGGCTTCATCGCCGGCGGCGGGCGGCGGCGGGAATCCTGATCGCCGGGGGGCGTCTCCTCCCAAATTTGCGATTGCGTTTGAGACGGTGATACCGCAGAGTCCGTTCATATCCGCGACGCCCGTAGGCGGGCACGTATCCAGACCCCCTCGCGGCAACGCCTGGGGGCTTTTCGTCTTGATCTGTCTTGCCATGCAGGCCCGTCCGCGATGATCGCCTATACCCTTCGCCGGCTGATGCTGATTCCGCTGACCCTGTTCGGCATCATGCTGGTCAATTTCGCGGTGGTGCAGTTCGCGCCGGGCGGTCCGGTGGAACTGATGCTGGCCAAGGTCGAGGGCACCCATGTCGAGGCCACCGCCCGCGTCTCGGGCGCCGCCGGCGGTGAAAGCGCCGCGCCCCGGGCCGTCAAGGTCCAGTCCGGCCAGTCCGGCCAGGGGGCCTATCGCGGCGCCCAGGGACTCGACCCCGCCTTCGTCAAGGAGATCGAACGGCAGTTCGGCTTCGACAAGCCGGCGCACGAGCGCTTCGTCCAGATGTTGGGGCAGTATGCCCGCTTCGATTTCGGCAAGAGTTTCTATCGCGACGTCTCGGTGGTGGGCCTGGTGATCGAGAAGATGCCGGTCTCGGTGTCGCTGGGGCTGTGGAGCACCCTGATCATTTATCTGGTTTCGATTCCGCTGGGCATCTACAAGGCGCGTCACGACGGTTCCAGGCTCGACATCGCCTCGTCCTGGGCGGTGATCGTCGGTTACGCCGTGCCCGGGTTCCTGTTCGCCATCCTGCTGATCGTGGTGTTCGCCGGCGGCAAGTATTTCGCGTGGTTCCCGCTGCGTGGCCTGACCACGCCTGGGCTGGACGGCGCCTCCTTCCTGACCCGGGCCGCCGATTACCTCTGGCATCTGGCGCTGCCGGTCACCGCCCTGGTGGTGGGCGGCTTCGCCTCGCTGACCATGCTGACCAAGAACTCGTTCCTGGAGGAGATCAACAAGCAATACGTCATCACCGCCCGCGCCAAGGGGCTGGCCGAGAACCGGGTTCTGTACGGCCATGTCTTCCGCAACGCCATGCTGCTGATCGTCGCCGGCTTTCCCCGCGCCCTGGTGGGCATCCTGTTCACCGGCTCGGTTCTGGTCGAGATCATCTTCTCGCTGGACGGCATCGGCCTGCTGGGATTCGAGGCGGTCAGCAACCGCGATTATCCGGTGATGTTCGGCACGCTGTACGCCTTCAGCCTGCTGGGCCTCGTGCTGAATCTGGTCAGCGACCTCACCTATCACTGGGTCGATCCGCGCATCGACTTCTCGGGGAGGGGGGGATGACGGCCCCGGCTCGCCATATCCCCTCTCCCGCGTCAGTGGGAGAGGGAGGGGCCCGGCCCTTCAGGGCCGGGAGGGTGAGGGGCTTCAAGGGCTGCCAGAATAGTCGCGGCGACGCCATCGATATTCGAGAGCACCTCGTTGTTCCAGAACCGGATTACGCGCCACCCCTGGCTTTCCAGCCACGCCGTCCGGCTGCGGTCGGCCTCGCTGTCTGCGTGCTGCCCGCCATCCACTTCGACGACGAGATGATGGGCCACACAGGCGAAGTCGAGGACAAAGGGGCCGAGAGGGTGCTGGCGGCAGAATTTGCAGCCCTCAAGGCGCCGACCGCGCAAAGCCGACCACAAACGACGCTCCGCATCGGTCATGACATATCGCAATTGGCGTGCTTGTCGGCCGGGCATGGAGAAAAGAGTATCATACAACCCCTCACCCTCCCAAAGCTCCGCTTTTGGCCCCTCCCTCTCCCGCATCGCGGGAGAGGGGGTCAAGGGAGGGCGTCATGACTCTCACTCCGCTGGATCGCCGCCGGCTCGATGCCTTCCGCCGCAACCGGCGCGGCTTCTGGTCGCTGTGGATATTCCTGGCGGTGTTCGGCCTCACCCTGGCCGCCGAGCTGATCGCCAACGACCGGCCCATCGTGGTCGGCTATGACGGCGCGCTTTATTTTCCGGTGGCGAAGGACTACCCGGAAGTCACCTTCGGCGGCGACTTCCTGACCTATGCCGATTATCGCGATCCCTATATCGTCGCCAAGATCGACGAGAAGGGATGGGCGCTGTGGCCGCCGGTCCGGTTCGACTACAAGACCATCAATTACGATGCCGGCCGGCCGCATCCGGCGCCTCCCAGCGCCGCCAATCCGCTGGGCACCGACGATCATGGCCGCGACGTCCTGGCGCGGCTGATCTACGGCCTGCGCCTGTCCATCGCCTTCGGGCTGGCGCTCACCCTGGTCAGCACGGTGATCGGAGTGGCCGCCGGGGCGGTGCAGGGCTATTTCGGCGGCCGGGTCGACCTGGTGTTCCAGCGGTTCCTGGAAATCTGGGGCGGGCTGCCGGAACTGCTGATCCTGATCATCGTCGCCTCCATCATCACGCCGGGTTTCTGGAGCCTGCTGCTGGTGCTGGTGGCGTTCTCGTGGACCAATCTGGTTGGCGTGGTCCGCGCCGAATTCCTGCGCGCCCGCAATTTCGACTATGTCCGCGCCGCCCGTTCGCTGGGCATGGCGGATTCGCGGATCATGATCCGCCATGTCCTGCCCAACGCCATGGTGGCGACCCTGACCTTCATGCCCTTCATCCTCAATTCCTCGATCGTGTCGCTGACGGCGCTGGATTTCCTCGGCCTGGGGCTGCCGCCGGGCTCGGCGTCGCTGGGCGACCTGCTGCGCCAGGGCAAGGACAACCTTCAGGCCCCGTGGCTGGGCCTGACCGGCTTCATCGTCGTCGCCACCTTGCTGTCGCTGCTGGTCTTCGTCGGCGAAGCGGTGCGCGACGCCTTCGATCCCCGAAAGACCAACGGATGAATGACGTGACCCCAATCCTGGTCGTCGACGACCTTGCCGTCAGCTTCGGCGACACCCAGGCGGTCCGGGGCGTCTCCTTCACCCTGGCGCGTGGCGAGACCCTGGCCCTGGTGGGCGAATCGGGCTCGGGCAAGTCGGTCACCGCGCTCTCCATCCTGCAATTGCTGCCCTATCCCCGTGCCCGCCACCCCAGGGGCAGCATCCGCTTCGACGGTACAGAACTGGTGGGAGCGCCCGAGCCGGCGCTGCGGGCGGTGCGCGGCGCCCGCATCTCCATGGTGTTCCAGGAACCCATGACCTCGCTCAATCCCTTGCATTCCATCGAGACGCAGGTGGGCGAGGTGCTGGAGATTCACGAAGGCCTGCGCGGCGCCCCCTTGCGCACCCGCGTGCTGGAATTGCTGGCCATGGTGGGGATTCCCGAGGTGGAAAAGCGGCTGGACGCATTGCCGCATGAATTGTCGGGCGGCCAGCGCCAGCGGGTGATGATCGCCATGGCGCTGGCCAACCAGCCCGACATCCTGATCGCCGACGAGCCGACCACCGCGCTGGACGTCACCATCCAGGCCCAGATCCTGAAGCTGCTGAAGGACTTGCAGGCCAGGATGGGCATGGCGCTGCTGTTCATCACCCATGATCTCGGCATCGTGCGCAAGATGGCCGACCGGGTCGCGGTGATGTGCCGGGGCGAGATCGTCGAGACCGGTCCGGTGGCCGAGGTGTTCGACACCCCCCGGCACCCTTACACCCAACGCCTGCTGGCGGCCGAGCCCAAGGGCCGGCCGGCCGGCTCCGACCCGGACGCGCCGATGGTGATGGAGGCCCTGGACCTCAAGGTCTGGTTCCCCATCAGGGGCGGCCTGTTCCGCAAGACCGTCGGCCACATCAAGGCGGTGGATGGCGTCAGCCTGGAGGTCCGCCGGGGCCGCACCATCGGCGTGGTGGGGGAATCCGGCTCGGGCAAGACCACGCTGGGGCTGGCGCTGCTGCGCCTGACCGGATCGGAGGGCGGTATCGTGTTCGGCGGTCGGCCGATCCAGGACATGGGCGCCGGGGCGTTGCGGCCGCTGCGCCGCGAGATGCAGATGGTGTTCCAGGACCCCTACGGCTCGCTCAGCCCACGCCTGTCGGTGGGCCAGATCGTCGGCGAGGGCCTCGAGGTCCATCACCTCGCCGCCGGGCCGGGCGAGCGCGAGGCCGCCATCGTCCAGGCGCTGGAGGAGGTCGGGCTGGACCCCGACTCCCGCCACCGCTATCCCCATGAATTCTCGGGCGGCCAGCGCCAGCGCATCGCCATCGCCCGCGCCCTGGTGCTGAAACCCAAATTCATCGTGCTGGACGAGCCCACCAGCGCGCTCGACGTTTCGGTCCAGGCCCAGATCGTCGATCTGCTGCGCGACATCCAGGCCCGTCACGCCATCGCCTATCTGTTCATCAGCCACGACCTGCGGGTGGTGCGCGCCCTGGCCGACGATCTGGTGGTGATGAAGGACGGCAAGGTGGTGGAGGCCGGACCGGCCGAATCACTGTTCTCGGCGCCCCGGACCGCCTATACCCGCGCCCTGATGGCCGCCGCCTTCGATCTGGAGGTGGCGTGATCTTGCAAACGCTCTCAATCGCCGGGCGGGGTGCTCCATGACCGGTCGCCGCGCCCATCTCGACGCCCTGGCCATGACCGTGATGGTGGGGCTGTGCATTCTGTGGGGGCTCAATCAGGTGGCGGCCAAGCTTGCCAATGCCGGCATCTCGCCGGTGATGCAGGCGGGCTTGCGCTCCGCCGGCGCCGCGCCGCTGCTGTGGGCGTGGTCGGCGTGGCGCGGCATTCCGCTGTTCGGCCGCGACGGAACCTTGATGGCGGGACTGGCGGCCGGGCTGCTGTTCGCCGGCGAATTCGCCCTGATCTTCTGGGGGCTGGAATATACCACCGCGTCGCGGGGCGTGGTGTTCCTTTACACCGCGCCGTTCGTGGTGGCGGTGGGCATGCACGTTCTGGTGCCGGCCGAACGGCTGAACCGTTGGCAGACCATCGGCCTCGTCCTGGCGTTCCTCGGCGTGGTCGCCGCCTTCGCCGAGACCCTGGCGCTGCCCAGCGGCCAACAATGGCTGGGCGATTCCATGCTGCTGGTCTCGGCGGTGATGTGGGGCGCCACCACGGTGTTGGTGCGGGTCACCCGGCTTGGCAAGGCCAGCGCCGAGAAGACGCTGTTCTATCAGCTGGCGGTGTCGGCGGCGCTGCTGCCGCTGGCCTCGCTGGCCCTGGGCGAGAAGGGGTTCACCGATCCGACGCCGCTGGTCTGGGCGTTGCTGGCGTGGCAGGCGGTGGGAGTGGCCTTCGCCTCGTATCTGGCGTGGTTCTGGCTGATCACCCGCTATCCCGCCACCAAGCTGTCGGCGTTCTCGTTCCTGACGCCGCTGTTCGGAATGGTGTTCGGGGCGTGGCTGCTGGACGAGCGCATCACGCCGACGCTCGGCCTCGCCATGGTGCTGGTGGCGGCGGGAATCTGGCTGGTCAACCGGAAGAAGGCCTGATGGAACTCGATCCCGCCTTCACCACCACCTTGTCCCTGTCGTGGGAGGACATTCACCGCGATTCCCGCGCCCTGGCCCGCCTGCTGAAGGCCAGGGGGCCGTTCATGGGCATCGTGGCGGTGGCGCGGGGCGGATTGGTGCCGGCGGCGATCCTGGCGCGCGAGCTTGGCCTTCGCCATGTGGACACCATCTGCATCGCCAGTTACGGCGACGGCACCCGCGAGAACATGGCGGTGATCAAGCGCATCGAGGGCAGCGGCATCGGCTGGCTGGTGGTTGACGATCTGGTGGATACCGGCGGCACGGCGCGCATGGTGCGCTCCATGCTGCCGGCCGCCCATTACGCCACGCTTTACGCCAAGCCGGCCGGAAGGCCGCTGGTGGATGCCTTCGTCGCCGAAATGGCCCAGGACGCCTGGCTGGTGTTTCCCTGGGACGCGCCCGAACGGGTCTGATCCGACCGGGCTTCAAGCCTTGGGTCCGATGGGCTACACTTGCCGCCATGAACACCATCTCCATCGACGGCCGCGCCATCGGCCCGGACGTTCCCCCCTATGTGGTCGCCGAGATGTCGGGCAACCACAACGGCGATATCGGCCGCGCCTTCCGGCTGCTGGACGCGGCCAGGGCGGCGGGCGCCGACGCGGTCAAGCTTCAGACCTACACCGCCGACACCATCACCATCGACCATGACGGCCCCGGCTTCGTGATCGAGGGCGGACCGTGGAGCGGGCGCAGCCTGCATGACCTGTATCGCGAGGCCCATACGCCGTGGGAGTGGCACCGACCGCTGTTCGAGCACGCCCACGCCCTGGGGCTGACCATCTTCTCGTCGCCGTTCGACGCCACCGCGGTCGACCTGCTGGAGGATCTGGGGGCACCGGCCTACAAGGTCGCCTCGTTCGAACTGGTGGATCTGCCGCTGGTGCGTCGAATCGCCGCCACCGGCAAGCCGCTGGTCATGTCCACCGGCCTGGCCCATCTGGGCGAGATTCAGGATGCGGTGACGGCGGCCCGCGATGCCGGCTGCCGCGACCTGATCCTGCTGCATTGCGTGTCGGGCTATCCGACCGCGCCGGAGGACGCCAATCTGCGCACCATCCCCCATCTGGCCGAGGCCTTCGGGGTGGCGGCCGGCCTGTCCGACCATACCTTGGGCGTGGCGGTGTCGGTGGCGGCGGTGGCGCTGGGGGCCTGCTTCATCGAAAAGCATTTCACCCTGGCCCGCGCCGACGGCGGTCCGGACGCGGCGTTCTCGCTGGAGCCCGACGAACTGAAGGCGCTGGTGGACGGCGCCCGCACCGCCTGGGCGGCGTTGGGGCGGGTGTCCTACGACCTGAAACCGTCGGAACGCGGCAACCTGCAATTCCGCCGCTCGCTGTACGTGGTGGCGGACATGGCGGCGGGTGAAATCTTCACCGAGGCCAATCTGCGTTCCATCCGTCCCGGCCACGGCCTAGCGCCCCGCCACCTGCCGGAGGTCGCCGGCAGGCCGGCGACACGGGCGCTGGCGCGCGGCACGCCGCTGTCGTGGGACATGGTGGGGCGGTAGGACTTCGCCGGCCCGGACTCAGTCTTCGCGGTGGGTGCGTTCCAGCCGCTCGTGACGTTCCTGCGCCTCGATGGACAGGGTGGCGATGGGACGCGCCTCCAGCCGGCGGACTCCGATGGGTTCGCCCGTTTCCTCGCAATAGCCGTAGGAATCGTCCTCGATGCGCTGCATGGCGGAATCGATCTTGGCGATCAGCTTGCGTTCGCGGTCGCGGGTGCGCAGTTCCAGGGCGCGGTCGGCCTCGGCCGAGGCGCGGTCGGCGATGTCGGGTTCCTGCATTCCGCCTTCCTGGAGGTGTTGCAGGGTCTCGTCCGACTCGCGCAGCAGTTCGGAGCGCCACCGCAGAAGCTTCTGACGGAAGTATTCCTTCATGGTCTCGTTCATGAAGGCCTCGTCCTCGGTGGGACGGTAATCCGGCGGCAGCGTGACGGTCATCAACATCCCTCGATGTCACGGTCGGGTCTGGTCGCTGCGCAATATATGGACAGGGATGCCCCCTCGCAAGCGCAATTGCGTTTCGTGGGCACAGCGAGGGGCTGGGATATCAGTCCGCTTCAGAAATCGCGGGACAGCTTTGCCAGTTCGACCTCGACCCGAAGCTCGATCTCGTCGAGCAGGGCGGCGAGGCGGGGGTCGGAACAGGCCTCGCGCCGCGAGCGCACCGACTGGGCCAGGGCGGCCATCCTGGCGCTGGGAATCTCGCCCATCAGCAGGCCGTGACGCAGGTCCTCCAGGCCGTCCAGCAGCAGTTCGCCGTGGCGCACCAGCCGGCGGCGGGCGTCGCGCTCGGCGGAGCCGTCGACCTGCTGGATCACCAGCAGGGCGTCGACGGCGGTAATGCCGACCGGCGTTTCCACGGCATGCGCCTCCTCCATCGAATCCATGGATTCGACGAGGGCCTGCTTGAACTCGCCCTTCCTGTCGGTCTTGTCGGTCTTGCGGGCGCCGGTGGCCGGGCCCTTGGAACCGATTCCGGAAATCTTCATGTGTCTCGCGCGATGATGGGTTCGCTTGATTCTAGCCGTTCGGACCCGACGGCGATAGGCGCTATTTCGCCAGACCGGCGGCTTCGGGTCAACTGGGCAGGAATTGCCGGGCAAGGGGGGACGGAAGTTCCCCCGAAACCATGACGGAGGCGAGGCCGATGTGGCGTGAAGGGCGGAAACACGGGGGCGCGGCGGTTGGCACGGCTTTCGCATCGGGTATGGCGAACGACCGTGACCCGCTTGTCTGGGGTGAGATGATCATGACCCGCATCGACGTAACCGCCGCCACCTTCACCGCTCCGCTGCGCGCCCTCTTGCTGGCTGCCTCGCTGATGGCGGTGACGGTCGGACTGATGCCCGCCCAGGCGCTGGGCGCGTCGCGCATCAAGGATATCGCCGACTTCGAGGGAGTCCGCGAGAACATGCTGGTGGGATACGGCCTGGTGGTCGGCCTCAACGGCACCGGCGATTCGCTCACCAACGCTCCGTTCACCAAGGAAAGCCTGGTCGGCATGCTGGAACGCCTCGGCGTCAACATCCGCGACAAGACCGGCGCCATCACCTCGGTCAGCCCCAAGAACGTCGCTGCCGTCATGGTGACCTCGGTGCTGCCGCCGTTCTCCCGCCAGGGATCGCGCATCGACATCCAGATTTCCGCCATGGGCGACGCCAAGGACCTGCGCGGCGGCACCCTTCTGGTCACGCCGCTGATCGGCGCCGACGGCGAGGTCTACGCCGTGGGCCAGGGGCAGGTCGCCACCGGCGGTTTCAGCGCGACCGGCGCGTCCGGCACTTCGGTGGTCAAGGGCGTTCCCACCGCGGGGCGCATCGCCAACGGGGCCATCGTCGAGCGCGAACTGCCGTTCGAGATGGCGCATCTGGAAGCGGTCAAGGTGTCGCTTCGCAATCCCGACTTCACCACCTCGCGCCGCATCGCCCAGGCCATCAATTCCTATCTTGGCGGCGACATGGCCCGTCCGGTCGATCCCGGCACCGTCCAGGTGGTGGTTCCGCCCTCCTATCGCGGCAACGTGGTCGGCCTGCTGACCGACGTGGAGCAGCTTCGCG
The DNA here is from genome assembly GCF_902729425.1 of Magnetospirillum sp. SS-4. Classification (GTDB taxonomy): domain Bacteria; phylum Pseudomonadota; class Alphaproteobacteria; order Rhodospirillales; family Magnetospirillaceae; genus Phaeospirillum. The sequence continues at coordinate 162,275 of NZ_CACVCH010000070.1, read as the reverse complement.
TCGAGCCCGACCAGATGGCCCGGGTCGTCATCGACGAGGTGTCGGGCACCATCGTCATGGGCGAGAACGTCCGCATCAGCACCGTCGCCATCGCCCAGGGCCAGCTCACCATCCGCATCTCCGAGACGCCGCAGGTGTCGCAGCCGTCGCCGTTCTCCGACGCCGGCACCACCACCACCGTCGAGCGCACCGACATCGAGGTCGACGAGGGCGCCGGCAACAAGCTGGCGGTGGTGCCTCAGAAGGTGACGTTGCAGGAACTGGTGGAAGGCCTGAACAGCCTGGGCATTGGTCCGCGCGACCTGATCACCATCTTGCAGGCCATCAAGGCCGCCGGCGCCCTGCAAGCCGAGCTGGAGGTCATGTGATGAGCATCTCCGCCATCCCGTCCTTCGACGCCGCGCAGATGAGCGTCAAGCCGCCGCCCATGACGGGGACCGTCAACCCCGCCACCGCCGCCAAGGTCGGGCGTCAGTTCGAGGCCCAGTTCGTGTCGCAGATGTTCCAGCACATGTTCGAGGGCATCAAGACCGACGGCGTGTTCGGCGGCGGCAGCGCCGAGGGAATGTTCCGGTCCCTGCTGATCGACGAGTACGGCAAGATGGTCGCCAATCGCGGCAGTATCGACGCCAGCGCCAAGGGCGGCGGCTTCGGCATCGGCGCCGCCGTCCAGAAAATGCTGCTGAAGCACCAGGAGGTGCAGTGACATGACCCAGATGAACGACAGCGATCACGACAACCCCGTTGATCGCAGCCCCATCATTCCCTTCGACGATCTCATCTTCGCCTGCACCAATCTGTGCGAGCTGCTGGAGATCGAGAACGAGGCGCTGGCCAGCCACGATCCGGAGACCGTCAAGGCGGTGCTGGAGAACAAATCGGCGCTGGCCCGGCTGTACGAGCAGTCGATGCAGCCGATGATCACCAGTCCGGAACTGGCCGAGACCCTGGAGCCGGAGCAGCGCGAGGAATTGCTGGCCGTCGGCCTGCGCCTCAAGGAACAGGTCGAGATCAACGCCATGCGGCTGATGGCCGAGATCGAATCCTATCAGCGCGTCATGGACATCCTGGCCACCACGTCCAAGGCGCAATCGACCACCACCAGCACCTATGGCCGCGCCGGCACCTTCGATTCGCCGCCGGCGACCGGGTCTTCCATTTCGTTCAACAAGTCGCTCTGACGCCGGAACGGCGGGGAGAATATCATGGGCCTCACACTCGGTCTCAGCACGGCGCTCTCGGGGCTCCTGACCAGCCAGAAGGGGCTGGACGTCATTTCCCAGAACGTCGTCAACGTCAACACCAAGGGCTATGTCCGCAAGGTGATGACGCCGGAATCGGTGACCGTCAACGGCATGGGGGCCGGCGTCCAGACCGGCAAGATCATCCGTTCGGTGGACGAGGGTCTGTTGCAGGACATCCGCCGCCAGACCTCGACCCAGGGCATGCTGGACACGCTGAACCAATACTATCCCCGCGTCATGGACCTGTTCGGCCAGGTGGGCGACAACAACTCGATCTCGCATCAGATGCAGACGCTGCAATCGTCGTTCCAGTCGCTGGCTGCCCAGATCAACACGCCGGCCATGCAGACCGCGGTCATGCAGACCTGCCTGGATACCGCCAACCAGCTCGACCAGATGTCAGAAAGCCTCCAGAGCCTGCGTCTCGAGGCCGATCGCGGCCTTCAGACCGTGATCGGGCTGGCCAACGAGCAGATCGCCAATATCTTCGATCTCAACCAGAAGATCGTTCGCGCCTCGGCGATCGGTTCCGAGGTCGGCGACCTGGAAGACAAGCGCGACAACGCCCTGACCGAGTTGGCCAAGTACATGGACATCCAGTACTTCCCGCGCGGCGACAATTCCGTCGGCGTCTACACCAAGAGCGGCAAGACCCTGGTCGACAAGGGCGCCGCCGAGCTGACCCATGTGGCCACCACCATCACCGACGCCTGGATGACCAAGGCCGGCGGCAACTTCAATTCCATCACCGTATCCACCGACGATCTGCTAAGGGACATCACCGGCGACTTCACCAGTGGCGAGATGCGCGCCCTGATCGACCTGCGCGACAAGATCGTGCCCAACCTTCAGGCCCAGATCGACGAACTGGCCGCCAAGATGAAGGACGTGGTCAATCAGGTGCACAATCGCGGCACCACCTATCCCACCACCCGTTCCACCATGAGCGGAACCCGCCAGTTCATGGACCCCAACAACCCGGACATCAACGCCGGCATTCCCGCCGCCCTGGTGGCCGATCCGCAGACCATATGGCTGAGCGGCGACGACGACGTCACCATCGCCATCTTCGATCCCAACGGTACCGAGGTGGCCAGCACCACGCTGAAGACCATCATGGCGAGCAACGCCTACAACGACGCCGCCGGCAACGCCACCGCGCTGGACATCTCGGACACTCCGGCGACGCCGGGCGTCAAGCTGACCGACGTCGCCGCCAAGATCCAGAACTGGATGCAGGCGCAGACCTACCAGAACAGCACCCTGAGTTCGGCCAGCGCGTCCTTCGCCACCGGCAAGTTCGAGCTCAACACCGGCCATTCCTCGCTGTCCCTGGCCTTCCGCGATCAGGTCTCGTCGGTCAAGGGCAGCAACGCCGAGGACGCCACCATCAATTTCGACGCCGATGGCGACGGCACCGCCGACCAGTCGGTGGACGGATTCAGCAACTTCTTCGGCCTGAACGACCTGTTCACCAAGACGGTGCCGAATTCCATCAGCGATTCGAACATCCTGCACCAGGACTTCACCCTGTCGACGACCCGGACCATCCGTCTGCTGGACCCGTCGGGGCAGATCGGCAACGCCATCAGCATTCCCACCGGCTCCAACCTGGCGGCCATGGCCGCCGCCATCAACAAGCAGACCCAGACCAACGAATCGTCGACGCTGTCCACCGCCGCCGTCACCATGACGTCGGACGCGACCATCACCATCTACGATTCCTACGGCACCATCACCGGCTTTCCCATCACCATCGATTCGGCCACCACCGACAACCTCAACGACATCGCCGCCGAGATCAACAATGTCGGCGGTTCGGTCCAGGCCAAGGTGGTGCAGACCGGTCCCAACGCCTTCAAGCTGCGGGTGTGGGACAGCCGCGGCACGCCGCTGACCATGTCGGTGGAGGCCGGCGCCATCGGGTCCAGCAATCTGGGGACCTATCTCGGCATGCAGCAGGCCAACCTGATCCAGGCGACGGTGGTTCCCGACGGCTCGGGCTATCGGTTGCGTATCCGCCAGACCGACGACCAGGAACTGTTTGTCGCCGCCGACCAGGACAACGCCACCCCACCCACCAGCTTCATCACCGAGATGGGGTTGCGGGCCTCGTCCAGCCGCTCCGCCGGCAACCTTTCCGTCCGCACCGACATCCAGGGATCGCCGTCGCTGATCAGTCGCGGCGCCATGAAGTACAACGCCGATCTTCAGCAATACGCACTGTCCGAGGGCGACAACACCACCACCATGGCCATCGCCAACGCCATGGCGGCCAAGTCGCAGATGGCGTCGGCCGGCAACATCTATGCCGGCAGCTACAATTTCGTCGAATACGCCGCCGCCAGCATCTCGGTGGTTTCCACCAACGCCTCGCACGCCAAGGATCAACTGGCCTACCAGAAGACCCTCAGCACCGCGCTGAACAACCAGCATACCTCGTTCAGCGGGGTGAACCTCGACGAAGAGGTCGCCAACATGATAAATTTCCAGCAGGCCTATTCGGCCTCGGCGAAGGTGATCTCGACCCTTCAGCAGATGCTGGACACCCTGGTCAACATCATTCAGTAGGGAGGGCCGGTCATGACACGCATCGGCACACTCGGCGCCAACACCTCGTTCATCACCCGGATGTTCGACATCCAGACCAGGATGAACGATGCCCAGGCCCAAAGCGTCAGCGGCCTGAAGTCGCCCTCCTACGCCGGCATCCACCGCGAAACCAACATCTTGCTGACCTTCGAGGCCCAGGTGGCGGCGTCGAACACCTATATCGACAGCAACAAGGTGGTCGAGACCAAGCTGAGCGCGGTGATGGCGTCGATGACCGGCATCGAGAGCTCCATCAAGAACTTCAAGAACGCCCTGACCTCGTTCAACCAGGGGGACACCACCACCCGGAGCAGCGTCGAGCAGATTCAGACCTTCGCCTGGGAGACCATGCTGGACCTGCATTCCTACCTGTCGGAAAGCGTCAACGGCCAGTACCTGTTTTCCGGCGGCAAGCTGAGCCGGGAGCCCATGGAGCTTCCCGCCACCACCAAGGACGGGTTCCAGGCCATCTACGACGGCAGCAACCGCACCTGGGCCACCACCCGTTCGGCCCAGTTGCTGGAGACCACCCTGACCAAGGAGGCGTCCACCAGCCTGATCCTCAACGCCACCACGGGGACCATCCGGGCCGCCGACGCCGACAGCCTGACGCCCTTCGCCAGCGGCACCGCCGTCACCATCACCGGCAGCATCTCCAACAACGCCACCTATCAGGTCCGCAGCCACGCCGCCACCAACGTGGCCGGAACCCCGCTGGCCGAGGGCACCACCGCCACCGCCACCACCATCAGCTACGGTTCCACCCCCACCGACCTGACCAGCGGCGCCGACACCGGCGCGCTGACCTTCGCCTTCGCCCCCAACGGCAACATGACCATCACGCCGGCCACCGCCAATTCCCTGGCCAACATGACCGCCGGCACCACGTTCACCATCAACGGCTCCACCAGTTGGGACGGCGCCTTCAAGGTGGTCAGCAATACCGACGGCGTGGTCGAGATCGCCGTCGACACCGACCAGGCCAAATCCGAGACCATCACCCAGACCGCCGCCAGCACGCCGCTGACCCTGACGCAGAACGGCGGCGCCGCCATTCCCCTGACCAGCGGCGCCATCACCATGACCACCAGCGCCTCGGCGGCCACCGGCCTGACCACGGTGACCATCACCACCGCCGGCAACGATCTGGCCTTCGTCGCCGGCGACACCATCTCCATCGGCGGGTCGGACGCCCATAACGGCACCTTCACCGTCGCCGCCGCTCCCGCCCCCACCGCCAGCACGGTTTCGTTCGTGATCAACGCCGACGCGCTGCGCATCAGCAAGTTCCTGCCGCAGACCGGGCGTTCCGACGTCACCCTCACCTACGACACCGACAGCAGCGACGCGGTTCTGAACACCTCGATCACCGCCACCGCCGGCAGCGCCGCCACCGGCTACGGCACCCTGACCTTCAGCCCCAGCGGCACCACCGGCGAGCGCATCACCGCCAGCAACGGCGCCAATTCGTTCCTTGACGGTTCGGGCAATCCGCATCCGCCGGTGGGGCAGATATTCACCCTGTCCAGCACCAGCGGCGTCAATGACGGCGTCTACAAGGTCACCGCCAACAACGGCGACTATCTGGAGGTCGAAAGTGTCCAGCTGACCACCGAGACCGTGACCACCGCCGAGGTGTCGGCGTCGTCGTGGTACAAGGGCGACACCCAGCAGGTCCAGCACTACATCGATCGCGAGCGGGCGGTGAACGTGGGCATCTACGCCTCGTCGCCCGGCATCGAGAAGGCGATCCGCGCGCTGGGCATCATCGCCCAGGGGGCGTTCGGGACCGCCGGCGGCCTGGACCAGAATCAGAACCGCATCGACGAGGCCATGTATCTGCTGCGCGACGCCCTCGAATCGCCGCAATCGGGAACGCCGCCCTATGGCGAGGAAATCCGGGGCGACGTCATGGCGATTCAGCAAGACGTCGGCTTCGTCCAGGAAGTCATCAACAGCAAGAACACCAAGCACCTCGCCTTCAAGGGATTCCTCAGCACCCGGATACAGGAGCTTGAAGGCAGCGATCCGCTGGAGGCGGCGGTTCTGTTCAACAGCGAATACAACGCCCTTCAAGCCAGTTATCAGGTCCTGGCCAAGGTCCAGAGTCTGAGCCTGCTGAACTTCCTGAGGTAACGGATCGGATGGATATCGACGAGGAATTGCGGCTGGGGATCGAGTGCCAGCGGGCCGGCCGGCTGGGCGACGCCGTGCGCCACTATCGTCAGGTGCTGGCGCACGATCCCGCCAACCTGGACGCCCTCAACCTGATGAGCGTGCTGGCGCTGACCGCCGGCGACGGCGCCACCGCCGCCGCGCTGGCGGCATCGGCCGTCGAGCGGCAGCCCGACTGGTTCATGTCCTACCTCAACCTGGGCAACGCCCTGCAATCGCTCGACCGGGTCGGCGAGGCCATCGATTCGTTCCAGAAGGCCATCACCTTGCATCCCGGGTCGGCCGAGGCCCACATCAACCTGTCCGGCGCCCTGGAACTGGCCGGCCGTCATGCCGAGGCGGCCGACATGGCGGTCAAGGCCATCATGATCGCGCCGCACATGGCCGATGCCCACGTCAATTTCGGCAACGCCCTGCTGGGGCTCGATTCGCCGGGCGAGGCGGTGGAGGCCTATGTCAAGGCCACCCTGCTGGAGCCGGACAACGCCCTGGCCTGGTTCAACATGGGCAACGCCTTCGCCGCCATGGGCGATCACGCCGACGCCGCCGAGCGCTATCGCCGCGCCATCGCCATCGCCGACGGCGCCGTCAAGCAGTTCAGCCTGGGCAATGCGCTTCGCGCCCTGCTGCGGCTGGACGAGGCGGAGGCGGCCTATCTGCGCGCCCTCCATCATGATCCCCGCTACCTGGACGCCTTCATCAACCTGGCGGCGGTGCAGCGGGAGAGGGGGCGGCTGGCCGAGGCCGAGGCCACCTTGCGCGCCGCCCTGGAAATCGCTCCCGACGAGGCCGACCTGCACTGGAACCTCGCCCTGGTCAAACTGACCGGCGGCGATTTCGCCGAGGGCTGGCGGGAATACGAATGGCGCTGGCGCACCCCCCATTTCAAGCCGTTCGTCCGCCGCTTCGCCTCGGCTCCCTGGCGGGGCGAGTCCCTGGCCGGCCGTTCCATCCTGGTTCATTCCGAGCAGGGATTCGGCGACGCCCTGCAAATGTGCCGGCTGGTGCCGATGCTGGCCGACCTGGGGGGCGAGGTGACGCTGGAATGCCGGACCGGCCTGGGGCGGCTGTTCTCCACCCTTGATTCGCGCATCGCGGTGGTCGAGGGGCAGGCCGCGCCGCCGCCCGCCTGCGACCTCCATGTGGCGCTGATGTCGCTGCCGCTGCGGCTGGGGCTGACGCTGGACACCATTCCCGCCCGGGTTCCCTATCTGGGCGTTCCCGCCGGCGCCGGCGATTTCGCCGATGTCGCCGCCGCGCCGGGAATAAGGGTGGGGCTGGCGTGGAGCGGCAGCAACACCAGACGCGACAATGGCGGGCGCAGCTTCGCCCCCCACGATCTGACCGGCCTGCCGGGAGCACGGCTGTTCTCCCTGCAAAAGGGCGACGCCGCCGCCACCGCCTCGGATCTGTTCGATTTCGGACGGATGACCGACCTGGGGCCGCGTCTCGCCGACTTCGCCGACACCGCCGCCGCCATCATGGCCATGGATCTGGTGATTTCCGCCGATACCGCCGTGGCCCATCTGGCCGGGGCGCTGGGCAAGCCGGTCTGGGTGCCGCTGCCCGATCCCTGCGGCGCCTTCCTGTGGATGCTGGGCCGCGACGACAGCCCCTGGTATCCCAGTCTTCGCCTGTTTCGCCAGCCGGCTCCCGGGGACTGGGCCGGGGCGCTGGCCGGGCTGCGCCAGGCCTTCGCCGACCGCTTCGTTCAGTCCTGACCGGTTTCGGCTTCGGATTCGGCTTCGGCGGGGGCTGCCGCGGCGGCACGGTTGTAGAGGTCCAGGACCTGCGATTCGTGCTTCAGCAGCTTGCGGGCCAGCTTCAACGCCTTGTAGTACTCCTCGCTGATGACGGCCGCGCGCAATTCCTCGCCCAGCGGGGCGGCGCTGGCGCAGGATGTTACATAATCATCCAGGCAGCGCATGAAAAGCTCTACATATTTGTCGCGGCTTCCTGGGAATATGTAGGCGTTCTGAATAAAGAAATACACCCGCCCTGCCGGGGTGATGTTGTCTCCATCCGCGACGATGTCTTTCTCGCGCAGGATGTTCGAATCGTTAAGAACCCGAAGCTTCGTCGAATGGCCGGCATTTTCGACGACCGCGCCGTTGATGATTACTTTCTCGCCGGGCTTCAGGTCAATCAGCAGGGGCACGTCGGTTCTCCCAGAGCTAAGGCGGGGGGGGTCATGATTTGTAAGGGCTGGGCCGGCCGCTGGCAATCATTCCTTGGGTTTGTCCCGGCCGTCCCGCCTGTCCGCGCCGGCTCCAGCCTTCAATTTCGTTGACTCCGGCGGTGGAGAGGGATACAACCCCAGCCTCTTCAGTGATCTGGAGACCACCGCCTCCACGGAGGCCCGCCGGTCCGCGACCTTACGCGCACCGGCGTGATGATGCTTATGGGTGACGGTTTCGCATGTTCGAGGGTTTGAGTTCCAAGCTCGGCAAGGTGTTCGAACGTCTGACGGGGCGCGGCGCGCTGACCGAGGCCGACGTCACCGAGGCCCTGCGCGAAGTCCGCGTCGCGCTGTTGGAGGCCGACGTCGCCTTGCCGGTGGTCAAGGATTTCATCGGCCGGGTCAGGTCCCGCGCAATCGGCCAGGAGGTGATCAAGTCGGTCACCCCCGGACAGATGGTGGTCAAGATCGTCCATGACGAACTGATCGCCACCCTGGGCGCCAAGGGCACCGAACTCAACCTCAGCGCCGTGCCGCCGGTGGTCATCCTGATGGTCGGCCTTCAGGGCTCGGGCAAGACCACCACCTCGGCCAAGATCGCCTTCAAGCTGAAGCGCGAGAAGAAGAAGGTCCTGCTGGCCTCGCTGGACGTCTACCGTCCCGCCGCCCAGCAGCAATTGCAGATTCTCGCCGGCCAGGCCGAGGTGGGCTCGCTTCCCATCGTCATGGGCGAGATGCCGGTGGCGATCTCGAAGCGGGCGCTGGGCGTCGGCCGCAAGGAAGGCTACGACGTCGTCATCCTCGACACCGCCGGCCGCCTGCACATCGACCAGGAACTGATGGCCGAGGTCGCCAACGTCAGGGACGCGGTCAAGCCGACCGAGACCCTGCTGGTCACCGATGCCATGACCGGCCAGGACGCCGTCACCCTGGCCCGCGAATTCAACGAGAAGGTCGGCGTCACCGGTATCGTGCTGACCCGCATCGACGGCGACGCCAGGGGCGGCGCCGCGCTGTCCATGCGCTCGGTCACCGGCCGGCCCATCAAGTTTCTCGGCGCCGGCGAAAAACTGGACGCGCTGGAAGTCTTCCACCCGGACCGGATCGCCGGGCGCATTCTCGGCATGGGCGACGTGGTCGGCCTGGTCGAGAAGGCCATGGAGACCCTCGACCAGGAAGAGGCGGAGCGGCTCGCCAAGCGCATCGAGAAGGGCAAGTTCGACCTGGACGACATGCGCAAGCAATTCGCCCAGGTCCGCAAGATGGGCGACCTGAAGGGCATCCTCGGCATGCTGCCCGGCATGGGCAAGATGGCCGGCCAGCTCAAGGACGCCAACATCGACAACAAGATGGTGGCCCGCCAGGAGGCCATCATCTCCTCCATGACTCCCGCCGAGCGCAGGAATCCCGACCTGATCAAGGCGTCGCGCAAGAAGCGCATCGCCGCCGGTTCGGGCATGAGCGTGCAGGACGTCAACAAGCTGCTCAAGCAGTACCAGCAGATGGCCGACATGATGAAGAAGGTCGGCAAGATGGGGCAGAAGGGGCTGATGCGTCACGGCATTGGCGGATTGCTGCCCCCCAACATGAGGTTCGGGCGCTAGCCCGAGGGTAATTTCGCACAGAGGAAGACCGAAGAATGGCTCTGAAGATTCGTCTCTCCCGCGGTGGCGCCAAGAAGCGCCCCTTCTACAAGATCGTCGTCGCCGATGCGCGCAGCCCGCGTGACGGCCGCTTCATCGAGAAGGTGGGGACCTACAACCCGATGGTCGCCGTCGAGTCCGGCCAGCGCTGGACCCTGGACGACGAGCGCGTGAAGCATTGGCTGTCGGTCGGCGCCCAGCCCACCGACCGTCTGGTCCGCTTCTTCGCCGATCGCGGCCTGGTGGCCAAGGTCGCCCAGCCCGAGCAGACCAAGAAGCCGCAGCCCAAGGCCAAGGCCCAGCAGCGCGCCAAGGACGAGGCTGATCGCGCCGCCGCCGCTGCCGCTGCCGCCGCCAGCGCGGAATAGTCTCCCATGTCGGACCGGGTGTGCGTCGGTGTCGTGGTCGGCGTGCACGGGGTTCGCGGCGCGGTCAAGGTCAAGAGCTTCACCGAGGTGCCGACCGATATCGGCTACTATTCCCCGGTGGAGGACGAGACCGGTAGCCGCAAGATCCGGCTCAAGGTGACGGGCGAGGCCAAGGGCGTCGTCATCGCCGCCCTGGACGGGATCGGGGATCGCGATGCCGCCGAGGCGCTGAGGGGGACCAAGCTCTGGGTCTCCCGCGAGCGTCTGCCGAGGACCGGGGAGGACGAGTTCCTCTACTCCGATCTGATCGGGATGGCGGTGGAGGGAACCGACGGCCGGAGGCTCGGCACCGTGGCGATGGTGCACGATTTCGGTGCCGGCGACGTGCTGGACATCGCGCTGGCCGAGAGGGGGAACCTGATGGTCCCCTTCACCAAGGCGGCGGTGCCGGAGGTGGATGTGCCGGGGCGCAGGCTGGTGGTCGTTCCGCCGCTCTACGTCGCGGACGAGCAAGACGAGGGAAGCGAGGTCCCGGGTGGACGAGACGGTTAGGCAGCCCTGGCGGGCCTTGATGCTGACCCTCTTCCCCGAGATGTTTCCCGGGCCGCTGGGGTTGTCGCTGGCGGGCCGGGCGCTGGAGGACGGGATATGGTCCATCGAGGCGGTGGACATCCGGGGCTTCGCCACGGACAGGCACCGCAACGTGGACGATTCGCCCTTCGGCGGCGGGGCCGGCATGGTGATGCGCCCGGACGTTCTGGACGCCGCCATTCGCGGCGCCGGGGCGATCGGGCCGCTGGTGTACATGACGCCGCGCGGGCGCAGGCTGGATCAGGCTCTGGTCCGCGATCTGGCCGAAGGGCCGGGCGTCAGGGTGTTGTGCGGGCGCTTCGAGGGAGTCGACCAGCGGGTGCTGGAGGCCCACGGAGCCCTGGAGGTCAGTGCCGGCGATTTCGTCCTGTCGGGCGGGGAACCGGCGGCGCTTCTGATGTTGGACGCCATCGTGCGATTGCTTCCCGGCGTGGTCGGCAAGCAGGAATCGCTGGCGGAAGAGAGCTTCGAATGGGGATTGCTTGAATATCCCCATTATACCCGCCCCCAGACATGGGAAGGGCGGTCGGTGCCGGAGGTTCTGCTGTCCGGTCACCACGAGAAGATCAGGGCCTGGCGCAAGCGTCAGGCGGAGGAGATAACCCGGCTGCGCCGGCCCGATCTGTGGGATCGGTATGTCGCAGCCTCTAAAGTAAGCGAGGGTTGAGCCATGGTGAATATCATTGAGCAGCTCGAAAAGGAGCAGATCGACAAGCTGACCGCCGTTCGCGGCGTTCCCAGCTTCGCTCCGGGCGATACCGTTCGGGTGAACGTGAAGGTCATCGAAGGGAATCGCGAGCGCGTCCAGGCCTATGAGGGCGTCTGCATCGCCCGCAAGAACGACGGACTGAATTCGTCCTTCGTGGTGCGCAAGATTTCGTATGGCGAGGGTGTCGAGCGCATCTTCCCGCTGTACTCCCCCAACATCGCCTCCATCGACGTGGTCCGCCGCGGCGATGTGCGTCGCGCCAAGCTGTACTATCTGCGCGACCGTCGCGGCAAGTCGGCCCGCATCGCCGAGCAGACCACCGGCCATTCCGGCAAGGTCACCGCCGCCGAGCGCGCCGATGCCGCCGCCGCCAAGGCGAAGGCCAAGGAATAATCCTCCTTCGCCTCGGACTGCCCCTCGCACCGGTTCCGCCTTTGGGCGGAGCCGGTTCCGGGGAATCGACGGGTTGTTGAAGGCCTCTTGCCAAGGGATGGATACATCCCAAGATTCGAGGCTGAACACGCCGCATTTAGGGATTCGACATGGCCAAGCCCCGCACGTTGTTCGACAAGATCTGGGACGCTCATCTGGTTGACGTCCAGGATGACGGCACCTGCCTGATCTATATCGACCGCCATCTGGTTCACGAAGTGACCAGTCCGCAGGCCTTCGAGGGGCTGGAGATGGCCGGCCGCAAGGTGCGCCACCCCGAGATGACCCTGGCGGTGGCCGACCACAACGTGCCGACCACCGACCGGTCCAAGGGGATCGAGAACCTGGAAAGCCGGGTGCAGGTCGAGACCCTGGAGGCCAACGCGCGGAAGTTCGGCGTCGAGTATTTCGGCATGGACGACATCCGCCAGGGCGTGGTCCACATCATCGGTCCGGAACAGGGCTTCACCCTGCCCGGAACCACCATCGTCTGCGGCGATTCCCATACCTCGACCCACGGCGCCTTCGGCTCGCTGGCCTTCGGCATCGGCACCTCGGAGGTCGAGCATGTGCTGGCCACCCAGACCCTGGTGCAGAAGCCGGCCAAGAACATGCGCATCACGGTCAAGGGCAAGGCCCCGGCCGGCATCACCGCCAAGGACATCGTGCTGGCCATCATCGGCAGGATCGGCACCGCCGGCGGCACCGGCTACGTGGTGGAATACGCCGGCGAGGCCATCCGCGATCTGTCCATGGAAGGCCGCATGACGGTCTGCAACATGACCATCGAGGCCGGCGCCCGCGCCGGCCTGATCGCGCCTGACGACAAGACCTTCGCCTATATCGCCGGCAAGCCGCGCGCTCCCAAGGGGGCAGCCTTCGAGGCTGCCGTCAATTACTGGAAGACGCTGCACACCGACGACGGCGCCCATTTCGACGTCGAGATCGAGCTGGACGCTGGCGCCCTGGTGCCGCAGATCACCTGGGGCACCAGCCCCGAGGACGTGATTCCGATCACCGGCGCCGTGCCTGACCCGGCCGACATCAAGGACGAGGCCAAGAAGAAGGCGGTGCAGCGCTCGCTGGACTACATGGGACTCGTCGCCGGCCAGAAGGCCACCGACATCGCCATCGACGTGGTGTTCATCGGGTCGTGCACCAACGGCCGCATCGAGGATTTCCGCGCCGCCGCCGAAGTGTTCAAGGGCCGCAAGGTCGCCGCCGGCGTCCAGGCGCTGATCGTGCCCGGCTCCGGCCTGGTCAAGGAGCAGGCCGAGGCCGAGGGACTGGACAAGGTGTTCATCGAGGCCGGCGCCGAATGGCGCGAGCCCGGCTGTTCCATGTGCCTGGCCATGAACGCCGACCAGTTGAAGCCCGGCCAGCGCTCGGCCTCGACCTCGAACCGCAATTTCGAGGGACGCCAGGGACGCGGCGGCCGCACCCACCTGGTCAGCCCCGCCATGGCGGCGGCGGCGGCGGTCACCGGCAGGCTCACCGACGTTCGGAGCCTCTGAGGAGCCGTTCCGATGCGCCTTGTGTCCATCAAGGTCAAGAACTTCAAGGTGCTGCGGGACGTGTCCATCGACAACGTCCCGCAGTTCATGGTTTTGGTCGGCGCCAATGGAGCTGGCAAAAGCACTTTTTTTCAGCTTTTCGGTTTTCTGGGCGATGCCCTGCGCAACAATGTCCGGCAAGCCCTGCAAAAGAGGGGCGGCTTCAACGAGGTGGTGTCGCGCGGCTGTGCCGACCAGACCATCCTGATCGAGTTGAAGTTTCGTATGCAGTTGCTCGACCGAGAGCGGCTGGTGACCTATCTGGTGGAGATCGGCAAAGCCCCCAACAGCCAACCGGTGGTGGTGAAGGAGATTCTCCGCTATAAGCGCGGCCCCCAGGGCAAGCCGTTTCACTTCCTACAGTTCTCTTCCGGGCAGGGCTACGCCATCTCCAACGAAGAGAATTTCAATAAGCCTGACGAGGATCTGACTCGCGAGGATCAGACCCTGGACTCGCCTGACATTCTGGCACTCAAAGGGCTGGGGCAGTTCCAGCGTTTCAAGGCGGCTCGTGCGGTGCGTTCCCTGATCGAGAACTGGCACCTATCGGACTTTCACATCAACGCGGCTCGGGGAGCCAAAGATGCCGGCTATGCCGAGCATCTGTCCGCCGACGGTGACAATCTGCCGCTGGTGACCCAGTACCTCTATGAAAGTCATCCGAAACTGTTCCAGCAGGTTCTGGACAAAATGACCCGGCGGGTTCCCGGTGTCGCCAAGGTCGAGGCTGTTCCAACGGCGGATGGCCGCATCGTCCTGCGTTTCCAGGACGGAACCTTCAAGGATCCGTTCGTCTCGCGCTTTGTTTCAGACGGTACCATCAAGATGTTTGCCTATCTGGTCCTGCTGCACGACCCCACACCCCATCCGCTGCTGTGCGTCGAGGAACCGGAGAACCAACTCTATTACTCGCTGCTGGGCGAACTGGCTGAGGAATTTCAGGATTATGCGCGGCGTGGTGGGCAGGTTGTCGTTTCAACCCACTCTCCCGACTTCCTGGATGCCGTTTCCCTGGACTCTATCTTCTGGCTGGAGAAGAGGGATGGCTTTAGCGCCATCGCCCGTGCCTCCGATGACCCGCAGCTTGAGGCACTGGTCCGCGAGGGGGATCTACCCGGCCGTCTGTGGGCACAGAAACTGTTCGGGAAGGTTGATCCATGATGGGACCCGAACTGGTCTTCATGGTGGAAGAAGCCTCGATGGAGAACACTCTGAAAGCCATCCTGCCCCGCCTTCTGCCGGACGGTCTGGCTTTCAAGATTATTCCTCATTCGGGCAAGGGCGATCTTGAAAGATCTTTTCCCAGAAAGTTGCGAGCCTGGAAGAACCCACGAGCCCGCTTTGTCATCGTTCGGGACAATGACGGTGGTGATTGCGTTGCATTAAAAAGCCGGCTTGTGGAAACATGCACGGCCAGCGGGCGACCGCAATCCCTTGTCCGGATTGTCTGCCAGGAATTGGAGGCGTGGTTCCTGGGGGATCTTCGGGCCGTCGAACACGCTGGTCTGGCGAAGGATTGCGCCAAGCTTCAGGCAAAGAAGCTATTCCGCAACCCCGATCACATTGAGAAGTCCAAGAATAAGCTGATCGATCTGGCGCCGACCTATCAGCCGCGCAATGGCTCGCAGGCCATCGCGCCGCATTTGTCTCTCGACAACAACACCTCGACCAGCTTTAACGTCTTTATCTCCGGCGTCCGACGGGTCGCCGAGCAAATGGGAACCGCCTGACCATGGAAAAGTTCACCGTTCTCACCGGCGTCGCGGCGCCGCTGTCCATGATCAACGTCGATACCGACATGATCATTCCCAAGCAGTTCCTGAAGACCATCAAGCGCACCGGTCTTGGCAAGAATCTGTTCGACGAGATGCGCTATACCCCGGACGGCAAGGAAGTCGCCGAGTTCGTGCTGAACCGGCCGGCCTACCGCGCCGCCAGGATCCTGGTGGCCGGCGCCAATTTCGGCTGCGGCTCGTCGCGTGAGCATGCGCCCTGGGCCATCAACGATTTCGGCATCCGGTGCATCATTGCCCCCAGCTTTGCCGATATCTTCTTCAACAACTGCTTCAAGAACGGCATCCTGCCGATCGTGCTGCCGCAAGAGCAGGTGGACAAGCTGCTCGACGACGCCGAGCGCGGCGCCAACGCCGTGGTCACCGTCGACCTGGAGAAGCAGACCATCACCGGTCCCGACGGCGGCCTGATCCGCTTCGAGGTCGATCCGTTCCGCAAGCATTGCCTGCTGAATGGCCTGGACGACATCGGTCTGACGTTGCAGCGCGAGGAAAAGATCTCCGCGTTCGAGGACCAGCGCAGGACCTCGACGCCCTGGTTGTGACGCATGGCGTCCATTACCGAACGCGGGTTGACGCCGGCTCTGGTCGGCGCTAGGCATTAGATCGTCCGATATAGATAATGTGGGAGAGTACCATGGCCGCCAGGAAGCTCCTGATTCTGCCCGGTGACGGCATCGGCGTCGAGGTCATGGCGCAGGTGCGCCGGATCATCGACTGGATGGCGAAGAAGCGGAAGATCGAGTTCGACCTCTCCGAGGGGCTGATCGGCGGTTCGTCCTACGACGTTCACGGCACGCCGCTCTCCGACGCCACCCTGGCCGCGGCCATGGAATCCGACGCCGTGCTGCTGGGCGCGGTGGGCGGCCCGAAGTGGGACGACCTGCCCTTCGACAAGAAGCCGGAACGCGGTTTGCTGAAGATCCGCAAGGAGATGGGCCTGTTCGCCAATCTGCGTCCCGCCACCGTGCTGGACGCCCTGGCCGACGCCTCGACCCTGAAGCACGACGTGGTCGCCGGCCTGGACATCATGATCCTGCGCGAGCTGACCGGCGGCCTTTATTTCGGCGAGCCGCGCGGCATCGAGACCCTGCCCGACGGCAGCCGCAAGGGCTTCAACACCCTGGTCTACACCACGCCGGAAATCGTCCGCATCGGCCGCGTCGCCTTCGAGCTGGCCAGGAAGCGCAACAAGCGCGTCTGTTCGGTGGACAAGGCCAACGTGCTGGAATGCACCGTCTTGTGGCGGGAAGAGATGATCAAGCTGCAAAAGGAGGAGTTCCCCGACGTGGAGCTCAGCCACATGTACGTGGACAACGCCGCCATGCAGCTGGTGCGCAATCCCAAGCAGTTCGACGTCATGGTCACCGAGAACATGTTCGGCGACATCCTGTCCGATTGCGCCGCCATGCTGACCGGCTCGCTGGGCATGCTGCCGTCCGCCTCGCTGGGTGCCGCCGATGCCCAGGGGCGCCGCAAGGCGCTGTACGAGCCGGTGCACGGCTCGGCCCCCGACATCGCCGGCAAGGACATGGCCAATCCGCTGGCCACCATCATGAGCTTCGCCATGTGCCTGCGCTATTCCTTCGACATGGTGGCCGAGGCCGACCTGATCGAGGCGGCGGTCAAGGCGGTGCTGAAGGGCGGCCTGCGCACCGCCGACATCATGCAGCCGGGCAAGGCCAAGGTCTCGACCACCGTCATGGGCGAGGCCGTGGTCCGCGAACTGGACAAGGCGGCCTGAGCCATCAGGCCCCGCCCAACGGAAAAGGCGCTTCCCTCGGGAAGCGCCTTTTCCGTTGTAGAGGGGCGGGATGTATCAGAACGGGAAGATGATGTCGAAGATCTGCTGGCCGTAGCGCGGCTGGGTGACGTCGCTGACCATGCCGCGTCCGCCGTAATAGACCCGGGCCTCGGCAATTTTTTCCGAGGCGACGCTGTTGGACGAACTGATGTCCTCGGGCCGGATGATGCCCTGGATGGACAATTCCCGCATCTCGTAGTGAACCCGGAATTCCTGGCGGCCCGAGATCACCAGGTTGCCGTTGGGCAGAACCTGGGTGATGACGGCCGCCATGGTGACGTTGATGGCCTCGGTCCGGGCGGTCTTGCCGGTGTTGGACACGCTGGAGGCGGACTTGATGTCGGCCAGGCTGGCCAGATTCAGGCTTTCGGGCAGGATCTTGTTCAGGCTCTGCTCGAAGCCCAGCAGCGACACCGGGCTGCCGGTGGTGCCGCTGCCGGCCGATTCCGAGCCGGCGCGGGTGTTGGTCAGGGTGCTGGTCAGGGTGGCGTTGTCGTTGATGGCCACCGAAACGGTCAGGATGTCGCCCACGTCCTTGGCGCGCTGGTCCTTGAAGAAGGCCCTCGCGCCCGGCCGCCACAGCGAGTTGGCGTTGGCCGGCGGCGCCACCGGCTGCGGCATCGGCATGGTGATGGGCTGGTAGCCGGCCCGCTGGGTCGGGTTCTGAATATCGGAAATCTGGGGGCCGGAGCCGACTTCCGACATGCGGGTCAGGATGTTGCAGGCGGCAAGCTCGGAGACGGCGGCGATGACGGCGATGGCGCGCAGGGTCTTGGGAAGGGCTTCGCGGCGGAACATGATCGTTACTCCCATCTACTCGTCAGTTCGCAAGGGCGCGCATGCCGCCCGGCAGCACCGACACCTGTCCCGGTCCCTCGACCTTGGCGTCGACGGTCTGCTTGCTCTGGACGTTGGTGACGCGGATGACGTCGCCGATGCTGCCGTCCTCGATGGCGCGGCCCTGGGCGGTCAGGGTCATGAACTTGCTGCGCACCATCATGGTGACCGAGCTGTTCTTGGCGACCGCCACCGGCTTTTGCACCTCGACCGTGCGGACCGGGGCGCCGGAGCGCAGCTGGTAGCGCGGCTCCTGGCCGATCAGCTGGCGGGCGGTGGTGATGATGTCGCGGCGGATGACCTCGTCGCGCACGTCCACCCACTGGATATCGGCTTCGGTGATGGTGTCGCCGCGTCCCATGGGGCGCGCCAGGACCGGAATGCTGACCGAGGCGAAGACGTTGCCGGCGACCTTGACCCGGGTGGCGTTGGGAGCGCCGGCCGGAACCTCGACCATGGCCGAGAAGCGGTTCATGCGGCGGTCGTAGAACACGTCGCGGATTCCGACGGTCGGAGTGACATTGCTGGGGATGACGATGTGCATGGCGGCGCGGTTGGTGATTTCGACCGTGCTGTTGTTGGGCGCGCCTTCCAGGCGCAGCGCCTCGCGCAGTTCGGTCTCGACCGAGCGGAAGTCAACGGTCTGGCCGGAACGTTCGACCACCGAACGCTCGAACGGGGTGGCCGGGCGCCAGTCGAGCCCATGGGACTGGGCGACCACGGCCAGCCAGCGGGTTTCCAGGGTGACGCGCTTGCCCGGCTGCGGCGCGTTGGCCAGCGGCACCTCGGCCTTGTCGCCGATATTCTCCCACAGGTCGCCCAGGCGGATGATGTCGGCGTCGATGACGACGCTGGCCTTCAACTGGGGGGGCAACTCGGCGGCGGCGGCGGCGGCGGCACCGAGCGACAGGGCGGCGGCGGCGGCGGCGGCACCGAGCGACAGGGCGGCGGCGAGGGCGATGCCGGCGATGCGAACGGAGGCGGCGAGGCGGCGGGTCATGGCGGTCTCCTTACTTCATCTGGTTGATGGTGGAGAGCATTTCGTCGGAGGCCTGGATGACCTTCGAATTCATTTCGTAGGCGCGCTGGGCGCCGATCAGGTTGGTGACCTCGGCCACCACGTTGACGTTGGAGGTCTCCAGGAAGCCCTGCAACAAGGTGCCGAAGCCGGGCTTGCCGGGGGGCTGGGTCGAAGGCTGGCCCGAGGCCGGGGTTTCCATGAACAGGTTGTTGCCGCGCGCTTCCAGGCCGGCGTCGTTGGCGAAGGTGGCCAGCGTCAGCTGGCCCTTGACCTGGCTTTGCACCTGGCCGTCCTGCTTGACGATGACCTGGCCGGTGGCGTCGACGGTGATGCCGACCGCGTCCGGCGGAATGGTGATCTGCGGCTGCACCAGATAGCCTTCGTGGGTGACGATGTTGCCTTCGGGCGACAGCTGGAACGAGCCGTCGCGGGTATAGGCGGTTTCGCCCGACGGCAGCAGGACCCGGAAGTAGCCCTTGCCCTGGATCGCCATGTCCAGCGAGTTGTCGGTGCTTTGGACGCTGCCCTGCTCGGTGATGCGGTAGACGGCGGTGGTCTTGACGCCGAGGCCAAGCTGCACGCCGGTCGGCACGATGGTGCCGGTATCGGACGATTGCGAGCCGACGCGGCGCAGGTTCTGGTACAGAAGGTCGGCGAATTCCGGACGCCGCCTGGTGAACGCCGTGGTGTTCATGTTGGCGATGTTGTTGGAAATGACCTCGACGTTGGTCTGCTGGGCCAGCATGCCGGTGGCGGCGATATTGAGCGAGCGCATGGCGTGTTCCTCTTCCCCTATGATTCCGGTCAGGCGGGCCGGGCGCCCGACAGGGCCTGCATGGCCTTCATGGTGCGTTCGTGCTCGGTGTCCAGCATCTTCTGGACACCCTGGTATTCCCTCAGGATCTGCGTCATCCGGGTCATCTCGACCACCGGCTGGACGTTGGATTCCTCGATCATCCCCTGGACGATGGCGGGGCGGGCCACCACCTCCGGCTCCAAGGTGGTCTCGAACAGGGTGTCGCCGGCGTTGCGCAATTCCTGATCGTTGCTGAACTTGACCACCTTGAGGCGCGCGACGCGGCCGTTCTCGGTGGAGACGGTGCCGTCCTCGGAAACCTCGATGCGGGTTTCGTTGGGGGCGAAGATGATGGGCTGGTCGCGGTCGTCCATCACCGCAAACCCCTGGGAATTGACCAGCATGCCGGTCTGGTCCATGCGGAAATGGCCGCTGCGGGAATAGCGCATGCCGGCCTCGGTCTCGATCTGGAAATAGCCGTCGCCGTGGATGGCGAAATCCAGGGGATTGTCGGTCTTGGTCAGCGGCCCCTCGCGGGTGTCGCGCAGCACGCCGACGTCCTGGACGAACGAGAGCTTGCCGCCGATGGCGCGCTGGCTGGAGCGGGTCGGGACCAGGAATTCCCGGAACATCATCTGCTCGCTCTTGAAGCCGGTGGTGTTGGCGTTCGCCATGTTGTTGGCGACCACGTCCAGCTGGCGCTGCAAGGCGGCCTGGCGGGAAAGGGCGATGTACGAGGTGTTCTGCATGGGTCTGCTCGCTGGCAAAACGGTTCGCCATCCTCAATGCATGGGGCGTGCCAATTGCTGGATATGGCGGAAATGCTGGAATGGGGGGCCCGCCGGGCGGCGAGGCGGGCGTCCTTGCCGGGCAGTTATTGCCGGGCGGGGCGGAGGATTGCTATCGTGGCGTCCGGCGGGCTGGCCGGGGTCCACTCTTTTATGGGGTGGCAACCTTATGTTAACCGCCGGGGGCTAGTTTCTAGGGTGAACAGGCGCAGGTCCGGTCGGGCCGGCGCGCCGACCGTTCGGATGAGGGCCATGGCCGAAGACCTGGAAGAAGATTTCGAAGAAGGCGAAGGCTCGGAAGACTCATCGGAGTCGCCGAAGAAAAAGCTGCCGATCAAGAAGATCCTGATCATCGTGCTGCCGATTCTGCTGCTGGCGGGCGGCGGCGCCGGGGTCTATTTCTCCGGCATCCTGGACAAGTTCCTGGGCGACAAGGTCGAAGAGGCCCCCAAGGAGGCCGCCGCGCCGCCGCCGCCCAAGGCGGTGCAGGCGGCCGCCTTCATGGATCTGCCCGAGATGCTGGTCAATCTTCAGACCACCGGCCGCAAGCAGGCCTTCCTCAAGCTGCGGGTGGCGCTGGAACTGGAGGCGATCACCGACCAGCCTCGGGTCGAGCAGATGCTGCCGCGCATCGTCGACAACTTCCAGGTCTATCTGCGCGAGCTCAGGATCGAGGATTTGCAGGGTGCGTCGGGCATGCATCTTCTGCGCGAGGAATTGCTGACCCGCGTCAACGCGGCGGTCAAGCCGGTCAAGGTCAGCGACGTGTTGTTCAAGGAAATGCTGGTCCAATGACGGACCGGCCCTAGCGCTGGAATGGCGATGGAAGACGAAGGCGGCCAGGGTAGAGGCGCCGAGGACGAAGAAGCCCTCATGAAGGAATGGGCTGCCATGGCCGGCGACGGCGATGGCGGGGGCGGAGGCGGCGGAGGCGGAGACGAGGACGGCGGCGCCATGGCCGCCGAATGGGAGGCCATGCTCGGCGCCGGCGATTCCGGCGCGTCGGAAACCCAGGCCGCCGTCGCCAAGGACGCCACCCGCGTTCTGAACCAGGACGAAATCGATTCGCTGCTGGGGTTCGACGACGACGGCGGCGGCTCCGGCGACAAGTCCGGCATCCAGGCCATTCTCAACAGCGCCCTGGTCTCCTACGAACGCCTTCCCATGCTGGAGGTGGTGTTCGACCGTCTGGTGCGCATGATGTCGACCTCCATGCGCAATTTCACGTCGGACAACGTGGAAGTGTCGCTGGACAACATCCTCAGCCTGCGTTTCGGCGACTACCTGAACTCGATTCCGCTGCCGGCCATGCTGGCGGTGTTCAAGGCCGAGGAATGGGATAATTTCGGGCTGCTGACCGTCGATTCCTCGCTGATCTATTCCATCGTCGACGTGCTGCTGGGCGGCCGGCGCGGCACCGCGGCCATGCGCATCGAGGGCCGTCCCTACACCACCATCGAACGCAATCTGGTCGAGCGCATGGTGCATGTGGTGCTGTCGGACCTGTCGGCCGCCTTCGATCCGCTCAGCCCGGTCACCTTCCGCTTCGACCGGCTGGAGACCAATCCGCGCTTCGCCACCATTTCCCGCCCCAGCAACGCCGCCATCGTCGCCAAGCTGCGCATCGACATGGAAGATCGCGGCGGCCGCCTCGAACTGTTGCTGCCCTACGCCACCCTGGAGCCGGTGCGCGAGTTGCTGCTTCAGATGTTCATGGGCGAAAAATTCGGCCGCGACTCCATCTGGGAAACCCACCTGGCCGAAGAGCTGTGGATGACCGAGGTGGAACTGGAGGCGGTGCTGGACGAGCAGGTGATGAACCTGCGCGAGGTCCTGGCCTGGAAGCCGGGGTCGAAGCTGACGCTGAACGCCACGCCGGATTCCCATATCGACATGCGCTGCGGCGACATTGCCCTGTTTCGCGGCCGCATGGGACGCAAGGGCCAGCACATCGCCATCCAGGTCGACGACACCAGCCGGCGCGACAAGACGAAGGGAAGCTGAACCGTGGATTGGAAGGTCGCCCTCGACATCGTGGTTTCGCTGCTGCTGATCGCCACCATCGGCTATGCGGTGATGCTGAACTCGCGGCTGTCGTCCCTGCGCAAGAACCGCGACGACCTGGCCCGGACCATCACCAATTTCAACGAGGCCACGGTCCGGGCGGAATCCTCGATCCCCAAGCTGCGCAAGGCGGCGGAGGAAGCCGGCCAGACCTTGCAGGAACGGGTGGAGAAGGCCCAGTCGCTGCGCGACGATCTCGCCTTCATGATCGAGCGCGCCGACACCATGGCCAACCGCCTGGAAAACGCGGTGCGCAACGCCCGTCCCGACGGTCGTCCCGACGGCCGCGCCGGGGCGGCGGCCAGCGCGCCGGGACTGGCGGCGGCCTCTCCGGCCCCGGCGCGGAGCGGCGCCGGAGCCCGCGCCGCCCAGCAGGCAGCCATCGCCGCCGCCGCCGCCAGCGCCGAGGCCGAGGACGACGAACGCTCGGAAGCCGAGCGCGAATTGCTGCGCGCCCTGCAATCCATGAGATGAGGGCCGCGCCATGGCATCGAAATCCTCCAAGCCCTCCCGCCAGTCCTCCGGAAACCGCAAGCAGAAGCCGGCGGCCCCGGTTTCCGCCGCGCCCTCCGCCGCCGCCGCCGGACCTCGGCCGCCCATCGTCCGCATCCTGCCGGTCCTGATCTTCGTGGGGGTGCTGATGCTGTCGGTGCGGGTCACCGACATCTTCAAGGGCATGTTCGGGCTGGATTCGCTCTCCGTCGCCGAATTGCAGGCGCAGCAGCCCCCCAAGCCGGCGGCCGCGCCGGCGCCGGCCGCCGCGACTCCCGCCGCCGCGCCAGCCGCCGCTCCGCCGCCCACTCCGGCGGCCGCCACTCCCGCCGCCGGGGCGGCCGGCGCTCCGCCGTCCCCTCCGCCCGCCGCCGCCACTCCGGCCAATGCCCCGGTCGGAGGCAATTCGGACGGCACCTTGAGCCAGACCGAACTGGACGTTCTGCAAAAGCTACAGGAACGGCGTGGTTCGCTGGACGTGCGCGAACGCGACATCGAGCGGCGAGAGGCACTGCTGAAGGCCGCCGAGGATCAGATCGAGCGCAAGGTCGCCGAGATGAAGACGTTGCAGCACACCATCGAGGGATTGCTGCGCCAGTACAACGACCAGGAAGACAATAAAATGCGGTCCCTGGTCAAGATTTACGAAAACATGAAGCCCAAGGAAGCCGCCAAGATATTCGAGCAACTGGATATGAGCATCCTGCTGGAAGTCCTGGAGCGCATGAAGGAACAGCGGGTGGCGCCGATCCTTGCGGAAATGGATCCGTCCAAGGCCAAGGGGGTTACGGCCGAATTGGCGCAAAGACGCCAATTGCCGATGCCCAAGGGTGGACCTGGCGGTTAATCAGCGGGGAATGCATAAAAATGACTTGCGCAAGTGCCATCCCCTATCTTAACTAAGAAAATTCGTAGGATACCGGGTTTGTCGGTTTTCTGCGGGTAGTGTCTCGAAGGAGCGGATGAATGGCTGTCGATAAGAATATGAACGTCCTTATCGTGGATGACTACAAGACGA
This sequence comes from Magnetospirillum sp. SS-4, assembly GCF_902729425.1. GTDB lineage: Bacteria > Pseudomonadota > Alphaproteobacteria > Rhodospirillales > Magnetospirillaceae > Phaeospirillum. Next base: position 138,176 of record NZ_CACVCH010000070.1, on the reverse strand, counting down.
TGTTGCGTATCATCCGGAACCTGCTGAAGCAGTTGGGCTTCAACAATGTCGATGAGGCTACCGACGGCGCCATGGCGCTGCAAATGCTCCGGGTGGGGACTTACGGTCTGGTTATTTCCGACTGGAACATGGAACCCATGACCGGATTGCAGTTGCTGCGCGAGGTTCGCGCCGACCCCAAGCTGAAGCCGGTTCCCTTCATCATGGTGACCGCCGAATCCAAGTCGGAAAACGTCATCGCCGCCAAGGAGGCGGGGGTCTCCAACTATATCGTCAAGCCGTTCAACGCCGAGACGCTGAAGACCAAGATGACCAGCGTTCTGGGCGATTTCTGACGCCGGACCGGATCGCCGCCATCCCGTCTCGACGGAATGGCGGCCGGTGACGGCTCGCGCCCCGGGAGGTGGGGATTTGCCGGGTGGGTCGCGGTTGCGGGCTTGCCGGGGTTTGGGGGAGAGGAGTCGAGGCCATGCCGGCCAAGGGCGTTGACCGCGATCTGGAACTGCGATTGGACGCCATCCGCCAGGAGCATGGCGATACCGTCAAGGTCGACAAAATCGGCGAGGTGGTGCGGGCCATGCTCGACAGCATGACCGGCGACATCAGCGCCGGCGACTTGCGGCTGTACCGCGAGCTGGAATCGCTGTCGCAATACATTCACGCCGCCAAGGAGGAGATCGCCGCCCTGCGCCCCGGCGAGATCAAGAACGAGTTCATCGCCTCGGCGACGGACGAGCTTGACGCCATCGTCGGCGCCACCGAGGCCGCCACCAACGAGATCATGGACGCGGCCGAAAGCCTGGGAAGCCTGTCCCCCCTGCTCGATCAGGAGGTCGCCAACCGGCTGGACGAAATCACCACCCGCATCTTCGAGGCCTGCACCTTCCAAGATATCACCGGCCAGCGCATCACCAAGGTGGTGAAGGCGCTGAAGGAAATCGAGGACAGGGTGGAAAGCCTGGTCAAGATGTTCGGCGCCGAGTACGAGGACGTGACGAAGACCACCGAGCCCAAGGCGCTCACCGACCAGGACCTTCTCAATGGCCCGCAGTTGCCCGGTGGCGGCACCAATCAGGCCGATATCGACGCGCTGCTGGCCAGCTTCGACTAGCCCCTCCATGGAGGCTGGACACAGCGGCGGACGACGAATGGCGGTATCTGGCTTCCTGCGGACCATCCTTCTGATCGTTGCCCTGCTGGGGCCGGTTCCGGCCGTCCTCGCCCCGTCGGCCCTGGCCCAGTCGACGCCCCGGGCCGCCGAGCATTCCGGCTTCGGCCGCATGGTGTTCGATTGGGACGGGCCGGTGAAGTTCTCGGCCGAGGTGGTCAACAGTCAGTTGATCGTCCGTTTCGACAAGCCCATCGCCGGCGACGCCAAGGTGGTGCTGCGGCCGCTGGCCCGCTACGTCAAGGGCGTCACCGTCAGTCCCGACCGCAAGATGGCCACCTTCCCCCTGGCGGTGCCGGTCCAGGTCAAAAGCTTCCTGACCGGCAATTCGGTGGTTGTCGATCTGGTGGAAAGCAAGACCCCAACCTCGTCGTCGGCGCCGCCGCCGGCCCCCGCCACCGCGACTCCGCCGCCCGACAGGCAGCCCCCCGACAAGCCGGCGTCCGACAAGCCGGCGTCCGGCAAGCCGCCGCCGGCCGCCGCCGCCGCGCCGCCGCCCGAAACGCCGGCCGGCCCGCCGGTCGACCTGATGGTGCGCGGCGGCGAGCATACCGGTTTCAACCGTCTGGTGTTCGATTGGCCCAAGCCGGTCGGCTATGCGGTGGACGAGTCCGGGGGGCGCGTCACCATCACCTTCGACCGTCCGGCCAATGTCAACGCGACCTCGCTGCGGGCGGCGCTGCCGCCCGACGTCGGCTTCCTCGAGACCAGGCCGGCCGGCTCGGGGACCATGGTGGCGCTGTCGCTGCCGCCGGGCATGCGGGTCCGTCACTTCACCGCCGGTCCGCGCATCGCCCTCGATCTGGTGCGGCCGGCCGGCGCGCCGCCGCCGCCGCGCGCCAGCGGCGCCGCCGCGCCGCCGCTGGCTCCGGCGCCGGGAACCGCCGAACAGCCGCAGGCGCTGCAACCGCTGACCCAGGCTCCGGCACCGTCCTCGCCGCCGCCCGCCGACGGCAAGACCAGCGGCCGGCCGGCCACCGCGTCCGAACCGGCCAAGGCCGGCGAGGAGGCCGTTCCCGCCGGCAAGTCGGTCAGTCTGGGCTTCGCCTTCGACAAGCCCGCCGGGGCGGCGGTGTTCCGCCGGGCCGGGTGGCTGTGGGCGGTATTCGACCTGAAGGTCGAGATGGACACCAAGCTGATCCGCCGCACCGGCGGCGACGTGGTGCTGCATGTGGAACAGATCCAGGGCTTCAAGGGCACGGCGGTGCGCATGATCACCCGGCCGGGCTTCAATCCGACCGTGCGCAAGGAAGGCCAGTTGTGGGTTCTGGACATTTCCGAGCACCCGATGGCCCCCAAGACCGCCGTCGATGTCAGGACCCAGCTGGATTTCCAGGATCGCGGCCGGGTGATCATCTCCATGACCGACGGCGCCCCCGCCATGGTGCTGAAGGATCCGGAGGTGGGCGACACCATCCAGGTGGTGACGGTTCCCAATATCGGCGTCGGCGTCAGGGGCGGGCGCGATTACCCCGGCATCGAACTGCTGCCCACCGCCCAGGGAATCGCCGCCGTCATGCACAGCGACGTCGCCCGCCTGGATGTCGGCAAGGCCGGCGTCGAGGCCACCATGCCGGGGGGGCTGTACCTGTCGCCGCTGCCGGGTGGCGGCGAGGCCGGCCAGGCGGCGGCTCCGGTGGCGGCCGAGATGATGGCGACCGGGCCGCTGGAAATCGGCAAGTGGCTGCGCGGCGGCAACGACAAATTCGTCGATGAGCACCGCAAGCTGCAAAGCCGTATCGCCTTTGTCCGTCCCGACGAGAAAAACGCCCAGCGCATGGAAATCGCCCGGCACTATCTGGCCAACGGCTTCGCCGCCGAGGCGCTGGGCGTCGCCAAGATCATGGCCGCGGTCGATCCCGCCATCGTCGAGACCCCGGCGTTCAAGGCCCTGCGCGGCGCCGCCAATTTCCTGATGCGCCGCGACGCCGACGCCATCGCCGACCTGTCGCTGCCGGCGCTCAAGGACGATCCTACCGTCCAACTGTTCCTGGCGGCGGCCATGGCCCGCTCGCAGCCCGACCCCAACAAGCAGGCGCTGGTGCTGCGTCTCGCTCACGAGGACATCAAGGGCTGGCCGCGCACGCTCCGCATGGAAATCGGCGAGGTGGCGGCCAGGACGGTGGCCAATGCCGGCGATTCCAAGGGCGCCGCCCGCATCGTCGATTCCATGATGGGGCCGGGGCTGTCGCGGCGCGACGTCGGCAAGCTGGCCTATCTGTCCGGCCTCGCCGCCATGGTGGGCCGGCAATACGATCAGGCCATCTCGCGCTTTCGCGACGCCGAGGCCAGCGACAGCCGCCCCGATCGCGCCCATGCCGCCCGCGACCGCGTCGAGCTGATGCTGCGCCTGGGCAAGATGACGCCGGTCGAGGCGATTCACGAACTGGAAAAGCTGCGCTTCGCCTGGCGCGGCGAGGATTTCGAATACCGCCTGATGAAGCGGCTGGGCCAGTTGCAGATCGCCGCCGGACGCTATGGCGAGGGGTTGCGCAGCATGCAGAGCCTGGCCGTCAATTACCCGGACAATCCCGATATCCCCAAGGTGACGGACGAGATGCACGACGCCTTCAACCGCCTGTTCCTGGGCGGCGAGGCCGAGAAGCTCCAGCCGGTGGTGGCCATCGGCCTCTACGACGAATTTCAGGAACTGACGCCGTCGGGCGCCCGGGGCGACGAGATGATCCGCCGGCTGGCCGACCGGCTGGCCTCGGTCGACCTGCTGGACCGCGCCAGCGAATTGCTGCGCCATCAGGTGGAATTCCGCCTGTCGGGCCTCGACAAGGTGCGGGTGGGAACCCGGCTGGCCTTCCTCAACATCTCGGACCGCAAGCCCGGCCTGGGGCTGGAGGCGCTGGAAGCCAGCGAGGTTCCCGACATTCCCGCCGATCTGGCGGCGCAGCGGCGTTATCTGCGGGTGCAGGCGCTGGACGATCTCGGCCGTTCGGCCGAGGCGCTGGCGCTGATCATCAACGACCAGGGCGACCAGGCCCGCAAGCTGCGCGCCGATATCTACTGGCGCCTGAAGAAATGGCCCGAGGCGGCCGCCACCTTGGAAAGCACCATCGAGAAGCCCATCGGCAACCGGCCGCTGGACCCCATCATGGCCCGGCGCGTGCTCGACACCGCCATCGCCATGACCCTGGGGCGCGACGAACGCGGCCTTGCCCGCCTGCGCCGTTCCTACGCCCCGCTGATGGCCGCCACCGAGTGGAAGGAGGCGTTCGACCTGCTGACCAGCGAACCCGAACGCGGCATCATCGATTACCGCCGGGTCGCCGACAAGATCAAGCAGGTGGAGGACTTCCAGAGCTTCATGGGCGAGTGGCGCAAGCGGGTGAAGACCGATGGGCTGTCATCCATACGGTGAATTGGTTCCAGAGCGGGAGAGACGCATGACGGGTATGGGCAAGGCCGCGGTGGCGGCGACGATCACGGTTCTGCTCTCCGGCTGCATCGCCCAATTGCCGCCGGCCGACAGCGTGCAACTGGCGCCGGTGCCCGGCGTGGCGCTGCCGTTCAAGGCCCGCGTCATGGTGTTCGCCGGCGAGGCCGATCTGGCGCGCAACCTCACCATCCAGATTTCGCGCTTCCAGTCCGAGGAAACCAAGGTGAAGGAAGGCCTCGCCCTGGCGCGGGCGACGCGGGCGGTGCTGGCCAAGGGGTTCGAGCAGGTGGAGATCAACGACCCCTCCATCCGCCCGCAGATCGTGGTCAAGCTGATCGGCAAGGCGGCATGGTCGCGACAGGACGCCAAGATGAAGCTGGGCTGTGGCGTCGATGCCTGGACCGCCGACGGGGTGCCGCTGGGCAGCTTCGTCGCCCGCTTCGACGCCAAGGATTCCGATTACCGCAGCGACCTGGAACCGGCCTTCGGCCAGTGCCTGGTCAAGCCGGTGGAGGATCTGCTGAACTCTCCGACCCTGGCCCGTCTGGCCGGCGCCGGCTTCCGCGATCCGCCGGAACCGGCGACCTCGGCCTGGATGCGGACCCTGGGGACCTTCGCGCCGGTGCGCTGATTCGCTTGCCCCATCGCCGGAAAAGCCATAGAACCGGCGCCACGGGCGGTTAGCTCAGCCGGTAGAGCGCCTGCTTTACACGCAGGATGTCGGCGGTTCGAACCCGTCACCGCCCACCATGCCTTCACGTCACGCTTGATGGTCCTCCGTCCCGGAGCGCTGGTCGCGGCGAATTCCGCCCAGGTCCGCTTCACCGGACTCACCCGTCTTGTGCCGGGGGCTTCCAGCCCCTAATATCCGCCTGGATTTTCCGCCTGGGAGGATACGAGGGTGAAGCCGTTCCGCCGTCTGCTAGCCGTTGCCGCCGCGCTGTTCCTTGGTCATGCCGCCCAGGCGGCCGAGGACGGGCACAAGATCGATCAGGTGCTGGGCAAGGCCGACGCCCCCCTCACCATCATCGAATACGCCTCCACCACCTGCGGCCATTGCGCCACCTTCCACAAGACCACCCTGCCCAAGCTGAAGAGCGAGTGGATCGACACCGGCAAGGCCAAGCTGATCTACCGCGATTTCCCCACCGGCCCCAAGGGGCTGTCGGTGGGCACCTCCATGATCGTTCACTGCGCCGGCCCGGAGCGCTATTTCGGGCTGCTGGGTCTCGTGATGGAGCAGCAGGAGAAATGGATGGGGGCCGCCGACAAGCTGGCGGAGCTGAAGAAGCTGGCCAAGCTGGCCGGACTGACCGAGGACAAGGTCGATGCCTGCCTCAAGCGCCAGGACCTGTCCGACGCCATCGAATTCCGCGCCAAGGAAGCCCACGAAAAGCTGGGCATCGACAGCACGCCCTCGTTTGTCATCGACGGCAAGGTCCTGGTGGGCGCCCAGTCGTTCGAGAGCCTGGACAAGGCGCTGAAGGCCGCCAAGAAATAGCGACCAGGGGGGACTCTCCGGGCTTGATCCAGTTCACCAAGCTGCGTCTGTCGGGTTTCAAGTCGTTCGTCGATCAGACCGAACTGCTGATCGAGCCCGGCATGACCGGCGTGGTCGGTCCCAATGGCTGCGGCAAGTCCAACCTGATCGAGGCGCTGCGCTGGGTGATGGGCGAGACCTCGGCGCGGCAGATGCGCGGCGGCGAGATGGACGACGTCATCTTCGGCGGCACGTCGTCGCGCCCGGCCCGCAATATCGCCGAGGTCGGCCTGGTGCTGGACAACGGCGACCGCACCGCGCCCCCCCAGTACGACCATGACGAGATCGAGATCATGCGGCGCATCGAGCGCGGCAGCGGTTCGCTCTACCGTCTGAACGGCCGCGAGGTCCGCGCCCGCGACGTTCAGCTGCTGTTCGCCGATGCCGCCACCGGGGCGCGCTCGTCCGGCCTGGTCAGCCAGGGGCGGGTCGGGGCCCTGATCAATGCCCGCCCGGCGGACCGGCGGCTGCTGCTGGAGGAGGCGGCCGGCATCTCCGGCCTTTATTCCCGCCGGCACGAGGCGGAATTGCGCCTCAAGAACGCCGAGACCAATCTGGACCGCCTCGACGACGTGCTGCTGACCCTGGACGAGCAGTTGCGCTCGCTGCAAAAGCAGGCCCGTCAGGCCAACCGCTATCGCACCTTGTCCGAGCAGATTCGCCGCATCGAGGCGCAGGTGCTCTATCTCGGCTGGCTGGAGGCGCTGGCGGTGGTCGATGCCGCCCGGTCCGCCTTCCGCGACTCCGAAATGCGGGTGGAGGAGGCGGCCGAACTGGCGGCGGTGGCCGCGACCCGTCAGGCGGAACTGGCCGCCGGCCTGCCCGAACTGCGCCGCGCCGATGCCGAGGCCAACGCCGCCCTGCAAAAGGCGATGGCCGAGCGCGAGCAGTTGGAGGCCGAAGCCGGCCGTCTGGCCGAGACCCGCCGCGATCTGGAGGCCCGCCTCGCCCAGGCCGGCACCGATCTTCAGCGCGAACATGCCCGCGCCGCCGACGCCGAACAGGCCGTCGCCCGGCTGGACGACGAAAGCCGCGCCCTGGTCGCCGCCGCGTCGGGAGAGGCAGAATCCCGCGCCGCCGCCGAGGATGCCGTCGATCTGGCCGCCGGGGCCGTGGCCGAGGTGGAGCAGGACCTGTCGGCGTTGATGGAGGAGGTCGCCAGCCACGACGCCGGGCGCGCCGCCGCGCTGCGGCGCCTGACCGAGACCGAGACCCGCCGCGACCGCCTGACCGAACGTCACGATCAGCTGAACGCCCAGCGCGCCGCCATCGAGGCCGAAAGCATCGACCGGGCCGAGCTGACCGCGGTGGAAATGGACCTGGAAGGGGCGCTGGAATACCTGGAGGAATCCCGCGAGGCGGCCGAGGCCACCGACCGCGACCGGGTCCGCGCCCAGGCCGCCCGCGATTCCGCCCGCGACGCCTTTCAGGCCAAGGTCGCCGCCCGTTCGCGCCTTCAGGCCGAGGCCGACGCCCTGAAGCAGGTTCTGGCCCAGGCCCGCCCGGGCGATCATCGCCCGGTGCTGGAGGACACCTCCGCCATGTCCGGGTTCGAGCCGGCCCTGGCCGCCGCCCTGGGCGACGATCTCGGCGCTTCGGCCGATAGGGCGGCTCCCTTGCGCTGGGACCTGCTGGAGCCGCTCGGCCATCCCCCCGCCCTGCCCGCCGGCGCCGAGCCGCTGGCCCGCTTCGTCACCGCGCCGCCCCAACTGGCGCGGCGGCTGTCTCAGGTCGGCGTCGTCGCCGATGCCGCCGCCGGCGAGGCCCTGCGCCCCGCTTTGGCGGTGGGGCAGCGTCTGGTCAGCCGCGATGGCGACCTGTGGCGCTGGGACGGCTATGTCGCCCGTGCCGGCGCTCCCAGCCCGATGGCGCTGCGTCTCGCCCAGCGCAACCGTTTGCGCGAACTGGATGCCCGGCTCGACGATGCCGCCATGGGAGTGGAGGAGGCGGAAGAGGCGGTGGAGGCCGCCACCCGGGCGGTCGAGTGCGCCACCGAGGCCGAACGCCGCGCCAAGGAGGCCGTCCGTCAGTCCGAGGCCGAGACCGCCAAGGCCCGCGACGCCCATGCCCGGCTGTCGCAACGCTTCGCCGCCTATGAATCGAGACTGGCCGCCGCCGCCCAGCAAGGCGAGACGGTGGCGGCCGACCTTGCCCTGGCCGAGGCCGACCTGGCCGAGGCGCGGGCGGCGGTGGCGGCCTTTCCCCAATCCCACGACGGCCGCGACCGCGTCGCCGCGCTCCGCGCCACCCTGGCGGAACGGCGTTCGGCCCTGGTGGAGGCGCGCTCCGAGCTGGATCGTCTGATCCGCGAGACGGGGGAACGGGCGCGGCGGCTCGACGCCCTGGCCGCCGACGTCCAGTCGTGGCGGCGGCGCGCCGATTCCGCCCGCCAGCATGTGGAGGAACTGGAGGAGCGGCGGGAAGCGGTGCTGGCCGAGATCGAACGGCTGGCGAGCCTGCCCGACACCATCGCCCGGCGCCGCGACGAGTTGCTGGACCGCATGGAGGCGGCCGAGGCCGCCCGCAAGGCCAGCGCCGATGCCCTGGTGGGCGCCGAACAGGGGCTGGCCGAGGCCGACCGCCAATCCCGCGCCGCCGAGGGCCAACTGGCCGCCGCCCGCGAGGACCGCATCCGCCGCGAGGCCGCCGTCGCCGCCGCCGACCAGTCCTGCCGCGCCGTGGCTGCGCGCATCAACGAGCGTCTCGACATGACGCCGGAGCAATTGCGCGAGACCGCCGGCCTGGTCGAAAGCGAGCGCCCCGACCCCGAGGAACTGGGCCGTAAGCTCGACCGTCTGCTGCGCGAGCGCGACGGCATGGGGCCGGTTAACCTGCGCGCCGAGCAGGAGGTGGAGGAATTGCAGGCCCGCATCGCCGGCATGGTGGCGGAAAAGGACGATCTGGTGGCCGCCATCGCCAAGCTGCGCCACGCCATCGGTGAACTGAACCGCGAAGGCCGCGAGAAGCTGCTGGCCTCGTTCCAGGCGGTGGACCAGCATTTCCGCGACCTGTTCGTCAAGCTGTTCGGCGGCGGCCGCGCCCATCTGGCGCTGACCGAATCCGCCGATCCGCTGGAGGCCGGGCTGGAGATCATGGCCAGCCCGCCGGGCAAGCGCTTGCAGCAATTGTCCCTGCTGTCGGGCGGCGAGCAGGCGCTGACCGCCCTGGCGCTGCTGTTCGCGGTGTTCATGACCAATCCGGCGCCGATCTGCGTCCTGGACGAGGTCGACGCGCCGCTGGACGACGCCAATGTCGACCGTTTCTGCTCGCTGGTGGAAGGCATCGCCCGGGCGACCCGCACCCGCTTCCTCATCGTCACCCACCACCGCATGAGCATGGCCCGCATGGACCGCCTCTACGGCGTCACCATGGCCGAGCGCGGCGTGTCGCAACTGGTCTCGGTCGATCTGGCCCAGGCGGAGGCGCTGCGCGACAAGGTGGTGGCGTGACGGCGCATGGGCGTGTCGCTGGTCGATGATTTCATGCTATGATTGCCGCCATGGACATGACCTCACATCCCGAGGACGACGTTCGTCTCATCCTCGATGAAATGCGGTCGATGCGGGCCGAGATTCAGGCGCTGCACCGGGAAACGCGGGCCGCCCTGGCCGGCATCCGCGAGATGGTCGACGAACTCCATCGCATCGAGCGTACCGAGGCCGCCATCGAATCCGAACTGGGCGACGTCACCGGACGGATCGATCAGGCCTTCGGCACGCAATGCTCGCTCGACACCTGCGAGAAATGCGGCTCGATGGTGGAGCGCCATCCGGCCGAGAGCGGCGTCCTGGTGATCTGCAACGCTTGCGGCCATACCGCCTTCTGCGATCGCCGCACCATCCCGGACCGCCGGAACTTCCAGCGCGATGTGGACGAAGGCGCCCCGTCCGCGATGGTCGATCCGGTCGGCTGGGTCAGCGATCCTCCGCCGGAGTAAGGGTGCTCAGCGCCAGGGCGTGGACCCGTCCGGCCAGTTCTTCGGCCAGCAGGGAATTGACCATGCGATGGCGCTCGACCCGGCTCTTGCCGGCGAAGGCGTCGGATACCACCACGATGCTGAGGTGGCTTTCGCCCAGGGGATTGTGGCCGGCATGGCCGGCATGGCGATGGGAATCGTCGGTGATGGCAAGCCGGACGGGGTTCAGCCCGTCTTCGAGCTTCTTGCGGATAAGTGGCGAGACCTGCATGTGATGGCCCTTCGGATATGGCGCGGCCATCCCCAAGTGGGGCCAAAGCCATCCGGTGTCAAGGATGACGGGGCATGCAATCGGCCTCTATTCCCGTCCGCTCCGATCAACTATCTATACCGAAGGCCATGCCGGCGCGGCGCAGCGAAGCGAGTGTCATGATGAACGATGCCGATCCCATTGCCGGCTCCGCCGGTCCCGAGCGCCTGGATGCCCTGCGCGCCGAGTTGCGGCGACGCGGCCTCGCCGGCTTCGTGGTGCCCAGGAGCGACGAGCACCAGGGCGAATACGTGCCGCCCTCGGCCCAGCGGCTGGCGTGGCTGACCGGCTTCACCGGCTCGGCCGGTATGGCGGTGGTGCTGGCCGAGCGGGCCGCCATCTTCGTCGATGGCCGCTATACCCTCCAGGTGCGGGCCGAGGTCGACACGCTTCGCTTCCAGCCGCTGCATCTGGTGGACCTGCCGCCGTCCCGCTGGGTCGGCGAGATGCTGGCCGTCGGCGACCGTCTCGGCTACGACCCCTGGCTGCACACCGCCGACCAGGTCGAGGCGCTGGCCATCGCCTGCGAACGGTGCGGCGCCCGGCTGGAAGCCTGCTCCGACAATCCGGTGGACGCGGTGTGGACCGACCGGCCGCCGCCGCCGCTGGCGCCGGTGGAACCGCTGGACGACGCCCTGACCGGACGGGATTCCAGGGCCAAGCGCGCCGACATGGCCGTCGCCCTTGCCGCCGACCGGGTCGACGCCGCCGTCCTGACCGCGCCAGATTCCATCGCCTGGCTGCTGAACATCCGGGGCGGCGACGTCGCCTATACGCCGTTGCCGCTGTCGTTCGCCATCCTGCGTGCCGACGCCTCCGCTGACCTGTTCATCGATCCGGCCAAGCTGCCGGCCGGGGTCGAGGCCCATCTTGGCCCCGATATCCGCCGCCATCCGCCGGCGGCGCTGGACGCGGCGCTGGATCGGCTGGGGGCCGGGGAACTGCGGGTGCGGCTGGACATGGCGACCGCCCCGGCCCATGTGGCCGACCGGCTGAAGCGTTCCGGCGCCCGCATCGACAAGGGGGCCGATCCCTGTCAGTTGCCCAAGGCCTGCAAGAATCAGGTGGAACTGGACGGCTGCCGGGCCGCCCACCGCCGCGACGGAATCGCCATGGCCCGCTTCCTGGCGTGGCTGGCCCGCGAGGCCCCGGGCGGCACCGTCGACGAACTGGGGGCCGCCGAGGTCCTGGAAGATTTCCGCCGCCGGGGAGAACGCTTCCGGGGACTGTCGTTTCCCACCATTTCCGGGGCAGGTCCCAATGGCGCCATCGTCCATTACCGCTCGACGCCGGAATCCAATCGGCGGCTGACGACCGGCGAGCTTTATCTGGTGGATTCCGGCGCCCAATACCTGGACGGAACCACCGACATCACCCGCACCGTCGCCATCGGCCGGCCGGGCGAGGAGCAGCGCCGCCGCTTCACTCTGGTGCTGAAGGGCCATATCGCCCTGGCGCGGGCGGTGTTTCCCATCGGCACCACCGGCGGCCAGCTCGACATGCTGGCCCGTCACGCCCTGTGGGCCGAGGGGCTGGACTACGACCACGGCACCGGCCATGGCGTCGGATGCTATCTGTCGGTGCACGAGGGACCGCAGCGCATCTCCAAGGTCGGCAATCCGGTGGCGTTGCGGCCGGGCATGATCGTGTCCAACGAGCCCGGCTACTACAAGGCCGGCGCCTACGGCATCCGCATCGAGAATCTGGTCTGCGTGGTCGAGCGGCCGGCGCCGGCCGGGGCCGAGCGGAGCCTGCTGGGATTCGAGACCCTGACCCTGGCCCCCATCGACCTTGCCCTGGTCGAGCCGGCCCTGCTGAGCGCCGACGAGGCCGGGTGGCTGAACGCCTATCACGCCCGCGTCCGGGCCGAGATCGGCCCGCTGGTGGAAGATGGGGTCAGGGACTGGCTGGATGGCGCGACGCGAACGGTTACGCCGCCGTCGCCGTGACCGAGCGGCGGTGGCGGGCGTGGCCGATATTCCAGCCCAGCGGCGCGGCCTCGAATCCCGCCGCCTTCAGCGCCGCCAGAATCCCGTCGATCGAATAGGTGGACAGCCCCAGCTTTTGCCGCGCCTGCCGGTAGTCGGACCGCAGGGTCTTGAACAGGCCGATCACCGCGTCCATCAGGAATCCCTCCTTCAGTCCGAAGCCCAGCAGCGCCAGGGCGTCATCGGCGATGGAATTGTCCGGCGCCAGGATATCGCCCAGCACCAGCCGGCCGCCGGGCTTCAGCAGGCGGCGGATGCGGGCCAGCAAGCCCGCAAGCTGGTCCTTGGGCACGTACTGGATCACCGAGATCATCAGCACCATGTCGCAGGTTCCAGCCAGCGAGTCGGTCTCGTCGGGAATCTCGATGCCGGGGATAGAGGCGAAGCGCTGCCGCAGGGTTCCCCGCCGGGCCGCCGCCTCGTCGAACAGGATTACCCGGCCGCCTTTGGCGGCGATGGCGGGCGCCATCAGCGCCTCGCCGCAGCCGAAATCCAGCAGGGTGAACGGCGCTGGCGGCAGCAGTGGCTCGATGGCGGCCAGCAGGCCCTGGTAATGGGCTTCGAGATGGCGCCGGCTGACGTAAAGCGAGACGTCGCCGTCCCAATAGTCCAGCCATGCCGCGTTGGTATCCATCGAGTCTCCCCCCCCCTGTTGGCCTCAAGCATGGCGGAAGGCGGAAAGTCTGACAAGACGCCTATGGGACGCGCCGAAATGATCGTATGCTGTCGGAACGTGATCCTTGGGGGAGGAGCCAGTCCGTGCGCGTGGTCGTTCTGTCCGATGCCCAGGCCGTCGGTCTGCGCGCCGCCGCCATGGTGGCGGCGCTGGTCCGCCGCCGTCCCCGCGCCGTGCTGGGCCTCGCCGCCGGGGCCACCCCGCTGGCCGCCTATGCCGACCTGGTCCGCCGCCACGGCGAGGGTCTGGATTTTTCCGCCGTCACCGTGTTCGGGCTCGACGAATATCTGGGGCTGTCGCCCGACCATCCCGCCAGTTGCCACCTCACCTTGCGCCGCCACCTGATCGAGAAGGTGGATATCGCGCCGGTCCGCGCCCATCTGCTGGACGGCACCCATGCCGGCGACCTGACCGAGTATTGCGCCGCCCACGAGCACGCCATCCAGGCGGCGGGAGGCCTCGACCTTCAGATCCTCGGCCTGGGGGTCAACGGCCATATCGGCTTCAACGAACCGGGGTGCAGCCTGGGCGGGCCCTGCCATGTGGTCGGGCTGCGCGCCTCGACGCGGGCCACCAACGCCCCGATCTTTCCGCCACCCGAGGAGGTGCCGAGGGCCGCGCTCAGCATGGGGGTGGGAACCATCCTGGCCGCCCGCCGGGCGTTGCTGCTGGTGACCGGCCCGGCCAAGGCCGATGCCCTGGCCAGGGCGGTGGAGGGACCGGTCACCGCCATGCTGCCGGCCTCGGCGCTGCAAATGCACGCCGACGCGGTGGTCCTGGCCGACGAGGCTGCGGCGGCGGGGCTGCGGCTGCGCGCCGATTACGATGCCGAGGTGGCGGCCCTGGCCGACCTGCCCGGCATGGCGGGGCACTTCGGGCTGGCGGAATAGGACGCGCGTCCCCAGGTTCAAGAAAGCGACGGGAGAAAAGAGCATGGCCAACATAACCAAGATCGCCTTTCTGGGGGCGGGCAGCATGTCGTTCGGCCTCAGCACCTTCCGCGACATGTTTTCCTCCGACGCCCTGGCCGGCAGCACCCTGGTGCTGGTGGACCATAATCCCGAGGCCCTGGCCCGCATGACCGAACTGGCGCGGCGCATGAACCGCGACGGCGGCGCCGGCATGATCATCGAAAGCACCGCCGACCGCCGGGCCGCCTTCGATGGCGCCTCGGTGGTGATCAACTCGGTGGCCATCGACCGCATGCGGCTGTGGAGGCAGGATTTCGAGATTCCCAGGAAATACGGCATCCGCCACACCCTGGGCGAGAACGGCGGCCCCGGCGGCCTGTTCTTCACCATGCGCACCCTGCCGCTGATCTTCGACATCGTCGCCGACATGCGCGATCTGTGCCCGGACGCCCTGTTCCTCAACTTCTCCAATCCGGAAAGCCGCATCGTGCTGGCGCTGGGCAAGTATTCCCCCATCAAGGCGATGGGGCTGTGCCACGGCATCTTCATGGCGCGGGGCGCCATCTGCCACATCACCGGCGTGCCCTGGCACGACGCCGAATGCTGGGGCATCGGCCTCAACCATTTCCAATGGATGATGCAGGTCCGCCACCGCTGGACCGGCCAGGACCTCTATCCGCTGCTGCGCGAGAAGGAGCCGGGCTTCGATCCCGCCTTCGAGCCCTTCACCCGCAAGATGTTCAACATCTACGGCCTGTGGCCCAGTTGCAGCGACGACCACATGGGCGAATACCTGTCGTTCGGTTGGGAAGGCGGCGAGAAGGGCCACGATTACGAGGCCGATTCCCGCGAGCGGGAGGAACTGCAACGGACCATCGACGGCGTCCTGGCCGGCGGCCCGCTGCCCGAGGAATGGACGCATTCGGTGGGCGAGCGGACCAACGTGGTGGTGGACGGCCTCATCAACAACCGCCACCACTACCTGGAATCGGCGGTGCTGATGAACAACGGCACCATCCCCAACCTGCCGCCCGACCTGGCGGTGGAGGTTCCGGCCATCGTCGACGCCGCCGGCGTTCATCCGGTGTCGCTGGGGCCGCTGCCCGATCCCATCGCCAAGCTGGCCCTGATTCAGGCCGGAGTGCAGCAACTCGCCGTCGAGGCCGCCGTGCACGCCTCGAAGGAGCTTGCCCTCCAGGCGCTGCTGGCCGATCCGGTGATCAACTCGTCCGATGCAGCCGTCAAGCTGCTGGACGAATTGTGGGAGATCAACAAGCCCTATATCCGCAAATGCCTGTGATCCGTCCGCCGGGGCCGTATCCGGGCCTCAGTCGTCGGCGGCGAAACGGTCGGCCGGCAGCGGTTGCGGTTGGACCGGATCGTCGGGGGCGGGGGCCAGGGAGATTTCGGCGATGCTGGTCAGCGAGCGGACCGAACCCGGCGACAGGTACTTGAAGGTCAGGGTCACCGGCAGGACCGCCGCCTGCATGTCGTCGAGGAACACGCCGCAGCCGCGCGAATAGCGCGAGCCGGTGGCGAATTCGATCCGGTAGGTGCCGTCGGGAATGCCGCCGATGCCGATGTGATAGGTGGCCGGCACGTAGAACGAAGTGACGGTGTGGCCGGCCAGGGTCTTCAGCTTGACCACGCCGTCGCGGCGGCCTTCGTTGTGGACCAGCAGGCGGTGGTCGCCGGTGACCCGCCGGGTCAGGATTTCGCCGGTGCCGGCCGGGGCTCCCCGGTTCTCGGCGCACCACTGGCTCTTGAAACGGGCGCCCGAGCCGGCATAGAGCGAACGGGTCTCGACAAATCCGTCGATGCCGGACGGCGTGCGGATGCGAATCCATTCCGCCGAATGGGTCTCGTCGACGACCTCGACGGTGGTGAAGCGGTCCAGCAGGGTCAGCACCGGCGAGCCGGCGGCCGGGGCCATGCGCAGTTTCAGCCCCTCGACCGCCACATGGCGGATTTCCCCGATTCTGGCCGGACGCACCGCGATGCTGCCCGAGGTCGAGACCGGCTGATCCCATGGCCGGGTCGCGATCAGATAGAACATGCCGGCGGTGACCGGCAGGGCGGCCAGCGGCAGAACCTGGGCCAGGAAGACGCCGCCGCCCAGGGCCCAGCGGCTTTTCAGCCGGCGGTCGACCGGGACCGACCGGGTGGCGTGCAACAGGTCCTCGACACGGGCGCGGTCGTCGGGCCGGCGGGCGAAGCGGGCGGCCTGAAGCGCCAGCGAGCGGGCCAGTTCCGTCTCGCCCCGGGCCAGGAAGGCGCGGCCCTGGCGCAGCAGGATGCGGGTGTTCTCCACCCGGGGCTTGGAGCCGCCGAACAGGTTGCGCAGCAGCGCCAGCGGCGCCAGCAGCAAGCCGGGCGGCGACCACCATCCCCACAGCCAGGTGATGATCGAGGCGCGGACGGCGGTCTTGTCGGCGCAGGCCCGGCAAAAAATTCCCTCCAGCCGGCCGGTTTTTGCCCACACCAGGAAGGATCGCACCGTGTGGTAGGCCACGTAGCGGGGCTGGGCGGTCAGGCTGCCGCAGCACGAGCACGAGATGGGAATGGCTCCGGCCGGGGGATCGTCGTCGTCGTCGATGCCGGTCGCGCCGGTGGTGTCGTATTCGGCGCGGCGGACCACGTCCCGCAGCACGGCATAGGCTTCCAGCAGGCGCTGGAACTCGTCCCTGGCCCGCGACGAGGCGTTGCGGTCCGGATGAACGGCCTTCACCCGCGCGCGGTAGGCCTTCTTGATGGCGTCCATGTCCGCCCCGGGAGTCAGTCCCAGGGTCGCGTAATAGCCTTTGGGGTCGCGTGCCAGCGTGATCATGTCGGGCTTTGCATCAGGGGCCTGGAATTGGTCAAGCAAGGTCCGTGCCGTCGGCTGGGGTTCGCGGCATCATACCACGATTCGGGTGCCGGAGGCGTCCGTCGGCGGCAGATCGATGAAACCGCGTCCGGACTGAAAGCCGACATTGCCGATCACGCCGGTCATCTGGCCGCATTCGGCGAAGATGCCGGCAATGTCGCGGCGGATGTCGGACGCCAGCGGTTCCAGGGTGCGGACGATCAGGTCGAATCGCCTGGCCTCGCGGCTGACCAGTCCATCGAACTGGATACGCCCCAGCCGGCTCATGGTGACGTCCAGGATGAAGCGCTGTTCCTGCCCCTTGCGTCTGCCCTTTTCCCCCTCCTCGCCGGTTCCCTGGACGTAGAGGCGAATCGGTTCGATTTCGGCGCCGTGGGCGAACGGCATGGTGATGCCCTGCCACTCGCCGCCGCCCAGCGGCCGCTTGGCCTCGCTGGCCAGCGACAGGAAATCGGCCTTCAGCCGGTCGGCCAGATCGCGCCGGCCAGCCTTGTCCAGCCCCTTGACCACGTCGTCGCGGGCGAGGTGGCGGGCGTCGCCGGCCCTGACCGCGCCCGCGAATTGCGACATGGCCGCCGCCAGCTGGGGATTGGCCTGGGGGATCAGGCGGACCAGATGTTCCAGGGCCTGCCGGTCGGTCCGGGCCAGGGTGTCGGCCACGGCGGACAGGGTTGGCCACCCCGCCGGGCCCAGTCCCTGCGGTGGCGGCGCGGTGATCGGCGGCGGCGGCGGAATCGGCCGGCCGACCACTTCCAACTGCACGGTCCCGCCCGGCGGCAGATTGGTTCCGGCCGGCAGCGCCAGCAATCCGGCCGGGGTCTGGACCAGCGTCGGCCCGATCTGCTGCGGCGCCGAGACGACGGTTCCGCTCAGCAGGGGGGGCGCGGGCGCGGCGGCGGCCGGTCCGGCGGTGGGGGCGGATATGGGCGGCGGCGATGGCGGTGGCGCGCCCAGTGGCGTGCCCTGGGGCGGTGGCGTGGCCGCCGGCGGCGGTCCGGCGGCGAGGGGGGATGGAGAAAGAGGACTGCCCGGCATCGGCTGGGATTGGGGGGGCGGCGTGCCAGGTGGCGGCGGGACGACGCCGGCGATGCGCACGGTCAACTGGGTTCCGGGGACAAGATCGGCCAGACCGGCCGGCAGCGGCGACGATGACGGCGGCGACGCCTGCCCCGGCATGGCCGCATTCTGGGCGGTGGCGAGGGGAGGAGAGGCGGCGGGGCGTACCACCGTCGCGGTCAGCCCCGGCGGCGTCGCCGCCGCCGGCTGGCCGGGGCCATGTACCGCGGGCGATCCCGATAACGGCGGCGGCGCGCCCTGCGGCGTGCCCGGTCCCGGCGGCGTGGCGCGGCCGGCGAGCGGTCCGGCCATGCCAAGGTCGGGCAGGTCGGCCATGGCCGGAAGTTGCGGCAATCCCGGTTGCGGCATGCCGCCAAAGGGGCGGCCGTTGACGGACAGCAGCTTCAGCGCCGGCAGGTTGCCCTGCTGGATCAACTGGAAGGTCAGTTCGGCGCCCTGGGGAATACGGACATTGGGCGGCAGCTTCAGGTCGAGGATCTCGCCGCCGCCGGTGACCACCTGGATGACGTTCCGGGCCTCCACCGATCTGACGGTGGCGGTGACCAGCGCGCCGGCCGGCAGTCTGGCCAGCGCCTCGGCGCCCGCCGCCACCGCCACCACCGTTCCGGCCGGGGCCGGGACGGGCGAAGCGGCGGCGGGCGGTGCCGGCGGTATGGCGCCCGACGTCATGGTCAGCCCGGCGTCTGGAGGGGCGGCATCATCTTGGCCGGATCAGGCGTTCGACGATGGCTTCCACGTCGGCGGCGGCCTCGGCGTTGGGCGAGCGGGTCATGATCGGCGTCTGGTTGCGGATGGCCTCGCGCACCTTGAGGTCGCGGCGGATGACGCCGGCCAGTTGCGGCGATATTTTCAGGAACCCCTCGCAGGCCTTCAGCAAGGTGTTGTAGATGCGCTCGCCCTCCCGCGTCGAATTGGCCATGTTGACGACGATGCGCATGTCGGTGCCGGGCCGTTCCATGTGGGTGACCTTGATGAACGCATAGGCGTCGGTCAGCGAGGTGGGCTCGTCGGTGGTGACCACCAGGATGGTTCCGGCCTGCTGCGAGAAGTTGCGCGTGGTCTTCTCGACGCCGGCGCCCAGGTCGACCACGACGCGGTCGTAATTGCCGGCCAGCAGCAGCAGGTCCTCGCCCAGCATCTGAAGCCGCGACAGCGGGATGTTGGCCAGCGTGCCCGATCCGGACCGGCCGGCGATGATGTCGAAGCCGCCGCTGGGAAACGGGGTCAGGGCCTGATTGAGAGTCAGGCGGCCGGCGACCACGCTGCCCAGATCGGTCTTGGGCATCAGCCCCAGCTGGATGTCGACGTTGGCGAGGCCCAGGTCACCGTCGAACAGCAGCACCCGCTGGCCGGCCCGGGCCAGGGCGTGGGACAAGGTGATGGCGAACCAGGTCTTGCCGACGCCGCCCTTGCCCGAGGCGACCGCGAAGATATTGCGCCCCCTGGCCCTGAGGGGCGGGCGCGGCGCGAGCGTGGGTGCTTCCATCGTGGTCATGATGTCGGTGCCTCGGTCCAGAATGTTTGGTCTTGGGATTCGGTGGCGACGGGCTGGGGCATGATCAGCCGGGCCAGGGAAACGGCGGAAATGGGCGAGATGCCCGATGCGACGTGGGGGCTGGCCGAGACGTCGCAGAACGCCATGTGGCCGGCATCGGCCGAGGCCAGGATCGCCCCCAGCCGCCGTGTCGTGTCCAGCCGGGCGGCGAACAGCCGGGTGGCGCCGATGGCGGCGAAGGCCTCGCCGATCTCGGCGGCCTCGGCGGCGTCGCCGCCGGCGGCCAGCACCAGGATCGGCTCGACATTGGCGGCTTCGATCAGGTCTTGCAGGTAATCCATGTCGGATTGCTTGAACGGGTTGAGGCCGGGGGAATCGATCACCACCAGATCGAACTGGCCGTTCATGGCGTCGACGGCGCGGGCCAGGGAATCGGGGCCGCGCGCCCGCACCAGATCGATTTCCAGGATGCCGGTGAAGGCGGCCAACTGCTCGACCGCGCCGGCGCGGATGTTGTCGCAGGTGATGACGCCGACCTGGCGCTGCTTCAGAACCGAGCGGGCGGCCAGCTTGGCGGTGGCGATGCTCTTGCCCGACCCGTTGGGGCCGACCAGCATGAACGGGCGCGGCGCCCCGTATTCGGGCAGGTGGGCGAAGCTGAACCCGGCTTCCAGGGCGGCGGCGCAGGCCAGGATGGGGTCGGACAGTTCGGCGGTGCGCACCACGTTGACCAGCCGGTCGGCAAGGCGCTGCGGCACGCCGTGCTGGGCCAGGGCGCCGCGCACCGCGTCGGCGGCGCCGGAATCGGTGACCTCCTCGATCATCTCGGCGATGGCGAGATCGGCCTCGGCGGTTTCCAGGGCGGCGGTGATGCGCACGCCCTTGGTGCCGGCGGCGCGCTGGGTCGAGACGATGATGGCGTCGTCGCCCAGTTCCTGGCGAACCATCTCCATGGCCTCGGACATGGTGGGCGCGGTGAAGGACTTGAGCTTCATCGCCCCCCCGTCCGTGTCAACTCAGGGTGGTGTGCCGTCATATCTGCCCCAGGGTCTTGATACGGGCCTTCGGGTGGATTTCCGACTGGCTCATCACCACCGTCATCGGCCGGAAGCGTTCGATGATCGAGCGGACATAGGGCCGCACCACTGGGCTGGTCAGCAAGATCGGGGTTTCGCCCTGCATGGCGAAGCGCTCGAAGGTCTGGCGCACCCGGGTGATGAAGTCCTGCAATTGCGACGGCGGCATGGAAATCTGCTTTTCCTCGCCGCTGCCGACCAGCGATTCGGCGAAGGCCTGTTCCCATTCCGGCGACAGCGTCACCAGCGGGATGAAGCCCTGATGGCCGGTGTTGCCGTCGGATATCTGGCGGGCGAGGCGGGCGCGGACGTGTTCGGTGATCATGGTGACGTTGCGGGTGTGGCCGCAGGCCTCGGCGACGCCCTCCAGGATGGTCGGAAGATCGCGGATCGAGACGCGCTCTCCCAGCAGGTTCTGCAATATCCGCTGCAACCCGCCCACCGTCATCTGGGTGGGAAGCAGTTCGGTGACCAGCTTCTGGTGTTCGCGATCCAGTTCGTCCAGCAGCTTCTGGGTCTCGGCGTGGGACAGCAGCTCGGACATGTTGTCCTTGATCACCTCGGTCAGGTGGGTGGTGATCACGGTGGGCGGGTCGACCACGGTATAGCCGCGGAACAGCGCCTCCTCGCGGCCGGAAGCCTCGATCCACATGGCGGGCAGGCCGAAGGTGGGCTCGCGCGTCTTCTCGCCCGGCAAGGTGATGTCCTCACCCCTGGGGTCCATGATCAGCAGCATGTTCGGGCGCAGGTCGCCGCGTCCGGCCTCCACCTCCTTGATGTGGACCACATAGGTGTTGGCCGGCAGCTGCATGTTGTCCTGGATGCGGACGCTGGGCATGACGAAGCCCATCTCGGCGGCGACGGCGCGGCGCAGCGACTTGATCTGGTCGGTCAGGCGCTGGCCCTTGGGATTGTTGATCAGTTGCAGCAGGCCATAGCCCAGTTCGAGGCGGACATGATCGATGCGCAGCGCCGACGAGATCGGTTCTTCCGCCACCGGCGCCTGGGTCATGGCCTGGGTGGCCTCGGCGGCCGCTTCCTGTTCCAGCTTCTCGCGCTGGCTCTTGTCGAGGAAGAACGCCGCCGTCCCCATGCTGGCGCCCAGGATGGCGAAGGGCAGGAACGGCATGTTGGGCACCAGCGCCATGAACAGCATCAGCGCGCCGGCCATGCCGACGGCGCGGGGATAGCCGGCCAACTGGTTGAACAGGGCTTTGTCGACCGCCTGCTGGACGCCGGCCTTGGTCACCAGCATGCCGGCCGAGACCGAGACGATCAGCGCCGGCACCTGGCTGACCAGGCCGTCGCCCACGGACAGCTTGGTGTAGACGTCGGCGGCCTGGGTGAAGCTGAGGTCGTTCTGGACCATGCCGATCACCATGCCGCCGACCACGTTGATGCCGGTGATCAGCAGGCTGGCGACGGCGTCGCCGCGCACGAATTTCGAGGCGCCGTCCATGGCGCCGAAGAAGGCGGATTCCTGTTCCAGCTCGGTGCGACGCTTCCTGGCGGTGGGCTCGTCGATCAGGCCGGCCGAAAGATCGGCGTCGATGGCCATCTGCTTGCCGGGCATGGCGTCCAGGTTGAAGCGCGCCGCCACCTCGGCGATGCGCCCCGAGCCCTTGGTGATGACCATGAAGTTGACGATCACCAGGATGGCGAAGACGATGACGCCGATGACGAAATTGCCGCTCATGATGAAGCCGGAGAAGGCGGCGATCATCTGGCCGGCGCCTTCGACGCCTTCGTGGCCATGGGCCAGGATCAGGCGGGTGGACGCCAGGTTGAGCGCGAGGCGGATCAGGGTGGTGATCAGCAGCACCGTCGGATAGGAACTGAACTGAAGCGGCTTCTCGATGAAGATCGAGACCATCAGGACCAGGACCGACAGGGTCAGCGACAGGGCCAGGCCGATGTCCAGCGCCCAGGTGGGCAGCGGCAGGATCAGAACCGTCAGGATCAGGATGACGCCCAGCGCCAGCCCGACGTCGCCGCGCCGCATGGCGCGGTTGAAGCGCTCCAGAAGTTCGCGCCCCCCCATCCCCACCGCCTGGCCCTCAGCCATGATCAACGTCCTTCGCGGTCATCGTCACAGTGCCGCCCGCTCGCCCTCGCCGCCGGCGGGGGGGACGTCGATGCCCTCGTCGCCGTACTGCTTCAGCTTGTTGCGCAAGGTGCGGATGGAGATGCCGAGGATGGTGGCGGCGTGGGTGCGGTTGCCCAGGCAGTGGGACAGCGTGTCGATGATCAGGTCGCGTTCCACCTCGGCCACCGTCTTGCCGACCAGATTGCCCCGCGCGCCGCCCATCACCGAGGCGGCGGCGTTGGCCGCCTGCGCCACCACCGGATCGGGATTGGTGCCGACCTGTCCGCCCGACAGCATGATGGCCTCGGGTCCGATTTCGGCTCCGGAGGCCAGCAGCACGGCGCGATGCATGCAGTTTTCCAGTTCGCGCACATTGCCGCGCCAGACATGGCGGGTCAGCATCTGGCGGGCCTCGGCCGAAATCGGGCGGCCGGGCAGGCCGTTGGCCTCGGTGTAGCGCTTGGCGAAGTGGTCGGCCAGGATGGCGATATCGAGCGGCCGCTCGCGCAGGGCGGGCAGCGCCAGGGTGACGACGTTGAGGCGGTAATAGAGATCCTCGCGGAAGGTTCCCTTCCTGATCTCGTCCTCCATCTGACGGTTGGAGGTGGCGAGGATGCGCACGTCGACCTTGACCGGCTGGGTGCCGCCGACCCGGTCGATTTCCTTTTCCTGAAGCACGCGCAGCAGCTTGGACTGAAGCCGGATGTCCATCTCGGAGATTTCGTCCAGGAGAAGCGTGCCGCCGTTGGCTTCCTCGAACTTGCCGATGCGGCGCGCCACCGCGCCGGTGAAGGCGCCCTTCTCGTGGCCGAACAGTTCGGATTCCAGCAGGTTTTCCGGGATGGCGGCGCAGTTGACGGCGACGAAGCGCTTGTCGGAGCGCCGGCTCTTGTTGTGGATGAAGCGCGCGATCAGTTCCTTGCCGGTGCCGGATTCGCCGGTGATCAGAATGGATGCGTCGGAATTGGCCACCTGCCCGGCCAGCTTCAGGGTCTGCGCCATGCGCGGGTCCTTGAAGACGATGTTGTGGCTTTCCTGGGTGACGGCGGCGATGACGGCGGCGATCAGTTCGGCGTCGGGCGGCAGCGGGATGTATTCCTTGGCGCCGGCCTTGATGGCGCGCACCGCCGCCGAGGCGTCCGAGGCGATGCCGCAGGCGACCACCGGCACCACGATGCGCTCGGCTTCCAGCGAATCGATCAGGCCCTTGATGTCGCGCTTGACGTCGATCATCACCAGATCGGCGCCCTGAGTGCGCAGAACCTCCAGGCCGGCGGGCACGTCCTCGGCCTGGCGCACCTTGGCGCCCCGGGCCATGGCGATCTGGCTGGCGGCGCCGATCTGCCCGTCGAGCGTGCCGATGATCAGAAGTCGCATGTCGTCCCTCTCCCGTCGGTCCGGGCCGCGTTCAGGCGCGGTCGGTCTTGATGATTTCGGTCATGGTCACGCCCAGACGATCCTCGACCACCACCACCTCGCCGCGCGCCACCAGCCGGTTGTTGACATAGATGTCGATGGCCTCGCCGACCTTGCGGTCCAGTTCCACCACGGCGCCGCGCCCCAGTTTCAGCAGCTGGTTGACCTGCATGGTGGCCTTGCCCAGCACCGCCGAGACCTGGACGGGAATGTCGTAGACCGCCTCCAGGTCGCGGGCCGATCTCGGAACGTCGGGAACGTCGCCGCGCTGCTCCTCGATCTCGGGCTTGAAGTCGTTGAGTTCGAAATCAGGCATGTCATCCTCCAGGTCCGGCGAATGGCCGGAAGAAACTCTTTCGCATGTCCCTCAAGCGCCGGGCGCTCGTTCCACTCGCTTGGCTCCTCCGCTAAAGCTCCGGGTCGCTCAACGCTCCCGCGCTTCGGCTTCGCCTCGCTCGATCTCCCTCAAGCGCCTCAGCATCGGCTTTGCCGATACGAGGCCCAGGGGCCGGGCACCCGTTCCACGCCTCAATCCGCCGGCCGGCCGGTGGCCGGCGCCAGCGAACGG
The DNA here is from genome assembly GCF_902729425.1 of Magnetospirillum sp. SS-4. Taxonomy (GTDB): domain Bacteria; phylum Pseudomonadota; class Alphaproteobacteria; order Rhodospirillales; family Magnetospirillaceae; genus Phaeospirillum. The sequence goes on along the minus strand of NZ_CACVCH010000070.1, from coordinate 113,695 downwards.
TCCACGGCGGCCTCGATATCGGCCAGCAGGCGGGCCTGATCGCGCTCGGCGCCGCCATCGGCCCATTCCACCCGGCAATCGCCCTTGACCAGCCGGGGGTCGGCCTGCACCACCACGCGGCCCTCGAAGCCGTGCAGCCCGGCGATGCTTTCCAGCTTGTCGCGCACCGGATCGATCAGATCCTGTTCGACCCGGACGATGATGCGGGGCTCGTCGAGCACATGGGCGAAGCATTCCTGGACGGTGCGCACCACCTCGTCGAAGGCGTGCCGCTCGCAGGCGGCGGGCAGGATCTTTTTCAGCACGGCCATGGCGACGCGGGCCGCCACCCGCTGGTTGGCGTCGGCGGCCTCTTCCTGGGCCTGGCCCAGGCCGGCCAGGGCGGCGGCGACATGGGCGATGGCCTCGGACAGCCGATGCTCGGTGGAGGCCATGGCCTCGGCCTGGCCAGCGCGCAATCCCTCCTCGTAGGCGGCCTCCCGCACCACCTGGAGGTCTTCCTCGGTGAAGGTGGGGGCGGGCGGCGCCTCGGGTTCCGGCTCGTACTCGCGTTCGGCCTCCGCCGTCTCCTCCGGCTTGGGCCGGGAGGCCTGCGGCGAGAAGTCCAGGTCGAACATGAACTTCTTGTAGGTCATCAGTACACCAACTCGTCTTCCTCGCGGCCCTCGGAAATGACGATCTGTCCCGATGCCGCCAGTTCCTTGGCCATGACCACGATGGCCGACTGGGCCTGATCCACGTCCCTCAGGCGGACCGGTCCCAGCGCCTCCATGTCTTCGCGCAGCATCTTGCCGGCGCGTTCGGACATGTTCTTGAAGAACAGTTCCTTGACCATGTCGTTGCCGCCCTTGAGCGCGATGGCCAGCTTGTCCTTCTCGACCGAGCGCAGCAGCACCTGGACGCCGGCGGCGTCGAGGCGGATGAGGTCGTCGAAGGTGAACATGAGGGCCTTGATCTTTTCCGAGCTTTCGCGGTTGCGCTCTTCCAGGGCGCTCATGAAGCGGTTCTCGGTGTTGCGATCCAGGTTGTTGAAGATGTCGGCCATGAGTTCGTGCGAATCGCGGCGCTGGGTCCGGGCCAGATTGGTCATGAACTCGCTCCTCAGCGTCTTCTCGATGCCGTCCAGGACTTCCTTCTGCACCACCTCCATGCGCAGCATGCGCATGATGACTTCCATGGCGAAATTCTCGGGCAGCACGGCCAGCACGCGGGCGGCGTGATCGGGCTTGATCTTGGACAGCACGACGGCGACGGTCTGCGGGTATTCGTTCTTCAGGTAGTTGGCCAGCACCTGTTCCGAGACGTTGCCCAGCTTGTCCCACATGGTGCGGCCGGCGGGGCCGCGGATTTCCTCCATGATGGCGGCGACGCGGTCCTTGGGGATGGACTTCATCAGCAGGCGTTCGGTGGTGTCGAAGGTACCGGTCAGCGAGCCGGTGGACGACAGGGCGTCGGCGAACTCGACGAAGACGCGCTCGACCAGATTGGACGACACCGTGCCCAGGCTGGCCATGATCTGGGACAGTTCCTTGATCTCGTCGTCGCCCAGCATGCCGAACAGCTTGGCCGAGTGCTCCTCGTTCAAGGACAGCATGAACATCGCCGCCTTCTGCGGGCCGGTGAGGCTGCGGTAGTCTTCCTTGATACGGCCCATAAGACGCCCCTATCAGCTTTCCTGGTACAGCCAGTTGCGGATGATCGACAAAGCCTCTTCCGGATGCTTCTCGACGATCTCGCCGATCTTGCGGATCGAGGACGCCTTGACGCGGCCCTCGACCTTGTCGATGTCGATCAGTTCGTCGGCGATGACCTCTTCCTCGCCGCCCAGGCCGGGCACCGGCATGCCGCTGGCGCCGGGTCCGGTCAATTGCGGCATGGCACCGCCCTCGGCGGTCAGCAGGCGGCGGCCGTCGGGGCCGACCTGACCCTGCATGGATTCGATGGCGCGGCTGATGAGCGGGCGCAGCACCAGCAGCAGGAACAAGATGGCGACCACCGACAGGCCCAGGTTGGAGGCGACCCGCTCGACGAAGTCGCGCCGCATGCCGAAGATGAATTCGCCGGGTTCTTCCGCCTCCAGCAGTTCCTCACCCTTGTAGAAGGCCATGGAGGCGACCTTGACCTGGTCCTCGCGGTCCTTGGTGAAGCCGATGGCCGATTTCACCAGCGCCTCGATCTGGGCCAGTTCCTCGGGCGTGCGCTCACGATAGCTGGTCTGCTTGCCGTCGGCGGATTTCTCGCGGACGCCGTCGACGATGACGGCGGCCGAGACCTTGCGGATCTCGCCCATCTCGCGCACCGTGTTCTTGGTCTTGCGGGAAATCTCGTAATTGATGGTTTCCTGGCTCTTGTTGGCCTTGGTCGAGGTGCGGACATTGCCCGAGGCGGTGGCGTTGGGGTCGGGCAAGTTCTGCTGCACCGTCACCGGGGTCGGTTCGGAATCCTTGCTTTCCTCGCCTTCGTTGATGGTGACCTGCGAGCGGACCACCTTGGTCTCGGGGTCGAATATCTCCTCGGTGGTGACGGCATGGCTCATGTCCATGTCCACCGTGACCTCGGCCCGGACGCGGCCCGGTCCCAGCGAGCGTTCCAGAAGGTCCTCGATGGTCTTGACCAGCCGCGCCTCGATGTTGAGGCGCATCTCCTCGGCGGTCTGGGCCATGTGCTCCTTGGCGTTCTCGAAGCCCTTGGCCAGCAGGGTTCCCTTGTCGTCGACGATGGAGATGCGCGACGGCTTCATCTTGGGCACCGCCGCCGCGATCAGGTGCTGGATGGCGGTGGTCTGGGATTTTTCCAGCCGGGTGTTGCCCTGCATCTTCAGGACCACCGAGGCCGAGGGCTCCTGGGTCTCGCGCGAGAAGGCCTCGCGCTTGGGCAGCACCAGATGGACGCGGGCGAACTTGACCTTGTCGATGGAGCGGATGGTCTTGGCCAGTTCCCCTTCCAGGGCGCGAACCATGGTGATGTTCTGCTGGAAACTGGTGGAGCCCAGCGCGTCTTGCTTGTCGAACAGTTCGTAGCCGGCCATGCGGCCGCCGGTGGGTAGCGCCTGTTCGGCCATGCGCACCCGCAGGTCCAGCTTGCGGTCCTTGGGCACCCAGATCTCGCTGCCGTCCCTGCGCAGTTCGTAGGGAATCTTCTCGGTGGTCAGCTTTTCGATGATCTGCTTGGAATCGCTCAGGTCCAGGTCGCCGTACAGCAATTCCATCTGCGGCGCGGCGACGCGGCTCATCAGGTAGATGAAAAAGCCGAGAATGCTGACTCCGACGCCAGCGATGGCGGCGAGGCGCATGGGGCCCAGGCCGCGCAGCATTTGCAGGAATGCGTTCACGTCGTCTCCATCGCCCCGTCGCGTCGGCGGCCGTCGATGCGGCGCGCGACGGCGTCCAGCCTCGCTTCTGGTCGCCAGCCTATCGTCCGGTCACTGAAGAGATGGTTAACGGCCCGGCAAAATTTGCCGGGTCGGGACACCACCTAGGGCGGCAGCAGCGTTCGCAGCGCCCGCGCCGCTTCGGCCACCGAGGTCTTGAAGTCCAGCGGGTCGGGTTGGCGGAACAGCCGCATGGTGGGGTACCATGGCGATGTGGCGGGGTCGTCCTGCCAGCGCCAGTCCGAGACATGGCGCAGCAGGACCCAGACCGGCCGTCCCAGCGCTCCCGCCAGATGGGCGGTGGCGGTGTCGATGGTGACGATCAGGTCCAGTCGCGCCATCACCGCGGCGGTATCGGCGAAACTGGCGAGGGCCGGGGCGGCGTCGATCAGCAGGCGGTCGACCCCCAGCCGGGCCAGGTCGGCGGCGCGCGGCCCCAGTTGCAGGCTGTAGATCGCCACCCGCGCATCGGTGAACAGCGGCAGCAGGTCCTCCAGCGGCCACGACCGGTCCCTGGGCGTGGTCTTGCCGGCCCATACCAGCCCCACCGACAGGACGGTTCCCGGCGGACGCGGCACCGACAGGTCGGGGCGCGGCGGCGGGGTCAGATAGGGCACGGCGGCGGGGATGGTCTCGAAGGTGGTGCCCATGACGTGGGGCAGGCTGGCCATGGGCAGCCACAGGTCGTAGGGCGGCGGCGGCGCCCCCTTGCTCACCAGGGCGACGACGCCGGGCAGGCTCGCGAACAGGTCGGCCAGTTCCGGCTGGCATTCCAGCACGACGGCGGCGCCAAGTCCGGCCAGCAGCGGAACGTAGCGGGCGAATTGCAGGGCGTCGCCGAACCCCTGCTCGCTGGTCAGCAGCACGGTTCGGCCGGCAACGGATTCGGCGCCGGTCCAGCGCTGGCCGGGAACGTCGCGGCGGGGATTGCGGGCGAGGCCGAGGCGGGCCTCGTAGCCGGCGAAGCCGCGCCGGTAATCGCCCAGGTAAAGGCGGCTCAGCGCCAGATCCCACTGGTATTCGGCATTGGCCGGGTCCGACGCCAGCACCCGTTCCAGCAGGCCGGCGGCCTCGTGGTGGCGGCGCTGGTCGCGCAGCAGCAGGGCCAGATTGTAGAGAAAGCCGATGGAGCCGGGATCCAGTTCCACCGCCCGGCGCAACGCCGCCGCCGCTTCATCCAGCCGTCCGAGATCGCGCAGCGCGTTGCCCAGGTTGGACAGGGTGGCGGCCTGATCGGGCTCCAGCGCCAGGGCGCGGCGATAGCTGGCCACCGCCGCCTCGGACTTGCCCAGACGGCGCAGCGCCGCGCCCAGATTGGCGTGGGCGGTGGCCCAGCCGGGCCGCAACTGGGCGGCGCGGGCGAAGGCCTGGGCGGCAGCCTCGATCCTGCCGCCGCGCCAGGCCTCTCCTCCGGCGGCGAAGGCCCGCTGGGCCTCGGCTTCGGACGCGGCCGCCGTCATCATGCGCCTTCGCCCAGGGTGAACAGGAAGGTGGCGCCCTCACCCGGAACCGATTCTATCCAGATGCGGCCACCGTGACGTTCGACGATCTTCTTGCAGATGGACAGTCCGATGCCGGTGCCGTCGTAATGGTCGCGGGTGTGCAGGCGGGAGAAGATCTTGAAGATGCGGTCGAAATAGATCGGCTCGATGCCGATGCCGTTGTCGGCCACCGCGAAGACCCGGTGTCCGTCCCGCATCTCGGTGGTGACGCGGATCACCGGCGATCGGTCGGGCGAGCGGAACTTGACGGCGTTGCTGATCAGGTTCTGGAACAGCAGGAACAGCTCGTTGGCGCTGCACACCACTTCGGGCAGCGGCTGTGGCACCACGATCTCGGCCCGGGCCTCGGCGATGACGGCGCGCAGGACCTTGACGACGTTGGCGAGGACGGTCTCGGCCGAAACCGGCGCCGGCGGGTCGGCGATGCGGCCAACGCGGGAGAATTCCAGCAGGTCCTGGACCAGCCGGTCCATGCGGATGGCGCCCTCCTTGGCGTAGGCGATGAATTCGTGGCCGTCCTTGTCCAGGCGTTCGCCGTAGCGTCGTTCCAGCAGCGCCATGTAGCTGCTGATCATGCGCAGCGGCTCGCGCAGGTCGTGGGAGGCGACATAGGCGAACTGCTCCAGGTCGGCGTTGGAGCGTTCCAGCGCCTCGGTCCGTTCGGTCAGTGCCAGTTCCGCCTGCTTGCGTTCGGAAATGTCGCGAACCACCACCAGGAGCGCGTCGCCGCTTGTCCCCATGCTGGCGCGGCGCACGCCGACCTCGACCCAGAACAGGCTGCCGTCGCGCCGCCGGGCGTGCCACTCGAACAATTGCGGCTGGCCGGCCCTGGCCTTGGCCAGCCAGGCATGGGCGCTAGCCTCGTCATAGGGGGGCACGCCCTCGCTCAGCCGGCCGGCGGGGGCGCCGATCACTTCGGATTCGTCGTCGAAGCCGTACATCTCCAGCATGCGCCGGTTGACCGCCATCACGGTGTCGCCGTCGGTCCGGTGAATGAAGATGGCGTCGTTGATATTGTCGAAAATGGCGCGGAAGCGGCCTTCGCTGGCGGCCAGGGCCGCCTCGGCGTTCTTGGCCGGGGTGATGTCGGTGATGGTCCCGATGTAGCCGTCCAGCCGCCCTTCGCCATCATGGCGCGGCGACGCCTGTCCCAGGACCCAGGTGACCCGGCCGTCCGGGGCCAGGAAGCGGTATTCCGACTGGAACATTCCCCCCGTCTCCAGCGATCTGGTCCATTCCCCGGTCACCCGTTGGCGGTCGTCGGGATGCAGGGTTCCGGTCCAGCCGTATCCCAGCATGTCCTGGGGGGAGCACCCCAGGATTCCGGCGGCCGGCTGGTTGGCGAACACGCAGGCGCCGTTGGCGTCGGTCTCGAACATCCCCACCGGAGTCAGGCCGACCAGTTCGCGGTAATGGCGCTCGCTGTCGCCCAGGGATGCCAGCGCCGCCTCCAACTGGCGCGTGCGGGCGCGCACCTGCCGGCGCAGGCTCCAGGTCCAGACGCCCAGCAGCAGGCCGCCGGCGGCGGCAAGCCCCAGAATTGGAATGATCTTTTCCAGATAGTGGACGCCGGACGGCAGGGCGGTTCCCATCCATTTGGCCTCGATGCGGTCCCATTCGGCGGCGGTGATGCCGGCGAAACCGTTCTCCACCACCGTGGCGAGGTGCTGGTTGCCCTTGCGGTAGGCGCGGTGGAACTGGCCGGAATAAAGCGGGGCGGTATGGCGGAACTGGCCTTCCAGGGATTTCTTGTACAAGAAATGGCTGGCGGGGGGCTGGTCGGCGCAGAACAGCCGGACATCGTGCCGTCCGGCGGCCTCGATCATGGTTTCGTAGCTGGAATAGCGGCGCAGGCTCTTGATTCCCCGCTCCTCCAGCCAGTCGGCGCAGGCGTCGCCGTCCTTCACCCCGATGGTGAAGCCGCGCAGGGTGTCGACGTTGGAAATGCCGGAAATGCTCCTGTGGACGTAGATGGGGACGTCCAGCGTGGCGTAGGGCTTCGAGAAATCATAGGACTTCCGGCGTTCCGGCGTCTCGAAGATGGTGTCGATGACGTCGGCGCCGCCAGCCTCCATGGTGCGGCGCGCCCGTCCCCAATCCATGGCCAGCAGGTTGACGTGGATGCCGGTCCTGCGGCTCCATAATTCCCAGGCGTCGCGCAGGATGCCCTGTAGCGTTCCGTCGGCCGAGCGGAAGATGTAAGGGGGGTAGTTGTCGTCCATCACCACGGTGATGGCCTTGGGAGACGCATCGTCGTCGGCGGCCAGGGCCGGACCGGTGGCGGCCAGCCCTGTCGCCAGCACCGCCACGGTGGCAAGCCGCCTCCACCAATTCACAGCCATCAAGCAGCCATCCACGACTATTGGGCGGGAATCCCCATCCTCAATATCGCACGATGTTGCGGATCATGCCATCACCACCAGCAGGTCCTTGGCCTCGACCTGGGTTCCGGGGGTAACGGCGACCGAGGCCACCGTGCCGGCGCGTTCGGCCCGCACCGCCGTTTCCATCTTCATGGCCTCGATGGCGACCAGCAGGTCGCCCTTCTCGACCTCCTGGCCGGGGCGGGCGGCGACGCTGACCACCAGACCGGGCATGGGGGCGGCCACATGGTTGGCGTTGCCGGGCTCGGCCTTGGGCCGGGCCACCCGGACGGGGGCGACCTTGCGGTCGGCCACCTTGACGGTGCGGGGCTGGCCGTTCAGTTCGAAGAACACCTTGCACTCGCCGCCCTCGTCCGGTTCGGCGATGGCCAGGAAACGGACGATCAGGCTCTTGCCCTTTTCCAGGTCGATACTGATCTCCTGTCCCGGCTGCATGCCGTAGAAGAACACATCGGTCGGCAGGGTCGAGACGTCGCCGAAATGGCGCTGGTGCAAGGCGTAATCGGTGAAGACCTTGGGATACATCAGGTAGGAGGCCAGTTCCTCCTCGCTGATCCGGCGGCCGGCCTTCTTCTCGGCCTCGGCCCGCGCCGCGTCCAGGTCGGTCGGCGGCAGCACCGCGCCGGGCCGGACCGTGATGGGGCTGGCGCCGTTCAGCACCTTTCGCTGCAACGCCTCGGGGAAGCCGCCCGCCGGCTGGCCGAGATCGCCCCGGAAGAACGACACCACCGATTCGGGAAAGGCGATCTCCTTGTCCGGGGCCAACACGTCGGCCGGGGTGAGGTTGCTGGTGACCATCATCAGCGCCATGTCGCCCACCACCTTGCTGGTGGGGGTGACCTTGACCACGTCGCCGAACATCCGGTTGACGTCGGCATAGGCCTGGGCCACCCAGTCCCAATGCTGCTCGACTCCCAGCGAGCGGGCCTGGGCCCGCAGATTGGTGTACTGGCCGCCCGGCATCTCGTGGCGGTAGACGTCGGCGGTGCCGGAGCGGATATCGGCCTCGAACGGCGAATACAGCGCCCGCACCCCTTCCCAGTAGCGCGACAGGCCGTTGAGCGCCTGATGGTCCAGGCCGGGGTCGCGGTCGTGGCCCGAGAGCGCGGCGCAGATCGAGCCCAGCGGCGGCTGGCTGGTCAGGCCGCTCATGGCATCCATGGCGGCGTCCACCGCGTCGACTCCGGCGTCGACCGCCGCCAGCACCGAGGCGGCCGACAGGCCGGAGGTGTCGTGGGTGTGGAAGTGGATGGGCAGCCCCACCTCCTGCTTCAGCGCGCGCACCAGGGCGGCGATGGCGCGTGGCCGGGCGAGTCCGGCCATGTCCTTGATGCCCAGGATGTGGGCGCCGGCCTTTTCCAGCGCCTTCGCCATGGTGACGTAGTATTTCAGGTCGTACTTGGCGCGGTCGGGATCGAAGATGTCGCCGGTATAGCAGATGGCCGCCTCGCACACCTTGCCGGACTCGGCTACAGCATCCATGGCGACCCGCATGTTGTCGACCCAGTTGAGGGAATCGAACACCCGGAACACGTCGATTCCGTTTCCGGCCGCCTGCGCCACGAAGTGCCGGACGACGTTGTCGGGATAATTGGTGTAGCCGACCGCGTTGGCTGAACGCAGCAGCATCTGCAACAGCAGGTTGGGCATGGCCTTGCGGAAGCCGGCCAGGCGTTCCCACGGGTCCTCCTTGAGGAAGCGCATGGCGACGTCGAAGGTGGCGCCGCCCCAGCATTCCACCGAGAACAGGCCGGGCAGCAGCCGGGCATAGGCCGGGGCGGCCGCTTGCAGGTCATAGGTGCGCATGCGGGTCGCGATCAGCGACTGGTGGGCGTCGCGGAAAGTGGTGTCGGTCACCAGAACCCGTTTCTGGTCCAGCATCCACCGGGCCAGTCCCTTGGCGCCCAGCCGGTCCAGCAATTGCTTCGATCCGGCCGGCGGATCGCCGAGGGGATGAAGGGGGGTATCGGGGCGGATCAGGCTCTTGGGCTTGGCCAATCCGTCCACCTCGGGATTGCCGTTGACCATGACGTCGCCGATGAAGCGGAGTATCCGGGTGGCGCGGTCGCGGCGATCCTGCTTCGCGAACAGCTCCGGCGTCTCGTCGATGAAGCGGGTGGTGTAGGCGCAGCCGACGAAGCGGGGATGGCTGATCACCGCTTCCAGGAAGGTCAGGTTGGTGGCGACGCCCCGGATGCGGAATTCGCGCAGCGCCCGGTCCATGCGGGCGATGGCCTCCTCCGGATTCGGCGCCCAGGCGGTGACCTTCTCCAGCAGGGAATCGTAGTGCCGGGTGATCAGGGCGCCGGAAAAGGCGGTGCCGCCGTCGAGCCGGATGCCGAAGCCCGCCGCGCCGCGATAGGCGGTGATGCGGCCGTAATCGGGAATGAAGTTGTTGGATGGGTCCTCGGTGGTGATGCGGCACTGGATGGCGTGGCCGTTGAGGATGATGTCGGCCTGCCTGGGCACCTCGGACCCCGGGGTGCCGATGGCGCCGCCAGCGGCGATCCTGATCTGCGCCTTGACGATGTCGATGCCGGTGACCACCTCGGTCACCGTGTGCTCGACCTGGACGCGGGGATTGACCTCGATGAAGTAGAACGCCCCCGAATCCATGTCCATCAGGAATTCGACGGTGCCGGCGTTCTCGTAGCGGGCGGCGCGGGCCAGCTTCAGGGCGGATTCGCACAGCAGCGAGCGCTGGTGGCCGTCGAGATAGGGCGCGGGCGCCCGCTCGACCACCTTCTGGTTGCGGCGCTGGACCGAGCAGTCCCGTTCGAACAGATGCAGCAGGTTGCCCTTGGAATCGCCCAGGATCTGGACTTCCACATGGCGGGCGCGGCGCACCAGCTTCTCCAGATAGACCTCGTCGTTGCCGAAGGCGGCCTTGGCCTCGCGCCGGGCCATCTGAACCAGCTCGATCAGGTCGTCGGGGCCTTCCACCACCCGCATGCCGCGGCCGCCGCCGCCCCAGCTCGCCTTCAGCATCAGGGGGTAGCCGACCTCGGCCGCCAGTCTCAGGCAGCTCTCGCCGTCGTCGGGCAGCGGACCGGTGGCCGGCATCACCGGCACGCCGGCCGAGACCGCCAGATTGCGCGCCGCCACCTTGTTGCCCAGCAGGCGCATGACGTCGGAACTTGGTCCGACGAACACCATGCCGGCGGCGCGGACCGCGTCGGCGAAATCCGGGTTTTCCGCCAGGAAGCCGTAGCCGGGATGGATGGCGTCGCAGCCGGCCTCCCGGGCCAGGTGGACGATCTCGTCGATGGCCAGATAGGCCTCGATCGGCCCCTTGCCCTTGCCGATCAGATAGCTCTCGTCCGCCTTGAAGCGGTGAAGGGCGAATCGGTCCTCGGTGGAATAGACCGCCACCGTCGCCAGCCCAAGCTCGGTGGCGGCGCGACAGACGCGAATGGCGATCTCGCCGCGATTGGCGACCAGCAGCTTGCGGATGGGATGGCGAGGCGATGAGCTCATGGGGCGGCACCGATCATCATGTTGGGGTTCGGTGGATAAAACTTTTTACCAAGCTTGTAAAGCTGGTTTAATAGGTCTACATATGCTCCGTTGCGACTTTACATCAGCATTGCCTGAGGTTACAGACAGCTTATCCATCTCGGGGTCAAACAATGACGGAACCGATTCGGCCGGCCAAGCTGGCGGACACCATCGCCGATCACCTGGAACAGCTTATCCTGGAAGGCAGCCTGCGGCCGGGCGAGCGTCTGCTGGCCGAACGCGAACTTGCGCAGCGCTTCGACGTGTCGCGCCCCTCCTTGCGCGAGGCGCTGGAGAAGCTGGAGGCCCGGGGACTGCTGACCTCGGGGCGGGGCGGTTCGACCTATGTGGCGCCGCTGCTGGGCGAGGGCTTCACCGAACCGCTCTACGCCGCGCTGGCGTCCAGGCCCGAGACCACTTTCGACTACCTGGAATTCCGCCGTTTCGTCGAGGGCTCGGCCGCCTATTTCGCGGCGCTGCGCGGCACCGACGTCGACCGCGCCCTGATCCGGTCCTGTTTCGAGACCATGGAGGTGGCCCACCAGCAAGACGATTCCAGCGACGAGGCCGAGGCCGACGCCGCCTTTCACCTGTCGGTCTACGAGGCGTCGCACAATCTGGTGATGCTGCACATCATGCGCTCGCTGTCGGACATGCTGCGTAAGGACGTATTCTACAACCGGGTCAAGCTCTATCAGCGCCAGGGCGTGCGCGACCTGCTGCTGGAACAGCACCGCGCGGTCTACGAAACGGTCATGGCCGGCGACCCCGATGCCGCCCGCGCCGCCGCCGAGGTCCATATCGACTTCACCCGCGACGCCTTGCAGGAAATCGCCAAGGCCGAGGCCCGGTTGGAGGTTTCCCTGCGCCGAATCGCCCGCTCCGATCTGGTGTCCGCCCGGAAATAGCGAAGATGTCTCGACAATTTCGGTTCCGAGCGTGTAAACCCTGGTGTGGGGTGACGGTTCGGGGTTGATGACGGCATGAGTCTGTTTTCGCGACGTCCCGGGGTGGACTCTGTCCAGCCCGGCTGCGTGTTCCGCAAGATCGGAACCTATGGCGCCGACTGGGTGGTCGAGCGCCTGATCGATTATCCCGACATTCCCCGCCACGCCCGCCTGATCGACCAGGGCAGCGGCCGCACCATGACGGTGGCGGTCAGCATGCTGCTGGACCCCGAGGCCTTCGCCGAAATTCCCCGGCGCGGCTGATCGCTCCCTCAAACGAACAAGGAACAAAGGCGAACATTCCGCTTGTGTTCCGGAACAAACGATGTACTTTATTGCGTCATTGCATGACCGCCCGGTTCGGGATAGATGAAGGGGAACTGCCATGTCGCAGGCTGCATTGCGTCTCGTGGACAAGGATACCATGGATAGACAGAAGGCTCTCGAAGCCGCCGTCACCCAGATCGAGCGGGCGTTCGGCAAGGGCTCCATCATGAAGCTGGGGCAAAAGGATTCGGTGGTGGAGACCGAGGTGGTGTCCACCGGCTCGCTCGGCCTCGACATCGCCCTTGGCATCGGCGGCGTGCCGCGCGGCCGCATCATCGAGATCTACGGTCCGGAAAGCTCGGGCAAGACCACCCTGGCGCTGCACATCATCGCCGAGGCCCAGAAGAAGGGCGGCACCTGCGCCTTCGTCGACGCCGAACACGCCCTCGACCCCTCCTATGCCCGCAAGCTCGGCGTCAATCTGGACGAATTGCTGATCAGCCAGCCCGACGCCGGCGAACAGGCGCTGGAAATCTCGGATACCCTGGTCCGCTCCGGCGCCGTCGACGTGCTGGTGGTGGATTCGGTGGCGGCGCTGGTGCCCCGGGCCGAGCTGGAAGGCGAGATGGGCGACAACCACATGGGCCTGCACGCCCGCCTGATGAGCCAGGCGCTGCGCAAGCTCACCGGGTCGGTGTCCAAGTCCAAGACCATCGTCATCTTCATCAACCAGATACGCATGAAGATCGGCGTGATGTTTGGCAATCCCGAGACCACCACCGGCGGCAACGCCCTCAAGTTCTACGCCTCGGTCCGCATGGAGATCCGCCGGGTCGGCGCCATCAAGGACCGTGACGAGGTGGTGGGCAACCAGACCCGCGTCAAGGTGGTCAAGAACAAGTTGGCGCCGCCTTTCAAGGTGATCGATTTCGACATCATGTATGGCGAGGGCGTCTCCAAGATGGGCGAACTGATCGATCTCGGCGTCAAGGCCAACGTGGTGGAAAAATCGGGGGCGTGGTTCTCCTACAACTCCACCCGCATCGGCCAGGGCCGCGAGAACGCCAAGACCTATCTGCGCGAGCATCCGGAGATGGCCGCCGAGATTGAAGGCGCCATCCGCCAGAACGCCGGCCTGATCTCAGAGGTGCTGGCCGGCGGCCCCGGCGATCTGGACGGCGCTCCGACCGAGGAATAGGCGGGGCGTCACCCGCCCTGTCTGGGGACTGGCCGGGGGGCTGGCCGGTCCCGCCATCGGGGGCGCGGTCAGGCCCGCAGCAGCAGGGCCAGGCTGGTGACGCAGGAACCGAGCTTGGTCGGCCACGGCAAGGCGCCCAGCGGCAGCGCCACCAGGCCGGCGCCTTCCCGGCGCAATCTCTCGGTGGCCAGATAGGGACCTTCCAGGACGAAGCCGTTGGACCACAATGGCTTCAGTTCCGGGAAATAGTCATGAAGAACGATCACCCCGCCGGGGCGGAGAATCCTGAGCGCCGCCGGAATTTCCCGATAGACCGCCGCCGCCGAATGGTCGCCGTCCAGGAAGACGACGTCGAACCCGTCCGCGCCGCCGACGCATGACGCCATGTAGTCCAGGGAATCGCCGGCGACGAACGTCACCAGACCGCCAAGACCGAGCCTGTCGAGCATGTCGGCCGGTGAATGACGGCAGCCGTGCCTCAGCCATGGCCGGTCCTGGGCATGATTGACGTCCCGGATGTCGACGGTGGTCAATCCGCTCGTCCCGTCACCGTCACGCAGGGCGGCGGCGATGTGAAGGGTCGAGGCGCCGATGTGGGTTCCGATTTCCAGGACGGAACGCGGCCTCAGCGCCTTGATCAGGTGGTAGAGCGCCCGCCGGTCGCCCGGATTGACGCCGCCGGTTCCGTCCGGAATGGCGAAGGCGGCGATGGCGGCCTCGTCCAGGGGCCAGCGGCGTCCGGTTTCGGCCGAATGAAGGATGTCGGCGAGGTGAACGGCCTCCAGCGCCCGCAGGGCGGCGGTGTCGCAGTCCAGCGTCTCCAGCGCGTCGAGACCGTCCGCCGGCGGATTCATCAGCCGCCGAAGACCTTTTTCAGCAGGTCGGTGGAGCGTTTGGCGGGATCGCTGCGGATGCCGGCCTCTTCCCGCCCCAGATAGGCGAAGATGCCCGACAGCGCCTTGTTCAGGACGTGATCGGTCAACATGGACGGACCGGCCTGAAGCGCGTTCCCGACCATGGGCAGGCCCTGGGCCGCGCCCGCCATGCTGTTGAACGACTGCACCGCGCCGGATTGCGACACCGTCCGATCCACCACCGGCCGCATGGCGGTCTTGAGGTCGGGGGTCATGGTGCGCTTGAAATACTGGGTGGCGGCGTCGGACGGGCCGTCGAGGATGCCCTTGGCGTCGTCCAGGGTCATCTTCTGCACCGCGTTCCAGAAAATTTCCCTGGCCTTGGGAGTGGCGGCCTCGGCGGCGCGGTTGAGCTTCAGTTCCAGGTCATCGGCCAGGGCCGACTTGCCCGCCATGGCAAGGCCCTTGCGGACCATCTCCAGCTTTTCGGGCAGCGGAATGTGGACGGCCGGGTCGGCGTTGAAGCCGTCTGGGCGGCCCAACTGGCTCGTCACCCGGTCGGCGGCGACGCGCAACGCCTCCTTCAGTCCCGATCCGATCTCGCCGGCCGACAGCGACGATCCCGGGGACCCGCCGCCGATGGCCGAGGGCATGCGGCCGCCCATCTGGTCCTTCAGCACGCCCTTGCCCATGTCCATCAGCCCGCCCTGGGCGAGGGCCGGGGCGGCGGACAGCAATGCCAGGACGGACAGGGCGGCGCGGAGCGGATAGCGCATGGGGTCAGGCCTCCAGCATCTTGAGGATGGTTCCGTCGGCGCCAAAGCAGGCGGCGGTCAGCGGTCCCCCATGTCCAGATCCCGAATCCAGGGTGGCGATCAGGGCGCTGATCGCGACGCCGCGATGGCGGCGGTCGGAACCGCGCACCACCAGCCTGAATCCGGAATAGGGGGCGGCCATGGCGACGAAGTCGCTCGATCCCCACCAGAACGCATCCATCTGCGCCGATAGCGGCCGGGTGGGATCGAGGCCGGCATGGGTGAACAGCAGCAGGTTGTCGTCGGTGAAGGCGGCGTGCTTCAGCACGCTCATCAAGGTGGTATGGCCGTCATGGCCGCGCATGGTCTGGCGCAGTTGACCGGTCCAGCGGGTCAGCGCCAGGATGCCGTCGCGGATACAGTTGAATCCCTCGTCGGGATTGCCGCCATAGGCGGCGATGGTCGGGCCGATGCCGTGATCGAGCATCCAGCGCAGCACCTCGGCGGGATTGGGGGCGAACTGCAATTGCAGCAGCTTCTGCCACATTTCCTCCTGGGCGCCGCGCAGATGCACGACATCCTCCAGTTCGACCCCGGGGCGGGCGATGAAGGCGCGGCGGAAGGTCAGCAGTTCGTCGACGGTTTCCAGCACCGCCGGACCATAGCCGAGATAGTCGCCCAGATAGACCACCTGGTCGCCCGGCTTGCATTCCTGCGCCATGGCGCCATGCAGCGAGCGCAGGCGGCCATGCTCGCCGCGAATGGCTCCGACCGCCCAGATGCGTCCCCCGCCGCGCAAGGTGGCGAAGATATTGGGGTCGGACACGCTGATGGATGACCTTTCGGCTTCCGCGCTCATTCCCATGCTCGGTCTTTCCGCCGGGAAACCATGATGGTCGCAGCCGGCGGCGCCAACGTCAACGGCGGGCTGATCAGGCGGCTTCGAGCAGCTCTTGCAGCTTCTCGGTGGCGGCCTGGGTGTCGATGCGTTCCACCGCCGCCAGTTCCGACGCCAGCCGTTCCAGCGCGGCCTCGTAGATCTGGCGCTCGCTGTAGGACTGGTCGGGCTGGTTGGCGTTGCGGTGCAGGTCGCGCACCACCTCGGCGATGGACACCGGGTCGCCGGAATTGATCTTGGCCTCGTATTCCTGGGCGCGGCGGCTCCACATGGTGCGCTTGACCTTGGCGCGGCCCTTGAGGGTGGACAGCGCCGTCTCCATCACCGAGCGCGGGCTCAGCTTGCGCAGGCCCGACTTCTGCGCCTTGGTCACCGGAACGCGCAGCGTCATGCGGTCGCGATCGAAGGTGATGACGAACAATTGCAGCTTCATGCCGCCGATTTCCTGGGTCTCCACCGCCACAACCTGACCGACGCCATGGGTCGGATAGACCACATAATCGCCCTCGGAGAACGCAACGATCGTCATCTGTTCGGATTCCCTAGAAATAGAGGACCTGCGGCGTCAAGGCATCGCCGCCGCGCCCACTGGTGAACGCAACACCCCAACCCGCCGGGCACCCGCGCCGGATGGTTGCGATAGTACGGCTTTTCCTGATGGGCGAACGCCCGCCCCGATGGCCACTTGCCGATAAGCGCCCCGTCAACCCAATTCGACGGACCTGCCCTTATACCACGCCGGGCTCCGCAAGGAACAGAAAAAACCGGCCCGCCGACGGGGTCGGCGAGCCGGTCGCGGTCGTGCCGGCGTTCAGCGGCCGGGGTTGGGCGACAGCAACGCCTTCTTGCCGGACTTGGTCTTCCACTCGTCGGCATCGGAGGGGGCGTCGCCCTTGCGGGTGATATTGGGCCAGGAACCGGCGTATTGGCGGTTGGTTTCGGCCCAGTCGGCGGCCTTGGGATCGGAATCGGGGAAAATCGCCTCGGCGGGGCATTCGGGCTCGCAGACGCCGCAATCGATGCACTCGTCGGGATTGATGACCAGGAAGTTCTCGCCCTCGTAGAAGCAGTCCACGGGGCAGACCTCGACACAATCCTGATACTTGCACTTGATGCAGTTCTCGGTAACGACGTAGGCCATGCCGCTCTCCAATGTCCCATAAGGAAATTCGGCGAGAGCGATACCACAGCTGCCCGCGCCGCTCAACCCTACTCGGCCCCGGGTATTGGCCGGCGGGGCCTTCTGGCGGCGGCGACGGCGTCCAGCGGCACGAAGCCGGGGGTGGCGTCGCGGAACACCTTGAACGACTTCCGCCCTTGTCCCGACGCGAAATCGGCATGTGCCCGAGCCAGGGCGTCGCGGCAGCCGGCCTCGTCGGCCTCGGCGGGGATCAGGTCGCGGAACCGCTTCAGGATATGAAGGCGGTGGACCTCGACCACGGCGGGATCGTAGGGCACCGCCAGCGCCTCGAAGAACTGTTCGGCGTCGGACAGGCCGGCGAGGGTGTCCAGGATCATGGCGGCCTCCATCAGATCGGGGCGGGCGAGTCGCCGGCTTCGCGGTGAAAGCGGCGGAGATCGTCGGCGGTGGGTGGGGATTTGGTGCGGGCGGCGTGGCCGCGAATCCGGGCCAGCAGGGCGCGGGCCTGGGGGGCCGAGACCGGCAGCCCGATCTCGCGGCAGGCGTGCAGCACCGAGGTCAGCCCGGAATGCTTGCCCAGCACCAGACGGTGGCCGCGCCCCAGCTCGGCCGGGTCCAGCGCCTGATAGGCGCGGCGGTCCTTCAACAGGCCGCTGACGTGGATGCCGGCTTCGTGGGTGAAGATGTTGTCGCCGACGATGCTCTTGTCCACCGGCACCGGCCGGCCCGAGGCGTCGGCCACCAGCCGCGACACATGCCGCAGCGACCGCTTGTCGATGCCGGTCTTCAGGCCGTAGAGGTGGTCCAGCGCCACCGCGACTTCTTCCAGCGGCGCGTTGCCGGCGCGCTCGCCCAGGCCGTTGACGGTGGTGCTGACATGGCTGGCGCCGCCCCTGACCGCCGCCAGGGAATTGGCGGTGGCAAGACCGAGGTCGTCATGGGCGTGAATCTCCAGCTCCATGCCGGTGGCGCCGCGCAACCGGCGGAACAGGTCGAAGGTGGCGAAGGGGTCCATGATTCCCAAGGTGTCGGCGAAGCGGAAGCGGCGGGCTCCCGCCCGCTCGCAGGCCTCGACCACCCGGCACAGGAAGTCGGGATCGGCCCTGGACGAATCCTCGCCCCCCACCAGCACCTCGAAGCCCAGGACGCCGGCCTTGCGGATCATCGGGCCGAGATGGTCCAGCGCCCAGGCGCGGTCACGCCCCAGCTTGGCCGCCAGTTGCACGTCCGAGACCGGCAGCGACAGGTTGACGGTGCCGATTCCGCACCGGGCGGCGGCGGCGAGGTCGGCGTCCACCATGCGGCACCAGGCGATCAGCCGGGCGTTCAGCCCCAATGCCGACACGGCGCGGATGGCGGCCTGCTCGTCGGCGCCCATGGCGGGAATGCCCACCTCGATCTCGGGCACGCCGGCCCCATCCAGGGCGGTGGCGATGGCCAGCTTCTCGTCCAGGCTGAACGCCACGCCGGCGGTCTGCTCGCCATCGCGCAGCGTGGTGTCGTTGATGATGATCGGGGCGGCCATGGCCGTCGCCCTAGCCGCAGCTCTTCATGGCGCAGGAACAGCCGGCGGCGGCCGGCGGCGGCGTGTTGGGATTGTCGAACACGAAGCCCGATCCCATGGAGGACTCGTCCACGTAATCCATGGTCGCGCCGGCCAGCCACAACGCCGAGGCGGGGTCGAGGAACACCTTGATGCCGGCGAAGTCGAGCACCTGATCGTCGCCGCCGGCGGCGTCCTCCAGTCCCATGGAATAGGAAAAGCCGGAACAGCCCTTGTTCACCATGATGCGCAGGCCGGAATATTCGCCCTTGCAGACATCGCGGATGACGGTGACGGCCTTGTCGGTCAGGGTCAGCATGATGGCATCCTCCTTGGCGGAACGGGTCCGTGATTTGGACTTTGCAAGGGGGGTGCCAGATGACAAGTCATTGATTCGCAATGAATCGCCCCTGGGCCAGATCCGACATTGTCGGACTTGCGACAAGCGCCGACCCGTCCTCGGCGCCGAAGCACAGGCCGACGTCGGCGCAGACCTCGCAATTGGGCGACTTGCAGATGGCCACCCCTTCGCGCCGGCAGAGCTGGCGATAGAAGAATTTCTTCCATTTCATGTCGCCGCCGTTCAGTTTGACCAGTCCGGTGAAATGGCGCCGCATCAACGCCGACAGGTCGGCGCGGCTGGTCAGCCCCAGGTCCTGCCACAGATGGTTGGCGCCCAGGGCGCGCCGGGCGATGACGTGGGCCAGCCATTCCTCCTCCACCAGCCCGCGCGAGCGGTGTTCCAGCAGCAGGGAACGCAGATCGGGTTCCTCGGGCGCCAGACAGCCGTCGCCCTCGTCGGCCGACAGTCCGGCCAGCAGCGACGATGATCGAGGAAAGTGTCTTCCGATCAGGGCCGCCAGCGACAGCGCCGACAGCCCCAGGCCGCGGGTCAGCGTCTGGCCGGGGCCGTCGGCCAGCGCGGCGGCGATGGCGCAGGCGAACAGGTGGCGGTCGAACGGGTCGGGTGCCATGGCGCTATGCCGCCGCCAGCTTCTCGTGCGTCTGGGCCTTGGTGCCGCAGACTTGGGCACAGGCGCCGCAGCCGATGCAATCGCCGGCCTTGTCCAGCGTCATCACCTTGCGCTCGATTTCGCCGTCGTCGTCGTCGAACGGGTCGCAGAACTCGCCGTCCTCGTTGATGCCCATCAGCTTCATGACGGCCCGGGCGCAAACCTTGAAGCAGCGGCCGCAGCCGATGCACAGCTCGGCGCTGATGGCGGTCAGGTATTCCGGCACCCAGGGGCTGCCGTCGCGGGTGGCGAACTGGACGAAGGACATGGTTCGGTCTCCTCAATGCTCAGGCGGCGGCGACGTCGGGGAACCTGCCGATGGTGGCGGCGCCGTCCTCGATGATCCTGTCGGCCTTGGCGGCCATGGCCTCGGCCGAGTCGAAGCCGAAGCGGTGCAATTCGCGCAGGTAGGAATTCACCACCACCAGCCGGCCGGTGGTCAGCAGCATGCGGCCCCAGCCCTCGTGATGGATCTTCATGACGGGGGCGCAGGCGCAGCCGGTCCGGGCCTCGATGGCGAAGGCGACGGCGCTGTAGAACAGCTCGACCCGCCACAAGATGTCGGGATCGGGGTCGCCGATCAGCGGAATCTCGCGCCGCTGCTCCCTGGTGACGATGAAGGGCGCCAGGATCTCCCCGTCCGGCATGGTCTCCCAGGCGCCGCTGCCGTCATGGGCGCGGATCAGCCGGACCAGGGTCTTGATGAAGGGATCTGCGGTCATGGGGGCACTCCTCAGTCCTCGTCGTCGATGAAGCGTTCGTCGCCGGCCTCGGAATCGCGCAGGGCCTTGCGCAGCCAGGGCGGCGGATTGCCCTCCAGCATGGCGCGGACCCGCTCGATGACGTCGCCGATGGGCTCGTCGGCCGGCAGCTTGATGGGGTGGACGCGGGCGCGGACCACGCGGGCCGCCGCCGGACCGCCGATGGCGCGGCAGAACAGCAGCGACGAGCCTTCCAGTGCCCCGATCTTGGCCGACAGGCGGTCGTCGCCGTCCTCGGCATGGCGGCCGCTCTGGTCGCTGACGCCGTCGAACTGCACCGCCTCCAGGAAGGTGTGGCCGGTGGGGCCGATGTCGTAGAACATGAAGGTCCGGGCGCTGGCGAAATGGGCGTCGACGCGCTGGCGATCCTGGGTTGCGACGGCGATTCTCATGTGACCTCCCTTGGGTGGCGGCGGACGGCCGCTGTCTGGTCCGGCCGGATCAACCAGCCGCAGCCGCCGCGTGGTCATGGACATGCTCCGTGTCTGGGGCGTGGCCTGGGCTTTCCATCAAGATGTTGCCCAGGCCGGTGATCAGGTCGCGGGTGCCGCCATAGCCGGCGCCGACCATGTGGGCGGCGCCCAGGCGGTCGAACACCGGAAAGCCGGCGCGGAACAGCGGAATGCCGTGCCGGGTCGAGACCTGGCGGGCGTTGGAATTGGCGATGATCAGGTCGCAGCCGCCGGCTTCGAGGATCTGGTCCTCCATGTCCTCGAAATCGCCGACGATGACCCGCTCGGCCGGCAGGTCGGCCAGCAGCGGCTGGGTCCGGGTGGTGACGGCCGCCGCGATGGTGGCGCCCAGGTCGGCGACCAGCCGGCCCATGGTCCAGACCAGCGAGGGCTCGCCCGCGATGGCGATCCGGCGGCCGGCGAAGTAGAAATGGCCGTCCAGCATGGCGTCGACCAGCTGCGACCGGGCGCGGCGCTGGCGGGCCGGCACCGGCACGCCGGCGACGCTGGACAGGCACACCATCAGGCGGTCCACCGCCTCCAGCCCGGTGACCCGGTCCAGCACCACGAAGGGCACCCCGGTCCTGTCCTCCAGGGTCTTTGCGGCGATGCGCATGTGCTCGCCGACGGCGATGGTCAGGCGCGAGCGCCCCATCTCGCCCACATCGGCTGTTCCGGTGCCGCCAAGGGTGGTGGGCATGTAGGACTCCGGGACGTGGCCGTCCAGCGAATCCGACAGGTCGGGCAGCACCACCGCCTCCAACCCGAAGCCGGCGACGATGTCCTTCAGCGCCTCGACGTCGCCGGGGGTGAGGTGGCAGCCGGGCAGCAGGTTGACGCGGTTCAGGGCGGCCTTGCCGCCGGCCGGCCGGACCAGCTGGCGGATGATGGCGGTCACCGCCTTGCCCCAGCCGGTCTCCAGTGAGCCGGCGAAATCGGGGGCGCTGACGTCGATCACCGCGATGTCGGCCAGTTCGCGGTTGCGGGCGCGGATGGCGCGGACGTCGCCTCCCATGTCCTCGCCCCGGGTCTCGGTCAGGGCGGTGGAGATCAGGCCGATCATCTCGGGCCTGGCCCGCCTGGCGATGTTGAGCAGCCCCTGCTCCACCTGGTCCATGCCGCCCAGGATGGTGCTGATCTCGTTCATGGCGGTGGTCTGGAGCGGAATGGCCTCGCGGAAGTGGCGCACCATCATCACCAGGGCGAAGGCGGTGCAGCCCTGGCTGCCGTGGAACATGGGCAGGCATCCCCTCATCCCCATGAAGGCCAGGGCGGCGCCCAGCGGCGCGCTGACCTTGAGCGGGCTGGAGGACAGCGCCTTGTTGTGGTCGATGATCAGGGCCATGGTCAGGACTCCTCCCAGGGCGCCGGGGCGCGCACCCGCGCCCAGATGGGATTGTTGATGGACAGGTCGATCTGGCGCACCAGTTCCACCATGCCGTCATAGGCGGCATAGCCGTGGTGGCGTTCCTGGTTGATGTCGATCCAGGGGGTGCGGGCCTTCAGCGCCACGAATTGCGAACGGCCGCCTGAAAGCATCATGTCGGCCTTGCCGTCCTTGAACATGGCGTACATGTCCCGGGGCGTGATGGCATCGGCCAGCTTGTCCTCGTCGCCGCCCAGCCGTTCCAGCGCCTTGATCCGGTCGGCCTCGGTGGCCTTGCGCACCGACGAGCCCACCACCTCCATCCCCACTTCCTGAAGGGCCTGGATCACCGACCAGCTTTTTACGCCGCCGGTGTAAAGCAGTACCTTGCGGCCGGCCAGGCGGGCCTTGTAGGGCGCGAGCCGTGCCCAGGCGCGGGCCTCCTCTTCGGCGATCAGGTCTTCGGTCCGTTGGATCAAGGTGGACTCGGCGCCGCGCCCGACCAGCATGCGGGCGATGGCCCGCAATGCCTCCGAGGTGTCGGAAATGCCGTAGAACGACCCCTCGAAATAGGGGATGCCCCATTTCTCCTCCATGCGCCGCGCCAGGGTGACCAACGCCTGACTGCACAGCACCATGTTGGCCCTGGCGGTGTGGGCGGCGGCCACGTCGCGGTAGCGGGAATCGCCGGTGATGGAGGCGCGCAGCCGGATGCCGAGCCGGCCCAGCAGCGGCCGGAACTGATCCAGTTCGCCGGCCACGTTGTATTCGCCCAGGATGTTGATGTCGCAGGGACCGGCATCATCGGGCTCCACCGTGCCGATGACGTGCTCGAACAGGGCGTCGCCGCCCAGCCGGTTGCCCAGGTTCTTCGAGCCGGCGAACCCCGGCGCGTTGATGGGAATGACCGGAGTGCCCAGGCGTTGGGCGGCGGCCCGGCAGACCGCGTCGACGTCGTCGCCGATCAGGGCGCCGACACAGGTCTGATAGACGAAGACGGCGGCGGGCTGGTGGCGTTTGATGGCCTGGCGGATGGCCTTGTACAGCTTCCTCTCGCCGCCCTGGACGATGTCCAGATTGCCGAGATCGGTGGTGAAGCCGCGCCGGTACAGGCTTGATCCGCTGCTCCACGAATTGCGGCCGTCCCAGGAATTGCCCTCGCAGGCGATGGGACCGTGGACCAGGTGGACCACGTCGGTGATGGGTTGCAAGGCGATCTTGGCGCCGTCGAAGGCGCAGCCGCCGGCCGCCGCGCCCGGCACCAGCGACGTGCCGCAGCCCTTCCTGCGGTCGGTGTCGGACTTCGCCCGGTTGATGGCGCAGCCCGGCTCGGTCATCAGCTCCTGGATCTTGCGCTTGAGCATGCGACGGTCTCCCGGTGCGGTTCACCGGGACCTTCGCAAGCCCTGTGCCAGGATGCGGAATGGCGGAAACGCTGGATTTGTCTCGTCCGACGCGGCCGATTGTCGGAGTCTCGACATTTCCTTTGTCGGCTCTCCGCCGGTCCGCCCCGGCCGGGAGGGGTCAGTCGGGACGCAGCATGTAACCGACGCCGCGCACCGTCTGGAGATAGCGCGGCAGGCGGGGGTCGTCCTCGATCTTCTTGCGCAGGCGGGTGACCTGGACGTCGACGGTGCGGGGGTTGGCGGAATTGCCGGTGCGCAGCGCCAGTTCGTCGCGGCCGACGCCCTGGCCGGCCACTTCGGCCAGCACCGCCAGCAGGTCGCGCTCCGCCTGGGTCAGGTGCGCCGGCACGCCGCCTTGGCGCAGTTCCGAGCGGTCCATGTCCCAGACGAACGAGCCCAGCCGCAATTCGCGGGCCGGCGGTGGCTCGTCGCGCGGGGCGCGGCGCAGGATGGAGCCGAGGCGCAGCAGCAACTCGCGAGGCTCGAACGGCTTGGACAGATAATCATCGGCGCCGGCCTCCAGCCCCCGGATGCGGTCGTCGACCTCGCCCCTGGCTGTCAGCAGCAGCACCGGCACCCGGTTGCCGTCAGCACGCAGGCTTCGGGTCAGTTGCATCCCGTCCTCGCCCGGCATCATGACGTCGAGCACGATCAGGTCGAAGCTGACCCCGGCCATGCGGGACCGGGCCTCGGCGGCATCGGCGGCGGTGGCGACCAGATAGCCGTTGTCGGACAGGTATTTGCGCAGCAATTCGCGCAGCCGCCGATCGTCGTCCACCACCAGGATGTGGGCGTCGTCCATGTCGGGTCTCATCCGGTCCGGCGGGGAGAGGGACGCGACGGGAAGCGGGCGCGGTCGGCTTCCTCCACCAGGCCCAGCAGCACCTTGCGGAAGCCGTCCACCGCCTCGGCCCCGGCCTCGCGGTAGGTGCGGGCGATGCGGGCGCGCTGGCGCTCGGTCAACTGACGTTCCAGCTCGATGCCCTTTTCGGTCAGTTCCAGCAGCCGCTGGCGGCGGTCGCGCGAGCCGGGACGCTGGATGATGAAGTTCTCGGCCACCAGCTGGCTCAGCACCCGAGACAGGCTCTGCTTGGTGATGCGCAGTATCTCCAGCAGGTCGCTGACCGTGATGCCGGGATGACGGCCGACGAAATAGATGACGCGGTGATGGGCGCGGCCGAAACCGTACTCGGCCAGGATGGCGTCCGGCTCGGCCGTGAAGTCGCGATAGGCGAAGAACAGCAGTTCGATGCCTTGGCGCAGTTCCTCCTCGCGCAGGAAGAGGGGATTGAATCCGGTTTTTATGTCAGTCATATTGACATATATGACCTATAGATGTTACGCCGTGCAAGTGCGAATGGTAATTTTCCGTCGCACCCGCTTTTCCGCCACCCCTTGCGAATGGACATTCCCATGGCAGCCCCTTCCTTCGACGACCGCGACGGCTTCATCTGGTTCGACGGCAAACTGGTCGACTGGCGCGCGGCCGGCATCCATGTGCTGACCCACGGCCTGCATTACGGATCCTGCGTGTTCGAGGGCGAGCGGGTGTACAACGGCAAGGTGTTCAAGCTGCGCGAACATTCGCAGCGCCTGCTGGATTCGGCCAGGATCCTCGGCTTCGAGGTCCCGTTCAGCGTCGAGCAGATCGACCAGGCCACCTTGGACACCATCAAGGCCAACAATATCGTCGACGGCTATGTCCGGCCGGTGGCGTGGCGCGGCAGCGAGATGATGGGCGTCGCCGCCCAGTCGTCGCGCATCCGGGTCGCCATCGCCACCTGGTCGTGGCCCAGCTACTGGAGCCCCGAGGCCCGCATGCGCGGCATCCGCCTCAACATGAGCGAGTGGAAGCGCCCCCATCCCGAGACGGCCCCGACCAACGCCAAGGCGGCGGGACTTTACATGATCTGCACCATGAGCAAGCACAAGGCCGAGGGGGACGGCTACGAGGATTCGCTGATGCTTGACTGGCGCGGCCAAGTCGCCGAGGCGACCGGCGCCAATATCTTTTTCGTGTACGGAAATGAACTCCACACTCCGCTGCCCGATTGCTTCCTCAACGGCATCACCCGCCAGACCGTGATCGATCTCGCCCGGGCGCGTGGAATCAAGGTGGTGGAGCGGGCAATCATGCCTGAAGAAATGATCAATGCCGCCGAATGCTTCCTGACCGGCACCGCCGCCGAGGTGACGCCGGTCCGCGAGATCGGAACCTATACCTTCACCCCCGGCGAGATCACCCGCCAGTTGATCGCTGATTATGACGCCTTGGTAAGGTCTTAAGTAATATCGGCGCGGCGCCCGTTTTTTTTCGCAGGGAAGCGGTTTTCTTTTTCATGGTTTCGTAATAGTCTTCCCGCGGGGTATCTTGGGCGCCGCGGCTTGGCGAAGAGCCGGCCGCCTGGACGGATGGAGTGTCCGTGTCGCACGCATGGCGCAATATGCGGCTGTCCAGCCGCTTCATGATCATCGTCGGATTGGGGGTCGTCGCCCTGATCGCGGCCGTCGTCGTCTCCATCGCCCGCTTCGAGCGCGCCGAGATGGAACGCCAGTTGCAGCAGATGTCGGTCAACGAGATGACCTCGCTGCACGCCCTGATCCAGAACGTCATGGCCAAGCGGCCCGAGGACGGCGACAACATCGGCATCGCCGTCTTCAACAACTGGTTCGACAGCCGCAACATCCACTATCCCGGCAAGGTGTGGAGCGCCTGGGGGCCGAAGGTCGTCGCCTACATGAAGGACGCCGAGCCCGACCGCGCCCCCAAGCTGCCCAAGGACGACATCGACAACGAGGCGGTGGCGACCAAGGTCGCGGTCGGCCGCTTCGTCGACGGCTTCTATCGCTATTCGCTGCCCATCGTGCTGGGCGTCACCGAGGGCGCCAAGGACGAGGTCTGCCACGCCTGCCATGGCGCCATGGATATGAAGGACGGCGACGTCATCGCCGTGCTGTCGTCGTCGCTGTCCACCGACGAGACCGAGGCCCGCCTCAACACCGTGCTGATCTGGCTGATGGCCGGCGGCGTTCTCGCCACCATCGTCGCGGTGCTGGGCGTGCGCGCCATCCTCAAGCGGATCATCGCCGATCCCATCGAAGACATGACCCACCGCATGAACAACCTCGCCCAGGGCGATGTGTCGGTGAGCGTGCCGGAACTCGACCGCCGGGACGAGATCGGCGACATCGCCCGCGCCGTGCAGGTGTTCAAGGACAACACCGTCGCCAAGCAGCAGATGGAGGTCGAGGCCCGCGCCAGCACCGCCGCCCGCGAGGCGCGCATGCGCCGCCTGGAGGACCTGATCGCCAATTTCGACCGGACGGTGACGACGGTGCTCGATGCCGTCGCCTCGTCGGCGCTTCGGATGACCGGGGCGGCGCGCGGCATGGTGGATTCCGCCGACCACGCCCTTGACCGGGCCAACGCCGCCGCCAACCAGGCCAGCGAGGCCAATCAGAACGTCCGCATGGTCGCCGCCGCCGCCGACAAGCTGACCTCCTCCATCAGCGAGATCGCCCGGCAGGTGGGCCGCTCCAACGAGGTGGCCGCCTCGGCCACCAAGGAGGCCGCCTCGGTCAATACCCGCGTCCAGGGGCTGGCCGGCGCCGCCGAGAAGATCGGCGAGATCATCGAGATGATCACCGGCATCGCCGAGCAGACCAATCTGCTGGCGCTGAACGCCACCGTCGAGGCCGCCCGCGCCGGCGAGGCGGGCAAGGGCTTCGCCGTGGTCGCCTCCGAGGTCAAGAATCTGGCCCGCCAGACCGTCGGGGCCACCGAGGACATCTCGGCCCAGGTTTCCACCATCCAGCAGCAGACCGATCTGACGGTCCGCGCCATCCGCGGCATCGGCACCACCATTTCGTCCATGGACGGCATTTCCACCACCATCGCCACGGCGGTGGAGGAGCAGGGCGCATCCACCCAGGAGATCGCCCGCAATATCGACGACGCCGCCACCGGCACCAATTTCGTGTTCGAGACCATTTCCGGCGTGTCGGAAACCATCCAGGAAACCGACCGCGCCGCCCGCGACGTGCTTGGCGCCGTCGAGGCGTTGCAGCAGCAGGCCGGAACCCTGCGGGCCGAGGTCGACCGCTTCCTGAACGGGATCAGGGAGGCGTAGCCTCCCGCGCCCCCTCCCTTCGGGTGGGGCAAATCCCATTCCGGGTAGGTTTTCCTTGAGCGAGTCCAGGGGCTTAAACTTCCGGTCGGACCACTCTGGGCGCAAGTCGTGGGAAACGCCGACTTTTTTACCGGGGGCGCGTTGCGTCCGTTGCATGCCAATCCGCTTGCCCTTGGGCGAGAATCGGGTTACCTAAGCCCCCCATGGCCTTGGGCCTGCGTCATTGCGGCCCACCCGTTCGTCCAGAACTCATCTCACCGTTCGAGGGAACCCCATCCATGGCACGCAAGAAGATCGCTCTCGTAGGGTCCGGCAATATCGGCGGCACTCTCGCCCACCTGATCGGCCTCAAGGAACTGGGCGATGTCGTCATGTTCGACATCGCCGAGGGCATCCCTCAGGGCAAGGGGCTCGACATCCTGCAATCGACCCCGGTCGAGGGATGCGACGCCCGCTATTCCGGCGCCAACGACTACTCCGCCATCAAGGGCGCCGACGTGGTCATCGTCACCGCCGGCGTGCCGCGCAAGCCCGGCATGAGCCGCGACGATCTGGTTGGCATCAACCTCAAGGTGATGGAAGCCGTCGGCAAGGGCATCAAGGAAAACTGCCCCGGCGCCTTCGTGATCTGCATCACCAATCCGCTGGACGTGATGGTCTGGGCGCTGCAGCACTTCTCGGGCGTTCCCGCCAACATGATCGTCGGCATGGCCGGCGTGCTGGATTCGGCCCGCTTCCGCACCTTCCTGTGCGAGGAGTTCAATGTTTCGGTCGAGGACGTCACCGCCTTCGTGCTGGGCGGCCATGGCGACACCATGGTGCCGCTGGTCCGCTATTCCACCGTCGCCGGCATTCCGCTGCCCGACCTGGTGAAGATGGGCTGGACCACCCAGGAGAAGCTGGACAAGATCGTGCAGCGCACCCGTGACGGCGGCGCCGAGATCGTCAACCTGCTGAAGACCGGCTCGGCCTATTACGCTCCCGCCGCCTCCGGCGTCCAGATGGCCGAAGCCTTCCTGAAGGACAAGAAGCGCGTGCTGCCCGTCGCCACCCTGGTCAAGGCCGGCACCTACGGCCAGCCCGACGACGTGTTCGTCGGCGTGCCGGTGGTGATCGGCGACAAGGGCGTCGAGCGCATCGTCGAGATCGCGCTGGATGCCGAGGAGCAGGCCGCCTTCAACAAGTCCGCCGATGCCGTCCGTGGCCTGGTCAAGGTCGCCAAGGGCCTGATGGGCCAGTAAGCCAGGCATCCGAGGAACAACAGGCGGGCCGCGTCAGGCGGCCCGCCGGTCTACGCGAAAGGGGAAGCGAATCCCATGAATATCCATGAGTATCAGGCCAAGCAGCTGCTGGCCAAGTACGGCGTCGCCGTGCTGAAGGGCGGCGTCGCCTACACCGCCGCCGAGGCCATCCAGGTGGCCAAGGAACTGGGCGGCCCGGTGTGGGTGGTCAAGTCGCAGATTCACGCCGGCGGCCGTGGCAAGGGCAAGTTCAAGGACGATCCCTCGGGCAAGGGCGGCGTCCGCGTCGTCAAGTCGGTCGAGGATGTCGGCGCCAATGCCGAGGACATGATCGGCAAGGTGCTGGTCACCGCCCAGACCGGCCCGGCCGGCAAGGAGGTCAAGCGCGTCTACATCGAGCAGGGCTGCGACATCAAGCGCGAGCTGTACCTGTCCATGCTGATCGACCGCGCCACTTGCCGCGTCACCATCGTCGCCTCCACCGAGGGCGGCATGGAGATCGAGGAGGTCGCCCATAGCCATCCCGAGAAGATCCTGAAGGTCGCCATCGATCCGGTCGAGGGCTTCCAGCAGTATCACGGCCGCAACATCGCGTTCGGCCTGGGGCTGGAGGGCAAGCAGGTCAACACCGCCGTGAAGTTCATCGGCGGCCTGTACAAGGCCTTCATGGACCTGGATTGCTCGATCGTCGAGATCAATCCGCTGGTGGTCACCGGCGCCGGCGAGATCATCGCGCTGGACGCCAAGGTTAACTTCGACGACAACGCCCTGTTCCGTCACAAGGACATCGAGGAACTGAGGGACGAGTCCGAGGAAGACCCGGCCGAGCTGGAGGCCGCCCGCCACTCGCTCAATTACATCAAGCTGGACGGCCAGATCGGCTGCATGGTCAACGGCGCCGGTCTCGCCATGGCCACCATGGACATCATCAAGCTGTACGGCTCCGAGCCGGCCAACTTCCTCGATGTCGGCGGCGGCGCCACCAAGGAGCGCGTCACCACCGCCTTCAAGCTGATCCTCTCGGACCCCAACGTCGAGGGCATCCTGGTCAATATCTTCGGCGGCATCATGCGTTGCGACGTCATTGCCGAGGGCGTCGTCGCCGCCGCCCGCGAAGTCAGCCTGAACGTTCCGCTGGTGGTCCGCCTCGAAGGCACCAACGTGGAACTGGGCAAGAAGATCATGGCCCAATCGGGCCTGCCCATCATTGCCGCCGACAATCTCGCCGATGCCGCCGAGAAGGTGGTGAAGGCCGTCAAGGAGGCTGCATAACATGGCCGTTCTCGTTAATTCCAACACGAAGGTGATCTGCCAGGGCTTCACCGGAGCCCAGGGCACCTTCCATTCCGAGCAGGCCATCGCCTACGGCACCAAGATGGTCGGCGGCGTCACCCCCGGCAAGGGCGGCACCACCCATCTCGACCTGCCGGTGTTCAACACCGTCGCCGAGGCCAAGGCCAGGACCGGCGCCAACGCCACCGTGATCTACGTGCCGCCGCCGTTCGCCGCCGACGCCATCCTGGAGGCCATCGACGCCGAGCTGGAACTGGCGGTCTGCATCACCGAGGGGATTCCGGTGGCCGACATGCTGGCGGTCAAGCGGGCGCTCCAGGGCTCCAAGACCCGCCTGATCGGGCCGAACTGCCCGGGCGTCATCACTCCTGGAGAGTGCAAGATCGGCATCATGCCGGGCCATATCCACATGCGCGGCAAGATCGGCATCGTGTCGCGGTCGGGCACCCTGACCTACGAGGCGGTCGCCCAGACCACCGCCACCGGCCTGGGCCAGACCACCTGCATCGGCATCGGCGGTGACCCCATCAACGGCACCAACTTCGTCGATTCGCTGGAGCTGTTCCTGGCCGATCCCGAGACCCAGGCGATCATCATGATCGGCGAGATCGGCGGCGACGCCGAGGTCCAGGGCGCGGAACTGCTGAAGCGCTCCAAGGTCAAGAAGCCGACGGTGGGCTTCATCGCCGGCCGCACCGCCCCGCCCGGCCGTCGCATGGGCCATGCCGGCGCGGTGATCTCGGGCGGCAACGATACCGCCGACTTCAAGGTCGAGGCCCTGAAGTCCGCCGGCATCGCCGTCGCCGACTCGCCGGCCTCGCTGGGCTCGACCATGGTCGAGCTGCTGAAGAAGGGCTGATCGGGACAACAAGGTCCGGCACGCCGCCGGGGTGCCGGACCACCCCCGCTCTTGCATAACAAGAAGAAACGTTGTTTGCGCCGTCAACGATGCGGCGCCCGGCGGCGCCGCCCCGGCCCCAAAACGAAAGGGACGCGGGCAAGAACCTGCGTCGAGCAGCGATGACAAAGCAGTTTGAAGAACCGTCATTCCTTACGGGCGGCAACGCCGTCTTCATCGCGGAGCTGTATGCCCGCTATCTCGACGATCCCGATTCGGTGGATGCGTCCTGGATATCGTTCTTTCAGGACCTGAAGGACGAGGGCGCCGCCCTGGCCAAGGATTTCAAGGGCACCGACGGCGCCCGGCGCGATCTCAAGGTGATCGGTGCCGTCGATCCCGAGGCCGCGGCCGCCGCGGCGAAAAAAGGCGACAAGGGCTCCCGTCCCGCCGCCGCCGGCCCCTCCCAGGCCGAGATCCGTCAGGCGCAGACCGATTCCATCCGCGCCCTGATGATGATCCGCTCGTACCGCGTGCGCGGTCATCTTCAGGCGCAGCTCGACCCGCTGGGCCTCGCCAAGATCGAGCAGCATCCGGAACTGGATTACCGCACCTACGGCTTCACCGATTCCGACCTCGACCGCGAGATTTTCATCGACCATGTGCTGGGCCTGGAAACCGCCAAGCTGCGCGACATCATCCGCGTCGTTCAGGAGACCTATTGCGGCTCCATCGGCGTCGAATTCATGCATATCCAGGACCCGGACCAGAAGGCCTGGATTCAAAAGCGCATCGAATCCATCCAGAACCGCACCGACTTCACGCCGCGCGGCAAGCAGGCCATTCTGGAGCGTCTTGCCGAGGCCGAGGGCTTCGAACGCTTCCTCCAGATGAAGTATACCGGCACCAAGCGCTTCGGGCTGGAGGGCGGCGAGACCGTGGTTCCTGCGCTGGAACAGATTTTGAAGCGCGGCAGCCAGCTCGGCATCGAGGAGGTGGTGATGGGCATGGCCCATCGCGGCCGTCTCAACATCCTGGCCAATTTCATGAAGAAGCCCTACCGGGCCATCTTCTCGGAATTCCAGGGCAACGCCGCCAACCCCGAGGACGTCCAGGGCTCGGGCGACGTCAAGTATCACCTCGGCACCTCGGCCGACCGCGATTTCGACGGCAAGGTGGTGCATCTGTCCCTGATGCCCAATCCGTCGCACCTGGAAGTGGTCGGCCCGGTGGTGGTGGGCAAGGTCCGGGCCAAGCAGACCCAGAAGGGCGACGAGGATCGCGGCCGGGTCATGGGCATCATCCTGCACGGCGACGCCGCCTTCGCCGGCCAGGGCGTGGTGCCCGAGACGCTGCTGCTGTCCCAGTTGAAGGGCTATGCCACCGGCGGCACCATCCACATCATCGTCAACAACCAGATCGGCTTCACCACCGCGCCGCAATACTCGCGGTCCGGTCCCTATTCGTCGGACGTGGCCAAGGGCCATCAGGCGCCGGTGTTCCACGTCAACGCCGACGATCCGGAAGCGGTGGTCCACGTCGCCCGCATCGCCACCGAGTTCCGCCAGGAATTCAAGGCCGACGCGGTGATCGACATGGTCTGCTACCGCCGCCACGGCCACAACGAATCCGACGAGCCGGCCTTCACCCAGCCGCTGATGTACCGCAAGATCGCCAGCCAGCCGACCACGCGGGCGGTCTATGCCGACAAGCTGGTCCGCGAAGGCACCATCACCCGCGAACAGGCCGAGGCCATCGTCACCGACTTCCAGGCGCTGCTGGAGGCCGAGTTCCAGGCCGCCAAGAGCTTCAAGGTCAACAAGGCCGACTGGCTGGAAGGCAAATGGCAGGGGCTGGTGCAGTTGGCCGGCGAGGAGGAGTTCCGGGAGGACAAGACCGGAATTGCCCCCAAGCTGCTGAAGGAGATCGGCCACGCCCTGGCGCGCACGCCCGAGGGCTTCAACGTCAATCGCAAGATTGTCCGCCAGCTTCAGTCCAAGAAGGAAATGGTCGACAGCGGCCAGGGCATCGACTGGG
Organism: Magnetospirillum sp. SS-4; assembly: GCF_902729425.1. Lineage (GTDB taxonomy): Bacteria > Pseudomonadota > Alphaproteobacteria > Rhodospirillales > Magnetospirillaceae > Phaeospirillum. The sequence continues at coordinate 80,801 of NZ_CACVCH010000070.1, read as the reverse complement.
CCACCGCCGAGGCGCTGGCGTTCGGCTCGCTGCTGCTGGAAGGCCATCCGGTCCGCCTGTCGGGCCAGGATTGCGGACGCGGCACCTTCTCGCAGCGCCATTGCCGCCTGACCGATCAGGAAAACGAAAGCCGCTTTGAACCCCTGAACCACATCAGGGACGGGCAGGCCCGGTTCGAGGTCATCGACAGCCCGCTGTCGGAAGAGGCGGTGCTGGGCTTCGAATACGGCTATTCCCAGGCGGAACCCAACGCCCTGGTGCTGTGGGAGGGCCAGTTCGGCGATTTCGCCAACGGCGCTCAGGTGATCATCGACCAGTTCATCAACTCGGGCGAGTCCAAGTGGCTGCGCATGTCGGGCCTGGTGATGCTGCTGCCCCACGGCTACGAAGGCCAGGGGCCGGAGCATTCCTCGGCCCGCTGGGAGCGCTATCTGCAAATGTCGGCCGAGGACAACTGGCTGATCTGCAACATCTCGACTCCGGCCAACTATTTCCACGCCCTTCGCCGTCAGCTGCACCGCAATTTCAGGAAGCCTCTGATCGTGATGAGCCCGAAATCGCTGCTGCGCCACAAGCTGTGCGTCTCCAGCCTGAGCCAGCTCGCCACCGGCACCCGCTTCATGCGCGTGCTGGAGGAGCCGGAAAAGCTGGTGGCTGATGCCAAGGTCCGCCGGGTGCTGCTGTGCTCGGGCAAGGTCTATTACGATCTGGTCGAGGAACGCACCAAGCGCGGCATCAAGGATGTTGCCATCGTCCGGGTGGAACAGCTTTATCCCTGGCCCAAGGACGCGATCAAGCATCAGCTGGCCCGCTATCCCAACGCCGAACTGGTGTGGGTGCAAGAGGAGCCGGCCAACATGGGGCCGTGGTTCTTCGTCGACCGCCGCATCGAATTCATTTGCGAGGAACTGGAAATCAAGGCGAAGCAGGCATTGTATTGCGGTCGTCGCGCCGCGGCATCGCCGGCCACCGGTCTGTACAAGACCCACATGGCCGAACAGGAATGGATCGTCGACATGTCACTGGCCGGTAATCTGGCCGACTTGCCGCAACCGTTCCGCCGCGCCTCCAAGCTGTCCAGCCTGCACGCCTAGACCAAAAAAAGGGATTCAAAGCAATGTCCATCGAAGTCAAGGTCCCCACCCTGGGCGAATCCGTCTCCGAGGCCACCATCGCCAAGTGGTTCAAGAATGTCGGTGACGCGGTCAGGGCAGACGAGCCGCTGGTCGAGCTTGAGACCGACAAGGTCACCGTCGAGGTCAATTCACCCGCCGCCGGCACGCTGACCGAGATCGCCGCCGCCGCCGGCACCACCGTCGAGGTCGGCGCCCTGCTGGGCGTGATCGGCGCCGCCGGGGCCGCCGTCGCGCCCAAGGCGGCCGCTCCCGCCGCCGCTCCGGCTCCGGCCAAGACGGCTCCCGCCGCCGCCCAGCCCGCCGTCATGCCCTCGGCCAAGAAGATCGCCGCCGATAGCGGCATCGACACCTCGGCCATCGCCGGCACCGGCAAGGATGGCCGCGTCACCAAGGGCGACGTGCTGGCCGCCGCCGCCGCTCCGGCGGCTCCCGCCCCGGCTCCCAAGGCCGCCGCCCCCTCCGGTCCTCGTGCCCGGGCCGAACTGGAGGAGCGGGTGAGGATGACCCGCCTGCGCAAGACCATCGCCGGCCGCCTGAAGGAAGCCCAGAACACCGCCGCCATGCTGACCACCTTCAACGAGGTGGACATGACGGCGCTGTTCGATCTGCGCAACCAGTACAAGGACCAGTTCGAGAAGAAGCACGGCACCAAGCTGGGCTTCATGTCGTTCTTCGTGAAGGCCTCGGTCGCGGCGCTGAAGGACTGGCCGGCGGTCAACGCCGAGATCGACGGCGACGATCTGGTCTACAAGAAGTACTACGACATCGCCGTCGCCGTCGGCACGCCGCAGGGTCTGGTGGTGCCGGTGCTGCGCGGCGCCGACCGGCTGTCATTCGCCGGGGTCGAGCAGGGCATCGCCGACCTGGGCAAGAAGGCCCGCGACGGCAAGCTGTCCATGGAGGACCTGACCGGCGGCACCTTCACCATCTCCAATGGCGGCGTCTACGGCTCGCTGATGAGCACCCCCATCCTCAACACGCCCCAGTCCGGCATCCTGGGCATGCACAAGGTGCAGCAGCGCCCGATGGTCATGCCCGACGGTTCCATCAAGGCGCGGCCGATGATGTATCTGGCGCTCAGCTACGACCACCGCATCATCGACGGCCGCGAGGCGGTGTCCTTCCTGGTGCGCGTCAAGGAATGCATCGAGGACCCGCAGCGCATCCTGCTGGAAATGTGATCCACTCCATTGTCGTCATGGCCGGGCATGACCCGGCCATCCATGGACCCCCGGATCAAGTCCGGGGGTGACGCTGGTTCAGGGGACAATCAACATGAGCGAGAACACCTTTGACGTCGTCATCATCGGCGGTGGCCCCGGCGGCTATGTCGCCGCCATCCGCGCCGCCCAGCTGGGCCTGAAGACCGCCTGCGTCGAGAAGCGCGGCTCGCTCGGCGGCACCTGCCTCAATGTCGGCTGCATTCCGTCCAAGGCGCTGCTGAGCGCGTCGCACCACTTCCACGCCGCCGGCCATGAACTGGCCGCTTTCGGCGTCAAGGTGGGCAAGGTCGAACTCGACCTCGCCGCCATGATGGGCCACAAGGACAAGGTCGTCGCCGACAACACCAAGGGCATCGAGTTCCTGTTCAAGAAGAACAAGGTCGCCTACGTGATCGGCGCGGGCGAGATCACCGCCCCCGGCCAGATCACGGTTTCGGCCAAGGACGGGGCCAAGGTGCTGACCGCCAAGCATATCATCATCGCCACCGGCTCCGACGTCACGCCGCTGCCCGGCATCGCCATCGACGAGGAGGTCATCGTGTCCTCCACCGGCGCCCTGGCCCTGCCCAAGGTGCCCAAGCATCTGGTGGTGATCGGCGGCGGCGTCATCGGCCTGGAACTGGCCACCGTCTGGGGCCGCCTGGGCTCCAAGATCACCGTGGTGGAATTCCTCGACCGCATCCTGCCGTTCAACGACGGCGAGGTCTCGAAGCAGATGCAGCGGATTCTGGCCAGGCAGGGCATGGAGTTCAAGCTGGGCACCAAGGTCACCGGCGTCGAGAAGAAGGGCAGGAAGGCCACCGTGACGGTCGAGGCGGCCAGCGGTGGCACGGCCGAGACCATCGAGGCCGATTGCGTGCTGGTGGCGATCGGCCGCAAGCCCTACACCGACGGCCTGGGCCTCGACAAGGTGGGCGTGGCGCTCGACAAGCGCGGCTTCGTCCAGATCGACGGCCATTTCCAGACCAATGTGCCCGGCATCCATGCCATCGGCGACGTGGTCGGCGGCGCCATGCTGGCCCACAAGGCCGAGGAAGAGGGCGTCGCCCTGGCCGAGATCCTGGCCGGCCAGCACGGCCATGTGAACTACGAGGTGATTCCGGCGGTGGTCTACACCTGGCCGGAAGTGGCTTCGGTGGGCCGGACCGAGGAACAGCTGAAGGCCGACGGCATCGCCTACAAGGCCGGCAAGTTCCCCTTTACCGCCAACGGCCGGGCGCGGTCGATGAACGAGACCGACGGCTTCGTCAAGATCCTGGCCGACGCCGCCACCGACAAGGTGCTGGGCGCCCATATCGTCGGCCCCAATGCCGGCGACCTGCTGGCGGAAGTGGTGCTGGCGATGGAATTCGGCGCGGCGGCCGAGGACATCGCCCGCACCTGCCATTCCCATCCCGGCCTGGGCGAGGCGGTCAAGGAAGCGGCCCTGGCGGTGGACGGACGTCCCCTGCATACCTGACGGAACGGATGCGCGGGGGGCGGCGCTTCCCTCGCGCATCCCGATCCCGGAAATAATGCTACGAACTTCCGAATCGGGGCACTAGTCTACGCGCATCCTTCACCTTGCGGCTTGCCCCCATGTCCGACACCCTCACCATCGCGCTGGCCCAGATCAACCCCGTCGTCGGCGACGTCGCCGGCAATATCCGCCTGATCCGCGACGCCCGCGCCCGGGCGGCGGCGGCGGGCGCCGATCTGGTGGTGTTCGGCGAATTGTGCGTCTGCGGCTATCCGCCCGAGGATCTGGTGTTGAAGGGCGCCTTTCTCGAGTCCTGCGAAGCCGCCGTCCACGATCTGGCCGAGGAGACCGCCGAGGGACCGGCCATGCTGGTGGGGGCGCCGTGGCGGGTGGCGGGCAAGCTGCACAACGCCGCCCTGCTGCTGGATCACGGCCGCGTCGCCGCCACCCGGCTGAAGCACAACCTGCCCAATTACGGTGTGTTCGACGAAGCCCGCGTCTTCGTCGCCGGCCCCGCGCCGGGACCGGTGGCGTTTCGGGGAATCCGTCTCGGCGTCATGGTGTGCGAGGACATGTGGTATCCCGACGTCGCCGAGACCCTGGGGGAAAGCGGCGCCGAGATCCTGGTGGTGCTGAACGGTTCGCCCTTCGAGATGGACAAGCCGAACCTCCGCCTGGAGCATGCCCGCGCCCGAATCGCCGAGACCGGCCTGCCGCTGGTTTACGTCAACCAGGTGGGCGGCCAGGACGAACTGGTGTTCGACGGCTCGTCCTTCGTGCTGGACGGGCAGGGACGGCCGGCGGCCGGCGTCGCGCCCTGGACCGATGCGGTGGAGATCACCCGCTGGAGCCGCGAGCCCGACGGCTGGTGCTGCGAAGGCGCCCTGGCCGCGCCGGTATCCCGGCTGGAGAACGTCTATCGGGCGCTGGTCACCGGCCTGCGCGACTATGTGGTCAAGAACGGCTTTCCCGGCGTGGTGCTGGGTCTGTCGGGCGGCATCGACAGTGCGCTGTGCGCCGCCATCGCCGTCGACGCCCTTGGCCCCGACAAGGTGTGGTGCGTCATGATGCCGTCGCCCTACACCTCGGCCGACAGCCTGGAGGATGCCGCCCTGGTCGCCGGAATGCTGGGAACCCGGCTGGACACCATCTCCATCGAGCCGGCCATGGCGGTGTTCGGGTCCATGCTGGCCCCGGTCTTCGCCGGACGCGAGGCCGACATCACCGAGGAGAACCTTCAGTCCCGCGCCCGCGGCCTCACCCTGATGGGCATCTCCAACAAGTTCGGCCCCATGGTGCTGTCCACCGGCAACAAGAGCGAGATGAGCTGCGGCTACGCCACCTTGTACGGTGACATGTGCGGTGGCTATGCCGTGCTGAAGGACGTCTACAAGACCACGGTGTTCGCCCTGTCCTCGTGGCGCAACCACACCCGCCCGCCCGGCTGCCTCGGCCCCGGGGGGGCGGTCATGCCCGAGCGGGTGATCGCCAAGCCGCCCTCGGCCGAACTGAAGCCCAATCAGACCGACCAGGATTCGCTGCCGCCCTACGATGTGCTGGACGCCATCCTGGACTGCCTGATCGAGGGCGAGATGAGCGTGCCCGAGACCTGCGCCCACGGCTTCGACGAGGACATGGTGCGCCGGGTCTGGCGCATGCTGGACCGCGCCGAATATAAGCGCCGTCAGGCCCCGCCCGGCGTCAAGGTGTCGTCCAGGGCCTTCGGGCGCGAACGTCGCTATCCCATCACCAACGCATTCACCCGGCTGATATGACCGTCACTCTCCGCTTCGCCCCCAGCCCGACCGGCCTCTTGCACGTAGGCAATGCCCGCATCGCCCTGATCAACTGGCTGTTCGTCAGGGCCAGCGGCGGACGCTTCATCCTCAGGCTTGACGACACCGACCGGGAACGCTCGAAGCCGGAATTCGCCGAGGCCATCCAGCGGGACCTGCGCTGGCTGGGCCTGGCCTGGGACCGGCTGGAAACCCAGTCGAGTCGGCTGGAGCGCTACGCCGCCGTCGCCGAGGCGCTGAAGGCCTCCGGCCGGCTCTATCCCTGCTGGGAAACCGCCGAGGAACTGGACTTCAAGCGCAAGCTCCAGATGGCGCGCGGCCGGCCGCCGGTCTACGACCGCTCGGCCCTGGCTCTTTCCCGTGATGACCGGCTCAAATACGAGGTCGAGGGCCGCCGGCCGCACTGGCGCTTCAAGCTGGAGCACGAGGAGGTCCGCTGGGACGATTGCGTGCGGGGCGCCAGTCATTACCACGGCGCCAACCTGTCCGACCCGGTGCTGATCCGGGGCGACGGCACCTTTCTCTACACCTTGCCCAGCGTGGTTGACGACATCGATTTCGGCGTCACCCATGTGGTGCGCGGCGAGGATCACGTCACCAACACCGCGCCGCAGATTCAGCTGTTCCAGGCGCTGGGCGGAACGCCCCCCGCCTTCGCCCATCTGCCGCTGCTGACCGGGGCCGGCGGCGAGGGCCTGTCCAAGCGGCTGGGTTCGGGGTCGCTGGGCGAATTGCGGGAACGTGGCGTCGAACCCATGGCGCTGTGCTCGCTGCTGGCCCGGCTGGGGACCTCGGATGCCATCGTCGTCAGCCATTCGCTGGACGAACTGGCCGCCGGCTTCGCCTGGGACAAGTTCGCCCGTGGCACGCCCAAATTCGATCCGGCCGAGCTGGAGCGCCTCGACGCCCGGCTGCTGCACACCGCCGGCTTCGACGAGGTCAGGGACCGTCTCGACCTGCCCGAGGCTGACGAGGCGTTCTGGCTGGCCATCCGCGCCAATCTGACCCAATTGTCCGACGCCGCCCAGTGGTGGGCCATCTGCCGCGCCGAACTGGCCCCGGTGATCGAGGATGCCGGCTTCACCATGGCCGCCGCCGCCCTGCTGCCACCCGAACCGTGGGATGCCGGAACCTGGCCCGCCTGGACCGGGGCGGTCGGACAGGCCACCGGCCGCAAGGGCAAGGCGCTGTTCCATCCGTTGCGCCTGGCGCTGACCGGCCGCGAGAATGGACCGGAACTCAAGACTCTGTTACCTCTGATCGGGCGGGTCCGGGCCGAGGCGAGGCTGTCCGGACAACGGGCCTGACCGAGGGGAGATTGAAGTCGTGCCGCTGGTTCTCTACAACACGCTGACTCGCGCCAAGGAGGCGTTCGAGCCCCTGGTTCCCGGCCATGTGGGCATGTATGTCTGCGGCCCCACCGTCTATGACCGCGCCCATATCGGCAACGCCCGTCCCGTCATCGTGTTCGACGTTCTGTACCGGCTGCTGAGGACGCTGTATCCGTCGGTGCGCTATGTCCGCAACATCACCGACGTGGACGACAAGATCAACCAGCGGGCCAAGGATTCGGGCGAGCCCATCGCCGCCATCACCGAGCGCACCACCCGCATGTTCCACGAGGATATGGCGGCGCTGAACTGCTTGCCCCCCGATGTCGAACCCCGCGCCACCGCCCATGTCGCCCAGATGATCGCCATGATCGAGACGCTGATCGCCAAGGGCCACGCCTACGCGGCCGAGGGCCACGTCCTGTTCGCCGTCGCCTCCATGTCCGATTACGGCCGCCTGTCCAGGCGGTCCCAGGATGAGATGATCGCCGGCGCCCGCGTCGAGGTGGCGCCCTACAAGAGGGATGCCGGCGATTTCGTGCTGTGGAAGCCGTCCACCGACGACCTGCCCGGCTGGGACAGCCCATGGGGACGCGGCCGGCCCGGCTGGCACATCGAGTGCTCGGCCATGAGCCTTCAGCATCTCGGCCAGACCTTCGACATTCACGGCGGCGGCCAGGATCTGGTGTTCCCCCACCACGAGAACGAGATCGCGCAGAGCACCTGCGCCAACGGCGCCCCCTTCGCCCGCGTCTGGCTGCACAATGGCTGGCTGATGGTCGAGGGCGAGAAGATGTCCAAGAGCCTGGGCAACTTCTTCACCGTGCGCGATCTTCTGGATCAGGCGGCCGACGAGAAGCAGGGGGGCGAGGCCATCCGCCTCGCCATGCTGTCGACCCATTACCACCAGCCGTTTGACTGGACCGCCGACGGGCTGAGGCAGGCCAAGGCGACTCTCGACCGCCTCTATACCGCCCTTCGCGGCGTCGCCGGAATCGATTCCAACGGCTATCATCAGGTTCCGATCGACGTCCTGGCGGCGCTGGAGGACGACATCAACACGCCGCTGGCCATCAGCCATCTGCATGAACTGGCCACCGCGCTGAACAAGGCCGCCGGCCTGGAGGACAAGGCGCGGCACAAGGGGGCGCTGCTGGCGTCGGGCCACCTGCTGGGCGTGCTGTTCCAGGACCCCGAGGCGTGGTTCAAGGCGGCCCCGGCCGGCGGGCTGGCGGATGCCGAGATCGAGGCGATGATCGCCGCCCGCGCCGAGGCCCGCAAGGCGCGGAACTTCGCCGAGGCCGACCGTATCCGCGCCGCCCTGCTGGAACAGGGCGTGGCGCTGGAGGACGGCGCCGGCGGCACCAGCTGGAAGAGGGGCTGACCCGCATGCCCCGCGTGCCGCTTACCGGCAGGAAGCTGGCATGGCATGCCCTGACCTTCGTGCTGGTGGTGGCGCTGATGATGGCGCCGGCCCTGTGGAACGGCTACCCGCTGATCTATTTCGACAGCGAGGATTACGTGGAGATGGCCTTCACGTTCCAGCCCATCGTCTGGCGCATCATGACCTATGGCGTGATGATGACGGTGGCGCGGGCCTTTGACACCCTGTGGGTGATTCCGCTGTTGCACGCCGTCTTGGTGACCTGGGTGTTGCACGAGGCGGTGATGGGGTTCATCGGCCGTTGGCGCCACATGGTGTTCCTGGGGGTCGGACTCGCCCTGGCGCTGTTCACCGGCCTGCCCTGGGTGGCGTCGCAGCTGCTGGCCGACGTGTTCGCCGGCACCGCCGTGCTGGGCATCGCCGCCCTGGCGTTCGGCGAGGGGCTGCAACGCTGGCGCCGGGCGGCGCTGGCGGTGATCTCGGCGGTGTCCATCTGCGTCCACATGTCGCATGTGGCGGTGGCGGCCGGCCTGCTGCTGGTGCTGGTGGCGATGTGGGGGCTGTCGCGCTGGCTGCGGCGGATGCCGCGTCCGCGCATGGTGGCGGCCTCGGCCGCCCTGGTCGGCGGCATCCTGCTGGTTCCCGTTACCCATTACCTGATCATGGGCCGTTTCGTGTTCAGCGAATCCGGCCAGGTGCTGCAACTGGCGCTGTTCGTGCAGAACGGCGTCGCCAAGGCCTATCTGGACGAGGTCTGCCCGGCCGGCGCCCCGCTGCGGATGTGCGAGTACAAGGACGATCTGCCGCGTACCGCCGACGAGTTCCTGTGGGGCGACAGCCCGTTCAGCGAGATGGGCGGCTGGAGCGAGCTGCATGACGAGTCCGGCTTCATCGTCAAGGACGCCATGCGGCGGTTTCCGATGCTGGTCCTGCGGGCGGCGGGCGTCAATTTCGTCGAGCAGCTGGGCGCCATCGAAAGCGGCGAGGATCTGGTGCCGATGACCTGGCACTTCGTCAAGACCCAGCTGCGGCGCTATCCCGACGAGTTCAAGCAATTCCGCTTCGCCCGCCAGCAGCGCCGTCCGGCGATCGATTTCGCGCCGATCAACGACTTTCAGATTCCCATCAACCAGGCGGCCGAGGTCGTGACACTGCTGCTGCTGCTGCTGGCGTGGCGCCGTCGCGACCGCACCACCACCGGGCTGGCGCTGCTGGTGGCCGCCGCCATCCTGGGCAACGCTTTCGTCTGCGGGGCGCTGTCCAATCCCCACGACCGTTATCAGAACCGGGTGGTGTGGCTGGCCCTGTTCACCGCCATGGTGGGGGCCGTCCGCCTGGATCAGCGCTTCGCCGGACGGCGTTTGGCCATCATCTCCGGCAATCGGGAGCTGGCCGAGGATGGCCGGCGCAGTTAAGGAGAGCCCCGTGGCCAAGGCCGAACCCTATCATTGCACCCTGGACGCCCCCGAATCCGAGGACGTCTTCCGCCGCTTCGTCGATTCCATCTGCGGTGAAGCCGGCCACGCCCGTCACGCCGCCCTGGCGGTCGGGCCGGAGGGGCCGCGCTGCCTGTTGCAGAACAGCGGCCGCTGCATCGACACCGGCACGCCGTGGCGAATGGCGCGCGACACCTACGGGCCGTTGCTGCGCTTCGACGATGCCGTGGAATGGGTGGCGCTGTTTCCCCTGGACGACTGGCAGATGCGTTGCGACGCCGCCCTGTCGGCATCGCTGGACGGCGGCGCCTCGTGGTCGCGGCTGCTGGCCGAGGAACTGCTGGCGGAATTGCCGCTGGTGCCGCATTTGATCATCCGGCGCTGACGCACCCTTTCCTTGACCTCGGCGACCCTTGCGTCTACTAGGTCGCAGCATCGTGTTGCCCTGACCGGAGAAGCCCCCATGGCCTCGTACCAGTACGTCTACGTCATGAAGAACCTGACCAAGGCCTATCCGGGCGGCAAGGAAATCATGAAGGGGCTGTATCTCAGCTTTCTGCCGGGCGCCAAGATCGGCGTGCTGGGCGTCAACGGCGCGGGCAAGTCGACCCTGCTCAAGATCATGGCCGGCCTCGATACCGAATACGGCGGCGAGGCCTGGGCGGCCGAGGGGGTCAAGATCGGCTATCTCCCGCAGGAACCCCATCTGAACCCCGCCAAGGACGTCATGGGCAACGTCATGGAGGCGGTGGCCGAGACCAAGGCGCTGCTCGACCGCTTCGAGGAGGTGTCGGCCCGCTTCGCCGAGGAGCTGACCGACGACGAGATGAACGACCTGATCGCCGAGCAGGGCGAATTACAGGAAAAGATCGACCATCTCAACGCCTGGGACCTGACCCGCACCCTGGAAATCGCCATGGACGCGCTGCGCTGCCCGCCCGGCGACGCCGACGTCTCTACCCTGTCGGGCGGCGAAAGGCGCCGGGTCGCCCTGTGCCGCCTGCTGCTGTCGCATCCCGACATGCTGCTGCTGGACGAGCCCACCAACCATCTCGACGCCGAATCGGTGGCCTGGCTGGAACGCTTCCTGGAGGATTATTCCGGAACCGTGGTGATGGTCACCCACGACCGCTACTTCCTGGACAACGTCACCGGCTGGATTCTGGAGCTGGAGCGCGGTCACGGCATTCCCTACGAGGGCAATTACACCAGCTGGCTGGAGCAGAAGGGCAAGCGCCTGGAACAGGAAGAGCGGGAGGAGACCGCCCGCCAGCGCGCCATCAAGGACGAGCTGGAATGGGTGCGGTCCTCGCCTAAGGCCCGCCAGACCAAGAGCAAGGCCCGCATTTCCGCTTTCGAGGATCTGGTGAACAAGTCGCAGGAAAAGGCCACCGGCCCCGCCGTCATCAGCATTCCTCCCGGTCCCCGCCTGGGCGGCAAGGTGATCGAGGCCGAGAACGTCTCCAAGGCGTTCGGCGACAACCTGCTGTACGAAAACCTGAACTTCCGCCTGCCGCCGGGCGGCATCGTCGGAATCATCGGCCCCAACGGCGCCGGCAAGACCACCTTGTTCCGCATGATCACCGGCCAGGAGACGCCGACCTCCGGCAGCTTCACCGTCGGCGAGACCGTGGTGCTGGGCTATGTGGACCAGAGCCGCGATTCGCTGGACCCCGACAAGACCGTGTTCCAGGAAATCTCGGACGGCCAGGAGGAAATCGACCTGGGGCGGCGCAAGATCAATTCCCGCGCCTATGCCGGCCTGTTCAACTTCAAGGGCGCCGACCAGCAGAAGAAGGTCGGCGTCCTGTCGGGCGGCGAGCGCAACCGCGTCCACCTCGCCAAGATGCTGAGCCGTCCCGCCAACGTCATCCTGCTGGACGAACCCACCAACGACCTGGACGTGGAAACCCTGTCGGCGCTGGAAGACGCGCTGTCCGAATTTCCCGGCTGCGCCGTGGTCATCAGCCACGACCGCTTCTTCCTCGACCGCATCGCCACCCATATCCTGGCTTTCGAGGGCGATTCCCAGGTGGTGTGGTTCGAGGGCAACTACCAGGATTACGAAGCCGACCGCAAGCGCCGCCTGGGCGCCGAGGCCGACCAGCCGCATCGCATCAAGTACAAGCCGCTGAAGCGGTAGGGGAACGGCGGGGCGCCGGCGTCCTTGCCGGCCTATCCGACGATCTGGAAGACCGTGACCTCGCGCTGGGTCCGGTCCTCCAGGTCCAGGCTGGTCTGGACGGTGTAGGAGCCGACCCGCAGCAGGCCGGTCCTGGGCAGGTAGGCGCGGCCCGGATCGGCCATCACCACGGTGGCGCCGTCCGCCGCCAATTGTCTCAGCCACGGCCAGATATGGGCGGTCATCGGCGCTTCGTAGCAGACGTCGCCGGCCACCACCACGTCCCAGCGGCAGGGGCTGCCGACCACGTCGTCCTTCAGGACATCGACCGAGACGCCGTTCAGTTCGGCGTTCAGCGCGATGGCGTGGCAGGCCATGGCGTCGATCTCGGCGGCTTCGACGCGGGTGGCGCCGCACAGGCCGGCGGCCATGGCGGTGACGCCGGAACCGGCGGCGAAGTCCAGCACCCGCTTGCCCCGCACCAGGTCGGGATGATCCAGAACCCAGCGGGTCAACGCCTGGCCGCCGGCCCAGCAGAACGCCCAATAGGGCGGCGGCAGGTTGACCCGCAGCAGGGCGGCCTCGGTGGCCTCCCACAGCGGCGTCACCTCGGTGGCGGTCCACAGCCTGATCTCGGGGCAGGCCGGCGGGCTGGCGATCTCGGTATTGGCCAGGATGAAGGCGCGGGCGGCCTCCAGGGTCTCGGAAACCGGGCTCACGCGCTCAGCCTTCCGGCGACGATGGCGGCCAGCAACAGCCAGCCGAAATGGCGGTTGGACTTGAACTTGGCCAGGCAATCGGCGGAATCGTGAATGTCGACCCGCAGGATCTGCCAGACCAGATGGCCGCCGGCCAGGGCGAGGCCCGGCCAGAAGGCCCAGCCCAGGCCGGCGGTCCAGCCGGCGGCGCCCATCAGGGTCAGGGTCGCGCCATAGAACAGCCACAGCCATTTCGGCGTGGCGTCGCCCAGCGCCAGGGCGGTGGACTTCACGCCGATCAGGGCGTCATCCTCCTTGTCCTGATGGGCGTAGATGGTGTCGTAACCCAGCGTCCAGAATGGTCCGGCGGCGTAAAGCAGCAGGGCGGGCAGATCGATCTGGCCCCTTACCGCCGCCCAGCCCAGCAGGGCGCCCCAGTTGAAGGTCAGACCCAGCCAGGCCTGCGGCCAGTAGGTGATGCGCTTCATGAACGGATAGGGGAACACCAGCAGCAGCGACGCCATGCCCACCGACACCGCGAACGGGTTCAACTGCATCAGGATCGCCAGCCCCAGCAGCAGCAGCAAGGCCAGGAACAGCAGCGCCTGGTTGGCGCTGACCGCCCCCGAGGGGATGGGGCGCGAGGCGGTGCGGGCGACGCGGCCGTCGAAATCGCGGTCGGCCCAGTCGTTGAAGGTGCAGCCGGCGCCGCGCATCACCACGGCCCCGACGGCGAACAGGACCAGCAGCCAGGGATCGGGCAGCCCGTCGGCGGCCAGGGCGGCGCTCCACCAGCAGGGAAACAGCAGCAGCCAGGTGCCGATGGGGCGGTCGAGCCGCATCAGCCGCAAATAGGGCCTGATGGCGGCCGGCATCAGGCGGTCGATCCAGTCACCGACCGGAATGTCGCCCTTCAGGGTCTGTGAGGTGCTCATGGATTATGGATAGCCGCCTACCCCTTGAAGTACAAGAGTCCCTTGCGCCATTCCAGGGTATTGGTCTTCCAGGCGGTGACGATGTCGTTGGTGGCCGGGTGGGCCGGCTTTCCGAAATACCAGCCCTGGCCGAAGCGGACCTTGAGCAGTTTCAGCAGGTTGGCGGTCTCGGCGTCCTCGACATACTCGGCGGTGGTGGTGACGCCGAGTTCGGTGCACAGCTGGACGATCGCCTTGATGAACGAGACGTTCTCGTTGTTGCGCATGGCGTCCTTGATGTAGCTGCCGTCGATCTTGACGTTGTCCACCTTCAAGGCCCGCAGATAGTGGAAGGCGGCGTGGCCGGCGCCGAAATCGTCCAGGCAGACCTCGTGTCCCTGCTTGCGGATGCTCTGGATGACGTCATTGACCGCCGACAGGTCGCTGATGTCGGCGGATTCCGTCATCTCGAACACCAGCCGCTTCCTGAGATCCTTGGTGGTGGCGAGGATGGCCTGAAGCTTCTTCACCACCGCCGGGTCCGACAGGGTGCGGCCCGACAGGTTGACGGCGAAGCGCAGCGATTCGGTGTTGGCGATGCTGGAACGCATGGTGCCGATGGCGCGTTCCAGCAGGGCCATGTCCAGCATGCCGGCCATGCCCACGTCCTCGGCGAAGGCCACGGTCTCGTAGGGTGACTTGTTGTCGTTGCCCTTGAAGCGGACCAGGCATTCGAAGTGGTGGACCACGTTGGTCCACAGATCGACGATGGGCTGGTACATCAGGTTGAAGTCGCCGGTCATCACCGTCTGGCGGACGTCGTTCATCTGCTTGACGGTGGCCGACAACCGCGGCTGGAGGTCCTTCATCAGCGAGGCGAGGTCGCCGCCATTGGCGGAATCCTTGGCGAAGCGGTTCAGGGTATAGGTCAGGGCGCGGGCGGCCTCCTCCGGCGGAATGTCGGCGACGTCCAGCACCAGGGTGGCCAGCTTGGCCTCGATGGGCGGCGCGTCCGGCATCACCGTATGGGCGGCCTGGGTCACCGACTGGCTGATCTTTTCGGCCGAGACCGACGCCGCATGCAGGACGCCGAACTTGCCGTCGTCCAGTTGTCCGACCGCGTCGCCGCCCACCGACAGCGATTTCAGCCGGTTGCCCAGTTCGCTGGCCAGGGCCGCCTGGGTCGCCGCGCCGGCCTCGCTCTGGAAGTGGGGGATGTCGGGCAGCTCGACCAAGGTCAGCTGATAGGGGTCGTCCGGCGCGGCGGTTTCCAGCAGCTGGGCCGCCATGGCCTGGAAGGTGTGCTTGTCCAGCAGGCCGGACTCGGACCGCTTCTCGATCAGCGGCGGCAGGCCGCCGGGATGGCTGAACGCCACCAGCAGCCGTTCCTTGTTGCCGGGGTGGCGGTAACCGGACAGGGCGACGGGGGCGGCGCGGCCGTCGGGCAGCAGGACCCGGATCATGACGTTGCGGACCCGCTCGCCCCGGCCCATCTGGAGCAGGGACTGGCCCAGCAGGTCCTGGTCGCCGGGATGGATGATCTTTTTCAGTGGCTGGCCGATCAGCGACCGGGCGCCGCGCCCCAGCAGCGCCATGGCGGCGCCGACGGCGAAGGCGGTGGTGCCGTCGGGCGCGGTCTCGACCAGGACGTCGGCGGCGGCGAAGGCGAACGCCACGTAGACATCGCTGGATCTGCCCAGATCGTCCTTGTCAGCCGCCATGCCCACATCCTGTCCATACTGGAGGGCACCAGCCTACGGAAACGTCCGATATCCCGCAAGTATTGGTTTGCGCGGGTCACCAATGCTTGTCGAAGAACACCCCGATGAACAGCAGCAGCAGATAGGGCATGGACGCGGCGAAGTTCCAGCCCGCCCAATAGCGGGTCGGAGTCAGGACCAGCTTGAGGTTGAAGGCCAGCAGGCCGATGCCGGTCACCACGGCGGTGACGCCGTAGACCGGCCCCAGCAGCCCCATGGTCCAGGGCAGCAGCGACGACCCCACCAGCGCCACCGAATTGGCGAGAATCCAGTAGGCGGTCTGCTGTTCGCCCACCACCACCGGCAGCATGGGCACGCCGGCGTCGCGGTAATCGTCCTTCAGCAGGATGGCCAGCGCCCAGAAATGGCTGGGCGTCCACAGGAACAGCACCAGCGCCAGCACCATGGGCAGCATCCAATCGGTCTGATTGACCGCCGCCGCGCCGGCCAGGATGGCGAAGCTGCCGGCGGCGCCGCCGATGATGATGTTGGTCCAGTGGCGGCGCTTCAGCCATACGGTGTAGACCGCCACGTAGACGAAGCCGCCGAGGAACAGGTGCAGCGCCACCACCCAGTTGAAGACCAGATGCGCCACCGTCATGCCGGCGATCATCAGCACGGCGGCCAGGGCGAAGCCGACCGCCGGCGTGCCGGCTCCGGTGGCCATGGGCCGCTTGGCGGTGCGGCGCATCAGCCGGTCGATGTCGCGGTCCCAGACATGGTTGAAGACCGCCGAGGCGGCCGAGCCCAGCACCATGGCCAGCGTCAGCAGCAGCAGCGCCAGGGTGTCGACCTTGTCGGCGACGGCGACATAGCCGGTGACGGCGGTCAGCGCGATCATCAGCGCGATACGCGGCTTCAGCAGCTCGATGAATTGCCTGAACGTCACATCCGCCTCCGGTTCCAGCCAGTCCCTGGCTTAAAAGACAGTCAGACTACACCGTCCGTGGGGGCGGAGAACTTTACTATGGTCAAGTCCATCGGCTCAGGTCCAGTCGATACGATAGAGCATGACATATACGATGATGCCGGTGACCGACACATACAGCCAGATCGGCAATGTCCATCGCGCTATTCCCTTATGAGGGGCGATACGGCCTTTCAGCGCCCGCACCAGGGTCAGGACGATCATGGGCGTGACCAGGGCGGCCAGGATGACGTGGCTGATCAGCAAGGCGTAATAGACCGGCCGGATGGCGCCGGTGCCGCGAAACACGAAGATCGGCGCGGCGAAGTGGTAGACGACGTAGACCACCAGGAACAGGCCCGAGGTCGCCACCGCCGCCAGCATGGCGCGGCGATGCAGGTCGCGGCGTCCGGCCCGGATCAGGATGAAGCCGGCCACCAGGAAGCACAGCGCGATGGCGTTGAGGCTGGCGGTGACGTGGGGCAGGGTGTTGGCGGCGGTCATGATCGGCCTACCATCCCATCCAGCCGCCGACCCGCAGCCACGCCACCGCGATGGCCATGGTGGCCAGGGTCATGGGGATGCCGGCGCGGGCGAAGTCGGTGAACGACAGCCGGGTTCCCGCCGCCAGCGCCCGTTCGGCGACGATGATGTTGGCCATGCTGCCGACCAGCAGGAAATTGCCGGCCAGGGTCGACAGCAGCGCCAGGCCGGTCAGCGCCCCCGGATCGGGGGTGTGCCACACCGCCAGGATCAGCATCACCGCCGGCACGTTGCCGATGGTGTTGGAGGCGGCCAGGGCCAGCGGCACCATCACCCCCAGGGTCTCGGGGAACAGGCCGCGCTCGGCCAGCGCCTCCATCCAGCGCCGCGCCACGTCGGTGTCGGCGAAGGCGCCGGTCACCACGAACAGGCAGGCGAACAGCAGCAGCAGATGCCAGTCCACCGTGCCGATCATCTCGCGCGACGACATCCGGCGGCTGGCCAGCAGCAGGCCGGCGATGACCAGGGCGCCGACCTCGCGGGGCAGCGGTGCCGCGAACAGCAGCAGCAGCCCGATCAGGGCGCCGGCCCCCTTGATCGCCTGCCAGCGGTTGAAATCGGGGATGACGGCGTCGTCGGCCCGGGTGGGCGTCGCGCTCAGTTCGGCGCGCCAGATCAGGCACAGCGTCAGGTGGACCACCGCCAGCGACAGGACGGCCGGCACGGCGCAGGCGGCGAGGAAGTTCCAGAAGTCCAGCCCGCCCACCTGGCCGATCAGGATGTTCTGGGGATTGCCGATCAGGGTGGCGGCGCTGCCGGCGTTGGCGGCGCCCACCAGCCCCAGCAGATAGGGGCGGGGGTCGAGGCCGCGGCCCCGGATGCCGACGGCGATGATGGGGGCCATGGCGAAGCACACCACGTCGTTGGCCAGCACCGCCGACAATCCGCCGGCCACAGCGATGACCAGGGCCAGCAGCCGCCGGGGCGAGCCGGCGGCGGCGGCCACCCGGGCGGCCACATGACCATAGACGCCGGCCATCTGGAACTGGGCCGAGACGATCATCAGGGCGAACAGCAGCAGCAGGGTCGGCACGTCGATGGAACTGCCCATGGCCTTGACGCCGACCTTGCCGGAGACCAGCAGCGCCACCACCGCCAGCAGGGCGATGCCGGTGCGGTCCAGCTTCAGGCCGCGGACGCTGCCGAAGGCCATGCCGAGATAGGTCAGCAGGAAGACGACGATGACGAAGGTATCCATGACCCTAGCTTATGGCCCGTCGATGCCGTTCCGGCAAGCCCGTCCTGCCGGAGCCGCCTTCCTATCTCGGCATCAGGACGGTATAATCCAGGTCCAGCACCGGCATGGCGACGGCGTTGCCGAAGCCGTCCTCCTCCGCCTTCATGGGGAATTTGGCGCAGGGCTGGTTCTTGGTGGCGACCAGGCGCAGGCGCAGCGCGCCGACGTCGGAGCGGCCGGGAATCTCCAGCTTGTCCAGCACTTCCGACCACGCATAGATGGTGTCGCCGGCGAAGGTCGGGTTGGTGTGGCGGCCGCCGTTCAGGGCCACGACCTTGAAGGCGTTGGCCAGTCCGTTGAACGACAGGGCGCGGGCGATGCTGATGATGTGGCCGCCATAGATCAGGCGGCGGCCGAACCGGCCCTGGCTCTCGGTATGCTGGTTGAAATGGACCTTGGCGGTGTTCTGCCACAGCCGCGTCGCCATCATGTGCTCGGCCTCCTCGATGGTCATGCCGTCGACGTGGTCGATCTTCTCGCCCACCGAATAATCGCCCCAGCGATGGGGGTTGCCCGCCAGTTCGGCGTCGTAATCGCCCAGGGTCAGGGTCTCGGGGACGATCAGGTCGGCGGCGGCGACGGCGGCCGGCAGGTCGGGGACCTTCTCCTCGGCGATGGCGGCGTTGACGTCGCGCTTTCTCACCATCACCCAGCGGATGTAGTCGACGACCATCTCGCCCCGCTGGTTGGCGCCGACCGAGCGCACGTAGACCACGCCGGTCTGCTTGTTGGAATTCTCCTTCAGCCCGATCACGGTCGAGGTGGTGGCCAGGGTGTCGCCGGGATAGACCGGGGCGCCGAAGCGGCCGGCGGCATAGCCCAGATTGGCCACCGCGTTGAGACTGACGTCCGGCACCGTCTTGCCGAAGGCGACGTGGAAGGCCAGCAGGTCGTCCACCGGGGCGGCGCCGCCGGAGGCGAGGCCGATGGAGCGGGCGAACTCGGCCGAGGAATTGACGGCGAAGCGCGAGCCGTACAGCGAGGTGTACAGCGCCACGTCGCCATGGGTGACGGTGCGCGGGGTGGCGTGGCGGATCACCTGGCCGAGGCGGAAATCCTCGAAGAAATTGCCCGAATTGGTCTTGGTCATGATGTGTCCTTTTATCTGTCCCTCAGGCGCCGGGCGGGGGCATCCGGCCGCCTCAGGCCGTCAGGTCCGCCGTCAGGGCGGCGATGCGCTCGCCCAGGGCGACGATGCGCCGGGCGTTCTCCACATGCAGGTTCTCGACCAGCTTGCCATCGACCACCACCACGCCCTTGCCGGCGGCGGCGGCCTCGGCATGGGCGGCGATGATCTTGCGCGACCATTCCATCTCCTTGTCCGACGGCGCGAAGACGCGGTTGGCGGCGTCGATGGTCTTGGGATGAATCAGGGTCTTGCCGTCGAAGCCCAGGTCCAGTCCCTGGCGGCAGGCGTATTCGAAGCCCTCGTCGTCGTTGAGATCGAGATAGACGCCGTCGATGGCGGCCAGACCATGGGCGCGGGCCGCCAGCAGGCACAGCCCCAGCGAGGTGATCATGGGCAGGCGGTCGCGGGTGTGGGCGCAGTGCAGATCCTTGGCGAGGTCCGAGGTTCCCATGACGAAGCCGGCCATGCGCGGGCTGGCGGTGGCGATCTCCTCGGCGCGCAGGATGCCGCGCGGCGTCTCCATCATGCACCAGATGGCCATGTCGGCCGGCGCGCCGGCGGCGGCCATGATCGCCTCGACCAGACGCACCGCGTCGCCGCTTTCCACCTTGGGAATCAGGATGCCGTCGGCGCCCGAGGCGCTCGCGGCGGCGACGTCGGCCTGCCCCCAGGGGGTGGCGAGGGAATTGACCCGGATCAGCAGCTCGCGCTGGCCGTAGCCGCCGGTCCTGACCGCCTCGACCACCAGCCGGCGGGCCTCGTCCTTGGCGTCGGGCGCCACCGCGTCCTCCAGGTCGAGGATCAGGCCGTCGGCGGCCAGGGTGCGGGCCTTTTCCAGCGCTCGCGCATTGGAACCGGGCATGTAAAGGACAGAGCGGCGCGGACGGGCGGTGGTCGCCATGGTGAACAACTCCTGAAGGCGTGAGGCGGCGCAGCCTACCAAACCCCCCGACCCGAACGCAAGGTTGCGGCGCAACAAAACGTCGCCGGCGCCGGGGCGGGCATGTGGATTCTTGCTCTTTCGCGGCGTCGTCCCATCAGGGTATTGCTGTCACGGCCGACAGTAATCGCGGCGTAATTATGCCTTTTGGCAACGCAACCTTCGTATGACTGGAGTGATTGCAAGGTCACCGTCAGTGGTGCTTTCGAGGGGGGGGAGTCATTCTTGGCGGCCTTTGACGTTCATCATGATGTGGCGAGGATGGATTTTGCCCTTCGGCTGTTTTTGTCTGGCAACCATGCCTAGTTGAATAGCTAGGTTCCGACATGTCGCTTGATTGCGCGCATAACCACACATACTGTCGTTTTATAGGTGTACTTTCTTAAGGTGTGGCGGTGGACGAATCCAACCAGCAAGAGCTTTTGACGGAACGCGAACGCGACGTTCTGCTGCTGGTTGCCTATGGCAAGAGCAGCAAGGAAGTCGCAAGACATCTGAATATTTCCGTTGGCGGCGCCAATTTCCATATCAACAACGCCATGAAGAAGCTTGGCGCGGCAACGCGGGCGCATGCGGTGGCGCTGGCGATTTTCAGGGGCATCCTGACCGCCTGCGACCGGTCACCGGGGGCGAGGGGCGGGCCGCCCTGATGGACACCAACGCCTGGAGCGAAGCGTTCCGTCTTGACGTGGGCGCGGCCGCCCAGGACTGGTTCGAGACCTCGGTATTCCGTATCGCCGACATGGTCCTGACCACCGGAGAGAGGGTCGATCTGGCCGTTTCCCGCTATCTGGCCGACCATCGGCGCGACCGCTTCGACGATTACCTGTCCCCCGACCTGATCATCTGTGTCGCCGAACTGGTCCAGGGCGTCCAGGAGGCGACGGATGACCGGACGGCGGCGCGCCGGTTCCTGCGTCAGGCCCATGGCCTGTGGCGAGGGGCCAGGTCGCGCCATTCTTCCCCGATTTCCAACGGACCGACAAGAATTCAGGCATGCATCGGCAATATAAGGAATGCACTTCGGCATTCCGATGTCGGCATCAATCAAAAAGATGAATAATAGAATATAAAATCCATTAAAAATTATGCGTACAGATATTCACGCAATCAGTGCGGGTGGCGCGGAATGCCGCAAATTCCATGGAATAAAAGCCTATTCATCCATTGGGCGAGCGGACGGGGCGCCGATGGTCCCCGCCAGCGCTTAATCGTCCCTTAACCGGGGCCTGCTAGGGTGACTGCTTCCGCAGGAACCGAGCCCATGCCGCCGATGTCGCTGGATTTCCGTGAAGGCCTGTCCGATGCCCGCCGCCGTCGCCAGATCGGCGACATTCTGGTGACCATGGTCTGTCTGGCGTGGCTGGCGGCGTCCGGCTGGGTGTTCTTCAGCGACGTTCCCGACGAAATCTTCGATAACCACACCTCCAAGGCCATGCAGGAACGCATGAAGGCGTGCGAGGGCAGCTTCCAGAAGCGCTACGAATGCAAGCAGCAGTTGCTGCTTACCGGCGAGCGCTGGGGCTTCGCGGTGGCGCTGAACCGGATATTGCTGATGTGCGCCCCGCCCATCACCCTCTGGATCGTGTGGTCGGCGATCAAACGCCGCGAGGAACGATAGGCTGCCGCCGATCGCGGGCGCGCCTATCCGTCCTTTCCGATCTCCACCGCCTGGAACACGCTGGCCCGGAAGCCGGCCGATCCGTGGCCGGGGGCCATGCCGGCCTTGGCCTTGAGATGGGCGAGGAACTGGCGCTTGTCGGGCAGCTGCTCCCACACCGAGGGCAGGAACAGGGCGCGGTGTCCGCCATCCTCGATGATCAGGCCGTCGACGCGCACCCGCAACTGGGCCAGCAGGTCGGCCTCGTCCTTGAAGCGAAGCGGCGCCGGCGGGGTCAGCACCGACAGCGACAGGTCCAGGTCCGCCAGTTCGGACTGGCTCAGCGGCGGAAAGCGGGGGTCGCGGAAGGCGGCCTTGAAGGCGTTGTCCACCACGTCCTCGGCCAGCGGCCGCCACGCCACCGCCGAACCGATGCAGCCGCGCAGCTGGCCGTGGCGGTTCAGGGTGACGAAGACGGCGCCGGGGCGGCGCAGGACCTCGGGGGCGCTGTCGTCGACCCGCGCCTTGGGGGGGGCGCCGTCGGCAAGGCCGTGGCGGATCGAGGCCCAGGCGGCGTCCAGCAAGGTCCGTCCCACCGAGCGGATGGCCTCCTCCTCCGAGACGGGTTCGAACAGCGCCCACGAGCCATAGCCGACCACCTTGTCCCTGGGGCCGGCGGTGTCGCCGGAATTGCGCACGTCCAGGGTGACGATGTCCAGGCCGCGCCGTCGGGCGGCCAGCAGCAGCCCGCCCACCGGAACGCGGCCGCAGGCGCCGTCGCGGACGATCCCGGCGGGGTCCAGCCCCTCGATGGCGGCGACGGTGGCGCGGTCGGCGGCCTGGCAGGCGGCGTAATCCAGATAATGGGACAGATCGGTGGAAACCACGATCAGGGTTTCCGGACCGCCCCATATGGCGTCCAGGGCATCGGCGACCATTTCGGGCGGGGCGTCGCCGACCACCAGGGGCAGCAAGGCGAAATCGCCCAGCACCGCCTGGAGGAAGGGGATGTGGACTTCCAGCGAATGCTCCTGGGCGTGGGCCTGATCCGATACGCCGACGCCGGGCAGCGTCTTCAGCCGCTCGGCCCCCTGGCGATCCAGCCGCACCGCCCCCAGCGGCGAGGCCCATTCATCTGCCCCCGACAGCGCCAGGCCGCGGAACGCCACCCGGTGGCTGGGACCCAGCAGCACCACCCGTTCGATGGTTCCCCTCAGCGGCCGCAGCAGGGCGTAGGCGCTGGCCGCCACCGCCCCGGAATAGACCCAGCCGGCATGGGGCGCGATCAGGGCCTTCGGCGGGCGGGCGGCGGGGGATGGCGCCGCCGCTCCGGCCAGGAAGGCCTCGACCTGGCGGCGGGCCTCGACGGAATCGGCGGGATAGAACATGCCGGCCACGGCGGCGGGGCGGATTGCGGTCATGGTCTCTCTCCTGTGATGGATCATCATAGCAGATCGACGGGGGTTGAACCGACCCCGAAGACGGGCGTAGCCTGTTATCGGATGCCGTTCGGGGGACAGGCCATGGTCGAGATCGTCTGGCAGAAGTGGTTCGAGCTGGGAAATTTCCGCATCGATTCCGAACACCGGGTGTTCCTGGATCTGGTGATGGGGCTGAACCGCGATTTCAAGGCCGGTCTGACGCCGGAGAAGCAGGCCCGGTCGCTGCGGGAAATCCTGAAATACGCCGAGTTCCACTTTCTCAGCGAAGAGAACATGATGATCGACATCGGCTATCCCGACCGCCAGATTCACACCGAGGAGCACCGCAAGCTTCTGGCGACGCTGGAGGCCAGCATCCGCCGCCTCAACGCCGGCGAGGACATCCTCGACGAATTCCTGACCTTTCTCTACGAATGGTTCTGCGAACACACCGTCGGCGTCGATTACCGGCTGGCCCAGTTCATCGCCGCCCGCCCGGGATAAGCCATGACCGCCGGACTGGAAGGTTCGCACCACCCCGCCCGTCACTGGCACCGCCTGGATGACGGCCGGGTCCAGTGCGACGTCTGTCCGCGCGCCTGCAAGCTGCACGACGGCCAGCGCGGCCTGTGCTTCGTCCGCGCCGCCGCCGACGGCGGCATGGTGCTGACCACCTACGGCCGGTCGTCCGGGTTCTGCGTCGATCCGGTCGAGAAGAAGCCGCTCAACCACTTCCTGCCCGGCACCCCGATCCTGTCGTTCGGCACCGCCGGCTGCAACCTGACCTGCAAGTTCTGCCAGAACTGGGACATCTCGAAGGCGCGCGAGATCGACCGGCTCAACGACCGCGCCGACCCCGAAGCCATCGCCGAGGCCGCCGTGCGGTTGGGATGCCGGTCGGTCGCCTTTACCTACAACGACCCGGTGGTGTTCATGGAATACGCCATCGACGTGGCCAAGGCCTGCCACGCCCGGAACGTCCGGACGGTGGCGGTGACCGCCGGCTATATCCTGCCCGAGGCCCGGCGCGAGTTCTACGCCCACATGGACGCCGCCAACGTCGACCTCAAGGCCTTCACCGAGGAGTTCTACCACAGCTTGTGCGGCGCCCATCTGGAGGCGGTCAAGGACACCCTGGTCTATCTGAGGCGCCAGACCAGCGTGTGGTTCGAGATCACCACCTTGCTGATTCCCGGCCGCAACGATTCCGCCGAGGAGATCGACGCGCTGAGCCGCTGGGTGATGGAGGCGCTGGGGCCGGACGTGCCGCTGCACTTTTCCGCCTTTCATCCAGACTGGAAGATGGCCGACCTGCCCAATACGCCGCCGGCCACCCTGACGCGGGCGCGCGACATCGCCCGGGGCAACGGCCTGCGCTACGTCTATACCGGCAATGTTCACGATCCGGCCGGCGGCAGCACCTATTGCCCCGGCTGCGGCGGCCTGCTGATCGGGCGCGACTGGTACGAGCTGTCGGCGTGGGCGCTGACGCCGGAGGGAACCTGCCGCGCCTGCGGCAGCCGTATTCCCGGGGTGTTCGAGGCGGCGCCCGGCGCCTGGGGGCGCAAGCGCCAGCCGGTGCGGTTCCGCCACTGACGCCGGCGACGGAAGGTCTATCGCCTCAGCCAGCGTCGCAGCAGCGCCCTCATCTCGCTGCGGGTCTGGAACAGCGGCAGCCTGGGCTTGTCGATCGGGGTCGGCTCGACCGCCAGCCCGATCTCCGAGATGCTGTCGTCCCAGTCCAGCGCCCGGACGATCAGCTCGATCTCGCCCAGGGCCACCCGGTCGCCGGTCCCCGGCGCGTGCCCCAGTTCGCGGGCCACCCAGGCCGCCAGGGTCATGTCGAAATCGGCCTCGGCCACGGGCAGGCCGTAGGACAGCGCCAGCTCCTTCATGCGGATGTCGGGGGCGAGGGCGAAATCGCCGAAGAACTGGCGGTCGGCCTCGGCCGCCGGGGCAGGGCTGGCGAACAGGCGGTCGAGATGGGGCACCCGCTCGGGCCGGGCGAACAGATAGGCGGTGTCGCCGGTCCGCAACGGTCCGGCGGCGTGGGCGCTGTACGACTTGGCGTCGCGCAGCACCAGCGACGGCACCGCCCAGCGCGGCAGCCGGTGGCCGCGCGTCACCAGCGAATCCGGAGCGACCCGGTAGGCCACCAGTTCATGGCTGGCGCCGGGGATTTCCAGTTCCATGCGCTCCACCGGCCCGATTCGCTTCGGCACGATCTGCCCCAGGAAGCGGGCGGCGGGGCCGATGGTCCAGCCCTGGACGCCCAGGCTGACCAGCACCACCAGGAAGGCGACGATGAAATAGTCGCGGCCGTGGTCGAGGCCGGCGACCATGGGCAGGACGGACAGCAGCACCGACACCGAGCCGCGCAGCCCGACCCAGGCGACGAAGGTGGTTTCGTTGCGGTTGAAGCCGAACGGCAGCAGCGATATCCATGCCGCCACCGGCCGCGCCACCAGCATCAGCACCACCGCCACCCCCAGGGCCGGCAGGGCGAAGGCCGGAAACTCCGACGGCGTCGCCAGCAGCCCCAGGGTCAGGAACATGACGATCTGGGCCAGCCAGGTCAGGCCGTCCTGAAAGCGGCGCATGGTCTCGGGGGCGTTGATGCGGGCGTTGCCCGCCACCAGGCCGGCGATGTAGACGGCGAGGAAGCCGCTGCCGTGCAGCACCGAGGCGGTGGCGAACACCACCATGGCCAGACTGATGGCGGCCAGCGGTTGCAGGCCGCGCTCGAACCCCATGCGGTTGACCGCCAGCACGATCAGGCCGCCGCCCGCCATGCCGATGGGGGCGCCGATGGCGATCTGGGTGCCGAGGTCGGCCAGGATCAGCAATCCCGACGACAGCGAGTCGACCTCGGCGCCCGAGGCCAGCAGGGTCACCAGGGTCAGGGTCAGGAAGATGGCCATGGGGTCGTTGCTGCCCGATTCCACTTCCAGGGTCGAGCGGACCCGGTCCCTGACGTGGATGCCGCCCACCCGCAGCAGGAAGAACACCGCCGCCGCGTCGGTGGAGCCGAGAATGGCGCCCATCAGCGCCGCTTCCAGCCAGTTGAATCCCAGCAGGAAATGGGCGGGAACCGCCACGACGGCGGCGGTGATCACCACGCCCAGGGTCGCCAGGGCCATGGCGGGAAAGGCGGCGGCGCGAAACGTCTTGATCCGGGTGTGGAAGCCGGAATCGAACAAGATGATCGCCAGGGCGATGCTGCCGATCAGGTAGGCGGTGGGGGAATCGTCGAACTTGATTCCGCCGAGGCCGCTTTCGCCCGCTACCAGCCCGACCCCCAGGAACACCAGCAGCAACGGCGCGCCGATGCGGAAGCTGAGCAGGCTGGAGAAAATGGAGAGCGCCACCAGCCCCGATACGATCAGGATGGAGACGTTCATGGTGTCGAGCATCGACGGCCGATCCGATCAGAAGGAGGGGAGAGGTGCGTGCCTCCCTCCCATACTCTATAGAGCGCTATGCCTTGCCGGATCAACCCGCCTTGTCGGAGCCGCGTGCCGGCTATTCCCAACGGAACCATGACAGGCGGGGGCCGGCCTGCTACCTTCGACCGGGAGCGGCCTTGCCTCGGGAGAGCGGAGATGACGGAAGCGGGTTGTCGGCAACCGGGAACGGTCTGGGCGGGACATCCGCTTCTTACTGCCCGTCTCAGGATGCGCCCGGTGTCCGAGCGCGACGTCGAGCGGCTGCCGGCGCTGCTGGACGACTGGGACGTGGTGCGGCTGACCGCCGCCATTCCCCATCCCTTCACCGTCGAGGACGCCAGGCGCTTCGTCGCCGACCAGGAAATCCGCCGCATCGAGCACAAGGGCGTCGCCCTGGCCATCGAGCGGGCCACCGATAACGTGCTGGTCGGCGTCGTCGGCTTTGGCCTGGATCGCGGCGAGTCGCCGGAACTCGGCTTCTGGCTGGGCAAGGCGTTCTGGGGCCAGGGCTATGCCGCCGAGGCGCTGCTGCGGCTGATCCGCCACATGTTCGACACCCTGGGTTTCAACCGGGTGTGGGCGTCGTTCCATCCCGACAATATTGCCTCCAAGCGGGTGCTGGAAAAGGCGGGGCTGACCTATTGCGGCGTCGAGGCCTGTCCCATGCCGGCCCGTGGTGAAAGCGTGGTGGCGCCGGTCTTCGCCTTGAAGAAGGGCGAATGGGAGATGATCCGCGCCACCCGTCCGATTCTGCTGGTGGTGGCGGCGGCGCTGGTCGATCACGACGGCCGGGTGCTGATGGCCTCGCGCCCCGCCGGCAAGGACATGGCCGGGCTGTGGGAGTTTCCCGGCGGCAAGGTTCACGACGGCGAGACGCCCGAGGCCGCCCTGGTCCGCGAACTGGAAGAGGAACTGGGAATCGACGTCACCGAAAGCTGCCTGGCGCCGGTGGCCTTCGCCTCGCACGACTACGACACCTTTCACCTGCTGATGCCGCTTTACGTGGTGCGGGTGTGGAAGGGCAATCCCGCCGCCCGCGAGGGGCAGGAACTGCGCTGGGTCCGGGCGCCCCGCCTGGGCGACCTGCCCATGCCGCCGGCCGATATCCCGCTGGTCGCCGTGCTGCGCGAGTGGGTATGACCAGCGCGGCCGTCCTGGTCATCGGCAACGAGATCCTGTCGGGGCGGACCCGCGACGCCAACGTGCAGTATCTGGGAACCCAACTGGCGGAACTGGGCATCGTCCTGGCCGAGGTCCGCATCATCCGCGACGACACCGCGGCGATCGTCGAGGCGTTGAACGCCCTGCGCGCCCGCCACGCCTATGTCTTCACCAGCGGCGGCATCGGGCCGACCCACGACGACATCACCTCGGCGGCGGTGGCGCGGGCGTTCGGGGTGGCGCTGGCCCGCGATCCCGAGGCGGTCGCCCGCCTGCGGAGCCGCTACGGCGAAGACGAACTCAACGCCGCCCGCCTCAAGATGGCCGACATTCCCGAGGGCGCCGCCCTGATCGACAATCCGGTCAGCCAGGCGCCCGGCTTCCGGCTTGGCAACGTCTTCGTCATGGCCGGGGTGCCGCGCATCCTTCAGGCCATGTTCGACGGCGTCAGGGCCGGGCTGGCGGGTGGTCCGCCCCAGGTGTCGCGCTCGCTGACCCTGGCGGTTCGGGAAGGCGACCTGGCCGAGGGGCTGGCGCTGCTGCAATCCGCGCATCCCCATGTGGAGATCGGCAGCTATCCCACTTTCGCCGATGGGTGCTCGCGGGTCGGGGTGGTGGCGCGGGGCGTCGATGCCGGCGAACTGGAGCGGGTCATGGACGGGGTCCGTGTCCTGGCGGCGACCCTGGGGGCCGCCATCCTCGACGGGTGACGCCATGACGCCGAAGCAGCGGGAGGCGCTCCTCTTTCTCGCCCAGCACCTGTTCTACGGCGTGGCGGCGGCGGTCACCTTCGGCGGTCTGGTCCTGGCCACCGACCTTGGTCATATCCGGACCCTGCTGACCACCGCTGATCATCCCTGGGTGAT
Organism: Magnetospirillum sp. SS-4; assembly: GCF_902729425.1. Taxonomy (GTDB): domain Bacteria; phylum Pseudomonadota; class Alphaproteobacteria; order Rhodospirillales; family Magnetospirillaceae; genus Phaeospirillum. The sequence goes on along the minus strand of NZ_CACVCH010000070.1, from coordinate 52,292 downwards.
CGTGTCCATGCTATTCTTCGGGTTGATCATCACCTTCGGCGGGGTCGCCATGGCCGTCGGGGTCATGGGGCTGGCCCGCGACGACGACGATGAGTGACGCCCCTTGCCGCCTATGGGCGGGGCGGCGTTTCCCGCAAGATCGCCGCCAGTCCCTCGCGGTAGCTGGGATATTTCAGCGTCACCCCCAGGTCCCGCTTCATGCGGGCGTTGTCCACCCGCTTGTTGTCGGCGTAGAAGCTGCGCGCCATGGGCGACAGGGTGGCCTCGGCCTCCTCCCACGCCATTTCCGGCGGTGGCTCGATTCCCAGCAGGTGGCAGGCATGGGCGATGACGTCCTGGGGCGGCGCGGCGTCGTCGTCGCACAGATTGTAGATGCCGCCGGGATGCGGCCGCGCCAGCGAGGCCAGCACCGCCTCTGCGATGTCGTCCACATGGATGCGGCTGAACACCTGGCCGGGCTTGACGATCCGCCGGGCCTGGCCGGCCCGCACGGTGTCGATGGCCGAGCGGCCGGGGCCGTAGATGCCGGCCAGCCGGAAAACGTGGACGGGCAGGCCGCTGTCCAGCCATGCCCGTTCGGCGGCGGCGCGGCGGCGCGACCGGTCGAGAGTGGGAGCGGCCGGCGTGGTCTCGTCGACCCGGCCGCCGCCATGATCGCCATAGATTCCGGTGGTGGACAGATAGCCGACCCAGGCGGGGGCGCGGGTCCTGATGGCCGCGCCCATCACATCCATCACCGGGTCGCCGGCCGAATCGGGCGGCACCGAGGACAGCAGCGCGTCGACGCCGTCGAGCACCGAATCCGGCAGGGGATGGTCGCGGTCAAAGGGATGGACGTCCACGCCCGGACAGTCGGCGCCCTCGCCCGAGCGGGTGGTGCCGGCGACGCTCCAGCCGGCCGCCAGCAGGCGGCGGGCGATCACCCGGCCGGAAAAGCCCAGCCCGAACAGGAAAAAGCGGCGGCTCACTCAGCCGGCCTTGGCCTGGGGCGTCTCGGGGTCGCGCAGCACGTAGCCGCGCCCCCATACCGTCTCGATGTAGGATTCGCCGCCGGTGGCGGTGGACAGCTTCTTTCTCAACTTGCAGATGAAGACGTCGATGATCTTCAACTCGGGCTCGTCGATGCCGCCATAGAGGTGATTGAGGAACTGCTCCTTGGTCAGGGTCTGGCCCTTGCGCAGCGACAGCAGCTCCAATATTCCGTATTCCTTGGCGGTGAGATGCAAGGGCTCGCCGGCCACTGCCACGGTGCGGGCGTCGAGATTGACCGACAGCCGGCCGGTGTCGATCACCGACTGGGCATGGCCCTTGGAGCGCCGCACGATGGCCTGGATGCGGGCCACCAGTTCGCCCTTGTCAAACGGCTTGGTCAGGTAGTCGTCGGCGCCCGAGCCCAGGCCCTTGACCTTCTTGTCGGCCTCGGTCAGGCCGGACAGGATCAGCACCGGCGTCTCGATGCGCGACGCGCGCAGGCGGCGCAGCACCTCGTAGCCGTCCATGTCGGGCAGCATCAGGTCGAGCAGGATGATGTCGTAATCGTAGAGCTTGCCGATCTCCAGCCCGTCCTCGCCAAGCTCGGTGGTGTCGACCACCATGCCTTCGGCCTTCAGCATGGCTTCGATGGCCCTCGACATCATGGGATCGTCTTCAACCACCAGCACGCGCATCGCAAGGTTCCCGGTTTCTTTCCGTCTCCACGATATCTTAACCATAAGGGTGTAGCCTGACCAGTTCAAGCTGGCAGGGGAGGGTGGCCGGGTGAAGTTCCTTGTCCGCAACCTGATCAACGATATCGAACGGGTGTCCAACGTCCAGGTCTATGGCCGGGTGGCGGCGGTGCAGGGGATGCTGCTGGAAGCCGGCGGCATTCAACGCACCATCTCGGTGGGCGACCGCTGCAACGTCATCGCCCGCGACGGCCGCAAGGTGATCTGCGAGGTGGTGGGATTCCGCCAGGGCCGCGCCCTGTTGATGCCGTTCTCGGCCATCGAGGGGATCGGGCTGGGCTGCCGCACCGAGGTGCAGGACGCCGAGCCGGTGCTCTATCCCGATCGCGGCTGGCTGGGCCGGGTGATCAATTGCTTCGGCGATCCGGTGGATGGCATGGGACCGCTGCCCAGCGGCGACGTCGCCTATCCGATCCGTTCGGCACCGCCCTCGGCCCATTCCCGCTCGCGGGTCGCCGGCAAGATCGACCTGGGGGTGCGGGCGGTCAACACCTTCCTCACCTGCTGCCGCGGCCAGCGCATGGGCATCTTCGCCGGGTCCGGCGTCGGCAAGTCGTCGCTGCTGTCCATGATGGCCAAGAACACCTCGGCCGACGTCTCGGTCATCGGCCTGATCGGCGAACGCGGCCGTGAGGCCCGCGAGTTCATCGAGGACGATCTGGGCGAAGACGGCATGAAGCGCTCGGTGGTGGTGGTCTCCACCTCGGATGAAAGCCCGCTGATGCGCCGTCAGGCCGCCTACGTCACCCTAAGCGTGGCCGAGCATTTCCGCGACCAGGGACTGGACGTGCTGTGCATGATGGATTCGGTAACCCGCTTCGCCATGGCCCAGCGCGAGATCTCGCTGTCGGCGGGCGAGCCGCCGGCCTCCAAGGGCTATACCCCCACCGTGTTCGCCGAATTGCCGCGTTTGCTGGAACGCGCCGGTCCCGGCGTGGGCAAGGGCTCCATCACCGGCCTGTTCACCGTGCTGGTGGACGCCGACGACCACAACGAACCCATCGCCGACGCGGTGCGCGGCATCCTGGACGGCCATATCGTGCTGGATCGCGGCATCGCCGAGCGCGGACGCTATCCCGCCATCAACATCCTGCGCAGCGTGTCGCGAACCATGCCGGCCTGCAACAACGACATGGAAAACGCCCTGGTGCGGCGCGCCCGCGCCCTGCTGTCCACCTACGAGGACATGGCCGAACTGATCCGGCTTGGCGCCTATCGTCGCGGCACCGACCCGGCGGTGGACGAGGCCGTTCATTATTATCCGGCCATCGAGGCCTTCCTGGGCCAGCGCAAGACCGACGCCACCCCCCTGGCCGAGTGCTATGCCCAGATGGCGGAAATTCTCGGCATGCCGTTCGAGGGCGATGGCATGGGCCGGAAATGACATGGCCCGGGCAACCTCTCCCTTTCCCTCCATCGTCGCGGCCGGGCATGACCCGGGCGTGACGGCGTCATAGGGGCGGCGGCGGTGGCTGCCAAGGGCCTCAAGACCCTCATCCGGCTGTCCAAGTGGCATGTGGATGAGAAACAGCGCGTCCTGGTGGCCCTGCAAGGCCGCGAGGACGAGATTCTGTCGTGGATCGCCCAGTCGGAAGAGCAGTTGAAGGAGGAGCAGCGCGTCGCCGCAGAGGATTCCACCGGCGTCGGCTTCGCTTACGGCAACTTCGCCAACGCCTGGCTGAACCGGCGCCAGCAATTGTTCGCCATGCTCGACATGATCCGGGCCGAGATCGTCCGGGCTCGCGACGAACTGGCCGATGCCTTCAACGAACTGAAGACCTACGAGATCACCCAGCGCGAGCGCGACCGCCGCGCCCAGGCCGAGCGCGACAAGAAGGAACAGGCCTTCCTCGACGAGATCGGCCTCAACATCCACCGCCGCAAGGACAAGCCGGAGAGCTGATGGTGGATGTCGCGGTTATGGGCCGGCGGGGGACGCCTTTCGAGGGCTGTCCCCCGCCGCCCGTGCCGGCATCGCCCTTCCGCAAGGGGGGGGAGGGAAGGGGCGGCCGGCTTTTACCCGTTTGTCTCCCATCGATCCGATGGCGGGCGGCCGCCGGCGGCATTGGCGGAGTGGGAGGAGCTATGCGCCGACAGCTAAGGAATAGAATAATTAAAAGGTAATGGGGCGGCAAGGGGTTTTTGCTCCGGTCGTGGCCTTCTCGCGCAAATGAGCCCCCGCCCCCGGCGCGATTGTCTCCACATTCCCGGCCGGATTCGTGGCAAGATCGGCGACGATCACCATCGGGAGACCGCTTGCATCATGGCCGAGGCCAAGCCGCCGCCGCGCGGGGAACGGGAGCCGGACCGCCGCACCCATGGACTGATCGCCATCGCGGTGCCGTGCCAGCGGGTGACCCGGCCGGTCTTCGGCAAGCACGGCTTTGCCGGCGGCGCCCTGGTGGTGGACTGGCCGGCCATCGTCGGCTCGGCGGTGGCAAGCCACACCTTGCCGGTCCGCATCAGGTTCCCCCCCAAGGAGCGGGTCGACGGCACCTTGACGGTCAAGGTGGATTCCGGCGCCTTCGCCCTGGAAGTCCAGCACCTGGAGCCCTTGATCCTGGAACGCATCAACGGCTATTTCGGCTGGAAGGCGGTGGCCCGCCTCAAGCTGGCGCAAGGCCCGCTGCCCGAACCCCGCAAGCCCCGTCCCGCCGCGCCGCCGCCGTCCGCGCCGCCCGGCCCGGTCCTGCTGGAAAAGCTGGCCGGCGTCGAGGACCCCGACCTGCGCGAGGCGCTGGCCCGGCTGGGCCGGCGGCTGGGCCGGCCCGCCGTTACCAAATCCTAAGGATTGCTCCGCCATGCTGTGGCGTCGGAAAGGCGAGGCTTGATGAATCCGCTGCGGGAATTGTCGGACATGATCCGCGATTACGGGCTGGGAGGCAGATATTTCCTGCTGACCGGATTCCTGGCCGCCGCGCTGATGCTGGTGCTGTATTTCTGGGGGCGCGAGGACGAGCCGCCGGTCCCGCCGCCGCCGGCCGCGACCACGCTTCCGCCACCCATCCAGCCGGGATACTGAAGTCCGCGCCGCATCCGCCCGATCGCCTACTTGTTCCTTGTGGGCGCTTGGGTATAGTGATTCGGTGAATCAGGGCTGAGGGCTGGCGATGGCGTGGGTGGCGTGGAACGAGTCCCTGGCGGTCGGCAATGCCCTGCTGGATTCCGATCACCGGCTGCTGATCGACCTGCTGAACCAGTTGCACGACGCCATCGACACCGGCCAGAGCCGCGACGTGATCGGCAATGTCGTCTCGGTGCTGGCCGAATACGTCGAACACCATTTCCAGCGCGAGGAAGCCATCATGGCCGATGCCGGCTTTCCCGGCATGGATGCGCATCTGTCGCAGCACCGCGACCTGGGCGGAAGGGTCCGTCGGGTCCGCGACCGCTATCTGGCGGGCGAGCGGGGAGCCCTGGCGGAAGATGTTGTTGATTTGCTGAAGAAGTGGTTGACCGAACATATACAGGTTTCGGATAACTCGTATAAGCCGTGGGTGGCGCGGGCGAGCGGGGACGGGATGGGGCCGTCGGCAATGGCGAGGAAGGGCGGGAACCAATCATGAGTACCGAGCGCAAGCTGTTCACGGCCGAGATCAAGCGCCTGCAACAGCGGGGCGAGGCGGCCCCGTCGACCTCCAACGCCGAGGTCCTGAAGGCCATCCAGGATCTTCGCAACGATCTGAAGCATCTGGTCACCACCGGCGAGCCGCCGCCGCCGGCCCAGGCGCCGGCCGACGACGCCCTGCCCCAGAAGGCCGCCGAAGTCTCGATGCTGAAGACCGAATTGCGGGCGCTGGCGGTTTGCATCGAACACACCAAGGCGGAAATCGCCGCCCTGAAGCCCAAGGATGCCGAAGACGACCGTCTGATCGCCGTCACCTTCGAGTTGGACGCCATCGTGTCCTCCACCGAGCGCGCCACCGAGCAGATCCTGGAGGCGGCGGAAAAGATCGAGCTTATCGGCAAGGAAATCCAGGCCCACGCCGCCGACAGCTATGTCAGCCGTCTGGTCGAGGATATCGGCGATACCGTCGGCAATATCTTCGAGGCCTGCAATTTCCAGGACATTACCGGCCAGCGCATCACCAAGGTGGTCAAGACCCTGAAATACGTCGAGGACCGCATCAACGCCATGATCGAGATCTGGGGGCCGGAGAACATCGCCGACGTTTCTCCCAAGATCTTCGAGGAGCATCGCGACGACGATTCCAAGTTGTTGAATGGGCCGCAGTTGGAGAACAAGGGTATTTCGCAGGCGGAAATCGACAGCCTGTTCGGATAGGAAGTAATATCAAAGTATTTTTATCGTAATTTTTATTGTTTCCCTCGGGCGTCCTGGTTCTCACCCGCGTGTTCTCGCCGCTTGACGGCGGGCGGCGCGAGGCTCACAGTCCCTCCCGCGCCAGACGGCTGGACGGCCGCCTTCCGGAGTGATCCGGGGGGAGGAAAGTCCGGGCTCCACGGAAATACGGTGCCGGATAACGTCCGGCGGGGGCGACCCTAGGGAAAGTGCCACAGAAAGCAAACCGCCCGTTCCCCGTTCGCGGGCAGCGGGCAAGGGTGAAAGGGTGCGGCAAGAGCGCACCGCGCCTCCGGCAACGGAGGCGGCACGGTAAACCCCACCGGGAGCAAGACCAAATAGGGGCGGCACTGTTCCTCCTCGGAGGGACGAAACGCGTTTCCGCGTCGCCGCCCGGGTCGGTCGCGAGAGGCGTCCGGTAACGGGCGTCCCAGATGAATGGCCGTCCACCCTTCCTGGAAGGGGGACAGAACCCGGCTTACAGGCCGTCTGGCGCAATTCCCATGCAATCCCAAATCGCCGATTTTCGCCGCAAGGCGTCGCTGCCGCTGATGTTCACGATATATACCGTGAACACAAAAATGGCGATTTTTGCGATCTTTTGGGGAAGCTTTTTAAGAATCAAGGGGCTGTGGCGGTTTCCTCCAGTACTTTAATAAAAACTGTGCGGAATTATCCAATCGTCACCCTATCCCATGGTTTTACTATCCGATTCCATTGACTCCCATGATTTCCCATGATATCCCAATAGTACCCAGCAAGCGGCGCCAGGGGCGTAGTGTGTCGGCGCGGGGGTTCGGGCAAATCTGGATGAAGGCGGACGAGGGGTGGCGCTGTTCCTTTCCACATTCGTCAACAGGATCGACAAGAAGGGCCGCACCTCGGTTCCGGCGACCTTTCGTGCTGCCCTCGCCGCCCAGGCCTTCCAGGGGGTCGTCGCCTACCGTTCGTTCACCAATGCCTGCGTCGAGGGATGCGGCATGGACTTCATGGAGCGCCTGTCCGACGGCGCCCAGGGGCTGGACGCCTTCAGCGCCGAGCAGGAGGACCTGTCCGCCCTTATCTTCGCCGATGCCCGTCAACTGCCCTGGGACCCCGAGGGGCGCATCAGCCTGCCCGAGGATATCCTGGCCCATGCCGGCATCACCGATGCCGTCGCCTTCGTCGGCAAGGGGCAGACCTTCCAGATCTGGCAGCCCGAGGCCTACAGGGCGGTCGAGGCCGAGATTCGCGCCCGCGCCCTGGCGTCGCGCCCCACCTTGCCGCTGCGTCCCAAGATTCCGGCGGGAGGGTAGGCCATGTCGCTTTCTCCCCACGTTTCCGTCCTGCTGCCGGAGGTGATCGAGGCGCTGGCGCCGCGTGACGGCGGCCTGTACCTGGACGGGACCTTCGGCGCTGGCGGCTATTCCGCGGCCATCCTCGACGCCGCCGCCTGCCGGGTGATCGGCGTCGATCGCGATCCGGGGGCGGTGGCTCGCGGCCGGGCGCTGGAGACTGCTCGTGGCGGGCGCTTCACCATGATCGAGGGCCGCTTCGGCGACATGGGCGAGCTTTTGCATGTCCGGGGCGTCAACCGGGTGGACGGCGTCGCCCTGGATATCGGGGTGTCGTCCATGCAGCTGGACGAGGCCGGGCGCGGCTTCTCCTTCGCCAAGGACGGTCCACTGGACATGCGCATGGAACAGGCCGGTCCCAGCGCCGCCGATCTGGTCAACGCCGCCGACGAGGCCGATCTGGCCGACATCATCTACCGCTATGGCGAGGAACGGCTGTCGCGCCGCGTCGCCAGGGCCATCGTCGCGGCTCGCAAGGACAAGAAATTCGAGGGGACCGCCGAATTGGCCGCCCTGGTCCGCCGGGTGGTGCCCAAGCACGCCGACGGCATCGATCCGGCCACCCGCACCTTCCAGGCGTTGCGCATCGCCGTCAATGACGAGTTGGGGGAGCTGGAGCGCGGCCTTGCCGCCGCCGAGCGCCTGCTGGCCCCGGGCGGGCGCCTGGCCGTCGTCACCTTCCATTCGCTGGAAGACCGGGTGGTGAAGGAATTCTTCAAGGGGCGCAGCGGCGAGGCGGCCCGGCCGTCGCGCCATCTGCCGCAGGCGGCCCTTGGACCGGCGGCCAGCTTTGCCCTGCTGAACCGCCGCGCCATCCGCGCCGGCGACGACGAGACCCGGCGCAATCCCCGCGCCCGTTCGGCCAAGCTGCGGGCCGCCAGCCGTACCGAGGCGGCGCCCTGGCCGGCCGGCATGAAAGGAGGAGTGTCATGAATCGCGGTATTCTCGGCACCATCCTGTGGACCTGTCTGATCGGCTGCATCGGAATCGGCCTGTTCGTGGTCAAGCACGAGGTCAAGGACCAGGAGCGCCGCCTCGCCACCCTGTCCGATGAAATCCACCGCAACCAGGAGACCATCCACATCCTTCGCGCGGAGTGGAGCTACCTGAACGATCCCGCCCGACTGCGCGCCCTGTCGGAAAAGCATCTCGGCATGCGGCCGGTGACGCTCAATCAGGTGGCGACGCTGGACCAGGTGCTGAAGGACGGCCTGCCGCCTCCGGTCATGCTGGCAGCGGCGACGCCGGCGCGGCCGCCCCAGCCGGGAAGCGCCGTCAAGCCGTCGCCACCGCTGCAACCGGTCAAGCTGGTGGAGGGGGGCGCGCCCCGGCCGCGTCCGGCCGATCAGGCCAAGCCGCCGCCCAAGCCGCCCCAGCCCAAGCCCGGAACCGTCACCCTGGCCGAGTCTCCGCCGCCGCCCGCCCCGGCGGCGACTCCCGTTCCGGCCCGTGCCGCCGGCCGCGCCATCATCATCCGTTCGCCTGCCCTGGCCGAGCGCGAGGAGGGGGCGCCGTGAGCATGTTCTCGTCCAGGCGCCATGTTCCGGGCTTCCACGCCGGCGAGGATCTCCAGGCCGGCGCCGCGCTGCGTCTGGACGGGGTCCGCATGCAGGCGGTGGAAACCGGCCGGTCGCGGCTGGTCGCCACCGCGATGGTGTTCCTGCTGGCGTTCGGCGTCATCGGTGCCCGCATGGTCGACGTCGCCGTGCTGGAACGCACCTCGCAGCAGGTGACGGCGCCGCCGCCGATTCTGTCGGACGGCCTCGCCATGGAGCGCGCCGACATCACCGACCGCACCGGCGTGCTGCTGGCCTCGTCGCTGCCGACCGTGTCGCTGCACGCGCGGCCCGAGGATTTGCGCAACGCCCGCGTCAACGCCGAGACCGCCGCCGGCCAACTGGCCGAGGCGCTGCCGGATCTCGACGCCGAGGACCTTCTGGACAAGCTGTCGTCGTCGCGCCCGTTCGTCTATCTGAAGCGCAACCTGACTCCGCGCCAGCAATACGACGTCAACGGGCTGGGCATTCCCGGCCTGCGCTTCGAGAAGGGCGAACGCCGGGTCTATCCCCACGGCAATCTGGTGTCGCATGTGGTCGGCATGACCGATGTGGACAACAAGGGCATCGCCGGCGTCGAAAAGCGCTTCGACACCGCCCTGAAGGAAAGCCGCGAGCCGCTGGGGCTGTCCATCGACGTCCGGGTCCAGACCATCGTGCGCAAGGAACTGGTCCGGGCGGTCGGCGAGTTCTCGGCGGTCGGCGGCACCGGCATGGTGATGGACGTGCGCACCGGCGAACTGCTGGCCATGGTCAGCCTGCCCGATTTCGATCCCAACGACCCGCCGCCGGTCACCGATCCGTCCATGTTCAACCGCGCCGCCAAGGGCGCCTACGAGATGGGCAGCACCTTCAAGCTGTTCAACACCGCCATGGCGCTGGATTCCGGGCGGATCACGCTGAATTCCAGCTTCGACGCCACCCGGCCGCTGGTGTTCAACAGCCACACCATCCATGACGACCATGCCCTGAACCGCTGGATGACCGTTCCGGAAATCCTGATCCATTCGTCCAATATCGGTTCGGCCCGCATGGCGCTCGACGTCGGCACCGACGGCCAGCGCGCCTTCATGGCCCGGCTCGGCATGCTGTCGGCGCCCGCCCTCGAATTGCCCGAGGTGGGGGCGCCGCTGGTACCCAGGCCCTGGCGCGAGATCAACACCATCACCATCGCCTTCGGGCACGGCCTGTCGGTGACGCCGCTGCAATTGCTGGCCGGCGTCGCCACTCTGGTCAACGGCGGCGAATACCGCCCGCCGACCCTGCTGGCCCGCGCTCCCGACGAGCCCTCCCCCGGCTTGCGCATCATAAAGCCGAAGACCTCGGAGCAGATGCGCCATCTGATGCGGCAGGTGGTCACCGAGGGCACCGGCAAGAAGGCCGACGTTCCCGGCTACGAAGTGGGGGGCAAGACCGGCACCGCCGAAAAGGCGGTCGGCGGCGGCTATCGCAAGAAGGCGGTGCTGTCGTCCTTCGTCGCCGCCTTTCCCATGGATGCGCCCCGTTACGCGGTGCTGATCATGCTGGACGAGCCCCAGGGCACCAAGGAGACCCACGGCTTCATCACCGCCGGCTGGACAGCGGCTCCGGTGGTGGGCCGGGTGATCGCCCAGGTGGCGCCGCTGATGGGGCTGATGCCCCGGACCCCCATGTCGATCCAGCCGGCGGGCAGCCGTCCGGCCACGGCGGCCGGGGGCAACGCCAACACCACAGCCAGGGGGAGCCGGGACGTTGCGGCGGTTGAGTGAACTGATGGCGGCCAATGTGACGCATGACATGGAGATTGCCGGTCTGACCGCCGATTCGCGGGCGGTGGCGCCCGGCTTCCTGTTCGCCGCCTTACCGGGGTCCAAGGCCGACGGCCGCGATTTCGTGCCCGCCGCCCTGGCTGGCGGCGCGTGCGCCATCCTGGCCGGCGAGGGCAGCCGGATCGAGGTGCCGCCGGGGGTGGAACTGCTGACCGATCCCAATCCCCGCCGCCGCTTCGCCCTGATGGCCTCGGTGTTCCATGCCGGCCAGCCCGCGACCATGGTGGCGGTGACCGGCACCAACGGCAAGACCTCGGTCGCCAGCTTCTACCGCCAGATCATGGCGGCGGTCGGCGCCAGGGCCGCCGCCATCGGCACTCTCGGCATCGTCGCCGACGGCTGGGACAACCGGGGCGGCCTCACCACTCCCGACCCGGTGGCGCTGCATGACGCCCTCTCCCGGCTGGCGGCGTTCGGCGTCACCCATGCCTGCATGGAGGCCTCCAGCCACGGCCTCGACCAGTGCCGGCTGGATGGGGTTCGCCTCAGGGCCGCCGCCTTCACCAACCTGACCCGCGACCATCTCGACTATCACGGCGACATGGAGCGCTATGCCGGCGCCAAGCTGCGGCTGTTCGCCGAATTGCTGCCGGACGACGGCGCCGCGATCATCAACATGGACGACCGGTCCGGCCCGCGCTTCGCCGATGCCTGCCGCGCCCGCGGCATCCGGGTGATCGGCTATGGCGCCAGGGGCGCCGAGCTGCGGCTGGTGGAGGCGAAGCCCGCTTCGTCCGGCCAGGTCCTGACCCTGGCGGTATCCGGCGAGACGGTCACGGTCGGGCTGCCGCTGGCCGGCCGCTTCCAGGCCGACAACGCCCTGGCCGCCCTCGGCCTCGCCTTGGCCACCGGCGCCGACCGGGACAAGGCGCTGGCGGCGCTGGAGCGGCTTGAAGGCGTTCCCGGACGCTTGCAGAAGGTGGCCGAACGCGCCACCGGCGCTGCCATCTTCGTCGATTACGCCCATACCCCCGACGCGCTGGAAACCGTGCTGGCGGCGCTGAAGCCCCATGCCGCCCGTCGGCTGGTGGCGGTGTTCGGCTGCGGCGGCGACCGCGACCCCGGCAAGCGGCCCGAGATGGGCGCCATCGCCTGCAATCTGGCCGACGCCACGATCGTCACCGACGACAATCCGCGCAACGAGGACCCGGACCAGATCCGCGCCGCCATCCGGGGCGCCTGCCGCGGCGCCATCGAGATCGGCGACCGCCGCGAGGCGATCCGCACCGCCGTCGCCGGGCTTCAGAAAGGCGACGTGCTGGTGATCGCCGGCAAGGGCCACGAGACCGGCCAGATCGTCGGGTCCGCCGTCCTGCCGTTCGACGATGCCGAGGAAGCGCGTTCGGCGGTGCTGCTGGCCGACGGGGGGATGTCATGAGTCCATCCCCCGCCATCCTGTGGACCTCGGCCGAGGCCGCCGCCGCCACCGGAGCCGCCCCGTCGGGCTCCATGTGGGAAGCGACCGGCGTGTCCATCGACAGCCGCACCGTCGATCCGGGCGATCTGTTCATCGCCCTGGCCGGCCCCAATCACGACGGTCACGACCATGTGGCCGCCGCCCTGGCCACCGGCGCCGTGGCGGCTCTGGTCCATCGCCTGCCGGCCGGAGTGCCCGAGGACGCGCCGCTGCTGCTGGTCAAGGACACCATGGCGGCGTTGCAGGACCTGGGGCGCGCGTCCCGTGCCCGCTCGGGCGCCCGCGTCGCCGCCATCACCGGCAGCGTCGGCAAGACCGGCACCAAGGAAATGCTGCGCCTGGTGCTGGGCGGGCAGGGGCCGACCCATGCCAGCATCGGCAGCTTCAACAATCACTGGGGGGTGCCGCTCAGCCTCGCCCGCATGCCGAGGAATGTCCGCTTCGCGGTGTTCGAACTGGGCATGAACCATCCCGGCGAGATCGCGCCGCTGGTGGCCATGGTCCGTCCCCATGTGGCGGCCATCACCACCGTCGAGGCGGTGCACATGGAATTCTTCGCCTCCACCGAGGAGATCGCCCGGGCCAAGGCGGAAATCTTCTCGGGCCTGGATGCGGGCGGAACCGCCGTGCTGCCCCGCGACAACCGTCATTTCCAACTGCTGGCCTCCGCCGCCGGAACCGCTTCGGTCCGGACCTTCGGCAGCCACATCGAGGCCGACGCCCGCCTGCTGGATTGCGGCGTCGACCCCGCCGCCACCTTGGTGTTCGCCCTGCTGGGCGACAGGCCGCTGTCGTACCGTATCGGCATCGCCGGGCGGCAATGGGCCATGAACTCGCTGGCGGTGCTGCTGGTGGTCGAGGCGCTGGGGGGCGACGCCATCCTGGCCGCCCAGGCACTGGCCGGCATGAGCGCTCCCAAGGGGCGCGGTCAGCGCCGCGTCGTCCCGGTGATGGGCGGCAGCATCGAACTGATCGACGAAAGCTACAACGCCTCGCCGGTGTCCATGAAGGCCGCCATCGCCGCCCTGGCGGCGGCCCGCCCCGCCAAGGGGGCGCGCCGCGTCGCCGTGCTGGGCGACATGCTGGAACTGGGAGGGGGCGGGCCGGACATGCATCGTGCCCTCGCCGAGGCCATCGAGACCTGGAACATCGACGCCGTCTTCACCGCCGGCCCGCTGATGGCCCACCTTCACCACGCCCTGGCCGAGCACCGCCGGGGCGGCCACGCCGAATCGTCGGAGGCGCTGGCCCCGATGGTCGTTCGGGCGCTGCGGCCGGGCGACGTGGTGATGGTCAAGGGCTCGGCGGGGTCGCGCATGGGGCGCGTCGTTCAATCGCTGGCCGAGGGGGGCTAGGACCCGGATGCTGTACAATCTCCTCTATCCCCTGGCCGACCAGTTCGCGGTCTTCAACCTGTTCAAGTACCTGACCTTCCGCAGCGGCGGCGCGGTCCTGACCGCCCTCGTCGTCTCGTTCCTGCTGGGGCCGGGCATCATCGCCTGGCTGCGCAAGTGGCAGAAGCAGGGCCAGCCCATTCGCGCCGACGGTCCGGAAAGCCATCTGCTGACCAAGAAGGGGACCCCCACCATGGGCGGTTTCCTGATTCTGATCGCGCTGTCGGTGTCGACCTTCCTGTGGGCCGACCTGACCTCGCAATACGTCTGGATCGTCATGATGGTGACGCTGGGCTACGGCCTGATCGGCTTTCTCGACGACTACCTGAAGGTGTCGAAGAAGAATCCGAAGGGCCTGCCCGGCAGGATCAAGCTGGTGGCCGAGGTCGCCATCGCCCTGGTCGCCGCGATCTGGGTGATGTCGTTGCAGAAGGACCCCCTGGCCGGCGCCCTGGCGGTGCCATTCTTCAAGACGGTGCTGGTCCAGCTGTCGTGGTTCTACGTGCCCTTCGCGGTGTTCATCGTGGTGGGCGCCGGCAATGCCGTCAACCTGACCGACGGCCTGGACGGCCTGGCGATCGTGCCGGTGATGATCGCGTCGGGGGTGTTCGCCATCTTCGCCTATCTGGTGGGCCACGCCGTTTTCGCCAATTACCTCCAGATCCACTACGTCGCCGGCTCGGGCGAGCTGGCGGTGTTCTGCGGCGCCCTGGTGGGGGCCGGGCTGGGCTTCCTGTGGTTCAACGCGCCGCCGGCCATGGTGTTCATGGGCGACACCGGCTCGCTCGCCATGGGAGGCGCGCTGGGCGCCATCGCGGTGGTGATCAAGCACGAACTGGTGCTGGGCATCGTCGGCGGCCTGTTCGTGCTGGAAACCGTTTCGGTCATCGTCCAGGTGGCCTCGTTCAAGCTGACCGGAAAAAGGGTGTTCCGCATGGCGCCGCTGCACCATCACTTCGAGAAGAAGGGATGGGCCGAGCCCACCGTGGTCATCCGCTTCTGGATCATCGCCACCATCCTGGCCCTGATCGGGCTGTCCACCCTGAAGCTGAGGTAGGGAAGAGATGATTCCGGTTCCGTTCATGGCGGGAAAACGCGCTCTGGTGATGGGTCTCGGCAGGTCCGGGACGGCGACGGCGCGCGCCCTGCTGGCCAGCGGCGCCGGAATCATGGCCTGGGACGACGACGAGGGCGCCCGCCGCGCCGCCGCCGAGGAGGCGATCCCCATCGCCAATCCGCTGGCGATCAATCTGGCCAAGGCCGACGTGGTGGTGTGGAGCCCCGGCATTCCCCACACCCATCCCCAGCCCCATCCGGTGGCGGAAAAGGCCCGCGCCGCCGGCGTTCCCGTGGTCTGCGACGTGGAACTGCTGGCCCGCGCCAAGCCCATGAGCCGTTTCCTGGGCGTGACCGGCACCAACGGCAAGTCCACCACCACCACCTTGCTGGCCCATGTGCTGGCCCAATGCGGCGCGCCGGTGGCGGCGGGCGGCAACCTGGGCATCGCCGCGCTCGACCTGCCCGACCTGCCGGGCGACGGCCGCTACGTGCTAGAACTGTCGTCCTATCAGCTGGAACTGGTGGAGAGCCTGTCGCTGGGCGTCGGCATCCTGCTCAACATCGCCCCCGACCATCTCGGCCGCCATGGCGGCATGGCCGGCTACGTCGCCGCCAAGCGCCGGCTGTTCGACTTCATCACGCCGGGCGGGGCGGCGGTGATCGGCGTCGACGACGGCGCCAGCAGGTCCATGGCCGCCGAGCTGTCGCGGCTGGGCCTGCGGGTCGTCCGGATCTCGGTCAGGCAGGCGTTGGACGACGGCGTTTCCGCCCCCGACGGGGTGTTGCTGGACAATGGCCGGCCGGTCTGCGACCTGAAGGACCTTCCGCGCCTGCCCGGCCGCCACAACTGGCAGAACGCCTGTGCCGTCTACGCGGCGGCCCGCGCCGAGGGTTTCCCCGCCAAGGCCATCGTGGCGGCGCTGGCCACCTATCCCGGCCTGGCCCACCGCCAGGAACTGGTCACGGTCAGCGACGGCGTCGCCTGGATCAACGATTCCAAGGCCACCAACGCCGACGCGGTCGACAAGGCCCTGGTCTGCTACGACCACGTCTACTGGATCGCCGGCGGTCAGGCCAAGGAAGGCGGGATCAAGGCGCTGGAGCCCCATTTCAGCCGGATCGAACACGCCTTCCTGATCGGCGAGGCCACGGAATCCTTTGCCGCGACGCTGGAGGGCAAGGTTCGCTTCACCCGGTGCGGCACCCTGGACAAGGCGGTGGCCGCCGCCCGCAGCCTGGCGGTGTCGGACGGCATCGAGGGCGCGGTGGTGCTGCTGTCGCCGGCCTCGGCCTCGTGGGATCAGTTCAAGTCGTTCGAGCATCGCGGCGACGCCTTCCGCGAACTGGTCATGGCCTTCGCCGGGGGGCATATGCCATGACCGTCACCTTCGGCCGCACCGATACCTCGACGCTTGGCCGCTGGTGGTGGACGGTGGACCGCTGGACCATCGCCGCCCTGTTCCTGCTGGTGGGCGTCGGCGCCCTGCTGACCATGGCCGCCAGCCCGGCGGTGGCCGAGCGCATCGGCGCGCCCAGTTCGTTCCACTTCGTCCGGCGCCAGTTCATGTTCCTGGTTCCGGCCATCGTCATCATGCTGAGCGTGTCGTTGCTGAGCCCCCGGCAGGTTCGCCGCATGGCGGTGCTGGGGCTGGCGGTCTCGGTGGTCCTGCTGGTGCTGGTGCCATTCCTGGGGGCCGAGGTCAAGGGCGCCCGCCGCTGGCTGACCATCGCCGGCCTGTCCATCCAGCCGTCGGAATTCGCCAAGCCCATGTTCGCGGTGGTGGCTGCCTGGATGTTCGCCTCCGCCCGCGTCGAGGAGGGATTTCCCGGCCGCCTGATCGCCACCGCCCTGCTGGGGCTGATCGTCGGCCTGCTGCTGGCGCAGCCCGATGTCGGCCAGACCGCCATCGTGCTGGCCATCTGGGCCACCCAGTTTTTCCTGGCCGGCCTGTCGGTGGTCTGGGTGGTGGGGCTGGGGCTGGCGACGCCGGTGGCGGTGATGGGGGCCTATTACGTCTTTCCGCACGTCCAGTCGCGCATCGACCGCTTTCTCGACCCCTCGGGGGCCGGCGGCTATCAGGTGATGACGGCGCTGAACGCCCTGCGCAACGGCGGCCTGTTCGGGCGCGGCCCCGGCGAGGGCCGGGTCAAGCTGTCGCTGCCCGACGCCCATACCGACTTCATCCTGGCGGTAGGCGGCGAGGAATTCGGCCTCGTCATGTGCCTGTTCGTGCTGGCCCTGTTCGCCTTCATCGTGCTGCGCGGTTTTTCGCGGGTGATGAAGGAGGATAACCTGTTCGTGGTCCTGGCCTCGGCCGGCCTGCTGGTGCAATTCGGCCTTCAGGCCATCGTCAACATGGCCTCGACCCTGCGGCTGATGCCGGCCAAGGGCATGACCCTGCCGTTCATCTCCTATGGCGGCTCGTCCATGATCGCGCTGGCTCTCGGCATGGGCATGGTGCTGGCGCTGACCCGCACCCGCTACGGCAGGGAGGGCCAGGACGCATGACCACCTCCTCCCCCCCTCCCCTCATCGCCCTCGCCGCCGGTGGCACCGGCGGCCACGTCTTCCCCGCCGAGGCGCTGGCGGGAATCCTGCTGGAGCGCGGCTATCGGCTGGCGCTGATCACCGACCGGCGCGGTGCCGCCTATGGCGGCACCCTGGGGCGGCTGGAAACTCACCGCATCCGTGCCGGCGGCATCGCCGGGCGGGGGGCGCTGTCCAAGCTGCGGGCGGTGGCCGAACTGGGTCTGGGCGTGCTTCAGGCCCGCTCGCTGCTGAAGCGGATCAGGCCCGCCGCCGTCATCGGCTTTGGCGGCTACGCATCGATTCCCGGCATGGTCGCGGCGGTGGCGGCCGGCATTCCCACCGCCATTCACGAACAGAACGCGGTTCTGGGCCGCGCCAACCGGCTGCTGGCCAGCCGGGTCGGGCGCATCGCCACCTCGTTCGCCGAGGTCAGCCATGTGGACCCCCGCCTGCTTCCCAAGCTGGTCCATATCGGCATGCCGGTCCGCGCCGCCGTCGCGGCGCTGCGCGACGCCCCCTATCCGCCGCTGGACGGAGACGGTCCGATCCAACTGCTGGTGCTGGGCGGCAGCCAGGGGGCGCGGGTGCTGTCCGAGGTGGTGCCGGCGGCGCTGGCCCAGCTGCCCGCGGCGCTCCGCCTGCGCATCCGCATCGCCCAGCAATGCCGGCCGGAAGACCTGGACGGCGTCGCCAGGGCCTACGAGGGCGCCGGCATCGCCTGCACCTTGCAAAGCTTCTTCGCCGACGTGCCCGAGCGCCTGACCGCCGCCCATCTGGTCATCGCCCGGGCCGGCGCCTCCACCGTCGCCGAACTGACCGCCCTGGGCCGTCCCGCCATCCTGGTGCCCTATCCCTTCGCCATCGACGACCATCAGACCGCCAACGCCCACGCCATCGAGAACAATGGCGGCGCTTGGCTGATGGACCAGGCCGGCTTTACCGCCGAGGCGCTGGCCGCCCGTCTGGGTTCGCTGTTCAGCCAGCCCGGAATCCTGGCGCGGACCGCCGGATGCGCCGCCCGCGCCGGCCGCCCCGACGCGGCCGAGCGGCTGGCCGACCTGGTCGCCGGCCTCATCACGCCAATGCCGGGGGACTGACCCATGCGCACCATGCCGCTTTCCATCGGAACCATCCACTTCGTCGGCATCGGCGGCATCGGCATGTCGGGCATCGCCGAGATTCTGCACAATCTGGGATACACGGTGCAGGGCAGTGACATCGCCGACAACTACAACGTCGAGCGCCTGCGCAAGAAGGGCATCAGGATTCACATCGGCCACGCCGCCGAGGCGCTGGGCGAGGCCCGCGTGGTGGTGGTGTCGTCGGCGGTCAGGCCCGACAACCCGGAGGTGGTCGCCGCCCGCTCCAAGCTGGTGCCGGTGGTCCGCCGGGCCGAGATGCTGGCCGAGCTGATGCGCCTGAAGAACGCCATCGCTATCGGCGGCACCCACGGCAAGACCACCACCACCTCGATGATCGCGGCCCTGCTGGACGCGGCCCACATGGACCCCACCGTCATCAACGGCGGCATCATCAACGCCTACGGCACCAATGCCCGGCTGGGGGCGTCCGACTGGATGGTGGTCGAGGCCGACGAGAGTGACGGCAGCTTCATCAAGCTGCCCTCCACCGCCGTGGTGGTGACCAATATCGACTCCGAGCACATGGATCATTACGGCAGTTTCGACCGGTTGCGCGACGCCTTCCACACCTTTGTCGAGAACACGCCGTTCTACGGCTTCGCGGCGCTGTGCATCGACCACCCGGAAGTCCAGGCGCTGATCGCCAAGGTGCCCGACCGCAAGATCGTCACCTACGGCTTCAGTCCCCAGGCGCTGGTCCGCGCCGCCAATGTCAGGGTGGGCACCGACGGCGCCCGCTACGACGTGGTGGTCACCGACCGGGTGACCGAGCAGGTCCGCACCATCGAGGACGTCTTCCTGCCCATGTTCGGCGAGCACAACGTCCAGAACTCGCTGGCGGCGGTGGCGGTGGCCATCCAACTCGGCCTGGCCAACGACGTGGTCAAGAAGGCCCTGGGCTCGTTCGCAGGTGTCAAGCGCCGCTTCACCAGGACCGGCGAGGCCAGGGGCGTGACGGTCATCGACGATTACGGCCACCATCCGGTGGAGATCGCCGCCGTGCTGAAGGCGGCGCGCAGCGCCACCGCCGGCCAGGTCATCGCGGTGGTGCAGCCGCACCGCTATACCCGGCTGTCCAATCTGTTCGCCGAGTTCTGCACCTGCTTCAACGACGCCGACACGGTGATCGTCGCCGATGTTTATGCCGCCGGCGAGACCCCCATCAAGGGCGCCGACAAGGCCGGACTGGTCAAGGGGCTTCAGGAGCATGGCCACCGCCACGCGGTGGCGCTGCCCGAACCCGCCCGGCTGGCCGCCCTGGTCGGGTCCATCGCCCGGCCCGGCGACATGGTGGTCTGTCTGGGGGCCGGCAACATCACCGGCTGGGCCCACGCCCTGCCGGCCGAACTGGCCGCCCTGCCCGACGCCGCCCCCCCTTCGGAGCCCGCCGAATGATGACCGTCCGGCGCGAACATGACTGGCGCGACGATCTGCCCGCGGTGCGCGGGCGGATCGGCTTCGACGCGCCCATGGCGCCGTTCACCTGGTTCAGGGTCGGCGGTCCGGCCGAGGTGCTGTTCCGTCCCGCCGATCTCGACGACCTCATGACCTTCCTGGCGGGGTTGCCGCCCCAGGTGCCGGTGACGGTGATCGGCGTCGGCTCGAACCTGCTGGTTCGCGACGGCGGCGTGCCGGGGGTGGTGATCCGCCTCGCCGGCCCCTTCGCCGCCATCGAGACCAACGGCGACACCATCACCGCCGGAGCCGGGGCGCTGGACATCACCGTCGCCAAGCTGGCCATGGAGGCCGGCATCGGCGGGCTGGAATTCCTGTCGGGCGTGCCCGGCACCATCGGCGGCGCGCTGCGCATGAATGCCGGGGCCTTCGGCGCTGAGATGAAGGATGTCGCCATCGCGGCCGAGGCGGTGGACCGCGACGGCCGGCTGCGCATCCTCGACCTTGCCGACCTGGGGTTCACCTATCGCCATTCGGCGGTGGATGAAAGCTGGATATTCCTGTCGGCGACCCTGCGCGGCCGGCCCGCTCCGACCGCCGCGATCGCGGCGCGCATGGACGAGATCAGGGCCGGCCGCGAGAACGCCCAGCCGGTCCGCGCGCGGACCGGCGGGTCCACCTTCGCCAATCCGCCGGGCCACAGCGCCTGGAAGCTGATCGATGCCGCCGGCTGCCGGGGGCTGATCCGGGGCGGGGCCCAGGTGTCGGAAAAGCACTGCAACTTCCTGCTCAACCTGGGCGACGCCACCGCCGCCGACATCGAGGATCTGGGCGAGGACGTCCGCCGCCGCGTCCTGGAGACCAGCGGCGTCGAGCTCAACTGGGAAATCCGCCGTATCGGGGTGAGGGAACGCTCATGACCACCAAGCGCGTCACGGTCTTGATGGGAGGCGCTTCGGCCGAGCGCGACGTCAGCCTGCGTTCGGGCCATGCCGCCGCCGCCGCGCTGGAGCAGGCCGGTTTCCTGGTCACCCGCGTCGACGTCGGCCGCGATCCCCTCGAACTGGTCCGCGCCGTGGCCGAGACCCAGCCCGATGTGGTGTTCAACGCCCTGCACGGCCGTTTCGGCGAGGACGGCTGCGTCCAGGGCGTGCTGAACCTGCTTGGCGTGCCCTACACCCATTCCGGCCTGCTGGCCTCGGCGGCGGCCATGGACAAGGCCTTTGCCCGGAGCCTGTTCCAGTCGGCCGGAATTCCGGTGGCCAGGGGGCGCATCGTCACCCGGTCGGAATGCGCCGGCGGCGATCCGCTGCCGCGTCCCTTCGTGGTCAAGCCCATCAACGAAGGCTCCAGCGTCGGGGTGTTCATCGTCAGGGCCGGCCAGCCCTCGCCCATCGCCGCCTGGCCGTTCGACGGGGAAGACGTCCTGGTGGAGGAGTTCATCCCCGGCCGCGAGCTGACCGTGGCGGTGATGGGCGGCAAGGCGCTGGGCGTGCTGGAGATCACCTCGGAACGCGGCTTCTACGACTACGAGGCCAAGTATGCTCCCGGCGGCTCGCGCCACCTGATGCCGGCGCCGCTGCCGCCCGCCGATTACGCCGAGGCCTGCCGCCTGGCGGCGGAGGCCCACCGGGTGCTGGGCTGCCGCGGCGTCAGCCGGGCCGACCTGCGCTACGACGACACCCGGCCGGGCGAGACGCCTCGCCTGGTCATGCTGGAGGTCAATACCCAGCCGGGCATGACCGCAACCTCCCTGGTGCCGGAGATGGCCGCCCATGCCGGAATTAGCTTTCCGGAATTGGTGCGCTGGATGGTCGAGGAGGCGCGATGCGACGGATAAGCGACACCGACATCGTCGTCACCGCCGACGACCGGCCGGGCACGGGCCGCACCCAGGCCCCGGCCAGGGCGAGGACGAAGCCCAAGCCTCGGGCCAAGCGCCGGACGTGGTGGCCGCGCCTGTGGCTGTCGCCGCTGCAAAGGCTGGCGGGAGCCGGAGTGATCGCCACCGCCCTGCTGGTGGGCGGGGCGGTGCTGTGGCGTTCGGGCATGGTCCACCGCGTCGCCCGCGACGCCGGCGCCGCCCTGCTGGCCGTTTCGGCCGATGCCGGGCTGCGCGTCGCCGAGATCACCGTCGAGGGCCGCCGGCGCACTCCCACCGAGCAGATCATCGTCGCCCTGGCGACGCGGCACGGCGATCCCATCCTGGGCGTCGATATCGCCGTGGCCAAGGCGCGGCTGGAGAACCTTCCCAGCGTGCGCGCCGCCGCCATCGAACGCCGCCTGCCCGGCGCTCTGCACCTGTCCATCGTCGAGCGCCAGCCGGTGGCGCTGTGGCAGAACGGCGGGCGTTTCATGCTGGTCGACCGCGAGGGGCACCGCATTCCCGGCGCCATCGAGGGCTTCGAGGATCTGCCGCTGGTGGTGGGGGAGGGGGCGCCCCAGCGCGCCGACGAACTCTTCGCCATGCTGGCCACCGAACCGGCCCTGGCTGCCCGGGTCAAGGCCGCCACCCGCGTCGGCAACCGCCGCTGGAACCTTCGTCTCGACGATGTCGAGCGCGGCCTGGAGGCCCGCCTGCCCGAGACCGATCCCGAGGCCGCCTGGCGCCGGCTGGCCGGTCTGGAGCGCGACCGGGGCCTGTCCTCCAAGCAGATCACCATGATCGACCTGCGGGTGCCCGAGCGCCTGATCATGAGAAGCGATCCGCAGCAGGCCGCCGGGCGCGCCGCCTCCGCCGAGCATGGAAGGGAGGACTGACATGGCCCAGCGCAACGGAGTGATCGCCGCCGTCGACGTGGGCACCACCAAGGTGTGCTGCTTCATCGCCCGCGTCCAGGAGGACGGGACGCCGCGTATCGTCGGCATCGGCCATCAACTGGCGCGCGGCATGAAGAACGGCACCGTGGTCGACATGGAGGATCTGGAAAGCTCGATCCGCGCCTCGGTGGAGGCGGCCGAGGAAATGTCGAAGGAGCACATCCGCGCCGTCGCCATCAACGTCTCGGGCGGACAGCCGGCCTCGGCCAACGTCAAGGTCGAGGTCGCGACCAACGGCCATCCGGTCAACGAGGCCGACATCCGCCGCATGCTCGATCTCGGCCGCGCCCATCACGAAAGCCACGAGCGCGAGCTGATTCACGCCATTCCGGTGGACTACACCATCGACGGCAACGAAGGCATCAAGGACCCGCGCGGCATGTTCGGCGACCGCCTGGGGGTCACCATCCACATCATTTCCGCCGGAAGCGGACCGGTGCGCAATCTGTCGACCGTGGTCAACCGCTGCCATCTCGACATCGAGGCCCGCGTGGTCAGTCCCTATGCCGCCGGCATGGCCTGCCTGGTGGAGGACGAGAAGGAACTGGGCGTCACCTGCATCGACATGGGCGGCGGCACCACCTCCATCGCCGTGTTTCTGGGCGGCCAGCTGGTTCATACCGACGTCATCGCGGTGGGGGGCGCCCACGTCACCAGCGACATCGCCCGATGCCTGTCGACGCCGCTGGCCCATGCCGAGCGCCTGAAGACCCTGTATGGCTCGGCCATTCCCAGCCCGTCGGACGATCGCGAGATTCTGAAGGTTCCGCTGGTGGGCGAGGACGAGGACGGCGCCTCCAATCAGGTGCCGCGCTCCTTGCTGATCCAGATCGTCCAGCCCCGGCTGGAGGAAACCTTCGAGATGGTGCGCGCCTGCCTGGAACAAAGCGGCTTCGACCGGATGGCCGGACGCCGGGTGGTGCTGACCGGCGGCGCCAGCCAGATGCAGGGCGTTCGCGAACTGGCGGGAATGGTGCTGGAAAAGCAGGTGCGGCTGGGTCGTCCGGTCGGCCTGCAAGGCCTGCCCGAGGCCACCGGCGGCCCCGCCTTCTCCACCTGTGCCGGCCTGATCCGCTACGCCATGGTCCACGTTCCCGCGCCGTCGCGCGGCCGGCGGACCGGCACGGAGGGTGGAACCGGCCTGGGCAGGCTGGGGGCCTGGCTTAAACGGAATTTCTGATTCAACGGACGGCCGGCGCAGAATCGGCCGAACACAGCGCGGAGGACCTGGACATGCTGACTTTTCTTCCCGGAGCCCATCAGGATCTGAAGCCCCGCATCACCGTGATCGGGGTTGGCGGTGCCGGCGGCAACGCCGTCAACAACATGATTCTGTCGCGGCTTGAAGGCGTCGAGTTCATCGTCGCCAACACCGACGCCCAGTCGCTGGGGCAAAGCCGCACCGAACGGCGGATACAGCTGGGCAATCAGGTGACCCAGGGCCTGGGCGCCGGCGCCCGTCCCGACGTGGGCCGCGCCGCCGCCGAGGAAAGCCTGGACGAGGTTCTGGGTCAGATCGGCGGCGCCAACATGGTGTTCATCACCGCCGGCATGGGCGGCGGCACCGGCTCGGGCGCGGCCCCGGTCATCGCCCGCGCCGTGCGCGAGCAGAACATCCTGACCGTCGGCGTGGTCACCAAGCCGTTCCATTTCGAGGGCGCCCACCGCATGCGCACCGCCGAGGCCGCCATCGAGGAACTGCAACAGGTGGTCGATACCCTGATCATCATCCCCAATCAGAACCTGTTCAGGGTCGCCACCGAGCGCACCACCTTCGCCGACGCCTTCAAGATGGCCGACGACGTGCTCTATGCCGGCGTGCGCGGCGTCACCGACCTGATGATGAAGCCCGGCCTGATCAACCTCGATTTCGCCGATATCCGCACGGTGATGAGCGAGATGGGCAAGGCGATGATGGGAACCGGCGAGGCCGAGGGCGACAAGCGCGCCATCGACGCCGCCGAGGCCGCCATTTCCAACCCGCTGCTGGACGACAGTTCCATGAAGGGCGCCCGCGGCGTCCTGATCAACATCACCGGCGGCATGGACATGACCCTGTTCGAAATGGACGAGGCCGCCAACCGCATTCGCGACGAGGTCGATCCCGACGCCAACATCATCGTCGGTTCCGCCCTGGACGACCAGCTGACCGGCAAGATGCGGGTGTCGGTGGTGGCGACCGGCATCGCCGGCGAGACCGTCGCCCAACCCAAGCCCACCGTGGTCTCGATGGTTTCCGTGGCCAGCCCGGCGCCGGCCCAGCCGGTCCGGCCGGCGCAGCCGCCCATCGCGGCCAATGTCCAGCCCACCTTCCGCCCGCAGACGGTCGGCGCCCCCCAGCACCAGCCCCAGGCGGCCAAGCTCCAGGTGGCGGCGGCTCCGGCCCCCGCTCCGGTTTCGGCCCCGGTTCCGGGGGCGGGGGCCTATCACATGCCGCCGGCCCATCAGACCCATGCCGCCGTGTCGCGGACCCAGCAGAACCTTCGCGAACCGGAACTGGATATCCGCCAGCCCGAGCCCCAGCTCCGCCACGAGCCGACCCTCAGGACCGAACCGCGCCAGGAACCCAGGCTGGGACAGCCCGCTGGCCGGGGCTATGCCGAAACGCCGGAATCCGACATGACCTCCTTGCAGAAGGCGGTGTCGGAGATCAGCGAGGCGGCCCACGACCATGCCTCTCCGTCGGCGGCTTCCCAGCCGCAGGCTTCGCCGCAGCCTGAACCCCGGCGTGGGGGCGGCCTGCTGGACCGTCTGGTCAATCGCGGCCGTCAGACCCTGGCGCCGGCGGCCCGTGCCCCGGAGCCGGCGCCGCAGCCGCAGCCCCGCATGGAAGCCCGCCGCGAGACCGCCGCGCCGCATTCGGGCGAGGATCTGGACCTGCCGGCCTTCCTGCGCCGCCAGCAGCCCAACGGAGCCTGAGCGTCCGATTTCGGGGAGAGGTTTTCCCTCTCCCCCGCCTGCGCTGTGCCTTGAAGGCCCGACCGGTTCATCCGGCCGGGCCCTTTTCTTGGCCGGTGGCGAGATGGCCTGTCCCTGGATTCGGCAAGGCGAGTCAGTTCATTGGGGCGCCGGCATTATCGTGAAATCATCTTACCGCTTGCGAAATATCCAATAGAGACAGGGAAGCGTGAAGCTGAGCCTCAATTCCGACGCCACCTCGGCAAAGCCATTTGATTCAAGGAGTTCCCGCACCAGGGACGGGCTGCGGCAAAAGCGGGCATTGCCGCCCCTGGTCGCCATTACGCCCTCGGGGGCGGGAAAGTCGGTGAAGGCGAAATAACCTCCCTGGGACAGGCACGCCGCCACCGCCGCCACGATGGGGGCAAGGTCCCGGAAGTAATACAAGGCGCCATGGCATACAACCATTTCGGCCCTGAGGCGTGGAAGCATATCCAGCAGGTCGCCGACCAGCAAGTCATCGTAGCATCCAAGCCGCTCGGCTTGCGACACCATGGCCGGAACGAGATCGAGCCCCACCAGCCGGCGGGCCCACGGCTTCAGGATTGGCCCCGCCAACCCGGTGCCACAGGGGGCGTCAATGATCTCCCACGGTCCACCTCCGTCAAGATGGTCGCCGAGAAACGCCTGGAATTCGGCAATCGAGTCCAGATGGGTGCTCTGCCGATCATAGAGTTCCGCATCGTATTCCTTGATAACCTCGCCGTGGGCTGCCGGCGTGGGCAGTTCGGCGGTGAGACATTCGCCGAACACTCGCAATGATGTTTCGGCCCCCCCCCATCCGTAATGATAGAATTGAAAGTCCTGCAAATAGATCGTAAGTATTATCGTGCTCGTTGAATATCTCCAAAAGAATTGCTGTTGCATTTTCCAGGTTGCCGAATCGGCATGTCGCGGCCCAGGTTGCGACAAATCGAGAAAGGATATCGTCCCCGACCTTGGTCAGACTAGCCACGGCAATGGTCTGGGCCTTCAGGTGGAGCGGATTTTCTCGCAGGGCATCAATTATTGTTCTAAATGAATTTATATACTCTCCATGGGTGTAGTGCCTGGCGGCAGAGTTTATGCAGCGTATATAGTGATCGCTGAATTTCATTTCTGAACTCTAATTGGATGTGCGGGAGGCCGTGTCACGATCAGACCCGCCGCCCCTGACGAGCTTTCAATGATTTATGGTAGATGAGTTTTTTGTATTTAAAAGCAATGCATTGTTCATACGCATGCATATATCGTTCTAATAGCTTCTATCGACGCATATAAGATCATCAGGATGGGACGGCGGCGGTTCCAGCCGTGATTGCCGGTTGGAAGGCGGCCGTTATCCCCGGGGGCATGGGCTCCCGGTCGCGCGGCTATGCCTGATCCAGGGCCGCCAGCAGCGCCTCGGCGCTTCGCTCGGGGGTGAAGGTTCCGACCACGATTTCCGCCGCCTCGGCGGCAAGGCGGCGGGCCTGGGCCGGGGCGTCGAGCAGGCGGGCGCAGGCCATGGCGATGTCGTCCGGATCGGATGTCCGGCAAAGCCCCTGGCGCAAGGGGGGCATCACCGCCTCGGCGGTTCCGCCTCCGGCGGTGGCGACGACCGGGCAATGCTGCATCTGGGCTTCCAGCAGGGCGTTCGGCATCCCTTCGACGCGCGAAACGTGCAAGAGCAGGTCGCTGGCCGCCAGCACCATCTCCACGTCCCGGCGAATTCCCAGCAGGCGGACCGTGCCGCCAAGATTCATCCGGGCGATGGCGCGTTCGGTTTCCCCGCGCAGGATGCCGTCGCCCACGATGATGGCGACCAGATCGGGAAAGCGCCGGACCAGCCGGGCGATCACCGCCAGGAACAGGTCTGGACGCTTCTCGGGTGACAGGCGGAAGAGTCCCGCCACGACCTTGGCGTTTTCGGCCAGCCCCAGCCGTTGCCGCGCCTCCCGCCGGTCATGAGGGGCGGCGGGGCGGACGGAATTGGGCAGAATGCCGATCCGCTCGGGCGCGATGCCCAGCCAGCCGGCATAGGATGCGGCGCCGGCGCGGCTGTTGCACAGCATGCGGACCCGCGAATGGGCGAGGACAAGCCGGTAGACCGAGGCCATCACCTCGGAAACATCGTGGTAATTGGCGGGAAAATGGCCGGGATGGACGCTCCGCCCGCACATGACGACATGACGGATGCCGGCCAGCAGCCCAGCAAGGGCGCACCGGAGGTTGTCGGCGTCGAGGAAGCCGAGCAGGAGCTCGGGGCGGTCGGCCTCCAGGTCCCGCCAGGTGGCAAGGATGGCGTGCATGATCTGAGGGGGCAGCAGGCGAAGCGCGCCGAGGACATGCGGCGGCGCCCGGTCCCGGGCCCATGCCAGTATGGCGTCCGCCGCCACGAGCGGATGCGGCAGGTTGGAGACCGGAATGGCCCGGCCGGCGAGACTGTCCAGGTAATGGGACGCCTGCCCCCGATGGGGGTAGATGGTGAGAATTCTCACCGTCCAGCCCCGGTCGTGCAGCGCCGCCGCCAGCATGCATATCTGGCGCTCCGCCCCTCCGGGTTCGATGCCGTAGATCAGGAAACACGCCGATCTTGGCGTTTCCACGGGGGCGGCCGGCAGGGACAGCAGGGTTTTCCATCCCCGGATGACGCCGGCCAGTTCCGGCACGGGTTCGCGGGCGTAGGGGGCGTAGGCCGGGGCGTGCCAGGGCCGGTCCGGCCGCCGGCCGCCGAGGCGGCGGTACAGTCGAAGGGTTTCGGGAATCCTGCCGGCGATCAGGAGGCGGGCGGTCCGCTCCGTCACGGCGAATCCATACGCCGGCAGCATCGCTTCAAGTCCGGCATGATCGTCTTCGGCCCGATCCGACAGCGGAACCACCAGCACCGCCGCATCGGCGAGACCGGCGCTCAACTCGGACAGAACCGACGGGATGTCCGCCTCGTCCCCCCTCCACGGCGTCATCACCACCGCGGCGTCGGCGCCGTCATCCGCCAGGACAAGGCCGCCGTGGCGGAAAAGGGTCTCGGAGAAATCGGATGGAGCGACACCGACCGCCCTGACGCGCCCGCCATTGGGACGGTGACGGAACAGGGCGTCGGCAAGCAGGTCCGGCAGTTCCGCCATCATGGACTTGCGGCGGCGCCCACGGCATCCTTCAGGGCGGCGGCGACCTCGGCGATCTGAGCCTCGCTCAGCTCGGGATAGATGGGCAGGGCCAGGACCTGTTCGGCCGCCAGTTCCGAATGGGGCAGGCTGCCCGGCCCATGGCCCAGGGCGGCGAAGCATTCCTGCCGGTGCAGCGGCAGCGGGTAATAGATCTCGGTGCCGATTCCCCGCGCCCCCAGCGCCGCCTGGACCCGGCCGCGCTCCGGCACCCTGATCACATACTGGTTGAACACGTGCGGCTCGAACCGGACCGGCGGGGTGGTCAGGCCCGGCAGGCCGGCCAGCAGGCGGTCGTAAAGCCGGGCATTGCGGCGGCGCGCCTCGGTCCAGCCCGCCAGATGCGGAAGCTTGGCCCGCACCACCGCCGCCTGAAGGGCGTCGAGACGGAAATTGCCGCCGACCATGGCGTGGAAATATTTGGGCTTGGAGCCGTGGGCGCGCAGCACCCGCAGGCGTTCGGCCAGCGCGTCGTCGTTGGTCACCACCATGCCGCCGTCGCCGCAGGCCCCCAGATTCTTGGAGGGGAAGAACGAGAAGCAGCCCATGGCGCCCATGCTGCCGGCGGAACGTCCCTTGTAGCCGGCGCCGATGGCCTGGGCGGCATCCTCGATCACCGCCAGGCGGTGGCGGGCGGCCAGGTCTAGGATCGGGTCCATGTCGGCGCATTGGCCATAGAGGTGGACCGGAACGATGGCGCGGCTGCGCGGCGTGATGGCGGCCTCGATGCCGGCCGGATCGATGTTGAAGCTGTCGGGCTCGATATCGACGAAGACCGGAACCGCCCCCAGCCGGGCGATGGCCCCGGCGGTGGCGAAGAAGGTGAAGGGCGAGGTGATGATCTCGTCGCCCGGCCCGATGTCCAGCGCCATCAGGGCGGCGAGCAGGGCGTCGGTGCCGCTGGACACGCCAACGCCGTGGCGGGCGCCGCAATAGGCGGCGATCTCGGCCTCGCAGGCCGCCACCTCCGGCCCCAGGATGAAGGCCTGACTGGCGACGACGCGGCCGATGGCCGCCATGACGTCCTCGGCGATGGTGGCGTGCTGGGCCTTGAGATCGAGCAGGGGAACGCTCACGGTCCATCCTTCGCGGCGGCGGGTACCCGGAACTTGTAGCCCGTCAATGGTTATGGCTCTGTTAATCCCCTCCTTTCGCTGCGTTCAGGCCCGATGCCCTGCCCGGTGGCCGTTAACCGAATGGCGAGATATGATGGCGTCTGATGCGTGGTTGAAACGGATTTTCGCAGAAGGCGGACCCTGAATGAACACGAACACGAAGACCGTCGCCAGCCGCGTCGCGGTGGTGGGGTGCGGCCACTGGGGCAAGAACCTCACCCGCGTCATGCACGAGCTGGGGGCGCTGGCGGCGGTGGTCGACCGCTCGGACCGAACCGCCGCCGCCATGGCGGAAAAATTCCAGGTTCCGGCGCGCTCCCTCGGCCAGGTCCTGGCCGACGACGCCATCGACGGCGTCGTCATCGCCGCTCCCGCCGCCCAGCATCACGACATCGCCCACGAGGCGCTGCTGGCCGGCAAGCATGTCTTCGTGGAAAAGCCCCTCGCCCTCAAGGTGTCCGAGGCCGAGGAACTGGCGCGGCTGGCGGCGGGGCGGGGCCGGGTGCTGATGGTGGGACACCTGATGCGTTACCACCCGGCCTTCCTGGAATTGCTGCGCCTGCGCCAGCAGGGGGAACTGGGCCACATCCGCTACGCCTATTCCCACCGGCTCAATCTCGGCAAGTTCCGCACCGAGGAAAACAGCCTGTGGAGCTTCGCCCCCCACGACGTTTCCATGATCCTGGCGCTGATGGGGGCGGAACCGGTGTCGGTCAGCGCCTTCGGCCATTGCTACCTGACCCGTTCGGTGGCCGACGTCACCACCACCCACATGATCTTTCCCGGCGGCGAGGCCGCCCATATCCATGTCAGCTGGCTGCATCCGTTCAAGGAGCAGCGGCTGGTGGTGGTGGGCGACGGCGGCATGGCGGTGTTCGACGACGGGCTGGGGTGGGAGGCCAAGCTGCGGCTGTATTCCGCCCAGATCGCGTGGCGCGAGGGGCTGCCCTTTCCCGATCCGTCCGAGGCCCGGCCGGTGCCGCTGGACCCGTCCGAGCCCCTGCGCCTGGAATGCGGGCACTTCCTCGACTGCATCGCCCGGGGCGCGACGCCGGTCACCGACGGAGCCGAGGGCGTGGCGGTGCTGCGGGTGCTCGACGCGGCCCAGCGCTCCATGGAGGGCGGCGGCGCCGTCGTCCTGGCCCCATCCGTCCGGACCGGGAACGAGCCGGTCATCCATCCCACCGCCGAAGTCGACACCCCCTGCGTCATCGGCGCCGGCACCCGCATCTGGCATTTTTCCCACGTCCTGGCCGGCAGCAGCATCGGGCGCGACTGCGTGATCGGCCAGAACGTCAGCATCGGCCCCAATGTCAGCATCGGCGATAACTGCAAGATTCAGAACAATGTCAGCGTCTATGCCGGCGTGACCCTGGAGGACGGGGTCTTCTGCGGCCCCAGCATGGTCTTTACCAATGTGATGAACCCGCGCGCCGAAATCTCCCGCAAGCACGAATTCCGCCCGACCCTGGTGCGGCGGGGGGCTTCCATCGGCGCCAACGCCACCGTCGTCTGCGGCCGCACCATCGGCCGCTGGGCCTTTGTCGGCGCCGGTTCGGTGGTGACCCGCGACGTGCCCGACCACGCCCTGGTGATCGGCAATCCGGCGCGGCTCAAGGGCTGGGTCTGCCGTTGCGGCGAGCGCCTGCCGGGCGGCGAGTGGAGCGGGGCGGCCTGTCCGTCCTGCGGCCAGCGCTATGGCCGCGACGGCGACCGGGTCGCCATGGTCGGAACGGAAGAGGAGTAGCAAGCCGCCTGCCGCCCGTCTGGTAAGGGAGATGCGGGCGCGATGGTGGAAGAACCGCCCCGGCGAGCCGGCCCAAGGAGGTTTATCGCCTCACGCCCTGGTGCTACGCCGCCCGTGGCGTCACGTCGCGGACAATCTTTTCACCCGCCTCGGCTTCCACCTTTGACAGGTCATGCGCACTTTGGAGGTTGAGCCAGAATTGAGGCGTGGTGCCGAGATACCGGGCCAACCGCAAGGCAGTGTCGGCGGTGATGGAGCGGTGTTCCTTGATGATCTCGCCAATGCGGGTTGCCGGGACGCGCAACGCCGTGGCAAGGGCGTTGGCCGAGAGTCCCAAGGGGGTCATGAACTCTTCGCGGAGGATTTCACCGGGATGGGTCTTGATGCGCATGATCCTGCCTCAATGGTAGTCGGCGATCTCGACACGGTGCGCGGCACCATCGCGCCAAACAAAGCACAGCCGCCACTGGTCATTGATGCGGATGCTGTGTTGGCCCTTCCTGTCGCCCTCCAGAGTCTCCAGTCGGTTTCCTGGAGGCGAGGAGAGGTCTTGCAGTTCCGTCGCCGCATCGAGCATGTCCAGTTTGCGTAACGCGGCGTTGGCGATAGCTGCAAACCGCTTGGACGCGCCCGTCCGAAAAAGGCGCTCCGTTTCCTTGTCGCGGAAGCTGACTATCATCCGACAACGATATAACGCGATGGGTATGACGTCAAGCGTTGCATTGTCGGGCGGTGCTTGTGCCGTCAATCAATAGGTTGAATCATTTTTCAAGCATGAGGGGAAAATCCTGTTATTCAGATTTTGGAAGTGTTTATATGGAAATATTCGTCCTTTAATGTGTTATTTCTCGGTTGAGGTTGGCGCGAATGCGTGTGGAGGCCGAAATTGAATGACCAAGTCAAATGCCCGATTTGCCGGAATGCCGATTTCGAGAATTTTGGCGGTAGCTGTCGCATATTCTCGACCGGCGGAAGGCATTCCTCCGGGTTTGAGTGCGACGTCTGCGGGAAGTATGAAATCAGCGGATCAGCGTTCGCGGGGCCTCTCGATCCAGAAAAAGCGACCCTGACACCGATTCAACGTGCGGCCCTATCGCATCGACTTCGAATTGCGTCGCGTGAAGGGGCGCCACTCATGATCACAACGGATTGGTTGAGGGGGTTTCTCGCAAACCCATCTCTGCCAAGCCCCGCAATGCAAGCTATCAACATCATTCGCTACATCGGCGATGAGACGTCCAAGTCCGGCGAACAACTCTCGAAGATGCCCGTTGATTTTCACTCGATTATCGGCGCTCCCAACAGAAGATTTGCCGCCAGACTGGCCGAGCAGCTTTGCGAACGGAAACTCTTGAGCCTGACGAATCCCGGCCCCCGTGACTGCGTTGATCTCAGAAACATCGAACTGACCCTTGACGGATGGGAACGTTACGAAGCTGAGAAGACCGGGAAAGTGTCCGGCAAGTATGGGTTCATTGCGATGAAGTTCGGAGACCCGATTCTCGATCCCTTCGTTGAAGACACCGTCAAGCCAGCCGTCAGGGACGGTATCGGTTATGACCTCCTGGACATGCGCAACGTCGCTCGCGCGGGCATTATCGACAACATTATGCGTACCCAGATCCGCGATGCGGCCTTCGTCATTGTTGATCTCACCCATGACAATTCTGGTGCCTACTGGGAGGCCGGCTACGCAGAAGGGCTTGGCAAGCCCGTCCTTTACATCTGCGAGAAAGGCAAGTTCGACGAAGCAAAGACCCATTTCGATACCAACCACTGCACCACCGTCGTGTGGGGCCACCAAGATGGCGACAGCTTCTGTCAAGAACTCATTGCCACGCTTCGCAGGTCACTCGATTTATTTTCCGAACGGCATTAGGCAGATTCATCGATACGTCCTCGCCGCTGGATTGGGCCCATAGCGGCGTTCCAGGGTGGGCGCCAAGACCCGGTGCCGCGAGACGTGCAGATAGGCGGGAGCGTGCAAGCCAATGTTCCACCTTGATGTCCCACCGGGGGTTCATCAAGGCTACTTCATTGATTTTGCAGAATTTGGTGGGCCCGGCAGGACTCGAACCTGCAACCAGACCGTTATGAGCGGCCGGCTCTAACCATTGAGCTACAGGCCCCACCGCCCCCGACCATAATCAATGGTCGGGGGAATGCAAGGGGCGCCGAGGTCAGGTGTCGAGGAACGACCGCAGCTTGCGCGAGCGCGACGGGTGTTTCAGCTTCCTGAGCGCCTTGGCCTCGATCTGGCGGATGCGTTCGCGGGTGACGCTGAACTGCTGTCCGACTTCCTCCAAGGTGTGGTCGGTGTTCATGCCGATGCCGAAGCGCATGCGCAGCACCCGTTCCTCGCGCGGCGTCAGGCTGGCCAGCACGCGGGTGGTGGTTTCGCGCAGATTGGCCTGGATGGCGGCGTCGAGCGGCAGCACCGCGTTCTTGTCCTCGATGAAGTCGCCGAGATGGGAATCCTCCTCGTCGCCGATGGGGGTTTCCAGGCTGATCGGTTCCTTGGCGATCTTGAGGACCTTGCGCACCTTCTCCAGCGGCATGGACAATTTTTCCGCCAGTTCCTCGGGCGTCGGCTCGCGGCCGATCTCGTGCAGCATCTGCCGCGACGTCCGCACCAGTTTGTTGATGGTCTCGATCATGTGGACCGGGATGCGGATGGTCCGGGCCTGATCGGCGATGGACCGCGTGATCGCCTGCCTGATCCACCAGGTGGCGTAGGTGGAGAACTTGTAGCCGCGGCGGTATTCGAACTTGTCCACCGCCTTCATCAGGCCGATGTTGCCCTCCTGGATCAGGTCGAGGAATTGCAGGCCGCGATTGGTGTATTTCTTGGCGATGGAGATCACCAGACGCAGATTGGCCTCGATCATCTCCTTCTTGGCGCGGCTGGATTCGCGCTCGCCCTTCTGCACCGTCTGGACGATGCGGCGATATTCGCTGATGGGCAGGCCGGCCTCGGCCGAGATGGCGCCGATATTGCCCCGGATGTCGCCGATGTCGCGGATGTGGCGGGTGGCGAAGTCCTTCCATTGCTTGCTGCGGACCGAGACCTGCTCGACCCAGTTGGGGTCCAGTTCCGAGCCGTAATAGGCGTCGAGGAAGTCCTGGCGCTTGATCCGGCAGGATTCCGCCAGGCGCAGCAGGCGGCCTTCCTGGGCCATCAGACGGCGGTTGAGGCCGTTGAGGCGTTCGACCAGCTGTTCGATGCGGGCGCTGTTGAGGTGGATGCCTTCCATCAGGCGCACCAGCTCGGCCTTCAGCTTGTCGTATTTCTTTTCCATGGCCGGGGTGACGGCCTCGCCCCGCGACAATACCGCCAGCCGCTGGTCCTGCACCTTTTCCAGCTTGTGATGGGTGGCGGCGATGACCTCGAACGCCTCCAGCACCACCGGCAGCAATTGCAGCTCCATCGCGGCCAGCGAGATGGAATTGTCCTCGCCCTCCTCGGCTTCGGTCTCGCCCTCGGCGCCGGGTTCGCCCTCGCCCTCGGCGGGCTCTTCCCGCTCCTCGGTCTCCTCGGCTCCCTCGGCGGGAGCGGCGGCGCCCTCGGGCGGGGGAATCTCGTCGGGGCCGCGTTCCAGGTCCTCCTCGGTCAGTTCGCCGCCGGGGCCGGAGCCATAGGTGGCGTCGAGGTCGATGATGTCGCGCAGCAGCATCTTGCCTTCGACCAGGGCGTCGTGCCATTCGACCACGGCGCGCAGGGTCAGCGGGCTTTCGCAGATGCCGCCGATCATCATCTCGCGGCCGGCCTCGATGCGCTTGGCGATGGCGATCTCGCCCTCGCGCGACAGCAACTCGACCGAGCCCATTTCGCGCAGATACATGCGCACGGGGTCGTCGGTGCGGCCCAGGTCCTCCTCGTCGACGTTGCCGGCGCCGGAATAGCCCTCGGCGGGCTCGGCGGCCTCTTCCTCGGCGGGTTCGGCGGCGTTGTCCTCGCCTTCCTCGCTTTCGACCACGTTGATGCCAAGCTCGGAGAGCATGGCCATGGTGTCCTCGATCTGCTCGGACGAGACCTCGTCGGGCGGCATGGCGGCGTTGAGCTCGTCATAGGTGACGTAGCCGCGCTCCTTGCCGCGCGCCACCATCTTCTTGACGGCGACACCCAGGGTGTCGAGCAGCGGGCCGTCCATGCCTTCTTCCTGGGTTTCGGACGCTTCCGCCGTGTTGGTCGATTTGGTCGCCATGAAAACCGATGCTCCTGAAGTATCCGGACCCGGATCGGAACCGATCCGTCCCCGACGGAACGGCTCGTCAGCCCGGGTGGCGTCTGAGCCCAAGCCCACACGGGAGGTGTGGGCGTACACCAAAAAGCCCGGAGCAATCCCGCCGCGGCGGACACTACTCCGGGGATCATCTCATTCCTCGTCCCGCCCCCCGGCGGCCTGTTCGTGGCGTTTGACCGCCTCGAACCGCGTCCAGGCGGCCTGCGAGGCGTCGAGGGCGAGGCGGGCATTGGCCTCGCTTACGTCCGCCAGCAGATCCTTCCTGGTGTAATGGTGGTAGACGTCTTCCCAGAGCGCCCGTGCCTCCTCGATGCCGTCATAGCCCCGAACCGAGCGCATGCGCCGTTCGCTGGCGTCCAGCAGGGTCTCCAGGACCGGGGAAAATCCGTCTGTCCGTAAATGGGCCGCAAGGCCCTCCGCGTCAAGTCCGCGCACGGCCCCGAGGTGCTTTAGAATCCCTCGCCGAAGGTTGTCAAGCGAGTCATTGGAAAACAGGCATCGCCCCAGTTCCTCGTGCACCGAATCGAACAGGGCGGGATTGGCGAGCAGCAGGCCCAGCAGAACCCGTTCCTGCATCTCGAAGGGCGGACGCATGGCGCCTGGCGCCCCCAACCCGACGATGCGGCCATCGAAGCCGCGCAAGGCGGTCTGGCCGACCGGCGGCCGGCGGCCGGGCCGCGCCCCTCCTTTTCCCGCCTGAGGCGCGAAGGCCGGGCCGGCGGCGGGGCGGGGCGGGCGGAACGCCTGCCACAGCCGGTCCTTGAAGGTGCGGGCGTATTGCCATTTCACCGTCTCGTCGGCGACGGAATGGGCCTTTTCCAGCAAGTCCTTTTCCAGGGCGGCGCGGCGTTCCGGGGTGTCCAGCGGCCGCCCCTCCACCGCCAGCCGCCAGGCCACCTCCACCAGCGGCTGGGCGGCGTCCAGCACCGCCTGCATGGCGGCCGGTCCCTTGGCCTTGATCAGCGAATCCGGGTCCTCGGGCGCCGGCAAGGTGGCGAAGCGCAGCGACAGGCCGGGCTTCAGGATGGGAAAGGCGCGGTCAAGCGCCCGGGCCATGGCGCGCTGGCCGGCCTTGTCGCCGTCCAGGCACAGGATCGGCTCGGGGGCGAGGCGCCACAACTCCTCGATCTGCTGTTCGGTCACCGCCGTGCCCAACGGCGCCACCGCATGGGCGAAGCCGGCCTGGTGCAGGGCGATGACGTCCATGTAGCCTTCCACCACCACGACGCAGCCCCGCTCGCGGGCCGGCTCGCGGGCATGGGCGAGACCGTAGAGGGTGGTGCCCTTGTGGAACAGCGGCGTTTCCGGCGAATTGAGGTATTTGGGCGGATTGTCGCCCAGGGTGCGGGCGCCGAACGCCACCACCCGGCCGCGCCGGTCGGTGATGGGAAACATCACCCGGCCGCGGAAATAGTCGAAGGCCGGGCCGCCGCCGTCGGGCTTCTTCAGCAATCCCGCCTCGGCCAGCAGGCTTTCCGGGCATTCCCGGCTCATCAGGGCGGATTTGAGGGCTTCGCGCGAATCGGGCGCCCAGCCCAGGCGGAAGCGGGCGATGGTCTCGTCGGTCAGGCCGCGCCCCTTCAGATAGGCGAAGCCGTCGCGGCCCGAGGGTGAGCGGAGCTGCTTCTCGAAGAAGGCGCAGGCGGCCTCCATGGCATCGTGGAGCGAGGCGCGGCGCTGCTCGCGCACCCGTTCTTCCGGACTGGCCTTGGGGACGTCCAGCCCTGCCTCGGCGGCGAGACGCTCCACCGCCTCGGTGAAGGACAGATGGCCGGTGCGCATCTCGAAGCCAATGGCGTCGCCATGGGCGCCGCAGCCGAAGCAGTGGTAGAACCCCTTGTCCTCGTTGACGGTGAAGGACGGCGTCTTTTCGTTGTGGAACGGGCACAGCCCCTGATGTTCGCGGCCCTTGCGGGTCAGCTTGACCCGCCGCCCGACCACCGAGGAGAGTGGCACGCGGGCGCGAAGCTCGTCGAGGAATTGCGGCGGAAAGGCCATGGGCGGGGCTGTCCTGCGTCGTCGGTCAGGCCCATAGGATATGGGGCGGAATGGCCCGAGGAGCTAGCCCCCCAGGAGGGTCTTGGTGGTGGCGCTGGCCTTGGTGAAGTCCATCTCGCCGGCGTGGCGCCCCTTCAGGATCGCCATGACCTTGCCCATGTCCTTGATGCCGGCGGCGCCGACCTCGGCGATGGCGGCCCTGACCGCCGCCTGGGTCTCGGCCTCGTCCATCTGCCGGGGCAGGAACCGCTCGATGACGGCGATCTCGTCGGCCTCCTGTTGCGCCAGTTCCGGGCGGTTGCCCTGCTGGTACAGCGAGATGCTCTCTCGCCGCTGCTTGATCATGGATTGCAGCATCTGGCGGATTTCATCGTCACCGATGCCGTCGGCCTGCCCCTTGGGGCGGGCGGCGATGTCGCGGTCCTTCAAGGCCGCCAGGATCAGCCGCACGGTCGAGACGACCCGCGGGTCCTTGGTCAACATCGCCTGCTTGAGCGCGTCGCTCAGTTCCCGCCGAAGCATGGTCTCCCCCCTCGTGGCGCCTTCCCCATCGGGAAAGCGCACAGGCTAGCGCAAAACCCCATGGAATGAAAGGCTTTGTCTCGCATGACCCATTGAAAGTATTGTGGTTTTCCCAAAGCGCCGGAGAGCTTGACTCGGGGTCTGGGCGTCATTATAAGGCAGCCGTTTACCTATTTGCCGATCAGGCTCAAGCGCGCCTCGCCACCGGTTGTTCCGTATGATGCGGAAGATTCCGGCGGCTTTTTGCGACCCAAGTCTGGCGAGGGAGGCCTTTCCCTCCTATCATGCACCTCCGCGGGCGGACACCGGTCCGGCCGCGACCGAGACACAAAGGACCGACATGCCGAACCATCCCGGGACCGCACCCATGCCAGAGCGCGAGGTGCCGTCATTCGACACGCCGCGTCCCCCCGGCGCCACCGGCGCCCTGGTGCTGGCCGACGGCACCGTTCTGTGGGGCAAGGGCATCGGGGCCGAGGGCTCCAATGTGGGCGAGGTGGTGTTCAACACCGCCATGACCGGCTATCAGGAGACCCTGACCGATCCGTCCTATGCCGGACAGATCATCACCTTCACCTTTCCTCATGTCGGCAATGTCGGCAGCAATCCCGAGGACATCGAGACCATCACGCCGGCGGCGCGCGGCCTGATCCTGCGCGCCGACGTCACCGAGCCGTCCAACTGGCGTTCGGCCAGGCATCTTGAATCCTGGCTGAAAAGCCATGGCATGATCGGGCTTGCCGGCATCGACACCCGCGCCCTGACCCGGCGCATCCGCGAGAAGGGCGCGCCCAACGGCGTCATCGCCCATTCCCCCGACGGCGAGTTCGACCTGCCCGCCCTGTGGCGTCGGGCCGCCGGCTGGCCCGGCCTCAACGGCATGGATCTCGCCAGGGAGGTCACCTCCACCCAGGCCTATGACTGGGACGAGACCGAATGGAGCCTGCGCGGCGGCCACGGCAAGCAGGCGGACCCCCGTTTCCACGTCGTCGCGCTGGATTTCGGCGCCAAGCGCAACATCCTGCGCTGCCTCGCCTCCTCCGGCTGCAAGGTCACGGTGCTGCCGGCGGACGCCACCGCCGCCGACGTGCTGGCGCACAAGCCCGACGGCGTGTTCCTGTCCAACGGCCCCGGCGACCCGGCCGCCACGGGTGAATACGCCGTCCCCATGATCCAGGGCGTGCTGAAGGCGGGAACGCCGCTGTTCGGCATTTGCCTCGGCCACCAGATGCTGGCCCTGGCCCTGGGGGCGAAGACCTTCAAGATGGATACCGGCCATCGCGGCGCCAACCATCCGGTCAAGGACCTCGCCACCGGCAAGGTCGAAATCACCAGCCAGAACCACGGCTTCGTGGTGGACGAGAAGACCCTTCCTGCCGGGGTGACCGTCACCCATCGCTCGCTGTTCGACGGCTCGGTCGAGGGCATCGCGGTGGCGGGCAAGCCGGTTTTTTCCGTCCAGTACCACCCCGAGGCCAGCCCCGGCCCCCAGGATTCGCATTACCTGTTCGACCGGTTCGTCGGGCTGATGGAGACTAAGGCCTAGGCCTTAGCGACGAATTCAATGGCCACAGGTGAACACAGATAAACACAGATAGGAATTCCGTCGATTATTGACCGTCGATCGGGGTGTCTCGGGGATCAAGAGGTATCTGTGTTTATCTGTGTTCATCTGTGGCTCAAAAAATCTGATCGGATTTGATCGATGCCCAAGCGTACAGACATTAAGTCCATCCTCATCATCGGCGCCGGGCCGATCGTCATCGGCCAGGCCTGCGAGTTCGACTATTCGGGCGTTCAGGCCTGCAAGGCGCTGAAGGAGGAGGGCTACCGGGTCATCCTGGTCAACTCGAACCCGGCGACCATCATGACCGACCCCGGCCTGGCCGACGCCACCTATATCGAGCCGATCACGCCCGAGATCGTCGCCAAGATCATCGAGAAGGAGCGCCCCGACGCGCTGCTGCCGACCATGGGCGGCCAGACGGCGCTGAACACCGCCATGAAGCTGGCGGACATGGGCATCCTGGACAAGTTCGGCGTCGAGATGATCGCCGCCAAGCGCGACGTCATCGCCAAGGCCGAGGACCGGCTGCTGTTCCGCGACGCCATGGACAAGATCGGCCTTGAATCGCCCAAGTCGCGACTGGTCAAGACCCTGGCCGAGGCCCGCGACGCCATGCCGGTGGTCGGCCTGCCCGCCATCATCCGGCCCAGCTTCACCCTGGCCGGCACCGGCGGCGGCATCGCCTACAACATGGCCGAGTACGAGCAGATCGTGGCCGGCGGCTTGGCCGCCAGCCCGGTGCACGAGGTTCTGGTCGAGGAATCCGTGCTCGGCTGGAAAGAATACGAGATGGAGGTGGTGCGCGACCGCAACGACAATTGCATCATCATCTGCTCGATCGAGAACGTCGATCCCATGGGCGTGCATACCGGCGATTCCATCACGGTGGCGCCGGCCCTGACGCTGACCGACAAGGAATATCAGATCATGCGCAACGCCTCGATCGCGGTGCTGCGCGAGATCGGGGTGGATACCGGCGGCTCGAACGTGCAGTTCGCCATCAACCCCAAGGACGGCCGCATGACCGTCATCGAGATGAACCCCCGCGTGTCGCGCTCGTCGGCGCTGGCGTCCAAGGCCACCGGCTTTCCCATCGCCAAGATCGCCGCCAAGCTGGCGGTGGGCTATACCCTGGACGAACTGGCCAACGACATCACCGGGGTGACGCCGGCCAGCTTCGAGCCGACCATCGATTACGTGGTCACCAAGATTCCACGCTTCACCTTCGAGAAGTTCCCCGGCGCCGATCCCATGCTGACCACGTCGATGAAGTCGGTGGGCGAGGCCATGTCCATCGGCCGCACTTTCCAGGAATCGCTTCAGAAGGGCCTGCGGAGCATGGAGACCGGCCTGACCGGCCTCGACGACATCGAGATTCCCGGCTCGGGCGCCGGCGACATGAAGGACGCGGTGAAGAAGGCGCTGGCCGAACCCCGCGCCGACCGCATCCTGGTGATCGCCCAGGCCTTCCGCCTGGGGCTTTCCATCGACGAGATCCATGCCGCCTGCTTCTACGACAGGTGGTTCCTGGGCCAGATCAAGGGCATCGTCGACGCCGAAGAGGAGGTGCGCCGGAAGGGATTACCCATCGACGCGCCGGGGCTGCTGCGCCTCAAGAAGATGGGGTTCTCGGACCAGCGGCTGTCCAAGCTGTCGGGCAAGACCCTGGTGGAGACCGCCTTTCGCCGCGAGGTGCTGAACGTCAAGCCGGTGTTCAAGCGCATCGACACCTGCGCCGCCGAGTTCCCGTCGTCCACCGCCTACATGTATTCCTGCTACGAGGGCGACGGCGTCAATCCGGCCGAGTGCGAGTCCGATCCGTCGGACCGCGACAAGGTGATCATCCTGGGTGGCGGGCCGAACCGTATCGGCCAGGGCATCGAGTTCGACTATTGCTGCGTCCATGCCGCCTACGCCCTCGACGAGGCCGGGCGCGAGACCATCATGGTCAACTGCAATCCGGAAACCGTGTCCACCGATTACGACACCTCGGACCGCCTCTATTTCGAGCCGCTGACCGCCGAGACGGTGATCGATCTGGTGCGGCGCGAGCAGAGCAACGGCCGGGTGCTGGGCTGCATCGTCCAGTTCGGCGGCCAGACGCCGCTGAAGCTGGCCCATGCGCTGGAGCAGGCTGGCATCCCGATCCTGGGGACCAGCCCGGATTCCATCGATCTGGCCGAGGACCGCGAACGCTTTCAGAGGCTGCTGCACGATCTGGGCCTGAAGCAGCCGGCCAACGGCACCGCCCGCTCGTTCGAGGAGGCCATCGCCGTGGCCGAGCGCATCGGCTATCCGGTGGTGATCCGCCCCAGCTTCGTTCTCGGCGGCCGCGCCATGCAGATCGTCTATGATCACGAGGCGCTGGAACGCTACATGAAGGAAGCGGTGGTGGTGTCCGGCGACGATCCGGTGCTGATCGACCTCTACCTCAAGGACGCTATCGAGGTGGACGTGGACGCGCTCAGCGACGGCGTCCAGGTCTATGTTGCCGGCATCATGCAGCACATCGAGGAGGCCGGCATCCATTCCGGCGATTCCGCCTGCTCGCTGCCGCCCTATTCGCTGGATTCGGCCACCATCGCCGAACTGGAGCGCCAGACCGCCGCCCTGGCCAAGGCCTTGAACGTGGTCGGCCTGATGAATTGCCAGTACGCCATCAAGGACGGCACCATCTACATCCTGGAGGTCAATCCCCGGGCCAGCCGCACCGTTCCCTTCGTCGCCAAGGCCACCGGAATTCCCATCGCCAAGATCGCGGCGCGCGTCATGGCCGGCGAGACCCTGGCCTCGTTCGGCCTGACCACCCGGCCGGTGATGAAGCATGTGGCGGTCAAGGAGGCGGTGTTCCCCTTCGCCCGCTTCCCCGGCGTCGACATCCTGCTGGGGCCGGAGATGAAGTCCACCGGCGAGGTGATGGGCATCGATTCCGACTTCGCCCGGGCCTTCGCCAAGAGCCAGCTGGGCGCCGGCACCCATCTGCCCACCGAGGGCGGCGTGTTCCTGTCGGTCCGCGACGGCGACAAGCCGGCCATGGTCGAGATCGCGAGACGGCTGCTCGCCATGGGCTTCAAGGTGATGGCCACCGACGGCACCGCCAATTACCTGAAGGATCGCGGCATCACCGACGTCAGCGTCCTCAACAAGGTGCTGGAAGGCCGTCCCCACTGCGTCGACGCCATGCTGAACAACCAGGTTCATCTGGTGGTCAACACCACCGATGGCAGCCAGGCGGTCAAGGACAGCTTTTCCATCCGCCGCACGGCGCTGACCAACACCATTCCGCATTACACCACGGTGGCCGGCGCCAGGGCCGCCGTGGAGGCCATCGAGGCGCTCCGATGCGGCACGCTTGATGTGGCGCCGCTGCAATCGTATTTTAAGGGCTGTTTCTGAAGGCGGGGGCTTGTTGATGGAAAAAATCCCGATGACTCCGGCCGGGCTCGCCCAGTTGGAGGACGAGCTCAGGACGCTTAAATCGGTGGAACGCCCGGCGGTTATCCGGGCGATCGCCGAGGCGCGCGAGCACGGCGATCTGTCCGAGAACGCCGAGTACCACGCCGCCCGCGAGCGCCAGAGCTTCATCGAGGGCCGCGTGTCCGAGTTGGAGGACATCATCTCCCGCGCCCAGGTCATCGACATCGCCACCCTGTCGGGCAGCCAGGTCCGCTTCGGCGCCACCGTGACGCTCGCCGACGAGGATTCCGACGACGAGGTGGTCTACACCATCGTCGGCGCCCACGAGGCCGACATCAAGGCGGGCCGCATGTCGGTTCATTCGCCGCTGGCCCGCGCCCTGATCGGCAAGCATCTCGGCGACACCGTCGAGGTGACGGCGCCGGGCGGTTCCAAGTCCTACGAGATCGTCGACGTCCGGTTCGGCTGATGGCCGGCCGTCGCCTTGGATTGTCGGTTTCCGCCCTGCTGCTGGCCGGCGTGCCCGCCTGGGCGGCCATGGATGACCGCAATTACGTGGCGCGGCGCATCGCCGCCGACCATCATGTCCAGGTCGAGACCTCCGGGCTGGAGGATGACGGCGGCGTGTGCACGGTCCGGGGGCGCGTGCTTCGCGCCTTCTCCGGCCGTCCCCGCATGCTGGAGGCCGGGACGGCGGTTGCCTTCGCCCTGCCCTGCGGAAGCGATTCGTTCTGGCCGGTTCAGCGGCTGAATGCCGCCCGGCTGCTGGAACTGCATCTGAAAACCGGTCCCGCCGGCATGCTGGTCGCCGATCAGGGCCAGGGCATGCGGGCGGTGGAGGCCGCCACCGACGGCCCGACCATCAGGGATGATCCGGCGCTGGTACGCGAAATGACCGAGACCATGGCCCGCTATTCCATCGAGGCGGAAGCCAAGCGCAACAATCCCGATGGCGCCCTGGCGCTGGCGCGGGTGGATGACCCGGTCCTGCGTCCCCGCCTGCTGGCCCATGCCGCCGGCAGCTTCGCCGGCAAGCGCATGGCGGCGGCCGACGCCGCCGGCGACGAGGCGCTGGCGGCGTTCGAATCATTGTCCGCTGGGCCGGAGCGGCTGGAGACCGGACTGACGGCGCTGGAATCCCTGGCCATGGGTGGCGCCGGGACGCATGCGTTGCGGCTGGCCGACCGCCTCGCCCCCGAGGTGGACGCCCTGACCGTGCCGTCGCGGCGCGACAGCGCCCTGCTGTCGCTTTACGGCGCCCGCATCCGTTCGGGCGGTCCGGCCGCGGCGCTGGAATCCCTGGCCAAGGTCGGCAATCCCAAGACCCGGCGCGAACGCCTCGACGACATGGCCTTCGCCCAAAAGGATTTCGGACCGACCAATCCCCAGTCCCCGGCGTGGCTGG
Organism: Magnetospirillum sp. SS-4; assembly: GCF_902729425.1. GTDB lineage: Bacteria > Pseudomonadota > Alphaproteobacteria > Rhodospirillales > Magnetospirillaceae > Phaeospirillum. The sequence goes on along the minus strand of NZ_CACVCH010000070.1, from coordinate 7,709 downwards.
ACCGGCTGCTGAGCGCCGCCGAGGTTCAGTCCGATCCCGATTTTCGCCGCGAGGCGCTGCTGGCGCTTTGTCGCACCGCCTACCGGGCCGCCGCCGGTCTGGCCGAGATACCAGATCTCGCCCCCCGCGCCGGCGCCATGGCCGAACTGGCGGCCAGGCGTCGCCATGCTCCCTCGGCGATGCTGCTGGCGGTGCTGCGCGAGATGGGCGGCGGCAAGGACGCCCGGGCCGATGCGGCCCGCTGGCATGCAGTCTCGGCCTCGGGCTTCGATGCGCCCGCATCCTTGCGGGGCGAGGTGCTCAGGGTGCTGTCCACCTTCACCCCGGCCGAGCGTGCCGCCGCCGCCGCTCTGCTTGGAGCCGCCGTCCCCGGCGCGGTATCGCCGGAAAGGCTGGTCGATCTGGCGGGGAAATAGGCGTCGGGCTCAGCCCGCCGGCACCGCCACGCCCTGATCCCGCTTGTTGACCCGGGCCATGGACAGTCCCAGGCACAGCACCGCCCAGGCGACGGTGACCGCCAGCGAGGTCAGGTAGTGCGGATCGGCCAGCAGGGTGGCGGGACCGTAATAGAACGGCATCCGGATGATGACCAGGGCATGGCTGACCGGATTGGCCAGCATCACCATCTTCATGGCCGCCGGCACGTTGCCCAGCGGGAACAGGGCACCCGACAGCATCCACAGCGGCATCAGGAACACCATCATCACGGCGTGGAAGGCCGAGGTGGATTTCATGCCCCAGGCCAGCAGGAAGCCCAGCGCGGCAAAGCCGATGCCGGTGAGAACGAAGCCCAGCAGCAGCATCACCAGCCCGCCCAGGCCGAGATTGAGGCCGAGGAACGGCGCCGCCACGGTGAAGATCAGGGTCTGGACCATGGCGATGGAGGTGCAGCCCAGCACCTTGCCCAGCACGATGGCGAGGCGCGAGACCGGCGCCACCAGCACGCCCTGGAGAAAGCCGGCGTCGCGGTCCTCGATGATGGTGATGGACGAGAAGATCGAGGCGAACAGCATCATCATCAGCATGACGCCGGGATAGAAATATTCGAGATAGGTGACGCCCTCCATGCCGGCCGGGCGGAACGAGCCGGCGAAGCCGGCCCCCAGGAACAGCCAGAACAGCAGCGGCTGCGCCACGGTGCCCACCACCCGCTGGGGCTGGCGGATGAAGCGGGTGAATTCGCGCTTGGCCAGGGCCAGGGAAACGCGGACGAGCGAACTCATGTGCCGGTCCTCTTCAGGTCGAGCGCCAGGGCATGGTCGGGCACCGCCTTGCTGGTGACGTGGACGAAGACGTCGTCGAGGCCCGGCTGCTTGATGGAAATGGTGAGGACGTCCGGGCGGTAGCGCTCCAGGATCTTTTCCAGCAGCGGCAGGCTTTCGCCGTTCTCGGTCTCTTCCAGCCGCACCTCGTCGCCGATGCAGCGCACCGCGAGGCCCATGTCGGCGCGCAGGCGCTCGGCCAGTCCCTCGGTGTCCCTGGCGTGAATCACCACCATCTCGGTGCCGATCATGGCCTTCAGCGCCGTGGGGCTGTCATAGGCCAGCAGCTTGCCCTGGCGCATGATGGCGACCCGGTCGACGTCGTCGGCCTCGGCGAAGACGTGGCTGGTCATCAGCACCGTCATGCCGCGCGTCTGCTGCAACCGGTGCAGGGCGTCGAGGAAGCTGCGCCGCGACACCGGGTCGAGGCCGGTGGTGGGTTCGTCCAGCAGCAGTACCTTGGGGTTGGTCATCAGCACCTTGGCCAATTCCACCTGACGCGCCAGACCGCCCGAGAGGGTTTCCACCTTCTGGTCGAGGCGGTCGCCCAGGTCGGTCCAGGCCAGGGCCTCGTCGCGCAGCTTGCGGAAACCGGCGCCCGACAGGCCGTAGAGATCGGCGTGGATGGCGATGTTCTCGGCCACCGACAGATGCTTGTCCACCGCCGGGCTCTGGAACACCACGCCCAGGATGGCGCGGACGCGGGCCGGCTCGGCGAACAGGTCGAAGCCGCCGATGCTCACCCGGCCCGAGGTGGGCAGCGCCATGCCGCACAGAATTCGGAACAGGCTCGACTTGCCGCTGCCGTTGGGGCCGGACAGGATGACGAACTCGCCCTCGTTCACCGCCAGGGTCAGATCCGAGATGGCGACGCGGGCGGGAACCTTGCGGCTGCCGGGATAGACGTGGGTCAGGCTGTCGATGCGGATCATCAGGGACTCTGAATGGAAAAGGCCGCCGGACTCTTTCACAGTCGGGGCGGAGGGTAAAGCCCTACGGAAGGGTCGCTACATTAAAATTAGTCAAAGCTGCGCATCACACGCCGTCGAACACCATGTTGATGGCCGCCTTGATGACGAAATGCTCGTGCGACAGGGACCCGACCTTCGTCGTCAGTTCCGACAGCGGGGCCGACGCCATGAATTGAGGCGCCATGACGTATCGGCTGTCCCCGATCATGAAAACGGGATTGAGACGCTGGGCCGGCCTGGCGAGTTCGGCCAACGGCAGCAAGGGAACGATCATCCGCGTCTCAAGGCCATCAAGAATGTCGGATTGGACATCGAGCAGGAGCCCTCCGTCGGATGGATAGAGGTCGAACTGTGCCAATCCTCAGAACCGCCGGTACTTGGCCAGCGGCAGGCCATGGCGCCTGACGTAGTCGTTGGACGCGGTGATGGCGTCCTTGTTATCCTCGCGCCACTGCTTGGCCCGTGCTTCGGCGATCTGCAGTTCCAATCCGCGCTCGCAGGCACGGGAAACATTGATCTTCATCTTCCGCGCCAGATCCAGAAGCTCGGAATTCAGCGTCAGGTTGGCGGCCTTGCGCGGCGCGTCGGGATCGAAGGTGAAATCCGTCGTAACTGACATGGCTGCCTCCCAAATCATGGGGATAGATATGCGCACGGAAGCGCGCATGTCAAGGCCTCTTCACCTCCCTGACGAAGGCGACGAAGCGGGGCGCCCAGGGGTTGGCGCCGACGCTGCGCATATGGGCATAGGTGGCCAGGGTGTTGCCGACGATGATGCCGTCCTGCTTTTCGGCGATGCCGGCGCCCCTGATCACCCGGTAGGCGAAGCGGGGCTCGCCTTCGATGTTCTCCAGCCGGGAATGGTGGAATTCATGGGCCGGCATTACGCCGGGACCGTCCTCCAGCCGGGGCCAGGGGAAATCGGCGGTCTCGCGCAGCCGGACATAGCCGCGTCCCTGCGGCGCCCGGTACATGACCGCGTCGCCGGGGACGATGCCCACCATCTCGCGCCGCTCGCCCTTCCAGACGATGGCGCGCGACAGATACATCAGCCCGCCGCATTCGGCATAGATCGGCATGCCCGCCTGTCCCCTGGCGCGGATCTCGGCCCGCAGCGAGGCGTTGGCCTCCAGTTCCGCCATATGGGTCTCGGGAAATCCGCCGCCGATGAACAATCCGTCCAGGTCGGGGGGCAGGTGGGAATCGCGCAGGGTGTCGAACGGCACCGGTTCGGCGCCGGCCCGGCGCAGCGCCTCGATGTCGTCGGGATAGTAGAAGCCGAAGGCCGGGTCGCGGGCGATGCCGATGCGCAGGGATGCGGCCGGAACCGCCGGCAAGGCGGTGTCGGTCACCTCGATTGGCGAGGCCTGCCGCGCCAGGGCGGCGATGGCGTCCAGGTCCACCTGGGCCGCCACGGTGCGGGCAAGGCGGGCGATGGCCTCGCCGGCGGCCTCGGCCTCGTTGGCGGGGACCAGCCCCAGGTGGCGTTCCATGATTTCCATGTCGGGGCCGCGATGGACCGCGCCCAACACCGGAATGCGGGTGTAATGGGCCACCACCTCGCGCAGCTTCTTTTCGTGGCGGGGACCGCTGACCTTGTTGAGGATGACGCCGGCGATGCGCAGGCTCTGGTCGAAGGCCTGATAGCCCAGCAGCAAGGGCGCGACGCCCCGCGTCATGCCGGCGCAATCGACCACCAGCACCACCGGCGCCTCCAGCCAGTTGGCCAGCATGGCCGAGGAATTGGCGCCTTCCAGGTCGACGCCGTCGAACAGGCCCTTGTTGCCCTCGATCAGGCTGAGATCGGCGCCGCGCGACACCCGCTCGAAGGTCTCGCGGATCAGGCGGGGCGGCATGGTGTGGAAGTCGAGATTGCGGCAATCGCGATGGCAGGCGGCTCCCAGCCATAGCGGATCGATGTAGTCCGGCCCCTTCTTGAAGGGCTGGACCACATGGCCGCGCTCGGTCAGGGCGGCGCACAGCCCGACGCTGATCGTGGTCTTGCCCGAGGATTTGTGGGCCGCCGAGATCAGCAGCCGGGGGGCCGGACGGGTGCTCACGCCACCCCCGGAATGCTTGTCCTGACCCGGTCGCGCCACAGGACCTGGGCCATGCCCTCGGCCTCGTCCACCGAGGCGGCGCGGCCCATGGCGCGGAGCGCGATGGCAATGGTGCCGCAGATCACGGCGGCGGCGGTCTCGTCGTGGTCCTCGCCACTCCACAACGCCTTGAGGCGGCCGAGGTCGAGCGCCTCCTCGTGCGGGCGGGCACCGTTGATCAGGGCCGGCCAATCCTCGGCCAGCGGCAGCCCGTCGACCAGCGACAGCACCTCGCAGGCCTTTTCCGGCCGGCGTTCCACCTCGCCGCCCTCGCCCTTGAACACCGCCATGCGGTGCTCGCCCAGCAGGCGCGCGGCCTCCTGATGCACCGGGGCGTAATTGGGATGGGACACGCTGTTGACGGCGCAGGCGGCGCGAAACGGATTGATCAGCCGCGCCACGGTGTGGATGGGCGAGCGCAGCCCCAAAAGGTGGCGCAGCTCCATGATGGCGTGCAGCGGCGGCGACAGATGCTCCAGGGTCATGTAGGCGAAGCCGGACGTCTCCAGCCGGCGGGCGGCGTCGGCGGCCGAGGTCGAGACCGGCACGCCCAGGGCGGCCAGCGCCTCGGACGTCCACACCCGGCCGTTGGTGTGGTGTTCTGAACCGTGCATGAACACCCGGACGCCGTGGCCGGCAAGCGCCAGCGCCGCCAGCACGTAATAGGGCAGTTGCCGCGACTTGCCGGCATAGGACGACCAGTCCAGATCCACCGGGGGCGCTCCGGCCGGGGGCGCCACGGTCTCGCGGATGGCGGCGGCCAGCCCGGCGGCTTCCTCCGGCGTTTCGGTCTTGACCCGGAGCAGGCAGAGAAAGGCCCCCAACTGCACCGGCTCGACCTCGCCGGCCAGCACCATGCGGAAACCGTCCCGGGCCTCCTCGAAGGCGAGCGGGCGCGACAGGCGCGGCCCCTTGCCGAGAATGCGGACATAGGGGGCGAAGGGATGTTCCTGGGTCACGGACTGGCCTCTATGCTAGTGAGACCGACAGTCTCCTATACCAAGCCGGCCGCGTCCACGAGCAGATCACATGCCACAATCCGGATCAGACGGACGGCGGCGGGCGGCGGCGTCCCCTGCCGCGGCCCTGGGGGCGGAACCGGCGGTCGGGCCGAGGCGGCCTGGACTGCCCGGCGCGGGCGGCGCGAAAGGCGTCCAGCATGCGCTGGAAGGTGGCGTCCAGCGTCTCGGCGATTTCGGGGCGTCCCTCCAGCCGGCCGAGCAGAAGGCCGGCGGCTTCGATGGTGGACAGGCTGTCGGAGCGGGGTTCCGTCCGCACCCGGCCATAGCGGCTGGGCCGCTTGGGACCCAGAATCACCCGCTGGCATTTCAGCAGCCAGGCATTGCGCCACCACAGCGCCTTGGCCTGGCTCCAGGTGCCGTCCAGGACGATGACGCCGTCCAGATGGGCCAGGGCGGTGGCCTGATCGGCCAGGGCCGCGCCCTTGGCGTCAAGCGCCACCACCTCGGCGCCGGGGGCGAGGTCGGCGGCCTTGGCCGAGCCGAGATAGAGCACCGCCCAGCGCCTGGGGTCGGCCGGCCGGCCCAGCGCCTTGGCCAGACTGGGCCAGGACAGGCCGATGCGCATGTCGGATCGGGTGAAGTGCAGGGCGGCAAGGCGGGCGGTGCCCAGGGTCTTGTCCTGTTCCTGCGGGTGCTGGAGCACCAGCAGGGCGATGCGGTTGTCGATGGGCGTCACCCCGTCGCAGACACACAATTCGGCCGGTTTCAGGCAGGACAGGCATTCGGCCGGGGCTTCGGCGTCGGGCGGGACTTCGGACGGGATATCGTTGGACATGGCCGACTTGTACCGCGTGGGGGAGGGCGGCGCAATCGGAGCGCTTGATTTTCATCGGCGGATGGCGCAAGCACGGCTCATGCCTGTTCTTGCTCCTTCCGACCTGATCTCCCTGCTTGGCCGTGACCAGCGGCTGATGGGCCTCGACCTCGGCACCAAGACCATCGGTCTGGCGCTGTCCGACGTCAGCCGCACCATCGCCACGCCGTTCGACACCATTCGCCGCGCCAAGTTTACCAAGGACGCCGAGACCCTGCTGGCCATGGTGGACAAGCAGGACGTCGGCGGCCTGGTGCTGGGCCTGCCGGTGGAGATGGACGGGCGGGAGGGGGCGCGCTGCCAGTCGGCGCGGGCCTTCGCCGCCAATCTGCTGAGGCTGCGCGATCTTCCCGTGGTCTTCTGGGACGAGCGGCTGTCCACCGCCGCCGTCACCCGCACCCTGCTGGAGGCGGATTCGTCGCGCAAGCGCCGCGCCGAGGTGGTGGACAAGATGGCCGCCGCCTATATCCTCCAGGGATTGCTGGACAACCTGCGCTCGTCCCTCTGACCTATGGGTTCAGCGACGCCCCCAGGATGTGTTCGCTCTTGTGGACCACATGGGCGCCCTTGCCGACGATCAGCGGATCGGGCTGATGCACCACCGCCTTGTCCTTGCCGGGATAGTCCAGCGAGTTGAGGAAGTGAAGCATGCAGTTGAGGCGGGCCCGCTTCTTGTCGTCCGACTTGACGATGGTCCAGGGCGCGTCGGCGGTGTCGGTGTAGAAGAACATCGCCTCCTTGGCCTCGGTGTATTCGCCCCACTTGCCCAGCGAGGCCTTGTCGATGGGGGACAGCTTCCACTGTTTCAGCGGGTCGCTTTCCCGCGACTTGAAGCGTCGCCGCTGTTCATCCTGGGTCACCGAGAACCAGTACTTGTAGAGCTTGATGCCGGAGCGGACCAGCATCCGTTCCAGTTCCGGGGTCTGGCGCATGAATTCCAGGTATTCCGCCGGCGAGCAGAACCCCATCACCCGCTCGACGCCGGCCCGGTTGTACCAGGAACGGTCGAAGAACACCATTTCACCGGCGGTGGGCAGGTGCTGGACATAGCGCTGGAAGAACCACTGGCCGCGCTCGACCTCGCTCGGCTTCTCCAGGGCGACGATCCGGGCGGCGCGGGGGTTGAGATGCTCCATGAACCGCTTGATGGTGCCGCCCTTGCCGGCGGCGTCGCGGCCTTCGAACAGCAGCACGAATTTCTGGCCGGTATCCCTGGCCCATAGCTGGACCTTGAGCAATTCGGCCTGCAACGCCGCCTTTCTCGCCTCGTAATCGGCGCGGCCCATCCGGCTCTTGTAGGGGTATTCGCCGGTTTCGAAGGCGTGGCGCACCGCCTCGGGGTCGTGGCGCATCCGGGCCAGTTCCTGGCGGGCCAGGGCGGCGGCGGAAAGCGGCCTGCCGGCGGTTCCCGCCTTCTTCCGGGGAGCGGCGGCGGGAGCGGGGGCTTGCCCGGACGTCACCGTCGGGGCGATCGGGTCGGCCGGCTTGCCCTTGTCCTCTGCATCGATCATCGGTGTCCCCCCAGTGGTCCGTCATGTTGA
>NZ_CACVCH010000069.1 GCF_902729425.1 Magnetospirillum sp. SS-4 | reverse complement strand
CGTCATTGCCCCGGACGGAAAGCGGATTTGCCCGGCACGGCGTTCAGGCGCTGCCGGGCCGTCTTCTGTATGCGGTCGCGCAATTCCGGGCTTGCCGCCAGCAAGGCGTTGAAGTCCCTGGCCTGAAGAACCAGCAGCGAGCAAAATCCCAGGGCAACCACGTCGGCGGTTCGGCGGCCTTGCGAGACCAGGGCCATTTCGCCGAAGAAGTCGCCGCTGCCCAGGCGGATCGGATTGGGCGTCACCCGGACCTCGACGGCGCCGGAGGCGATGAAGTACATGGCGTCGCCGGCATCGCCCCGACGCAGGACGACCTCGCCGGGCACGGTCAGGACAGGGCGCAGCAGGCGGGTGATCTCGGCCAACTGGCGCGGCTGGAACCCGGCGAAGGCCGGAACCCCGGCCACCATCCCCTCCGCCTCCAGCTGGAGGTCGAGGGGAGGCCGCCGGGCCAGACGGCGGCCGCGCTGCGCCAGATCGGACAGCAGATCGTTCAGGACCTCGTGGCCAATCACCGCCTCGGTCCGCAGACGGTGATACTCCGCCTCCTCGATGCGGATGGCGGCGCGTTCCAAGTACTGAAGCTGAAGCGCGCGCGAGAAATCGCCGTATTGCAGCCGCAAGGCGGCCAGGGCGGTATCCACCGCGTCCATGCGTTCGGCGACGGTGGCGGTGATGGCCTGGGCCGCGTCGCGGCAAACCATCAGCGGCAGCTTGGTCCAGGCGAATTCCATGAGTTCGCGGATGGCGGCCTGCACCATCAGCAGAACCTCGAAGCGATTGGCGATCTCGGTGGCCAGGGGCGCTTCGAAGCCGGCGCGGCGATGCAGCGCCAGGGCGAGGCGGAAACGCCACGAAAACGCCAGGAAGCCGGCATGGGCGGCATCATAGCCGCGGCCGCCATCGGTCTTGACCCCATCCTGAAGCCGGGCGGCGCCGGCCAGCAGGGCGCGGGTGATGCGCCCCGACACCGTGCCCTCGCGGTAGTGGCGCAGATAGATGGCCTGCTCGCGGTCGGCCAGCATCATCAGGCCGCTGCGGATATCCTCGGCCGGGCTCAGCGCCACCGCGCCGGCCACCTGCGCCTCGGCCGCGCCCAGGCGGCCGGTGAAGCCGTCGGCCAGTTCCACGGCAAGCTCGCGCTCGATGCCGTAATCGGCGGCGGCATCGGTCACCCGGCGGCGCACCTCGGTCAGGGCGGTGGCGATGGCGCGGCCGCGCACCGCCATGTCCGACGGCGACAGCCGGTCCAGCCCGAACAGCCGGATCAGCGGCCGCAGCAGCGGCGCGTTGACGAACAGGGTGAACAGCACGAAGGCGGTGCACATCACCGAGATGAAGGATTTCACGTCCGGAGTGATGCGGGGGTTCTCCACCACCGCCAGGGCCAGGGCCAGCGAGATGGCGCCGCGCAGGCCGCCCCACAGCACCACGGCGCGCAGCGGCACCCCCACCGGCGCGGCCCAGCCCAGGGCCGTCAGGCCGGGAAACAGGCCGAACAGCACCAGGGCGCGGGCCGCCAGGGCCGAGACGATCAGCACCGCCAGGACCCCGAAATCCCCCGGCCCCATCCCCGCCAGCATGCCCGGAACCCGCATGGTCGCCAGCAGGAAGATCAGCGAACTGGCCCAGTATCCGACCTGTCCCCAGACGTCGATCAGGCTGGACCAGGTCTCGGACGAGACGCGGGTGCGGCCCTGATAGCTGATCACCAGGGCGGTGGTCACCACCGCCACCACTCCCGAGACATGCAGGTAATGCTCGCCCAGCAGGAACACCAGATAGGCGGCGGCCACCGTGACCGTGATCTCGGCTGCGCGCTGGCCGCGCAGCAGGGTGAAGCTCCAGCACACCAGGCGGCCGCAGGCATAGCCGAACGCCAGCCCGCCGGCGAAGCCCCGCGCGAACACCAGCACGCCGTCCGCCACGTCCGCCTGCCGCTCGCCGGTCAACATGCCCAGGAACAGGGCGAACAGCGAAATGGCGGCGGCGTCGTTGAACAGGCTTTCGCCTTCCACCAGCAGGCTGAGGCGATGGGGCACGCCGAGATCGCGGAAGATGGCGACCACGGCGACGGGATCGGTGGTCGAAACGATGGCGGCCAGCAGCAGGCAGGCGATGATCCCCATGTCGGTGACCGCGCCGAGGGCGAAGCCGACCACGAAGGTCGACACCAGCACCGCCACCACCGCCAGCACCAGGATCGGGGCGATGTCGTCCATCAGGCGCCGGACGTCGATGACGATGGCGGTCTCGAACAGCAGGACCGGCAGGAACACCAGGATGAAGGCCTCGGACGACAGGTCGAACTGCCCCAATGCCGCCAGGAAATCGTCGATGGGACCGCCCAGGCCCAGCATGGGCACGTTGTCGATGACGACGCCGAGGGCGATGCCGGCGGCGGCCAGCACCAGCGAGAACGCCACGTTGGCCCGCGCCGCCACCGGCACCAGCAGGGTCACCAGCGCCAGGAGCCCGGTCACGCCAAGCATCACCGTCGCTATGCCGTGCATGGATGCCCGCCCCTTTTTCCGTGAACGCCCGCCCGCCTAGCGGACCTCGACATGCTCCACCACCCACTTGATGCCCTCGACGTCGCGGGCAAAGGCGCTGGCCTTGGCGAGGTCGGCGGCGGAGCGGGTGGTTCCCAGCAGGGTGGCGATGCCGTTGACCACCCGCACCACATAGGCGCCGGCGATATCGTCGTTCCCCATCAGGCCGGCGAAGATGCGCCGCTCCCGGCCGGTGTCGGCCAGATAGGTCACGGCGCCGGGATCTTCGGCCAGGACCAGGCCGTCATGGACGACGCGGACGCCATCCCGGTCGCGGGCGATCCGGGCGGCGCGGCGGCGATGCTCGGGCTTGGACACCGCCCCGCTCAGCAGCACGACGCCATCCCAGGCCAGCACCGACACCCCCTTGAAGGCGGCGGAATCATCTTGGAGCAGCGCCGTCCTGATGCCGCGCCCCATGGCGTCGTCCTGGTCGCGTTCGCCGCGCGCGCGGATCACCCGGCCGATCGGGTCGAGCTTCACCGCCGATGGCTGGGGCGGCGAGGGAGGCGGGGGGGCGGCGCAGGCGGCCAGCAGCAGAACGGGCAGCAACAGCAGGGACAGACGGGTCTTCATGGCTCGCCATTCTCGTCAAGGGCCGCCTCGGTGGCGGCATCAAGGTGTCGCCCATGGCGATAACGGCGAAACAGCCAGACGCCGATCACGCCGGAGGCCACGAACAATATCACGCTGGCGCCGATACGAAAGACCGGATCGACCTGAATGCCGCTGCCAAGCAAGGCGAACACCACCGTCTGGGGCAGATAGCCCAGCCCCGACCCCAGGAAGAACGGCACCGCCAGCACCCCCGACACGCCGGCGGCCAGATTGGTCAGCAGATTGCTGCCCACCGGCAGCAACCGCATCAGCAGCGTCATCGAGAAGGTGTTGCCGGCCAGGAACGAATCGACGCGGGCGATACGCTCGGGAAAGCGGCTGGTGACGAAGGCGCGGCCCATGAAGCGGGCGTAGAAGAAGGCGCCGACACAGCCGGTCAGCGAGGCCAGGGTGGCCCATGCCAGGCCCTCCGCGAAGCCGAAGGCATAGCCGGCCAGAAAGCACACCGCCTGGCGCGGCAGGCCGATTCCGATGAACAGGCCGCCCACCAGCACGAACAGGGCGTCGCCGCCAAGTCCCTTGCCCCTGACCTCGGAATCGATCCAGTGGGTGTCCAGGGCATCCCGGAGTCCCATTCCCTCGATCAGAAAGCCGATGGCGGCGAAGGTGAGGATCAGCACCAGTCCACGCAGCAGGACGCGGGGACGCAACAAAGGATGGCGCGAGCGCGTCACTCAACCACCGGATTGCGCGACCGGCGCATCAGCCACATCACCCCCAGCAGGTCGACGATGCCGACCCACAGCCGGTTCCACACCCCGTATTTGGAGGTGCCGCGCTCACGCGGGCGGTGATTGACCTTGACCGTCTCCACCGTGCCGCCGGCACGGATCACCAGGGCGGCCATGAACCGGTGCATGTGGTCGAAGCGCGGCAGGTCGAGGAACAAGTCACGCGGCAGCAGCTTGATGCCGCTGCCGGAATCGGGAATGCCGTCTCGCAGCAGCCTGGAACGGACGCCGTTGGCTACCTTCGACGACAGCCGGCGGATGGAATTGTCGCGGCGGGCGGCGCGCCAGCCGGTGACCATCAGGCGGGGGCGGACCGCGTCGGGGGCGAACCGCCAGCGTTCCAGCATGGCCGGCAGGTCGGCGGGATCGTTCTGGCCGTCGCCGTCCAGGGTGGCGATCAGATGGCCGGCGGCGTGCCTCACCCCGGTGGCGACCGCCTGACTCTGTCCGCAGGACTGGCGATGGCGAACGATGCGAAGGCGGGGATGGATGTCGGCGGCCTGGGTCAACGCCTGGGGGGTGGCGTCGTCCGAGCCGTCATCCACGTAGACGACCTCGAACTCCACCTTGCCCTGAAGCGCGCCATGAATCTCGTCGAGCAGCGGCAGGATGTTCTCGGCCTCGTTCTTGACCGGAACCACGACCGAAAGTTCGATGACCGCCGCAGAGGTCACGACAGGCCCGCCCGCCCCATCTCCAGGAACTTGTCGCGGCGCCAGGCCCGCAGCACCCCGCCCTCGGTTCCGGACAGGTCGCGCAGCGCCGAATCCAGCGACATGGACAGGGTCTGGAACATCAGATCGATGTTGCGATGAGCCCCGCCCATGGGTTCCGGCACCACCGAATCGATGATTCCCAGCTTGTGGAGGTCCTGGGCGGTCAGGCGCAGCTGCTCGGCGGCATCCTTGGCGTTGTCGCCCGAACGCCACAGGATCGAGGCGCACCCCTCGGGGCTGATCACCGAATAGATGGCGTGTTCCAGCATCAGCACCGAATTGGCCGCGGCCAGCGCGATGGCTCCGCCCGATCCACCCTCGCCGATGATGGCCGACACCAGCGGCACCCGGATGTCCAGGCAGGTCTCGATCGAGCGGGCGATGGCCTCGGCCTGGCCGCGCTCCTCGGCCTCGATTCCGGGATAGGCGCCGGCGGTGTCCACCAGGGTGATCACCGGAATCTGAAAATGGTCCGCCATGCGCATCAGGCGGATGGCCTTGCGATAGCCCTCGGGCTTGGCCATGCCGAAGTTGTGGCGGATGCGGCTTTCGGTGTCGTGGCCCTTCTCGTGGCCGATCACCACCACCGAATGGCCGCGGAACCGGCCCAGACCGCCGATGATGGCCTGATCCTCGCCAAAGGCGCGGTCGCCGGCCAGCGGCGTGAAATCCTCGATCAGGGCATTGATGTAGACCAGCGCGTGGGGCCGCTCGGGGTGGCGGGCCACCTGCGTCTTCTGCCAGGGCGTGAGCTTGGCGTAGGTCGACCGCAGCAGCTTGTCGACCTTGGCCTGGAGCTTGCTGACCTCGTCGGCGATGTTGACGTCACCGCTGTCCGACAGATGCCGCAGCTCCTCGATCTTGCCCTCCAGCTCGGCGATGGGCTTTTCGAATTCAAGGATATGCATGGGGCAATGTCATACAAGCACCCGTGCCTCGGGGCAAGGGGAGAGAAACGAAACGGCCGCCGTCGTTTCCGACGGCGGCCGCGATCTCCGGTTTCCCGGATGGGATCAGTGCACGTCCTTCCAGATCTGCCGCTTCAGCGCGTAAAGCATGGCGGTCAGCACGGCCAGGAACAGCATCACCTTCAACCCCATGCTCTTGCGGGTATCCAACTCGGGCTCGGCGGCCCAGTTGAGGAAGGTGACCACGTCCTTGGCGATCTGCTCCTTGGTCGCCTTGGTGCCGTCGGCATAGGTGACGACGTCGTCGGCGATCACGCCCGGCATGCTGATGGCGTTGCCGGGGAAGTAGTGGTTGAAGAACTTGCCGTCCGGAATGGTGACGCCTTCCGGCGGCGCGTCCTCGTAGCCCAGGAACAGCGAGTAGACGTAGTAGGGACCTTTCGGGCGGGCCTTGTTCATCAGCGACAGGTCCGGCGGCAGGGCGCCGCCATTGGCGGCCATGGCCGCCTTGTCGTTGGCGAAGGGCGGCACGATGCGGTCGGCCGGACGGGCCGGACGCATGAACATCTCGCCCTCGTCGTTGGGACCGTCCCGAACTTCCTTCTCGGCGGCGATGGCCTTGATCTCGTCCTCGGTGAAGCCGAGGTCGGCGAGATTGCGGTAGGCCACCAGCTTCATGGAGTGGCAGGCCGAGCAGACGTCGTGGAACACCTGCCAGCCGCGCCGCAGCGACGCCTGGTCGTGCTTGCCGAACACGCCTTCCCACGAGAAGCCGCCCTCGGGCTGCTTGAAGGGCGGCATGGCCCCGCCGGCGGCCTGGGCATTGCCCGAGAACCCGGCAAGCCCCACCAGGATCATCAGGCCCAGGGCGGCGGCCTTGACCACCGGCTGGCTGATGGAGGCCGGCAGCGGCTTCGGCTTCTCGAACCAGCCGAGCAGGGGCATGATCACCAGGAAGTGGGCGAAGTAGTAGGCGGTGCAGAGCTGGCCCACCACGATCAGGACGCCTTCGGCCGGCTTGCCGCCCACATAGCCCAGGACCATGCAATTGGCGAAGAACAGCCAGAAGAACTGGCGGTACAGCGGCCGGAACTTGGCCGAGCGCACCTTGGAGGTGTCGAGCCAGGGCAGGGCGAACAGGATCAGGATGGCGGCGAACATCGCCACCACGCCCTGGAGCTTGGCCGGAATGAACCAGATGTCCATGGTGAAGGCGCGCAGGATGGCATAGAACGGCAGGTAGTACCATTCCGGCACGATATGGGCGGGCGTCACCATGGGATTGGCCGGGATGTAGTTGTCAGGCTCGCCGAAGAAGTTGGGCGCCCAGAACACGAAGGCCATGTAGAACATCAGGAACACGCCGATGCCGTACAGGTCCTTGATGGTGTAGTAGGGATGGAACGGGATGGAATCCTGCGCCCCCTTCATGTCGATGCCCAGCGGATTGTTCGACTTCACCGAATGCAGCGCCCAGACGTGGAGCACCACCAGACCGACGATGACGAAGGGCAGCAGGAAGTGCAGGGCGAAGAAACGGTTCAGCGTCGGATTGTCCACCGCGAACCCGCCCCACAGCAGGGTGACGATGTAGTCGCCGACCACCGGGAAGGCCGAGAACAGGTTGGTGATGACGGTGGCGCCCCAGAACGACATCTGCCCCCAGGGCAGCACGTAGCCCATGAAGCCGGTCGCCATCATCGCCAGGTAGATGGCGATGCCGATGAACCACAGAATCTCGCGCGGGGCCTTGTACGAACCGTAATAGAGGCCGCGGAAGATGTGGATGTAGACCAGGATGAAGAACATCGAGGCGCCGTTGGCGTGCAGGTAGCGCAGCAGCCAGCCGTAATTCACGTCGCGCATGATGCGCTCGACCGAATCGAACGCCAGCGAGGTGTGAGACGAATAATTCATGGCCAGGAACAGGCCGGTGAGGATCATGATGATCAGCATCACCGCGGCCAGGGAACCGAAGTTCCACCAGTAGTTCAGATTCCTGGGGGTGGGATAGTCGATGGCGCTGTGCTGCATCATCGAGAAGATGGGCAACCGATCCTCGATCCAGTTGACCACCTTGTTGTCGCTCTTGAAGCCACTCATGACGTGTCCCCTCAGCCAATCCGAATGGCGGTGTCGCTGGTGAACTTGTAGGGCGGCACCGGCAGGTTGGTCGGAGCCGGGCCCTTGCGGATGCGGCCGGAGGTGTCGTAATGCGACCCGTGGCACGGGCAGAACCAGCCGTTGAATTCCCCCTTGGGATCGGCGGGCTTCTGCCCCAGCGGCACGCAGCCCAGATGGGTGCAGACGCCGATCAGCACCAGCCATTCCGGCTTCTGGGCGCGGTCGGTGTCCTTCTGGGGATCGCGCAGGTCGGCCATGGCGGTCTTGCCGGCGTCGTCGATCTCTTCCGGAAGGCGATGGCGGACGAAGACCGGCTTGCCCTGCCAGACCACGGTCACCGACTGGCCGGGTTGGATGATGGAGATGTCCACGTCGGTGGTGGAAAGCGCCAGGGTATCGGCGGCCGGGTTCATGCTGTGCACGAACGGCCAGAGTGCGATGCCCGTCCCGACCGCGCCGACGGCGGATGTGGCGTACAGCAGGAAATCCCGCCGCGTCTGCCCATCCACCGGCGAGGGCTGGGCATTATGTGCCGGATCAGCCATGACTTAACCTCTTGTTGGCCCGCGAAAGCGCGACTATTAACCACATCGGCAGCCCTGATTCAACTGCCGAGTCCACATGTATCAACGTTACCTAATACAACAGAAGTTCCAAGCCCGTCCGGTCCGGCGCGCTGTTTGCGGAGCGTTCAAGCCATGGTTCCCCTGCGTCTCGCCCTGTACCAGCCGGATATTCCGCAGAACGCTGGCGCGCTGCTGCGGCTGTCGGCCTGCCTGGACGTCGGGGTCGATATAATCGAACCCTGCGGCTTTGTCCTTGACGAACGTAAAGTCCGACGCGCCGGAATGGATTATATTCAACATTCCAGCTACGTCCGCCATCCGTCATGGCCGTCGTTCCGCGAACGGCTGGCGGCCGAGGGGCGGCGGTTGATTCTGCTGACCACGCGGGGCGAGCATCGCCATGACCGCTTTTCTTTCCGGCCGGGAGACACCATCATGGTGGGACGGGAGAGCGCTGGCGTTCCATCCGAAGTGGCCGGGGCCGCCCAAGCGCGCCTTCGCATCGCCATGCGGCCGGAGGCGCGCTCGCTCAACGTGGCCATGGCGGCGGCCATGGCGGTCGGCGAGGCGTTGCGCCAGTTGGGCGCCTTTCCCGAGGAAAGGCCTGAGGAGGGATCCTGCGCATGAGCGTCGACACCGTCCGCCATTGGGACAGGGACCGGGCCGAGGCCTATGACCGGCGGGTGCGCGAAGCCATTCCCGGCTACGACGCCCTGCATGTGCTGTCGTGCCAGATCGTCGCCGAGGCCACCGCCGGCCGGGGGCGGGTCCTGGTGGTCGGCGCGGGAACCGGAATCGAATGCGTCGCCCTGGCGCAAGACTGCCCCGAGTTGGCCGTGGTGGGCGTCGACCCCGCCAGGGAGATGCTGGCCCATGCCGAGGCCAAGATCGCCCGGCACGGCCTGGGCGGCCGGGTGCGGCTGTATCCGTCCAAGGTCGGCGACCTGCCCGGGCTCGAACCGTTCGATGCCGCCACCTTGCTGCTGGTGCTGCATTTCCTGCCCGACGACGGCGCCAAGCAAACCCTGCTGGAGGAAATCGCCGCCCATCTCCGGCCGGGCGCGCCGCTGGTGCTGGCCGACCTGTTCGGGGATCGGGACGATCCCTGGCAGGGACAGTTGAAAGGCTGGTGGCGCCATCTGCAACTGGCGGCAGGCATTCCCGAAATCGAGGTGGACAAGGGGTTCCGCCATGTCGACCGCGATTTCCATCCCCTGACCGAGGCCCGGCTGGCCGAATTGCTGGCCGCCGCCGGCTTCGGCCCACCCGCCCCCTATTTCCGGGCGCTGTGCTTCGGCGGTTGGGTGACGCGGAAATTGCAAGAGCAGACCAACCAAGGATTTTCACCGCCATGAGCCTGTCCCCCCCCGCCGGCACCCCCCCCATCGGCGCCGTGATCTACCCCCCCGGCAAGCCGCCGGAGCGGCTGCTGGCCGAATTCGCCGCCGGCCTGAAGGCGCGCGGCTTCAATGTCGGCGGACTGCTTCAGCACACCATCAAGGGCGATGACGGTCGCAAGACCGACATGCTGGTGACCGAGATCGACACCGGCCATCGGATCTCCATCGGCCAGGCGCTGGGCAAGGCGTCCAAGGCCTGCATCCTGGACACCCAGGCGCTGGCCGAGGCCTCGGGGGCGGTACGCCGCGCCATCGAGGCCAAGACCGACCTGCTGTTCGTCAACAAGTTCTCCAAATCCGAATGCGAGGGCCAGGGACTGGCGGCCGAGATGCTGGCGGCGGCGGCCGGCGGCGTGCCGGTGATCGTGGCGGTGCCCGGCGTGCTGATCGAACAGTGGATCGCCTTCACCGGCGGCCGCACCGACCTGCTGCCGCCCACCCTGGACGCCCTGTGGCGTTGGTGGGGACCGCGCCGCCTCTACGCCGACCTCGCCCAGGGGGTTCCCGACGGCGAAATCCGCCGGGTGGTGGTGGGGGTCAACTGGACCATGGTCGAAGGTCCCCACGGCATCGGCCTGGCGCAGACGCCGGAACGCGGCACGCCGGGCTGCCTCGGCGCCCCCAGGGCCGGCAACCGCACCGACGGCTCGCTGCGCGATCTGGCCGCCCTGGTGACCTCGGACAGCAATTTCGACGTGTCGCTGGGCATCGCCGCCTGCAACGCCCATTACAACCGCTTCGACCTGGAGACGGAAATCGGCAACGGCCTCGACAGCTTCGGCCGCCCCGATGGCGAGACCGTGGTGATCGGCGCCTTTCCCGCCATCGCCGAACGCCTGCCCGGCGCCAGGGTCATCGACCGCCGTCCCGGCCCCGGCCAGTATCCCGAGGAAGCGGCCGAGACCCTGCTGCCGGTCGCCGACGCCGCCCTCATCACCTCGGCCACCCTGGCCAACCGCTCGCTGCCCCGCCTGCTGGTCCTGGCGCGCCATGCCCGGATCGCCCTGGTGGGACCGGGCGCGCCGATGACCGAACGGCTGTTTTCCTACGGCATCGAGGTGCTGTCCGGTCTGATCGTCGAGGACGGGGACGGCATGGCCCGCGTGGTGGCCGAGGGTGGCGGCGCCAAGGACCTGAAGCGCTTCGGCCGCACCGCCACCCTGCGACGGATCGGGTGATCCCTTGAATACGCAGGATCTGTGTGTAATGATACACACATGAATAGCCGCGAGATCATCTCGGCGCTTGAGGCCGATGGCTGGATTTTGAAGCGGGTCACCGGCAGCCACCACCATTTCCGCCATCCGGCCAAGCCGGGTCTGGTGACGGTGCCCCACCCTAAACGGGATCTGCCGTCGGGAACGGTCCGGGCGATCGAGCGCCAGTGCGGCCTGAAATTGTCGAGGTGACCCATGACTGCCTATGTCGCCTATCTGCGCAAGGATTCCGACAGCGACTATGGGATCGATTTTCCCGACTTCCCCGGCTGCGTCAGTGCCGGCCATACGGTGGAGGAGGCCCTGGCCATGGCGGCCGAGGCCCTGACCGGACATGTGGCGGTGATGACGGCCGATGGCGATCCGGTTCCGCCGCCATCGGGCATGGAATCCCTGTTGTCCGATCCCCTGCGCGAGGATGCGGTCATGGTGCTGGTTCCGCTGGATACCGATCTGCTGAAGGCCGAGCGGGTCAACATCACCTTGCCCCGCAGCCTGCTTGGCCGGATCGACGCGGTCAGTGGCGGCAACCGCTCCCGGTTCCTGGTCGAAGCGGCGGAGGCCAAGCTGGCCTCGTGACCTCTCCGCCCGCCTCTCTCCGCGTCCTGATCAACGCCGTTCATTCCAAGAGCGGCGGCGGCCTGACCTATCTGCGCAACGTGCTGCCGCTGCTGGCCTGCCAGATGGACGTTCATGTGGCGATCCAGGCCGATCAGGAGGCCGACGTCCGCCCGGTCTGCGAGGCGACGGCCGGCCTCACCCTGCATGTGCTGCCCGTCCGGGGCAAGCTGGCCACCGTGCTGGCGCAGGAACAGCTTTCGGTGCCGCTGCTGGCCCGGCGGATCGGGGCACGGGTGGTGTTCTCGCCGGCCAATTACGGCCCCATCCTCGGCCCACCCACCGTGATCTTGCTGCGCAACGCCTTCGAGGTCACCGAGTTGGACCCGCGCCCCGCCAAGCGGCTGTACTGGTGGGCGGTCAAGCGGCTGACCTGGGCCTGCTTCAGGACCTGCCGCCGCGCCATGGTGGTCTCGGCCCACGCCGGACGAACCTTCCTGAGGGTGTTCGGCCTGCCCGAGGATTCCCGCCTGTCGGTGGTCCACCATGGCATCGGCCCGATCTTCCACCCGCCCGAAACCGACGCCGCCCGCCTTCCCGGCCGGCTGCTGGCGGTGTCAGACGTCTATGTGCAGAAGAATTTCGAGACCCTGCTGCGCGCCGTGGCCCGGTTGGTTCCCGACCATCCCGAGCTGCGGCTGGACATCGCCGGGCGCGAACTGGACCCGGATTACGCCGCCTCGCTGAGAGGACTGGCGGCCGAACTGGGCATCGCCGGGCGAATCGCCTTCCTGGGGGGGCAAAGCCCGGAGCAGGTGGCCGAACTGTACCGACGGGCCTCGGTGTTCGTGTTCCCCTCGCTGGTGGAGACCTTCGGCAATCCGTTGGTCGAGGCGATGGCGTCGGGCCTTCCGGTGGTGTGCTCGGACGCCGCCGCCATGCCGGAAGTCACCGGCGGCGCCGCCCTGCTGGCCCGGCCCGGAGACGACGCCCATCTGGCCGAGCAGATCGGCCGGCTGTTGAATGACGCCGGCCTGTGGCGCGAGGTCTCGGACCGCGGGCTGGCCCGCGCCGCCTGCTTCTCGTGGGAGAGGACGGCGGAGCGGGTCGCGGCGGTGCTCGGCGAGGCGGCGAAGGATTGATGTGCCGCCGGGCCCATGGCACCATGCCGCCGAACTTGAGAGGACATGAATTTTGAGACTCTCCTGGTCCCTGGGGAACTGGCGGCCCGCCATGCGGCACCTCGCCGACCCGGCCAGCGTCGCCATCACGGTGGACGACGCCCCCATGCCGGATTCCATGCCGGCCATGCTGGACCTGCTGGACCGCTTCGACGCCAAGGCCACCTTCTTCATGAGCGGCTGCCGTGCCGTCGCCGCCGATGAGCTGGTTGCCGAGACGGTGCGACGCGGCCATGCCGTCTACGCCCATGGCTGGGATCACGTCCGCCTCGACCGCGAAAGCCCCCGCCGGCTGATGGAGGACATGGAACGCTGCGAGGCGCTGCTGGCCCGCCACCGCCCGACGCCGCAGCCCTATCTGGTGCGGCTGCCCTATAACGGCGGCTGGCGCAACGCCCGCGTCCACCGTACCCTGAACCGCTGGCAGCCGGGCTGCGCCGTGGTTCATTGGGGCCCCAGCACCGAGGACCACATGATTTCCACCCGCTGCGCCGCGCCCGAGCACGTCGAGCCGGAATGCCGCCGCGAGGTCGAGCGTCTGATGAACGACCCCCGCCTGCCCGGCGGCATCATCCTGATGCACGACCAGCCCATCAACGAGCGCCCCGGCGCCGCCTTCAAGCCCGCCGTCACGATCACCCTGCTGCGCCTGCTGCTGGAGGGGCTGGCGGAAAAGGGCCTGCGATCCGTCGTGCTGCCGGAACCACCGCCGCAAGGGTGGTGGCGCCGCTTCGTCCTGACCTAGGAGTCCGCCGCTTGCGCATCCTTCACACCATTCCCGGACGCAATTGGGGCGGCATGGAGCATCGTACCATCGAGCAGGTGCGCTGGCTGAAGACCAACGGCCACGCGGTGTGGCTGGCCTCGCCCGCCGACGGCGAGTCCTTTCGCCGTGCCGAGGCGGCCGGATTGCCGGTGGTGGATTTCGACTTCGACCGTCCCTGGCGCCCGTCCACCGTCCGTGCCCTGCGCAAGCTGGCGATCGAATGCGGTATCGAGGTGATCGACACCCACGTCACCCGCGACGCCAAGGCCGCCGCCGCCTGCCTGGACCTGTGCGCCGTGGTGCGTTCGCGCCACGTCAACCAGCCCCTGAAACCGTCCATGATCCGCCGCATGCAGTGGCGCATGGGCGCCGACCACATCATCACCGTCGCCGAATGCACCCGCCGCCACCTGATGGAGATCGGGCTGGCCGATCCCAGGCGCTCGGTCTCCATCGGCGGCTGGGCCGACGAACGCTTCTTCGCCCTGCCCGACCCGGTCACCACCCGCGCCCGCCTCCGGGCCGAGCTGGGCCTGCCCGAGACCGCCTATGCCTGGGTCTGCGTCGGCATGATCCGTCCGGACAAGGGCCAGGATCACCTGATCGACGCCCTGGCCCTGCTGGGAGGAAAGGGACTGGCGCCGCTGCTGGTCATCGTCGGTTCGGCCACCGCCGAATGCGCCGGCTACGAGGCCGGCCTGCGCCAGCAGGTGGAGGCCCGCGGCCTGACCGGCCGGGTGATGTTCACCGGCTATCGCGACGACGTGTCGGAACTGATGCAGATGGGTGACGCCGTGGTGATTCCCTCGCTGACCGAGGCCCAGCCCCGCGTCGCCGTCCAGGCCTTCGCCACCGGCAAGCCGGTAGTGGCGAGCGCCGTCGGCGGCGTTCCCGAAATCGTGTTCGACGGCGAGACCGGCCGGCTGGTGCCGCCGGCCGATCCGGCCTGCCTCGCCGAGGCCATGGCGGCGGTGATGACCGACGGGGAGACCACCGCCCGCATCGCCGCCAATGCCCGCAGGATGGCGGAGGAGACCATGCGCTTCGACCACCGCATGAACCAGACCCTGGAAACCTACCGCACCGCCATGACCCATGCCCGAAGCCGCTCATTTCCCCGCTTCCGGGGAGTTGGGATATGACCACCCTCACCGCCCTGGTGGTGGTCTGCAACGAGGAGAAGCGGCTGCCGTCCTGCCTGGAGAAGCTCGGCTTCGCCGACGAAGTGGTGGTCGTGCTGGACAAGTGCACCGACCGATCAAGGGAGATCGCGCTGGAATTCGGTGCCCGCATCGTCGAGGGAACGTGGGACCGCGAAGGCGAGCGCCGCAACACCGGCATTGCCGCCTGCGCCACCGACTGGGTGCTGGAGGTGGACGCCGACGAACATGTGCCGCCCGCCCTGGCCGAGGAAATCCGCCGGGTGATCGCCGGTTCGGCCTTCGCCTGGCACGAGATCCCGGTGGACAATTTCATCGGCGAACGTCTGGTGCGGCACGGCTGGGGCGCCAGCTACGGCAAGGCCGCCTATCCCGGCCTGTTCCGGAAGGAGGCCAAGACCTGGGGCAACGACCGCGTCCACCCCTCGCTGGTCTGGCGCGGCGCCAAGGGGCCGATGCTGGAAAACCGGCTGCTGCATTACGTCGACAAGAACATCTCGGACATGATCCGCCGGCTGGATTCCTACTCCACCGCCCGGGCCCGCGACCTGCGCGAGCGCGGCGAGACCTGGGGCGGCACCCTCAGCAACGTGCGGCGCATGGCTTCGCGCTTCTTCAAGTGCTATGTGCGGCGCGGCGGCTGGAAGGAGGGCGGCTATGGCTTCATCATCGCCACCTGCGCCGCTCTTTACCCCATGCTGTCGCACCTCAAGGCCAAGCACGAGAAGGAGTAGGACGCCGGCATGCGCCGTGATACGATGTATGACAACGCATGCTGGGAGATTTTGCCATGGACGAGCCCGCCGCCAAGATTCAAGTGTCGCTGCGCGTCCCCGCCGATCTGGTGGAGGCCTATGACACCATGGCGAAAGCGATGGAACGTGACCGGTCCTGGATGATGCTGCGCGCCCTCAAGCAATACCTGGAAAGCGAGGAGGGGTCGGATACCCTGGCCGAGGCCGAGGGCATCGCCGCCCTGGACCGGGGCGAGGGCGTCGATTTCGATACGGTGATGGATGAGGCCGACGCCATCATCGCCGCCGCAGAGGCCCGGCTGACCAGGAAGGCCGGATGACGTCTCCCCGTTTGGCCCGTATGTCGCCGGCCGCCCAGACTTGGTATCTGGCCGAAATCGCCTACATCTCCGAACGCAATCCCGATGCCGCCGCCAAGATTTCCAAGATGATCCGCGCCGCCCGCCAGACCCTGGCCGATTATCCCAATATCGGGCCGCAGGGCCGTGCGCCGGGAACGCGGCGGATGGTGATCGGTCCCTATGTCCTGACCGTGCGCCTGCGCCGGGGGGAGTCGGAAATCATCCATATCCGCCACGGTCGCCAGGCCGACAGGAGCAAGGACTAAGACATGGCCCGCATCGTCATGACCGACGACGGCATCGCGTTCGACGGCGCCACCCTGGAGGAACGGCCGCTGGGCGGGGCCGAGACCTCGTTCATCGAGATGGCCAACGCCCTGGCGGCGCGCGGCCACGAGGTGCTGGTGTGCAACAAATGCGAGGCGGAACGGGTCCACAAGGGCGTCAGTTGGCGCCCCCTGTCCCGGGGGGTGCCCGATTCCGCCGATCTCTACATCGCCAATCGCGGCGACCGGCTGATCCGGCTGTGTCCCGATGCCCGCTCGACCATCTTCTGGATTCACAATCCCGCCGGCTACCTGCTGAAATGGCGCTATCAGTGGAAACTGGCGGCTCGCCGCCCGGTGATCGTGTTCTCGGGGGCCAGCCACGCCTCCACCTATCCCGGATGGGCCTTCGCCGGCGGGCGCGAGATCGTGCCCTATGGCCTGACCGACCTGTTCTGCCATGCCGAGGAACACGCGGAACCGCCGCCGCCCCGCGTGGTCTTCACCTCCAATCCCATGCGCTCGCTGGACTGGCTGCTGGATCTGTGGGAGAGCCGCATCCGGCCGAATGTGCCCAACGCCGAACTGCACGTCTTCGCCGGCATGGCCACCTATGGCGCAGCGGGGGCCGCCAAGGCCGGCCGCATGGGACCGGTGCTGGACCGCGCCGCCGCCCTGGCGGGCCAGGGGGTGATCCTGCGCGGCCCCGTCCCCAAGAGCCAGTTGGTCGGCGAACTGGCCCAGGCCCGCGCCCTGCTCTATCGCGGCGATATCGGCGAGACCTTCTGCTCGGCGGTGGCCGAGGCCCAGGCCATGGGCGTTCCGGCGGTGCTCCGCGACATCGCCTGCATGCGCGAACGGGTGGTGGACGGCGTCACCGGCCATTGCGTCCCCGACGACGAAGCCTTCGTCTCGGCCTCCCTTTCCCTGCTGACCGACGATTCCCTGTGGCGGCGCATGCACCGGGCCTGCCTGGAACGCCAGCGCTCGTGGCGCTGGGACGACGCCGCCCGGGACTTCGAGCGCATCGCCCGACTGTGACGCATGGGTGATAATTTTCCACCGACGGCCATACCGCTTGAGGCCATGTCGCCGCCCCGCTATGCTGCACTGCACAATCAGATGCAGGAGCCTGCCCTCATGAACGGTCCCGTGACCATTTCCGCCGCCGACCCGGTCCAGCTTCTCGGCCTCAAGGGCAAGAAGGGTTTGGTGATCGGCATCGCCAACGAGCAGAGCATCGCCTTCGGTTGCGCCAAGCATTGCCGCGCCTACGGCGCCGAACTGGCCGTCACCTATCTCAACGAGAAGAGCGACCGCTTCGTCCGGCCGCTGGCCGAACAGCTGGAGGCCCCCATCTACCTGCCTTGCGACGTGCGGGAGGATGGGCAGCTCGAGGCCGTGTTCAAGGCCATCGAGGAGAAGTGGGGGCGGCTCGACTTCGTCATCCATTCCATCGCCTATGCCAACCGCGACGACCTGCACGGCCGGGTGACCGATTGCTCGCGCGAGGGCTTCGCCCTCGCCATGGACGTGTCGTGCTTCTCGTTCGTGCGCTGCGCCAAGCTGGCCGAGCCGCTGATGGACAAGGGCGGCTGCCTGATGACGGTGTCGTTCTACGGCGGCCGCAAGGTGGTCGAGCATTACAACGTCATGGGACCGGTCAAGGCCGCCCTGGAAAGCACCACCAAGTACCTGGCCCACGAACTCGGCCCCAAGGGTATCAGGGTGCTGGCGCTGTCGCCCGGCCCGCTCAAGACCCGCGCCGCCTCGGGCATCGCCCGCTTCGACGAGATGATGGAAGAGGCCGCCGCCCGGGCGCCGACCCACCAGCTGGCCGACATCAACGATTGCGGCTCGTTCGCCGCCTATCTGGTCAGCGATCTCGCCAAGTCGGTGACCGGCACCACCGTGTTCATCGACGGCGGCGCCCATATCGTCGGATAAGAACCGCCACCGCCCTCCCGGTTGGCCGCAAGGCTTCGGCGGGGCGGTGGAAACCGGCGCATGCATTTCAATTGCATGAACAAGGGGGTTGGGGCTATCACATCCCGAGGGAGGGCGGGCCTTTCGGTCGCGGGGGGATAGCCAGTGCACAAACCGGCCCGGATCAGCATCACCAAGGTGGTGTTCCTGCTGTCGTTGCTCGCCACCGCCCTGGCTTTCGGGGTGATCTTGCTGATCTCCGGCGAGGTGCGCGAGAAATCGATCCGCGACCTTGCCCGCGACGAGGCCCGCCAGACCTCCGCCCTGGTGTTCGAGACCCTGTACGCCGCCATGCGCAAGGGGTGGAGCAAGGGCGAAATCACCGAGGTGATCAAGCGTCTTCAGGTCGCCCTGCCCGGTCTGACGGTCGACGTCATCCGCGGGCCGTCGGTG
Organism: Magnetospirillum sp. SS-4; assembly: GCF_902729425.1. Classification (GTDB taxonomy): domain Bacteria; phylum Pseudomonadota; class Alphaproteobacteria; order Rhodospirillales; family Magnetospirillaceae; genus Phaeospirillum. Next base: position 5,358 of record NZ_CACVCH010000069.1, on the reverse strand, counting down.
ATCGAGCAATTCGGCGAGATGGGCAGCGACCTCGCCATCATCCGCGCCGACCCCATGCTGCAAAAGGTGCTGGAAACCGGCCAGGAGATGCTGATCCCCGGCGAGACCGGTATCCGCTATCTCTATCCGGTCAAGGCCCGCGAGGAATGCCTGGACTGCCATGTCACCGCCTCGGTGGGCGACATCAACGGCGTCATCGACATCATCTATCCCATCCACGCCCTCAAGGTGTCGCTGGACTACATCTTGAACACGGTGCTGGCCTATTTCGTCGGCATCATGCTGCTGCTGTCGCTGGTGCTATACCTGAAGCTGAAGCTGTTCGTGGCCCGACCCATCACCCGCATGGTCGAACTGATGCAGGAAATCATCCAGCACACCGACCTGACCCGCCGGGTCGAGACCGACGGCATCATCAGCGAGGTGGCCGACCTCTCGGAATACTTCAACCGGCTGCTGCGCACCGTCGAGGACTACCGGAACCGGCTGGAGGACCTGTCGGTCCGCGATCCGCTGACCCGGCTCTACAACCGGCGCAAATTCGACGAGTTTCTAAGCCACGAGGTCGAACGGGCCAGACGCCACGGCCACGGTTTCTGCCTGGCCCTGATCGACCTGGACGACTTCAAGAACATCAACGACACCTTCGGCCATCCCATCGGCGATCTGGTGCTGCGCGAACTGGCCAGCGTGCTGCTGCGCGAGGTCCGCCGCACCGACGTCCTGGCCCGCGTCGGCGCCGACGAGTTCGCGGCGCTGCTGCCCGAGACCGATCCGGCCGAAGGCGCCCGGGTAGCCGAAAAGCTGCGCCAGACCATCGCCGATCTGGCGCTGGGCCTGCCGGTGGGCGGCGTTCGCATCACCGCCAGCATCGGCTTCGTCACCTTTCCCGGCAATGCCGACGACCTGCAAAAGCTGTCCATCGCCGCCGACGTGGCGCTGTACAAGGCCAAGCGGTCAGGCAAGAACCAGGTGGCGGCGATCGGCGAGAGCGACGACACCACCTCGGTCATCTTCAGCCAGGGCGAACTGGTCCGCGCCGCCCTGGCCGAGGGACGGCTGGTTCCCTTCTTCCAGCCCATCGTCTCCTGCGCCGACGGCGGCGTCTTCGCCTACGAGGTGCTGGCCCGCGTCATCGACGGCGACCGCGCCATCTGCGCCGGCGACTTCATCGAGGCGGCCGAGGAACTGGGGCTGGCCGGCGAGATCGACGAGACGATGTTCGCCCAATCGCTGAAGGCCATGAAATCGGGACGGCTGGGCGAGGCCCGGCTGTTCATCAACCTGTCGGCCAAGAGCCTGACCAATCGCGATCACATGATGGCGATTCCCCGCCGTCTCGCCGAGGCCGGCATCCCGCCCTCGCGTCTGGTGCTGGAAATCACCGAGCGCGAGGCCCTGCCCCATTTCGGCGACATCGTCGCCATGATCAACGAATTGCGCGCCATGGGCCTTGCCTTCGCTCTTGATGATTTCGGCAGCGGGTTCTCGTCCTTCCTCTACCTCAAATACATCACCGCCGATTACGTCAAGATCGAGGGATCGTTCATCCGCCACGTCGTCACCGACGAGCGCGACCGCATCATGGTCGAGCATATCCATTCCATGGCGAAGCGATTCGGCATGGTCACCCTGGCCGAATTCGTCGAGGACGAGGCCACCTTGACCCTGCTGCGCGACATGGGAATCAATCTCTGCCAGGGGTTCCACGTCGGCATGCCGAAGCCGTTGCCGTAACCCGCAGGAACACCAGCCGGGCGGCGCCACGGTCGCGCCGGTCCGCCACGGCAAAGCCGGCGGGGGCGGCGATCTCCTCGTCGGCGGCGATTTCCACCACCGCCAGGGCGCCGTCGGCCAGCCAGCCCCGGGCGGCAAGACCCTCGAGGCAGGAGACCGCCAGGCCGGAATGGTAGGGCGGATCGAGAAAGGCCAGGGTGCAGGGCCGGGACGCGGGCGGCGGGCGGGCGGCGTCGGCGTGGATCACCCTGGCGCGGGCATCCTCTCCCAGTGCCCGGATATTGGCGTGGATGGCGGCCATGGATCGGGGATGCAGTTCGATGAAGCTGGCGTGGGCGGCGCCCCGCGACAGAGCCTCCAGCCCCAGCGCCCCCGATCCGGCGAAGCAATCCACCACCACGGCGTCCTCCATCTCCACCAGATCGGTGTGACAAAGGATATCGAACAGCGCCTGACGCACCCGGTCGGCGGTGGGACGAGCCGTCAGGCCGGGAGGAGCCTCCAGCCGGCGGCCCTTATGGAGTCCGGCGACGATTCGCATTGCTCGGCTTCATCCGGACGGCCGGCGCCTCGGTCCTGGTGCCATCGGCGGCGTAATAGGGCTTTTTGCGGGTTTCGGCGAGGCGCTTGTCCTCGGCCAGCTTCTGCTTGCGGGCCCGGGCGGCGACGCGCTGCTCCTTCTCGCGCTCGCCGGCCGGCTTGGCTTCGGCCCTGGAGTGCAGCACCGGCTTGCCCTCGCCCATCTGCTCGCGCAGCACCTTGCCGGGAACCTCCTCCACCGCGCCCTCGTCCAGGGTGCCCAACTGGAACGGGCCGTAGGCGACGCGGATCAGGCGGGTCACCGGCCAACCCAGAAAGTCCATCACCTTGCGGATCTCGCGGTTCTTGCCTTCGTGCAGCGAGACGGTCAGCCAGGCGTTGGCGCCTTGCTGGCGGTCCAGCGTCGCCTTGATCGAGCCGTAGGTAATGCCATCGACTGTCACGCCCTTGTCCAGGCGGGCCAGCGCCTCGTCGCGGACCTCGCCGTGGACGCGGACGCGATAGCGCCGCACCCAGGCGTTGGACGGCAATTCCAGCTTGCGGGCCAGTTCGCCGTCATTGGTCAGCAGCAGCAACCCCTCGGAATTGAGGTCGAGACGCCCCACCGAGACCACCCTGGGCATGCCCTCGGGCAGTTTGTCGAACACGGTGGCGCGGCCTTCCGGGTCCTTGTGGGTGGTGACCAGACCCGCCGGCTTGTGATAGCGCCACAGCCGGGTGCGCTCCGGCTCGCCCAGCGGCTGGCCGTCCACCATCACCATGTCGCCCGGTCCCACCACGCAGGCGGGGCTGTCGAGCCTGGAGCCGTTGACCACCACGCGGCCGGCCTCGATCCAGCGCTCGGCCTCGCGACGCGAGCACAATCCGGCGCGGGCCAGACGCTTGGCGATCCGTTCGCCCTTTTCCTCGGTCATGATCGGCAGGTCTCCACGAAGGCGGTCATCATAATCCCGCCGCCCCTCCTATACCTTTCCGCCGGTGGCGAAGCCATGCTAAAGCGAAGCCCATGACCGGGTTCATGCAGATCGCCTTTCAGCAAGCCGAGGCCGCCGCCCTGCGCGGCGAGGTGCCGGTGGGCGCCGTCCTGGTCAGGGACGGCGCGGTGATCGCCGCCGCCGGCAACCGGGTCGAGGAATTGTCCGACCCCACCGCCCACGCCGAGATGCTGGCCATCCGGGCGGCGGCGGCCGGAACGGGCGGACGGCTGGACGGCTGCGACCTCTACGTCACCCTGGAACCCTGCCCCATGTGCGCCGCCGCCATCGCCCTCGCCCATGTCAGGCGCCTGTACTTCGCCGCCTACGACCCCAAGGGCGGCGGCGTCGAGCATGGCCCAAGGGTGTTCGGCCATTCCACCTGCCACCACCGTCCCGATGTCTATGGCGGCATCGAGGAACGGCGGGCGGCCGAGATGCTGCGCCGCTTCTTCCAGGCGCGGCGCTGATCAGTCGCCGTGCCCCTCGGTCCGGATGTGGATTATGCCGCCGCAATGCTTGCAGTGCACGGCGTCGAAGTCGTGACGGGTCAGGCCGCAGGCCGGACACTCCACATGGACCTTGATCGGACGGAACATCGCCTGGGCGAAGCGGACGAACAGGCCGACCCCGACCACCATGATGATGATGGACAGCAGGCGGCCGTCCTGGCCGACCAGCGTCACGTCGCCGAAGCCGGTGGTGGTCAGCGTGGTGACGGTGAAGTAGACGGCGTCGAGGTAATTGGCGACGGCCTTGTTCTCGCCCACCTGATCCACGTAGACGAAGGCGGAAACCACGAAGATGAACACCAGCAGGGTGGTGGCCGCCTCCAGCCGCTCGATATTGGCGGCGACCCAGGGATGGGCGGCGCGGGCCTGACGCAGCAGGGCGTAGCTGCGCAGCAGGCGCAGGGCCCGCATGATCCGCAGGAAGCCATAGCCGCCGGCGATCAGCGGCGCGAACATGGTCAGGATCACCACGACGTCGATCAGCGTCCACAGCGACACCACCAGGCGGCGGCGATCGCGGGCGACCCAGACCCGGCAGGCGAGATCCAGGCCGAGCACCGAGCCGATGGCGTAATCGGTCCACCGGATCCAGTCCTCCATGGGCATGAAGGTGGTGGCCAGGAAGAACAGCACGGTGGCGAGATCGAAGGCGATGATGCCGTTGCGGAAGCCCGAATGGGCCTCGTAGAGGAATTGGACCCGGCCACGCAGCCCATGGATGCGGACAAGCCGGTCGGTATCGGTCAGGCGGGCGGTCATTCCGGTTGTTCAAGCCCCCCCAGGGCGCACAGCAGCCGCCACGCGGCGGCGTCCACCGGGGCGACCGACAGGCGCGACTGGCGGACCAGGGCCAGATGCTCCAGGCGAGGGTCGCCCTTGATCTCGGCCAGGGTGACCGGGCGGGGCAGCGGCATCAGCGCCTTGAAATCCACCACCACCCATTTTCCGTCCGGGTCGGTGGGATCGGGATAGGCCTCCCGCACCACCTCGACCACCCCGACGATGCGCTTTTCCTCGACCGAGTGGTAGAAGAAGGCGCGGTCGCCCAGCCTCATGGCCTTCAGGTTAGCGGCGGCCTGATGATTGCGGACCCCGTCCCAGTATTGCACGCCCTTGCGGACGTGGTCGTCCCACGACCAGCTGGCCGGTTCGGACTTGACCAGCCAGTGGGCCATCAGGGCAGGACCTTTCGGTAGGGCAGGATGGCGACGCTTTCGAACAGGCCGGCCTTGACATAGGGATCGTCGGCCAGCAGGGCGTCCAGCTGGGCGCGGTCGGCCACGTCGACCACCAGCATGCTGCCCACCATGGACTGGCGGTCCTCGGTCTGGATCGGACCGCCGATCACCAGCATGTCGATGCGGGCGCGCCAGTATTCGAGATGGGCGGCACGGTTGTCCAGGCGGGTCTGGAGATGGTCGGGCTTGTCCTTGCAGGTGACCACGAACATGGTCTGGCACTCCGTTCAGGGGAATTGGCGACACACTACCGCCTGGACGGACCGGATGGAAGGGCCGGGCGCGGCGGCCCCATCATGAAGACACCCCCGGAAGTCGCCTTCCGGGGGTGTCTGGAAACGGCGGTAAGGCCGGATC
>NZ_CACVCH010000068.1 GCF_902729425.1 Magnetospirillum sp. SS-4 | reverse complement strand
GCCGTTACCTCGACGACCGGGGCTGGAGCCGCCTCAACCGCCGGAGCCAGCGCGGATACCGTAGCCTCGGGCGTGGCGGTCGTTACCTCGACGGCAGGAGCTGGAGCCGCCTCAACCACCGGAGCCGGAGCGGATACCGCAGCCTCGGGGGCAGCGACCGTTACCTCAACGACCGGAGCTGGAGCCGCCTCAACCACCTGAGCCGGAGCGGATACCGCAACCTCGGGCGTGGCGGCTGTTACCTCCTCGGCAGGAGCTGGAGCCGCCTCAACCACCGGAGCCGGCACGGATACCGCAGCCTCGGGCGCGGAAGCCGTTACCTCAACGACCGGAGCTGGAGCCGCCTCAACCGCCGGAGCCGGCACGGATACCGGCGCCTCTGGCGTGGCGGCTATTACCTCCTCGGCAGGAGCTGGAACCACCTCAACCGCCGAAGCCGGTGCGGATGCCGCAACCTCAGGAACTGCGACGGTCGAGGTAACGGCCGCCGGAACCGCCTCCATCGTCGCCGCAGGCGTTACTTGTGGGATGCCTGCGGATGGAGGCTGCACCGTGTCTGCTGTCGCGATCGTCTCAGCCTGCGGGGCGGCAGGGGTGAGAGCCGAATCCACGATGAAAGGGGAAGAGACGTTTCCCCTTGAGGTCGGGGCGGTGTCTGGCACCTCCTCGCCCCCCAAGGGAGGTTTCACCAACCCTGCCTCGAAAGTGGCTTGGGAGGGCTGGGAGAAGCCCTCTCCAATGGTTCCCGCCGATAAGGATGGTGCCGTTCCCAAGACACCCTGGCTCGCACCTGTCACCAGTTCTCCATCGGCAATTGTCGGGGAGATCGACACAGTCTCCTGGAGCGGCTCCGAAGTAATGTCCGAGGGAGTGCCTGACTTGGCTGCGCCAGCAAGCGCCTGGATGGATGAGACGACGGATGCATCGCCACCGGCATCCACCGTCGGCATGGCGTTGACTTCAATGCTCATCTGAAGCTTGGCGTCGAGATTGCCGCTCTCGACGTTCTGAAGCACCGTCAGGTCATCGAGCTCCGACTGAGCCTTGCTGGGAACTGGGGGCTTCTCGGCCATAATCGACCTCCTTGGCGGATCAAGCCTGGGCGGGCAAGAGGCGCTGCTCTGTCACGGCTTGGGGCACATCCCACATTCGGATGCGGCCGGTTTCCAGCCACATGACGTTATCGGCGACAGACATGATTCTTTGACTTCCGGTCACTACCAGCAAAGTGGAGCTTTCACGCATCGTCGTGATCATGCTGGTAAAGTCCGCGATCTCTTCGATGGAGAGACCGGATTCAGGCTCGTCCAGAAGGATCAGCTTGGACTTCCTCAGGAACACACGAGCCAAACTGAGGCGTTTGCGCAGCCCCATGGGCAATTGCGCGATATTATGATCGCCGATACGGGTATCGAAGCCTTGGGGCAGTCCAAGAATCCCCTCCAGAACCCCGGCCTGCTGGCAGGCTGTTTCGATATCACGATCCCCTGCGGTCGGATTGGCAAGCTTGAGATTCTGGGCGATGGTACCGTGGAAGAAGTGCGTCGTCTTCGGCATATACGCCACGTGACGGCGCAGCAGCACCGGGTCAAGCTGACGGATATTGGTGTCGTCGATCAGGATACGCCCCGCCTGGGGGGTGTACAGTCCCAATATCAGTTTGAGCACCGTGGTCTTGCCGGCACCGTCATGGCCGACAATGGCGGTGATCTCATTCGGATTGCTGACGAAATTGATACCCACCAAAGCCGGGGCGGCATCGGCAGAGTAGCGGATCGAGACATTGCTGAAGGCGACCTTGCCTTTGAAAGCCGCCGTGATGGCGGTGGCGGCGTCCTCGCGGCTTTCCAGGCGCATGACCATCAACCGGTCAACCTGATCGACGCTCTTGGCGATGCGCCCGACCTGGGTGATGACGCCGAACCCGGTTCCCAGTGGTGCCAGGATACGCCAGACCAGGGCCATGGCCGCCATCAAGCCACCGGGCGTCATTTCGCCGGCAAAAACCTTATTGACGCCGATGGACAGGGTGGCGACGGCGGCCCCCGCCACCAGAATATGGGAAACCGCCGTGATGAGGGCGTTGAGACAGGTGACCCGATAGGCGGCGATGGAGGCTTCGGCTGACAGCTTCTTGTAGCGCTCGGCCCAAAGCCGCGACACGCTGGTGTATTTGATCGCCCTCAGATTGGAGAGCATTTCGATGATGAAAGCTTGGCGCTCCGATCCTTCATGGGCGCCGGCGGCATTGGCGCGGCTGATGACGGGACGAATGGCCAGGCCGAAGATGATGAACAGGGAAATGCCGGCCAAGGGGACATAGGCAAGAGAGCCGGCGATCACCACCAGGGCCACCACCAGGAGCAGGATGAAGGGAAGCTCGAACAGGGCGACGATCGCCGGGCCGGAGAAGAACTCGCGCACGCTTTCGAAATCACGGACCCGCGACACCTGAGCGCCCAGATTGGACGTCTCGGTCAGTGATGGCGGCAGGTACAGCAGCCGCCGCAGCACTTCGTTGCCCACCAGATTGCTGAGCCGCACCCCCACATACTGGAACAGGTAGGACCGGAGGAACCGGAACCCACCCTCGGCGACAACGAAAATCGTCATTCCTCCCGCCACCCAGACCAGGGTTTCCATGGAGCGCGAGGCCAGGACATTGTCGTAGATCAGCATCACCAGCGCGGGAGAGATCATGGCCAGGATGCTGATAAGCAGGCTGATGACGAAGGCCTGGACGAACACCAGTTTGAACCGGCCCAATACCCTGCCGAACCAACCGGTCTGAGGCTTCAGGAACGACTCGGAATTGCCGCGCATGATGGTGAAGAACACCACCTCGCCCGGGATCGCCTCTGCCTTGATGTTGATATACCCCCCCAGATCTCCGTCATAGGCGAGCAGTTCCTTGCCCACCGCCCCGACCATGACCTTGGGGGAGCCTGAGGCGGATACGAACAGGCACGGCATCTGCCGTGGGTCGATCTCGTCCAGACGGCCTGGGACGATCCGGCTTTCGAATTTGAGGTTGGCCATGGTGTTGAGCAGTTCGACCAGGCCCATCCCCTCTGGGAAATGGGGCAGTGCCTCGGCCAGATGGGTGCGGTGGCCGCGCCACCCCAAAGAGTCGATCAGGGGAACGATGCAACGGGCAAAGGCGTTGGTATTGACACGCTCGTCGCCATGATAGCGCGCCATCTCCTCCATGGTTTGGACGGCCTGGGGGCTCAATGGTCGTCTCCCTGGAAGGTGTGGTAGTCGAACTCATTGATATGGGTTGACCACCATAGAAGCAGGGTTCTGCGCATATTCTCCGAGAGCTGCGCCCTTCCGAAGCGAATGTCCTCCCTGTAACTTTTCAGCATGGTGATGAAGCGGGCGTGATCGTCCATGTGCAGTTTGCCGAGCAAGGCACTGCGCGCCTTGATCATCTGTTCCTCACGCTCGAAATGGTCATGGGCGAAGCCAAGCATGTCGTCGAACAGATGGACGGCCTCCTCCTTCGAGGCTCCTTGCTCCGTCATATGCTTGAGCTGGATGATCAGTCCGGTGATCTCTCGATGATCGTCGTCAAGGTCCTCGTGGCCGGTCGAGCGGATGAACGGCGCGAACTCGTCCCAGCAATCCGCCGACAGGAATACCGTGGCCGCCAAGGCCGCCGGAGCGAAGCTGACGGAATCCACGTCGTTGATATGATTGATCCACCATGACAGCACGAACGCGCGCATGGGTTCGATGTCGGGATGCTCCCCGGCCTCGACCTTATCGGAGTATGACCGCAGGACATTGCGAAACGCCTCGTGCTGGGTTTGCTGGCGCTCAAGTCCGGGCAGGCCGTAATACTCGATGATCTGCTCCTCGTGCCGGAAATGGCGGTCGGCATAATTGTAGAGCCGAACCAGCCCCTCCTTCAGCGCCGGAATATCCTCCACCGCTCCGTCGTGGATGATCTCAAGCGCCATCTCGGTCATGCGCTTATGCTCGTCGTCGATGTCGTCGATGCGCACCCGACGCACGATCTCCGACACGTCGTCCCAACATTCGGCGCGGCCGATGACCGCTCCGGTCCAATTGCTGCGGCAGAAGGTGTCGTAGTCGACATTGTTGATGTGGTTGATCCACCACTCGAGAATCCAGGATTTCAGGCTGAAGGAGGTGGTCAGCATCCCTTCCTTGAACTCATCGATATTGGACTTCAGCGTGTCGAGGAAAATGCGATGCTGGCGCATCTGCTTTTCCTTGTTGGGAAGTTCATAGAGGTCGATGATCCACTCTTCGCGCATGAAGTGGTGGGCCGCGACCGAGTACAGATTGTCGAGAGTCTTGCGCTCCAGCTCGATATCATCGACGCCAAGGCCGCGATCGGAGAAATGATCGAGAATATCGTTCAGTCCCAGCGCGATCTCGGTCAGCCGACGATGATCAGAATCAATGTTTTCGATATCGGTGGGGCGGATCAGTCCCTTGATGTCCTCCCATTTCCGCGCGGTCTGCATGACCCAGCGAGACCACTGGCGTTCGCGCAAACCGGTTGGCTCGGACGGTTGGGGCGTGCTCTGGATCGCCGGCAGCAGGGGCGAGGTGGTCAGACTAGTTTCCATCGCACACCTCTTCGACGGAGGTGACCAGGGACAGATGCCCGCCAGACAAATTCCAGACCTCGTCCGCGACGCCGAGCAGGTTGAGCTGATTGCCGACGATCACCATGGTGCAGCGTCCCTTCAGCCGGCTGATCAGCCACAGGAACATCTCCTCGCTGTCGTGATCCATGGAGGAGGCGGTCTTGTCCAGCAGAAGGATGCGGGGCCGTTGCACCAGGGCACGGGCGAGGCAGATGCGCTGGATGAGGCCACTGGGCAGAAAATTGCTCGACTGGCTGTCGACCGGGGTCTCGTAGCCCATGGGAAGCAGGCCGACCGGCTCGTCCAGTCCCAGCATGCCGGCCGCCGCCAGAGCCTGTTCGTGAAGCGAAGCGTTGAACATGGCGATGTTGTCGAGAATGGTGCCCTTGAACAGTACGCCATTGGCCGGGACGTAATCGATACGTCCTCGCAGATCGGAATGGTCCCATTCCGCCATGTCGTAATCGTCGATCAGCAGGCGCCCGGAGGTTGGCCGCAGTCGCCCCATCATCAGATACAGCAGCGACGTGGTCCCCGCCGCGCCGGAACCGGTGATGGCGATGGTGCGGCCTGGAGGGACGCGCAGGTTGATATGGTCCAGAACCAGCGGCAATCCCTCGCCATAGCGGAAGCTGACATCCTGAAGCTCTATGGAGCCGTCGATGTCGCCGGGAAAAGCCGGACAGTTTTCCGATACTTCCTTGGACAGGCCATGCAGCTGTGACAAACGCTCTCGGGAGATGGTCACATCGGAAAAGCGGAACCACATGCTTACCGCCGACTGGATCGGCTGGAGGGATCGCCCGGCCAGCATGACGCAGGCGGACATGCCGCCGACCGTAAGATTTCCCTCGATCACCTGCCATGCGCCCAGGATCATCATGCCGAAGGTGGTGAACTGAGCCACGGAAGCCCCGACATTGGGCGGCATCATGTTCCAGAACCCGACGCTCATGGTCGTGGCCGCGGCGCTGCCTTGCAGACGCTCATAACGCCGGAGAAGCTGCTCCTCCATGGCCTGGGACTTGATCAGATGCAGGCCGCCAAGCGCCTCGATGACGAAGTTGTAGCGCCTGTCGTTGATGCCATACTCGGCGGTTCGCGCCCCATGGAACCGAGCCCTGGCCAGTCCCACCAGCCCGACCAGCGCCACGCCGGCCAGCACGGGAAACAGCACGATCCATCCCCCGACATAGGCGATAGCGGCGAAATAGAGAAAGACGAAGGGCAGATCCAGCGCCGACTGGAACATCTGCCCGACATAGAATCCCTTCAGCGTGGCGACCACGCCGAGGCGGTCAAGGTGGACACCGATGCCGTCCTTCTCAAATTCCTCGATCCGGCTGCCGAGAATGCGCTCGATCGCCTCGCAACCCACCAGATGCTCGAAGCGTGCCCCCATCCAGCCGCTCATCACCGCCCGCGCCCAACGCAGCCAGCCTTCCAGCAGAATGGCGCTGAACGCGCCCACCGCCAACCAGATCAGCGTGCTTCCCGCCTGATTGGGGATGACCCGGTCGTAGACCTGCATCAGCATGACCGGCACCGCCAGGGCCGCCACGTTGACGGCGACCGCAGCCGCGATCAGATCCGTGGAATTGCGGGCAAGCCCAGGCACCACGGCAATTCCATCCCACCACCGGGCGTCAGAGTCGAGCTTCTCTAGCAGCATAGGCCAGCCCCTTGGCTGCGGCGCGCCGCCGATGCGACAGGCCACTTGGCTGTGGAGTATACCTCAAATAGGTTATACCCTATGGAGGAGACTCGGGAGGGCTAATCTTGCCCGCCCAACCTCTTTCTTGAGGTCTTCATGCTGGAATCCCTGGTTTCTAAGCATCTGGCGAAATCCATCCTGCTGGAGGAAAGCGGCAACCCCCTGGTCACCCGCATGGTGGTGCTGTTTGGCCTCTCCGTCGCCGTGATCTTCCTCGGCTGGGCGGCCCTCGCCAAAGTGGATGAGGTGGCCATCGCCATGGGCAAGATCGTGCCCCAGGGCCATGTCCAGCAGGTTCAGCATATGACGGGCGGCACCATCGCCGAACTTCTGGTCAAGGATGGCGACCGTGTGACCAAGGATCAGGTTCTGGTCCGCCTGGATACCTTCGCCCCTCGCTCCGAACTGGCCGAAGCCCAGACCCGCCGCCACGCCCTCCAGGCCCAACGAGAACGGTTGAAAGCATTTCTGGAGGGGCGGGAGGTTTCTACGCCTAGTGGAGACGCCCTGGCCGATAACGAAGCGATGATCTTTGTCGAAGCCCTGGCCAGCCGCGAACGCGACAAAGCCATTCAAGAAGATCAGATCCGCCAGCGTCAGGCCGAACTGAACGAGCAGAACCAAAGAGAAAAGACCTTCCTCAAGCAACGGGCCGCCGTGCTTGAGGAAAAGAATATGCGCGATGACCTTTATAGAAAAGGGTTGGGATCAAAGATCTCTGCGCTTTCCCTGCATCGGCAATTAGCCGATGTCGAGGGTGAGTTAAGTCAAATCCCGGCCCGGCGCGCTCGCATTTCCGCCCAGATCGACGAGGCTCGGCGACAATTGGCCAAGCTTGACGGCAATGTCCGCGAAAAGGCCATCGCCGACCTTGCCAAGGGCGACGAAGAACTCCTCAAAATCGCCGAACAGATCCGCAGGCTCGAGGACAAGATCAGACTGGCCGATCTTCGCGCCCCGTCAGACGGAATCGTTCACGGCTTGACTGCCCACACGGTTGGCGGCGTTGTCTCTCCGACCGACACGGTTCTGGAGGTCGTCCCCCAGGAACGGCGGCTTTTGGCCGAAGTGAAGATCCAGCCCAAGGACATCGGCCACGTTCATGCGGGACAGGATGTGACCCTCCGCTTCATCGCTTATGACTTCGCCCGGTTCGGCGGAACCACCGGAAAACTGCTGGACATTTCCCCCACGGCCTTCGAAGAGGCTAACAACCAGACCTTCTATAAGGGGCTGGTCTCCGTCGATCAGCCCTATATCGGCGGCAGCACCAAACGTGCCGTCCTGGCCGGAATGAACGTTCAGGCCGATATACGCTCCGGCAGCAAGACCGTTCTGGCCTACCTGTTCAAGCCGATACAGTCCTCGGCTCATGATGCGCTGAGGGAACGGTAGGACTTGGCCATCTGCGCCTTTTAGTAAAAATATTTCCTTCGCCACCGCTGGCATGGTCGGGGGCCAATTCGTCGTCCACATTGACGCCCTGCTCGATATCCCCAAGATGGCCGCCCCCTGAGACAGGCCAAATGATTGATATTTGACCAGAGAGGGTTGGCTGGCGGTTCCCTTTCCTACGCCATTCTCACCAAACAAACCGGCTCTACCGCTAAGACGCGGCCTTGGATATCCCAAGGTTCCGCGCGAGTATTGGGCATCTAGCCGATGACTTCGCCCTCGCCAAAATTGGCTTAATTCTCTCTCTAATGCCCGTTTCTCTCCAAACCTGTTGACTCGCCATTCAGAGTCAACAGGCCAGCAAGCACCTGTATTTCAACAGAACTCCCAAAACCCCAGCCGCGTGTAGTTTGCGAATTTTCGTGGAGGACCGCAGAAGTCTGGTGTCAGAATCCGGGCAACAAGGCCAACAGGCAGAATTACCCCAGCCCGAGGAATATCAGGATCGTGCGGTTAATCCTCACTGGACAGCTATCAAACAGGCATGCGCGGAGAGATCGCAAGTCGCTGCCTTACTTGCTCATAGATATCGATGATACCAGGCATGGTCAGGGTAATCGCGAGTGCGAAATGAACCGGCTCATCAATCGGCGTTCCTTGATCCGGCTCGCGTTGCACCATGAGCTGTAGCGACATGTCCGATCCAACAATCGGAGCTCTGTCACCCATCCAGCAGCGCGTGAATACGGTTCCGCGATTCGACTGGTTGGTGTCAGGTTGGTCGGAATGTGCGGCCACACGCAACGCGTCCAGGTCGCCGGGCTCCACAAGCTTTAGCCGGACAGCCCGATAGCTCTTGCGACCGGGAGAGACAGGGGTGAACCAAGCGAGAGTCGCTGAAAGGGCGTGGGGACGTGTTTGTCCGCCGATTGCTGTTGGAATATGCCCTCAATGCCGCCGAAAGCTGGACCGGCAATGCCGTCGGCACCGGCATTAAGCCGTCATCCCTGATCGCCGACAAGGATCTGAAGGCCCTGGTGCAGCAGCTCTGGCTGGCCTGGACCGACGAATCCGATGCCGAGGAGCTGACCGATTTCTACGGCCAGCAGCGTCGGGCCGCCCGCGAGGTGTTCATCGCCGGGGAAGTGTTCTTCCGCCTGCGCCCTCGTCGCCCGGAAGACGGCCTGACGGTGCCGTTGCAGCTTCAGATGCTGCCCTCCGAGATGTTGCCGCTGACCAGAACCGAGGTTCTTCCCAACGGCAACGTCATCCGTCAGGGCATCGAGTTCGACCGCATCGGGCGGCGGGCGGCTTATTGGTTCCTGCGCCGCCATCCCGGTGATCTCACCGATCCCGGCATGGTCGGCGAAATGGTGCGTGTTCCGGCCGCCGAAATCATCCATGTCATCGACCCGGTGGAATCGGGGCAGTTGCGCGGGGTATCGCGGCTGACCCCGGCCATCGTCAAGCTGTTTCTGCTCGACCAGTACGACGACGCCGAACTGGAGCGCAAGAAGATCGCTGCCATGTACGCCATGTTCGTGACCTCTCCGGCTCCCGCCGACGTGATCGACATGGTGCCCGCCGACGACGGTTCCGGTGACCGCATTGTCGAGGTCCAACCCGGCCAGGTCGTGCCGCTGGAGCCGGGTGAGCAGATCCAGACCTCGGCTCCCGCCGATGTCGGCGGATCGTATGAGCCGTTCGAGTACCGCACCCTGCTGCAGATCTCCGCCGCCACCGGCATCCCCTACGCCTACCTGTCCAACGACATGCTGAAGGCCAACTACTCCAACTCGCGCATGGCGCTGCTGGAGTTCCGCCGTCGGGTCGAGGCATGGCAGCACTCGGTGATGGTCCACCAGATGTGCAGGAAAGTGTGGCAGCGCTGGTTGGATGTGGCCGTGCTGTCCGGGGCGATCGACATTCCCGGCTATGAACGCAACCGCGCCAGCTTCATCGCCTGCTCCTGGCTGCCGCCGAAATGGGACTGGGTCGATCCGCTGAAGGACGCCAAGGCCGAAATCGAGCAGATCGACGCAGGGCTGAAAAGCCGCACCCAGGCCCTGGCCGAACGCGGCTACGACGCCGAGCAGGTGGATGCCGAGATCGCCTCGGATAAGGCCCGCGAACAGCGGCTGGGGTTGGTGTTTGGCGCCACGCCGCCGGCAGTCCCCACCCATGACACCAGCCCCATCAGCCGGAGGATGGACATGAACGAACGCGTCTTCAGCATCGACACTGTCAGTGAGGTGACGGGAATTTCCCGAACATGTCTCCATGGCCTGATCCACCGCAGGCATTTCGTGCCCATTCACAGCACTCGAAATGGCGTTGCTCGTGACTTCACGCTGAGGGACATGGTGCATCTCGCCGTCGTTTCCGATCTGCGCTCCATCGGAATCGATCTCCGGCGGGCGGTGAATATGGTCGGCTCCTCGGCTGACGGCACAGCAGGGCGGGATATTGTCACCTGCCGCAGCGGCGAGATCGAAATCACCGTCGATGTGGCCCGCATCACCGACCGTGTCCGCGACCGGATGGCGGGGGAGCGGTCATGACCGATCTCCCTCATCTCGCGGCCCGCCTTTATGGCACGCCCCTGCTGGTCGCCCGCAGTAAGCTGGATGTGATCCTGGGTGCCTTTGGCCCCCGGCTGGCTGGGCAGTCCATCTCCTTCGACGGCGATACGGCTCCGTCCGCCGATGTGGCGGTGACGCCCGACGGCATCGCCATCGTGCCGGTGATCGGCACCCTGGTGGCCCGCTCCGGCTATCTCGGTGCCGCCAGCGGCCTCACCGCCTATTCCGACATCGCCGATACCATCGAGGCGGCGGCTACCGATCCCGCCATCCGCGCCATCCTGCTGGATGTGGATTCCTCCGGTGGCGAGGTGGGCGGCCTGTTCGATCTGGTCGACCACATCCAGGCCATCCGCAGCCAGTGCGGCAAGCCGATCTGGGCGGTGGCCGACGAGGCGGCGTTGTCGGCGGCCTATGCCATCGCCTGTACCGCCGACCGAATCTACGTAACCCAGACCGGCGAGGTCGGGTCCATCGGCGTGGTGGCCGTCCACCGCGACGAATCCGGAGCCGATGCTCAGGCTGGGCTGGCGTGGAGCTTCGTCCATGCCGGTGCCGCCAAGGTCGATGGCAACCCGCATCAGCCGCTGTCTGATTCTGCCCGCGCCACGCTCCAGGCCGATGTTGACGCCTTGTATGGAAAATTCACCACCCTGGTGGCCGAGCGGCGGCGGCTGTCTCCCGACGCCGTGCGGGCCACCGAGGCTGCGGTCTATCGCGGCGACCAGGCGGTAGCCGTTGGGCTGGCCGACAAGGTCGGCACGCTCCGCGTCGCCCTGGCCGATCTCGGTTCCACCCTGGCGCGCCCGTCTATCCGTTCCCCCGTCCTGTCCAAACCCAAGGAGACCACCATGTCCGAGCACACGGGGGACATCCCCGTCATCGAAGCCGAGCGCCCCGCTCCGGGAGCCATTGTTCCGGTGCCCGGCGCAGTAACCGCCCAGGTGGAACAGCGTCTGCGCGCCGAATATTCCGAAATCAGCGCCATCGCCGCTCAGGCCGCCCGCCTGGGCGTGACCATCGATCCCGCCGAGGCCATGGCCAAGGGCATCTGCCCCGAGGCGCTGCGTCGCACCGTGCTGGAGCAACTGGCCGAGCGCTCCGAGGCCACCGATGTGGTCGCCGCCGCTCCGGCGGGAGCCGCCCCCAAGTCCGAAACCGAAAGCCCCATCGTCCGGCGTGCCCGCGAGGCCGCCGCCCGGAAATAAGGACACGCTGCCATGCCTGTGTTGACCGCTTCGCCCACCCTGGGCGATCTGCTGAAGTTTGAACTGAACGCCAGCTACACTCGCGAGACCGTCACCCTGAAGGCGGGGACCAGTTATCCCCTGGGTTCCGTGCTGGGCCGCATCACCGCCAGCGGCGAATTCCGTCTATCCCCCGCCGCCGAGGTGGTGGGGGACGAAGGGGCGGAAACCGCCATCGGCGTGCTGCTGGAAGCCGTTGATGCCACCGATGCCGCCGTCACCGGCCTGATCGCCGCCCGCGGCCCCGTCATCCTGGCCGATGCCGCCCTGGTGTTCGACGCCTCGGTCGATCAGCCGACCGAACGAGCAGCCAAGATTATCCAGCTTGCCACCGTGGGGCTGGTTGCCCGCGCCACCGTCTGATCGGAGCCTTTCCCATGACCCAGATCATCAATCCCTTCGACGTGGGCGGCTAGCCGCCTGCCAGTTCGATCTCGATCCGATCATCCGGGGAGATGGAGGCCGCGAGCGGGAGTGGCTCCCCTGTCAGCACCACCGGCACCAGGCCTGGAGTCATCGTGTCGATTCCGGGCGGGCCAAATCGCTTCCGCCAAGTAAAGAGCTGATTGGCGTTGACCTCGTAGCGTCGCGCCACCGCCGCGACCGAAGCTCCCGGCTCGAACGTCGCAGCGACGATCTCCAGTTTCAGCGCCTCCGGCCATGACCGGTTATGACGCCGAACCACCAAACTTCTGTCCATAACCGAATTTGTGGACACATCCGCCACCACCAATGCCAATCAGGCTGGCAGAATCTCAGATCAAGGGCCGCTCGAACAGGCGGCCGTCACCGGGGGGATACGACGATCCGGCTACCGATGTTGGTGCCGACACGCATCCGCTCCCGCCGCTCGTCGAGACGCACATAGTTGCTGGCCTCGACCAAGAGCTCCAGGGTTTCGTCGTAGGTTCTTTGGAAAAAGATCGCCTTGCGCATAGGCACTCCCTCCCAGTTGGGGGTCGCCCCATTTGACGGCAACAAATAAACCATGTTCCAAATAAAATATTAGGGACTACTCCTTCGGGCAAACCCATTCACGCATGTTGACGTCAAACTTCATCACATGGTTCACAAGCCAGAAATTCATGAATTCCTTCAGTTCGGCAAGGGCCTTTCCATCTAACCGTTTCGATTTCCTGACGAAATAAGTTCGGGCTATTTCCTCCAGCTGAATCACCAGCGCGTGATGCTCATGGACGTGCATCTCATGGTACGCATACATGCACTCGCGCTGGATCTTCTCCTCCCTCGCGAAATGCTCCTTCGTATATGCGATCAATGACCTGAGGGTCTCGTGCATTATCTTGGCGCAGTCGCTCGGCGCCGACCCGTCAAAAAGGGTATGCACGGCGGATACATCGGCAAACTGATTGATGATCTTAATCAACCGCAGATGGTCGGCATCGATGACAGGATGGCCGATGCGCATGTCTTCAGAGAATTTGAGCATATCCGGCACTCCTCTATTCCTGCCGCATCCTGACGGAAGAACAGTTCATTCACGCATGCTCTGCAGCGCAATATAAGCATATACTAATGTAATGGGCGCCAATCAGCAAGGCCAAGCCACTCAGATTCACCTAACAACCCAGTCCCACAACTTCAGGTCGAACTTCGCGATGTGCCCCATTAGCCACTGATTCAGAAAATAGGACATGTCGTCGAGGGCCTTCGCGTCAACGGGAACTGATTTGTCAACAAAGTATGACCGCGCCCTCTCCTTGATCTGCGCCAGCAGGTCGGCGTGCTCCTTCGCATGGTGGACGGCTTCAGGGAAGTTGCATTCTCGCTGTATGCCTTGCTCCCTGACGAAGTGCTCCCGTCCGTATTCAAGCAATCTCTTCAGGGTCTGGTGAAGAACGTCATTCCCGCTCTGGGCGATCACGCCCTCATGGAAGGCGTTGATGATGTCGATGAGCCGTTCATGGTCTTGGTCGATGACGGCATGGCCGACACGCAATTCGTCCGTCAGCATAAGCCTCGCCTGCCGACCGGTGCCGACATGGCCGAGCATTTGGCCGATGACGGCGGCATCGGAATGCATCCTTTCGACAACGTCAGTCGCGGCCTCAAGGTGTGCGGCATTGACGGCGCGGGCGGTCGCCAGCAAGGCGGAGACCTGTTCGATTTGCCGATCTTCGGCACCGACGCTTTTCAACAGCGTGACCAAGCCTTCGGCGGTGGCGACCAGTCGGGCAATGAGGGCCGTCAACTCGGGGAGGCCGGTCGCGCTTTCACGGATGTCAGTGACGATTTTGGAGGACAGCCAGACGATCTGGTTGGCCGAGCACCGCACCTTCATCCGATCAAGCCGGGTCACCGCCTCTTGGATCGACTGTTGCAAACCTGTGCCGCCGGTTCCGCCGACCATGCGGGCCAGCAACGGGTTCGGCACCATGAACGGGGGCGCAGGGTTCCTGACCTGCATTTCCGTGCCGAAGCGATCCGGGCCGGTGTAGTCAAAGGTGACGACGAAGGGCTTGCGCCCTTGGGCGATGTTGGCGATGCGTCCCAGCACTTGGGCCGGGGCAACCGGCATCAGCAACAGATCGTTGGCTCCGGCATCCGCAGCGCGTTTCACCAGATCCGCGTCGGCGGAGGACATCAGCATGATCACTACCACGAAGGGATTGGATCCCAAGCGGCGGTTCCGCATCTCGCGGACAAGGAAGCCGACATCATTGCCCTCGACCTCGTCGGTGGTGACCATCAGGTCGAGCGCGTCCTGCTCCAGCAGGTCATGGATCTTGATGTAACTGGCGGTGTCGATGATGTCGCGGAAACCGAGGGCGTAAAGAGCCGTCTTCATTCCGACCCGAACCATCGAGCTGGAGGCACAGATGGCCAGACGCACATTCTCGTAGGAACGATTCACGTCCCAGACCCATCCGCCAGATACACAAGGTTTTGATCCATTCCGCTCCCCATTTCCAAGGCGATCTCCAAGCAACACATCCATCCCGTCCGGCCAGGTATCGGACGAGGATTGTGGCTCTTTCTCACGCTTTCTGCAGTCCCAGAACCTTTTCCACTCCGGCACGCAACTTCTTCATGGAAACCGGCTTCTCTAGAAAGAGATCGACTCCAGCGGCATAGGCCGTCGCCTCGTTCTTCTCGCCAATCATTCCGGTTACCAGAATGATGATGGTTTTGGGATCTATGCCGTCGATGCCCGACCGGATGAGACGGGTACACTCCAGTCCATCCATGACTTCCATCTGCCAGTCCATGAAGACGATGTCAGCTCCGGAGGACTGAAGGGCGGCGATGGCCTCGGCGCCATTGGCCGCCATGACGATGTCTGAAACTCCACAGGCTTCCAAGACCATATGGATCAGCTCCCTCATCGGGGCGTTGTCCTCGACAATCACGGCGTGCCTTAGCTGGGTGTTCATGTGCGTTCTCCGTTAGCATTCTGGCCAAGCCGCTCTCGACGGCGGGATCCAATTTCACTCACCCGTCGAACTGTTCCCTCAGCGCGACCACCTTGGGCAGGATAGAGAGGAAAGCCTCCACCAGCTTAGGATCAAAGTGCTTGCCCGTCTCCCCCTTGAACAAGGCCACCGCCTTCTCCAGCGGCCATGCCTCCTTGTAGGGCCGTGGCGAGGTCAGGGCATCGAACACATCGCAGATGCTGGCGATGCGTGCCTCAATGGGGATCTCCTCGCCCTTAAGGCCATGGGGGTAGCCGGTGCCGTCCCATTTCTCATGATGATACAGCGCCACGTTGCGGGCCATGGTCAGCAGCTCAGAACCATGCTCGCCGATGATCTCACCACCGATGACGGGGTGGGCCTCGATGATCTTGCGCTCCTCGGGATCGAGCCGGCCAGGCTTGAGCAGGATCAGATCGGAAATGCCGATCTTGCCCACATCGTGCATGGGGGTGGCGTACAGAATCAGTTCCGATGTGGCCGAGTCGAGGCCGGCGGCCAAGGCCAGTTGGTGGCTGGCGTGGCTCATACGCATCACATGCATGCCGGTTTCCTCGTCGCGGTATTCACCGGCGCGGCCAAGGCGCTCGATGATCTGCAATTGGGTCTCGCGCACCTCCTTGGTGCGTTCGCGGACGATCTTCTCCAACTCGTCGGCCCGGACCCGCTGGCGTTTATAGAAGTGGCGCGTCTCCAGCAGGTTGCGGATACGTAGCAACACCTCCCACCGCTTGAACGGCTTGTTGACGAAGTCCCGCGCCCCGGCGGTCAGCGCCTTCATGCGGGTCTCGTCATCGGTCTGGGCGGTCAGCACCAGCACCGGCAACCAGTCGCCTTCCACCAGTTTGGCGGCGAGCCTCTCCATCACCTCGATGCCGCTCATATGGGGCATACGGATATCGAGTAGGATTATGTCGAAATCGTGTGTCCGGCAAAGCTCCTCAACTTGGCGGGGATCACCGGTGGAAACCAGATTGGCATAGCCCTCCCTTGCGAGCGTGGCTTCCAGTAACGCCACATTGGCAGGCTCGTCATCGACAATCAGGATGGAGGAAGCGCGAAGATCGTCATTCGTGACCGGCATGCTTGGCCTCCATCATGCGGTTCAAGGAGCGAAGAAGTGCTGACAACTTGATCGGCTTGGTGAGGTAATCACCAAAGCCGCTGGCCAGCGCCCTTTTTGTGGTCTCGCCGGTGGCGTTGGCGCTGAAGCCCACCACGGGGATGTGGCGGGTTGCCTCGTTCTCCTTGAGACGCGCGACCGCGTCGAAACCGTTCATGCCGGGGAGATTGATATCGAGCAGGATCACATCCGGCTGGTTGCTTTCCGCCAGAACCAGTCCGTCTTCCGCATTGGTGGCGGTGATCAGCCGCATGGGGACGAGTTGGTGGAAAAGAGCCTCCATCAGGCTAATATTGGCGGCATTGTCCTCGATGTAGAGCACGAGGCGATCATCGACGCAGTAATGCAGTGCCGAGGTGTCTTCGGTGACGGTGGAGGGTGCTTGCAGGCTGTCGGTGCTCAGCGGGAAGTCCAGCCAGAAGCGGCTACCCTCGCCGACCACGCTGGAAAAGCCGATACGGCCGCCCATGGATTCGATCAGGGTCTTGGTGAGGACAAGTCCGATGCCGGTGCCCTCGATCTCGGTGGCCTCGGCGCCCAACCGGCTGAAGGCCTTGAACAACTGATCCTGTTTACGATCCGGAATGCCGTTGCCGGTATCGGCGATGGTCAGCCGATGGAACCCACTCTCGACGTTCTCGCAGGAGACGGTGACCGTGCCGCCCCGGCGATTGTACTTGGCGGCGTTGGACAGCAGGTTGAGGATCAGTTGCTTGGCGCGCAACGGATCGGCCAGCACCAAGGCATCGCAGTCGGTGGTTTCATCCACCGGTGCGACCTCATACTTGGCAAAGATGGTGTTGGACAGAGACAGGCTCTCGTCAATCACCGACCGCAGTTGGATCGTCGTCACCTCCAGCATCACGCCGCCGGCCTCGATCCGAGCCAGATCAAGCACCTCGTTGATGAGTTCCAGCAGATGAGCGCCGCCGGACAGGATATAGCCGACATAGCTCCGTTGTTTGTCGGTCAGGGGATTATCGGTTGCCGCCAGCAGAACCTCGGCGAAGCCCAGCACCGCATTCAGCGGCGTCCGCAGTTCGTGGCTCATGCTGGACAGGAATTCCGACTTCGTCCGGTTGGCGGCTTCGGCGGCATGGCGGGCATTGTCCAACTCCATGCGCCGTGCCAGTTCGGAGGTGAAATCCCGAAAGACATTAAAGATGAACTGAACCCGTCCCTCCTCGTCCTTGACCACGCCGATATTGGAAGACGACACGAAGGTGGTGCCGTCATGGCGCTTAATCGGCAAGTTGCCTGACCATCCCGTTCCGGTCTCAATCCCCTTCAGGATAAGCGGAACCATGTGGCTGGCGGATGAGGGGATCGCATCATACAGCGTGGTGCCGATCATCTCGGTGGCCGTTTGCCCGTACAACCGTTCCCGCGCCGGATTGGAATAGATCACCCGCGCGTCCGAATCGGTGACGGTGACCGCCTCGGTGGTGCTTTCGATGATCTTCTTGAACAGGCCCAATTCACGGTTCAGGGCCGCCAACCGTTCACGGTCGTTGATCACCTCGGTGATGTCCGTGCGGATGGAGATGTAGCGATGCGGCGAATCCGCGTTGCTGGTAGGCGCGATGGTACTGCGGACCCAGTATTCCCGCCCATCCTTGGTCTTGTTGCAGATGGTGCCCTGCCAGACACCGCCTCCGGCGATGGTCATCCACATCTCGTCATAGAAGGCGTCGCTGTGCCGCCCTGACTGGACAATGCTGTGGTTGTGGCCCAGCAACTCCTCGCGGGCATAGCCGGTGATTTTGCAGAAATGATCATTGGCATAGGTGATGACGCCGTCACCATCGCCCATGCTGACGATGGCATGGGCATCGACCACCCTCAGGAAATCGCGCAGTTCGTTGGTCCGCGCCACCACCTCGGCTTCGATCTTCGCCTGGTTATGGCGCAAGCCATCCAGCAGGGTCTCGAACGCCTGGGCGAGTTCTGCTGCCTCGCGATAAGTGCCAATGGTGGGGATCGCTCTGTGGTGGGTCACCGCATCGGTCAAGGTCTCGATGGGGGATGCGATCCGACGGCTGATCAGCAAGGCGGTGAGCAACAAAATAGCCATAACCGGGATACCCGCCCACAGGATGGAATCCCGCAGGGCATTCGCCAGACCATAGATGGCAACATCGGGGGCGCGAACCACCACGCTCCATTCCAGGCCGGGATAGTGGTGATGACTTTTGGCCCGCGCTACTGCGTAGACCCGCCCCTCGAAATCCTCGCCGCCGAGAACACCATCGCTCGGCAATGCGACATCGTATTTCTTTCCACGAAGGTGTTCCGGGCCGTGCAGCACAATTCCATTCAGGTCGAGGATCATTAAATCCCGCAACGCCCCATGGATGGGAGATGCCTCATAGGGTTCCAGTACTGATTTGGCCCATGACCAGTTGAGGTGCGCGGCGAACACCCCAATCACCTTTCCGCCCTTGTTGTGGAGCGGAATGCCGAAATCAACGAAACGTAGCTCCTGTCCATTGGAACCCGATCCCAGCAACGTACTCAGCAGGACGGCCTCGTGGACATCTCCGATATAGGGGGCTTTCAGCGACGGCTTGAACCAAGGGCGGGCCGCCACCGATTGGCCCACCAGCAGGCCGCGATTGGC
This sequence comes from Magnetospirillum sp. SS-4, assembly GCF_902729425.1. Classification (GTDB taxonomy): domain Bacteria; phylum Pseudomonadota; class Alphaproteobacteria; order Rhodospirillales; family Magnetospirillaceae; genus Phaeospirillum. The sequence goes on along the minus strand of NZ_CACVCH010000068.1, from coordinate 5,270 downwards.
GACTTGCACCATGCCATCCGGGGCAACCAGGGCAATCCATGAATAGTCCGGAAAATCCCGTTGGAAGTGCTCGATAGCCTTGTCCCAGTCGGTCTCCTCGATGGGGTGGGCCGAGAGGAATTCAGCGGCGATCTTCACGTCACGAAAGCGCTCGTACAACTCATCATTCAAGTGATCGCTGGCCGATAAGGCGGCAGCACGTACTCTTTCCGTGGCATCCCCATACAACCGAACCCGGATGACCTGCGTAACGATGGTGAGCAGGATCACGCAACATAGCCCGGTCGCGATGGCTACCCGCAGGCTGATGAACCAGCGCAATGTTACCTGGCGGCCCCGTGCCACGGCGGGGACAGAGGTTCCCACCGCTGCATCCGTCATGGCGCGGCCTCAATCACGGGGGGGTACACGGGGGCCATGGTCAGGCGATTGCGGCCGGCCTCCTTGGAGATGTACAGCATGGCATCCGCCGCCTCGATCACTTGCTTGGGCGTCATCCCCTCCTCGGGGATGATTGAAACGCCGCCGCTACTCAGCGTGACAATGTCGATGGCTTTGGAAAAGGCATGCGGAATGGCCAAGCTACGAACGGCATCAAGGATGGCATTGCCCACCCTCTCCACCCCCTCGGCATCGGTGTCAGGCAGGATGCAGACCAGTTCCTCGCCGCCATAGCGGGCGGTCAGATCGGGCGGGCGCTTAACGATGTCCTGCACCGCTTGGGCCACCGCCCGCAGGCAGTCGTCTCCAGCGGAGTGGCCGTAATTGTCGTTGAACAGCTTAAAGCAGTCGATATCCATCAGCAAAAGGCCGATCCGGGTCTTGGAGCGGATGGCGCGGGCCAGTTCCGTAGCCAATGACTCGTCGAACCAGCGGCGGTTGGCGATGCCGGTCAGGCCATCGCTGCGCGACATGGCCAGAACGGTGGCGTGAGCCTCGGCCAATTTCCGTTCCGACTGAACAAACTGCTCCACCAGCTCGGTCAGCAGGGTCTGGTTAATCCGCTGGTCGGCCAGCCGCGCCTGCTGCTCCAACACCGTGGAGACCAGCGCGCCGACCGAATGGCCGATGGTCGTTTCAAGCTTGAAGTCGATCCCGTCGAATTTCGGCATCCCGCCACCTCACCCCGGAACCGAGGCGGCATCGGCGATGCCGTCGATGCCGATATCTTCCATGCTCTGTAGCCGTTGGATGGCCGCCTCGATGTCCTCGACCCGATACAAGATGGAACCGTGCTGGGGAGCCACCATGGTCGCGCCGATGGACTTGATCACTGCCATGGCATGGCGGAGATGCCGGTTGCCCGGCATGACCTTGCGATGAAAATAGTGCATGCCGCTCCATGGGCAGGGGGTGCCTATGTCCTCGCAGGGTTCGTCAGGACGCTCCGGCCACGCGGCCTCGCAGGCCAAGCATTTGTGGTCGAAATCAGCGAACAGCCGCCAGTCGCTGAAGGCACCGGAACTGCCGAACAGATCGCTGGTGAACAGGATACCGCTGGTCTCGTCATAGGTGATGAAGCTTCCTGCCGAATGGGCGTAGGGGGTACGGAAGAACCGCAGGGTCCGGCCCGAGCGAAGGGTCAGCTTCCGCTCCAGGCCGTCGATGCACATGAGCTCCGAACGGACGGAATAGTGCCGGATGAACGGATTATTCTCAGCATGGGAGATGATCCTCAAGTCGGCTGAATCGATGAGACTTTCCAGGTTGGGGATCGAGCCGCACAGATCGGGGTCGTAATGCTGATAGATCAGGTGGCTTATCTGCTTCGGCGACACCCCGGTCTGCAAGACCTTGCGCATCACGGTGCTGAAATCTGGGCGCGAACCGCCGTCGATCAAAATGGCCTCGTCACCATCCACAATCAGGTAAGGATTGCATTGTAAGCGGCCCTCCAAATCGGCGAACCCGACCCAGAAGATGCCGTCGGCCAGCTTTACTGGGCGGTCGTAGTCGATGTTCTGGTCAAGAATGCCCATGGTGGTCGTCATTCCCCCCTCAAGTGTCGTACCATCCGTGGGAAACCATAGCGCGATATTCCCGGATGGACGAGTCCAACGAGTTCAAATTTGTAATTGATCCTGGGATGGATGTTGGGCTTGCGTGCTGACGGCCGTGTCATCCGGCAGGGTGAAGAAGAACTTCGCTCCCTTACCCGGTTCGGATTCCACCCAAATCCGCCCCCCATGCCGCTCGACGATGCGCTTGACGATGGCCAGCCCGATGCCGGTGCCCTTGTACTCAGCCTGCCCGTGCAACCGCTGAAAGATCATGAATATCCGTTCAAAATACTCGGGCGCGATGCCGATGCCATTGTCTCCAACCGCGAACACCCACTCGTCACCGCTTCTTTCCACCTCAACCCGAATGACGGTAGGTCGGGAGGAATCGCGATACTTGATCGCGTTGCCGATCAGATTCTGGAACACCCGCACCAACTGGCCGCGATCCCCCAACACCACAGGGAATTCCTTTTGCTCCACCTCAATATTGCAACCAGTTTCGGCGATGGTGATGGACAAGTTGGCCAAAGCTTCATCCATCACCGAAGTGGTTTCAATCGGATCCAATTCCCGGCCCTGGCTCTCCACCCGCGCATAGTCCAGAAGATCGTGAATCTGCTGAGACATGCGCTGGGCACCGTCGGTGGCGTAGTGCAGGAACTCGCGGCCCTCATCGTCAAAAACGGTTCCATGGCGCTTTTCCAGCAGTCCCAGATACGATGTGACCATCCTCAGGGGTTCTTGCAGATCGTGTGATGCGATATAGGCAAAGCGCTGGAAGTCGGTATTTGAATCGGTAAGTTTCCGGGAGAGCATCTCCAGAGCCTCCTCGGCCTTCTGGCGATTGTGGACCTCCCGCATCAGATTCAACGTCCGGCTTGATAGGTTTTCATACATGGAGAGGATGGTTTCGATCAGCATCCTCATCGCGCCGGTCATTTTTTGCTCCGCAATGACCTTCGCATCCTCGCGAGATTTCCCAGAACGAACCGCCAGCACGGCCGTCGCCAAACGCTGGTCGCTTTCGAGAATATGTAGCGCCAGCCAACGGGTTAGAAATGATAGAACATCATCAATCGCGGCATCACTTTTGTTTTCCAAGTATATTTTTCGTATACTTGATATCTTTGTGACGAATTCCAGATGTGATTCTTGGTGGCCCGTCAGCCAGCCGTCTCCCGCTAGTGCAGACCGCCAGACAGCCTCCTCATCACTAAAGTGAAAATCGGCATAGGAAACCAGTTCATCGAATATGGCATCTGCATCAACAGGGCCATCACCATAGATTGTCTGAGTGGCAAGAGCGTTGATCAAATCAACAAGCTTTTTGTGTTGCTCATCAATGCTTCCTATCCCGACCTCAAACGCCGAGCGCCATGGAAACACGTCTTGTTTTTCAGTTGTGGACATGTTCATCCTCCACCAGCTGTTATCTTGTCTGGACCTGCGGACGAGGCAGCCACATCAGGAAACCGTCTTCTGATTTCAAGTATCTCGTCAATATCGGAAAAGAATATATCAACACACTCTTGATCAAGCTTAACACCAGAAAGCGATCTCATATAGTCAATAGCCTTCTCGAGGGGCCATGCAGCCTTGTAGATGCGCTCCGTTGTCAGCGCGTCGAATATATCGGCAATCGCAACGATCCGGGCCTCCACTGAAATTGTTTCATCCGTCAGATTATTCGGGTATCCGGCACCATCAAGCGTTTCATGATGTTCGGATATGACCTCACGCATCATCGTCTTGATACGCTCGTCGTTGAACGCAAACGCATGCAGCAACTTCTCGCCGATTTCAATGCCGGCCTGAACATGATGCTGCATCGTCAGCCGTTCGGCGGGTTCCAGTTTTCCGGGCTTATGGAGGATATGATCGGGGACAGTGATCTTTCCGATATCGTGAAGCGGGGCGCAACGGGACAACATATCGACCCATTCGTCGGGGTACTTGTATTTCTTGGCGAGTTTGGTCGCGATCAGCCGCACATAGGAGGACATGCGGAGGAGATGGGATCCCGTCTCGTCATCACGCAACGAGGCAACATCGCGAATGATCTCGACCGCCGCCTTGACCGCTTTCAGAGGCGCAATCTCATTTGCGATCATCAATCCCAGCAAAGCGGCAAATGGCGATATCTCCCGAACAACGTCATTTGAGAAATATGAAGGAATAGTGGAGTTAAAAAATAGAAAACCAATCAGATTGCCATCTGAATGAATTGGATAGGTAATGCTTGAACGGACGCCGATTTGGCATATTTCTGTCGAGTGTGGTGATTTTGATGCATAGGAGAGCAGGAGATCATCAATCACACGCGGCTCGCCACTAACCATAATTTCGTTGAGTGACGTGATGTCGCCCAAACGCGCCGAATAAAGCGAAAATGTTACGTCATTGTCGTCGGAAAAAGCCGAAGTACTGATCAAGTCTGTGTCTTTGTCATATACGGCAATGGCGATTCTTGAGATGCCTGAGCAACAGGGCAGTCGCTTTATATGATTGTGAACGGCAGCAACCCTCTCTCCGATATCGCCCTCACCGGATATGATCTTCCTGACCGGAAACATTAAACTCTTTCCTCTCCCCATGCGGGCTCAAAAGGTTCTTAAAAAGTAGAGGATGCCCCTTTTTGTGGTTGTGCCGAGCCGATTGTGGGGCTTACTTGCAAAGCAATACCACAAGGGCATGAATAAAATTTAGAAACCATGTGAATGGTGACCCAGCCCCATACAATAGTTTGCGCTCACCGCGCGACGACACCACGGCCATGGACGTTATCCGGCCAAATCATCGTCGCTATGCCCGTAACCTGCGGCGGGAATCGGAACCTTTGGTTCGGTTATCGGACCCAGACAGCCACAATCCCAGCAACAGCGGCGGCCAATGCGATCCAACCAAACCATGGCGCGGGACGGCGACGGCGATGCCGTGCAGTATCGACGGACGATATCCCGAAACGACCCAATTGTCCCCTCCCAAGCAAATGGCCGACCGGGATGGCTGTCGAAGGCGGCCCGATCGGCCGGTGGGAGCTGGAATGGCGGCAACAGCCCCCATACTTTTGTATCTGGCGAATAAGACCGCCGTCAAACCGAATTTGCCTGCCATCCTTTTCGAGCACGAGGATTTCTGCGCACGAAATAGAACACTGTGCTTTGATCTTACAGCCCCATCTCCAGCCCTGGTGGGGGGCGCGCCAACGCGAATTCCGATCCTCGAATGACTTGGGGTAGGAAGGTAGCGTTTTCTCTAACAGGGTGC
>NZ_CACVCH010000065.1 GCF_902729425.1 Magnetospirillum sp. SS-4 | reverse complement strand
CGCCATGGGGGCTTCGGCTAAGGTGTCGCACATTTTGGACTCCTTCCCCGCCCAACACGGGTCGCCATCATACTAATGGTGTATAAATCATACCTCCGAATAGGTTCGGGTTAAATAATAATTAACGCTGCAACGATCTTTTGCGGTGCAGCGTGGCGATCCGAACGAACGCAACCTGAAGCATGGTGGAGTCGGAGAAGCGGACAATCCCCAGAGACTGGCTGCCCCCTTCGCCTCAACGCCAGGATACCCCGACGCTCGGCCACCAGACTGCACCCGCAGGATAAATACCTCCGAAAGTGAGGTATCCATCATGAACGCCAGAATCTACGACCCACAGCAGGACATTGACCGCCGTTTGGAAATTATTGCCGAGATTTTCCCGTGGCATCGAACCTACGAGGTCGATGAAGAAGGCTTTGCCATCCTAAAAATGTCATTGCTGAAATGTTCAGGCCATACGCGGCTGACCGATCCCGGCGGCGGATCGCTATCCAAGAAGCACCTTGAGGTCGCCTTTGCTCATGTGGTCACCCAGGTCACCGCATGGTTCAGTAACAAATCAGATTATTTTGCGATCAAAGCATCATGTGATGCAGCAAATGCAGCAGTCCGAGCATCTGATTTACACTGATATCGCCAGCCTTCCTGCATTTGCAGCAAAATCATGCATCTTTGATAAATAGTTCACGGCAAACTGTTTATCAAGGAGACATCATGAGCACCATTCACGAATCACAAATCGCTAATCACCAAAAAGAAATTGAACGCGACCCAGATGATTACGCTCGCCCATGCCCGCATTGTGGCGGTATTACATTTGTTATCACCCTCTCAAATCGCCTAAAGTGCTTTGAATGCGAAGAGTTTTTGATGGTCGATGAAGCTGTCTGACTTCCTTGAATGAAGATTCTTATAAATCGAAAGCTTGTAAGATGATGTTAAAACGCCAAAGGTCGCATCGCAGAAGATACACATCAAAAACATGTTGACGACACATTGTCTGTCTGATATAAACACAATTGTTGAAGCGATCTTACCACGTCAGGGTAACAGTAGCAGCAAACAAGACACCCGCAAGGGTCTTACCCTCTCATGAGGGTAACTGGTAAACACCCCAATGGGGTTCGTCAGTTAAATGATTGGTGCGTAGACACCCCGAATGGGGTTACCTGTGAACAATGCCCTCGTGGCATACGGAAAATGTAAGCACCCGCAAGGGTTTGACGCGAACAATGCCCACTGGGCATACCGAGAAGCCCGCTTAGGATCATACCTTCGCGGGCTTTCTCATTTTCAGGCCAATCATCATGATCCTCTCGATCCCGCCCGAACTGCGGCAGCGTCAAACTCATGTTCACATTTTAAAACCTGACTTGAATCCGAAGAGAGCTTGGCTGATCCACTCGTTGGAGTTTTTAAGGCCGCATAACGCACGAAATTTGCAGTTGTTTCAAAGATTCTTATAATCAGATTATAAAAATGTTTGACATTAAGTGTGAAATATGTTTGTCGCACCATATTGACATGCAACATTCTTGTCGCTAATATGATCGCACTTTGAACGGAGTGACGATCATGGATATAGATTATGAAAAACGTCGTGCTGCCAAGCAAGGCGTAACCATTGACGAATGGCTGAAGATCAAGGCTGATAAGAACTATGTTCCTAAACCATCCTTGAAGGACAATGACGACATCGTTTTTGATTTGACCAAGAATAACCCTGAAAAGATCGTTTTTCAGGTTCGCTTTGGAAAAGCCACTGTTAACGCACCGATCACCGTAGACGAATACAATTATGGTGTGAGAGACACCCAAACCCGTTGGTGCAAAAGCGGTCCCGTCGAAGATCGACGTATCATTAAAGACTGCTTGCGGAAACTGATCATGGAAAACCACCACCTTAAAGCGGCGGGTGGGTCACAGGTGGTTCACCTTACCTCTTGGCTGTTTAGCAGCATGGAGAATTTCCGCCCCGTTTCCGGCATGATCGGAATTATCGAAATCTCTCGCCTGCCGGGTAAGGACAACTGGAATTTCAGGTTCATGGCCATGGAACCCGACAACGGGCCAACCGAAGCCGAACCAGAAGAAGTCACCCGAGAAGGAAGCCATTCCGAGAAATCGCCCCATCCACGCACTGGGCATTGGCGGCACTATCAGAACGGCAAACAAGTTTGGATCAGAGACACCTTCATTCACCCTGAACGGGCGTGAACCTTATCGCCCATCAACGGCGTCCTGAGGCATGTCGTGAGGTGGAGGAGAATAAGCAATAGGAATATACGGGAGAAAATGCCGATCAAAATTCCAATGGCGGCAGGCCAAATAGGTCGTTTATGTTGTCCATTAACTTATCTGAAGCTGAGTTTCGATGCACACGTTTCAATTCGTCTTTGCGATGCAGCGGCTCCAGATGGCCATAATATTTTTCGATCATCTGCACGCTGGTTCCCATGTTCTGGGCCAGCAAATAGACATCATTAACGCCGCCATAAACAATTCTAAAATGGGCATATGTGTGCCTGAGTGAGTAAATTGTTATTTTCCCATTTTGGTGTTCGTCATGTGTTATTCCGCAATATGCGAGTAGCTCATTGAAGCTTCTTTTGAAATCGTGAATCGGCTCATCCTTTTGATAATCCCTCCACAGATAATCCGTTGGCATTGGAAATGGGTTTTCTTCTTCATCATGGACATCTCTCCCGTATAGGGCTTGATGGACATCGTGAAGAAAGGAAATAATCCCGCTGAAACCGGCTACGCCGACAACCTTTCTCACTTTTGTTTTGCTTTCTTGCAGGACAACGTATCCGTCCTTTATGTCCATAAACCGTAATCGCCGAGCCTCGCCAGGGCGAAGACCGGTCATCACCATGAACTGAATATAGACAGCTAATAGTTGGCGGTAGTATAGGGTCTGGCCATTTGGGATAAGCATGCTTCGCTCCCATGATGCTGCGACCAGTTTTTGGTACTGCTCGCGGGATAAAGCACCACGGGAATTGACTTTCCCGGCGACAGATTTGAAGTGAGCAAGCTCGCGATCATTCAAATAACCTTGGCTAACTGCCTTCTGAAATACACCTCGAAGCACGATATCTTCGCGTGCCAATGTCCTTGCCGCTGGTATGGATCGCTTGGGTTTTCGTTTGTAGGTTCGACCGTCACGGACGAAAGAAATCTCTGCAACATCCTTGCCGGGGCCGGAAATCCAGAAATCTTTCCTCCACTTCCGATATTCAACGATATCCTTGCTCTTGATCGTCGAAATCACCCGATCTCCGAAAAAGGCCATCACATAGCGGTCAAGGATGCCCCTGAAATTATTCTTGTCCCGTTCATTGAGATCGCTGGCGAAAATGTCCTCGTACCAACTCTCTGCGATTTGGCGGAAGGTCTTTCGGTCGAGTGGGATGCCGTATTCTTCGGCGAAGCGAATGCGGTCCAGATGCCGTTCTGCGACACGTCCGGCTTCGACCTGATCGGATGTCTTGGTTGAAAAGCGATCCACTTTTTGGTCAGGGCGGGTGACTGACGCATGCCAGATATCCGACTTGGTATCGCCGCGACGGTAAAGACGAATGGCACCGCCTTTGATCGTAAATCCATCCCGCTCGAACTTGCCCATGACGCCACCCCAAAAGCCGGATTCGAGGGCCATCCGCGTGTGAGTCTGTGAGTCAGATGTGAGTCACACGTCGCCGACCAGAAATCGATCTTTGTGGATTGTATTGAGATTCCTAGGCTTTGGAAAGCCGCGTGAGTCAGTGTGAGTCGGCAACTCCACTGACCTGCCGCCATGTTGGCGTTGCATAACGTATTGAAATTGCTGAAGAAAATGGCGTCCCGGAAGGGATTCGAACCCCTGACCTACGGTTTAGGAAACCGTTGCTCTATCCTGCTGAGCTACCGGGACACAGGACGCGATCTTAACCGGGGGCCTTATACCACCGAGAATGCCACCTGTAAAAGCCCCCCTTTTTGCCCTCCCGGGGGCACGGCACCCAACGCCGCCCCCAACGGCTTCCTGCGTATCTTGCGCAGCCGCAGCGCCATTGCCCCCACGAACCACAAGCCGCTTGCGAAATCACCCAGGACGGCGTAGCCTTAGCTTTTATTCCTATATGGTGACGACATGCCTATAACGTCCCTTCACAAGAGAACCGCCCAGGCCGTGGTCAATATCTTCGAGACCGGCAGCGCACGAGGCGATTACGGCCGCGTGGTTCATGCAAAGCACGATTCCGGCCAGCTGACCTATGGCCGATCCCAGGTCACCCTGGCCAGCGGCGGCCTTCACGCCCTGATCAGGCAGTATTGCGAAACCCCGGGAGCCCGCCACACATCCGGATTTATATCCTATTTGTCGGACCTGGCGAACAAAACCCCCGCCCTTGACAGCGATGCCGTCCTGCATGGCCTGCTGAAGGCCGCCGGCGACGATCCGGTGATGCGGGATTGCCAGGATTCCTTGTTCGATAACGGCTACTGGCTGCCGGCACTGAAATCGGCGGCGGCGCTGTCCCTGCCCGACCCGCTGTCGGTCTGCGTCGTCTACGACAGCCATATCCATGGCTCGTGGAAAACCATCCGCGACCGCACCCTGGCAAGGGCGCCCGATTCCGCCGCCGCCCCCAGGGACTGGACCACCGCTTATGTGGCGACCAGACGCGACTGGCTGGCCGGATCGCCCAACCCGTTGCTGCGACGGTCCGTCTATCGCATGGACTGCTTCAACCAGTTGATCACTGAAAATGCCTGGGCGCTGCCGTTGCCGCTGAAAGTCCGGGGAATCCTGCTGACCGGAGCGCTGCTGGGCGAAGGCCAAGCCGGCGGCGCCCGGGCGCTCCGCCGGACCTCGCCGATGATGAGGGGCGACGACGTCGAACGGCTGCAACGGGCCCTGGGCGTCGCCGCCGACGGAGTGTTCGGCGACCGGACCCTGACCGCGGTCAAGGAGTTCCAGCAGCGCAACGGACTGACGGCGGATGGGATCGCCGGTCCAACAACCATGGAAATCATGGGGTTATAGCAAGGTTGTCGGCCAGAGCGACGGCGCATATGCTGCCGTCGGATCATACCCCCTTCAGGAGTTCCCCCCGCCATGGCCATGGAAGCCACCGATATCGAAGCCCTGATCCGCGAGGGCATCCCCGACGCCAAGGTCATCATCGAGGACCTGCGCGGCGACGGCGATCACTATTCCGCCCTGGTGATCTCGGAAACCTTTCGCGGCAAGAGCCGGGTGCAGCAGCACCAGATGGTGTTCGCCGCCATGAAGGGCAAGATGGGCGGCGACCTTCACGCCCTGGCGCTTCAGACCGCGACCCCCGACACCGCGCCGGATTTCGCCCGGGACTGAACCCGGTTGCGCTTCGCGGCACGTCTCACTACATCTAGGCCATTCACGTTTTCACCGAGGAAGCTCTCTCCATGACCAATCCCGCTTTCGACCGCATTCGCCAGGACATCTCCGAGAACGACGTGGTGCTGTACATGAAGGGCACCCCCATGTTCCCGCAGTGCGGCTTCTCGGCCGCCGTGGTGCAGGTGCTGAGCGACATGGGCGTCAAGTTCAAGGGCATCGACATCCTGGTCGACCCGTCCCTGCGCGAGGGCGTCAAGCAATTCACCAACTGGCCGACCCTGCCCCAGCTTTACGTCAAGGGCGAATTCGTCGGCGGCTGCGACATCGTGCGCGAGATGGCCGCCAGCGGTGAACTGAAGCAGCTGATGGCCGACAAGGGCGTCGCCACCACCTGAGCGAGCGGAAACCGCCTGATCGGGCGGCCTCGGACGGGTGGGACGCCGCCCCGCCCTCCGAGTGTTCCTCCACGTCCCCATTGCGCGTAGCATGACCTCCTCATGGTGAATCCGGGGAGTATCGATCATGTCCTTGTGCAACGATTGCGGCGATTACGTTCCCGTCCACATCGCGGTGAACACCGGTCTGGTCAGCCCGGCCGAGGCCGGCGCCGCCCGCAACGACATTCGCGGCTTCAACGCCTTCTGCCGGTGCGAGGGGTTCGTCAACACCTCGTCCATGGAAGAACGCGGCTGCCTGTGCTTCCAGTGCAAGACTCGGCACTGACCGTCCGTCAATCCGCCGACGCAGGAATCAGGCGGTCCGCATCTTGCCGATGAAGGCGTTGACCGCCTGCTGTAGCAGGCCGGCGCCGGCCGACAGGTCGAGGGCGTTGGACAAGGCCTGATTGGAAGCGGAATCGGCGGCGGCGGCGGCGCGGGCGGCGCCTTGCAGACCGTCGCCCACCTCGCGGGTGCCCCGGGCGGCCTGCTCGATATTGCGGGCGATCTCGCGGGTGGCGGCGGCCTGCTGGTCGACCGCGTCGGCGATGCCGGCGGCGATGGCGTTCATGCGGCGGATGATCTCGCTGACCGAGCCGATGGCGTCGGCGGCCTTGGCGGTTTCGTCCTGCACGGCGGCGATCTGGGCCGAAATCTCCTCGGTGGCCCGTGCGGTCTGGTTGGCCAGGGTCTTGACCTCGGAAGCCACCACGGCGAACCCCTTTCCCGCCTCGCCGGCCCTGGCGGCCTCGATGGTGGCGTTCAAGGCCAGCAGGTTGGTCTGGCCGGCGATGGAGTTGATCAGCCCCACCACCTCGCCGATACGGTCGGCCGAGGACGACAGCGCCCCCATGATGGCGCTGGTCCGCCCCTGCTCCTCGACCGCCTGTCGCGAGATGGCGGCCGATTCCGCCACCCGACGCCCGATCTCATCGATGGAGCCGGACAGCCGTTCGGTGGCGCCGGCGACCTTGTCGACATTGCCGGCGGCGCCACGGGCGGCGACCTCGACCGTCTCGGCATCGCACGAGGATTCCCGGGCGACATCGCGAAGCGTGCGGGCCGCCTGCTCCATCTGGCCGGTGGCCTGGGTCACCCGCGTCAACACGTCGCGCACGGCGGCGTCGAACTCATCGGCCATGGCGCCCCGGGCGACGCGGCGGTCCTCGCTGGCGCGGCGTTCGGCCTCCAACTGGGCCTGACGCATGCGCTCGACCTCCATGGCGTGCTCCTTGAAGGTCAGCACCGAGCGGGCGATATCGCCGATCTCGTCGGCGCGTTCGGTTCCAGCCACCTCGATGGCGGTATCGCCGCCGGCAAGGCGTTCCATCACCCCGATGATCCGCCGGACCGGCGTGGTGATGGAACGGGTGATGAGCAGTGCGAACACCGCCAGGGCCAGCACCCCCAGCACGATCACCGAGACCGAGGCGGTGGAGGCGGAATCATAGGCCACCATGGCGCTGTCGAATTCCTGCTTCGCCAGCCGGATCTCCAGATCCATCAGGGCGCGGATCGCCTTGGTCGCCGCCTGATAGCTGGCCTGGGCGTCCTCGGCCATGGCCTCGCGGGCGCCGAAATAATCGCCCTCGCCGAACAGGGTCAGAATCTCCGAGGTGGCCTTCTGGAAATCCCCCCTCGCCGCCTGGAATTGCCCGGCCAGGGCCAGTTCCTCGGCGCCGTGGTGGTCGGAGGCGCCCTGGCTGTAATCACGCCACAGGGAATCGATGGCGGCCTCGGCCGTCGCCAGCTCGGGGCGCAGGCGCTCCAGGGTCAGGCGGCTTTCGCTTCGCAGGATGTCGGCCACCAGCGAGCGGATGCGGTGAATGTCGTCCAGCACGATGGCAAGCTGGCCCATGGGCACCACCCGCTCGCCATAGACGGCCTCGATGCCGGCCGAGACCCGCCGCCCGCCCGCCATGCCGGCGGCACCGACCGCGACAAGAAGGATGGTCGCCGCCATCAACAAAACAAGTAGTCGCGTGCCGAATTTGACTCGGTCCAACATGACGTCTCCGGATTATTCGCAAATTACTGCTTTGATCGGAGAAGACGCCACTTCACGGATTCCGGCAATTGTGGATATCCGCAATGCGTTATTGCTGCGCCAGCGAAATCGAGGCACATACTGGACAAAAGTATTTGATATCGGAGAACTCTCCCCTCCCGCCCGGCGGGAGGGGAGAGAGGATCAATGTCCCGACATTTCCGCGCCCATATAGGCGGGCAGCCAGGATTCGTTGGCCTGGACCAGTTCGTGGACCGGAACGGCGCGGCCGCCGACGCTGATGACATGGCCACCGGTCTTGCCGATGACGCGGATGGCGGTGTCGTGTTCCACCGCCTCTTCCAGCACCGCCGCCAGATCGTCGTTGCGGACCTCCAGCACATAGCGGCCCTGATCCTCGCCGAAGCACCAGGCGTGCAGCGGCACCGAGGACGGGGCGTCCAGCAACGCCCCCATATGGCCGTCCGAGGCCATGGCCATCTCGGCCACCGCCACCAGCAGGCCGCCGTCCGAGACGTCGTGACAGGCCAGCACCTGACCGTCGCCGATCAGCTGGCGTACCAGTTCGCCGGCGCGGCGTTCGCGGTGCAGCGCGACGGGCGGCGGCGCGCCATCCTCGCTGCCGCAGATCTCGCGCAGATAGAGCGAAGCGCCCAGCCAGCCCTTGGTCTCGCCGATCAGCACGATGGCCGAGCCGGGTTCCTGGAAGGCGATGCCCACCGCCTTGGCGACATCCTCCAGCAAGCCGATTCCGCCCACCGCCGGGGTGGGCAGGATGGCCGCGCCCTGGGTCTCGTTGTAGAGCGAGACGTTGCCGGACACCACGGGGAAGTCCAGCTCGCGGCAGGCCTGCCCCATGCCGCGGATCGCCTCGACGATCTGGCCCATGATCTCGGGCTTTTCCGGATTGCCGAAATTGAGGTTGTCGGTGATGGCCATGGGAAGCGCCCCCACCGCCGACAGGTTGCGATAGGCCTCGGCCACCGCCTGGCGGCCGCCCTCATAGGGGTCGGCCAGCACGTAGCGCGGAGTGACGTCGGTGGTGATCGCCACCGCCTTCCTGGTGCCGTGAACGCGAACCACGGCGGCGTCGCCGCCGGGACGGCCGACGGTGTCGCCCATCACCATGTGGTCGTACTGCTCGTAGATCCAGCGCTTGGACGCCAGATCGGGACAGCCCAGCATGGTCTTCAGCGCCTCGGCCGGGCAGACCACCTTGACGTCCCGGGCATCGATCACCTTGCGCTTGGCCGGCGCCGTCCACGGACGGTCGTATTCCGGCGAGGCGAGCGCCAGGGGATCGATGGGCAGGTCGGCCACCACCGCGCCGTGGCGCTTCAGCACCATGCGGCCGGTGTCGGTCAGATGGCCGACCACGGCGAAGTCCAGTTCCCACTTGTCCATGATCGCCTTGGCCTGGGCCTCGCGCCCCGGCTTCAGCACCATCAGCATCCGTTCCTGGCTTTCCGACAGCATGATCTCGTAGGCGCTCATGCCGTCTTCGCGCATCGGCACCGAATCGAGGTCCATCTCGATGCCGAGGCCACCCTTGGACGCCATCTCGAACGACGACGAGGTCAGCCCCGCCGCGCCCATGTCCTGGATCGCGACGATGGCGTCGGTCGCCATCAGTTCCAGGCAGGCCTCGATCAGCAGCTTCTCGGTGAAGGGGTCGCCGACCTGGACGGTGGGGCGCTTCTCGTCCGACTTCTCGTCGAACTCGGCCGAGGCCATGGTGGCGCCGTGGATGCCGTCACGCCCGGTCTTCGAGCCGAAATAGACCACCGGATTGCCGATGCCGGCGGCGGCGGAATAGAAGATCCTGTCCTTGTCGGCCAGACCAACGGTCATGGCGTTGACCAGGATGTTGCCGTTGTAGCTGGGGTGGAAATTGGTCTCGCCGCCCACGGTGGGCACGCCGACGCAATTGCCGTAGCCGCCGATGCCGGCGACCACGCCCGCCACCAGATGACGGGTCTTGGGGTGGGCGGGATCGCCGAAGCGCAGCGCGTTCATGTTGGCGATGGGCCGCGCCCCCATGGTGAAGACGTCCCTGAGGATGCCGCCGACGCCGGTCGCCGCGCCCTGATAGGGCTCGATGAAGCTGGGGTGGTTGTGGCTTTCCATCTTGAAGATGACGGCCTGACCGTCGCCGATGTCGATCACGCCGGCATTCTCGCCGGGGCCGCAGATCACCCAGGGCGCCTTGGTCGGCAGGGTCTTCAGCCACTTCTTCGACGATTTGTACGAGCAATGCTCGGACCACATCACCGAGAAGATGCCCAGCTCGGTCAGATTGGGCTCGCGCCCCAGGATGTCGAGAATCTTGGCGTACTCGTCGGGCTTGATGCCGTGCGAGGCGATGATTTCCGGAGTGATCGTGCTCACGTCAAAGCCTCCACCAGGGAATCGAACATCTTCTTGCCGTCACTGCCGCCCAGCAGGTCCTCGGCCAGGCGCTCGGGATGGGGCATCAGGCCCAGCACCGTCTTGGTCGCGTTGTAGATTCCGGCCACGTTGGACAGCGAGCCGTTGGGATTGGCGGCCTCGCCCACGGCGCCGGTCCTGCTGCAATAGCGGAACGCGACCTGGCCGTTGCCCTCCATGGCGCGGAAGGTCTCGGCGTCGGTGAAGTAATTGCCCTCGGCGTGCGCGATGGGGAACCGCACGATATGCCCGGCACCATAGGCGCGGGTGAAATCCGTATCGCCGTTCTCGACCCGAAGATGCACGTCCTTGCAGATGAACTTCAGATTGCGGTTGCGCATCAGCACGCCGGGCAGCAGACCGGTCTCGGTCAGTATCTGGAAGCCGTTGCAGATGCCCAGCACGCGGGTTCCGGCCTCGGCCTTGGCCTTGACCTCGCGCATGATCGGCGAGTGCGCCGCCATGGCGCCGCAGCGCAGATAATCGCCATAGGAAAAGCCGCCCGGCACCACGATCAGGTCGAGGTCGGGCAGTTGGGTGTCGCGGTGCCAAACCATGAGGGGCTTGGCGCCCATGCTGGCCTCCAGCGCCACCGCGACGTCGCGGTCGCAGTTGGAACCGGGAAATACGATGACGGCGGCTTTCAAGGGCGTTGCCTTCGCGCAAGTGAGATCAGGCTGTCTGTGTACCCCGGATGCGCTCCGGTTTCCAGACGCTTGGCACGGAAATCCGCGTGCAGATACCAGTCATGCGACCGCCACGCAATTGCATCCATCGGGAAAATGTGGCTATGCTGGGATGTTTCCGTCGCGAAGGACCCGAGATGCACACCCATTGCATGGACCGCTATCGGCACACCCATGCGGAATCCGCCGATTCCCTCGCGACCGAACGCCGCATCCGCATTGTCATGGCGCTGACGCTGGCCTGCATGGCGGCCGAGATCGGCGCCGGCTGGGCCTTCGGCTCGCTGGCCCTGCTGGCCGACGGCTGGCACATGGCCAGCCATGGCCTGGCCTTCTTCATCGCGCTGTTCGCCTACGCCTTCGCCCGCCGCCATGCCGGCGACCCCAATTTCACCTTTGGAACCGGCAAGGTCGACGCCCTGGGCGGCTTCACCAGCGCCGTCCTCCTGGGACTGGTGGCGGTGATGATGGCGTGGGAGGCGGTCCAGCGCCTGATCACCCCGACCGAGATCGCCTATGGCGAGGCCATGGTGGTCGCCGCCATCGGCTTCGCGGTCAATCTGGCCAGCATCCTGATCCTGGAGCCCCCCGGCCGCCACCGCGACGAAACCGGGGAGACCGGCCGCCACCACGACCACAGCCTTCGCGCCACCACCATGCATGTGATGGCCGACCTGCTGACCTCGGTGGGGGCCATCGTCGCTCTCGGGGCCGGCATGTGGCTGTCGTGGAGCTGGCTGGACCCGGCGGTGGGCCTGATCGGCGCCCTGGTCATCGGCGTCTGGGCCAGATCCTTGCTGCGCGGCTCGGCGCGGGTGCTGTTGGACGAAGCCGAGACCCCGGCCCTGATGGACCGGGCCCGCGCCCTGATCGAGGCCGATGCCGACAACCGCGTCGCCGACCTGCATCTGTGGGCGATCCGTCCCGGCCGGCTGGCGGCCATCGTCTCGGTGGTCACCCACTATCCGCGTCCCCCGGGGCACTACAAGGCGCTGCTGGCCCCGATTCCCGACCTTTGCCACATCACGGTCGAGGTCTCGGCCCAGGATGGCGATCCGTGCATCCCGGTGGCGGGCCTACCGCGCTGAGTGTCGCCGCAGGGCGTTCAGCAGGATGCCGATCGTGGTGCCGTTGTGCAGCACCGAGGTGGCGATGGGCGACAGCAGGCCCAGCGCCGCCGCCCCCAGGATGGCGGTGTTCAGCCCGACCGTCGCCCGGTAGTTGGTCTTGATCAGATCCATCACCGCGTTGGCGGCCTCCTTGGCGTCGGCCACCCGCTCGATCTCGTCTTCCAGCAAGGCGACGTCGGCGGTGAGGCGGGCGATGTCGGCGCCCTTCTGCATGGCGATGCCGACATGGGCGCCGGCCAGGGCGGGAGCGTCGTTGATGCCGTCGCCGACAAAGGCGATGCGGGCGCCCCGGGCGCTCAGTTCCTCGATGATCCGCGCCTTGTCCTGGGGCAGCAGTTCGGCGCGGAAGCCGTCAAGCCCCAGTTGCCCGGACAGCTCCGCCGCCCGGTCGCGATGATCGCCGGTCAGCAGCAATATGTGGCGCGCCCCCAGCCGGCGCAGGCGCGCGACGGTGCGGGCGCTGGACTCGCGGATGGTGTCCTTCAGGGCCAGCAGCCCCAGCAGCCGGCCGCCGAAACCGATGAACAGCAGGGTCTTGCCGTCCTGGTACAGCCGGTCGATCACGTCCAGATGGGAATCGATGGCGATGCCCTCGTCCTCCTGGATGAAATGGCGCGATCCGACTACGATGCGCTTGCCGTCGACGACGCTGGCGACGCCGTGGGCGACGATGAACTGCACCTCCAGATGATCGAAGTGGCGGTTGTGGGTGGCCTGGGCGGCGGCGACCACCGCCATGGCCAGGGGGTGGAAGTAGTGTTCCTCCACCGATGCGGCGAGGCAGATCAGGTCCTCGGGCGTGTAGGACGAATCGAAGGTGACGGAATCGGTGACCTCCAGCATGCCGGTGGTCAGGGTGCCGGTCTTGTCGAAGATGAAGGTGTCGGCCTGGGCGAGGCGCTCCAGCGCGGTGGCGCCCTTGACCAGGATGCCGGCCTGCCCGGCGCCGTACATCGCCGACTTGAAGGCGACCGGCGTGGCCAGCTTCAGGGCGCAGGAATAATCCGCCTGAAGCACCGAGGCGGCGCGGCGCCAGTCGCCGGAAACCAGGAACGACGCGCCGGCCAGCTTCAGCACCAGGGGAACCAGCCGGTCGGCCATGCGGGAGGCTTCCAACTGGGCCTCGCTCTTGCTCAGCAGCGATTGTTCGACGTAGTCGGCGATGCGGGCGGCGGCGGTGCGGCTGCCCACCTGCTCGGCGTAGATGGCCAGCCGCCCCTCCTCCACCAGGGTGCCGGACAGAACGGCGGCGCCGCGTCCCTTGACCGCCGAGGCGCTCTCGCCGGTCATGGCGGCCTCGTTGACGGTGGCCTCGCCGCCCAGCACCGTGCCGTCCACCGGAATGACCGAGCCGGTGGCGACGATCACGGTGTCGCCGACCGCGACCGTGGCGGCGGGCTCAAGCACCTCGACGCCGTCGCGCAGCACCCAGACCCGGTCGCTGGACGGACGCAGCAGATGCTTCAGCAACTCGTCGGAACGCCGGGCGATGGATTCCTCCATGTATTCGCCCAGCGACAGCATGAAGGTGGTGGTGTTGGCGGCCGTATGGTCGGACCGGGCCAGCGAGATGGCCACCGCCATGCCCTCCAGCACATGCGAGGTCACTCCCCCCTGGCGGTAATCGGCGATCGCCTGCCGCAGCAGCGGCATCGCCCCGGCCAGGGACAGCGGCAACCGCAAGGCCGGCGGCAGCAGGCCGCTGCCCAGCAGGGTGGCGAGGCTGGCCGCCACCGCCGTCTTGCCATTCCCGGCCGGACGCCGGGCGGGAGCCGGCCCGGATGGAGGGGACAGCCGGGCCACGGCCGCCCCCACCCCGTCGCTATCGGTCTCGTCGGGATCGAAGGTCACCACCACCGAGGCGGCGCGCCGGTTGACCCGCGCCGACAGCACGCCCGGCAGTTGAGCGACCTGGGATTCCAGCACGGCCGCGTCGGCCGGCATCCCGGCTTCAAGGACGTAACGCAGGCGGACCCGCCCGGGCAGGCGGTGGACGATCTCCACCGCCGCCAGCCAGCGCGGAACCATCACGAAACGCCGTTCTGCTCTGCCGCCAGTTCAGCCTGAATATCGGCGGCCTGCTCCTTCATCTCGGCCAGTCCGCCGGCCAGTTCGGAATAGAGCTTGAGGCCGGAGCGGATCAGCTTGCCGCGCAGGGCCTCGTCGGCCAGCGCATAGGTGGCGGCAGCGCCGATCAGGGCGCCCACCAGGAACTGCTCGGACGGCTTGCCCGGAAGCATGTTCGCCAGACCGCCGAACAGGCCGTTGCCCTGCGCCGGGGCGCCGTTCCAGCCGGCCGGCTGATCCCGCCAGCGGCGCTTATCCTTCCTGGACTTCTTGTTCTTCTTGGCCACGGCAATTCTCCTCGATGGATTGTGAGTGCAAGACCGTCTCGGCGGCCGCCACCACCGCCCCGCCGGCGATGATCGCCGCGATTCCGACGCCGTAGTCGCGGCGCTGGATCGCCTCGGCGGCGACGGTGCCGGCGGCCAGGGCGGCGCCGCCCTGGACGGAGTGGCGCAGTATCCTCCGCCACGGCGGGGGGCCGCCGGCGCGGCCCCGGCCCTGAAGCGCGCTCAGAAGGCCGGTCGCCACGAAACCGCGGGTAAAGGCGGCGCCGATTTCAGCGGTGGACGCGGCCGTCATCCGGCCGCGGCGCTTCCGCTTCACGACTCGCTTCCGCCTTCGGGGGTGGCGGGGGGCTTGGTCGCCTTGGCCGGGGCCTTGCGGGGACGGCGCGGCTTGGCGGGGGCCTTGACCGGCGCCGCCTCGGTCTCGGCGACCGCCGAAACCATGGTCGGCGTCAGCCTGGCGCGCAACCCGGCCGAGGACTTCTCGATGGCGGCAAGGCCGGAAATGGTCGCCTCGCGCAGGCCGGCCTGCGCCTGGCCAAGCCCCTGGCGGGCCTTGCCTCCAAGTCCTTCGAGACGGGCGGCGGCGGGGGCGGCGGTCTTGTTCAGCAGGCGGACGCCGACGATGCCGGCCAGCAGCCCCGAGGCGAAGGTGAGCAATGGATGCATGGCGTTCCCTTTCAGTAGTAGGCGCGTCAGCCCTCGGCCAGGGCTTGCAGCAGGCGGTCAGCCTGGGCCGACCGCCGGCCGTCGGCGATGTCCTGCCAGACCGACGGCGGAATCTGGTCCGGATCGTATTCCACCACGCAGGACCGGGCCAAGGGATTGACCTTGACCGAACGGATGCCCCTGACATTGACCGCCGAGCGGGTGAACGACGACACCCCGGCCACGGCCGCGGCATCGGCGCCATCGCCCAGCTTGAGCCGAACCCGGCCGGGAATATGATGGGCGATCCGCATCAAGGCGGCAAAGCGCCAAAGGTCGTGAGACACACTCAATTGCAATCCTACTGTAATATTTTCTTGCGATGGTTGGCTAGGTGGACCAGCAGGAAAACGAGATGAAGCGCCCCCAGGGCGGCGTGGTATTTCTTGCCCGCCGCCAGCGCCAGCAGCGACCCGGTCAGGCTGACCAGCATGCCGATCTTGGCCGGACGGTTCAGCGTCCACAGGGACAGTCCCCCATCGGAGGATGCGGGAGGATTCCCGTCTTCGCCGGCTTTCCCGGGCTCGACCAGGGCGACAATCCGCGCATCGAGCCCGGCCGGCGAAATCACGGCGGGATCGTAGCGGAGCAGGATGCTGGCGCAGACCGGCTTGGCCTCCACCGAGATCACCCCCTCCCAATCGGCGAGGATCGCGGCCATCCCGGCGTTGCCAACCGGCGACCGCAGGGACGGATGGCGCAGCCGCAGCCGGCCGGGAACATGAGAGGCGATACACATTCTTGCCACACCCATTCGTAGATTTCCCCGGGACACCCGAAGAATCGCACCCACCGGAACAATCGCCGCCATCCAGCGGTCCACCCCGTCCCTTAGGTCAGCCGGCACCCCGGCATCGGATCGAAACGGATCGCGACATCGCCCGGGCCGACCCTCCTCCTGTCTAGCAGATAGTGCCTTGCCTCGAAAGGAACATCCCCCCTGTTCCGGCCGACGACCGCCGCACCCGTCGATACGTTAGTGATATCGATTCGCAACATCATTCGCATGGATAAGCCATGTGAAATCCACGGTCAAGAGCTTATCCGAATCGACGAACGGAGACCGACCGGACCGCCCCGGCCCCCGTCATTCCGGCGATGCCGGGAAACTGTCTCTTGCCCGGACAGGCGCGGTCATATAGCTTCCCGGACAATGGGGTGCCTTCCGCTGGGAGGCGCCCTGGCCTGCTTATCCAGCAACGGCGTGGTTCGCCGGACATCGGGACGCCTCCCCGTCCCCGGAGCGAGGGATGAGCATCCACCCAGGCCGCCGGACTTCGAAATGGATTTGGAGAAACCGTGAACTCCCTGCCCTTCACCGCTCCCTGCACCCGATTCGCGGCCCTGCGCAACGAGATCCTTTCGCCCCGGCTGTCCTTCCTGATGGAAGCCCACAACGGCCTGTCGGCCAAGATCGTCGAGGAAACCGGCTTTCGCGGCATCTGGGCCTCGGGCCTGACCATATCGGCCAGCCTGGGCCTGCGCGACAGCAACGAGGCGTCGTGGACCCAGGTCCTGGACGTGCTGGAATACATGGCGGATTCCACCACCTTGCCGATTCTGGTGGATGGCGACACCGGCTACGGCAACTTCAACAACGTCCGTCGCCTGACCCGCAAGCTGTGCGAGCGCGGCATCGCCGGGGTCTGCATCGAGGACAAGCTGTTCCCCAAGACCAATTCCTTCATCGGCGAACGCCAGCCCCTGGCCGAGATCGATGAATTCTGCGGCCGCATCAAGGCGGGCAAGGACAGCCAGACCAACGACGACTTCGTCCTGGTGGCGCGGGTCGAGGCCTTGATCTCCGGCCACGGCATGGACGAGGCGCTGCGCCGGGCCGAGGCCTATCACGCCGCCGGCGCCGACGCCATCCTGATCCATTCCAAATTGTCCAACGCCGGGGAAATCCTGACCTTCGCCAGGCAATGGCGGAACCGCTGCCCGCTGGTGATCGTTCCCACCATGTATTACGCCACCCCCACCGACGTTTTCCGCCAGGCCGGCATTTCGACCATCATCTGGGCCAACCACAATCTCCGGTCCGCCATTTCCGCCATGCGCGAAACCAGCCGGCGGATTTTCGAGGATGAATCGCTGAGCGAGGTCGAAGGCCGCGTCATCGGGGTCAAGGACATCTTTCATCTGGTCGGCAACGCCGAACTGGAAAACGCCGAACGCCGCTATCTGCCGGGCAAGGCCACCGCACGGGCCGTCGTTCTGGCGGCGTCGGCCGGCAATCTCGGCGAGCTGACCCGTCATCGCCCCAAATGCATGATCGACATCCGGGGGCAATCGCTGCTGCAACGTCTGGTCAACACCTTGTCGGGGGCCGGCATCCGCGACATCGCGGTGGTCAGGGGAGCGATGAAGGACGCGGTGACGCTGAAGGGCATCCAGACCGTCGACAACGACCGCCACGCCGAGACCGGCGAGGTTTTCTCGCTGGCCTGCGCCGGCGACATGATCGACGGCGAGACCGTCGTCGTCTACGGCGACGTCTTGTTCCGCGACTATATCCTGGGCGGCGTGCTGGAATCGCCGGGCGATATCGTGCTGGCGGTGGACGCCCTGTCACCCCAGGCCAAGCCGGCGGGAACGCACCGCGATCTGGTGGTGGCGGACCGGCCATTCTCGGGCGATTATCTGGACGACACCCCGGTGCGCCTGATCTCCATGTCGGCGCAGATTCCGTCCGAGACCGCCATGGGCGAATGGATCGGGCTGGCGCGCTTCAGCCCCCAGGGTGCCGAATGGCTGCGCCAGGAACTCGCCCTGCTGAAGGCCGAGGGGCTGGTGGAAACCGCCGACCTGCCGCTGTTGCTGACCCGGCTGGCGGCCAGATATCCGGTGACCATCCACTACATCACCGCCCACTGGCTGGACGTGGACACCCTGACCGACGTGGCAGATGCCCGCAACTTCACCTGATGGCCCCGAACTCCTTCTGTCTGGCCGAATGACCCGATGATTACCGCCCGCGAGTTCATTGCCGAGGCCGGACGCCGCGGCTTCGATTTCTTCACCGGGGTTCCGTGCAGCTTCCTCACGCCCCTGATCAACGGCGTGCTGAACGACCGGAGCCTGCGCTATGTCGGCGCCACCAGCGAGGGCGAGGCGGTGGCCATCGCCGCCGGCGCTTGGCTGGCCGGACGCCAGAGCGTGGTGATGTGCCAGAATTCGGGCCTGGGCAACGCGGTCAATCCGCTGACCTCGCTGAACGCCCCCTTCCGCATTCCGACCCTGATGATCACCACCTGGCGGGGCCAGCCGGGCATTCCGGACGAACCCCAGCACACGGTGATGGGGGCCATCACCCACGACCTGCTGACGCTGATGGGGCTGGCGCACGCGCCGTTCCCGACCACGCCCGAATCCCTGGCATCCGCCCTGGCGGCGGCCGCCGATCACCTGCGGGACGAAGAGGGCTCCTACGCCCTGGTGATGGCCAAGGACAGCGTCGCCGACGAACCGCTGTCGCCGGCCGCGCCGCGACCGCCCGTTCCCGGCCTGCGCTTCGACGACACCGCCGCCGGAACCCCGCCCAGCCGCGTCGAGATTCTGGAATGTTTCCTGAAGCGCGCCGACGACCGCACGGCGGTGATCGCCACCACCGGCAAATGCGGACGTGAATTGTTCACCCTGGCCGACCGTCCCCAGCATCTTTATCAGGTCGGCTCCATGGGCGGGGCCAGCGCCATGGGGCTGGGCGTGGCGCTCAACACCCCAGGCAGGGTGGTGGTTCTGGACGGCGACGGCGCCGCCTTGATGAAGATGGGCAACATGGCCACCATCGGAGCCCATGCCCCGGCCAATCTGCTGCATATCGTCCTGGACAACGGCGTCCACGATTCCACCGGCGGACAGGCCACCGTCTCGGCCTCGGTTGATTTCGCCGCGGTGGCCCTGGCCTGCGGCTATCGCCACGCCGCCTCCTGCCGCAGCCTGTCCGGCTTCGAGGCCGCGCTGGAACGAGCGGATTCCAGCGCCGGTCCGTTCCTGATCCACGCGCGCATCGCGCCGGGCTCGCTGGCCAAGCTGGGGCGTCCGACCATCGGCCCGATGGAGGTGGCGCGCCGGTTCCGGAACTTCCTGAGCGAGGCGTCCGCCCGATGAAAACCACCGCCATCCTGTCGACCCTGGTCGGACTGGCCATCACCGCCGCCCTGGTCATGATGTACGGCGGAGCCGAGATCGCCACCAGCATCGCCAATGCCGGCTGGGGCATCCTGCTGGTGATCGCCATGCACTTCCCCCAAAGCTATTTCTCCGGCCTGGGATGGCGCACGGTGGTGGCGTCCCCCCAGGTTCCGTCACGCCTGTCCTTCCTCGGCCTGCGCCTGATCCGCGAAGGGGTCAACGCCCTGCTGCCGGTGGCGCAGATCGGCGGCGAGTTCGTCGGCGCCCGCCTGACCGCCCTGCGCGGGGTGGCGCTCAACAAGTCGGGCGCCGCCGTCACCGTCGATCTCACCCTGGAAATGCTCAGCCAGGTGATCTTCACCCTGCTCGGCCTGGGACTGCTGATGGCCAACCCCGACAGCATGGGAACGGTCCACTGGATCATCGGCGGCGTGCTGGCGGCCCTCGGCATCGTCGCCGCCTTCATCCTGGCGCAACGGCTGGGGCTGTTCCTGCTGCTGGAGAACGCGCTGCTGCGGCTGGCCCGCCGGCAGAACTGGAAGGGCCTGGAGGACGTGGCCGGGTTGCATCTCGCCATCGTCGAGCTGTACAAATCGCCGCGCCGGCTGGTCCTGGGGACCGGGCATCACCTGATGTCATGGCTGCTGGGGGCGCTGGAGGTCTGGGCCGCCCTGTACGTGGTCGGCGTCCCGATCGACCTGCGCGAGGCGCTGATCATCGAAAGCCTGGGACAGGCGATCCGCGCCCTGGGCTTCGCCGTGCCCGGCGCGCTCGGCATCCAGGAAGGCGGCTTCATCCTGGTCTGCGGCCTGCTCGGCATCGGGCCGCAAAGCGCCATCGAGCTGTCGCTGCTGAAACGCATCCGCGAACTGGCCCTGGGGATTCCGGGGCTGATGGCATGGCAATGGATCGAGGGACGGCGCCTGACCGGCGCCGCCTCACCCAAGGTAGAGGAGACACCGTCATGATGGGAGGCTCGTGGACGCATCGGCTGGCCCGCCCCCTGGTTCGCCCGCTGGTGGGAACCGGAATCACCCCCAACCACATCACCACCCTTCGCCTGATCACCGGCCTGATGGCCGCCGCCGCGCTGGTGCCGGGCGATCCCGACTGGACCTGGTGGGGTGGCTGGCTGTGGCTGCTGTCGGCCTTTCTCGACCGCGCCGACGGCGAACTGGCCCGCATCGGCAACATGGCGTCGCCGGAGGGCCGGGCCTGGGATTGCCTGGTCGACAACATCGTCAACCCGGTGTTCTTCGTCGCCATCGGCATCGGCCTCCGCGACTCAGTCCTGGGCGAATGGGCCATCGTGCTGGGCGTCATCGCCGGGGTGTCGCTGTTCTTCTGCGGCCACTGGTCCGAACTGCTGGAACAGCGCCAGAACCTGGAGGTCAAGGCCTATTCCGGCGCCTTCGGCTTCGACATCGACGACCTGTTGTACCTGTTCGCGCCGCTGGCGTGGCTGGACTGGCTGCTGCCGGTGCTGGTCGGCGCCGCCATCGGGGCGACCTTGATGGCGCTGCTGACCGGCTGGCGCCTGCGCAAGCTGATCGCCGCCCAGACCCTTCAGGCCAGCCAGTCCGGCGACGCCGCCGGATGACGACCGCCGCCCCCGCCATCCTGCTGACCCCGGGGCCGCTGACCACCCGGCTGGAGACCCGCCAGGCCATGCTGCGCGACTGGGGCTCGCGCGACGAGGCCTTCATCGCGCTGACCGCCGAGATGCGCCGCCGGCTGCTGGCGCTGGCCGGTGGCGGGGACAGCCATGCGGCGGTGCCGTTGCAAGGCAGCGGCACCTTCATCGTCGAGGCCACCATCGCCACCCTGGTCGGCCCCGCCGACCACCTGCTGGTGCTGGTCAACGGCGCCTATGGCGAACGCATCGCCGCCATCGCCCGCCGCCTCGGCCGACGGGTCGACGTGCTGACGTGGGAGGAGGACCAGCCGGTCTCCCCCGCCTCCGTCGACCGGGCGCTGGCCGAGAATCCCGCCATCACCCATGTGGCGCTGGTTCATTGCGAGACCACCACCGGGTTGCTCAATCCGCTGGCCGAGATCGCCGCCCTGACCAGCCGCCACGGCAAGGCGCTGCTGGTGGATGCCATGAGCAGCTTCGGCGCCCTGCCCATCGATCTGAAGGCCCACCCGGTGGCCGCCGTCATGGCGTCGAGCAACAAATGCCTGGAAGGGGTGCCGGGGCTGGGCTTCGCCCTGATCGAGCGGCGGACCCTGGCCGCCGCCAAGGGAAACTGCCCGTCGCTCAGCCTCGATCTGCACGACCAGTGGCAGGGCTTCGAGACCAACGGGCAGTGGCGCTTCACCCCGCCGGTCCAGGTGGTCGCCGCCCTGGTCGCCGCCCTGCGCCAGTTGGAGGCCGAGGGCGATCCGCCGGCCCGGCTGCGGCGCTACCGGGCCAATTTCGACACCCTGGCGGCCGGCATGGCCGAGATGGGCTTTCGCCTGTTCCTGGACGCCGCGGTGCAGGCGCCGATCATCGCCACCTTCCACAGCCCGGCCGAGCCGTGGTTCCGCTTCGACGGCTTCTACCGCGCCCTGGCCGGGCGCGGCTTCCTGATCTATCCCGGCAAGCTCAGCCGGGCCGACAGCTTCCGCATCGGATGCATCGGCGCCATCGAGCCGGCGGATTTCCAGCGCCTGCTGGAGGCCATCGCCGCCATCGTCGACGAGATGAAGACCGCATAAGGACGAATTCCCGATGAATTCCAGCGTCAGCGCCCAGACATCATCCCCCGCCGTCATCCTGCTGGTCGCCGGTGTCGGCCGGCGGCTGGACGGCGCCATTCCCGGCCCCAAGGTTCTTCTGGAATTCGGCGGCCAGACCCTGCTGGAACGCCACCTGAACGCCCTGCTGGCCCATGGAATCGACGATATCGGCCTTACCATCGGCTATCAGGGCGACGCCATCCGGCAAGAGGTGGCGCGGCTGGGCCTGACCGACCGGGTGCGGCTGATCGAGAATCCCGACTACCGCCTGGGCAGCCTGGTGTCGCTGTGGGTGCAGGCGGAACGGCTGCGAAGCGGTCGCCCGGCCATCCTCATGGACGGCGACGTGCTGTACGATCCCGCCATGATCGGCCGGCTGCTGTCGGCTCCGTCCGAGAATGTGCTGCTGCTCGACCGCGAGATCGAGCCGGGCGACGAGCCCGTCAAGATCTGCCTGAGTGGCGGGCTGATCGTCGATTTCCGCAAGAAGCCCGAGCACGCCCACGACTGGCACGGCGAGTCGGTCGGCTTCTTCCGTTTCTCGCCGGCGACGGCGGCGATGCTGGCGGACCGCTGCGCCTGGTATGTCGGCCAGGGCCTGACCAGCCTGGAATACGAAGAGGCGATCCGCGACCTGATCCTGGCCGAACCCCGCCGCTTCGCCGCCACCGACATCAGCGACCTGCCGTGGACCGAGATCGACTTCGTCGACGACGTCGCCAAGGCCCGCGACATCGTCCTGCCGCAACTGGGGAAATAGCGGCAGCTAGATCGTCGAGCCCCCTGTCCGTTCCAGCCCCACCAGCGACCGGGCGAAGGCGTCGGCCTCGAACGGACGCAGGTCGCCGGCCTGCTCGCCGACTCCGATGGCGTGAACCGGCAGGCCGAATTTCTCGGCCAGGGCCACCAGCACGCCACCCCGGGCGGTGCCGTCCAGCTTGGTCAGGACCAAGCCGGTAACCGCCACCATGTCCTTGAAGACCTCCACCTGGGAATGGGCGTTCTGGCCGACGGTGGCGTCCAGCACCAGCAGGACGTCGTGCGGGGCGGTCTCGTCCACCTTTTTGATGGAACGGACCATCTTGGCCAGTTCGGCCATCAGGTCGGCCTTGTTCTGCAACCGGCCGGCGGTGTCGATGAACAGCAGATCGTCGCCGCGCTTGCGGCTTTCCGCCAGGGCGTCATAGGCGAGACCGGCGGCATCGGCCCCGGTCTCGCGGGCGATGACCGGGCAGCCGGTGCGTTCACCCCACACTTTCAACTGCTCGACGGCGGCGGCGCGGAAGGTGTCGCCGGCGGCCAGGGTGACGGAAAGGCCGGCATCGCGTTGCGCCTTGGCCAGCTTGCCGATGGTGGTGGTCTTGCCCGATCCGTTGACGCCCACCACCAGCACCACATGAGGCTTGCGGCCGGCGTCGATGGTCAACGGCCGCGCCACCGGCGCCAGGATGCGGGTGATCTCCTCGGCCAGGGTCTGGCGAACCTCGTCGGGGGAAACGTCCTGGCCGAACCGGGTCCGGGCCAGTTGCGCCGCCACCTTGGCGGCGGTGGCCTGCCCAAGGTCGGCGGTGATCAGCAGATCCTCCAGGTCCTCCAGCGCCTCGTCATCCAGCTTGCGCTTGGTGAACAGGTCGCCGAGCCCCTGGGTCAGCCGGGACGATGACTTGGACAGCCCCGTCCTGAGACGGCCGAACCATCCCTCCGCTTCCGTCTCGCCCGCCTCCGGCGTGGGGTCCGGAGTCTTCTTCTTGCCAAAACCGAAAATGCTCATGCTGCCTGTACCTTGCATCCAAACTCGATGATTGCCTAGGGCGCCGTTCCCGGCACCTGGCCCGGCCTGAGAAAAGTGGGCAGCGGCTTCAGCCATTCGGCGGCATCGGCGCTGCGTTCCGCCGTGGCGGGACGGCCGTCGCTGGAGGCGGTCATCAGCGCCGAGATGGCGGCAAGACTCTTGCGGTTGGCCTCGGCATCGCTTCCCTCGGCGCGAACGGCGAACACCGCCCGCACCGGAATGGCCGCATCGGGACCGTTGGGGCGCAACGACACCATCCACCCCACGGCGCGGCTGGCGCCATCCAGCAGCCCTTCCTTCATCAGCACCACCTGATCGGCGATGATCAGACCGCAGGAGAACCGTAACGGCACTCCGTCGGCGGGAGCGGTCAGCTTCAGCCCCAGCGGAACCGCGCCGGTGCCCCGCACCACCAGTTCCCCCTCGACGGCATAGGCGACGCCGTCGGGCGAGCGCAGACGCCCCAGTTCGGAACCGAAGGGAATGCTGGCGTTGTTGGATTGGAACCACCCCTTGGGCATCTCCTTGCGCCGCAGGAAGCGTTCGACGGTACGGCGCAGGGAATGAAAGCGCTCGTCCTCGGTGGGGGTGAAGCTTTCACGCTTGCGCGGGGCCGGCAGCAGGCCGGTGGCCTCGATGGTGAAGGGGGCGAAGCCGTTGCGCACCGGGGCGCGCTCCACCAGGGCGTAATTGTCCACCACCACGCTGGCCGGAAGCGGGGCGGCGGCCGAGGCGGACGGCGGCGGCGCCGTCTTCTGGGCGGCGGTGGCAGCCGCCGTCTCGGAACCGGCCGCAGCCAGGCCGAGAACCAAGGTGGCCAGGCCGATACGAATCTTCATGCTGCGCTCCTGTCGCGGGGCGAACATTCTCGCCTTTCCCGGCCGGCCGTTTCAACCTCGTTCGTCCGGGGCGCGACCATTCCGGCCGCGCCCCGGACGGTTCGCGTCAGCGTCCCGCCAAGGTCTCCTGATCGGCGCGCAGCCGGTTCAGCAATCCCTGGTCCGCCTCCTGCTCGCCCCAGCGGTCGAAATGGACCAACTGGTCGATGGGCAGTCGGGGCCGCCAGCCGGCGGCCTCCAATTCGGGGCGGGGATGATAGCCCCTGACCTTGCCGACGCACAGATAGGCCACCGGCACGATGCCGTCGGGAATGCCGAGCGCCCGCTGGACAACGGCATTGTCGAAGATGCTGACCCATCCCAGGCCCAAGCCTTCCGCCCGCGCCGCCAGCCACAGATTCTGCACGGCGCAGACCGAGGAATAGAGATCCATGGTGCGGATATGGGTGCGGCCGATCACCACCGGGCCGGCACGGTCGCGGTCGCAGGTGACGCAGATATTCACCGGCGCCTCCATGATGCCTTCCAGCTTGAGCGAACGGTAGGTGTCGCGCTTGTCCTCGGGAAACATCAGGGCGGCCTCGGCATGGGCCGCGAGAAAGGCGTCGTGGACCCGCCGGCGGGGTTCCTCGCCTCGCACGATCACGAAGCTCCACGGCTGCATGAACCCCACCGAGGGGGCATGATGCGCCGCCATCAGCAGGCGGCTGAGAACCTCGTCCGAAACCGGATCGGGCAGGAATTCGCCACGGGTGTCGCGGCGGGAGAAAATGGCGCGGTAGACGCCGTTGCGTTCGGAATCCGGCAACGCCTCGGCCGGAAGAAGGGTGGTCTCCATCATCATTCCCCTGTGATGGCGCGCCCGGCCTGCCGTCCGCGCAGGAAGGGCCATCCTCGTCCGGCCGGTCTTCTGACTTGGGTTCGTCCCGAACCGGCACCTTCCCGGCCAAGGCCAGTGGCTATCGCCGGTCGGTCCCCCTTACAGCGTTGGGCACGTCGCGGAATTCCACCGCGTTCCCGATTCTCCGGCCATGGGGCCGGCACCGGACGAATGTCCCCCTATAGCCCATCGGCAAACGCTTCGCCAGTGTGAACGCAATCATCGTATCCGAAGCCA
>NZ_CACVCH010000064.1 GCF_902729425.1 Magnetospirillum sp. SS-4 | reverse complement strand
CCACCACCTCCGCCTCAACCAAGGGCGGACTCCTTGAATCACACGGGGATTCATTCAGGCAAGCGAAAACTGAGGGATGGCGAGGGACACATGGACCGGTCGGACGAAAACCATCCCGCCAGCCATTGCTCCAAAGCCCCGACCTACCCTCACGAGGTAGTTGACTCCCGCCCGCCCGGCGATGGTATTAAGGTCTCCACCCGAGGGGGAGAGCCTTGGGCGACACCGAGGCTGACCAGGGAGGGGGAATGGACGAGCAGGCCACGAGCCGTCGCGGCTTTCTGACCATGGGTCTCGGCGCCGCCGCCGCCCTGATCGTGCCCAATTCGGCCGAGGCCGCCGTGCGGCGGCTGCCCGAACGCCATGTCCACCTCCTCAACACCCACACTGGCGAGTCCATCAGGGCCGTTTATTGGGCCAAGGGCGGCTATCAGGCCAAGACCATCGCCGAGATCAGCCGCGTGCTGCGCGACCACCGCAACGGTCAGGTCCACCCCATCGACCCCCGCCTGCTCGACCTGATGACCTCGGTGCAGATCAAGCTGGGAGCCAAGGGACCGATTCACATCATCAGCGGCTACCGTTCGCCGGCGACCAACGCCATGCTGGCCTCCTACAGCGATGGCGTCGCCACCCACAGCCTGCACACCGAAGGCCGGGCCGTGGACATCCGCCTGCCCGGCCATTCCGTCCGCAATGTCGGCTGCGCCGCCCGGTCGCTGCGGGCCGGCGGCGTCGGAATCTACCCGGCATCCAATTTCGTGCATGTGGATACGGGACGCGTCCGCAGCTGGTAAGGTCCGAAGGCGGGGGCCTACCGCCCGCCATTCCCCTCCAGCAGCGGTTTCGCCGCCTCGATGGCCTGGGCGACGCGCTCGGCCGGCAGCTTGCGCAAATCCAGGCCGAACCAGCCCTGCGGCAGTTCCAGCAGCCGCGCGTCGACGCTACCCACCTTCAATCCCGACAGCACCATCTCCACCGCCTGATCATCGCCGCTGGCCTTGTCGATGGTTCCCGCCGCCTTGACGACGATGCCGTCGCGGCTGGTCCAGACGTGACCCGAGAATCCACCCTTGGGGCCGTCGGCCCGCGCCTTCCAGCGGGTGGCGCGGATACCGCCGACGATCTCGTCGCCAACCTTGGTTCGCGTCACCGTCCAGCCGTCCAGACCGCCGGCGAAAGCGCCGGCCGCCGCCAGCGAAAGCCCCACATACCACCGTCCCGACAGACCCAGCAGATAGGCGTTCCCGGTATCGCGCTGAATCAGGACGCCCTGGCCGCCACCACTGGTCGCCACCTCGCGCCGTTCCCGTCCCTTGGCATGCCAGACCTTGCCGCGATAGGTGCCGCGTGGGCCGGTCAGGGTGAAATCGGCGGTATAGGACACCGGAGCGTCCAGCAGTTCGATAGCCGATTCCACGGCCGCCGCCGGCTTCGCCGCGACAACCGTTAGCAAGGCCAGGGCCGCCATGACGGACAGCAGACGCATATCAGTCCCCTTCGCGCGACACGGCCGCATCGGCATGCGACGAGACGATCCAGCCACCGCCCAGCACCCGTTCACCCTGGTAGAACACGCAGGCTTGGCCGGGGGCGATTCCTTGTTCCGGCCGATCCAGGGTCACCTCGGCCCGGTCGTCCGCCAAGCGGCGCAGCAGGGCCGGAGCCGGCGGCCGGGTGGACCGCACCCGCACCTCGACCCTCAGTTCGGTTTCCGGCCCGCCCAGCCAGTTGACGTCGCGGACCATGACGCGGGCGCGGTTCAGCGCATCCCTGGGGCCGACGACGACCCGACGTCCGGCTACGTCCAGCGCCAGGACGTAGAGTGGCGGGCCACCGCCCAGCCCCAGGCCCTTCCGCTGGCCGATGGTGTAGTGGATGATGCCGGGATGCCGGCCCAGCACCTGCCCGGAAGCGTCGACGATCTCGCCCGGCTGGGCCGAATCGGGATGCAGCCCGCTCACCAGGGCGGCGTAATCGCCATCGGGGACAAAGCAGATGTCCTGGCTGTCGCGCTTGCCCGCCACCGGCAGGCGATGACGGGCGGCGATGGCGCGGGTCTCGTCCTTGCTCAGCATGCCGCCGAGGGGAAAGCGCAGGAAATCCAGTTGCTGCCGCGTGGTGGCGAACAGGAAATAGCTCTGGTCGCGGGCCGGATCGGCCCCCCTCAGTAATTCGGCCCCCTCGTCCCCCATGCGGCGGCGGACGTAATGACCGGTGGCCAGGGCATCGGCCCCCAGGTCGCGGGCCACCCCCAGCAGGTCGCGGAACTTGACCGTCTGATTGCACAGCACGCAGGGAATCGGCGTCTCGCCGGCCACGTAGGAGCGGGCGAAGCCCTCGATGACGTCGCGGCGGAACACGCTTTCAAAATCCAGCACGTAATGGGGAATGCCCAGAGCATCGGCGACGGCGCGGGCGTCATGGATGTCCTTGCCGGCACAGCAGGTGTTGGGGCGGCAGGCGGCCTCGCCCACGTCGTAGAGCTGAAGCGTCACCCCCACCACGTCGAAGCCCTGTTCCTTCAACAGCGCCGCCGTGGCCGAGGAATCCACCCCGCCCGACATGGCCACCACCACGCGGGTGGCGGCGGCCGGCTTGTCGATGCCCAGCGTGTTGGTCATGGCGGCGGCAGCGCCGCGTTCAGCGCTTTCAGGGTCTTGGAATGGAACTCGCGGCGATACAGCACCGCCACCACCACGCCGCTGGTCAGCACGAACAGGCCGGGATGAAGGAACCAGCTCATCATCGCCAGGGCGAAGTAATAGCCGCGCAGGCCGCGGTTGAAGCTGTCGGCCGCCAGGGCGTTGAGGCGGGCAGCATGCTCGGCGAACCGGTCCTTCACCGCGTCGGAGGCGTCGGGATTGGGCGCCGCCCCCAGCAGGACGCAGGAATAATTGAACTGGCGCAACGACCAGGTGATCTGGAAGAAGGCATAAACGAACACCACGGTCAGAAGCATCACCTTGGCCTGGAACACGCCGTGTCCCGAGGCGTCCACCAGCGGCAGGTCCCGGACCACCGCATAGGCGCGCTCGCCGGCTCCCAGCAGCGCCAGCAGACCGCCGATGATAAGGATGCTGGCCGAGGCGAAGAACGACACGCTGCGCATCAGGTTGCCCAGCAGGGCGCTGTCGGCGACACGGGCGTCACGGTCGCACAGGCCGCGCATCCAGGTGCGGCGATGCCGCCCGGTCGCCGCCAGCAGCGACTGGCCGCGCAGGGTCCGGCGGTCGGCGAACACGGTATAGCCGACCCACAGCGCCATGAAGGTGGCGAAGGCGATCAGGTCGGCGGCCGGCAGCAGCGGGAACGATATCATTCGGGCGGCTTCCATCACGCCTCATCCTTCGAGACGGAGCAGTTCACTCCCGTTCGTCGATCCAGGCCATCTGGATGGCCTCCAGGATCTTCTCGCTGGATTTGGCGGGATCATCGCTGAATCCCGCCAGTTCACAGACCCAGCGATGCAGATCGGTATAACGCAGGTTGACGTTGTCCACCTGGGGGTGGGCATCCTCCAGCGCGATAGCGATATCTTGCGTGTCGGTCCACTTCATGGCGGAGACCTCCGCTATTTCTTGTCCACCATCATGTTGCGGGTGGCGGCCGGCAGGGTGACCACCAACCCGTCGAGATCCTTGCTCATGATGATCTGGCAACCCAGCCGCGAGGTGGCGGTCAGGCCGAAGGCGAGGTCCAGCATATCCTCCTCGTCGTCGGTGGCCGGCGACAGCTTGTCGTACCATTCCCTGGCCACCACCACATGACAGGTCGAGCAGGCCAGCGAGCCCTCGCAGGCGCCTTCCAGCTCGATCTTGTTGCGATGGGCGACCTCCAGGACCGACAGGCCTTCGGCGGCGTCGACTTCCTTGCGGGTTCCATCCGGCGCGATGAACGTCATCTTGGGCATGGTCTGATCTATCCTGTCTATTCGCCGAGGGCGTCGTCGAGCTTTTCCACCGTCATGCCGGCCAGGGCGCTCCGGATGCCGCGATCCATCCGCCGTTCGGCGAAGATCTTGGTGGCGGCCTCCAGGGACTCCATCGCGGCGGTGACGGCGTCGCGGTCGTTCGAGGCGATTGCCTGATCGACCCGAAGAATGGCGACATCGATATCCTGTCGCTCGGCATCCGACAAGAGGTCTGAATCGACTTTCAGCGCCGCCTGGACCGCCAGAACCGAACGGCGCGCCTCCACCACCGTCTCGGCGAACAGGCGGCTGGTCATGTCGTCCTTGGCATGGACCAGCGAATCCCGCAGCATGGCAGCCATTTCGTCCTCGGTCAGGCCATAGGACGGCTTCACCGCCACCTGCTGCTCCACTCCGGTGGTGGCCTCGCTGGCCGAGACGGTCAGCAGACCATCGGCGTCGACCGTGAAGGTCACCCGGATGCGGGCCGCGCCGGCGGCCATATTGGGAATGCCGCGCAGCACGAAGCGCGCCAGCGACCGGCACTGGTCGACCATCTCGCGCTCACCCTGGACCACATGGATCGACATGGCGGTCTGGCCGTCCTGATAGGTGGTGAATTCCTGCGCCATCGCCACCGGTATCGGGGTGTTGCGGGGAATCACCTTCTCGACGATGTTGCCCATGGTCTCGATGCCCAGGCTGAGCGGCGTCACGTCCAGCAGCAAGGTGTCGGACCCGACGGTCAGCGCCTCGGCCTGCAACGCAGCCCCAACCGCCACCACCTCGTCCGGATTGATGTCGGACAGCGGCTCGCGGCCGAAGATCTCCTTCACCTTGCGCCGGACCAGCGGCATCCGGGTCGAGCCGCCCACCAGCACCACGCCCTGGATGTCGGCGACCTCGATGCCGGCATCCTCGATCACGGCGCGGCAGATGGCGGCGGTGCGGTCGATCCAGGGAGCGGCCAGTTCCTCCATCCGGTCGCGGGTCAGGGCGTGGCGCGACGGCTTGCCGTCCACCTCGATCACCCATTCCCCATCCTGGCGGCCGGACAGGCATTCCTTGGCGACGCGGGCCGCGGCCAGCGCCTGCTTGGCCTCGCCCTCGGTGATGGCGACCTCGCCATGGATGGCGGCACGCTCGGCCAGGAAATGCTCGGCGATGGCATGGTCGATGTCATCGCCGCCCAGGGCGGAATCGCCGCCGGTGGCCCTGACCTGGAACACGCCCTTTTCCATGCGCAGGATCGAGACGTCGAAGGTGCCCCCGCCCAGGTCGAACACGGCGTAAAGCCCCTCGGACGAATTGTCGAGGCCATAGGCCAGGGCGGCGGCGGTCGGCTCGTTGACCAGCCGCAGCACCTCCAGCCCGGCCAGCCGGGCGGCATCCTTGGTGGCGGTGCGGGCGCCGTCGTCGAAATAGGCCGGAACGGTGATGACGGCGCGGTCGACGCTCTTGCCCTGGGCCAGCTCGGCACGGATTCGCAGGGCCCGCAGGATATCGGCCGAGACCTCGACCGGCGTCAGGGTGCGCCCCGCCACCGCCAGACGGACCATGCCGCCGTCGGCGGCCACATCCAGCTTGAACGGCAAGGTGCCGGCCAGGGTCTTCAGATCTTCGGTGCCGCGCCCCATCAGGCGCTTGACCGAACTGACCACATGATCGGGCTGCTCCAGCAGCATCCGCCGCGCATCCTGGCCGACGACGACGGCGCCGTCATCGGCGTAATGCACCACCGATGGAACCAGCCCGCCGCCGTCACGGTCGCGCAGAACCTCGGCCGCGCCATCGCGGGCCAGGGCCACCACCGAATT
Source organism: Magnetospirillum sp. SS-4 (assembly GCF_902729425.1). GTDB lineage: Bacteria > Pseudomonadota > Alphaproteobacteria > Rhodospirillales > Magnetospirillaceae > Phaeospirillum. The sequence continues at coordinate 27,026 of NZ_CACVCH010000064.1, read as the reverse complement.
GGTGGTGCCGAGATCGATGCCCACCGCCAGACCACGCTCGGATTCGTGGGGCGCCGGAGTCTCGCCGGGTTCGTGCAACTGAAACAGCATTCAGGGGGTCCTTATCACTCGGGACTTCTTGGCCCTGGCCTCCTCGGCCAGCTTGACCAGATATTTCAGGCGGATGGTGAGGTGGGCGGCCTCGTCCAGATTGCCGGCGTTGAACGCCGCCGAGATATGGCACTGGCAGGCGATGACCTCGGATTCGTTGCCCATGGCCAGCTTGGCCACCTGCTCCGGCGTGGTTGCCTCGGCCAGGGCTTCGCGCTTCTCCATCTGCTCCATCAGCAATTCACGGTCGTTGATGGTGCCGCAAGCGGTCAGGTCCACCGGATGGCCGCGCAGGCCCAGCAGGTAGGCGGCGCGCTTCAGCGGGTCCTTCAGGGTCTCGTAGGCCTCGTTCAGCGCGGTGGCCTGCAACTGCGACAGCGCCTTCTCCTTGCCCGACTTGGCGGCGAAGCGGTCGGGATGCAGGCGGCGCTGGAACCCGAAATACTGGCGCTGCAACTCGTCCAGGTCGACATCGAAGGAAGGCGACATGCCCAGGCGGGTGTAATGGTCGATGGCCCCCGGCCCCTGCACCGCTCCGCACACCGAACAGAACAGGGCGCGGGCCGCCACCGGCCCCTTGCAGGACCAGCACGACGTCACGGCGGCGACAGCTGACACATTCATCGTCCTCTCCCCGGCCCAGTCAAGAGATCAGACGTGGAATGATTCGCCACAGCCGCACCGGCCCTTCTCGTTGGGATTGCGGAAGACGAAGCCGGACTGCATCTTCTCCTCCACATAGTCCATCTCGGTTCCCAGGATGAACATGGTCGCCTTGGGATCGATCAGCACGATCACGCCCTTGTCCTCGACGATCTCGTCGAACTGCGAGCGTTCGTCGGCGTATTCCAGGGTGTAGGACATGCCCGAGCAGCCCTTGGAACGAACGCCGATGCGAATGCCGACCGAGGGCTTGCCGCGCTTGGCCAGCATGGCCTTGACCCGTTCGGCGGCGGCGTCGGTGATGGTCATGGGTACAGGAGGCATAGCATTCCCCTCGTCGTCTGGGTCTTCCCGCGCCGGCTCAGCCCGACTTCTTCTTGTAGTCGGCGATGGCGGCCTTGATAGCATCCTCGGCAAGCACCGAACAATGAATCTTGACCGGCGGCAAAGCCAGTTCCTGGGCGATGTCGGTATTCTTGATGGATGCCGCCTCGTCCAGGGTCTTGCCCTTGACCCACTCGGTCACCAGCGAACTGGACGCGATGGCCGACCCACAGCCGAAGGTCTTGAACTTGGCGTCCTCGATGATGCCCTCGGGACTCACCTTGATCTGCAACTTCATCACGTCGCCGCAGGCGGGAGCCCCCACCAGGCCGGTTCCGACCGATCCATCGTCCTTGTCCAGCGCCCCGACATTGCGGGGATGCTCGTAGTGGTCGATGACCTTGTCGCTGTAAGCCATATCTTCCTCCAGATAACCAGCCGAAGCACAGCTTCGGAATTATTCTAAACTATAGCACGTTTCGGGCAGGCGTGTCGGGACTCAATGCTCGGCCCATTCGATCGACTTGATGTCGATTCCCTCCAGGTGCATGTCCCACAGCGGACTCATGGAGCGCAAGTGCTCCACCGCCTGGACGATGTGGTCGATGGCGAAGTCGATGTCCTCGCCGGTGGTGAAGCGGCCCAGGCCGAAACGCAGGCTGGTGTGGGCCATCTCGGCGTCCAGTCCCAGGGCGCGCAGCACGTAGGACGGCTCCAGCGAGGCCGATGTGCAGGCCGAACCCGAGGAGACCGCCAGATCCTTCACCCCCATCATCAGGCCCTCGCCCTCGACGAAGGCGAACGAGATGTTGAGGTTGCCGGGAACCCGGCTGTCGAGGTCGCCGTTGACGTAGATTTCCGGAAGACGTTGCCGCAGCCCGCCCAGCAGGCGGTTGCGCAGCCCCATCAGACGTTCGGATTCCGAGGCCATTTCCGCCTTGGCGATGGCGCAGGCCTCGCCGAAGCCGACGCAGAGCGGTGTCGCCAGGGTGCCGGAACGCATGCCGCGCTCCTGGCCGCCGCCATTGATCATCGGCACCAGCCTGACGCGGGGGCGACGGCGGACGTACAGCGCGCCGATTCCCTTGGGGCCGTAGAGCTTGTGCGCCGAGATGCTCATCAGATCGATGTTCATGGCGTTGACGTCCAGCGGAACCTTGCCCACAGCCTGGGCGCAATCGGTGTGGAAGAACACGCCCCGCTTGCGGCACAGGGCGCCGATCTCGGCCACCGGCTGGATCACCCCGATCTCGTTGTTGACGGTCATCACCGAGACGATGGCGGTCTGGTCGGTGATGGCGGCCTCAAGCTCGCTCATGTCGATCAGGCCGTTGGCCTGGACCGGCAGGTAGGTGACCTTGAATCCCTCCTGCTCCAGATGACGGCAGGTATCGAGCACGCATTTGTGCTCGGTCACCACGGTGATGATGTGGTTCTTCTTTTCCCGGTAGAAGTGGGCCACGCCCTTCAGCGCCAGATTGTTGGATTCGGTGGCGCCCGAGGTGAAGATGATCTCCTTGGCGTCGGCGCCGATCAGTTCGGCGATCTGCTCGCGCGCCTTCTCCACCGCCTCCTCGGCTTCCCAGCCATAGCGGTGGTTGCGCGAATGGGGATTGCCGAACTTCTCGGTGAACCAGGGCAGCATGGTCTCCACCACCCTCGGATCGCACGGAGTCGTCGCCTGGTAGTCCAGATAGACGGGCGCGCCCGCCGGGCGGGTCAAAGTCGGACAGGCCTTGGTGGACAGAGCAGCGGTCATCGAACTCATTCCTTCTTCATCTTCTTCGTTCAGGCGGCCAGCACCGCCTCGGCGACATCGAACCCCTTGCGCCGGGCCAGTTCGGCCCAGGCGGCCAGGAACGCATCCACATCCTCGGGCCGGCTGGCCCAGCCCAGGCTGACCCGGATGGCCGAGCCGCGAATTTCCGGCGCCAGCCCCATGGCGGCGAGAACCCGGCTGTCGGCGACCTTGCCCGACGAGCAGGCGGCGCCGGCACTGACCGCGATTCCCGCCAGGTCCAGCGCCATCACCTGGGTCTGCCCCGCCAGCCCCGGCAGGGCCAGGCAAGTGGTGTTGGGCAGCCGGGAAACACTCCCCGAGACAATTACGCATTCCGATACCGATTTTAACGCCTGACGCTCCAGCCGGTCACGCATTTCCCGCAGGTCAGATATGGGGTGTCCTCGCGCAACGTCATCCCTTGCAATTCCGGCGGCGGCTCCCATGCCGGCGATGCCGGCGACATTCTCGGTGCCGGCCCGCCGCCGCCGTTCCTGCCCACCGCCTTGCAGGATCGGTGCCAGGGGAAAGCCGCCGTCGGCCAGGACCAGCGCCCCCACTCCCGCCGGGCCGCCCATCTTGTGGGCGGACAGGGTCAGGAAATCGGCGCCCAGGGCCGTCAGGTCGACCGTGATCCTCCCCGCCGCCTGGGCGGCGTCGCAATGCAGCAGGGCGCCATGGGCGTGGGCGAGGCGGGCGGCCTCGGCCACCGGCTGGATCGCCCCGGTCTCGTTGTTGGCCAGCATCACCGATACCAGCGCCGGCTCATCGGAAGCGACCAGCATCGCCGCCAGGGCGGCGAGATCGACGACGCCGCCGGCATCGACGGGAATGGCCTCGGCGAGACCGGCATCCAGGACCGAAGGATGTTCGACAGCCGACACGATGCGACGCCGGCGTCCGCTTCCCGCCAGGGCCAGGGCGTTGGCCTCGGTTCCGCCCGAGGTGAAGACCACCGCCGCCGGATCGGCTCCGACCAGGGCCGCCACCTGGGCGCGGGCCTGTTCGACGCGATGGCGGGCGGCGCGGCCGGGACCGTGGACCGAAGAGGGATTGCCCGGCGCCGCCAGGGCCTCCGCCACCGCCGCCGCCACCTCGGGGCGCGTCGGGGCGCCGGCGTTATAGTCGAGGTAGGCGGCCATGCTCACCTGGGTCTCCCCCGTTTCCGCTACTGCGCCGCCACCGCCCCGGACGGGCCGGGAGTACCGAAGAACATGCCCGAACTGCCAAGAATGCGGCGCTCGCACACATCCGCCAGCGAGACGGAGCTGAGATAGAGATAGATCTGGTTGCCCAGTTCCTCCCACAGGTCGTGGGTCAGGCAGCGCCCCTTGTTGTTGTGGCATCCGGCCGGCGAGCCGGGGGTGCAGCGGGTGGTCTGGATGGGCTCGTCCACCGCCAGGATGATGTCGGAAATGCGGGTCTGCTGCGGCGCCCGCGCCAGCAGATAGCCGCCGCCGGGGCCGCGGACGCTTTTCACCAGCCCGCCCTTCCTGAGCTTGCCGAACAATTGTTCCAGATAGGATAGCGAGATTTCCTGACGCTCGGCGATATCGGCGAGCGCCACCGGATTTCCCTGAGAATGGCTGGCCAGATCGACCATGGCCATCACGGCGTAACGACCCTTGGTGCTGAGTTTCACGATGACATCTCCCTTGACTTGGCCACCGCCGTCTGCGGATGGTCGACCGGATTGCTGGTTGCCGCCGGAGCCGCCGGGACGGTCGGATCGGCGGAGGGGAACATGCGGGGAAGACGGCCGCAGGCCTCGGCGGGGTGGCCGTGCAGTTCGGTCTCCAGTTCCTGGACCCGCTCGATCAAGGCGCTGACCTGGCCGCGCACGGAATCGATGGCACGCACCACCGGGTCGGGCAGATCGTCTTCCCCCAGGCCATAGGCGCAGAACTCGGTTTCCTTGCGACGCATCACCATGCGGGCGGGAATGCCGACCATGGTCACCCCCGGCGGCACATCGGTCAGGACCACGGCGTTGGCACCGACGCGCGCCCCCTTGCCGACCGTGATCGGCCCCAGGACCTGGGCGCCCGAGCCGACGATGACGCCATCTTCCAAGGTGGGATGGCGCTTGCCCTTGTGCAGCGAGGTTCCCCCCAGCGTGACGCCATGATAAAGAGTGACGTCGGCACCGATCACCGCCGTCTCGCCGATCACCACTCCGGTCCCGTGATCGATGAAGAAGCGGGGGCCGATGGTGGCGGCGGGGTGAATCTCGATACCGGTGAAAATCTTGCCCACATGGGATATGAAGCGTCCAAGAACCCGGAACCCCCTGGCCCAGCACCACCGGGACAGGCGATGAATCAGTACCGCGTGCAGCCCGGGATAGCACAAGACGACCTCAAGCCAGGAGTGGGCGGCGGGGTCGCGATTCCGGATGGATGCGATATCTTCTTGAAGGCTCTTGAAAATCATAGCTCTCAATATGGTAATGTACGCGGACGACAAACGGCACGGTCGTCAGGGGGGGTGCCCGTTCGGTGGTGCCGTACGATCGAAATGAATATAGGATGCCCGACAAAGCAGGTCAAGTTTGACCAGCCCAATTCCGACTCTACGCTGTTTTTTCCCCGAGAGCCCCGCTCAACTACGGGCGGGCCGCCGGGCCTTGGAGAGTATACGGTGAGCCATGCCTGAAGTGATTTTCAATGGACCGGACGGCCGCCTCGAAGGTCGCTACCACCACGGCAAGTCCCCGAACGCCCCACTGGCGTTGTTGCTTCACCCCCACCCCCAGCACGGCGGGACCATGAACAACAAGGTGGTCTATGCCTTGTATCATGCCTTCGTCCGCCGGGGGTTCTCGACGCTGCGGTTCAATTTCCGGGGAGTCGGGCGCAGCCAGGGCAAGTTCGACAACGGACAGGGCGAACTGTCGGACGCCGCCAGCGCGCTGGATTGGATGCAGTCGTTCAACCCCAATGCCAGCGCCTGCTGGATCGGCGGCTTTTCGTTCGGCGCCTGGATCGGCATGCAATTGCTGATGCGGCGGCCCGAGCTGGACGGCTTCGTCTCGGTGGCGCCGCCGGCCAACATGTTCGACTTCACCTTCCTGGCGCCCTGCCCGTCCTCGGGTCTGATCGTCCACGGCACCGACGACGACCTGGTGCCCGAGGCCTCGGTCGCCAAACTGGCCGCCAAGCTGGCGTCCCAGCGCAACATCCGGGTCAGGTACCGCACGATCGAGGGCGCCAACCATTTCTTCGGCACCCATCTGGACACCCTGGGCGAGATGGTGGATTCCTACCTGATGGACGCGACGGCCGAACAGGCCGCCCCCCCGGCGCGCGAGCCGGAACTGGCGGCGGCGATGCCGTAGGGAAGCTACAGCCGGGAGCAGTCGGCCTGGGCCAGCTGCTTCCACTCGCTGGACTTCTTGCCCCGCCCCACCGAGGTCACGTCGATGATCTTGGCCGAGAACACCCGTGCCTGATGCGGCCTGACCAGGGCGCACATGCCGACGGCGTACTGATCCCAGGCGATTCGGGCGTTCTTCACCACCACCCACAGGCTGCCGCGATCATCGATCTGGGCATCGAGCACCCCCGGCTGCGAACGGACGGCGGCCAGGGCCGAATCCTGATCGGCCAGGACCGTCGCCGGCGATGCCAGCAGAACCAGGCCGGCAAGAAGAGAGATGACGCGCATGGGGACGACTCCGGCGAAATGATTCCCCGTCAGTTCATCACCGCCCCGATGAAGGAAGCGTTAACTCCCCTCGGGCTCAGCGCAACGTTCCGGCTTCCCTCTGACTGGCGGCGGACTTGACCGATTTCTGCAACTTCTCGAAGGCGCGAACCTCGATCTGGCGCACCCGCTCGCGCGAGATGTCGTATTGCTGCGACAGATCCTCCAAGGTGGCGGGATTGTCGGTCAGCCGACGCTTCACCAAGATGGCGCGTTCACGCTCGTTCAACTGGGCCAGGGCTCCGCTCAGCATCTGGCGGCGCTGTCCCAGTTCCTCGCGTTCACCCAGCTCGGTTTCCTGATCCTCGCGATCATCGACCAGCCAATCCTGCCACTCGCCCTCGCCCTCGATGCGCACCGGGGCGTTCAGGGAATGGTCCGGGCTCGACAGCCGGCGGTTCATGCTGATCACCTCGTCGGGGGTGACGGCGAGGGAATGAGCGATCTTGGCCACGTTCTCCGCCGACATGTCGCCTTCCTCGATGGCCTGCATCTGCCCCTTGAGCCGGCGCAGGTTGAAGAACAGCTTCTTCTGGGCGGCGGTGGTGCCCATCTTCACCAGCGACCACGAATGCAGGATGTATTCCTGAATGGCGGCCCTGATCCACCACATGGCATAGGTGGCGAGACGGAAACCGCGCTCCGGGTCGAAGCGGCGGACCGCCTGCATCATCCCGACATTCCCCTCGGAAATCAGCTCGCCCAGCGGCAGGCCATAGCCGCGATAGCCCATGGCGATCTTGGCCACCAGCCGCAGGTGACTGGTCACCAGCTTGTCGGCGGCGGGAAGGTCGCCATGCTCGCGGAAGCGCTTGGCCAGTTGGTACTCTTCCTCCGGCGGCAGCATGGGGAATTTGCGGATGTCCTGAAGGTAGCGCGTGAGGTTGCCTTCAGGCGCCAGCGACAGACTGGAAGCGATTGCCGTCATGGTCATCTCCTCTTGCGGCGCGGAGGGTATTCCCTCGTTTCCGGACCGGGGCAACATCGCCCGACGGCCACAGCATCACCGCTCTCTCACCAAGGAGAATGTCATAGCTGGGCGCTCAAGTATAGTCTTTTTTAAATGCCCTCTAACTTTTCAATCAAGGCATTGATATCAGGTGGCGTACTGCTTTCGAACCGCAAGACATACCCTTTGGTTGGATGTAAAAAGCCGAGTAGATAGGCATGAAGCGCCTGACGGGGAAATTCCGCCAGGGCGCGGCGCGCCTCGGCCGACAGCCCCCCCAGCCGATTGGAGCGGTTGCGCCCGTACGAAGGATCGCCGACCAACGGATGGCCAAGGCTGGTCATGTGGACGCGAATCTGGTGGGTGCGGCCGGTGGCCAGCCGGCATTCCACCAGGCTGACGGCGCCATTGGCGAAGCTCTTCAGCACCTCGTAGCGGGTCAGGGCCGGCTTGCCGCCATGACCGACCACCGCCATCTTCTTGCGGTCGCGGGGATTACGGCCGATATTGCCCTCGATCTCCCCCTTTCCCGGAGAGGGCAGCCCCCACACCAGGGCGCGATAGGCGCGCTCCAGGGTATGGGCGGCGAACTGGGCCGACAGCGAGCGATGGGCGACATCGGTCTTGGCCGCCACCATCAATCCGCTGGTGTCCTTGTCAATCCGGTGAACGATTCCGGGCCGCCTGACCCCGCCGATTCCGGCCAGGGACTCGCCGCAATGGGCCAGCAGGGCGTTGACCAGGGTCTCGTCTGGATTACCGGGCGCCGGATGAACCACCATGCCCGCCGGCTTGTCGATGACGATAAGGTCATCGTCCTCGTAGACCACGGTCAGGGCGATGGCCTGGGGTTCGGGTTCGGCCGGGATGTCTGGCGGCACGCCCAGGCTGTAGGTCTGGCCGGGTTTGACCCTGTGCGAGGGGTCGGCTATGGTCGATCCCTCGCAGGCGACAGTTCCCTCCTCGATCAGCGCCTTGATGCGCGAACGCGACAGGTCCGGCAGGCGCACGGCCAGCCACTTGTCAAGGCGGGTGCCGGCCTCGGCGGGCAGGACCGGATCGGGAGTCAGGATATGTTGCGGCATCGGGGTCTGAATCGTCATCCACCCATCATGGCCGATCCGAAGCGGCCAGGCGAACAGGGATTGAAGCGTACGCCATGAAAGCACTCAAGGCATTGGTGGCCTTCCTCGGCCTGCTGCTGGTGATCGGCTTCGCCGCGCTGGGCTACGGCCTTTACACCGGGGCGCATCTCAAGGGAACGGCGGCATCCTCCTCCTCGTCTCCCTCTTCTTCCGCCGCCGTTCCGTCCGCCGTCGCCGAATTCGGAACCGTCCAGATTCCCCTTCCCGCCGGCAGCCGCATCGACCAGATGAGCACCGTCGGCGACCGGGTGGTGCTGCGCCTATCCGGCGGCGGACCGGAACGCCTGCTGGTGATCGATCCGGCGGGGGGCAAGGTCGCCGGCGCCTTCGTTCTCGCTCCGGAACCGTCGGTGCGCTAGATGATCAGGTTGTCGGCCGGGGACATGGCCGTCATCGCCGACGCGGCCGAGGCCGCCTTTCCGTTCGAATGCTGCGGCCTGCTGGTGGGCCGGGGACAACGGGTGATCGAGGTCACCCGGCTGGTGCCGGCGCCGAATCTGCTGGCGGGGTGCGCGCCCGACCGTTTCGAGCTTGATCCCCGGGTCCGATTCGCGACCGAGCGCGCCCTGCGCGGCACCGCCGAACGCCTGGTCGGTCATTGGCATTCCCATCCCAACGGCTCTCCCCTGCCCTCGCCCACCGATCTGGAGCAGGCCTGGGAACCGGAGATGATCTGGCTGATCGCCGCCGTCGCCCCCCTGCCCGACGGCCGCCCCCAGACCATCCAGATCCTCGCCCATCGCCTCGACCGCGAGGGCCGACGGGTCCGCCCCGTCACCATTCACCAGACGGATAGGTCCCGATCCGGATAGACGGGTCATTCCGGGCCGGCTTCCGTCTCCAGTTCCATCACCCGCCAGCCCTCGGGGCCGAAGGCCTCCAGCGGCTTGAAGCGGGCCTTGTAGGACATCTTCCGGCTTTCGGCGATCCAGTAGCCGAGATACAGATGCGGCAGCCCCAGCAGGCGGCATTCCCGGATCAACCACAGAACCACATAGGTTCCCAGGCTGTTGCGCGCCAGATCGGGTTCGAAGAAGCTGTAGACCGCCGACAGGCCGTCGCCGATCCGGTCGGCCAGACAGGCCGCCACCAGGATGCCGTCGGGCTGGCGGAATTCGATCAGAAACGTCTCGACCGGGCTGTCCTCGACCATGGAACGGTAGTCGTAGAACCCCATCAGCGCCATGTCGCCGCCGACATGGCGGGACTCCTGATAGCGGGAGAACAGCCGGAACTGCTCGGCGGTGGCCTTGGCCGGCACCCGGGCCGCCGTCAACTCGGAATTGACGCGCCCGATGCGTCGCATGGTCTTGTCGGGAGAAAAGCCGCCGACCAGGATACGCACCGGAATGCAGGCGCTGCATCCGGGGCAGGCGGGAGTATAGGCGATGGAATGGCTACGGCGGAATCCCGCCCGCGACAGCGCCTCGTGCAGCGAATCGGCGTCGCCGCCATTCAGCTCGGTCACGATCTTGCGCTCCAGACGGCCCGGTATGTACGGACAGGGCAACGGCGCCGTCGTGAAGAAGAAATGCGGCCGTTTCAGTGGAAAGTGGTCCATGGACTCCAGCGTGCGGTCAGCTCTGCCGTTCAATATGGGGCGCCGTGCCTTCTATCGCCACTGCGCCGGATCGTTCACCACCACGGTTCCCGCCAGAAAATCATGCAGGGTGCGGCGCCGGGGATTGAACAGCGCCAGCACCAGGATCAGGCTGCCGGTAACGGCGATGGAGCCGTAAAAGCAGATAGTCTGAATCAACGCCTGCAACAGGCTCGGCCGGCCATCGGTCAGTTCGGCCCCCGGAGCGACGGACATCACCTTGATTCCGGCGATGCGCATGCCCAAGGTGGCGGCGCGGGGGCCCGAGATGGTCAAGGTGTGGTAGGCGATGGGCACCAGGGCCAGCAGAACCATCAGCAGCGGCCACAGCAGCCCCAGGCTCAGGGCCCCCAGGATGATGCTGGCGACATAGGCCATGCCCCACAGCAGCCCCACCACCACGATGTCCAGCAGATAGCCATAAATCCGGCGCAGGCTTATCCCCATGTAGTAGCGGGGATGATTCCACGGATCGCCCCATTCCGGCACATGCTCGATGGTGGCGAGATCGGTGGCCATGGCGGTCTATCTTGTCTTGTTTATGGGCACGGAGAGGGACTGGGAATTGGTCGGCCCCAGGTCGTTCTCGCGCAGCAGGATGATGCTGATGCGGCGGTTGCGCAACCCCTTGGGGTCGCTCTTGTCCAGCGGTTCCTGATCGGCGCGGCCGATCACCCGATCGATGCGGGATTCGGGCACGCCCGACGCGACCAGCGAGCGGCGGCTGGCCAGGGCGCGATCCGCCGACAACTCCCAGTTGGTGTAACCGGACGGGTCCTTGAACGGCACCGCGTCGGTATGGCCGGAAATGGCGATGCGGTTCTCGGGCAACTGGCGGATGACGCGGGCCACCACGTCCAGCATCGCCCTGGTATGGCCGTACGGCGCGCTGGACCCCGACGGGAACATGGCCAGGCCTTCCTGGTCGGTGATCTGGATGCGCAGTCCCTCGGGGGTGTTGTCGACCAGCATGCTGCCCTGGAACTGCTTCAGTTCGGGAATGCCCTTGATGGCGCCTTCGAGGATATCCTTGGCCTTGTCGAATTTCTGCTGCTCGCGCTGGGCCAGGGCTTCCTTGAATTCCTTCTCGCTCATGCCGGCCTTGTCGTTGTCCTTTCCTTCGCCGGTGCCGTCCTTGCCCTCGGCGTCGCTGTCGGACGGAAACTCCTTGGAACCGGTCAGGTCCTCGCCGCCGGGACCGATCGACGTGGGGGGAAGGTGCTGGACCAGCGACGGAGACGAGGTGTTGGACGACTGGGCGCCCTCGCCGATCACCTTGCCGCCCAGCACGCCGCCGGCGCCCGACGCGCTCTTGGACGCCATGGTGGGGGCGAAGTAATTGGAAACGCCGGTCAGCTGTTCCTCGGTGACGGCGTTCAGCAGCCACAGCAGCAGGAAGAACGCCATCATGGCGGTCACGAAGTCGGCATAGGCCACCTTCCAGGCGCCGCCGTGGTGGGCACCGCCGGACTTCTTGATCCGCTTGATGATGATCTGGTTGCCGCCCTCGGCCATGGCCCGATCAATCCGGCGGCAGGTTGGTGACCGTTTCTTCCAGTTCCTGGAAGGTCGGCCGCAGTTCGTCGGGCAGGATCTTGCGGGCAAACTCGATGGAGACCTGCGGCGCGTATCCCTGCATATGCCCGAGCAGACCGGCCTTGATGGCCAGGAAGTAATAGTGGTCCGAATCGAAGCACAACTGCATGTTGCGGGCGATGGGGGCGACGAAGGCGTAGGAGATCAGCACGCCGGTGAAGGTTCCCACCAGGGCGGCGCCGATCAGGTGGCCCAGCACCTCCGGCGGTTCGGTGATCGATCCCATGGTGTGGATGACGCCCAGCACGGCGGCGACGATGCCCAGTGCCGGCATGGCGTCGCCCATCAGGTTCACCGCGTGGGAAATCTCGTGATAGTGCTTGTGGTGGGCTTCCAGCTCGCCGTCAATGATGGATTCCAGTTCGTGGGCGTTGCTGGTGCCAAGCGTCAGCAGGCGGAGGTAATCGCACAGGAACGTGCGGGTGTGGTGGTCGCTGGTGAACTTGGGAAACTTGGCGAACAGCGGGCTTTCGTCGGGTTTTTCCACATGGCTTTCCAGCGCCAGGTCGCCCTTGGTCTTCGCCAGCTTGAACACGGCGTAGAGCATGGACAGCATCTCGATGTAGTCGTCCTTGCCGTGGTGGGCGCCCTTGAAGACCACCCCCAGGTTGGCGACGATGCCCTTGATGATGGTCTTGCCGTTGCCCAGCAGCAACGAGCCGACCGCCGCGCCCAGGATGATGATGAACTCGAATGGCTGCCAAAGAACGTTGAGGTGACCACCGGGGGCGGCATAACCACCGATCACACAGACGATTGTCACGACAATGCCGATAATGGCGAACATACGCTTCCCCTGCCCTGCCGTTCCGAAAAGAGCGGACAGATCACCTTACTGATCCGGAGGATGCTATAATTCCTTGCCGCTGTCGCGAGTCAACTGTGTTGTGGTGACGAAAAATGTTGGATCAGGGGCTTTGCCGGCCGAAGACCAAGAGCGGACATTTGACCTTGCGGCGGCAAGGCCGGTAATCTGCATCCCTGACAATGGTTGTAAAGAGTTTCTCCATGCCCCTGGACTCCCGTTCTTTCCGCAAGGCCCTGGGCTGTTTCGCCTCGGGCGTCACGGTGGTTACCGCCGTCAATCCGGCAACCGGCGAACCGGTGGGGGTGACGGTCAGCGCCTTCTCGTCGCTGTCGCTGGAACCGCCGCTGGTGCTGTTCTGCCTGGGAAACGCCACCTTGTCGCTGGATGCGTTCAGGACCGCCGGGCATTTCGCGGTCAACATCTTGTCGGAGTCCCAGCGCGACCTGTCGATCCGTTTCGCCAGCCGGACCGAGGACAAATGGAAGGGCGTCGCCTGGGAATCCTGGGACAGCGGCGCCCCCATCCTGGCCAACTGCCTCACCAGCCTGGAATGCTCCACCGTCCAGACCATGGACGGCGGCGACCACGTCATCTTCGTCGGGCGGGTCGAGCGGATGAGGCATCAGGAGGGGGGGAGCCCGCTGATCTATTTCCGCGGCAGCTATCTCGACCTGGGCTTCACCGCTCCGGCGCAAGGATAAGGACCGACCTGCCGCCTTCGGAATCAAGCCGGATCAGGCGGTTGTCGCGCCAGGCCTCCAGCATGCTGGCATAGTGGCGCGACAGCGGGTGCCCGGACTGGCCGGTGGCGATGATGAAACGACTGTCGGCCAAGTTTGCCAGATCGAACACCGCCCGCAATCCGGCGCCGTGATTCTGGGGAAAGCGGGTCAGGCCGGAATCGGCGCGATAGCCGGCACGCGCCACGGTGAAGTCGTCGCCGCCGCTGGCGATTTCCAGGTTGGCCCGCCGGTCCAGCCAGGGCACCCGTCCCAGCACCGGGTTGTCGAAGCGGGCGGGATGGGCCGCCCCCCAGTTCCACCTGGCCATATCCGGCCCCCAGGCGGCGGAAAGATCGGCCAGCGCCCCGGTCAGGCTGTGCTCGATCAGCTCCTCGCACCCCTCGGCCTCCGGGGTGGCGACATCGTCGCACCAGTGCCGCCGCCGTGTCAGGACCTGAAACAGCGGCTGGGGACGCAGCACCGACATGGACTGGAACCGCTCCTTGACCTCGTCGGCGAACACGGCCCGGTAGAGGCGGTTTACCCAGGCGGCATAGATCAGCGGTTCCGGCCGGTGGCGGTCGGCGCTTCCATCCCATTCGGCGACCATGCGCGCGGCGTCCTGGGCCGCCTTCTCTCCAAAATCCTGACCAACCAGCAAATCCTTCAGTTCGACCGCCTGCAACGACGTGACATCGCCCTGGATGGCGGACATATCGGCCTGGGTCAGCCGCCCCCCGCTCTCCAGCAGGTCGAGGATGCGCCGGGCGCGGTAACCGTCGTGCCAGTTGGCGGTGATCAGGTGGGGATACCTGTCGCCGACGACCTTGTTGTTGGCGTTGACCAGCACGCCGGATCGCGGATTGCGCGCCTGCGGCATCCTGGAGAAGGCCACCCGGCCGGTCCATTCGCCCTCGTTGGTCCAGCCACGTACCGGGACCGAGCCGTCGCCCGACTTGCGGACGGGAACCCGGCCGGCGGTGTAAAAGCCGATGGTGCCCGCGGTATCGGCATAGCCGATATTGAGAACCGGCGCCTGAAGGTCGCCGATGGCGGCGACGAAGCCATCCCAGTCCCGCGCCAGATTGAGGCGCCGCAGCGCCTGGAGGCCAAGATCAGGTTCGGCCAGCAGGGTGGCCGCCATGCTGACCACCTCGCCCGGACCGGCGAGGTCCTGGCCGGCCAGATCGGAAATCACCGGACCATGCCGGGTTTCGCGCACCGTCAGGACGGTGTCGGGAGCGTCCCTCACCCGGATGATCTCGTCACGCAAACGAAACGGGCGTGGGCCGTCCGGGGTCTTGTAGGCATCCTCGCCGGCCAGCTTCTCGACGAACAGGTCGATGGTGTCGGCCTGGGTGGCGGTGAATCCCCAGGCGATGACGCCGTTGTGGGCGATGATGTGGAACGGCACCCCCGGAACCGTGGCGCCGCTCAGGGACAGCCCCGGCGCCTCCAACTCGGCCAGATACCACAAGATGGGTGCGCGAAAGCCGAGATGAGGATCATTGGCCAGCATGGGCCTGCCCGTCTTGGTGCGGTTGCCGGCCACGATCCAGATATTGGAGGCCGGACGCGGCCGGGCATCGTCGGGAATGGCGTCCAGCAGCGCCTTGCCGCCCTCGGGAGTCAGGGTGACCGGGGCATCGGCCGGATAGGCCGGAAACAGCTCCCGCATCCGCTTGGCGTCCAGCACCCGCCCCAGTTGCCCGCGCAGGATGTCCTCGTGCCAGTCTCCGGCCAGTTGCAGGGCCATCAGCTTTTGCCAGACCAGGGAATCCGCCGGCCGCCACGGTTCCGGACGAAAGCCGAGAACTGTGTATTCCAGCGGCAGGCGGATGTGGTTGACCTCCATCCAGGCATTGACGCCGGCGGCATAGGACAGCAGCGCCGCCCGGGTAGCCTCGTCCAGACGGACGAAGGACGCCTCGGCCAGCCGGTATATGCCCAGCGTGCGCATGAAGCGGTCATTGGATAGCCCGGCGTCGCCGACGATCTCGGCCAGGCGGCCGGCGCCCACCCGGCGCTGCAATTCCATCTGCCACATGCGGTCCTGGGCGTGAACCCAGCCCAGGGCGAAATAGGCGTCGTCGGTGGATTTGGCGATGATGCGCGGCACCCCCTGCCGGTCGCGGGCGATGGCTGCGTCGTGACGGATTCCGGCCACCGGCAAGGTGCCGTCGATGCGGGGCAGCGAACTCATCAGCACCAGCCACGCCACCGAGGCGGCCAGGACGACCAGCAGGAACAGGGATCGGACGGCGAAGCCCAGCCGGCCCATCTCCCGGCCGGGCGAGGCGGCGGCCCCTTCGCTGTCATTGCCGGTCGACACGGTGCCTGCCTCCGTTGCCATGGCGGCGGATGCGACCAGTCCTACGCCGGCCCCGTCCGTCTGTAAAGCGTCCGATCCCGCGAAGGGCGAGTGGCGGCCGTCGGCACGGAAAAGAAGCCGCCGATCACCCGAACCGGTTGGTTCTGGGAAAACCGGTGGGCGGCAGGCGGCCGATGGAGGCGCGCTTGCCCAGCCAGGGCGTCAGGTCGGCCTCGGTGCGGGTACGCTCGCCCAGGCTCCAGGTCAGCCCCTGGGCCAGGGTGAAGACCTTGATGTCGGCGGCGCCGCCATCACGGTATTTCTGGAGGATCACCCCCCTGCCCCGGCTCATCTCGGGAATTTCCTCGGCCATGAACACCAGCAGCTTGCGATTGTCTCCCATGATGGCGACCGCGTCGCCCTCTAGGGCCAAGCAGAACGCCGCCTTCTCGCCGTCACCGGTATTGAGGATCATCTTGCCGGCCCTGGTCTGGGCCAGCACCTCGGTCTCCTCGACCACGAAACCGCGCCCGGAATCGCTAGCCACCAGCAGCTTTCGCCCCGGCTTGTGAACCATGACGGTGGCGATCTCGACATCGTTGGCCAGATCGATCATCAGGCGCAGCGGCTCGCCATGGCCGCGTCCCGGCGGCAGCTTGTCGCCGCCGATGGTGTAGAAACGGCCGTCGGTGGCGAACACCAGAATCTTGTCGGTGGTCCAGGTCTTCAGCAGGAAGCGAAGCTGGTCGCCTTCCTTGAACTTCAGCGCTTCCGGATTGTCGGCATGGCCCTTCAGCGCCCGCACCCAGCCTTTTTCCGACAGCACCATGGTGATGGCCTCACGCTCCACGTAGGCCTCGATGGGCACCACCACCGCCGAGGGGGCATCGCCCAACTCGGTGCGGCGCTTGCCCAGCGGGGTAGCGCCGCCAAAGGCCTTCTGGGTCGCCTTGACCTGCTCGGCGATGGTGCGCCAGCGGCGCTCCGGATCGGCCAGCAGCGCCTCCAGATCGGCCTTTTCGGCCGACAGCGCCGCATGCTCGGTCCTGATCTCCATTTCCTGGAGCTTGTTGAGCGAGCGCAGCCGCATGTTGAGGATGGCCTCGGCCTGCACCTCGGACAGGCCGAAGCGGCGGATCAGCTCGGCCTTGGGCTCGTCGGCGAAGCGGATGATCCGGATGACCTCGTCCAGATCGGCATAGACCTTGAGGAAGCCATCCAGGACCTCCAGCCGCTTGTCGATCTTGTCGAGCCGGAAGCGCGAGCGCCGTTCCAACACCACCATGCGGTGGTCGAGGAAAGCCCGCAGCACCTCCTTCAAATTCATGACGCGGGGCACCGAATTGGCGTCCAGCACGTTCATGTTGAGGCTGGCGCGGGCCTCCAGGTCGGTCTGGCGGAACAACTGCTCCATCACCAGCTCGGCCTCGACGGTGCGGTTGCGCGGCTCCAGCACCAGCCGGATGTCCTCGGCGGATTCGTCCCTGATATCGGCCAGCAGCGGCAGCTTCTTCTCGCTCAGCAACTCGGCGATCTTCTCGACCAGCTTGGCCTTCTGCACCTGATAGGGAATCTCGGTGATGACGATCTGGTAAAGGCCGTGCGACAGCTTTTCCACCGCCCATTTGGCGCGGACGCGAAAACTGCCCTTGCCGGTGCGATAGGCCTCGGCGATGGCCTCCCTGGTTTCCACCAGCACGCCGCCGGTGGGGAAATCCGGCCCCGGCAGACGTTCGATCAACTCGTCGATGGCGCAGTCCGGACGAACGATCAGATGGCTGAGCGCATCGCAGATCTCGCCGACGTTATGGGGTGGAATGCTGGTGGCCATGCCCACCGCGATACCGGCCGACCCGTTGGCCAGCAGATTGGGAAAGGCCGACGGCATCACCACCGGCTCTTCCTCGGTGCCGTCATAGGTGGGGCGGAAATCCACCGCATCCTCGTCGAGGCCGTCCATCAGGGCGGCGGCCACCGCCGTCAGCTTGGCCTCGGTGTATCGCATGGCGGCGGCATTATCGCCGTCGATATTGCCGAAATTGCCCTGGCCCTCCACCAGCGGATAACGTACCGCGAAATCCTGCGCCAGTCGCACCAGGGTGTCGTAGACCGCCACGTCGCCGTGCGGGTGATACTTGCCGATGACGTCGCCGACCACGCGGGCGCATTTCTTGAAGCCGCCATCGGGGTCCAGCTTCAACTGGCGCATGGCGAACAGCAGCCGGCGATGCACCGGCTTCAACCCGTCGCGCACGTCGGGCAGCGAGCGCGACACGATGGTGGACATGGCATAGGCGAGATAGCGCTCGCCCAGGGCTTCGGCCAGCGGCGTCTCGCGGATATCGCCGGTCGCGGCGGGCTTGGTCATGGGGATCCTCGGGATGAAAAGTCGAGATATAGTATCTCAAGCACGGAAACGGTCAACCAGTCGTATTCGGGCGGCCGGCATGGCGAGGTGATGAACCGCCAGGACATGGCGCTCCAGGAAGACTCCCGCCAGCGTCAGACCCTGGCGAATCTGCCCGTCGTCACCCTCGCCGCCCTCGACCAGGAAACGGGGCAGGATCAGCAGCTTGTCCTTCCAGGCCTCGCCGGCGACGCGGCTGACGGCCCGGCCAGTCCTGGGGCTGACATAGCCCAGGTCCTCGGTGACGCCGGTGGCGGCGCAGGCGGAAAGGTCGAGTCCGAAGCCGAGGTCGCGCAGCAGCGCCAGTTCCCAATGCACATAGACGCTGGGCCAGGATTCCGCCGCCAGGGCGGTCAGCAGCGCCTCCAGCGCCACGAAGGCGCCGGGATGCGGCTGACGCTCGGGCAACGCCATGTCAACCAGGGCACAGGCCGAGGACAGGGCCGCCAGCCGGGCGGGATCATCCAGCACGGCGCCGGCATGGGCGTGCAGCACCTCGACGCGCAGGCTGCCCAGATGCTCGGCCAGCCTGCCCCGCCACCACGCCCGCACATGGTTGCCGGGCTGGACAAGGCCGCTCTTGGCTTTGGACTGGGCGCCGTGGACCAGACCGGCATGGCGGCCGTGGGAACGGGTCAGCAGGTTGACGATGCCGCCATGCTCGCCATGACGGCGAACCGACAGCACCACCGCCTCGTCCTCCCATTCCATTCTACAGAACGCTCCACACCACGACCACGGTGCCGCCCAAGGCCGCCACCAGGATGCCGAGTCCCAGCAGCTTCTGGATACGGGTCACCGGCGGGATGTCGTCATCCTCCAGACTCCAGGCGCCGCGGGAGAAACGGTGCAGCAGCAGTCCCAGCGCCACCGCGACCGCCGCCCATACGAGCACGAGTCCAATGGCGCGCGGCGTCACGGACGGACCCCAAGGCGTCCGGCTCTAGGCATCGAAATCGAGGCCGATTTCATTGTAATGGCCGCGCTTCTCGCTCCAGTCGTCCTTGACCTTGACGTAGAGGAACAGGTGGATGCGGCGTTCCAGCAATTCCTCCAGCTCGGCGCGGGCGGCGGCGCCGATAGCCTTGATCTGCTTGCCGCCCTTGCCCAGGACGATGGGCTTCTGGCTGTCGCGCTCCACGTAGATGACCTGGTCGATGCGGGCGGAACCGTCGTCCTTCTCTTCCCAGGTCTCGGTCTCCACATGCAGCGAATAGGGCAGTTCCTGGTACAGCGCCAGGAAAGCCTTCTCGCGGGTGATCTCGGCGGCCAGCAGACGCTGCGGCAAATCGGAGATCTGATCTTCGGGAAACATCCAATGGCCGGGAGCCACCAGCTTCTCCAGGTGGGCCAGAAGGTCGGCGACGCCGGAACCGTTCAGGGCGCTGATCATGAACACGTCGGTGAAAATCCCCTCGGCATCCAGGTCGGCGGCAAGGCCCAGCAGCTTCTCGCGCCTGATCAGGTCGATCTTGTTCAGCACCAGGATGGCCTTGCGCCCCGCCGCCTTCAGGCGGGCGACGATGGCGCGGGCGTCGTCGTCATAGCCCCGATGGGCATCGATCAGGACGCAGATGTGGTCCGCGTCGTCGGCGCCGGTCCAGGCGGCGGCGACCATGGCGCGTTCCAGCCGCTTCTTCGGATTGAAGATGCCGGGGGTGTCGACCAGGATCACCTGGGCGGTGCCGGCCATGACGATTCCCAGCACCCGGAAACGGGTGGTCTGTACCTTGGGCGACACGATGGAGACCTTGGTTCCCACCAGGGCGTTGACCAAGGTAGACTTGCCGGCATTGGGCGCGCCCACCACCGCGACGAAGCCGCAGCGCTGGTCGGATTCGGGAACTTCGCTCATGACATGACCTTTTCCAGCAGGGCGGCGGCGGCGGCCTGTTCGGCGATGCGCTTGGATGGACCTTGGCCACTGGCCGAGCCTACGCCGTCCACCGCCACTTCCACCAGGAAAACCGGCTCGTGGGACGGTCCCTCGGCCCCGGCGACGGTATAGACCGGCAGGGCCTTGCCCCGCCCCTGGGCCCATTCCTGAAGGGTGGTCTTGGCATCCTTGGGCGGAGCCAGGGCCTCGCTCATCAGGCCGCTCCAATGAGCCCGCACGAAGCGGGCCGCCACCTCGTAGCCGCCATCGGCATACAAGGCCCCGATCACCGCCTCGCAGGCATCGGCCAGGATACCGGGATTGCCGCGTCCGCCAGCATCCTCGTCGCCTTTCGCCATGGCCAGCTGGCCGTCGAGACCGATGGCCAGCGCCACCCGGGCCACCGTCTCGCGGCGGACCAGGGCGGTGAAGCGCCGCGCCAGCGCCCCCTCGGCCTCGTCGGGAAATGCCTGGAACAGCATGTCGGCCACCACCAGCCCCAGCACCCGGTCGCCCAGGAATTCCAGACGCTCGTAGGGAACGGACCGGCTATTGCGGCGCCCCTGGCCGACGCTGGGATGGGTCAGCGCCTGGGTCAGCAGATCGGAACGGGCGAAGACATGCCCGAGGGCTTGGAAAAAGTCGGGGGAAACGCCGGCCACCTACTCGATTCCCTGGAACAGGCGTGAATAGCGGATCGCCCACGGCCAGCGCCAGACCTCCCACAAGGCGGCGGTGCCATCGCCCGAGAAGAACAGCACTTCGGCACGCCCCACCAGATTCTCGGCCGGCACATAGCCGACATCGGACAGGAAACGGGAATCGGCGGAATTGTCGCGGTTGTCGCCCATCATGAAGTAATGGCCGGCCGGAACCCGGTATTCCGAGGTGTTGTCGGCGGGGCCGTTGTCGCCGTGGGTCTCGATGATGCGGTGCTGGCGCCCGCCCGGCAGGATCTCCACGTACTGGTGCGCCCGAAAGATGTTGCCGTCGCGGTCGCCGCGATCGACGAAATCCTCGATCCGCCGGCGCTCCACCGGCGTGCCGTTGATATGGAGGATGCCGCCCTTGACCTGGATGCGGTCCCCTGGCAGACCGACCACCCGCTTGATGTAGTCGACCTTGTTCTCGGGCGGCTTCTTGAAGACGATGACATCGCCGCGTTCGGGCATCGCCTCCATGATCCGCCCGCCCGACGGGCCGATGCTGAACGGCATCGAATGCCGCGAATAGCCGTAGGCGTATTTGGAGACGAACAGGTAGTCGCCGATCAGCAGGCTGGGAATCATCGATCCCGATGGAATGTTGAACGGTTCGAACGCCGCCGTTCGCACCAATCCGGCGATCAGCATGGCGTAGACGACGGTCCTGACCGTTTCCATGATACCGCCTGGCTTATCCTTCGACATGAAGCAAGTCGTCCAATCGCTTGAATTAAAAAAGAATGACTGGCGCCGATGCTCAGCCACACGGGCAGATCAAGCCAGCCCCCGGCCCGCCTGTCAATACGAACAGCGTCAGTCCACGGCAACGAGTCCAGGTTAACGCGGCGGTAAGATGAGGGCTGCGAGGAAGTCAGGGTTCCAGCCTGCGGCCTTTCGTGCGGTCTTGATGGAGCGCTTTCCACGTCCGGCGCGGACGATGTTGAAGGCGAGGCGTCGGACGAGTGCCATATTTTGAGCGCCGTGACCTCGGCGCAAGCGGGACAGGTCCTCCTTGAAGATGACGTCGAGCACCCAATGCATGCTCTCAATACCCCAGTGGCAACGGATGGCCTCGGCGGCGCGTTCGGGCGACAGGAGAGCGGAGGAGATGAAATAGCGGGTATCCTCGGTCACCTTGCCGCGCCATTCGGTTCGGGTTGTGGTGCGGACGAGGCAGCGCAGGGCATGGAAGCGCGGTTCACCGGGGTAGCGACGATCTCCAGTCAGCCAATCGATTTCGTGGCTGACGGCGTAACGGCGCGTTTCGATTCTGCCGTGATCCTTATCGACGATCTCCNCACGGCAACGAGTCCAGGTTAACGCGGCGGTAAGATGAGGGCTGCGAGGAAGTCAGGGTTCCAGCCTGCGGCCTTTCGTGCGGTCTTGATGGAGCGCTTTCCACGTCCGGCGCGGACGATGTTGAAGGCGAGGCGTCGGACGAGTGCCATATTTTGAGCGCCGTGACCTCGGCGCAAGCGGGACAGGTCCTCCTTGAAGATGACGTCGAGCACCCAATGCATGCTCTCAATACCCCAGTGGCAACGGATGGCCTCGGCGGCGCGTTCGGGCGACAGGGGAGCGGAGGAGATGAAATAGCGGGTATCCTCGGTCACCTTGCCGCGCCATTCGGTTCGGGTTGTGGTGCGGACGAGGCAGCGCAGGGCATGGAAGCGCGGTTCACCGGGGTAGCGACGATCTCCAGTCAGCCAATCGATTTCGTGGCTGACGGCGTAACCATGTCTTTACAGACTCAGGCTGCACGATATCACGTCAAGGGGGTTGCCTGATGTCGGAGCATCTGGCAATTTCTGGCAACGGGGTCATCGTCAGGCTTGCGCATCGCACACTGAACCCCTTATTTTCTGCGCCTCGGCGCGGGTGTAGCTCAATGGTAGAGCAGAAGCTTCCCAAGCTTACGACGAGGGTTCGATTCCCTTCACCCGCTCCAACGCTTTTTCGCTGATATATCAACACGATAGCCCGTGACGGTTATCAGCGAACTGTTTCCAAAACCCTCCGAAAAACCCACTTTGGCACAATTTTGGCACAGTGCGGGGTCGGAGAGGCTTGGCAACTATCAGAAAACGCAATGGAAATTGGCAGGCTTTGGTCCGCCGTTCTGGGCAGAAAACGCTGTCACGGACGTTCTCGACTAAAGCCGCTGCGGTCACGTGGAGCCGAACCAAGGAAACTGAGTTCGACGTTGCCGAACGCCCTTCCGAGGTGATTGAACTGGCGACCACCACGCTTGCTGACCTCATCGAGCGTTATCGGGACACAGTGACCCCAACCAAGCGCAGTGCGTACCAAGAACGCTATCGGATGGAGCGGTTGCTCCGTCATCCGATCACCAAATTGACGCTCGACCGACTGACCACTGGCGCTTTCGCGCGGTACCGTGATGAACGGCTGAAGGAGGTTGGGAACCAGCAGGTGCGGCACGATCTTTTGGCGTTTGGTGTCGTCTTGCGTGCGGCGAGGTTGGATTGGGACGTGCCATTGAAGGACGTTTTCCTCGACGCGCTGAGGAAGCCGAAAATGCCCCCGTCCCGTGACCGCCGCCTTCATCATGGCGAGATGGAACTGATCCGCGATGCCGCCCTCGCGGGAAACACCGTCTATATCTGGGATGTGATCCAATTCGCGTTGGAAACCGCGATGCGCCAATCGGAAATTCTCGGACTTACGTGGCAGACGGTGAGCATCTCCAAGAAAATGGTGTTTCTGCCGCTGACGAAGAATGGCTTGGGGATGTCGCTCTACGCCAAGCGGCTGGAGAAAGGCCGCTTCATCTGGCCATCCCCGGCCGACGGTGTGGTGGCGATTTCGCCAGCCCAACTGGCCTATATGCTGGACGGGATCGACTGGCGTAGCCCGCGTCATACCTTCCGTCCGCAAAGCGCCGGCTGAGCCGAGGAGATCGAGCGTTTTCTTATGATTTCCGCCATTTTCTGGAAGCCAAACGGCGGGATTTATGATTCCATTTTTCCATGGAAATGCCGGTCGCCGACGATATTCCCGATGAAATCGACGCTCTGAAGGCGGCATTGGCGGTGGCACGGGCCAAGGCCGCCGATGACCAGGCGCTGATCGCGCACCAGAAACTGCAGATCGAGAAGCTGAACCGGGCGCTGTACGGCTCCCGCGCCGAACGCACCGTCCGGCTGATCGATCAGATGGAACTGACGTTCGAGGATCTGGCCGCAACCGCCACCGAGGACGAGATCGCCGCCGAGCAGGCGGTGGCCAAGACCAGCCGCCATGTACAGCCTGATCGTCACCGCCAAGATGAACGGCATCGATCCCCAGGCCTGGCTGGCCGACGTCCTCGCCCGCATCGCCGGGCATCCGGCTCACCAGATCGATGAACTCCTGCCGTGGAACTGGCGGAGCGCCACCATGCGGACTGCCGCTGCCGCCTGAGACCTACGGGGCTGCGGTTCTCACCGGATGCTTACCAAGAATATTGATCTCGCCCTGTTTCCCACTCCGAAGGGTCACGATCAATCCGACACGATTGCTGCCATCGGCTCCCGGTATCAGGTAGCGCCGGACGACCTCCGCGACCTCCCGATTCTGGCGGTCCAGCCCTGCACGAACACCGGGGATCACGATCAGATCGCCAACGACCGGAACGGCACCCCCAAAGTCCTCCACCGAGCAATCTTCTCCAATTGGCGAAAAGACGCCACCAGTCAGGGAGAAAAGTCTAATCAACATCCCCACCATAGGGAATCCTCCGACTTGAACTGTCCGGTCCTATGTCAGATGCAAGAGCGCAGGACCGTCGAAAACGTTGGACGATTCCAATGCGCGTTCATAGGATTCGTCGATCATCTCGTTTAACCGGGCGACCACATGCTCATGCCGGCTGCTGGCATGGACGCCGAATAGGTCGAGGCGATCCAGCAGATACGCCGAGAATACGGTGCATAGTCCCGTGACCAAGCCGACAGAGATGGATGAGATATACGGGGCCAACGGTCCGAATGACGTGAGGATACCTTCAAGCGCAGTTTCGAGCATGATCCCTCCGCCCGTCACTAAGCTGGCTGCCAGTAATTTTGAAGCCGCGTCCGCCGCTTCGGCTGCGGACATTCCCTCCGGAGGCAGGACCAACATTTTCATGGCCCGGCAAAGCGACATGAACCCTTCGCGGATGATCCGAACCATCCGTGCGGAAGTCATCCTGAACATATTGATGATCACGGTGACGAGATTGGACAGGAAGCCACTGATGAAGCCGGCCTTGAATGCCCCCACCGCATCCTTCCACTTGTTCTGAACGCGCTCAGCAACCCTTAGCAGTCGTACTTTCAGGGCATCCAGAAACGTGTCATCCACCCTCTCTTTGAAGCCATGCTTCCAGGCGTCCTTGACCTCAGCGAAAGCAGCGCGGACGAATTCCTCCATCAGCACGCCAACGGATTGCTGAAGCGCCATCTTCCCGCCTTCTTTAGCGCTTGTGATCGCTGTGTTTTTGATAAACTTATTGCTTGTGTAGTATGAATTATTTACTGATCCATTTATTTCTTTTCTGGCAGCATCATCGGCTGCAAGTAGTTTTTTCTCGTTAACTTCGTCAAGGTGCTTTAGTTTGTTCAGCTCCTTTGCCTGCTCATCCGTCAAGCTGCTGAGCTCGCTAAGCTTGTTAATTTTCTCTTTCCGTGTTTCAGATTGCTTTCGCAGTCTTTCTGCAAATTTTTTCGCAGAATCTCCATTCTTTGATCTGTTAATAGAGGCATTTGTAGCCTTTAAGTTTGACTGTATATTCGCCAAAGCAATTGGATCTAAATCTGCGAGATAGATCCCGGCATCATTGTGAATTTCTGAAGTTGGAACAACGTGATCAAGGTCTCTATCCTCATTTATCCCAAGAGACTCATCAGTATAAGTATCATTTATAACCCCGCCATGCTTAATGAGTTTCTTTTTTGATATCTTTGCGTTTGCATCAATATACCTAGAGTCCTGTTTATATTTGTGCTTCACGTCCTTGTATTCTGGCCTCGATTCGAATTTAGCTTTTTCACCACTTTCCGACCACGCTGTTATATTTTCCTTTCTGTATTCCTCGGACCGCACATTGTGGATGGTCGCGACATTCCCGCCCAGCATGTCATCAAAAAGAATACGCCCCAACCCAAACGGCCGAATCACTGCCTGGAGGCATTCCTTCTGGCACGCCTCGAAAAGATTTGAGAGCTTCTCCTCATCCAGCTTACCGGTGATTTCGACCAACAGTGCGTCAGCCTCAGCCTGTAAGGGGGGGTGAGCATCGAAGCCAGACATTTGGTCCAGTTGAGAATAGTCCGCACTCGAGGTTGGAAGGTTACCTTCAGGCGACGAGGCGTCGCGCTCCGCAAGCAGAGCGTTTCGGGCAGAGGAAAGAGCGAGCCTCTTCTTGAAGCGATCATGAGCGTCCATTTTTTCCTCGTTGCCATCCGGTGATCCAAAGAGATTGGGCTATGCGCTCTTGAGTTTGCGCTTTTTGTAGCTTTCCCAGCGATCGAGGAAATCCTCCTCGAACTCGTTTACAGGCCCATCGACCTCCGCGAGATACAGCAGAAAGTCATCGACGTAGGGCCAAACCTCAGGGCCGATATATTCAACGAATTTCATCGCCCCCATGAAGTCTGGAGGAGTCCGCCGGATTTCATGGATCTTGTCGCGGACCGAGGCCGGAACCACGTCTTTCGATGCACCGGATATGAACTCTGCGATGGCATTTTTTTCTTCATCGCAGGCCGGCCCATCGCACACGGACATGGCGTAGCCAATGGCCCAGAAGCAGACGATGAACTCCTCAAGCTTTTGATGATCCTTGAAGGCTGAAGCCGCCTTCTTGAGGGATTCCTCAAGGTGATTGATCTTGATCACCGCACCGGTCAGATCGAGCCCCGCGCTCTCCAGAAACTTCTTCCGCAAATATGCGATATGAAGAACGCAGGGAGCCGTAACCCGGTAGGCTGGGCCGAATGCGGTAATGACGCCCGCCGTAATCGCCAATGGGGCCGTGGCGACAAGGGCAACGCCGGCCCCGGCAAGATTGGCCTTATTGTTTGCGATTGCCGTAGCTTTTGAGCGGACATCCTTAAGGGCAGCCTCCTGTTCCTCCTTCGTCATTTTTCCAAAATTTGTTTTCAGGTGATTTACAAGAATACGATCTTCATTCAGAACAGTATTGCCGTTCTCGTATGGAACATCCAATTTCTTACAAACATCGACAACGATTTCTTCGTATGCAGGCCCCTCTCCACTTCGGAACAAATTGCGAATCGAATGCCCGCCAAAGCTTCTTATTTCATCCCCAATCTCTTTTATATACATTTTATGATTAGGGCGC
>NZ_CACVCH010000063.1 GCF_902729425.1 Magnetospirillum sp. SS-4 | reverse complement strand
TGATCCGCATACGAAGCCGATATCTGGCTTGATGTTGCGTATGATTTCTTTTGTTGCTGAATTCGAGCTAGAGACAAGAATGTCTATATCAAGTAGTCTTGCAAGATTTTGCCATTGAGTTAGTGTGCTTCGTTTGTCATCCGTGTCATTTGGATGAATGATTGTCCATTTGATATTGTTCGAGGTGGTGATTAGGGCTTTGAAGACGGAAATTCCCAGGCCTTTCGAACCTAGAAAAACGGCTCGCCCCAGTGCTTGCTGTGTGTGCGCCATTTGTTGTCGCTTTTGTATAGCGTGCGGAATTTAGTAATAGTCAATATCCATGTCGCCTGACCGGAGCGCCGTCCTACTCTCTGGCCCGGCGCCCGATCTCGTAGGCCTGCACATGGGCATGGGCGAGGCGCAGCAGCGGCGTCGCCAGGCCGGCGGCCTGGGCGCGGCGGAGCATGTCGCCCAGGACGTGGTCGCCCTCGGTGCGGCCGCCGGCCTCCAGGTCGCGCAGCATGGAGGCGGTCTGGCGCGATTTCGGATCGGTCAGGACGATTAGCGCCAGATCGCGGGCCTGGGGACGCGGGGCATGGCCCGCCGCCGTGGCCACGGCCACGCATTCGCCAAACATCTCGTGGGTGATGGACAGGCCATCGGTGGTGGCCATGATGGTGCCGATATCGGCGCGCATCAGGCAGGTCATGCCGGCCAGCGGCGCCAGCAGGACATATTTCTCCCACGCCTCCTGCATCAGTTCTGGAGTGTGGACGGTATCGAAACTGGCCTTGGCGCACAGCGCCGCCAGGGCTTCCGTCCGGGGGCTGGCGCCCCGGTCGCGTTCGCCGAAGGTCAGGCGGTGAATCTTGCCCATGATCAGGATCTCGCCCGCCGGGCCGAGGGTGGCGAAGATATGGCACAGTCCGCCCACCACCCGCTCGCGGCCGAAGGCGGCGTCCAGCGCCTCGTAATGGGCCAGTCCGTTGAGGATCGGCAGCACCATGGTGTCCGGCCCCACCGCCGGCGCGATGGCGGCGATGGCGTCGGCCAGGTCGTAGGCCTTGCAGCTCAGCATCACCACGTCGTAGT
This sequence comes from Magnetospirillum sp. SS-4, assembly GCF_902729425.1. Lineage (GTDB taxonomy): Bacteria > Pseudomonadota > Alphaproteobacteria > Rhodospirillales > Magnetospirillaceae > Phaeospirillum. The sequence continues at coordinate 31,766 of NZ_CACVCH010000063.1, read as the reverse complement.
GGCCGTCCAGCCGGTCGGCGGTGACGGTCCTGACCGCCAGGGCGGCGTCGCCTGTCGGGCTCTTGATGACGAGGCCGGTCTCGGCCAGCCGGGCGGCGCGGGCCGGACGCACCAGGAACGTCACGTCGGCGCCGGCCTCCGCCAGCCGCCCGCCGAAATAGCCGCCGGTACCGCCGGCTCCCAGGACCAGAATGCGCATCGGATGTCTCCGGCAATACAACTTCAGGACGGTAGCGGAGGCCGGCCGGGGGCGGCAAGAGGAAAGCGCCCGGTCCGGACATAGGGCTCGACGCTAAGATCCGAGATCGCGCCAGCTGAACGGTCCGGTGCGCCGGACCAGCCAGGGGTACTGGTCGGCCATGCGGCGGGCGCGGGTCAGGCGGAAGGCGGCGGCGATGGCGACGATCACGGCGCTGTCCAGCAGCCACCCGGACGGCGACAGCAGGTCGCCGCCGAACAGGGCATAGCCGAGAAACCGGTCGGCGGCGCCCAGCATCAGGCCGTAGGGAACGATCTGCCACCAGGGCCGCCAGGTCACGGCCAGCGCCTGGCCGGTCATGAAGGCGCAGCCGCCGAACAGGACGATGGTGACGCCGATGAAGACCGGAAGCGAGGTGATCATGCCGCCCCTCCGTCCAGGTAATGGGCGCGGATTTCGGGATTGGCCAGCAATTCGGCGCCGCTGCCCGACAGGGCGATGCGGCCGTTGACCATGACGTGACCGCGATGGGCCAGCCGCAGGGCGTGGTAGGCGTTCTGCTCCACCAGCAAGATGGTGACTCCCTGGTCGCGGTTGATGGTCCGGATGATCTCGAAGATATGGCGCACCACCAGCGGCGCCAGTCCCAGCGAGGGTTCGTCCAGCAACAGCAGCCGGGGACGGCTCATCAGGGCGCGGGCGATGGCCAGCATCTGCTGTTCGCCTCCCGACAAGGTGCCGCCGCGCTGGTCCAGGCGTTCGTTCAGGCGGGGGAACAGGTCCAGCGCCCGCTTCAGGTCGGCGTCGAAATGGGCCGGATCGGCGGTGGCGGCCCCCATCTGGAGGTTCTCCAGCACCGTCATGCGCGGGAAGATGCGCCGCCCCTCCGGGCTGTGGGCGATGCCCTTGCGCATGATGTGGTGGGTGGCGAGACCGGTGATGTCCTCGCCGCCCAGAACCACCCGTCCGGCGCTGGCGCGGGGATCGCCGCAGATGGTCATCAGCAAGGTGGTCTTGCCGGCGCCGTTGGCGCCGACCAGGGTGACGATCTCGCCTTCCCGCACCTCCAGGTCGATGCCGTGCAGCGCCTGGATGCGGCCGTAGCCGGATCGGAGTCCTTCCAGTTTCAGCATGGCGGCCGTCCCGTTTCCGCGTCGTCGGGCTCGCCCAGATAGGCGCGGATCACCGCCGGGTCGCCCTTGACCTGGGCGGGGGTGCCCTCGGCGATCTTCCTGCCGTAATCCAGCACCACCACCCGGTCGGAGATTTCCATCACCACGCTCATGTCGTGCTCGATCAGCAGCAGGCCGATGCCGTCCCGGTCGCGGATCGAGCGCAGCAGGACGTTCAGTTCGGCCGATTCGCGCGGGTTGAGGCCGGCGGCGGGCTCGTCCAGGCATAGCAGCAGCGGGCCGGTGCACATGGCCCGCGCGATCTCCAGCCGGCGCTGGTGGCCATAGGGCAGGCTGCCGGCCTCCACGTCGGCGAAGTCCAGCAGGTCCACCCGCTCCAGCCAGTGGCGCGCCAGTTCCACCGCGTCGCGCTCGGCATTCCGGTAGCGCCCAAGGCCCAGCAGGCCGGCGACCGAGAACAGCGACGCCGCCATCAGGCGCTTGTGCTGCGCCACCATCAGGTTCTCCAGCACGCTCATCTTGGCGAACAGGCGGATGTTCTGGAAGGTGCGGGCGACGCGGGCGCGGCGGGTGATGACGTGATCGTCCAGGCGTTCCAGCAGGAAGCTGGCGCCGTCGGGATGGCTCAGGGTCATCCGCCCCACCTGCGGCTTGTAAAAGCCGGTGATGCAGTTGAACAAGGTGGTCTTGCCGGCGCCGTTGGGGCCGATCACCGCCGTGATCTCGCCCTGGCCGGCCTCGAACGACAGGTCGTTGACCGCGAACAGGCCGCCGAAGCGCATGCCGACATGCTCGACCGCCAGGAGAGGTCTGGTCATCCCGCGTCCCCCAGCCGGATGGTGGGGTCGCGCCGGGACAGCAGCCCCGCCGGCTTCCACAGCATGATCAGCACCATGGCGCCGCCGAAGGCCAGCATGCGGAACTGCTGAAGCTCGCGGAACCATTCCGGCAGCCCCACCAGCAGCAGGGCGGCCAGGACGATGCCGATCTGGCTGCCCATGCCGCCCAGCACGACGATGGCGAGAATCACCGCCGATTCGTGGAAGGTGAAGCTTTCCGGGCTGATGAAGCCTTGCCGGGTGGCGAAGAACGAGCCGGCGAAACCGGCGAACATGGCGCCCAGGGCGAACGCCGACAGCTTGACCATGGTGGGATTGATGCCGAGCGAACGGCACGCGATCTCGTCTTCCCGCAGCGCCTCCCAGGCGCGGCCCACCGGCAGGCGGCGGATGCGCAGCGTGAACAGGTTGGTGGCCAGGGCCAGGGCCAGGATCAGGAAGTAAAGGAAGATCACCCGGTGATCGCCCGAGAATTCCAGGCCGAAGAACTCGGCGAAGGTCCGCTGTCCCTCCGGCGCGGTCGCCTTGAACGACAGGCCGAACAGCGACGGCCGCTCGATGCCGGTGATGCCGTTGGGGCCGCCGGTGACGTCCTGCCAGTTTTGCAGCACCACCCGGATGATTTCCCCCAGCCCCATGGTGACGATGGCGATGTAGTCGCCGCGCAGCCGCAGCACCGGGAATCCCAGCACCAGACCGAACAGGGCGGCGAACAGGCCGGCCAGCGGCAGGCAGACCCAGAACGACAGGCCGAAGGTCTGCGACAGCAGGGCGTAGGAATAGGCGCCGACGGCGTAGAAGGCGACGAAGCCCAGATCCAGCAGGCCGGCCAGCCCGACCACGATGTTCAGCCCCCAGCCCAGCATGACGTAGATCAGCACCAGGGTGGCCTTGTCCACCAGGTTGCGGTCGGCGAAGGGGAGAAAGGGCAGGACCAGGGCAAAGGCGGTCAGCGCCCAGCCGGCATGGCGCCGCATGTCGCCAAGCCGGGCCGGCGGGGCGGGCAGGGCGGGCAGGGAGGGCAGCAGCCCACCCAGCAGCCTCAGCCCCAGCCGTCCGGCGAACACCAGCCCCGCCGCCCAGGCCACCAGATCGAAGCGGCCGGCCAGGGTCAGGCCGGAGGCGCTGTCCACCAGGCGGAATCCCAGCATGGGCAGGGCCAGGGCGGCGGCGACGAAGGCGGCCAGGGCGGCGTCGCGGACCGGCCCCCGCATCTCAGATCTTCTCCACATCCGGCCGGCCCAGCAGGCCGGTGGGGCGGAACACCAGCACCATGATCAGGATGCCGAACGTGGCGACATCCTTGTACTCGATGGAGAAATAGGCCGACCAGAGCGCCTCGATCAGGCCGATCAGCAATCCGCCCAGCATGGCCCCGGGCAGCGAGCCGATGCCGCCCAGCACGGCGGCGGTGAACGCCTTGATGCCGGCCAGGAACCCGATGTAGAAATCGATGACGCCGTAATACAGCGTCACCATCAGGCCGGCGACCCCGGCCAGCGCCGCGCCGATGACGAAGGTGGTCGACACCACCCGGTCGATGTCGATGCCCAGCAGCGACGCCATCTTCATGTCCTGCTCGCAAGCGCGCTGGGCCCGGCCCAGGCGGGTATGGGCGATCATCCAGCTGAAGCCGGCCATCAGCGCCAGGGTCATGACGATGACGATGATCTGCATCCAGCTGAGATTGACGGAAAAGCCGTCGCCGTCCATCAGGGTGAAGCCGCCCTGGATCACCGGCGGCAGCGGCTTGACGCGGGCGCCCTGGGCCTGGGCGACGAAATTCTGCAACACGATCGAGACGCCGATGGCCGAGATCAGCGGCGCCAGGCGCGGCGCTTGGCGGAGCGGCCGGTAGGCGACCCGCTCCATCGTCCACCCCCACAGGGCGGTGAAGGCCATGGTGGCGAACAGCGCCACCATCAGGGCCACGACCACCGGAGCGCCGCCGATGGTGGTGGCGGCGAGATAGGCGATCAGGGATATGAACGCCCCCAGCATGTAGATGGTGCCGTGGGCGAAATTGATCATGCCGAGAATGCTGTACACCATGGTGTAGCCGATGGCGATCAGGCCGTAGATCGAGCCCAGCGTCAGCCCGTTGATCATCTGCTGGAGGAAATACTCCATCCGGTCTCCCTATCTGTCCGGGCTGTGTCCGCCCGGTTTCCTGAACCCTACTCGCGAGGGCGTCCCTGTCAACGGGGAAGCAAGGAGCACGGAGACGCTGCCGGCCATATACCGCTTTTTGATCGCCGTCGCCAGCGGGTCTGATACACTTTCCCCCCAGGACCAAGGGGAAATCCGATGCCAAAAGAACCCAGGGACGACGTCATCCGCATCCGCATCGACGCGACGCGGGCGGTGGAGGCCTTCCTGGCCTTGCTGGACCAGCAGGCCGTCGAGGGCGAGACCGCCATTCCCTCCAACCCGGCCGCCACCGCCATCTGGCGCGAACTGGCGCCGTTCCGCCTGGTGGAATACGGCTATGTCAGCGATGGGATCGGGCCGATCGGGGGCGCCTATGTCGGCTTCGCCGACGGCGGGCTGTATTCGGTGGAGGACGACATTCCCGAGGAGGCGGTGACCGCCATGGTGCGGGGCAACGAGCACCGGGCCGTCGACCTGCCCCCCATCTACGTCTACGTGGTGCTGGAGCATCCGGCGGGGCGCGACGCCATCGACGCCTTTCTTACCGAACTGTCGGCGCAGGTCGGGCACGCCCTGGTGGGGGTGGTTCCGGGATCGGACGGGCGGTTGAAGGCCCGGCTCTATGACGCGGAGGGAACCCGGGGCGTGGCGCGGGAGGGCGAGCGCCATTTCAGCCGCGCCCGGCTGCAAGAGATCGTCGCCGCCCGCGGCCGGCGCGACGACGGCCGCGCCTACGCGGTGCTGACCCATGCCTTCGCCAAGCATATCCTGGAATTCGCGGACATGGCCGAGCGCGACGATTTCCTGGGCTGGTCGAGGACGCTGTGCCGCTGGATCGCCGATCATGGCTGCGACGCCGCCGGGCTGGGGTTTCCCGAGGCGTTGCGGCCGGCGGAAGCGGCCCCGGTTCCCGCCGACGGCCAGCCGGTCATCCGTCTGACGCCGCCGGGGTCGTCCGATGCCGGCGGCGGTCTGGAATCCGACGGGGCCGTCGCGGCGGCCAGAAGGTATTGGAGTTATGTTCGCCGGAGCCTGGACGAGGCCGGCCCCGTCGCCTGACGCTATTGTCCGGCGGCGTCCCTGACCGCGTTCAGCAGGGCGTCGACCTCGAACGGCTTTTCCAGCACCGCCACCGCCCCCAGCCGGCGGGCGGTATCGAGGCCCTGGGTCTTCTCCATGCGGGCGCTGCCGCCGGAAATGGCGATGATGCGGGCCTCGGGCAGCATGGTCTGAAGTTCCAGGATGGTCTGGATGCCATCCATTTCCGGCATGATGATGTCGGTGATGATGATGTCGAACAGGCTGCCGGCGGCGACCATGTCCACCGCCTCGGCGCCGTTGTCGGCGGTGACGACGTCATGGCCGGTGGCGCCCAGAACGTCCACCAGCGTGTCGCGCATCAACTTGGTGTCTTCGACGATCAGAATCCGGCTCATGGCGTGCCGCTGCTCCCTGATAGGCGTGCCGGGTCATAGATAGCGGTATTCGGAATGCCCGGCAAGGCAAGAACCGTCCCTTGCCGATTGCGTGCGGGTTGTGCGGATATGAATTCTTTCCGGCGAACGGACCCGGCCGGCTCGCCCTGGGCGCGGGCGGCGGCTCGGGATTGCGGGGTCAGGATTTCAGGGCGGCGATGTTGTTCGCGTAATCGCTGGTCCTGAATACCGCCGAGCCGGCCACCAGCACGTTGGCGCCGGCGGCGACCACCCGCCGCGCGTTGTCGGCGGTGACGCCGCCGTCCACCTGGAGATCGATGGCACGGTCGCCGATCATGCGGCGGATGCGGGCGATCTTGTCCAACTGGCTTTCGATGAAGCTTTGCCCGCCGAAGCCGGGATTGACGCTCATCACCAGGATCAGGTCGAGCTTGTCCAGCACGTATTCGATGACGTTTTCCGGGGTGGCCGGATTGAGCGACAGGCCTGCCTTCTTGCCCAGCGAGCGGATGAACTGCAATGAACGGTCGATATGGCGGTCGGCCTCGGCATGCACCGTGATGATGTCGGCGCCGGCCTTGGCGTAATCCTCCAGGGAGGGCTGGGCCGGATCGATCATCAGGTGGACGTCGAACACCTTCCTGGTATAGGGCCGGATCGCCTTGATGATGGGCGGGCCGAAGGTGAGGTTGGGGACGAAATGGCCGTCCATGACGTCGATATGGACCCAGTCGCACCCGGCCTCGTCGATGGCCTTGACCTCTTCGCCCAGGCGGGCGAAATCGGCGGACAGGATGGATGGGGCGATCTTGACGGTCATGGACGGCTCTTTCGTGAAGAATCAGTTGACCTTGGGCGCCAATTCGCCCTTGGCGTAGCGGCTGCTCATGTCCTCGAGGTTCACCACCTTGATCTTCGAGGCGTTGCCGGCGGTGCCGAAGGCCTCGTAGCGGGCCTTGCAGATATCGCTCATGCTCTTGATGGTGAGCTTGAGGTAGTCGCGCGGGTCGAACTTCTTGGGCTCGTCCTTGAGGAACTTGCGGATCGAGCCGGTGGACGCCATGCGCAGGTCGGTGTCGATGTTGATCTTGCGCACGCCGTGCTTGATGGCCTCGACGATTTCCTCGACCGGCACGCCGTAGGTCTTGCCCAGGTCGCCGCCGTGGTCGTTGATGATCTTCAGCCAGTCCTGCGGCACCGAGGAGGAGCCGTGCATCACCAGATGGGTGTTGGGGATGCGGGCGTGGATTTCCTTGACCCGCTTGATGGCCAGCACGTCGCCGGTCGGCGGACGGGTGAACTTGTAGGCGCCGTGGCTGGTGCCGATGGCGATGGCCAGCGCGTCCACCTGGGTCAGCTTGACGAATTCGGCGGCCTCGTCCGGATCGGTCAGAAGCTGGGAATGATCCAGCTTGCCCTCGGCGCCGACGCCGTCCTCCTCGCCCGCCATGCCGCTTTCCAGCGAACCCAGGCAGCCCAGCTCGCCTTCCACCGAGACGCCGCAGGCATGGGCGATGTCGACCACCCGCTTGGTGACGTCGACGTTGTAGTCCCAGCTGGCCGGGGTCTTGCCGTCTTCCCGCAGCGAGCCGTCCATCATCACCGACGAGAAGCCGGACTGGATGGCGCGGACGTTGACGCCGGGCGAGGTGCCGTGATCCTGGTGCATGCACACCGGGATGTGGGGATAGGACTCGATGGCGGCCAGGATCAGATGGCGCAGGAAGGCCTCGCCGGCATATTTGCGGGCGCCGGCCGAAGCCTGGAGGATGACCGGGCTGTCGGTGGTGGCGGCGGCCTCCATGATCGCCTTGACCTGCTCCATGTTGTTCACGTTGAAGGCGGGAATGCCGTAGCCATTCTCGGCGGCGTGGTCGAGGAGCTGGCGCATGGAAACGAGAGACATCTGATTCTATCTCCTTACAGTGCGTTCGGGAACCGGGCCGCCTAGAGGCGGGCCAGCGCCGCGTCGGCCACCGCCCCCGCGGTGATGCCGAAGTGTTCGTACAGTTTCTCGGCCGGGGCCGAGGCGCCGAATCCGGTCATGCCGATGACGGCTCCATCGAGGCCGACCCAGCGTTCCCAGCCGAAGGTCCCCAGCGCCTCGACGGCGACGCGGACGGTGCCGTCCCCCAGCACGCTGGCACGATACTCCTTCGGCTGGCGCTCGAACAGCTCCCAGCACGGCATCGACACCACGGCGGCGCCGACGCCCTTGTCGGCCAGCAGCTTCTGGGCGTCGAGAGCCAGGGAAACCTCGGAACCGGTGGCCAGGATGGTGACCTGACGCTTGCCCTTGGCCTCGGACAGCACGTAGGCGCCGCGCGCGGCGCGGTTCTCGTCGGTGTGCTCGGTCCTGAGCGTCGGCAGGTTCTGGCGCGACAGCGCCATGACCGAGGGGCCGTTGGTGTTTTCCAGGGCGGCCTCGTAGGCCTCCATGGTCTCGACCGGATCGCAGGGACGGAACACCAGCACGTTTGGGGTGGCGCGCAGGGCGGCCAGGGTCTCGATGGGCTGGTGGGTGGGGCCGTCCTCGCCCAGGCCGATGGAATCGTGGGTCAGCACGTAGATCACCCGCTGTTCCATCATGGCGCTCATGCGCAGCGCCGGCCACAGATAGTTGGCGAAGATCAGGAAGGTGCCGCCATAGGGGATGAAGCCGCCGTGCAGGCTCAGCCCGTTCATCACCGCCGCCATGCCGTGCTCGCGCACGCCGTAATGGATGTAGCGGCCCGAGAAGTCGCCGGGAGTGACGGATTTGGTGACCTTGGTGTGGGTCAGGTTGGAATGGGTGAGGTCGGCCGACCCGCCGATCATCTCGGGGATGGCGGGGGTCAGGGCCTCCAGCGCTTCCTGGCTGGCCTTGCGGGTGGCCCATTTGGGCTGTTCGGCCGAGGCCTTCTTCTTGAAGTCGGACACCGCCCGCTTCCAGGCCTCGGGCAGCTTGCCGGCATTGGTGCGCTCGAACTCGGCCCGCGCCGGATGGGCGGCCAGGCGCGCCTGCCAGGCGGCGCGCTCGCCGGTGCCGCGGGAACCGGCCTCGCGCCAGGCGCCCAGCACGTCGGCGGGAATCTCGAACGGGGCGTGCGGCCAGTTCAGCTTGGCGCGGGCTCCGGCGATCTCGTCGGCGCCCAGCGGCGCGCCGTGGGTCTTCTCGCTGCCCGCCTTGGTGGGGGCGCCGTAGCCGATCACGGTCTTGCAGGCGATCAGGCTGGGCTGACCGGTGCGCCGCGCCGCGGCGATGGCCTGGGCGATGGCGTCGGGGTCGTGGCCGTCGACCCGGCAGACGTCCCAGTTGGAGGCGGTGAAGCGGGCCAGCTGGTCGTCCGACACCGACAGCGCGGTATCGCCGTCGATGCAGATGTGGTTGTCGTCCCACAGCACGATCAGCTTGCCCAGCCCCCAATGGCCGGCCATGGAGATGGCCTCCTGGCTGATGCCCTCCATCAGGCAGCCGTCGCCGGCGATGACGTAGGTATAGTGGTCGACGATATCCTTGCCGTAGCGGGCGGCGGCCATCTTTTCCGCCAGCGCCATGCCGACGGCGTTGGCGATGCCCTGGCCCAGCGGGCCGGTGGTGGTGTCGGCGATGGCGACGTGGCCGAATTCGGGATGGCCGGCGGTGCGGTATCCCATCTGGCGGAAGTTCTTGATCTGCTCGATGTCCAGGTCCTCGAAGCCGGTCAGGTGGCCCAGCGCGTAGAGCAGCATCGAGCCATGGCCGGCCGACAGCACGAAACGGTCGCGATCCGCCCATTTCGGGGTCTTGGCGTCGAACTTCATGAAGCGGGTGAACAAGACCGTCGCCACGTCGGCCATGCCCATGGGCATGCCGGGATGGCCGGACTTGGCCTTCTCGATGGCATCCATGGTGAGGGCGCGGATGGCATTGGCCATGTCGGCGTGAGAAGCCTGAGCGGTCATCGAACGGTCCTTATGGTGTGAGATGAGAACAAGATGGGGATCAGCCGCGCCGGTGCCACGAGGTCAGCATCTGGCGCGGTCCGGATTCGCCGCCGATCATCAGGGTCTGGGTCTTGATCTGCGTGCGGGTGCGCTCGATGCCTTCCAGCAGCAGGCCGGTGGTGATGCCGGTGGCGCAGAACACCACGTCGTCCGAGCGCACCAGATCCCCCAGGGAATGCCAGCGTCCGGTGTCGATGCCGGCGGCCTCGACCGCCGCATGCTCCGAGGCCAGTTGCGGATCGATGCGGGCCATGAAATCGCCGCCCATGCCGCGGATGGCGATGGCCGACAGCATGCCCTCGGGCGTGCCGCCGGTTCCCATCAGGGCGTCGATGCCCGAGCCGGGAATGGCCGCCATCAGGGCGCCGGCCACGTCGCCGGCGGGGTAGAGGGCGACGCGGGCGCCGGCGGCGTGAATCTCCTCGACCAGCGCCCGGTGGCGGGGCTTCTCGATGACATAGATCGTCATGTCGTCGACCGGCTTGTTGATGGCGTCGGACAACTGGCGCAGGCGCTCGGCCACCGGGGCGGCGGGGTCGACCTTGCCCCTGGCGGCGGGGGGCACCGCCAGCTTTTCCATGTAGAAGGCGGGCAGGGGGTTGAACAGCGAGCCGTGGGGCGCCATGGCCACCACCGCCATGGCGTTGGTCATGCCCTTGGCCAGGAAGCTGGTGCCCTCCACCGGGTCCACCGCCAGGTCCCAGACGGGCGCGGACGACGAATTGCCGAAGCGCTGGCCGTGATACAGCATGCTGATCTCGGATCGCGGGCCTTCGCCCACCAGCATCAGTCCGTCCAGCGGCAGGGAATCCAGCTCGCGCCACATGGCGGCGACGGCGGCGTGATCGCCCTGGGTCTTGTCGCCGCGGCCGATCCAGTCATAGGCGGCCAGGGCGGCCGCCTCGGTGGCCCGACGCAGGTCGTAGGCCCCGATGGTGCGGCAATCGGCGCTAAGATGGGTCATCCGGCGTCGCCCTCCCTGAAAGTGTCCCGCTTTTTCGCCGATAGTGGCCGGCGGGGTCAAGCAAAGGAACACCCTCGGGGAGTAAGTCGCGATATCTTGTGGATGGGAGCCGAGCCACCCGGACGGGGCGCGGCCGGGTGGGTGGCCGAAACGGCGGTTTTTTTATCGATGTGAAAAAAACCGGAGCGACCTGAAAAATCATTGACAGTTCGCCTTTGCCGTATATTCGCCATTGAAGCCATTAAAATTAGTGTGGTATTTATTCTATCCGGCAACAGAATGTTGGAGGGGGAAATGGCTGGGGATGTGACGCTGACGGCCGCCTCGCGGAGTGGCCTGCTGTCGGCCCAAAAGACGGAATCCCTTATCGAGCGGACATCCAGGCGGCTGGCGACGGGGTTGAAGGTGTCGTCGGCGGTGGATGACGCGGTGGCCTTCTTCCAGGCCCGCGCCCTGAACGAGCGCGCCGCCGATTTCGTCGCCATCAAGGACAGCATCACCAGCGCGGTCAGTTCCATCAAGGCGGCCCTGGATGGCTTGAACGGCCTTGAAAAAATTCTGAACCAGATGAAGGGCATCGCCCTGGGGGCCAAGAGCGAGCCCAGTCCGGGCAACCGCTACGACATGTATCTGCAATACGATTCATTGCGTGACCAGATCGACACCATGGCCGGGGATGCCAGCTATAACGGACTGAACCTGATCGGCGATCCCGCCAACGATCTGACCGTCAACCTCAGCCCGGCGGGCAGCCTGTCGCAAAGCAGCCTGACGGTCGCCGGGGTGGTCATGACGAGCGCGACCCTGGGATTGAATGAAGTCGTCGCGACAATCGACAACACGAATTACGCTTCGGACCCGGAGATGGTCCAGCTTATGGACGATTTTGTCGCGAGCGTGGCCCGTGAAACGGGGAGCGGCAGCGGTTCCGCGATGGCGACGAACGCCGGCTTCAATGCGACGGCCTGGACGGAGAGCCTCGATCCCTTCGGGAGCGTCATCGGCACGGCCGGCTACCTTGGGTTCCCGGTGGATTTTTCTTATGGCTACGCCCACCTCGACGGAAGCGGCATAATCTCCGACGGGGTTCATTCTCCTGGCGCCGTCCAGTATCAGGCGGTGCTCGCCTTGCAGGATAATCTGGCTGGCGGTCCCGGCGTTGGCGCAACCGTCACCGATGTTGGTTCCGGTCTGGCGACGACGGATTTCACCGTCGGCAATTTTCCCTCCATCCAGGTTTTCCTGCACGCGAACCCCTGGGATAGCGAGACCGATTATTCCGACAATATCGATCAGGACATCAGCGCCGTCGAGGCGGCCGTGGCCACGGTGCGCAGCACCATGGCCCAGATGGGCAGCAACACCGCCATGCTTCAGGTGCGGATCGAATACACCCAGAATCTGGTGAACGAGATGAAGCAGGGGGCCGCGCAACTGGTCAACGCCGACCTCAACGAGGAAGGCGCCAATCTGGCGGCGTTGCAGACCCGGCAGCAGCTTGGCATAACCTCGCTGCGAATCACGGGGGATTCCGAAAAGGGGATACTGTCCCTGTTCCGGTAATGCTCACACGGTGATGCCGATGCTGGCCAGGGTCTTGCTCAGCAGCATCATCTTGCGTTCCTTTTCCTCGCCGGCGGCGCCGCCCAGGTAATCGGGCAGGAAGGCGGGGTCGCGCAGATAGCCTTCCAGCACCTTGCGCACCGCGTCCAGGGTCGGGCCGTCGATGAAGGTTCCCTTGCGGCAGAGGTCCAGCAGGGTCAGCACCTTTTGCGACGCGGTGCCGCTTTTCTTTTCCACCTGCTCGAACAGGCGCGAGGTCTTGAGCAACTGGCTCTGGGCCAGTTCGACCTGGGCCATGTAGGCGGCCTTGTCGCCGTCGGGCAGCCACGAGGCCCGCAGGGAACGGTGGATGGCGGTAAGGGTCTGAAGCTTGGGGACCGGCTGTTCCTGGCCGGCGACGATGCGCGGCACGAAATCCTTGTCGCCGAAATAATGGTCGATGAAGGTCTTCAGCGTGGCGCGGTTGCCCTGGCCGATGGCGACGGCGCTGATTTGCAGCAGGAAGGCGTAGCGGTCGGCCAGCACCTTGCGCTCGCGCAGCAGGTCGGTGACGCTCTCCTTGCTGAGGTAGCGGGCCTGGCGGCGTTCCAGCGAGGCCATGGCCTTGGTGCCGCCGATCAGGGTGGACCCGGTCCACATGCGCTTGAACATGTCGAACAGCGCCTGGATCTCGACCTCGGGTTCGGCCGAGCGCAGCGGGCTCTTGCCGGCCAGGGTGCGCAGCAGGGAATACTCCACCGCCGCCTTGACGTTGGGGGCGATGCCGCCGGCGATCATGGCGTTGATCTCGACCATGGCGGGGTGGGTGGCGTCGCGGGGCTTCCACTCGCCCTTCCACAGGTCCATCAGGTCGTTGCAGCGCTCCTCCAGGATCTCGTAGAGGCTGAACATCTGGTCCAGTGCCGCGTCGCTCTTCATGCATTCCGAGATGATGATCTCGATATAGGCCTGTTCGGGCTTGTCCCGGGACGCCTGATGCAGCTTGACCAGGGCGGAAAGCTTGTCCTTCCACACCTTGAACTGGGACAGGTATTCGGCCAGGGCGCGGTTGATGGCGTAGTCGCGCTCGGTCTCCGATCCCCTCACCCCGGCGGCGAAGGCCATGAAGCTGTCCGGGGTGATGGCGGCGGCGGGACGCTCCTTGTCGTCGTCCCACACCTTCTTCATGCCGGCGCTGATCAGGGCGTTGAGGTCCTTGAGGCGCTTGGCCGCGCTTTCCCCCTTGGCCTTGGCCTGGAGGGTGGCGACCTTGTCCACCGCGTTCATCATGACGCGGCCGGCATCGGACAGGCGCTTCTGGTACTTGGCCGAGAACACCAGTTCGGTCGGGGTGATGATCAGCGATTCGACGAAGTTGGTTAGAAATCGACCGATAAGTTCGCGGGAGCCGGGAGAGAAGAAATCCTCGACCTTTGTGCAATAGGCCCCATCCGGCAGGACCTCGGAAGCAGCCTCGATATCGTCTTTGGTTGGAATTGCCATCGGTTCAGTCAACCTGCTGCGGAAATCGGGGACGCGATCGGTCAAGCAACGAAGTGGTATCATTATCGACGGAGCGTAACTCCTTCAACGGCTTTTTGCATCAGCCCCCGAGAACCATGGTATGGGGTGGCGTCAGCTCTCGGGGCCGATGACCAGACGCAATTCGCCCAGGCCGGCGATCCGGCCGGTCAGGACGTCGCCGGGGCGCACCGGTCCGACGCCCTCGGGCGTGCCGGTGAAGATCAGATCCCCCTCGCCCAGGTGGTAATAGTTGGACAGGTGGGCAACGAGATCGGGAATCGGCCAGATCATGTCCGATATATCGCCATGTTGGCGGACTTCGCCGTTGACCTCCAGCGTGATGTCCCCCGAGACTAGCGGGGCGGCGGCGCGGAGGATGGGAGAAATGGGGGCCGAGTGCTCGAACGCCTTGCCCAGGCACCACGGCCGCCCCATGTCCTTTGCCTGGGTCTGGAGATCGCGGCGGGTCAGATCGAGGCCGATGGCGTGCCCGAACACCGCCCGGGCCGCCTCGGCGGGGCTGGCCCGGAACACCGGTGCCGACAGCGCCACCACCAGCTCGACCTCGTGATGCAGGTTGGCGGTGGCGGGCGGGTAGGGGATTTCGCCGCCACCCGGAACCAGGGCGTCGGCCGGCTTGGTGAAGTAGAACGGCGCCTCGCGGCTGGGATCGCTTCCCATCTCGCGGGCATGGCCGGCATAGTTGCGGGCGACGCAGAAGACGCGCCGCACCGGATAGACGGCGGCTTCGCCGACGACCGGCACCGCCGGCTGGGGAATATGGAACAGGGTTGCGGTCATTGGTTCGGGTCTCCTCGGTCGCTGCGGCATATTGGCCCCGGACGCCTTGGAGATCAACGGATCAGGAAACGATACAGGTCAACCGGCGTTGCAAATCGCATAAATGCGCATTAGGATGCCGAATTAAGCGTCGCAACGCCGACACGATGATCCGCCCGCCAGAACCAGGGACGGACATGCGAGAGCGCCGGGCCGTGGGGCCGGGCGCGGGGAGCAATCAGCGAGCGCAATGCTCGGATCGTTTGGGAGAGACAAGCATGGATATCGCCAAGACCGTTACTCGCCGGACCATCCTTCAGGCCGGCGCCGTCGCCGCCGTCGGCGTGTCGGGTTTCGTGCCGACCCGTTTCGCCATCGGCAACACCGCCAAGGTCAAGGTCGGCTTCCTGCTTCCCTATACCGGCACCTATGCCGGCCTGGGCGAGGCCATCACCAACGCCTTCAAGCTGGCGGTCGAGGAACGCGGCGGCAAGATGGGCGGTCGCGAGATTCAATACGTGGCGGTTGATTCCGAGGCCAATCCCGCCAAGGGGCCGGAAAACACCAACAAGCTGGTGACCGGCGAGAACGTCGATTTCCTGGTCGGTCCGGTCCATTCCGGCGTGGCGCTGGGCATGGTCAAGGTGGTGCGGGAAAGCGGCACCATCACCGTCATCGCCAATGCCGGCGCCGGCGCCGCCACTGGGCCGCTGTGCGCCCCCAACATCTTCCGCACCTCGTTCACCAACTGGCAGGCGTCCTACCCCATGGGCAAGGTGGCGGTGGAACGCGGCCTGAAGAACGTGGTCACCATGTCGTGGAAATACGCCGCCGGCGAGGAGGCCCTGGCCGGCTTCGAGGCCAATTTCACCAAGCATGGCGGCAAGGTGGTCAAGCAGATCATGGTGCCGTTCCCGTCCGACGAGTTCCAGGCCAACCTGACCGAGATCGCCTCGCTGAAGCCCGACGGCGTGTTCGTGTTCTTCGCCGGCGCCGGCGCCCTGAAATTCGTCAAGGACTATGCCGCCGCCGGCCTGAAGTCGATCCAGCTGATGGGCTCGGGCTTCCTGACCGACGGCGTGCTGAAGGGCCAGGGCGAGGCCGCCGAGGGCGTGCTGACCACCCTGCATTACGCCGACGCGCTCGACACCCCCGAGAACAAGGCCTTCCGCGCCGCCTATTCCAAGTCGTTCGGCAAGGAAGCCGACGTCTACGCCGTCCAGGGCTATGACGCCGCCCAGCTGCTGGTCCAGGGCATGGCGGCGGTCAAGGGCGACACCGGTGCCAAGCCGGCCCTGATCGACGCCATGGAAAAGGCGGTGATCAAGAGCCCGCGCGGCACCTTCACCCTGTCCAAGGCCCACAATCCGGTGCAGGATTTCTATCTGCGCCAGGTCAAGGGCGGTCAGGAAATCGTGGTTGGCGTCGCGGAAAAGGCCCTGGCCGATCCCGCCACCGGCTGCAAGATGGGCTGACGGTTCAATCGTGATGCGGCCGGGACGGCCGCGCTCCGGATCAGGCGGTTCGGAGCGCGGGCGTCCTTGCCCGCATGGGAGCGGGAATGGATTTCTGGTTTTTCCTCATCCAGTTGCTGAACGGGGTTCAGTACGGGCTGCTGCTGTTCCTGGTGGCCAGCGGCCTGACGCTGATCTTCGGCATCATGGGCATCATCAATCTGGCGCATGGCGCCTTCTACATGCTGGGGGCCTATCTGGCGTGGTGGCTGGCCGGCGTCACCGGTTCCCTGGTGGCCGCCGTGCTGCTGTCGCTGCCCATCGCCGCCCTGGTGGGGTATGTCATCGAGGCGGTGCTGGTCAGGACGCTCTACAAGCGCGACCACCTCGACCAGGTGCTGCTGACCTACGGCCTGATCCTGATCTTCAATGAGGCCCAGCGCATCTTCTGGGGCAACGACGTCCACGGCGTCGCCGTGCCGCAGGCGCTGGCGTGGTCGTTCAAGCTGACCGAGACCCTGTCCTATCCCGCCTACCGGGTGGTGCTGTCGGTGGTGTGCGGCGCCCTGGCGCTGGTCATGTATTTCGTCATCGCCAAGACCCGCTTCGGCATGTGGGTGCGGGCCGGCGCCTCGAACCGCGAGATGGTGGCGGCGCTGGGCATCAATGTGAAGTTGCTGTTCGGACTGGTCTTCGCCATCGGCGCCGCCCTGGCCGGGCTGGCCGGGGCGATCTCGACCCCCATCACCTCGGTGGCGCCGGGCATGGGCGACACCGTGCTGATCATCTGCTTCGTGGTGGTGGTGATCGGCGGCGTCGGCTCGGTCAAGGGCGCGTTCCTGGGAGCCCTGCTGATCGGGCTGGCCGACACCTTCGGCAAGGTGTTCGTGCCCGATTTCGCCAGCTTCACCGTCTATGGCGTCATGGCGGCGGTGCTGCTGTGGAAGCCCCGGGGGCTGTTCGCATGATCACCCACATTCCGAAGCGTCTCGCCATCCTGCTGCTGGTGCTGCTGGTGGTCCTGGCCCTGTTTCCGCTGTGGGGCAAGCTGGTGTTCGCCGCCAAGTTCACCTTCCTGATGCAGAAGCTGACCGGCATCATGATCCTGGCGATCCTGGCCATGAGCCTGGATCTGCTGGTCGGCGTCGCCGGGCTGGTCAGCCTGGGCCACGCCGCCTTCTTCGGCCTGGGCGGCTACATGCTGGCCCTGATGAGCCCGCAATACGACGCCGCCAATCTGTGGCTGGTGCTGCCGGCCGGGCTGGCGGGGGTGGCGGCGGCGGCGCTGGTGGTCGGCTTCCTGTCGATCCGGACCAGCGGCATCTATTTCATCATGGTGACCCTGGCCTTCGGCCAGATGGGGTTCTATTTCTTCAACGATTCCAAGCTGGCCGGCGGTTCGGACGGCGCCTACATCTACGTCAAGCCGACGGTGGAGGCGTTCGGAACCACCCTGGTCAACCTGGACGACAAGCTCAGCTTCTTCTACGTCACCCTGGGCGTGCTGGTGGGGGTCTACGCCCTGCTGCGGGTGCTGCTGGCCTCGCCGTTCGGCCGGGTGATCAGCGCCATCGGCGTCAACGAATACCGGGTTCAGGGACTCGGCTTCAATCCCATGGCCTACAAGCTGGTGGCCTTCACCATCGCCGGCACCATCGCCGGCCTGGCGGGTTTTCTGGCGGCGACCCAGTACGGCTTCGTCAATCCCGCCATGCTGGGCTGGCACCAGTCGGGCCATGTGCTGGTGATGGTGATCCTGGGCGGCATGGGGACCCTGTTCGGGCCGGTGCTGGGGGCCTTCGTCCTGGAACTGGCGCATTTCGCCTTCGAATCCCTGACCGAGCACTGGCTGCTGCCCATGGGCGTCATGGTGATCGCCATCGTGCTGCTGCTGCCCAAGGGATTGGCCGGCCTGCTGCTCAAGTGGACGGACAGGAAGGAGGATGGGCCATGAGCCATTCCGAATTCATCCTGGAAACCCGCGCCCTGACCAAGGCGTTCGGCGGTCTTGTCGCCAATTCGTCGGTCTCGATCGGTTTTCGCGAGCATCAGGCCCACGCCATCATCGGCCCCAACGGTGCCGGGAAAAGCACCTTCGTCAACCTGCTGACCGGCCATCTGCCGCCATCGGCGGGCGAGGTGCTGTTCAAGGGCGCCAGCATCGGCGGTCTGCCGGCCCACAAGGTGACGCGCCTCGGCATCGGGCGGTCGTATCAGAAGACCAATATCTTCCCCAGCTTCACCTGTTTCGAGAACTGCCGGCTGGCGGCGCAGTCGCGGCTCGCCACCTCCATGAGGTTCCTGCGTCCCGCCAGTTCCTACAAGGCGGTGTCGGAACAGGCCGAGGCGGCGCTGGCCTCGGCCGGGCTGGCGGGACGGTCGGGCCGCGTCGCCGGCACCATGTCCTATGGCGAGCAGCGCCAACTGGAAATCGCCATGGTGCTGGCCACGGCGCCGGAGGTGCTGGTGCTGGACGAACCCCTGGCCGGCATGGGTCGCGAGGAATCCGAGCACATGGTCACCTTGCTGCGCGACCTGGCGCGGCGCTACACCCTGATCCTGATCGAGCACGACATGGACGCGGTGTTCGCCATCGCCGATGTGCTGAGCGTGATGGTCAACGGTACCTTGCTGGAAAGCGGGCCGGTGGAACGGGTGCGGGCCAGCAAGGCGGTGCAGGACGCCTATCTCGGCGATGGGGCGGAGGCGTACTGACATGCTGGAAGCCAAGGGCATCCACACCTTCTACGGTGCCAGCCACGTGCTGCACGGCATCGACTTCCGGGTGGGCAAGGGCGAGACGGTGGCCCTGATGGGGCGCAACGGCATGGGCAAGTCGACCCTGCTGAAGAGCCTGCTGGGCATCGTCCATCCCCGCCAGGGCAAGGTGGCCGTCCACGGCCGCGACGTCACCGGCTGGGAGACCTCGGCCGTCATCCGCCTGGGGCTGGCCTATGTGCCCGAGGGGCGCGGCATGTTCCACAACCTGACGGTCCGGGAACATCTGGCGATGGCGGCCAGGCCGGCTCCGGACGGCCGTCGCGACTGGACCTTCGAGCGGGTACTGGAAACCTTTCCCCGCCTGGCCGAGCGCCTCGACAACCTGGGCACCCACCTGTCCGGCGGCGAACAGCAGATGCTGTCCATCGGCCGCGCCCTGATGACCAATCCCCGGCTGCTGATCCTGGACGAGGCCACCGAGGGCCTGGCGCCCCTGATCCGCCGCGACATCTGGCACGTCATCCGCGCCATCAAGGATACCGGTATCGCCTCGGTCATCGTCGACAAGAACGTGGGCGTTCTGCTCGACCTTGCCGACCGCCACGTCATCCTGGTCAAGGGCGAGGTGGTCTATGACGGCGGGCCGGAAACGTTGAAGAGCGATTCGAGCATTCTCGAACGCCATATCGGATTGTGAGGAGGAGAACCCCATGACCACAGGCCTGACCACGTCGGAGCACGCGCTCGACATTCCGCGCGACTACAACGCCGCCACCTGGTTCATCGACCGCCATCTGAAGCAAGGCCGCGCCGACAAGGCCGCCTTCATCGACGCCGACGGCCCGACCACCTACGGCCAGTTGGCCGACAAGGTCAACCGGGCCGGCAACGCGCTGAAGGGTCTCGGTCTCCACATGGAGAACCGCATCGCCATGATCATGCTGGACACCGTCGATTTCCCGTCGGTGTTCTGGGGGGCGATCAAGGCCGGTATCGTGCCGATTCCGCTCAACACCCTGCTGACCACCGGCGATTACGGCTACATGCTGTCGGATTCCCGCGCCCGCGTCCTGGTGATCAGCGAGGAGCTCTACGACAAGGTCGAACCGATCCTGCCCGACCTGCCGCTGCTGGAAAAAGTGGTGGTGTCCGGCAAGAACGCCTTTGGCCATGTGCTGCTGTCCGACCTGATGGACAAGGCCGAGCCCAAGCTGAAGACCGCCGAGACCACCCGCGACGACGTGGCCTTCTGGCTGTATTCCTCGGGCTCGACCGGCGCGCCCAAGGGCGCCGTCCATCTTCAGCGCGACCTGCCGGCCACGGCGGTGCATTACGGCCAGCAGGTGCTGGGCATTCAGGAAGACGACGTCACCTTCTCGGCCGCCAAGCTGTTCTTCGCCTATGGCCTGGGCAACGGCATGACCTTCTCCCTGCATGTGGGCGCCACCTCGGTGCTGCTGAAGGACCGCCCCACCCCCGAGGCGGTGATGAAGGTGCTGGCCGACCACCAGCCCACCATCTTCTACGGCGTGCCCACCTTGTACGGCACCATCCTGGCCGATCCCCAGTACAAGCGCGACACCGGCTCGACGCGGCTCCGCGCCTGCGTCTCGGCCGGCGAGGCCCTGCCCGAGGACGTGGGCAAGCGCTGGGAGGAGCGGTTCGGCGCCGCCATCCTCGACGGTCTCGGCTCGACCGAGATGCTGCACATCTTCCTGTCCAACCGCCATGGCGAAGTCCGCTACGGCACCTCCGGCAAGCCGGTGCCGGGCTATGACCTGCGCATCATCTCCGACGACGGCCACGACGTGCCCCAGGGCGAGATGGGCGAACTGATCGTGCGCGGCCCCTCGTCGGCCACCGCCTACTGGAACCAGCGCGAGAAGTCGCTGAAGACCTTCCGTGGCGAGTGGACCCACACCGGCGACAAGTACTACGTGGACGACGAGGGCTATTACCGCTATGCCGGACGCGGCGACGACATGCTGAAGGTGGGCGGCATCTGGGTCTCGCCGTTCGAGGTCGAGGCCGCCCTGATCTCCAACGAGAAGGTGCTGGAGGCCGCCGTGGTCGGCGAGGCCGATCCGGAAGGCCTGATCAAGCCGAAGGCCTTCGTGGTCCTGGCTCCCGGCGAAAGCGCCAGCGAGAAGCTGGCCGAGGAGTTGCAGAAATACGTCAAGGCCAAGCTGGCGCCCTACAAGTATCCGCGCTGGATCGAATTCGTCGACGCCCTGCCCAAGACCGCCACCGGCAAGATTCAGCGGTTCAAGCTGCGCGGCGGCATGAAGATGTAGCCGTCTGGCATCGGCCCGGCCGTCGGTATATACTTTCCGACGGCCGGGCCGACGAGGCGGACATGCGCACACTCGACGACATCATGATCCAGTTGCGGGCACTACAGCCCGACCTGAAACGCCGTTACCCCATTCGGGGCATGGGGGTGTTCGGGTCGTACGTGCGCGGCGAGCAGCGCGACGACAGCGATATCGATGTCCTGGTCGAGTTGGGCGACGGCATCGGCCTGCTGGACTATGTGGGCCTGCAACTGGAACTCAGCGATGCCCTGGGGGTGAAGGTCGATCTCGCGGACAAGAGCACCCTGCGCCGACAGGTCGGCCGGCAGATTCTGGCCGAGGTCAGGATGCTGTGACCGGGACGGGGCGGGCTTTCGTCGGCTATCTGGAAGACATCCTGGAGAATGCCGGCAATCTCAAGGCGTTCCCGCCGGGCTGTCGCTTGATGCCTTCAATGCCGACCTCAGACCCAATATGCCGTGATGCGGGCGCTGGAGGTCATCGGCGAGGCGGCCAAGCGTGTTCCGGCGGAATTCCGCGACGCTTATCCCGATATTCCATGGCGCAAGATGGCCGGCATGAGGGACGTGCTGGCTCATCAGTACGAGGGCGTCAATCCGCAGTTGCTTTACCGCACCGCGACCAAGGACATCGATGACGTCATCACCGCCTTGCCCGCTATCATCCTGGCGGCGAGAAACTGGGGACGCTGAACGGAAGGCGTTTCCCTCACGCCGCTTCCGCCGCCGGTCGCGCCAGGCGTCCGCCGCCGATCAGCAGCGACATCGCCGCCGCCGCCAGGCAGGCGAGGCCGGCGCCGACGAAGGCCAGCCAGTAATCGCCCAGATCGGTCCGGATCCAGCCGGCCAGGAAGGCGGCGGTGGCGGCGCCCACCTGATGGGCGGCGAAGATCCAGCCGAACATCACGCCGGCCCGCTCGCGCCCAAACGCCTCGGCGGTCAGCTTGACGGTTGGCGGCACGGTAGCGATCCAGTCCAGGCCGTAGAACACCGCGAACAGCCACAGGCCGAACACGTCGGGGCCGAAGGCGAGGTCGAGGAAGATCAGCGACAGCCCGCGCAAGGAGTAATACCAGAACAGCAGCTTGCGGGGGTCCCAGCGGTCGGTCAGCCAGCCCGAAAGCGTGGTGCCGACGATGTCGAAGATCCCCATCAGGGCCAGCAGGCCGGCGGCCTTGACCTCGGGAATGCCGTGGTCGAAGCAGGCGGGAATCAGGTGAGTTCCCACCAGCCCGTTGGTGGACAGGCCGCAGACGAAGAAGGTTCCGGCCAGCAGCCAGAAATCGCGGTGGCGCATGCCGTCGCGCAGCGCCTCGATGGCGGCGACCGCCGGGTTGCCGGCCCGGACCGGCGCGGGCGGCGCCTCGGTGGCGCCCACCGGCCACAGCCCCACATCGGCGGGGCGGTCGCGCATGAAGATCCAGATCACCGGCGCCAGCAGGGCGGCGGCGGCGGCGATCAGCATCACCGCTTCCCGCCAGCCCCAGGCTTCCACCAGCATGGCCATCTGCGGCAGGAACACCAGTTGTCCGGTGGCGGTGGCGGCCGACAGCACCCCCATCACGGTGCCGCGATAGGCGTCGAACCAGCGGCTGACCACGGTGGCGCCCAGCACCAGGGCGATGGTGCCCGATCCGCCACCCACCACCACGCCCCACAGCAGCACCATGTGCCAGGGCCGGCTCATCAGGGTGGTGGCCAGCACGCCGGCGGCGAGAACCGCCAGGGCCAGCGCCATGGTGCGGCGAAGGCCGATGCGGTCCATCACCGCGGCGGCGAACGGCGCCATCAGCCCGTAGAGGACCAGATTGACCGAGACCGCGAACGAGATGGTGGCGCGGCTCCAGCCGAACTCGCCCTCCAGCGGCACGATCATCACGCCGGGGGCCGAGCGGATGCCGGCCGCCACCAGCAGGGTGACGAAGGTCAGTCCCGCCGCGATCCAGCCGTAATGGAGCTTTCTGGCCTGAACCGCCTGGGGCATGATATCCTCCGCCGCATGAGACAAGGCTGTCTCATTGAATTTGTACAGACAGGTCTGTATCATTGTCAAGCATGAGCCCCGCCGATCCCTCCGACAGGCAATCCGCCCGCGACCGCATCCTGGCCGCCGCCAACGAACTGTTCTACCGCGAAGGTATCCGCGCCATCGGCATCGACACGGTGATTGAAAAGGCCGGCGTCGCCAAGATGAGCCTGTACCGGGCTTTTTCCTCCAAGGACGATCTGATCGCCGCCTTCATGGCGATGCGGGACAAGATGTACTGGCAATGGTGGGATGGCGTGGTCGCCCGCCACCCCGGCGACCCGCGCTCTCAATTGCGGGCGCTGTTCGGGGCGCTGGGCAAGCGCGCCTCCAGCCCGGATTACCGCGGCTGTCCCTTCGTCAACACGGCGGTGGAGTTTCCCGACCACGCCCATCCCGGCCGTGCCGTCGCCGAACGGAACAAGCGCGAGCTGCGCCGCCGGCTGATGGAACTGGCCGAGGCCTTGCGGGTGGCCGATCCCGCGCTGCTGACCGACCAACTCATGCTGCTGATGGAGGGCGCCTATTCCGCCGGCAACACCCTGGGGCCGGACGGCCCCTCGGCGGCGGTGGCGTCGGCCGCCGAGATCATCATCCAGTCCCACGTTTCCCCCACCCTGCACCGGCCCGCCTGACCCGATTCCGGGGCGGCGCGACCGTGAAAAAGGGTGGTTGACCGATTTGTGACACTTTGTCGATCTATGACAAAGGGTTGTGATGAATTAGAGGGTTGTGATAGAAGCGGGGGAGCATTCTGTCATGAATGCCACGCCCGGCAGGGCGGGGGCGTTCACATAAGAAATCAAGAAAAGCACCAGGGATGCCTCACGGAAAGTTTTCGTCACCTTGTCCGATACGAGGCCTGTCGTGAAAAATCTGAAAATCTCCTCTCGCCTGCTGACCATACCGGCGGTGATGGCGCTGATCATGCTCGCCATCGCGTTTCTCGGTTATCGCGGCATGGCCAGCATGGATGCCGGCATGAGCACGATCTATGCCGATCGGGTGATTCCCATGCGTGATCTCAAGGTCATTGCGGACGAATACGCCGTCAACATCGTCGATTCGACCCACAAGGCCAACGCCGGAACCCTGCCCCCCCGAACAGGCGCTGCGCAACATTGACGCGGCCTCCGCCACCATCGCCAGGACCTGGGCCGCCTACAAGGCGACCTTCCTGGTCGAGGAGGAAAAGCGGATGGTGGCCGTGATCGAGCCGCTGATGGCCGCCGCCAACCATGAGGTGGCGCGGCTGCGGGGGCTGCTGGTCGCCAATGACCGGGCCGGGCTGCGCGAGTTCGGCGACAAGGCCATGTATCCGGTGATCGACCCGGTTTCCGAGGCGGTGAGCAAGCTGATCGAGTTGCAGATCACCGTCGCCGGGAAGGAATATGAAAGTGGTTCCGCCACCTTCGACACCCTGGTGAAGACGATGGTCGGAGTCACCGTCCTGGCGATCTTGCTGGGCGGCGGCTATTCCATCCTGATCGGCCGCGGCATCGCCAATCCGGTGCTGGCCCTGACCGCGGCGATGAACCGTCTGGCCGCCGGCGACACCAACATCGACATTCCCAGGTCGCCTTGTCGGGACGAGGTGGCCGAGATGGAGCAGGCCCTGGCGGTGTTCAAGCGCAATGCCGTCGAGCGCCTGCAACTGGAGGAGCGGGAGCGGGCAGAGGTGGCCGAGCGCGAGCGCCGCGCCGCCACCATCGGATCGCTGACCGCCGAATTCGACCGCAGCGTCAGCGGCGCTCTCAATATCGTCGCCGGCGCAGCCACCGAATTGCAGAGCACCGCCCAGGCCATGTCGGCCAATGCCGAGCAGACCAACCGCCAGGCGGCGAATGTCGCCGCCGCCACCGAGCAGGCCTCGGCCAGCGTCCAGACGGTGGCCTCGGCCGCCGAGGAACTGTCGGCCTCGATCGGCGAGATCGGCCGTCAGGTCGAACAGTCCAGCCGCATCGCCCAGAACGCCGCCGACGAGGCCGCCCGGACCAACCAGACCGTCCAGGGGCTGGCGGAGAGTTCGGCCAGGATCGGGGACGTGGTCAACCTGATCAACGACATCGCGTCCCAGACCAACCTTCTCGCCCTCAACGCCACCATTGAGGCGGCCCGCGCCGGCGAGGCCGGCAAGGGCTTCGCCGTGGTGGCGGGCGAGGTCAAGAACCTCGCCAACCAGACCACCAAGGCGACCGAGGAGATCGGCGCCCAGATCGGCGCGGTCCAGTCGGCGACCGAGGAGGCGGTCGGCGCCATCGCCGGCATCGTCCGGCGGGTCGAGGAGATCAACCAGATCGCCGCCGCCATCGCCTCGGCGGTCGAGGAACAATCCGCCGCCACCGCCGAGATCGCCCGCAATGTCCAGCAGGCCGCCGCCGGCACCCAGGAGGTCGCCGCCAATATCGGCGGCGTCACCATGGCGGCGTCGGAAACCGGACGGTCGTCGGGCGACGTGCTGGCGGCGGCCAGGACGCTGGCGCACGAGAGTGACGACCTGAAAGTGATGGTCAGCCGCTTCCTCGACGGCGTCAGGGCGGCCTGAGACCGGGTCGTTGGCCGGGAAGGGCGTCAGCCGCCGCCCTTCTTGGCGACCTCGTCGCCCCATTCGTCGATCAGCTTCCTCTGGGCGGCGCGCAGGTTGTTGACCCGGCGCTGGCTGCTGGCGGCGAGATAGCTGGCCACCATGGGCGGCATGGCGGCGTAGATGCCCCAGCCGATCACGGCGCAGCCATAGGCGGTCATCAGCATGATCGGATCGGTGACCATGCGGAAGGCCTCGTCCAGGGTGTGGACGCCGAACCACAGGGCGAACAGATAGGGGAAGACGCCGGAAAAGTTGAGGCCGCCGACGCACAGGAAGGCGTATTTGTTGGGGCCTTTCTCGGTGGCCCACGACGCCAGGGTGGGCAGCATGGTGAAAAACACCAGCACAACGGTCGGTAGCGAGAACGGCACCAGCGCGGCCAGGATCGCCAGGACGACGCCCTTGTTGATGCCGGCACCGCCACCACCGCCGCCCTTCTTGGCCTTGGCCGCCGCCCGAGCCTGTTCCACCGCTGACATTTTCTTCGCCATGGCGAAAACATGGCACTACCGCAATCGGTTGGCAATGCGGGATGCGAAAATGCGGGGCAATCGCTTGACGGGGGCTGGGCTGGCCTGCATTCTTCGCCCCTATGCTCCTTGTTCCCCTGCGTTTCTTGTCCATGGGCGGCGGCCATGTTCCTGCTGATCGATAATTACGACAGCTTCACCTACAACCTGTGGCATTACCTGGGCGATCTGGGCGCGGAGGTGGCGGTCAGGCGCAACGACGCCCTGACGGTCGATCAGGCGCTGGCGCTTCAGCCCCAGGGGATCGTCATTTCCCCCGGTCCCTGCGACCCCGACCGTGCCGGGATATGCCTCGACCTGATCCGCCACGCCGCCGGCCGGGTGCCGCTGTTCGGCGTCTGCCTGGGCCATCAGGCCATCGGCCAGGCCTTCGGCGGCAAGGTGGCGCGCGCCCCCAGGCCCATGCACGGCAAGGTCGATTCCATCCATCACGACGGGTCGGGAGTGTTCGCCGGGCTGCCCAGCCCGTTCCGCGCCACCCGCTATCACTCGCTGGTGGTGGAACGCGACGGCTTCCCCGATTGCCTGCATGTTTCCGCCTGGACCGGCGATGGCCTTGTGATGGGGCTTGCCCACAAGACGCTGCCGCTGTGGGGCGTTCAGTTCCATCCCGAAAGCATCGAGACCGAGCACGGTCACCAGATGCTGCGCAACTTCATCGAGTTCAGCACTCGCCGCACCGGAAACGCCGCCTGATGAGCACGCTCGCCTCTCCCACGCCCCAACCCACCCTCGCCGTGATGAAGGAGGTGCTGGGGCGCCTCGCCGGCGGCGCCACCTTGACCGAGGCCGAGGCCGAGGCGGTGTTCGAGATCATCATGTCGGGCGACGCCACGCCGGCCCAGATCGGCGGCCTGCTGATGGCGCTGCGCGTGCGCGGCGAGACGGTGGAGGAAATCACCGGCGCCGCCCGCATCATGCGGGCCAAGGCGTTGCGGGTGGAAGCGCCCGAGGGCGCCATCGACATCGTCGGCACCGGCGGCGACGGCGCCGGCACCTACAACATTTCCAC
Organism: Magnetospirillum sp. SS-4; assembly: GCF_902729425.1. Classification (GTDB taxonomy): domain Bacteria; phylum Pseudomonadota; class Alphaproteobacteria; order Rhodospirillales; family Magnetospirillaceae; genus Phaeospirillum. The sequence goes on along the minus strand of NZ_CACVCH010000063.1, from coordinate 4,588 downwards.
CGCCGCCACCTTCGTGGTCGCCGCCTGCGGCGTGCCGGTGGCCAAGCACGGCAACCGGGCGGTATCGTCCATGTCGGGCGCGTCCGACGTCCTGACCGCGCTGGGCGTCAATATCAACGCCGACTTCGCCCTGGTCTCGGAATCCCTGTGGAAGAACAACGCCGGCTTCCTGATGGCGCCCCGGCATCACAACGCCATGCGCCATGTGGGCGGGCCGCGCGGCGAATTGGGAACCCGGACCATCTTCAACCTGTTGGGGCCGCTGTCCAATCCGGCCGGCGTCAGGCATCAGGTTGTCGGCGTCTTCGCCGAGCAGTGGGTGGAACCCGTCGCCAAGGTGCTGAAGCAGTTGGGGACGGACCGGGCCTGGGTGGTGCATGGCTCCGACGGCCTCGACGAACTCACCACCACCGGGCCGACCAAGGTGGCGGAACTGAAGGACGGCACGGTGCGGGTGTTCACGGTGACGCCGGAGGACGTGGGGCTGAAGCGGGCGCGGCCCGAGGACCTGAAGGGGGGCGACGCCATCACCAACGCCGCCGCCCTGATGACCGTGCTGGCCGGCGAGGCCGGCGCCTATCGCGACATCGTGGTGCTGAACGCCGCCGCCGCCCTGGTGGTGGCCGGCAAGGCGGCCGGGCTGGCCGATGGCGCCCGCATGGCGGAGCGGGCGATCGATGGCGGCGACGCCGCCCGCGTGCTGGGACGCATGATCGCCATCACCAATCGGGAGGTTTGAGACATGAACGCCACCCCGACCATCCTGGATCGCATCTGCGCCGAGAAACGCAAGCAGGTGGCCGACCAGAAGGGGCGCCGCAACATCAAGGAATTGCTGGACCGCGCCAAGGATCAGGCGCCGCCGCGCGGTTTCGCCCAGTCCCTGGACAAGATGATCGCCAAGCTGGATTGGGGCATCATCGCCGAGATCAAGAAGGCGTCACCCTCGGCAGGCATCATCCGTGCCGATTTCAAGCCGGAACTGCTGGCGCGCGGCTATCAGCGCGGCGGCGCCGCCTGCCTGTCGGTGCTGACCGATCCGAAGTTCTTTCAAGGGTCCGACGCCGATCTCGGCGCGGCGCGCTCGGCCTGCGACCTGCCGGTGCTGCGCAAGGACTTCCTGGTCGATCCCTATCAGGTGGTCGAGGCCCGCGCCCTGGGCGCCGACGCCGTGCTGCTGATCGTGGCCGCCCTGTCCGATGCGGAATTGGCGCAGTTGGAAGAGATCGCGCTGGGCTACCAGATGGACGTCATCCTGGAAGTCCATGACGAGGCCGAGATGGAACGGGCGCTGAGGCTGAAATCGCCGCTGATCGGCATCAACAACCGCGACCTCAAGATCATGAAGACCGATCTGGCCACCACCGAACGGCTGGCGCCGATGGTGCCGGATGGCCACGTCATCATTTCCGAGAGCGGACTGGAAGGTCCGGGCGACCTGAAGCGCATGGCCCAGATCGGGGTGAAGCGTTTCCTGATCGGCGAGGCCCTGATGCGCCGCGCCGACGTCGAGCAGGCCTTGAAGGTGCTGCTGGCCGGCGCCAACGTGGCGGCGTGATGGGCGGCCTGACCCACTTCGACGGCGACGGCAATGCCGTCATGGTCGACGTCTCGGCCAAGGCCGAGACCGGGCGGGTCGCCGTGGCGCGCGGCTCGGTCTTCATGAAGCCCGAGACCATGGCCCTGATCCAGGAACGCGGCCTGAAGAAGGGCGACGTGCTGTCGGTGGCGCGGCTGGCCGGAATCATGGGCGCCAAGCGCACCCCCGACCTGATTCCGCTGTGCCATCCCCTGGCGCTGTCGTCGGTGGGGGTGGACCTCAGTCTTGATCCCGAGGCCTCGGCCGTTCATATCGAGGCCACCTGCAAGCTGGTCGGCCGCACCGGCGTCGAGATGGAGGCCTTGACCGCCGTCAGTGTCGCCGCCTTGACCGTGTACGATATGTGCAAGGCGGTGGACAAGGGCATGCGGATCGACAACATCCGGCTGGTGCGCAAGTCCGGCGGCAAGTCGGGATTATACGAGGCCGAATGATGATTTCTGTCGAGACGGCGCTTCAGACGGTGCTGGGCGGACTTCGCCCGGTGGCGAGCGAGGTGGTGGGCCTGGCCCAGGCGGCGGGACGGGTGCTGGCCGAGGACGTGGCCGCCCGGGTTTCCCACCCGCCGGTGGCGGTCTCGTCCATGGACGGCTACGCGCTGCGCGCCGCCGACGCGACCCAGGCGCCGGTCCGCCTGCCGGTGATCGGCCAGTCGGCCGCCGGCGCCGCCTTCGCGGGCGAGGTGGGGGCGGGGCAGGCGGTCCGTATCTTCACCGGCGCTCCGCTGCCCGTCGGGGCCGATTGCGTGGTGATGCAGGAAGACACCGTCCGCGACGGCGACGTGGTGGAGATTCGCGTCCCGGTTCCGGCCGGACGGTTCGTGCGTGCCGCCGGCATGGATTTCAAGGCCGGCGACGCGCTGCTGAGCGCCGGAACCGTGCTGAACGACCGCTGCATCGGTCTGGCCGCGGCCATGAACCACCCCTGGCTGGTGGTGCGTCGCCGGCCGCGCATCGCCGTTCTGTCCACCGGCGACGAGATCGTCATGCCCGGCGAGCCCATGGGACCGGCCCAGATCGTCGGGTCCAACGGCCCCGCCCTGGCCGCCCTGGTCGAGGCGGCGGGGGGCGAGGCGGTGCATCTGGGCATCGCCAGGGATTCGCGGGAATCGCTGGACGCCATGATCGCCTCGGCGGCAGGCTGCGATCTACTGGTGACCAGCGGCGGCGCGTCGGTCGGCGATTACGATCTGGTCCAGGACGCCCTGGCCGGGGCCGGGCTTCATCTGGGCTTCTACAAGGTCGCCATGCGACCGGGCAAGCCGCTGATGTTCGGCGATCTTCGCGGCGTACCGGTGCTGGGGCTGCCGGGCAATCCGGTATCGGCCATGGTCTGCGCCATCATCTTTCTGGGTCCCATGATCCGGGCCATGCTGGGCCGCCCGCCCGAGAATCCGTCCATGGCCGCCCGGCTGGGATGCGACCTGCCGGCCAACGACCAGCGGCAGGACTACCTGCGGGGCGAGGTGACGCGGGACGCCGGCGGAGCCCTGGTGGCGGTTCCGTTCGGCCAGCAGGACAGCGCCATGCTGGCCGGGCTGGCCCGCGCCTCCTGTCTGGTGATCCGTCCGCCGCATGCTCCCGCCGCCGGGGCGGGGGAGATGGTGCGGGTGATCCTGCTGTAGAGGAAATCAGAGCTCCGTCAGGCAGAACGCACCACAACCAGGAAGTCGGCCACCTGTTTCTCCAGGTTGCCAAAGTCGGATGACAGTCCGGTTGTTGCCGTTAGCACCTCCTCTGCAATACCGCCGGCGGAGGCGGTGGCCTGACTCATGCCGGAAATTCCTTCGGAAACCTGCCGGGTATCGGTGGCCGCAGCCTGGACGTTCCGGGCAATCTCCCGTGTCGCGCTGTCCTGACGGTCAACCTCGGCGGTGATGCCCGTCGCCGTCTCGCTGATTCGGGCTATGGTGGCCACGATGCCGCGAATGGCGGAGACCGCTTCGGACGTCGCCGACTGGACGGCATCGATCTGGCCGGCAATCTCCTCGGTGGCCTTGGCGGTCTGGTTGGCGAGATTTTTGACCTCGTTGGCGACCACGGCGAACCCCTTGCCGGCTTCACCCGCCCGTGCCGCCTCGATGGTGGCGTTCAGCGCCAGCAGGTTGGTCTGGGAGGCGATGCTGTTGATGAGGTGCACCACCTCGCCAACGCGTCCGGTTGCCTCGGCAAGGCCGGCGACGATCACGTTGGTCCGTTCGGCCTCGGCGACGGCGGTCTGGGATATCTCGGCGGAGGCCGCTACCTGCCGGCCGATGGCGTTGATGGACTCGGACAGTTTGTCGGCCGCGTTCGCGACCGTTTGAACATTCTCGCTGGCTCGCCCCGAAGCGGCGAATATGGCCTGCCCGCCCTCGGAGGCATTGCGGGCGGTATCGGCCAGGGTTCGGGCGGACGTTTCAATACCGTTGACTTCCACGGCTACCGCCCGCATCACCCCATTGACGGCGGTGTCGAATGCCTGGGCCGCCGATTGCATCTGAGCCAGACGGGCCTCATCCTGCCGGTTCCTCACTTCCTGCGCGGTCCTGAGCTGTTCGCGCTCTATGGCGTTGCCCTTGAATATATCCAGGGCACGCGCCATTTCCCCCACCTCATCCTTCCGATCGATGCCAATGACCGAAACCGAGTAATCGCCATTGACGATCCGGTGCATGCCATCGGTCATGTGGCGCAGGGACTTGGAGATGGCGGAGATGATGGCATAACCGCCGAATCCGGCAAGCGTCAGCAGGACCATCGAGAAGGCGGCCACGTCGAATAGGGCGCTGTAAAGCGGCGCGAGAAGTTCGTCGGCCTCCTGCTCGACAACGATGGTCCATTCCGAATCGTAGAAAGGCATGGACGCGCCGATCATCATCTTTCCCGTGGGACCCGTGTAGAATCCCATGGCCTCGCGGCAGCCGGTGGTGCACCAGGCGTTGGTCGAGTATTTGCCGTCCTTTCCACAGGTGATGCCTGACTTCCCGATGGTCAGCAGCCAGGGGCA
>NZ_CACVCH010000062.1 GCF_902729425.1 Magnetospirillum sp. SS-4 | reverse complement strand
TTAGGGCCAGCCATCGGCCTGGTCGTTTTCGTCGGCGGTCAGGTAGGCCATGGGGCGGTTATCGACGTTCTCGTTGGTGAGGACGCCGCGGTATTGCATGTCCATGGTCCGGATATGGCCGACGATCCAGCGCCTCACAAGATCGTTGATCGTGGCCGCCACTTCCTTGTTGCCGCTTTTGTAGTCTTGGGCGATCTGATGGGCGCGCGCGGCGAAGGCCTCATGGGCTGCGGCATGTTCGGCCAGCAACGGATAGCCTATGGTGGCCATGGCCGTTTCCTCACGCAGGAAGTGGCCCTTTACGTATTCCTCAAGGATGTTTATGGCGGTTTCGACAAGCATGTCCTGATTTTTGTCGGGACTGCCCATGATGTCGCGCAACAGGTCCGCTAGTCGGAAAAACGCCTGATGATCTTCGTCGATGATGTCCACGCCAACCGACAGGTCGTCTGTCCAAACATCCGTGCTCTGAGGCTTTTCCGTGACCAGATCCATGTCCTCCGCCTAGCCGGTTCTAACCGCATGCCGGGCCTTCTCTCCGCATCCTGCGAGCCTATACGGACGGAATTATGACTGGGAATGCGTGCTGGCTCAACGCATTCGTGGCTTAACCTGCGAGGCGGACATCAGTTCTTGAGCGGCTCGATGCCCATAACAGTAGGATTGGCCTAATTCATACAGCCCACGTTGCACCTCCCTGTTCACGACAGGTTTTCCGCTGGGGCAAAGAGTCGCATGAGCTGGGGCAGTTTCTTCTCCATATAGCTGGAAAAACCAAGAGGTGCGACGATGTGCAGCTTCGCAATACGCTCCTCATGGGCCTTCTTCATGGCGTGGACGGCGACGGGAAAGAGCTTCCTGATGGACAGTGGCTTGGAGACGCATGCAGTGGCTCCTGCCTCCATGACCTGACTGACCATATAGGCTTCCATCCATTTATCCTTCTTGGGATCGGTCAGGACGATGATGGGGATGTTCCGCTTGCACCCGGCTTTGCCGTTGCGGATCTCGCGGACATGGTCGAGACCGCTGACACCGTTGCTCTCATACTCCATGATGAGCAGGTTGGGCTTGTATGCCCGCAAGATACTCAAGGCTTCCTTGTGGTTTTCAACTTCGGTTATTTGATGATGTCCTGGGTAATTGAGAGTCATCGCGATCAGGCGTCGAAGCGGTTCGCTCGCCTCCTCAATGACAATGTGCTGGATTTTCGACATGCCACACCTCATTGATCTCACTGAAATCTACGCTCCCCTTTATACCGCATTGTACGCACCTGTCCGAATTACCAATTTCTGTACTTTATATTTCATATAAACTTGCGCATGAGGCGGGAGGCAGAGCATCTTGATTCCATGATGTAAACTGCTCGGCGCCCAGCATCGCGTCGGCCTTCACACGCGTGATATTGTTGATGCATGACCAATCTGCGGCCCCGTCCGGCCCATTCTGAAGAACCGCCTTCCGGCGGCGATTACGAAGTGGTTGGGGGGACTCCGCCGCGAAGGTCTGCTGCCTCCCCAGCATGGAGAGTAATATGCCCTGCTTAGCGTATATTCCTACCCGTCCTATGGCGTCCCCCCCTCTATTGTGGACAAGGGACAGGCGTCTGGCCGGGGCGGCGAAATTGAGGCTTGCCGCCGTTTTGGTCGAATGCTGAGCGTTGCCGGTCGGCAGAGAAGGTTTGCCTCCCGCCCTCCAGTCGGCAATTGTTTTGTACCTGTCGGAATGATCGGAGAGGGTTGATTGGCGGTTCCCTTTCCTACGCCATTCTCACCAGACAAACTGGCTCTACCGCTAAGATGCGGCCTTGGACACCACAAGGTTCCGCGCGGGTTTGCGTGGTATAGGTGCTGACACGGGCCTGCCGGAAGTCAGCTGAATTCTCTCTCTATCGCGCGTTTCTCTCCAGACCTGTTGACACGCCTTTCCGTATCAACAGGTCGGCAACCTCCTGTATTTTCATGAAACTACGAAAATCACCGCACCGTGTGGTTTGGCGATTTTTGTGGAGGACCGACGGAGTCCGGCGGCGGTGTCCGTTCGCTGTATCACAGCTAGACCGCCCCAAAGCTTTGACTTGCCAAGCCGGTCGATCTTTGCAATCTTCCCTTCAGGGCCGCGACGGGCCTTTGATCCCCAAGAACACGTCCGCGTGGGGGAACGAACCGCCGTAGATGCATTTGATGTGCATTAGGGACCATTTTCTCCAGCTCCAATCTACGCAAGCGGACGTGCGTGAAGACGCCGGAGAATCTGCATGTCCAAATTCCTGACCTTCGTCAACTTCCACCTCGCACCGGTCGAAGGGATCGACCCCAAGAGCCTGAAGCGGGCCGCCAAGCTCGCCCGCACCGTCTACCTCGATGACGAGCGGAAGCTTCCCCACAACCTCGCCCTGAACCACATCGCCCACCGCCTTGGCTTCAAGGGCGGCTTCGGCGGATACGTTGCCGAGTGGAAGGACAAGCTGCCAACCTTCATGCGTGGGCATGGCCTCGCCTTCCGTAAGGACGTCCTGCCGACGAATCTCCCCGACCAACGCGTTCGGCTCGGCCACCGCCAGATCGCCGACCGCCTGTTCGCCTCGGGCCTGCCCATGCCCAAGCGGATTTTCACCGGTCTCGACGTTTTCGTCCTGCTCCGGGCCGCCGCCGCCACTGACGGCCTCAAGGTCGGCTACCGCGGAATGTATGGGGCGAACCTCCGCGACATCCCTTTCGACGAGATCAAGCCCGCCGAGATCCGGGAGAACGTCCCGCCGGACAACTATTTCATCCGCAGCGAGACCGATCTGATGTGTGCGGGAGACACCCACACCCTCGACAACCTGATCGGCGACCAGCTCTGCGACCTGGGCGAGGACGGCAGGATCGTCGCCCAGCTGTACAACCTCGGTGACGGCGATGCGGAGCGGATCGAATCCGCCGGGCGACTGTTCCGCCGCGTCCTCGAACTCTGCCCCCAGGGGTGGGTGGAAGTCATCCCCTACAATGACCGGTTCGCCTTCCTGAAGGGCCCCGACGGCGGCTACGACTTCGTCTTCGAGGGCGTCCGTGACTCCGAATTCAAACGCAACCCCTACGCCCCTTACCTCCGGGACAAGGACTTCTCCAAGACGGAGGAGGCTTCCGAGCTGGACGTCCACCTCTACTTCTCGCACGACGGATGGCTGGAGGCCGATTTGCACGCCGCCGAGGAGTCCTTCTACGCCCATGGCGGAACACACCTTAACTACCCCGGCCGGGATGAAATCCTGAAGGCCCACCTGACCCGGCAGGGGCGGTATTCCCACACGCCCCGCAAGGGCCCTTTCCGTCCGGGATATACGGTGGCCACGGTACTGGGGAAAGACCTCTGCTTCTCACCCCTGGTCCCCGTCCGGCGGTTCCACCGCTTCCTGCGGGACAACCCCGACTACCTGGCCCACCGGCTCAGCATCTCCGATCTTGAGCCGCTGGACCTCGCCGGCGATCCCGACGACCCGGCCGCCGTCACCTGGTATGACGCCAAGGCCTATGCCCGCTGGATTAAGCGGATGCAGAAGCTCCCCGTACGGCTTCCCACCGAGGATGAGTGGCTCGCCCTCGCTGGCGGGCTGGTCCCCGACAAGGTGTCCATGACTTCCATGACGGATCGGACCTTGTCCCATAGGGCCTGATCGATGATGGCCTCGTGCTCGCCGTCATAGGCGACGCCCTTGTGGACCGCCTTGCCGATATAGAGCGGATTGGCCAGCATCTTGTAGAGGCCGCCCTTGTCCAACTTCTTGCCACGGCGCGAGATGCCCTGGTCGGCAAGTTCCTTCACCAGCAGGGTGGCGGACCCGACGCGGATGGACGATGTGGTCGCCTACGAGGCCGATCATATGCGCGAGCGGACCGGTGAAACGCGGGTCGCATCATGATGCCCCTTACTCTGCCGGTATTGAGCGAACACAGCTTTCTCGCCTGGATCGATCAAGCCCAGCCCGGTGACAGCATCTCGTATTACGAGGGTCTGCTGGGCGTTGATCGGGCACGAGATCCATCGGCTTTACCCGGATCCACCCGTTCCGAACTCGACCGTATTGCCGACCATGCCATGGCGCTGGCCAAAGACGGTTGCCTGTTGTTGGTGCAGCGCCGCATCGCCGAAGGCCGCATCGCCTACATCGCCATCAAGGCGAGCGACGACAAGCCCCGGAGGAACTGATTATGACCATCCCCAATCGTCCCAGCCTCGCCGACATGATGCGCCTGCCGCTGGGTGAGGCCGCCAGCCTGCCTGTGGAAATGCTGGCCCTGCTGCAGGAAGAAGCCGAGCAGACCGTGCGTCTTGCCAAGATGCAGAAGGACTGGCTCGACGGCGCGCTGACCCGCCGCTACGCCACCGTCGCCAACCGCGATGCCCGGAGCATGCGGTCGTTTACCGTGCCGTGGATTCCCCATGACGATTCCATCACGCCGCAGGATGTCCAGGGCGTGCGCGGTTTCGGTGTCGCCGATGCCGCCGATCCGCTGGCCACCGTCATGGAGCGCAAGCTGACCCGCATGCGTTCGAAGCACGCCCAGACGCGGGAGTTCATGGAGGTCAACGCGCTGAAGGGCGTGGTCCGCGACGGCGCCGGGTCCACCCTCTATGACTACTTCGCCGAGTTCGATCTGTCCCGCCAGCAGGTGGATTTCGCCCTGGGCACCGCCGCGACCAACGTCCAGGCCAAGATTCGCGAGGTGCTGCGCAAGGTTGAGGTCGAACTCAAGGGCGAGACCATGACCAGCGTGCTGGCCCTGGTCAGCCCGGAATTCTTCGACAAACTGATCGGCCATGCCAAGGTCGAGCAGGCTTACCAGTATTTCTCCTCCACCGGCGCCCAGCCGCTCCGGGAAGACGTCCGCCGCCGTTTTCCCTTCGCCGGCATGGTGTTCGAGGAATACAGCGCCACCGTCACCCTCTCCACCGGCCAGACCGAAACTCTGATCCCGCCNCCCTGGTACGGCGGCCCGACCGCGAGGTGGAGTTCTCGGACGTCACCGTGCATACCAGCACGGCGGTGTTCGAGATCCGGCGGCGGGAGGTTCCCGAGCCCCAGGCTGGGCACATCATCGTCAATGACGGCGACAGCTTCGTTGTCCAGGGCGAACCAAGCCTGGATGCCGAACGGCTGGTGTGGACGATCAGCGTGAGGCCAACATGAAACTGGCGGCGGCCATATCCGGCGATCTGCGCAAGATCATGGCCGAGGAGGTCAAGGCTGCCGAAGATGCCGTCACCGCTGGCGTGCGCCAGGCCGCCGACGGGCTGAAGGCCGACCTCCGCCGCCAGGTCACCGAGGCGGGCATGGGCCAGCGCCTCGCCAACACCTGGCGAGCCGAGCTTTATCCCAAGGGCCGCAACAGCATCAAACCGGCGGGCTTCGTCTTCACCAGGGCGCCGACCATCATCCGCGCCTTCGACCAGGGCGCGGTGATCAAATCCAAGCATGGCTTCTGGTTGGCGATCCCCACCGACGCTGCCGGCAAAGGTGCCCGAGGCAAACGCATGACGCCCGGCCTGTGGGAGCAGATGCATGGGGGGCGGCTGCGCTTCATATCCCGCCGGGGAGCCCCCTCGCTGCTGGTGGCCGAGAACATGCGGGCACGGGCGGGGAAGAGGGGCGGTTTCGCCAAAGGCAGCGCCTCGGCGCTCAGCTCCGGGCGCGGGATGACCACTGTGGTGATGTTCATCCTGGTGCCGCAGGTTTCGTTGCGAAAGCGACTGGACGTCAACGCCGCCGCCGAGCGGTGGGCTTCGGCGCTGCCGGAGCTGATCGTCAGGAATTGGCGGTGATCATTCCGATCACTGCACCGATTTGGCAGCACCACCATGGATGGCCATGAACATCCGTCTCTGTGGTCCCCGCAGGGACTGGAACCCGAACGCCGCGTAGAATCCTTGAGCACCATCGTCGATGGGATCAACGACGATCACCGACATGGCGACCGTCTCCGCCGCCACCTTGGTCTTCTTGACGGCATCGGCCAGCAGAACACTGCCCAGCCCCTGTCCAGCAGCGGTCAGATCAACGGCCAGCCGTCCGATCAGTGCCGCCGGAATAGGATGTCGCGGCAGGCGTTTCTCCATCGCTGGCGGCAGGTCGGCGGCGACCACCGTCGCGGCGCTCAGGGTGAAGAAGCCAAGGATAGGCGCCTCCCTTGCCGGTGCGCAGCGTCATCCCGCCGCCACAGTCCGAACAGGTGGCGACGCCGGTCAGCAATGTCGGCCCTGAGACCGTCCTCGGCGCTATCTTTTTCGGGTTGCGGGCCTTCAGATTGGCCTGGACGCGGTGAAACACCTCTTCATCGACGATGGCCGGCACCGACGTCCCCACCCACTCGGATTTCGGCTTTTCCGTCTTCGATTTCGCTTCCCGACGGTTGAAATAGTGGGTGCCGATATAGGCTGTCCGAGAAAGGATGTCGTGGACCGCTCCAACATGAAACCTGTTGCCGCGGTGGGTGACCCTCACCACGGATCAGTTTACCCATGCGTCCCAGAGTGGCGGCAGCGACCATAGCCGCTGAAGACATGTCAGAGTCCGTTTGAGAATGTCAGGGGTGACTGATCCTACGGACAAGGAGGTTTCCCATGGCAAGGAAGATCATGGCCTCGGACACGTCGAGGCGGCGTTCGTAGTCACGGACGAGGCGGCGATATCGGGTTAGCCAGCCGAAGCTGCGCTCGACCACCCAGCGGCGCGGGATCACCTTGAAGCCTGGGTCGTTGTCGGTACGGCGGACGACCTCGACTACGAAATCAAGGAACGCAGCCTTGTCGAGCAGCTTGCGGCGGTCGTAGGCCCCATCAGCGAAGAAATGCTTGATCCACGGCCAGCGTTTGCGGATGGCGTCGAGGATTGGCATGGCCCCGGCGCTGTCGGAAATATCCGCCGTGGTTAGATTCACGGCCAGCAACCGCCCATCGGTATCCACCGCGATGTGCCGTTTGCGCCCGGTGATCTTCTTCCCAGCGTCGTAACCGCGCTTGTCGGCCATCGGAGCCTTGATCGTCTGGCTATCGATGACACCCGCCGTGGGGCTGGCCTCCCGCCCCGCGCGTTCACGGTCAATCATCAGCGCCACGTCATGGATGGTGCGGAACAGGAGTGAGCGCACGAAACGGCGGAACCACCAGTAGATCGTCTGCCAGGGCGGGAAATGCACCGGCAGCATTCGCCACTCACAGCCCGACCGCACCATGTAGCGCAAGGCGTTGACCACCTCGCGCAGGTCAGTCGTCCGCTTGCGTCCCCGCCCCGAAGGCTGCGGCAGCAAAGGCTCCAACGCGCCCCATTCCTCGTCGGTCAGGTCGCTGGGGTACCGTTTCGTCTTCTTTTCAATGGCAGCCATGCGGCCGCGTGTCGATGTGTTCCACATCAACAGCTTGAATCACGCCAGCCTCAGGCGCTCAAGCCGTTTTCAAACAGACTCTGATCAATGAGCCTTGGTGTAAATTGTCACTACGGCCAGGATGAAGGCGATGCCAGAACCGCGCTGGCACCTTCTCCTCGAACATGACCTTTATGGGCGACGAACCTCGGTCGCCAGGACGTACCCGCCGCCTCGCACCGTCTTGATCAGCTCGGGAGTCTTGGGGTCCACCTCCAGCTTCCGCCGCAGCCTGCCCACCTGCACGTCGATGGTGCGGTCCAGCGGACCGGCAACACGGCCACGGGTGAGGTCGAGGAGCTGGTCGCGATTGAGCACCCGCTGGGGGTTGAGCAGGAAGGCCATCAGCAGGTCGAACTCGCCGCCGGTGATTTCGACCAGCACCCCGTCTTGGGAGCGAAGTTGGCGGCGGCCGGAATCCAGGGTCCACCCGGCGAAGTGCATGACGTCGCGGTGCGCGGCATCGCGCGGGGCGGCCAGGGCGGCTTCTCCCTCGGGCTGCCCTCGATCATTGACCCGCCGCAGCACCGCCTTGATGCGGGCCAGCAATTCGCGGGTGCTGAACGGCTTGGCGAGGTAGTCGTCGGCGCCCATCTCCAGCCCCACCACCCGGTCGGTCTCGCCGCCCATGGCGGTCAGCATGATCACCGGTAGGCGGGTGGCGGCGCGCAGGAAGCGGCACAGACTGAGGCCGTCCTCGCCCGGCAGCATCAGGTCGAGGATGACCAGATCGATCCGGCCTGCCTCGACTGCCTTGCGCATGGCGGCGCCGTCGCCGACGGTGGTGACCATGAAGCCCTGCATGCCCAGGAATTCCTTCAGCAGGGCGCCGATCTCCTGGTCGTCGTCGACCACCAGGATGTGGGGCGGCCCGGTCATGCCTCCTCCCCTTGCGGAATGGTCACCGTCACCCGAAGACCGCCTTCCTTGCGGTTTTCCAGCCGGATGTCGCCGCCATGGGCGCGGATGATGGTGCGGACCACGGTCAGGCCGAGGCCGATGCCGCCGGTCTTGCGGTTGCGCGAGCCTTCGATGCGGTAGAAAGGGGCGAACACCTTCTCCATTTCGGCTTCGGGAATGCCGGGGCCGTCGTCGTCGATGGTGACGACGACGTCGCGCCCGGCATGGCGGGCATGGACGACGGCGCGGCCGCCGTAGCGGGCGGCGTTCTCCACCAGGTTGGCCAGCGCCCGCTTGATCGCCAGCGGCCGGCAGGTGCAGACCAGCCGCCCCGACCAGTCGAATTGGGCAGGCAGCCCCATGTCGGTGGCGTTGTCGCATACCGCCTCAAGAGTGGCGGCGAGGTCGATGGCCGCGGATTCCTCGTCGCCCGCCTCGCCCCGGGCGAATTCCAGAGTGGAGGTGACCATGGCCTCCATTTCGGCCAGGTCGGCCAGCATCCTCTGGCTGGATTCGGTGGCGGGCAGCATCTCGGCACGCAGGCGCAGCCGGGTGATGGGGCTGCGCAGGTCGTGGGAAATGGCCGCCAGCATGCGGGTGCGGTCGTCCACGAAGCGGCGGATGCGCCCCTGCATCTCGTTGAATGCGGCCACGGCCTGGCGCACCTCGCGCGGCCCCCGTTCCGAGAGGGGGGCCGCGTGGACATCGCGGCCCAGCCGGTCGGCGGCGCGGGCGAAGGTGGCAAGCGGCGCCGACACCCACCCGGCCGCCCACCCCCCCAGCACCAGGATGGCGGCAATCATCACCAGCGCCGACAGGATCGAATGGGGCGCCCACAGGGTCGGCGGGCCGGGCATGGTCAGGTCGAAGGTGGCCCAGGCCCCGTCGGTCAGCCGCACGGCGACCAGCAGGGCGTCCTCGTCGGGAAAGCCGTTCAGCAGCCGCCACCAGAACGAGGCTCCGTCCGCGTGGCCGTGGCGCTGGCGGGTGACGTGCAGGCGGTCATGGTCGAGGGAACCGAAATGGGATTCCAGGGATTGGCGTACGGGAACGACCTCCACCTCGTCGCGGTGGGTCGCGGACATGGCGGGGGAATCGCCCAGCGACACGGTCAACAGAGGACTGCCCAGGCTGCGGGCCAGTCGATCCCGTTCGACCGCCGGCGCCTGATCCAGCAGGCGGGCGAACGCGCCCACCCGGTCGGCTGTCAGGCTGTCGCTGGTGGTGGCGATGGCGTCGTGCCGGTCGGATGACAGGATGGCGGTACTCGCCATATGCGACAGGGTCAGCCCCACCAGCAGGACCAGCAATGTCCTCCCGGCGATGGAATCAGGGATCAGTCTCCTCATCTTCCGCCTCTGCGATTGATCCGGCGACGCTGATCTTGGCAGGCCATCGCCTCTTCCGCATCCCTGGCTTTCACTTTGTTACATTACTTTACAAGGGCGCGATCGGGGCCTGGGGTATACCGGTTTCCGCCACCCTGGCTGCTTCCTTGAGCGAAGCCGAGGCTCTGCGCGGAGCGGTCGACACCCATGCCTCCATCGAATCCGCCCGCTCTGCCCTGCCCTGCCCTGACCGCGGCCCAGGGTACCCCGATCCCCGTGCAGTAGGGACCATGACCATGATTCAGATGAAGCGCATCCGCTCTGGCCTCGCCGCCGCGCTGCTGGCCGTGGCGCTGCCGTCGGCGGTGCTCGCCCATGGCGGCGAGGACCACGGCGCCCCCGCCGCCGCGACGCCAGTGGTCACCGAACAATCCGGCTTCGGGGCCGAGGGAACCGCCTTCCAGGCCGTGCTCTATCCGGCCGCCGGCAAGACCGTCCTCTATCTGGCCGATGCCGACACCAACGCGCCGGTGACCGGTGCGACCATCGACGCCGAGGTGGGCGGATGGCAAGGGCGGGCGAGGCCGACTCGCGAGGTGGGCGTTTACGAACTGGATTGGGCCGCGCCCGAGAGCGGTACGGACGTGACCCTGATCGTCTCCGCCGCCGGCAAGGATGACCTGATCCTCATCGAGGCGGCCGGACGCAAGGCGGCGGCCCGGCCGGTGGCGGCCACGCCGGCGATGGGATCGAACTTGAAGGCGGTCGGGGCCGCGGGCGGTGCCGGCGTGGTTCTGCTGGCCGGCGGCCTGGCGCTGATCCGGCGCAATCGCAAGGCCGCCGTGGCGGTGTTGGCGCTCGGCCTGCTGGGTCTGGCCGATCCCGCCCATGCCCATGGCGGCGAGGATCATGGCGATGCCCCCGCCGCGCCGCCGCAGGCCCAGCCGGGAACGCCCGTCGCCATGTCCAAGCCGACCCAGTTCCTGCTGGGTATCCGCACCGTCAAGGTCGAGCCGCAACAGGCCGCCGACAGCGTTCGCGTGGTCGGCCGGGTGATCCCCGATCCCTCGGGTTACGCCCGTGTGCAGCCGTCGCAGCCGGCCCGCGTCGTGTCCGATCCCGCCCACCCGATTCCGGTCCCCGGCCAGGAGGTCAAGCGCGGCCAGGTGCTGGCGGTTCTGGAACCCACCCTGTCCGCCCTGGAAAAAGGCGACAAACGCGCCTTGCTGTCCCGCGTCGACAGCGAAATCAACATCACCGAACGGGAACTGGCGCGACAGGTAACACTCGGCGATCTGGTCCCCGCCAAGCAGGTTGAGACCACCCGCATCCGGCTGGATCAATTGCGCAAGGAACGCGGCCAGATCACCGGGACGGCGCTGGGGCGTGAGTTGCTGACCGCGCCGGTGGACGGGTTGGTTACCGACGTCCATGTGGTGCCTGGCGAAGTGGTCGCTTCCGACCGGGTTCTGGTGGAAATCGTTGATCCGACCCGGCTGCGGATCGAGGCGGTCATCCATGACTTGCCCGTCGCCAGGCGCATCTCCGGCGCCACCGCCGCCAGCAAGCTGGTTCCGGATCAAAGCTTCCCGCTGACGCTGTTGGGCCGGAGCCCGAAGGTCGATCCGGTGGACCAGGGCGTCCACGCCATCTTCCAGGTGGCCGCCGGACAGGCGGAGGCGTTGAGCATCGGCATGCCGGTCGACGTCTATCTGGCCACCGGCGCCGTTTCCCTGCGCACCGCAGTTCCCCGTGATTCCGTCGCCGAGGTCGGTGGCCGTCAGGTCGTGTTCGTCCGTACCGCGCCCGAGGTGTTCGAGGTCCGTCCGGTGCGGGTCGCCCGCGTCATCGGTCCGCTGGCCGAGATCGCCGAGGGTGTCGCGCCCGGCGACCGGGTCGTGACCCAGGGCATCGAACAGCTCAAGGCCGGGAGATAGGCGATGTTCGACAAAATCATCGAGTTCAGCCTGAAAAACCGGCTGTTCGTGCTGGCCTTCGCCCTGGTCCTCACCGTCTACGGCACCTTCACGCTCGCCAAGCTGCCGGTGGACGTGTTCCCGGACCTCAACCGCCCGACCGTCACCATCATGACCGAGGCGGCGGGCCTGGCGCCGGAGGAGGTCGAGACCCTGGTCACCCGGCCCATCGAGACCGCCATGAACGGCGCCCCCGGAGTCACCCGCGTGCGCTCGACCTCCGGCGTAGGCCTGGCCATCGTCTATGTCGAGTTCGATTGGAACACCGAAATCTACCGCAACCGCCAGCTGGTCGCCGAACGGCTGGCGACCACCAAGGAGCAGCTTCCCCAGGGCATCACGCCCACCATGGGGCCGGTAAGTTCGATCATGGGCGAGATCATGCTGGTGGGCATGCGCTCGGAAACCGGCGCTACCTCGCCCATGGATGTCCGCACCTTGGCCGACTGGCTGGTGCGGCCGCGCCTGCTGTCGATCCCTGGCGTCAGTCAGGTCATCCCCATCGGCGGCCAAGTGAAGCAGTATCAGGTGCTGGTGTCGCCGTCGCGGCTGTCGGCCTTCAACCTGTCCTACGATGATCTCGCCAAGGCATTGGCCGGATTCGCCAGCAACACCACCGGCGGCTTCCTGGAACAGCGGACCAGCGAATTCCTGATCCGCAATCTCGGCCAGACCACCAGCGTGGACGACCTCAAGGACACCGTCGTCGCCTGGCGCAACGGCGCCGCCATCACCGTCGGCCAGGTCGCCGACGTCCGCTTCGGTCCCGGCGTCAAGCGCGGCGACGCCTCGGTCAATGCCGCCCCGGCGGTGATCCTGGCGGTGCAAAAGCAGCCCGGCGCCAACACCGTCACCCTGACCCACGAGGTGGAGAAGGCGCTGGACGAACTGAAGCGCGGCCTGCCCGCCGACGTGAAGGCCGACCACATCTTGTTCAAGCAGGCCGACTTCATCGAGCGCGCCGTGGACAACGTGGTCGAGGCCCTGCGCGACGGCGCCATCCTGGTGACCATCGTGCTGTTCGCCTTCCTCATGAACATGCGCACCACCTTCATCAGCCTGACCGCCATTCCGCTGTCCATCGTGGCCACCGCCCTGGTGTTCCAGCAGATGAATCTCTCCATCAACACCATGACCCTGGGCGGACTGGCGGTGGCCATCGGCGAGTTGGTGGACGACGCGGTGGTCGATGTCGAGAACATCCTCAGGCGTCTTCGCGAGAATGCCCAGCGCGCGGTGCCGCTGCCGGTCATCGACGTGATCCGGCAGGCGTCGAGCGAGGTCCGAAACTCCATCGTCTACGCCACCATCATCGTCGTGCTGGTGTTCCTGCCGCTGTTCGCGCTGTCCGGCATCGAGGGCCGGCTGTTCACGCCGCTCGGCATCGCCTATGTGGTGTCGATCATCGCCTCGCTCCTGGTGTCGCTGACCGTGACCCCGGCGCTGTCCTATTACCTGCTGCCCAAGGCCAAGGCGGTCGCCCACGGCGATTCCTGGCTGGTGCGCAAGCTGAAGGCGGCCGACACCCGCCTGCTGCACTGGTCCTTCGACAATCCGCGCAAGGTCATTTTGCCGGCGGCGGCGCTGGTGGTGCTGGCGGCGGCCTCGGTGCCGTTCCTCGGACGCGCCTTCCTGCCCGCCTTCAACGAAGGCACGGTGACGGTCAACGTCATGCTGCCGCCCGGTTCGTCGCTGTCGGAATCCAACCGCATCGGCGCCATCGCCGAAAAACTGATCCTGGAGGTGCCGGAGGTCGTTTCCACCGGGCGGCGCACCGGTCGTGCCGAGTTGGACGAGCACGCCGAGGGCGTCCACTACACGGAAATCGACGTCGATCTGAGGCCGTCGGAACGCGGCCGCGAGGACATCCTCGGCGACCTGCGATCCCAGCTCGCCCGCATCCCCGGCATCGTCACCAATATCGGCCAGCCGATCTCGCACCGTCTCGACCACCTGCTGTCGGGAGTCCGGGCCGAGATCGCCATCAAGATCTTCGGCGACGACCTCGACACCCTGCGCGCCCTGGCCGAGGAGGCGCGGGGGCGCATGGCCAAGGTGGCCGGCATCGCCGACCTTCAGGTCGAGAAGCAGGTGCTGATTCCGCAGCTCCAGATTCGCCTCGACCGAGCCGAGGCGAGGAAATACGGCCTGACGCTGGACCAGTTGACCGAGACCCTGGAGGCGGCCTTGAACGGCAAGACCGTCAGTCAGGTGCGCGACGGCCAGCGCACCTTCAACGTGGTGCTGCGCCTGGCCGAGGACTGGCGGTCCCATGCCGCCGATTTCCGCCAGATCCTGGTCGACACCCCGGCCGGCAAGGTGCCGCTGTCGCTGCTGGCCGAGGTGGTGGAAACCAAGGGCCCCAACATCATCAACCGCGACAACATGCAGCGCCGCATCGTGGTGCTGGCGAATTCCCAGGGCCGCGACATGGGCGCCATCATCGCCGACGTCCAGAAGAGTCTGGGCGAGATGACGATGCCCCAGGGCTATTACGTGACCTACGAGGGCCAGTTCAAGAGCCAACAGGAGGCCAGCCGCCTGATCGCCCTGCTGGCGGCGCTGTCGCTGGCCGGCATCTTCGTCGTGCTCTACAGCCACTTCAAGTCGGCCAAGCTGGCCCTGGTGATCATGGGCAACATCCCCATGGCCCTGGTGGGCAGCGTCGCCGCCATCTGGCTGACCGACCAGACCATGAGCGTCGCCAGTCTGGTCGGCTTCATCACGCTGACCGGCATCGCGGCCAGGAACGGCATCATGAAGGTGTCGCACTACCTGCATCTGGTCGAGCACGAGGGCGAGGCGTTCGGCCGCCAGATGGTGGTGCGCGGCTCGCTGGAACGCCTGACCCCGGTGCTGATGACCGCGCTGGTGGCGGCGCTGGCCCTGGTGCCGCTGGTGCTGGCCGGCGGCGAGCCCGGCAAGGAAATCCTCCACCCCGTCGCTGTGGTCATCTTCGGCGGCCTGATGAGTTCCACCATCCTCGACACCATCGTCACGCCGGTTGTCTTCCTGGCCGTAGCCCGCTCCTCGGTGGAGCGGGTGGCCGGCGACGCCCGCCTCAAGGAGGCGATGGCGTGATCCATCCATTTCCCACCCCCTTCAGTCCGGAGAAGAAGACCATGAAGACCCTCGCGACCCTGGCCGTGGCCGCCGTCATCCTCGGCGCCTCGCTTCCCGCTTCCGCCGACGGGGTGCTGACCGCCAATTACGGCGGCCAGATCACCGAGACCGCCGACGGCTGGCGCATCGAATTCGCCGTGCGTGACGGCGGCATCCGCGCCTGGGTGCGCGACCACGGCGACAAGCCGGTGGCGGCCTCGGGAAAGGCCACCTTGCTGGTGGCCGGCAAGAAGCTGGACGTGCCGCTGAAGGCGGATGGCGAGATGCTGGCGGCCGACGCAGGCGTCGCCTCCGCCGACAAGGTGGCGGCCATCCTGTCGCTGACCGTGAACGGCAAGCCCATCTCGGCCCGCTTTGGCCAGGAGGCGCTGGTGGTGCCGCAGCTTTCCGCCCAGGCCGGCGCCGGCAAGGCGGCGTTCGAGCAGGCCTGCGCCGCCTGCCATGGCGCCGCCTTACGCGGTTCCGATGCCGGGCCGCCGCTGTTGCACGCTTTCTACTCACCCGGCTCCGGCCACGGTGACGACGTCATCCTTGCCGCCGCGGCCAACGGGGCCAAGGCGCATCACTGGAAGTTCGGCGACATGCCCAAGCCCGAGGGACTGAAGCCGGGCCAGGAAAAGGACGTGCTCGCCTATATCCGCGCCATGCAGACGGCCAACGGGCTGGGTGGAGCTGCCGCCATGCCGGCATCCATGCCCATGGACCATTCCGGCCACATGAAGCATTGAGGGCGGACGCCATGAAGGGCGTGCCGGCCCATCTGCCGAAACTGCTGGTCGTTGGAATCGTCCTTGGAGGAGAAGTGGCTGACAGAGAACCTTCTCTTCCAACCCACCTCATGTTTTCTCAGTGCCAATTGGCAGCGATCACTGCGTCGAGTTGCTGATGCTACTGCGTCGTCAGCGTTGTCTGGCCGATGGGCGGTGGCGTCTGACCTGCCATGACCGTGATCAGATTCTGGACCGGCGCAGCAACTCCAGCTTCTTCGTCCCGAAACGGGCGATGTCCGTGAACGCCTCCGCCCCCGCCAGCACCGCCAGCAGGCACAGCAGCAACACCTCTTCCTGCGGATACATCACCTTGCCGGCTTGCCGCGGGTCCGGCAGATCCCGGAAATGCTCCAGAAAAACAAGCCCTTCGCCGACCGCTCCGTCCATCGCCATCCCGACCCCCTCCGCAAAACAGGTGGCCGTCGATTGATTCAGAACTTTGCTCGGCTGTGCTCGGCGCCCCTTGCCTCGATTCTGAACCAAATCCACTCCGTCAGGGTGCTTCAGATATGGGGCTCGTTGCTCCAGATGCGCTGCCCAGATAATGGGGTTGCGAAGGCGCTCCGCGCCAATGGCTGTTTGATATGTATTTCCTATCAATTGAATAGGAATATCATGACTTTCCTATGGATGCTCTCCTCCCCACCTTTAGACGGAGTGGGCGTGCCCTGGTGCATGGCCCGGACCGTCACCGAGGGAGACAGCACATGTTCACCCGTTCCGCCCGTCAGGACAGCAAGATTCCTCATGACGGCATGCATGAATTCCGCATCCGCGCCCTGTCGGGCCGGGGCATCGCCTCCGGCGAATTGCGGGCGCGGCTGACCCGCTGCCCGGCCGAGGCAGAAATGTCCGCCAGTTCGTAACCATCTGTGGAGGCGATCATGGACTGGTTGACGACGCTGCTCGTGGAACCGTTCCTGGGCAGGCCCGCCTGGGTCTGGTTGATGTTCCTGGGCCTGGTGGCCATTCTCCTGGTTCTCGATCTTGGCGTGCTGCATCGCCGCAAGCGTGAGATCGGAGTTCGGGAAAGCCTGATTCTCAGTTTCGGCTACATGACGGTGGGCGTCGCGTTCGGCGCCTGGGTCTGGTCGAGCATGGGACGCGAGGCCGGGATCAATTATCTGACCGGCTTCGCCATCGAGAAAAGCCTGGCCCTGGACAACATCTTCGTCATTTCGCTGATCTTCACGTATTTCGCCATTCCCCGGCAGTATCAGCACCGGATCCTGTTCTGGGGCATTCTGGGCGTCATTTTGCTACGCGGCCTGATGATCGGCCTGGGAACCGCCCTGATCGAGCAGTTCTCCTGGGTGTTGTGGGTATTCGGCGCCTTCCTGGTCGTCACCGGCATCAAGATGCTGGTGATCGCCGAGGCGGAGCCTTCCGACATGGGCTCCAATCCGGCCCTGCGTTTCCTCCGTCGCCATCTGCGGGTCACCGACGGCCTGCACGACCATCGCTTCTTCGTCCGGGCTCCGGACGTGAATGGCCGGATGGTCACCTGGGTCACGCCCCTGTTCCTGTGCCTGGTTCTGGTGGAACTGGCCGACATCGTCTTTGCGGTCGACAGCGTTCCCGCCATCTTCGCCATCACCACGGATCCCTACATCGTCTACACCTCCAACATCTTCGCCATCCTGGGGTTGCGGGCGCTGTACTTCGCCCTGGCGGCCATGATGCATCGCTTCGTCTATCTGAAGGTCGCCTTGGCCCTGATCCTGGTGTTCATCGGTGGCAAGATCTTCTGGGCCCAGGCCTTCGGCAAACCCGACCCGGCCGTGTCGCTGGCGGTCACCCTGGGCCTGATCATCGGCGGAATCGTGGTCTCGCTGTGGAAGACCCGAAAGGCCGAGGATCGCCTGCCCGAGAAAAGCGCCGCGGAATGACCTCTCCGCGTTCCCTGGCGCTCTGCCTGTCCCGCCTCCGCCGCCTGGGAGGGCCTTCGGGTCCCACCCTGGCCGAGGCGGGACACCTTCTTGCCGAACGTTCGACCTTGCTGGTGATGCTGCTGATGGCGGCCCTGGCCCTGATCCCCTCTCCGGGGGTGCCGCTGGGCGTGGTGACCGGGCTCGGCATCACCTGGCTGGCCCTGTCGTCCCTGCGCGATGGACAGGCCCGCCTGCCCGCGTCCCTGTCCAACCGCCCCCTGCCGCGCCCGCTCCTGGAGGCCGCCTTGCGTCTCCTGGTCCCGTTGCTGCGACGGGTGGAGCGCCGGACCCGCCCGCGTCTGCCCCACCTCGTCGTGGGCATGGGGGGCGCCGTCGCCCTGATGGGAATCGGGCTCCAGGGATTGCTGCTGGCCCTGCCGCTGCCTTTCGGCAATCTGCCGCCGGCCGCCGCCATCCTGGCTTTGTCGGCGGGCTTGCTGTGGCGGGATGGATTGGGGGTCCTGGCCGGACATGTCCTGTCGCTGGCCTCCCTGGGTGTGATCGGTGGATTGGCGTGGCTGGCCTATTCCCTGGTGGGCTGAATCCGATCCGTCGGGGCGGCGCGCAGATAGGGCTTGCCGCTATTTACCCGCCTCGACCTCAACGAGAACCAGTGTGTCGCCTTGGCTGTGTACCCTGGCCCATTCACCGTCGCGCAGCCGGTTCGCCGGGCTGTAGTTGGAGTGGTCGCGGGGGTAATGAGTGTAAAGCGCATCGCCGACCCTGAAGTGGCCGCCCCAGATCGGCGCGGTCATCCGGCCTCCGGATGTGATCTTGTGCACGGGTACGACATCGTGCACGTTCCCTTCCACGACAGTGCAGCCGCCGTTCAGGCATAACTCCACCAGGGCGTCGGCCCGCCGCCGTTCATCGTATTCCGCCCAGGCGAAGATGCCGGCGGCAAGGATGAACACAAATGCGAAAGGGATTATCGCCTCAGCCAGCGCGGGGGGCATGCGGGAACGCAGCGACCGGGGCGCGACCGCCATCGCGCCGAAGACCGCGGCGGTCGCTGCCATGGCGTAAAGATACGAAGCAAAGTACGCCTCTTCGCGAAGATCGAAGATTATCACTTTTCTCTCCGGATCGCCTGCCTAGAATCCCGGTTCCTCGTAATGGTCGGAAGCGGCAAGATTGCCGAACTTGGTGTATTCGCCCTGGAACGACAGGCGTATCGTTCCCACCGGACCATGGCGCTGCTTGGCGATGATCACCTCGGCGGTGTTCCAGACCTCCTCGCAGCGCTGCTGCCACTTGGCGTGGCGTTCGTTGAACTTCTCGGGCGATTCGTCGGGGCGCTGTCCCGGCTCGGCACGTTCCAGGTAGTACTGCTCGCGGAACACGAACATCACCACGTCGGCGTCCTGCTCGATCGAGCCCGATTCGCGCAGGTCGGAAAGCTGCGGCCGCTTGTCTTCCCGCTGTTCGACGGCGCGCGACAGCTGCGACAGGGCGATGACCGGCACCGACAGTTCCTTGGCCAGCGCCTTGAGGCCGCGGGTGATTTCCGACACCTCCTGGACCCGGTTCTCGGAATTGGACGACGAACCGCGCAGCAATTGCAGGTAGTCGATGATGATCAGTCCCAGGCCGTGCTGGCGTTGCAGCCGCCTCGCCCGGGTGCGCACCGCCGAGATGGACAATGCCGGGGTGTCGTCGATATGCAGC
Source organism: Magnetospirillum sp. SS-4 (assembly GCF_902729425.1). Taxonomy (GTDB): domain Bacteria; phylum Pseudomonadota; class Alphaproteobacteria; order Rhodospirillales; family Magnetospirillaceae; genus Phaeospirillum. The sequence continues at coordinate 19,768 of NZ_CACVCH010000062.1, read as the reverse complement.
GGCAGGCGATGCAGGTTCTGGGCGGCCACCACGAGGCGCTCGAATTCCTCGTTGGACAATTCGCCCTGGCGGATCTTGTGGCTGGCGATCTCGGCCTGTTCGGCCAGGATGCGGGTGGCGAGCTGTTCCGACGACATTTCCAGCGAGAAGAAGGCGGTGATGGCGCCGTCGATGGCCTTCTTGCGGCCCAGGGCGTCCACTTCCTCCTTGTAGGCGTAGGCGGCGTTGAAGGCGATGTTGGTGGCCAGCGAGGTCTTGCCCATGGACGGGCGTCCGGCCAGGATCAGCAGATCGGAATCGTGCAGGCCGCCCAGCTTGGAATCCAGGTCGATCAGGCCGGTCGGAACCCCCGACAGCTTGCCTTCCCGCTTGTGCGCGGCCTCGGCGGCTTCGACGGCGCCGATCAGCACGCTGCGGAAATCGCGGAATCCGCCCTCGGTCTGGCCGGTGGTGGCAAGGTCGTACAGCTTGGCCTCGGCCGAGCCGATCTGCTCCATCGCCGAGGAATCCAGATCGGGGGTGAAGGCGGCGTTCACCAGATCCTCGCCCAGGCCGATCAGTTCGCGGCGAAGATGCAGGTCGAACACCAGCTTGCCGTAATCCTCGGCATTGATCACCGACACCACCGCATTGGCCAGTTGGGCCAGATAGGGGGGGCCGCCGATCTCGGCCAGGCCGCCGTCACCTTCGAAATAGGTCTTGAGCGTTACCGGGTTGGCCATCTGGCCGCGTTCGATCAGCTTGCCGCAGGCGGCGAAGATCCGGCCGTGGGTGGGGTCGGCGAAATGTTCGGGGCGCAGGAATTCCGACACCTTTTCGTAGGCGCGGTTCGACAGCATGATTGCGCCCAGCAGCGCCTGTTCCGCCTCGAAATTATGCGGTGGAACGCGAAAGCCCAGTCCCTCGGAGGGAACGGCGGGAAGCTGATGCGCGGGGGAATTCATGGCGGGCCAGAGACTATCACCGGTCGGGAACGCCGGGCACCGGCAATCTTATCCACAGCCTGTGGAACGCGGGGACATAAGAAAAGGGGCCCGAAGGCCCCTTGTCCGCAGAAGCGAAGGCGCAAGCCTTACTTCTTCATGTTCCACGGGCAGTATTCCTTCTTGGCGATGGGGTCGCCCAGATTGCCCTTGGCGTCGGCCTGCTGGTAGAAGGCCACCGAGCCGTCCTTCAGGCACACCGGATCGGTGAAGGCGCCGAACGGCTCCCACCGGCCCGGACCGCAGCCGGCGAGCAACAGGACGGTACCCAGGGCAAGAACAGTCTTCTTCATCATCCATCTCCCCACAATGACATAAAGAGCGGTTTACAGTACCTCCAGTCGGGGGGTTCGTCTACCCGACTCCATCGCCTCGGCGCAAAGATGGCCGGCGAAGTCCGTTTCGATCACCGCCACGGCGTCCGAGCGCATGCCGTTGTAGCTGGCCGCCATCTCGCGGCCATAGGCGCCGATCAGATTGAATTCGATATAGTCGCCCGTGACGGTGTCGTCGGGCAGGGAAACGGGCCAGGGCAGCACGTCGTTGCCGTCGCAGGTCGGGCCGTAGGCGGTAAGGTCCCGCGGCGCGCCGGTCCGCGGCGAGCCATCGGCCGAGATGACCCGCAACGGCAGCAGCAATTCGTCCTTGCCCCAATAGGTTTCGGTCAGCCCGCCAAAGATGCCGTCGTTGAGATGGACCGCATCGGGCTTTCTCAGGACGACGCGAACCAGAAGCGAGCCGCCCTCGGCCACCAGGGCGCGGCCGGGCTCGCAGGCCAGCCGTATTCCCAGGGGGGCGGTCAGTTCGGCGTGAGCCTGCCGGATCACCCGGAAATACTCGGCCAGCGGCGGCGCCCGGGTGGCGCGGTAATAGGCGGGGAAGCCGCCGCCCACGTCGATCAGTTCCACCGCCACCCCGGCCCGGCCGGTCAATTCCACCGCCATGCCAAGGCCGAGCCGGAAGGCGGCGGGGTCGAGACATTGCGAGCCGACGTGAAAGGTCACCGCCGGCCGGAATCCCATGGCGGCGGCGCGGCCGAGGGTGGCGATGAACACCTCCGGCGTGGCGCCGAACTTGGTGGACAGGTCGTAGACCGCGCCCGATCCCTTGGGAATGGCGAGGCGCACCACCGGAACCATGGCGGGGCCGGTCCGGTCCGCCACCTTTTCCAGCTCGGCGGGGCAGTCCACCGCGAAATGGCGCACCCCCCTGTCCCAGGCCAGGGCGATCTGGCCGGGCGTCTTGGCGGGATGGTGGTAGAACATGGCGGCGCCGGGCAGGGTCTCGGCCACCCGGCCGATCTCCACGGGCGAGGCCACGTCGAAATGACGGATGCCTTCATCCCACAGGGTGCGCAGGACCAGCGGATGGGCGTTGCACTTGACGGCGAACAAGGTGTCGCCGGGAAAGCCGTCGATGAAGTCGCGGGCCGCCCGCGCCAGACGGTGGGGGCGCAGCAGATGGACCGGGGCATCCGGCGCCTCGGCCTGGATGAACCGGGCCACCGTCGGATAGGATCCGATCACCGGGCGCCCCAGCGGGTCCGCGAGGCGATGCTGCGGACCTTGCGGCTGGCCAGTCCCGCCAGGTAGGCCAGCCCCGCCTCGTTGATCCTCTCGCGCCGGCCGGTGATCCACTTGCGGCAGCGCGACGAGCCGCAATGACAGGGAAACTGCCGGAACAAGACGTCCTCGGTGACGGCGTAGTCGATGGTCAGCAATTCGCCCGGCGCCACGTCGGACAGCGACCAGATTTCCAGGCGATGCATGTCGAGAACGCAATTGGGCGAGCAGGAATGGGTCATCATTCCCACGAAATAGGGATCGTGGAGGTGGGTGTCGGGGCTGACCTGAAGCGTGTGCTGGAGGACCCGGTTGGACAGGATGCCGGTGAAGCGGGCGACCAGGGTTCCGCGCTCGAAGCCGATTTTCGCCCTGACGCCCTTGCCCACCGCCCCGTTCACCGAGGCGACGGCGAAGCGGCTGGACGTGGGCAGCAGGTCGTCGGTGCTCAGTTCACTGGGGTAGATTTCGCTCATGATGGCCCAAACACCTCGGACGGGGGTGAGGAAAGGTCGAAATCCCCATCACCGTAATCCCTGGGAAAGCTCTCCGTCAACGGGGGATCGCGCCCGTCCTTATCTGCTTATCGAATTGAAATGATTTGTTTTTTTGATTGCTGGGGCGTGGCCGGCGGCGGTGTTCGCCATTATGCCGCGCATTGTCGCCGGGGAGGCCTTCCGGGGCAGGCCGGGTCATGATAAACAATGAGTCTGGCTCATGGGAAAGGCTCGCCCGATCTTGGCGGAATCCATACCGATCAGTACGGGGGCAGGCCCGATCCGCACCCTGGAGGACTGGGAGCGCATCGCGCGGGATCTGCTTGAGGAAGGGCAGAATTTCCTGGCGCACGACACGGCGCGCGAAGGGCTGAAACAATATCCCAACAGCTTCAAGCTGACCATCTTCGGCGCCGTCGCCCTGTCGCAGACCGGCGCGGTGGACGAGGCCCGCCGGCTGTTGCAGCCGCTGCTCGACGTCATTCTGATCGACGAGGGACCGTTTCACCGCCTGCACGGCAGCCTGAAGCGGGCGGTCGAGGCGCTGGGGGCGCCCGAAGGCAAGGAAACCCTGGCGATCATGGCCGAACTGGCCGAATCGCTGGAACTGGTGCGCGGCAAGAAGCTGGTCGCCGATGCCGATGCCGAGACCTATACCGCCCTGGCCGGCGTATTCCGCGAGGCCTGGATCGCCTCGGGCCTGCCCCGCGATCTCGAACATTGCCGCGATCTGTTCCTGCGCGCCTTTCACATCGGCGGGGCGCCCGCCGCCGGCATCGACGCAGCCGTCACCTCCTGGCTGCTGGGCGATCGCGACGAGGCGCGAAATCTGGCCCGCAGCGTCGCCGACCGGGTCGGCACGGCGGAATCCGATCCGTCGCTGTCGCCGGAACGGCGTCATCAGCTGCTGGTCACCGTCGGTCAGGCCCATCTGCTGCTGGGCGACGCCCAGCAGGCCCTGGCCTCCTTCGCCTGGGCCAGCACCCTGGAGGGCATTCATTACGGCAGCACCGTTTCGGCGCTGAAGCAGCTCGCCCTGCTTCGCGACGGCGGCATTCCGGTGCCGCCGGCCGTGTTCGATATCCTCAAGCCGCCGACGGTGGTGGTGTTCACCGGCCATCCACTGGACCGTCCCGGCGAGGGACCGCACTTTCCGCCCGAACTGGAAAGCGCGGTGCGGGCCGAGATCGCCCATTCCCTGGACGAACTGGGGGCGCAGGTCGGCTATTCCATGGCGGCCTGCGGCTCGGACCTGCTGTTCATCGAGGCGATGCTGGAGCGGGGCGCCGAGGTCAATGTGGTCATGCCCTACGCCATCGACGACTTCATCGCCGAGAACGTCCGTTATGGCGGCTCGCGCTGGGAAATGCGGTTCCGAAACGCGCTGAAGCTGGCCAACACCGTGACCTACGCCACCGAGGAGCGTTTCCTCGGCCATTCCATGCTGTACCGGTTCGCCAACCAGTGCCTGCACGGCATGGCGACGCTTCGGGCCAGCTTCCTGTCCACCGACCCCTATCTGCTGGCGGTATGGGACATGATGCCCGGCTCGCTGGTCGGCGGCGCCGCCGACTTCATCGACCAGTGGGAGGATATTTCCCGGCTGCGCATCATCGACCTGGATGCGCTGCTGCAAAAGCGTCCCGATCTGGCCGGCGATTCCACTCCCGCCATGCCGGACATGGATGGGGACGGCGACGACGAGCAGGGCGAGGGCCGCGTCATCCGGTCGATGTTGTTTTGCGACATCGCCGGCTATTCCAGGCTGAAGGAGGAGCACACTCCGGTTTTCCTCGACTTCCTGCGCATCATCAACCGGGGCATGGCCCGGCTGGAGGTTCAGCCCATCGCCATCAACACCTGGGGCGACGCCATCTTCGCGGTGATGGACAAGGCCTCGCCCATGGCCGAATACGCCCAGACCCTTCAGGAAATGGTGGCCGAGGCCGACGAGGAACTGCGCGACCGGCTGCCCCATCCCCTGTCCTTGCGGATTTCGCTGCATGCCGGGCCGGTGTTTCAGGCCATCGATCCCATCTGCGGCCGCCAGAACTTCTACGGCAGCCACATCAACCGCGCCGCCCGGCTGGAACCGGTGACGGTGATCGGGCATGTCTACGCCACCCAGCAATTCGTCGCGGTCCTGACCGCCGAGCAGAGCGCGCTGCGCTCCGAGGCGCAGAATCGGGACGAGGAGTTCCTGGAACGCTTCGCCTGCGAATATGTCGGCGTGCTGTCGCTGGCCAAGGATTTCGGCCGTCAGGCGGTCTATCACCTGCGTCGCCGCGTTCCGTCGATGCCGTCCGCCACCGCGCGGGAGCCTGGGCCCGCTCCCCTTGCCGCCGCTTTCGAACCCGGCTTCAGCGACGAGGACATGAACCAGATGCTGGCCGAGGCGATGGAGGCGGTGGGCGGATTGACGGCCGAGGACGAGCCGCCGCTGCCGCCGCTGGTTTTCGGCACCGTCGTTTCCGATACCGACATGGACGCCATGCTGGCCGAGGCGGGAGAGGACCTGGAGGAGGAGCCGGAGGGAACGCCGCTGTTCGCTACCGCCATTTCCGATGCCGACATGGAGGCGATGCTGGCCGAGGCGGGAGAGGACCTGGAGGAGGAGCCGGAGGGAACGCCGCTGTTCGCTACCGCCATTTCCGATGCCGACATGGAGGCGATGCTGGCCGAGGCGGGAGAGGACCTGGAGGAGGAGCCGGAGGGAACGCCGCTGTTCGGCGTCGCCATTTCCGACGCCGACATGGAGGCGATGCTGGCCGAGGCGGGAGAGGACCTGGAGGGGGAGCCGGAGGGAACGCCGCTGTTCGGCGTCGCCATGTCCGACGCCGACATGGAGGCGATGCTGGTCGAGGCGGGAGAGGACCTGGAGGAGGGCGTCGCCGCCCCGCCGTCCACCGGCCTGTTTTCCACTGCCATGTCCGACGCCGAGATCGCGGCGCTGCTGGAAGAGGTCAACGATGACGCCGATCCGGAGGAACCGGGCTTCGGCGGCATCATGTCCGACGCCGACATCGCCGCCTTGCTGGAGGAGACCGAGGACGCGGCCGGTCCGCCATTCGATCCCGAGATGGCCGAGGTGGCCGCCGCCGTCGAGGCCGCCATGGCCAAGCTGGAAGCCGACGGGGAGGGGGCGGAACCGTCCCGGCCGTTGCCCGATCTGGGCGACATCCATCTGGCGCCGCCCCGGCAGCGATAGCCTCAGCCGCCGCCGGCCTTGCGGTCCTTCTCGATCCGGCGCCACTTGGCGACGTTGGAATTGTGCTCCTCCAGGGTGCGGGCGAAGGCGTGGCCGCCGCTGCCGTTGGCGACAAAATACAACTCGTCGGTTCGGGCCGGATGCAGCACCGCCTCCAGCGAGGCGCGGCCGGGATTGGCGATGGCGGTTCCGGGCAGTCCGTCGATGACATAGGTGTTCCAGGGATGGGCGGCGGCGAGGTCGGCGCGGCTTAGCGGACGGTCCAGTTCCCCCTGGCCGTCGGACAGGCCATAGATCACCGTCGGGTCCGATTGCAGCCGCATGCGCCGGGCCAGCCGGTTGTAGAACACCGCCGCCACGCGGGGGCGCTCGCCCTCGATTCCGGTCTCGCGCTCGACCATGGAGGCCAGGATCACCGCCTCTTCCTTGCTTTTCAGCGGCAAGCCGGGGGCGCGCGCCATCCACAGCACATCGACCGTCTGGCGCATGGCCTTTTCCATGCGGGCCAGAACCTCGTCGCGGGGCTCGTCGCGCACCATGTACCAGGTCTCGGGCAGCAGCCACCCCTCGGCGGTCTTGCGGGTGATGGAACCGGACAGGAATTCGGCGTCCATGACCTGGGCTGCAACCTGCCTGACCGTCAGTCCCTCGGCGATGGTGAGGCGATGCATCACCACCTTGCCCTCGGCGATGATGCGCATGGCCTCCTCGGCCGAGACATGGGCGGGAAAGGCGTATTCGCCGGCCTTGAGGCGGGCGCCGCGCAGCTTGGTCCCCAGGGCGAAGATCAGCCGGCTGGAGATGATTCCGGCATTTTCCAGGCCATGACCGATGGCTTCGATGCCGGCCCCCTTGGAGATGACCAGGGTTGTCGGCTGGGGCAGGGGACCGGGGGCGGTGAAGCGGCGGTGGCCTTCCCAGGCGAGGCCGAGGCCGGACGCGGCGGCCAGGACCAGGGCGATGGCGAAGGTCTTGAGGATGGCTTTACCCATGGCGTCCTTCCAAGAAAAAGGCCCCCATGCGCCGCATGGGGGCCTTCGGCATCGTTTGCCTCGGCCGCCCCCTACGGAGCGCCCTTGAAGATCAGCGAGGCGTTGGTGCCGCCGAACCCGAACGAGTTGGACAGCGCCATCCTTACCTTGCGCTCCTTGGCCTTGTGCGGCACCAGGTCGATGTCGCAGCCCTCGGACGGATTGTCCAGGTTGAGGGTGGGCGGAACGATCTGGTCGCGCATGGCCAGCAGCGAATAGATGGCCTCGGCAGCCCCGGCGGCGCCCAGCAGGTGGCCGATGGCCGACTTGGTCGACGACATGGACAGCTTGTAGGCGTGATCCTTGAACAGCCGCTTGACCGCACCCAGTTCGATCTCGTCGCCGAGCGGCGTCGAGGTGCCGTGGGCGTTGATGTAGTCGATGTCCTCGATGGACACGCCGGCCCGCTTCAGGGCGGCGGTCATGGCGCGGAAGCCGCCATTGCCGTCGGCCGCCGGGGCGGTGATGTGGTGGGCGTCGCCCGACATGCCGTAGCCGATGACCTCGCCATAGATCTTGGCGCCGCGCTTCTTGGCGTGCTCAAGTTCCTCAAGGACGACGATGCCGGCGCCTTCGCCCATGACGAAGCCGTCGCGGTCCTTGTCCCAGGGGCGCGAGCCCTTGGTGGGCTGGTCGTTGAATCCGGTGGATAGCGCCTTGGCGGCGGCGAAGCCGGCCATGCCCAGGCGATGCACCGCTCCCTCCGCGCCGCCGGCGACCATGACGTCGGCGTCATCGAACTGGATGATGCGGGCGGCGTCGCCGATGGCGTGCGCCCCGGTGGCGCAGGCGGTCACCACCGCGTGGTTCGGTCCCTTGAACCCATAGCGGATGGAAACGTGGCCCGACACCAGATTGATCAGGGCGGCGGGAATGAAGAAGGGGCTGATGCGGCGCGGTCCCGACTTTTCCAGCGTCGCGGCGCCGTCGGCGATATTGGGCAGGCCGCCGATACCCGAGCCGATCATGACGCCGGTGCGTTCCTGCCCCTCGTCGTCCTGGGGCTTCCAGCCGGAATCCTCGACCGCCTCCATGGCGGCGGCAAGGCCATAGACGATGAAATCGTCCATGCGGCGGCGGTCCTTGGCGGAGGCCACGCTGTCCAGGTCAAGTTCACCCGCGCCGGTTCCGCGCGGCACCATGCCGGCGATCTGGGCGGGAAGGTCGGACACGTCGAAGGTGTCGATGCGGCGGATACCCGACTGGGAGGCCAGCAGGCGTTCCCAATTGGTCTTCACCCCGTTGCCGAGAGGGGTGACAAGGCCGAGGCCGGTGACGACTACACGTCTCATGAAACCCTGGCTTTCGGAAGTGTATGGGAAGGAAATGAACGCCGCCCGGTCATGACGGGGCGGCGTTCGATTCGATTCAGGAGTTCTTGGTGATGAACTCGATGGCGTCCTTCACCGTGAGGATCTTTTCCGCCGCATCGTCGGGGATCTCGACGGAGAATTCTTCCTCGAAGGCCATCACCAGCTCGACGGTGTCAAGGCTGTCGGCGCCCAGGTCGTCGATGAAGCTGGCGTTCTCGGTCACCTTGGACTCCTCGACGCCCAGATGCTCGACGACGATCTTCTTAACCCGTTCGGCCACGTCACTCATTTGCGATTCCTCGGAAGCTTCGTCTGTTGGAAAATCTGGTTCCGCGCCTGGGCGGCGCAGCCCCCCTTGTCAGGCGGAAAGTGCCGTTACCTAGCACACTTTTTCCGCCTTGACCAGCGTCGGCACCCCATAAAGGGGCGCCATCATATCATGGCCATGCCGCCGTTGACGTGAAGGGTCTGGCCGGTGACGTAGGCCGCCTCGGTGGAGGCGAGATAGACCACGGCGGCGGCGATTTCCTCCGGGCTGCCCATGCGGCCGGCGGGAATGCCGGGCAGCAGCTTGCCCTTCTGGTCCTCGGTCAGCACGTCGGTCATGGCCGAGGTGATGAAGCCGGGGGCGATGCAGTTGACGGTGATGTTGCGGCTGGCGACTTCCTGGGCGAGCGCTTTGCTCATGCCGATCATGCCGGCCTTGGAGGCGGCGTAGTTGACCTGTCCCGGATTGCCGGTGACGCCGACGATGGAGGTGATGTTGATGATGCGGCCCCAGCGCCGCTTCATCTGTCCCTTGACGGCGGCGCGGCACAGGCGGAAGGCGGCGGTCAGGTTGACGTCGAGCACGGTGGCCCAGTCGTCGTCCTTCATGCGCAGCACCAGGCCGTCCCTGGTCAGGCCGGCGTTGTTGACCAGGATGTCCACCGAGCCCAGGGCGGCCTCGGCATCCTTGGCCAGTTGTTCCACCGCTTCCGGGCTGGACAGGTTGGCGGGCAGGACGTGGACGCGCTCGCCCAGTTCGGCGGCCAGGGCGTCGAGCGCCTCACGCCTTGTGCCGTGCAGGCCGACGGTCGCCCCCCGGGCGTGGAGCGCCTTGGCGATGGCGCCGCCGATGCCGCCCGAGGCGCCGGTCACCAGCGCGGTCTTGCCGGAAAGATCGAACATGGAAGGCTCTCCCTCTATAACAGGTATCCCATCCTTCGAGACGGCCTTTCAGGCCTCCTCAGGATGAGGACTTTACCTTTGACCTCACCCTGAGGAGCGAAGCGTCTCGAAGGGCGAGGTCAAAGGCACTGGTCACAAACTCTTCAAGAATGCGTCGATGTCGGCGGGATTGCCCACCGAGGTCCCCGAGACCTCCTTGTCGATGCGCTTGGCCAGACCGCCCAGCACCTTGCCGGCACCCAGTTCGACCAGCGAATCGACGCCTTGCGCCTTCATGAACAGGACGCTTTCACGCCAGCGGACGGTGCCGGTGACCTGACGCACCAGCAGGGCGCGGATTTCGGCCGGATCGGTGACGGCGGCGGCGGTGACGTTGGCGACCAGCGGCAGGGCGGGGGCCTTCATCGCCGCCTTGGCCAGCGCTTCCTCCATGGCGTCGGCGGCGGGCTGCATCAGGGCGCAGTGGAATGGGGCGGAGACCGGCAGGGGAATGGCCCGCTTGATGCCGCGCTCGGCGGCGATCTTGATGGCGCGGTCGATGGCGGTCTTGTGGCCCGACAGCACCACCTGGGCGCCGCCGTTGTCGTTGGCGGCCTCGCACACATCCCCCTCGGCGGCGGCGGCGGCGATCTCGCGGGCCTGTTCCAGTTCGGCGCCCAGCAGCGCCGCCATGGCGCCCAGGCCGACCGGCACCGCCTTCTGCATGGCCTGGCCCCGGATCTTCAGCAGCCGGGCGGTATCGGCGACGCTGAACGCGCCGGCGGCCGCCAGGGCGGAATACTCGCCCAGCGAATGGCCGGCGACGAACGCGGCGGATTTGGCGAGGTCGACCCCGCCTTCGCTTTCCAGCACCCGGACCACCGCCAGCGACATCGCCATCAGGGCGGGCTGGGCGTTCTCGGTCAGGGTCAGGTCGGCCTCCGGTCCGTCGAACATCAACGAGGACAGTTTCTGCGACAGGGCCTCGTCCACCTCCTGGAACAGGTGGCGGGCGGCGGGAAAGGCCTCGGCCAGTTCGCGGCCCATTCCGACGGCCTGCGATCCCTGGCCGGGAAAAACGAATGCGCGGGTCATGACGAAGGCTCCCCCTCTGGAAAACGGCTGGCGAGAGGAAAGGGAAACCACGCCCCGGAGTCAAGCAAGGAGTGATGCCGCCACCCTGGCGCGGCGTGGGCCGGCGGCGAAAAAAAGGAGACCCGGAGCCATGGGCTCTCGGGTCTCCAGTGCATCATCCGGGAGGATGATTCACGAGCCCGCCTTGGGGGCGCGCTTTTCCAGGAAGTCACGCATGCGATCGCGCGCCTCGCCGCTGGTCTGGACCAGGGCGGCCATCAGGGATTCCGTGTAAAGCCCCTCGGCATGGGCCATGTCGTGGATGCGGGGCAGGGCGTTGATGGCGGCGTAGACCGACAGCGGCGCGTTGCCGGCGATGCGTTCGGCCAGTTCCATCGCCTTGGCCAGCGCCTCGCCCTCGCCGACCAGGTAGTGGGACAGCCCCATGGCCTGGCCTTCCTGGGCGTTGTAGGCGTGGCCGGTCAGCATCATCTCGGTCATGCGGCCGGCGCCGATGATGCGGGCGATGCGAACCGAACCGCCGCCGCCCACGAAAATGCCGCGCTGCCCCTCGGGCAGGGCGTAGAACGTCGAGGGCTCCGCCACCCGGACATGGCTGGCGGTTGCCAGTTCCAGGCCGCCACCAACCACCGCGCCCTTCAGCGCCGTGACCACCGGCAGGCCGCCCATCTGGACCTGATGGAAGGCGCGGTGCCAGGTCTGGGAATGCATCATCACCTCGAAGGCGCCGCGGTCGCGGTGCTCGCTGAGGTCGAGGCCGGCCGAGAAATGGGGGCCGTGCCCGTGCAGGACGATGACGCGGGCTTCCTTGGGTGGAGCCGAGAAAACCGCGTGTATCTCGTCGATCATGGTATCGTTGATGGCGTTGCGCTTGTCGGGACGGTGAAGCCCGACAACGGCCACCGGGCCGCGCATCTCCAACGTCATGCAGGTAAGCGAATGTGTGGTCATGCCGCATCTCCTCGGAACATGCGGTTATGTTATGTCGATAGATTGTTGTGTGCAACAACAATGTCAGGCATGGCAGATACGCAGCAGGATGCTGTTCAACTGATTGCGCTCTTCCGGAGAGAGGCAGGCGGTGACGCGGCGGTCGTGCTCCATCACCAGGGTCTTCAGCTTGGCCAGGGTGGTCTTGCCCTGCTCGGTCAGCAAGATGGCGTAGGTCCGGCGGTCCACCGGCGACGGCGCCCGGGTGGCCAGTCCCTTGCCTTCCAGCGCGTCGATCAGGATGACGGCCCCCGAGCGGTCGATGCCCATGGTGGCGGCCAAGGTGGTCTGGCTGAGGCCCGGATTGGCGCCGATGATGGTCAGGGCGGCGAACTGGGACGGGCGAATGTCCATGGAGCCGACGGTGCGGACGTAATCCTGATAGACGATGACCTGGGCACGGCGCAGCCAGTAGCCGACGATGTCATCCAGCATGTCGAGACCGATGCCGGAAGGCGTCGACGGGGAAATGTCGCCGGTACCGGGCCATGTAGCGCCGCTCTTGCTCTTGTCCTTGCTTGCCAAGACATTCGCTCCAATGATGACCTGAGCAAGATTTATTGGTTTCCGCGGCGGCATACAACGCCTAAGTAGGATTAAGATAGTCGCTGGATGCATCTTATCGACTGATTCCGTCGGCAAGAATGTGTTCCGATACCTTGCGCAAACCGTGGAGAGTTTCCAAATAGCATGAAGGTTCCGCCGTCCCGGGAATGACCGGGGCGCGCTCAGGAAGGGGGCGATCATGATGTCCATGGCCATGGGTTCCCGCTATCCCTCGTCCCGGCTGGTCTCGCCGGCCCAGGCCTCGGAATGGCTTGGCGCCGGCTGGCGCGACATGTGGCGCCATCCCGGCCTCAGCCTCGGCTTCGGCGCTCTCTACGCGGGCATCGGCGCGACGATCTACGCCATCTTGACGGCGGCGGCCATGGGGGCGCTGCTGTTTCCCCTGCTGGCCGGGTTCATGCTGGTGGGGCCGCTGGCGGCGGTGTTCTTCTACGAGATCAGCCGGCGGGTGGAAAACGGCGAGCCGGTCTCCCTCGCCCTGGTCGTGGCCGGCGTCCGCCGGCGCCTGGGCCAGGTCGGCAACATGGGGCTGGTCCTGACCATCTTGTTCATGGTGTGGCTGCTGCTGGGGCTGATGATTTTCGCCCTGTTCCATCCGCCGGGGGCGCCGCTGTCCATGGACGGCTTCCTGGTCGATGTGGTGCTGAAGGTCGATTCGATCGGCTTTCTGGCGGTAGGCGCCCTGGTCGGCGGCACCCTGGCGGTGATCGCCTTTTCCGTCAGCGTCTTCGCCATGCCGATGCTGCTGGAACGCGACGTGGGGGTGGTCGAGGCCATGCTGTTCAGCGTCCATTCGGTTTGGCGCAACTGGCGCGGCATGGTCGGCTGGGCCGCCACCATCGCCGTCATCACCTTCTTCGGCATGGCGTTGGCGTTCCTGGGCATGGTCGTCGCCCTGCCGCTGGTCGGCCATGCCAGCTGGCACGCCTATCGCGACGTGATCGGCGAGGACGTGGGCTCGACACTCTGAATGTCACAACGGCTTACAAGTGATTTCCTTTAGCGGGTGGAATGGATCGGGGGCTGGGGCCACACTGATGTTCGTGGAACCGCAGAGAGTTCCTCCTCGGAGGAAAACCCCATGGACCCGTCCCTGCTTGAGATCATCGGATCCGCCGTGTCGAGCGCCCGGGGCCAGGGGCTGGGGGTCGAGGAGCAGCGCGACGCCGCCGAGGCGGTCCTGCTCGCCATGGTTCCGTCGCTGACGCCGTCCATCGCCAATCTGGTGGTCGAGCAGCTTTATCCCTTCATCGGCGACCGGGACATGGGTGGCATCGCCGCCCTCTGATCCCATCGGGTGAACACATTACATTACAAATCCTCGATGTTCGTGCCTGGATTGATCGGGAGCGGGGCGGCAGTGTTGAGCTCGTCGAAGCGAGCGGGAGGATCGTCCATGGCCATGTCTCAGGAAGCCGTCCTCGCCGCCCTGGTTCTTCGCGTGGTCGCCGAGGCCCGCCGGGCCGGGCTCGATCCGCAGGAACAGCGCGACGCCGCCAGGGCGGTGCTGATGGCGGCCCTGCCGTTCGAGGTTCCGGCCATCGCCCACAATCTGGTCGACCTGGTGTTTCCCCGCGCGGCGGCGGCCGGAATGGCGGCATAGGCCGCTATCCGACGATCTTTCCCGGATTCATGATCCCCAGCGGATCGATGGCGGTCTTGATGGCCCGCATGATGTCCAGTCCGTCGCCGAATTCGGCGGCCAGGAATTCCATCTTGCCGTGACCGATTCCGTGTTCGCCGGTGCAGGTGCCGTCCATGGCCAGGGCGCGGTGGACGATGCGGCGGTTGAGCGCTTCCGCCTCGGCGATTTCCTCCGGCCGGTTGGGATCGACCAGCAGCATGACGTGGAAGTTGCCGTCGCCCACATGGCCGACCACCGCCGAGGTCAGGCCCGAGGTCGCCAGATCGGCCTTGGTCTCCAGCAGGCATTCGGCCAGCCGCGAGATGGGAACGCAGGTGTCGGTGGTCCAGGCGCGGCAGCCGGGACGCAGCGCCACGCCGGCGTAATAGGCGTTGTGGCGGGCCGCCCACAGCCGGGTGCGGTCCTCGGCGCCGGTGGCCCACCGGAAGCCGTCTCCCCCCAGTTCGGCGGCGATGGCCTCGACCCGCTCGGCCTGTTCGCGCACGCTGGCCGGGCTGCCGTGGAACTCGAAGAACAAGGTGGGGGCGACCCGGTGCGACGTCCTGGAATAGCGGTTGACCGCGTCGGCCATCACCTCGTCCATGAACTCGATGCGCGCCACCGGAATTCCGGACTGGATGGTGAGGATGACGGTCTCGACCGCCGCCTCGACCGACGGGAACGGGCAGGTGGCGGCGGAGATCGCCTCGGGAATGCCGTGCAGGCGGAGCGTCAGCTCGGTGATGATGCCCAGGGTCCCCTCCGATCCCACGAACAGCCGGGTGAGGTCGTAGCCGGCCGAGGACTTGCGGGCGCGCCGGGCGGTGCGGATGACGCGGCCGTCGGGCAGCACCACCTCCAGCGACAGCACGTTGTCGCGCATGGTGCCGTAGCGCACCGCGTTGGTGCCAGACGCCCGCGTCGCCGCCATGCCGCCCAGCGAGGCGTCGGCGCCGGGATCGATGGGAAAGAACAGGCCGCTGTCGCGCAGATGCTCGTTCAGTTGCTTGCGGGTGACGCCGGGCTGGATGGTGACGTCCAGGTCCTCGGGCCGCACCGACAAGATGGAATTCATCCCGGCCACATCGATGCAGACACCCCCCTTGAGCGCGGCGACGTGGCCTTCCAGCGAGGTTCCCGTCCCGAACGCGATCACCGGCACGAGATGGGCGGCGCAGGCCTTGACCGCCCCGACCACGTCGGCGGTGGACAGGGCGAACACCACCGCGTCGGGCGGGCAGGGGGGGAAGTGGCTTTCATCCTTGCCGTGATGCTCGCGCACCGCCGGGGCGGTGGACAGGCGGTCGCCAAAAATCGCGGCAAGCTGGTCGAGCAGGGCGGGGGGCAGCGTCATGATGGGAAAGCTTAAGACTCCTTGCCCATCCGGCGCAAGACCAACACCAGTCCCAGGCCGGCGAGAGCCGCCGGCACCAGCACCGCGGCGGCCGCCCACCAGCCGCCGGTGGCGGCCACGGCGGCGCCGACCGCCACCGGTCCCAGCAGCAGGCCGAGATTGCTGCCCTGCATCAGCAGACCCAGCGTCACCGGAACCAGGCGCCGGTCGGCGGTGTAGATCGAGGCCCCCCCCAGCAGGCAGCCCGGCACCAGGCCGCCGACGGTGAAGAACACCATGCACAGCCCATAGGCCAGCAAAACCGGCGTGCCTGGGGCGAAGATGCCGGCCAGCACCACCGCCACCGTCAGGCCGGCCGCGGCCAGGATGGCCCAGCGGCTGGCCCCCAGGCGCAGCAGCGGGCCGGTGGCGATATTGCCGATGATGTTGAAAGCGGCGGCCAGGGCGGTCATCAGGCCGGCGGTGCCGGGGGAAACGTCCATGCGTTCGATCAGCAGGGTCGGCAGGAACCCGGCCAGGACGGCGTAGGCGGCGGAATAGGGGATGAAGATGCCGGCCAGCACCAGCGGGCCGGGGGCGGTAATGGTGGCCGCGATGTCGCGCAGAGGATGGTCGTCCTCGCTGGCCGGCGGCGGCGGCGGCTTCGGCATGCGCCGATGGATCAGCACGGCATAGAGCGCCAGCAGCACCGCCATTCCTCCCCACAGGCCCCGCCAGCCGATCATGGGCAGCAGCGGCGCCGCCGTCATGGACAGGGCCACTCCGAACGGCATGAAGCTGCCCCACAGGCCGAAGGCGGTCTGACGGTCGGCGGTCCGGGTCAGCAGGGTGATCAGGGCGGGGGCCGAGATCACCACCAGCATGAAGCCGATTCCCTCGATGGCGCGGCTGACCAGCAGGGAGGCGAGGTCGGTGGCGAAGGCGCCCGCCAGGCTGGCGGCGGCCAGGATGATGAGGCCGGCGGGCAACATCGGCCGGGCGCCCATCCGGGTGACGATGCTGCCGGCGGCGGCGCCGGCGGTGGCGCCCAGCAGGGCGAAGATGGACAGGATCCACGAGGCCTGGGTGAGGCTGAGGCCGATCTCGTCGCGAATGAACGGCAAGGCGATGGGGGCCTTGCCCACCTGGAAGGCGGCGACGATTCCGGCGCCCACCGCCAGGATGGTGGCGGGCCAGGACGTGCGGGCTGGTTCTGTCACGGGGGGTACACCAATCGGCAAGGGGCGGGGAAATAAAATGACGGGGATGAACACGGACGACGGATTTATTCGCGTCCGTCCGTGTTCATCTGTGTCCTGGGCCCCCGGGATGCAAGGGCTTTCAGGTCTTGATGGTCTTGCGGCAGGCGGTGGCGGCGCGGCGGCAGGCCTGGGCGCATTCCCTGAGCCGCACATCCTCGGCGGCCAGCTTTTCGCAGGCACTGGCGCAGATGTCGCTGACCTCGGCCGCCACCTGACAGGTCAGGTGATGCAGCCTGGACGAGCGCAGCATGAAATCGGCGGCGGTCTCGTTGATGTCGGCGCAATCCAGCAGCAGTTGGACCAATTCCCATTCCGCCGCCTTTCCTCCGTGCTGGAGGCCGTGGATGACGGTCTCGGTGCAGGCGCGATGCGCCAGCTCGCAAGCGTCGATGCAGTCTGACAAGGGCATTCCCGTCCTCCCCCTGATGGTGTTTCAGTTGGCGTAGTCGTACTTTCCGTTCTTCCACTCGTACATGACGTAGCCGGGGGCGGCGACGTCGCCCTTGGAATCGAAGCCGATGGCGCCAAGCGCGGTGTCGAACTTTCCGGCCTTCAGCGCCGCGGCCACCTTCTTCCAGTCGGTGGACTTGGCTTTCTCCACCGCCTGGGCCCAGGCCTGGATGGTGCCGTAGGTGTACAGCGTGTAGGCCTCGGGCTCGTAATTCTGGGCGCGGAAGTACTTCACCAGTTCGGCGTTGGCGGGGTTCTTGCGCGGATCGGGGCTGAAGGTCATCAAGGTTCCCTCGCCGGCGGCGCCGGTGATGGACCAGTATTCCTCGGTGACCAGGGCGTCGCCGCTCATCAGCATGGTCTTCAGTCCCTGGTCGCGCATCTGGCGCACGATCAGGCCGCCCTCGGTCTTGTAGCCGCCCAGGTAGAGGACGTCGACCTTGGCCTGCTTCAGCTTGGAGACCAGGGCGGAGTAATCCTTCTCGCCGGCGGTGATGGCCTCGTAGACCACTTCCTTGACGCCCAGCTTGTTCAGCGCGTCACGGGTCTGGTCGGCCAGTCCCTTGCCGTAGGCGGATTTGTCGTGAACGATGCCGATCACCTTGCCGGCCAGTTTCCCGGCGATGTACTGGGCGGCGACCTGGCCTTGCTGGTCGTCGCGGCCGCAGGTGCGGAAGACGTTGGGCAGGCCGCGCTCGGTGAACTTGGGGTTGGTCGAGGCCGGCGAGATTTGCAGGATGCCGGTCTCGGCGTAGACGTCGGACGCCGGGATCGACGAGCCCGAGCAGAAATGGCCGGCGACGAAGGGAACCTTCTTGGCCGCCATCTCGTTGGCCACCGCCACCGCCTGCTTGGGGTCGCAGGCGTCGTCGCCCATGGCGAGAACCAGCTTCTGGCCCAGCACGCCGCCCTTGGCGTTGATGTCTTCCACCGCCTTGACGGCGCCGCGCCGGAACTGCTCGCCGAATGCCGCCTCGCTGCCGGTCAGCGGACCGGCGACGCCGATGGTGATGTCGGCCTTGGCGTCGAAACCGGCAAACAGGGCGGCGGCGGTCACGGCCATCGCCAGAAGTCTTGTCCTGCTCATGGGGCATCCCTCCCTGGAAGACGCTGTTGTCCCCGGCAGTTTAGCAGGGCCGCCGGGCTTCGCCACGCTCAATATGCCGGGGGCGGGGGCGCCGTCACTCCGCCTCGACCATGAAGCACTGGAGGACGTCTTCAAAACCGCTCTCGATGTTCTCGGGGGTGATCTGGGCGAAGGAATCGAGAATGATCACCGCGTTCAGCGCCGCGTCGCGGTTGACCGCCGAACGCAGGCGCTCGGCCAGGGCGCCGTTGACGATGGACAGTTCCATGTAGTTCCACTTCAGCTGATCCAGCGACATGTCGGGCTTGCGCTTGGACATCTTGGCGGCGATGTAGAGGCCGAGAAGATGGCTGGACAGCGACCGGAACACCGTCTCGCGCTCGTCCGAGAACGGAAGGTGGAACCGGGCCATCGGCCGCAGGAAACGGGTCATCGGACAGCCCGAGGTGGCGCAGACCAGCCCCAGCAGCGACGCCATGCCGGCCTGGAAGGTGGTCTTGGAGACGATGACCCGGTTCGGGGTATCGACCTCGACCACCGCCTTCTCGTAGGACGGCTTGTCCTTGAACTTGGGCAGGAAGGTGGCCAGGCCGACCGCCGCCGGGCAGTGCCTGGTCTCGTCCGGCAGCGGGCAGTTCACGCAGCGCTCGTAGGCGAGCCGGGTCCATTCCGGCCGCTCGGCCGTGTCCGGAATCACCAGGGCGAAGGTGTCGTCGTCGAAGTGAAGATCGACGGAAATCTTGCCCGCTTCCGCCGAGAAGAACCGGTAGCCGATGGTCTGTGTCATCCTTGCCCCCTCAGTCCGCCCGATGGTCAGTGGACCATTGCCGGAACGGCCGGGTCAAGGGATGTCGTGACGGGCCATCGGGCCGGCACGGCGATTCCGATTGAAAAAGCGATATCGGTCTGATATATAAATTTCACTGTGATGCGAGTGATCGCGATGATTGGAGTGCGACATATGTCCGACGAGACGAAGGTAAAGGCGAACGATTCGGTCCCTGTCCCGGCGCCCGGGGCGAAAGCGGCCCGAGCCGCCAAGCCGGCGGCGCGCAAGGCCGCCGCTCCCGCCGCTCCCGAGGAGGTTGTCGCCGCGGCCGAACCGGTTCGCGAGGACGGAGCCGTCGGGGTGAAGGCCGCCAGGAAAGAGAAGGAGAAGAAAAAGGACAAGAAGGAACGGAAAAAGGACAAGAAGGATAAAAAGGAGAAGAAGAACAAGGAGGCCGTCATCATCCGGTTCGACGACGCCCAGCTTCCCCAGATCGACGCCCAGGCGGAAGCCTTGGGGCTTTCCCGTGCGGCCTGGGTCAGGATGGTGGTCGCCAAGGCCCTGGCCAAGGCAAGTTCAGGCGTAAACTCATAAACAGGCTTCCGTCTCGTCCCGCGCCGTGATCCAACGATTCCCTCAGGCATGGAGGGCATTGATGGCACGGCGGCGGTACGAGTCGCACGGCAACGTGGT
Source organism: Magnetospirillum sp. SS-4 (assembly GCF_902729425.1). Taxonomy (GTDB): domain Bacteria; phylum Pseudomonadota; class Alphaproteobacteria; order Rhodospirillales; family Magnetospirillaceae; genus Phaeospirillum. Next base: position 155 of record NZ_CACVCH010000062.1, on the reverse strand, counting down.
CAGGTTAACGGATAGTGATGAGAATGGGGTGGCGGGTGTGAGCGGTCCATGATTCAAACGGCTTCGGGTTTGTCACCGGGAGTCGGATGCCATGGAAGAGATGCTGGTCAAGGACCGCCTACGCCTTCTTTTGGACCATTTTGGGGATGTCGGCA
>NZ_CACVCH010000061.1 GCF_902729425.1 Magnetospirillum sp. SS-4 | reverse complement strand
GTGCGGGAGTGGAGTGAGAACCTGTCCGGGTTTTCCACGGTGATTTCCGAGCACGCCCTGCAATCGGTGAAGGCCGCCGACCTGGTGCTGAGAAGCATTTCCGACCGGGTGCACGATGCCGGTGTGGAGAGTGATGCCGATTTGCGCCGTGTCATGGGAACCCGCGAGGTCTTCGACATGCTGCGCGACAAGGCCAGCGGCGTGCCGCAGATCGATGTGGCCACCATTGTGGCCGCCAATGGCGACGTCTTGAACTTTACCCGCTCCTATCCCCCGCCCCCCATCAATCTGGCTGACCGCGACTACTTCAAGGCTCATATGGCCGATCCGGCCCTGTCCGTGTTTCTTAGCGTTCCTGTCAAAAACCGAGGGACCGGCCGCTGGACGTTCTACCTGGCCCGCAAGATCAAGACGACGGCGGGAGAAACCCTTGGCGTCGTACTGACCGGGATCGAGACGGCGTTCTTCCAAGACTTTTACAAGGCGGTGACCTTCAGCGAGCATGGCGCCATATCGCTCTTCCGCTCGGACAGCGCCCTGTTGGCCCGCTATCCCGAGAAGGAGGAGTTTCTTGGCCGTTCTTTCAGCGATGCGCCGGCGTTCAAGCTGCTGCGTTCCGGTCTGACGAGCGGAACTGCCGTAACATCCGAAGCCCGTCTGGTTGATACCTCTGATTCCCGCTTCCGGATCGTTGCTCCTCGGCAGGTCAGCCAGTACCCCCTGGTGGTCAACATTACCGCCACCGAGGAGGTGATCCTGGATCGCTGGCGGGACTCGGCCCTGTTCATCGCCTTGATCACGGGGATACTAGCCGTTGCCGTGGCGTCCCTGACCCTCTGGATCGCCCGGCTGCTGACCCGTCAGGATCGTGACCTGGAATTGCTGGAGGGCGCCCGCGCCGAGGCCGAGGCCGCCAATGCGGCCAAGTCCGACTTCCTCGCCACCATGAGCCACGAGTTGCGCACCCCCATGAACGGGGTGATCGGCCTGGACAGTCTGTTGCTGGAAACGGAATTGGACGATGAACAGAAATCCTATGCCCTTGGCATTCAGGAAAGTGCCGAGGCCCTGCTGGACATCATCGACGACATTCTTGATATCTCGAAATTGGAAGCCGGCCGCATGGAACTGGAAGAGATCGATTTCAGTGTCGCCGAGACCGTGGAATCCGTTCAGCGCCTGCTCAGCCCGAAGATCCGTCAAAAGGGGCTTCTCCTGGCGGTCAACCTGGCTTTGCCCAAGGGAGTGCGCCATGTGGGAGACCCTACCAAGCTCCGGCAGATCCTCATCAACCTGACGGCCAATGCGGTGAAGTTCACCTCGAGCGGCTCGGTTGGAATCTCGGTAGAAACCGCCAGCCGCGATGGAGCAGCCATGCTTCGCTTCACCGTTTCCGACACCGGCATCGGTGTGCCGGATACGGTCAAGGGCCTGCTGTTCCGCAAGTTCGTCCAGGCCGACGCGTCGCATACCCGCAAGTATGGCGGAACCGGGCTTGGGCTCGCCATATGCCGGGAAATGGTGACGTTGATGGGCGGCAGGATCGGTGTAGCCGACAATCCCGGCGGGGGTGCGGTGTTCTGGTTCGAGGTGCCTTTGCGCCTTGCCGATCGGGCATGGAACGATGCGGACGATGGCATCGAGGACGAGCCCCTGCCGCCCTTGATGGGCTACCGGGTTCTGGTGGATGTCCAGGATCTCGATCTTTGCGCTCCGCTGATTCGCGAGTTGGTGCGCTTTGGCGCATGGGCCGTCCTGCCCGGCGACGATCATGGAGCGGTTCAGGCGGTGGTCCGTGACAGGGATGAATCCGGGACAGAAGCGGAATTGCCCCATGTTCCCGTGGTCCGATTGGGCGACGGGCGGGAATCATTCGAGATGGTCATATCCCAGCTTATCCAGGTTCTGGGGGCGAGCACATCGGGGGGCGGCGATCTGGGCGGCCATGGGCGCAATGTCTTGCTGGTCGAGGATAATGACCTCAACCGCACGGTCATCCGGACCATTCTGGAAAAGGCTGGCTGGAAGGTGGATGAGGCGCCGGATGGGCTGCACGGCGCCGAGATGGCATCCAAGGGATACGACATCATTCTGATGGACCTGCAGATGCCCCGCATGGACGGATTGACCTCGTGCCGTGCCATCCGGAAAGGGGATGGTGCATGGCGCGATACCCCGATCCTGGCGCTGACCGCCAATACCATTGCCGGGACGCGGCGGCGCTGCCTGGATGCGGGCATGGACGACTATATCGCCAAGCCCGTCGATCCCCGCCGCCTGCTCAACGTGGTTTCCCGCTGGGCGCATGTCCGCCGCCCCCTGAAGGCGGCATGATGCGAAAGGCCCCGGAAATCCGGGGCCTTTGTTTCCGCCTGATGGAAGAGGCTCTCAGAGAACAGTTTCGCATTCCCTGATCTGAATGGAGGGCTGAGTCAACCAGGCGCGGATATGGGGATAGCTGGCGTTGTGCTCGCGCAGGCGGAACTCAGCAAGATCTCGCGGAAGGGGGCCGAAAGATTCGACGCGCCCACCCGGACGGGATTGCCAGCAGATGGTAAAGCTTTCCATGATGACCTCCGGGGATGTGGAATTCTCTGATCAACGAACTGCAAACCTCGTGCCGCGACGACGGCCTCATGGAATGGCATGATTTGCATTTTGCAATGCGGTTTCCGGAAAAATGGCGCCTTGCCGTGGAACGGAACTTGCTGTGATGGCCATAACCCCGAATGATCGGGAAAGAAGATGGAGGTCGCCATGCGCATTGCCGGGTTGATACTGGGGTTGGGGCTGTGTCTTGCCGCCTCGACCGGATCGGCGGAGACAAAGCCGGTGAAGATCGGCTTCGATGGTGAATTCGGTCACGTGACCAGCACCTCGGCCCAGGCCATCCGCCAAGGCATCCTCATTGCCGTGGATGAAATCAACGCCAAGGGTGGCGTGCTGGGTGGCCGCAAGCTTGAACTGGTGGAGCGCGACAATCGCTCCGTGCCCGCGCGTGGCGTCGCCAATATCCGTGAACTGGCCGCCGACCCCGATGTGGTGGCGGTGTTTTCCGGAAAATTCTCACCGGTGGTGATCGAGCAGATTGGCGTGGTCCACGAATTGGGCATTCCGCTTCTCGACCCCTGGGCGGCAGCCGATGAGATCGTCGATAACGGCCAGACTCCCAATTTCGTCTTCCGCCTGTCCCTGCGGGATGGCTGGGCTCTGCCCGCCATTCTGGCCGAGGCCCGCAAGCGTGGCCTGGACAAGGTCGCGATGATGCTGCCCAACACCGCCTGGGGCCGCTCCAGCCTGAAGGCCGCCGAGACCTGGACCCGCAGCAACAGCGGCGTGAGCATTGTCGAGAGCGCCTGGTACAATTGGGGGGAACGCAGCCTGATCGACCGCTACCAGGCGCTTCGCCTGGCGGGGGCGAAGGCCATCGTGCTGGTGGCCAACGAGGGCGAGGGGTCGATCCTGGTCAAGGAAATTGCCGCACTGCCCAAGGCAGAGCGCTTGCCGGTTTTGTCCCATTGGGGGGTCTCCGGCGGCGACTTCGTGGCCATGACCGGCGGTGCCCTGGCCGAGGTGGATTTCTCTGTAGTGCAGACCTACACCTTCGTGGGTAAGACCGATGCCCGTGCCAAGGCCGTGATCCAGTCGGCAGAGCGGCTGTTCGGCATCAAGGGGCTGAACGGGTTGAAGTCCCAGGTGGGCCTCGCCCATGCCTATGACCTGACCCACATCCTGGCCCTGGCCATCGACAAGGCGGGCTCCACCGATCGCAAGGCGATCCGCGACGCCTTGGAGAAAGTCGAGCGCTGGGATGGGCTGGTGAAGACCTACGCACCTCCCTTCGCGCCGGACCGGCACGAGGCACTGATTCCGGATCTGGTCTTCCTGGGCCGTTTTGGCCCGGATGGTATCCGCTAGGCGGCGCAGGAGACTGGGAGCATGGCACGTCTTTCGTTCATCGGCAAAAGCTTGGCCAATCAGTTCCTGGCGGTGGCGATGGGGCTGGCCCTGCTGGCGGGGGCGGCCCTGGGGGGGCTGTCCTTTGTCTCCACATGGTCCATCATTGTCGAGAATATCCAGGGCAAGGTGGATGCCCAGGCGGGCATGCTGGCCCAGAAGGTCGAATTGACCCTGGGCGATCTTCAGCACGACATGGATGCCCTGGCCCGCAATCCCCTGATCAGCAACGCCCTGGTCGATACCGCCGGGCGTAAGACCTATCTCGATCCGTTTCTGAAGGGATATCGGGCTGACGATCTTAACGGCGTAGCCGTCCAGCTTTATGATTTCCAGGGACAGCTCTACGCGTCCAACCGCACGGCTGGAAAAGATGCCGTATCTCCGTCCACCTCCTGGTTTTCAGAGGCTCTGGCCGGCACGCCTCGGGCCGAGATCGAAGGTGACCAGGTGGTGCTGGCCTTTCCGGTTATCTATCCCGGAACCGGAACGCCGGAAGGGGTGCTGGCGGCCCGGATCTCCTCTTCCGCGCTCGCCGGCAGGGTTTTCGCGCAGTTGCCGCTCAACCAGAATGTCAGTCTCTCGGCTCGGGGCGGACGGGTTATCGCGGCAGCAGGAGAGGCGTTCAAAGCCGGCGATATCGTCGCGGCCAAGCAGCTTCATTTCGTCGAACCGCTGGCCGGGGCCGGAATTGAGTTGCGGATATCGCATCCCCGCCACGAGGCCATGCTGCCGGTGACCCGGTTCATCATGCTCTTCACGCTGGTAGGCGCCTTGGCTTTGGCCGCCACGTTCATCCTGGCGTGGCTCGCCGCCCGCCGGCTGACCGGCCGGCTGGCTTGCTTGAGCGCGGCCGCCACGGCCGTTGCCGCCGACAGCCAGGCAAACGTGGAGATCGACAGCTCGGGCGAGGACGAGGTTGCCCAACTGGCATCGTCCCTTGCCGCCATGCTGGGCAATCTGCGGGAGGCCAAGCGGACCCTGGAAGACAAGGTGGAGGCGCGTACCGCCGAATTAACCCAGGCTCAAATCCGCCTGGGCCGGCAGGCGGAACGCCTGGATGCCATTCTCGCCAACGTGTTGGACAGCATCATCAGCGTCGATCCCCTGGGAACCATTATCACCGCCAATCCCGCCACCGAGCGGATCTTCGGCTGGCCGCTGGACGAGTTGCGGGGCAAGAACATCAGCCTGCTGATGCCCGAGGATTTGCGGGCCGGGCACGGGGCCTACATGCGGCGCTACGCCGAATTCGGAGAGCGTGGCGGCGTGGTGGGCAAGGACCGGCAATTGGTGGGACAGCGCCGCGACGGCAGCCAGTTTCCCATGGAATTGTCCATTTCCGTGGTGGGCCAGGGCAGCGAGAGCTTCCTGATCGGCCTGATCCGCGATATCTCCGAGCGCAGGGAAGCGGAAAAGCGTACCGAGGAAGCCCGCCTGCTGGCCGAGAATGCCAATCGCGCCAAGTCGGAATTCCTGGCGGTCATGAGCCACGAGGTCCGCACTCCGCTCAACGGCATCCTCGGCTCGGTGGATTTACTCCTTCGCTCGGACCTGGCGCCTGACCAGCGGCGGCTGGCCGAAGTGGCGCGCAATTCGGGGCGTTCTCTTCTGACCATCGTCGGCGACATTCTTGACATGTCGAAAATGGAGGCCGGGCGTCTCGAACTTAACGAAGCGGATTATGACATGAGACGTCTGGTTGCGGAGTCCGTGGAAATGGTGGAGCCACTGGCCCGTGGCAAATCCCTCGGCCTGAACGTCGAGTTCTCGGATGACCTTCCCCGCTGGCTGAAGGGAGACCCGGATCGTCTCCGCCAGATTTTTGGTAATCTTCTCAACAATGCGGTGAAGTTCACCGACCAGGGGGGCGTGACGCTGAGCGTTGCCCCCGACAGGCACCGGCCAGGCTTCATGTCTCTTCGCGTGGCCGACACCGGCGCAGGCATCGGCGACGGCGATCTGAACCGTCTGTTCACCCCCTTTACCCAGGTGGACGGAAGCCTTCGCCGCCGGCATGGCGGCACGGGGCTGGGGCTGGCCATCTGCCGCAATCTGGTCGGCGCCATGGGAGGGACCATCGCCGTTACCTCCTCCCTTGGGCAAGGCAGCACCTTCGTGGTCACGCTTCCCATCCGCGAGGGGGAGGAACCTGAACCGGTGGAAGAACACCTGGACAGTGTTCCACGACTTGCCGGCCGCGTCCTGCTGGCGGAGGACAGCGAGGCCAACCAGCTTGTGGCCACCGCCATGCTGGCGCCTACCGGGCTTGAGGTGGATTGCGTCAACAATGGCCGCGCCGCCGTCGAGGCGGTAGCTACCGGACGCTATGATCTGGTTCTGATGGACGTGACCATGCCCGAAGTGGACGGCCTGGAGGCAACCCGCCTGATCCGTGCCCTGTCCGAGGACGTTCGTGACATTCCCGTCATCGCCATGACGGCCCTTGCCATGCAGGGTGATGCCGAGATGTGCCTGGAGGCGGGCATGAACGACTACCTGACCAAGCCACTATCCCTGGAACTCATGCTCTCGAAGCTGGCAACCTGGCTGAAGCCGGCGGAGCCGGCATTGAAGGCCAGGGCTTCGGGGCCGAGCCTGGATGAACGCCTGATCGGCAACCTGATCGCCGATACCGATGACCGCACCGCCCGGCGGATCGCTTCGAAAGTGGCGGCGGAAATCCGTGACCGCGCCCAACGCATTGCCGGACATATCCAGGCCGGGGGCGTCGAGGCCATCGGCCGCGAGGCCCATACCATGAAGAGTCTGGCGGCCACCTTCGGGCTCGAGGATCTGCGCGCTCTGGCCCAGCAGGTGGAGAACGCGGGCCGCAACGGCGATCATTCCACCCTCTCCATGGCCGAGGAGATACCCGGATTGGCCCTGGCGGCGGCCGATGCCATTACCCACCGGTTCCAATTGGACGAGGATGCGCCGGCTGGGGCATGATGGGGCGCATATTTAGGGAAATGCTTAATGTCAGCACGCCCAGCCATTCTGATCGTCGAAGACTCGCCAGCGCTCTCCTACACCTACACGGAGTATCTGCGCTCCGGTGATTGGGATGTGCGGGTGGTCGATACCGGGACCAAGGCGTGGGAGATCATTTCCTCGGCCCCGCCCGCCGTGCTGCTGTTGGATCTGGGCCTGCCGGACATGAACGGCATGGATATCCTGAAGCAGATCGCCGAGCAGGGGATTCCCACCACCACCATCGTGGTGACCGCCCAGGGGTCCATCCAGGTGGCCATCGCCGCCATGCGGCTGGGGGCTTATGACTTCCTGGTCAAGCCCTTTGCCGGTGACCGCCTGCTGGTGACTGTGCGCAACGCCCTGGAACGGGGCCGCCTTGAAGAGATCGTCACCACCTATCGCGAACAGATCGACCGCCGTGGCTTTCAGGGCATTATCGGTTCGTCCCTGGCCATGCAGGCGGTGTATCGCATCATCGAATCGGCGGCGCCCAGCCGGGCCTCTGTGTTCATCACGGGGGAATCGGGGACCGGCAAGGAATTGTGCGCCGAAGCCATTCACTGCCAAAGTCCAAGGGCGAAGCGGCCCTTTGTCGCGCTGAATTGCGCGGCCATTCCCAAGGATCTGATCGAAAGCGAGATCTTCGGCCATGTGAAGGGCGCCTTCACCGGCGCCACCTCGGATCGCGACGGCGCGGCTGCCCAGGCGCGCGGCGGAACGCTGTTTCTGGACGAGATCTGCGAGATGGACATCAGCCTGCAAAGCAAGCTGCTGCGTTTCATCCAGACCGGCACCTTCCAGAAGGTGGGAGCAAACAAGCCGGAAGAGGCCGACGTGCGCTTCCTGTGCGCCACCAACCGCGATCCCCTGGAGGAAGTCCGCGCCGGGCGTTTCCGCGAGGATCTCTATTACCGCCTGCACGTCATTCCCATGACCATGCCGCCGCTCCGTGACCGCGAGGGCGACGTGCTGGAACTGGCCGAATTCTTCCTCAAGCGTTTCGCCAAGGAGGAGGGCAAGGGGTTCAAGTCTCTGTCTTCCGCCGTCCGTCAGGCCCTGATCGCCTATTCCTGGCCCGGCAACGTCCGGCAATTGGAAAACGTCATCCGCAACTCGGTGGTGCTGCACGACGGCGCCGAAATTCTGCCCGAGATGCTGCCGCTCCTGGTCAATGCCGGCGCACCCCAGGCGAAGGCAAGCCCGCTTCCGCCCGCACCGTCTTCAATTCCGCCAACCGCCGATGTCGAGGCGGTCGCGGTCGCGGTCGCGGCGCCTGCCCGCGACGTGTTGCGGCCCTTGTGGCGGCAGGAGAAGGAAATCATCGAGGCGGCCATCGCCGAATGCGGCGGCAACATCCCCAAGGCTGCCGCCTATCTCGAGGTCAGCCCTTCGACCATCTATCGCAAAAAGCAATCCTGGGAAGCCGGCGAAACCGGCTGATCCCAACCGGCACGGCTTTTGCGCCGGTCATTGCGTTTTGCAAGTGACCGGAGACTGGCCATGACGGGTGATGTGAACGACAATGCGCCCGAGGCGCCTTTCGAGGCGGACCCGTTCTGCAAGGCGCTGTTCGAGAGCCTGGGACCGGACATCCGGGCAAGCTTCACCGAGACGCAGATTAATGCCCTGGTCTCATCTCTCACCCGGATGAACCGCCAGCGCCACAGCATTGACCTGCGGGCCCAGGTTTCGCTGTTTTTTCAGCGCTATTACGTTGTCCTGCTTGCAGGGCCGGATCGTCGCCACAAGGTGATGAAGACCCTGGCTCGCCGGCGGCGGCTGAGTTTCCACGCCGGTACCGGCGCCACTCTGGGAGTGGCGGGCTTCATGAGCTTCTCGGTCCTGACCGTCATCGGGCTTCTGGCGGCCTACCTGCTCAAGTCCATGGCGGGAATCGACATCTTCCCCGATCGCCATCTGTGGGATTTTTTCAGTGGCGAATTGCTTCAGCCTGCGATGCATATTGCGAATTCGGCGCGGGAATATGCCCGCGACGCCCTGAAATCCCTGGCATGAGCCTTGCGCTATCCCAAGCAGGACAATTCATTCTCTTGGGAGGCCGTCATGGTCAACAACACCGCAATCCAAACCGTCAGCTTTCCGCCCCGTGTAACCCTGGCCAATGTGGATGCCATCCGCCAGCAGGTCCGCCAAGCGCTGGATGGCGGCGGTTCCCATCTGATCATCGATTTGCGAACCGTGGAGTTCATGGATTCCAGTGGCCTCGGTGCCATGGTTTCCGCGCTCAAGGCGGCCAAGGCCAAGGGGGGTGATGTCGCCCTGCTGGCCCCCCAACCCCAGGTGCGGGGGCTGATCGAACTGACCCGCCTCCAGACCGTGTTCCCCATCGCCGGCTCCGAAGCCGACATCCCGGCTCTGTGGTCCTGAGGCGGAGGAGAAGATCATGGCACGCAATCGGGCAAAGCGGACAATAGCGGGCGTGATGGCGGCGGCCTGCTCGCTGTCGGCCTGCTCGGTTCAGGGGCCGATCAAGGTCAATGGCGAAGCCTACATGCCGCAATGGGTCGAGCCCGATGCCAAGGCTAAGGCCGATCTCGTCTGCCGTGATCCGCTTCCCGCCAGCAAGGCCGCCCCCCATTTCGAGCGCGACGGCCTGCCTCTGTCGCCGGGCGACACGGTCAAGGTCAACGTGCCTCAGGGTGAGAACTTCACCGGCCTGCACGTCATCGACGCCGACGGCACCTTGAAGCTGCCCTTCCTGTCACCGATCCAGGCGGCGGGCATTCCGGCCGCCCGATTGGAGGGCGTCATCGCCGATCGTCTGGTGGGCGCCAAGCTGTTTCGGGCCTCCTTCGTCCGCGTGGCGGTTCAGCCGGTGCAATGGGCTCCGGCCCAGATATGGGTGGCGGGTGCGGTGTTCCAGCCGGGGCAATTGGTGATCAATGAACGCAAGGCCGATGAGCGCAGCCGCCCCGAAGGCACCAATAGCGGCGATTACGCCCCCGGCCGCACCCTGTCGAGCGCGCTCAGGAATGCCGGTGGCGTCCGTCCCGACGCGAACCTGGCCCAGGTGACGGTCGAGCGAGCCGGCAAGCCCATCGTCCTCGACATGCGTGGCGCCCTGACCGGCGATACCGGCTTTGATCTGCCGCTGGTGGCGGGCGACCGGATTACCGTGCCGTCGCGAGGCTGCTTCCAGGAGGAGCTGATGAAGCCGTCCTCCATCAGCCCGCCCGGTGTGCGTGTCTACCTCTCCAATCTGACCACGCCCGCTTACAGCAACTCCTTATCGGCGGTGGGTAAGGACAGCTCCAGTTTTCCTTACGGGACCCGGCTGCTCCAGGCGCTGATCTCGTCCAACTGCGTCGGCGGCAATCCGATCACCAATGCGGATCGGGTGGCGGTGCTGGTCACCACCAATCCGGCTACCGGCAAAAGTGAGGCGGTGCAGCGCTCCATCGAGGATCTGGTGCGCGAGCCCAACCGTGACGACTTCAACCCCTACCTTCTGCCCAATGACGGCATCGCTTGCTATGAGGGTGGTTTCGCCACCTTCCGGGACGTGGCCCGTGCCATGATGGACTTCCTGGCGCCCGTGGCCGTGCTTGGCCTGATGCAGCATGTGGGCATCTTCAAAACACCGTCGGGCGGAGGGAAATAGTCATGTCCCAGCCTCCCGTCGATCCCATGGCTCCGGTGGAGGAATTGCCCCGCTTCAAGCTGCCCGACTGGCGGGAGCTGATGCGCAAGGTGCTGACCTGGCACGGCAGTATCGAGGGGCGCAAGCGGCGCTACGGCATGGTTGCCGGTTGCGGGTTGGGCGGTATCTGGCTGTTCAGCCTTCTGGTTCTGGCCTTTTGGCCCCGGCAATTCACCAGCGAGGCAACCTTGGTTCTGCCGTCGGCTGGCGGCACCATGGCGGTGAACCTCGAACGCATCGGACAGGCGTCCAGCAATACGGCGTCTCCCTTCGGCGCTTCGGGCCTCAGCCCCATGGTGAACTACAAGGAAATCCTGGAAAGCCGTCAGGTATTGACCGTCACCGCGGACATTCTGGATGTGGAGAAGACCCAGCTGGCCAAGCCGCGCGCCAAGGTCATCGACCAGACTCAGCTGATCTCGGTCCAGATGACGGGGCCATCGGCAGCCGAGGCCCAACTGCGCCTCGCCACCCTGCTTTCGGTGTTCCAGGATGAACTTGAACGTCTGCGCGGCGACGAATCCGACCAGCGCGATACCAATTACCGGATCATGATCAAGGGATTTCAGAAGAATCTCGAGCAGATCCGCGCCCGTATCCTGGCCCATCAGGCGTCATCCGGACTGGTCACCATGGACCAGTACAGTCAGTTGATCGAGATCATCGAGCAACTGGCCAAGCAGGCGACCGAAGTCGCCGCCATGCGCCAGCAAAAGGATGGCGAGGCATCCCAGCTCATGACCAGCCTGGGAATCTCCGCCAGCGGCGCCGCCGATGCCCTGGCGCTCCAATCGGACCCGGTGTTCCGGGGCTTGCTTGGCTCCTACGCCGAGGCGACCCAGAAGCTGTCGGCCAATCTGACCAAATGGGGCAACGAGCATCCCGAGGTGATGGCGGCGCGCGGCCAACGTGATGCCGCCCAGGCTGATATGCGCAAGCGCGCACGCCAGCTGATCGGCCGCATCGACGACAAGCTGCTCAAGTACCTGGAAGCGGATGCCGGCCGCAATCAGGCCGACCTGTTACAGCGTCTGGTCTCGGTCGGGTCCGAAGCCGCCGGTTATGGCCGCCAGGCCCAGGAGCTGGAAAGCCGCATCGCTACCTTGCGCGAGCGGGTAGTCTCCAAATCCCATGACGCCGCCATCCTGGAAGACCTGATGCGGGATCTGCAACTGGCCGAGGCGGTTTTCCGCACCGCCCTGGCCCGCATCGATACGGGTAAGACCGATCACTTTTCGTCCTATCCCATGATCCAGACCTTCGAACTGCCCACCCTCCCCGAGCGCCGTTCGTCGCCCAGCACCATCCTGACCCTGGCCGGGGCGGTGTTCGGCAGCATCTTCTTCCTCATCGGATTGGCCCTGCTATGGATCAGACAGCCGTTCATCAATGGACTCCTGAAGAACGCCTGATCAGCCGCGTTCTCAGCCTCACCTGGGTGTTCTATGCCCTGGGCGCGCTGTACGTGGTCGGTCCGGTGCTCGGCTGGGTCCTGCTGATCATGGGCGTTCTCAAGGCCCGGCGCGAGCCGGAGCGTTGGCGCCGGGTCGGCTGGGTGGTGTGGCTGTGGGTGTTCGGCATGCTGGTCATGGAAGTGGCCCTGGTGGCCGGCCATGTGGATTTCGGCCTGCCGACCGCGTTGATCCTCAAATCCTCCATCGGCTGGGCCAAGGGCTGGGCGCTGCTGGCGGTATTCATCCTGGCGGCCTCCCTGCTGGATATCCGCCGCGAGGTTCTGGCCGACTCGGTGGCGGGGCTGGCCAAGCAGACGGTGCTGTTGCTGCCCATCTTCGTGGCGGCCTATTACGTGGGGCTGCCGGGCCGGGTCTATATCTCGCCCATCAGCGTGGTCGGCGGGCCGGGACCGGAATACTTCGCCTTCAATTTCTTCAGCATCGATCCCTCGAACCATCAGCCGCGCTGGCACTTCTTTTCGCCCTGGGCGCCGGCGGCAGGCTTCATCGCCTGCATCCATGCCGCCCTGGCGCTGGATTGCTCCAGCCGCCGCCGGGCCATCTGGCTGATCGCCGCCGCCATTCTGGTCGCTCTCTTCACCAAGTCGCGGCTGGCCCTGGTGGTTCTTCTGGTCGGGCCGCTGATCGCCGTGGCCTGTTTCAACCTGCTGCGTCCGCTGACGGCGTTCGCCCTGTCGGCCCTCGCTCCCACCGTTGCCTTGCTGGGACCGCCGGTCATGGAAATGGTCGAGGATACCTTCAGCGCCTTCCGCTCGGCGCGGGCCGATTCCTCGCGGGTGCGCGAAGCCCTGGCCCGGATCGCGCTGAACCGCTGGCAGAGCGAGGCCCCGATCTTTGGTCACGGCGTGGTGGAGCGCGGTCCTCACCTGGTCGAGTACATGCCCATCGGCTCTCACCACACCTGGTACGGCCTGTTGTTCGTCAAGGGCGCGGTCGGGCTGGCCGCCCTGGCCGTGCCCCTGGCCTTCACCGTGCTCCTTCTGCTGTGGCGGTCCCAGCGGGACAAGACCGTACGCTCGGCGCTGATGGTGATCATGGTCCTGATTTTCTACACCTTCGGGGAGAACCTCGAGATTCTCTCCTACCTGTTCTGGCCGGGCCTGATCGCGGTGGGAACCGCACTCAAGCGCCCGATCTGAAGGAGGAGTGGATGTTTCCCTTCGATCCCTGGTTTTCCCATCTGATCACCGCCTCGGTTGGTAGCCGCCCATTGCTGGATACCTTGATCCTCTGGCTGGCCGACGCTCATTTCCTCAAGGGCATGCCCATGGTCCTGGGCCTGTGGTGGTGCTGGTACCGCGAGCCCAGGGACGAGAGCCGCCGCTTCGTGGTCTCCCTCATCCTTGGCGTCACCCTTGCCATCGTGCTGTCGCGGGGATTGCAGATGTCCGGTCCCTTCAATCCGCGTCCCTTGCACAATCTGGCCCTGGACCTCCCCCTGGTCCGTGGAGTGAATGTGGAGGGGTTGTGCGGTCTGAGCAGCTTTCCCAGCGATCACGCCGGAGTCTTCGCCGCCTTCGCCTTCGGCTGGTTCCGCTGGTCGCGGCGGGCCGGCTCACTGGCCCTGGCCTGGGCGCTGCTGGCCATTTGCGCCCCCCGGCTCTATCTCGGCTACCATTATCTGTCCGACGTCCTGGCCGGAATGATGGTTGGCGCATTTGCCGTCTGGCTGGCGTTCTGCCCGGCACTGGCGGAGACCTTTCATCGTCTGGCGCGAGGGGCCGAGGCCGGGGCGCCATCCCTGTTCTATCCCGCCTTCTTCGCCTTTACCGCCCAGTTGGCGGTGATGTTCAACGACGTGCGCAATCTGGGCGAGGTGGGCCTGAACGGCATGATCCGGTTGGCAGGATGGATGTAGGCATCCGTGAATGCGGACTTGAAAACCCAAACGGCACAACAACATACTAGCGACATACATATTAAGTCATTGACGCCCTCATCGCCTGGGGTCGCGGCGCTGTTTGTTCCATTTCGGGGGAAGACATGGCGGCCGTGACAAAGCAGAGGCAGCGAAGTGGGGTGGGGGGGTGGTTGGTTCCCATCGGCGCTGTCGTGCTGTTGGCCTTTGGGCAAAGCTGGTCCGCCTACGACGAGTACAACCAGACTTTGGACAACGAATTTCGCTTGCTGACGTCCAATGTCCGGATTGCATCGGCCCAGATCAACGTCCTGCTGAGGGATGTGGCCTTCAATCTCAATGAAACGGTTCGGGATCATCGTTCCGATAAGCTCGATGACCTGGCCCTGCTCGACGATGTGCTGGCATCAAGGCTGAAGGAGATGGATCCGGGTGTCCGATCCCTTGTCTATGTCAATGGCAGCGGCAGGGTCGAACATTCCGCAACGCCTGGTCTCAAAGACTTCGATTCTTCGGAGCGAGACTACTTTAAGGTGCATCGGGAGAGAAGATATGGTCATGGCCTCTACGCCTCCAGGCCCTATAAAACCAGTTTCGGCGACCTCAGTATCGCATGCTCGATTCCGGATTTGGCTCCCGATAGCTCGTTCAGGGGTATCGCGGCGGCAGGGTTAAGCCCGAACTTTTTTGACGAGATCATCCGCAATATCGTTCCCGAGGGGAACGGCAATGCCACCTTGTTCAATCAATATGGCGATATTCTCAACCGTCAGCCGGGGATGGAGGCGCTCATCGGAACCAGCGGTGCCGGCGCCCCCTTCAAGACCCATCTTCAATCGGGCAAGCCCATCACCCAGATTGTCGGAGTCTCGATTGTCGACGGGGTCAGGCGGGCCATCGTTTTCGGCAATGTGGAGGGAACCTCGCTGATCGTGAATGCCGCGCGCCCCATGACCGATGTCATGGCCAGATGGGTTCAAAGCAGCATCTATCGTGCGCTGTTTGTCGCCATCTGTTCGGCAGTGATCCTGATCCTGGCATTGCAGGCGATCCGGCGTCAGCGGAAAAGCGAAATAGTGACGTTGGCCCTGGAACGCTCGGAAGCCACCAACCGGGAACGGACCCTGTTCCTGGCCAGCATGAGCCATGAATTCCGGACTCCGTTGAATGCCATCATCGGCTATTCAGAGGCCGTTTCCCTTGGGGCTTTCGGTCCGATCCAGAATGCAAAAGTCCTGGAATACATCCGAGATATCAATCAGGCGGGGATTCATCTCCTGCATTTGGTCGAGGATGTCCTCGACATTTCATCCATCGAGCTTGGGAAATTCAATTCCAACCCCGAGCCGGTCAATGTTGCCGAACTTCTTGCGGCAGCACTGACAATGACCGGCCCCAGGGCCAGGCAAAAGGATCTACGCATCGAAACCCTCTGTGATCCGGCTGAATTGATGATGATTGCGGATCGGCGACGGCTGGTTCAGGTGCTGACCAACCTTCTGAGCAATGCGGTTAAATTCACTCCGGATGGAGGCCGCATCTCGATGACGGCCAGGGCATCGGGTGGCGGGCAGGTTCTGTTCGAGATCAGTGACAGCGGGGTGGGCATGGATGCCGAGCAACTGGCCATGGCCCTGACGCTGTTCGGCCAGCCCGACCCCAATGTCGCCCGCCGGACCGAGGGGCGGGGAATTGGGCTGCCCCTCAGCATGTATCTGGTCGGGGCCATGGGCGGCACGTTCTCCATCGACAGCCAGCCAGGAAGTGGAACCCTCATCCAGATCCTCATGCCCTCAGGATTGCCTCGACCTCAGGCCCTGGCGGAGCAGCCCTCGTGATCTATCGGGCCAGTTCATGAGGCTCCCTTAGCGAGAGAGGCATCTGGGGGAGAAGCTTGCTGTAGAGATGGGTCCACTGCTGCATGAAGCGGTCCCAACTGCCGCGAGCATCCTGCCGCCCAATGGCCCCCATCTTGCCCAGATCCCGCCGGGCCATTTGGCGGATGGCATCCGCCAGGGCATGGGGGGCGGCGGGGGGAACCAGAAGGCCGTTTCCGGAAACCTGCTCCACCAGCCCGTCTACCGCCGAGGCGATCACCGGGCGACCGGCGGCCTTGGCTTCCAGGCAAACCAGCCCGAAAGGCTCGAACATGGAGGGAATGGCGACCACATTGCATCCGGACAGAAACCCGGCAAGGTCCTTGACCTGTCCGCAGAACGTCACGTTTCCCAGACCGTCGGCCAGTTGACGCAGTTTGTTTTCATCCGGCCCCATGCCGCCCAGACGCAGAATCGCTTCTTGGGGAGAGAGAAGAGCCATGGCACGGATCAGATGTTCAAACCCCTTCTGGCCGCAGAAACGGCCATAGGCGCCGACCACCAGAGGCTGTGCCTTGCCATGGATGGGCAGGGGCAGACTGGTCAGGTCCGAGATGTCCCAGCTTTGGCGAATGACCGACAGCTTGCCCTCGGCCACCAGACGATGGCGCAGCATCCACTGGCCCACGGCTTCAGAATTGGCGACCACATGATCGGCCAGGCCATAGGCCAGCCGCAGCATGGCGTGGTAACGGGCCTTCGATGGCACGTGCAGGTCCTCGAACGCCTGGCTGTAGGAATGCTCCGCCAGGATCAGCGGTGTATGGGGATTGGCCGCCTTCAACAAGGCGAGATGGGGTAATTTGCGCCAGGACAACGTGTAGTGCACCACCATGGCGTCATGATGGAGGAAAGGTGGACGGAAGGACGTGCTGTCCATCACCACCGTCTCGAAATCATAGTGATGACTGAGGGCTGAAACGGCCATGCGCTCGATGACGCGGGTGACGCCACCGACGGCGGGGTCATCAATGATGTGGGCGATGCACGGGCGGTTCATGATGTGGCTCCCCGATGAAGGGACGCCACGCCCATGGCGCAGCGCTCGACAAACTCGTAGAGCCGGCGCGGCAGCAGGCTGAGCAGGGAGGCGGCGCCCAGGGTCGCCAGCGTCCGCTTGGGCTCGCGCAGGCTGATGGACCAGTTGGCGGAGAGCGAGCGGCCAAGCAGGCGAAGGGCCAGATGACCGTCGCGCGACCGCACGGCGCGCCGCGCCAGATAGCGGAGCTGATAAGCCCTGGCCAGTTCTCCCCACTGGGCGATGAAGCCAGGGGCATAGAGGGCTGTCTTCGCCACCATCTTTTCCCAGCTTTCCAGTTGCTTGGAAACATTGGCGGACAGGCCGTGATCGGAAACCCGGTAGAAGGTCAGGGACTGCTCGAGCCCGGCGATCTGCCACGATGTGGTCAGCGACAGGCGCACCCACATTTCGATGTCCTCGGACTGGCGGAAGCTTTCATCGAACCAGCAGGCGCCGTTGACGTTCTCGGTCTGGATCTCATCCAGGGCGGCGCGGCGGATCACCGGGGCCGAGCCGCAGCCGATGGGATTACGGGTAAAAACATGGCTGGCCTCGATGCCGATCAGCCGGGGAGTCTGGACGATGCCCAGCAGGGCGCCCCGGTCGTCCATGAAGGTGGAGGGATCGAAGCTGATGCCCAGTTCCGGATTGGCCTCGAGCAGGGCCAGATGGTGCTCCAGCTTGCGGGGGTGCCACAGATCGTCGGAATCGAGCAAAGCGATGTATTCGCCCTTGGCGGCGCGGATGCCGGAATTGCGCGCGGCGGCAAGGCCCCGGTTCTCCTGGCTCACCAGATGGACGTTGTGGCCGAGGAAGCGCGAGCAGATGGCGGCGGTCTGGTCGGTGGAGCCGTCATCCACCATGATCAGCTCGAAATCGCGGAAACTCTGGCGCAGCACCGAATGGATGGCCTCGGCGACGAAGGGCGCCACGTTGTAGCAGGGCATGACGACAGAAAACTTGGGGCTCATGATCGTATCCTCCGGTTCAACCGAGCAGGCGGGCCAGTACGGCGCGCCCCTTTGGGGTGGGAATCAGGGCGGCGGCCAGGGCGCCGGCCAGGGTCTGGATGGTGCGGCGCGAGTGCCACAGAAGTGAGGGAGCGTGGGCCAGGGCGCGCAGCATGAAGGGCAATGCCTGACCGGCCTGTGACGGAACCCGAAGGGCGCGCCGCGCCAGACTGCGCAGATGCAGGGCCTTGGCCAGGGAGTGATGCCGGCGGACCGCCTCGGGCGCGGCCAGGGCGGCACGGGCGATCATGGCTTCCCACCCGGCTTCCATGGCCACCAGGTCACCATGCAGGCCGCCGGGGCTGGCGCGGTAGAGCACCAGCACCCGGTCGATGCCAGAAATGGTCCCTGCGCCGGACGCCAAGGCCCGGAACAGCCATTCCTGGTCCTCGGCGTGGCGCAGGGTTTCATCGAACCCACCGGTCCAGGCGAAGATGTCGCTCCGCACCACCAGGTTCGAGCCGGTACAAACGGGATTCTCGCCCAAGGCCATGGCCGGATGCAGCTCTGTCGGCGGGTGGGCGGAACAGCGGCCCAGGGGTTCCAGGCGAAAATCACAGAACGCCACCCGTCCGTAGCTGACCGCCAGTTCCGGATCGGATTCGAAGCGGCGGCGGTGGCGGACCAGGGCATCGGGCATCATGGCGTCGTCACTGTCGAGAAAGGCGATCACCTTGCCCGAGGCCAGGGCGGCACCGTGATTGCGGGCTGCCGAGACGCCGCCATTGGCCTTGGTCAACACCTTGATGCGCGGCTCGTCGAGGGCAAGACGGCAGGCCAGTTCGAAAGTGGCATCGGTGGAGCCGTCATCGACGATCAGCAGTTCCCAGTCGGGATCGGTTTGAGCGATGACCGAGCTTGTGGCTTCGGCCAAAGTGGCAATGGCGTTGTAGGCGGGCATCACCACGCTGAAATAGGGGGATGAGTGCGTCATTCTGCGGCCTCCTGGGCCAGAGGAAGGGATGGGGGAAGGATGCGGATGGCGACCCACAGGGTCATGGCGGGCAGGACCAGCCAGTGGACGGCGCACACCGCCACGGCGATGCCGGGGATGCCCCAGGGCAGGGCCGCGGTCACGGCGGCCAGGTAGAGCACGGTGAAACCGACGCTCCATCCCAGTTCCAGCCCCGGACGCCCCTGGGCGCGCAGCAACTGGCCGGCGGCCTCGGCGAAGGGGCGCGGGATGGCGGACAGGCACAGCAGGGCCAGGACCGGCACCGCCTCGGCCCAGCGCTGACCATAAATCAGGGGCACGTAGAAGGGGGACAGGGCGGCCTGGGCCAGGATCACCGGCACGGCGACCTTGGCCGCCAGCTTGAGGGCGTTCAGCCAGCGGCGGCGCAATTCGGCCACATCGTCGCGGATCTCGCAGAGATGGGGGAACAGGGCGATGCCGAAGGCGTTGACGAAGGACAGCGACAGGCCTAGACCGGCGGAGAAGGCGAAGAAGTAGAGACCGACCGCGTCCAGGCCCAACACAGCGCCGATGATCAGGCGGTCGGCGTAAAGACGAAGCGTCTTCAGCACTTCCACGCCCAGCACCGAACGGCCGAAGGACAGTATTTCGCGCCAGTCCGCTCCCCCCATGGCAGGGTCGAAGCGCCATTTGCGGGCGCGGACCATGCCCACCACCCAGACCGGTCCCACCAGCAGCTTGGGCAGCACCACCGCCCAGGCGCCAAGGCCACCGGCGGCCAGGATGGCGGTCAGGATATTGTCGATGGTCATCTGGGCGGTGGCGACGAAGGCCAGCACGCCCATGCGTGACTCCCGCTGGACCAGGAAGCACTGGACCAGTCCTAGGGGCATCATCAGATAGACGCCGGCCATGGCCGCCACCATCCAGGCCAGCCGCATATCGTCATAGACCAGGCCGATGATGGGGGCGATGGCGCATTGCAGGATGAAAAGGCCGATACAGACCACCCAGTTCATCTTCCAGGCGGTATTGCAGACGGCTCCCAGTTGCTCGTCGCCGCTCTGGATGATCCGCTGGCCGATGCCGGTATTGGTCAGGACCTTGACCAGTTCATTGGTGGTGAGCGCGATGGCCGCAAGACCGTAATCTCCGGTGGACAGGAAGCGGGCCAGAACGATGACGGTGATCAGACGGGAGGCCCGGCTGACCATTTCGGTCATGCCGATCCATCCGATGTTGCGGATGAAGCGGCTGGGCGAGGTAAGGCGGATCATGCCGGCGCTCCTGTCCGGAATTGCGATGCCGGATAAGGAGCAAGGGGCGGGCCAGGAAACGGACCAAAAATCCTGGGCGAATCGGGAATCCGAGGGTCTGGTTTTGCAAAATGGGACGCAGGCTGCGACGTCATCCGTCTTTTCCGGCGTTTCGGGCTGGCATGACGGTTGCGGCTGGGAGGGGCAGTCCATTCCCCCAGGAGGTCCCCATGCCCCGCGATACCGTTTCCGAATCCGCCAAGCCTTCCGGCTTTGAAATACTGGGCGTCCGCATCGACCGGGAGAGCATGGAGAGCGCCCTCGACTGGATCGAGAGCCGGGTCACCCAGGGCGGACGGCACACCGCGCAGTTCGTCAATGCCCATTGCCTCAATCTGGCCTACCGGCACCGCAGCTATTCGCGTGTTCTGTCCCGCGCGGACCGCGTTTTCGCCGACGGCAGCGGCATCCGGCTGGCCTGCCGCATCTTGGGCCTGGAACAGCCCGACAACGTCAACGGGACCGACATGCTGCCCTTGCTGTGCGAGCGGGCGGCCGCCAATGGGTTGCGGCTATACTTCCTGGGCGGCGCCCCCTCGGTGGCCTGCTATGCCGCGCAGGAACTGGTCCGGCATTACCCCGGCCTGAAGGTCGTCGGCAACAGCCACGGCTATTTCGGCCCTGACCAGGACGAAAGTGTTTGCGCCGACATCAACCGCAGCGGCGCCGACATCGTTCTGGTTGGGATGGGAGCGCCCCGCCAGGAGATGTGGATCGACACCAACCGCCAGCGGATCGACGCTGCCCTGGTAATGGGCGTCGGCGGCCTGTTCGATTTCTATTCGGGCCGTATTCCCCGTGCCCCCCTCTGGATGCGCCGGACCGGGCTGGAATGGTGCTGGCGTCTGGCCCAGGAGCCGGCCCGCATGTGGCGGCGCTACGTTTTGGGCAATCCCCTGTTCATCGCCAGGGTGGCGAGGGAGCGCCTTGACCGGCGTTTCGAGGAACGGGCGCGTGAACGCCTGCTCAGTCGCTATGACCGCCCCTTCGCCCTGATGCTGCACCGGCTGCGCTTTGCGGTCAGTTCCGCCCTCTGGCGGGCCGGTATCTGGGCCTGGCATGCGGCCAAGCGCGGGCTGGACATCGCCGCTGCGGGAACCTTGCTGCTGATGCTGATGCCGTTCTTCCTGGCGGTTGCGGCTCTGATCCGTCTGGAATCCCCCGGCCCCGTGCTGTTCCGCCAAAAGCGGGTTGGTCTCCACGGCAAGCTGTTCACCATGTGGAAGTTCCGCAGCATGTACATCGACGCCGAAGCCCGCAAGGCGGCCCTGATGGCCGCCAACGAGATGCAGGGGGGCGTGCTGTTCAAGATGAAGAACGATCCGCGCATCACACGCGTCGGCCGCTTCATCCGCAAGGCCTCCATCGACGAGTTGCCGCAGCTTTGGAACGTGGTGACCGGCGACATGTCGCTGGTGGGGCCGCGCCCGCCGCTGCCCAGCGAGGTCGCGCTGTACAGCCTGCGCGACCGCCGCCGCCTGGATGGCGTTCCCGGCATCACCTGCACCTGGCAGGTGTCCGGCCGTTCGAACATTCCTTTTCCCCGCCAGGTTGCCCTCGACGTCGAGTATCTGGAAAGCCGCTCGCTGTGGCGCGACCTCGTCATCCTTCTGAAGACCGTGCCTGCTGTCCTGACCGGACGGGGGGCCATGTGATGGAGAGCAATATGGACGTCACCGCAGTCATTCTGGCCGATCAGGCCGATCCCTCCCTCAGTCCCTTGAACGACGGCATCGGCGTTGCGATGCTGCCCCTGCTGGGCAAGCCCCTGCTGGTCCATGCCGTCGAGGATCTTGCTCAGGCCGGGCTGAAGCAGGTTCTGGTGGTGGCCGGTTCCTTCACCCCTGCCGCGGCCCGCTGTCTGGGCGATGGGCGGCGCTGGGGGCTGGAGATCAGGGTCGTGGAGGGCCGTGACGATGAAACCTGGTCGGACCATCCCCTGCTGGTGGTCCGGGCCGATATTGCCCGCCCACCCCTGGTGAGAGCCTTCCTGGATCAAGCCGTCCAGGCATCCCAGGGACGGCTGCGTGCCGTGGCCAACGGGATGGAGTGCGGAATCGATCTGTGGCGCCCCGGTGTCTCCGGAATGGCGGAGATCCATCTGAACGAGGAATGCCGGCTGGTGGATGGCTTCTCGGCCTTCCATCAGGCCAATATGGACGCTCTGGACGGTCGCTTCGGCGGACTGCTCATAGACGGGCGGGCCATTGTCGATGAGGATGGCGATGAACTGATCGCCGGCCGCGGGTCAAGGGTGGAGGCTTCGTCCCTGTTGCGGGGCCGTGCCTATGTGGGGGCCTTCACCCGCATCGCCTCCTCCAGCCATCTGATTGGCCGTGTGGTGATTGGCGAGGGAGCGGTGATCGAGCCCGGCACCCGTATCGAGAACAGCATCGTGATGCCCGGAACCTATGTGGGGGCGGGTCTCGATGTGCGTGGGGCCATCGTGGCGCCGGGGTGTCTGATCGCTGCGGAGACCGCCATCGTTACCGAGATTGCCGATCCCTTCCTGCTGGGCCGCGTGAGTAGTCCGAAGGAGGACGGGATTCCGCATAATTTTTGCCGCAAGCTTAGCGGATGGGCGACGAAGGTTGTTTCGTAATGGGGGGATGGGCATGGCGGCTTGTCGTCATGCCCATACATCATACAAAGATTCGACGGAGGAAGATTTTAACGGCACAACTTTATATGTTCTACAGGCCTATACATCGCCGCATACAACATTGTTATAAAATGAAAATATTCCATCTGTTATGTCGATGTACTCCTTAATATCCTGTGGCTTCGTTAGGTATATGGCGGCGCCAGCTTCGGTGCACATTATAATGTCACTGTGTCGATGGCTTGTTGATAAGATTACCACCGGTATCTTTCTTGTGTCTGGCCTTGATTTTATATGTCTTAGCAATTCAAATCCATTCATGCGCGGCATGTTTAGATCCGAAACAATTATGTCAATATCATTCGCATGGGAATCCAGTTGTTCAAGCGCAGTCACTCCATCAAAGGCGTATTGTATGGTTCCTTGGAACCCGGCTGCTTGGGCGGCCTCTGCAAAAAGGCGTGAATCCCCGGGGCTGTCATCAACCAGTAGGATTCTTATTGCATTCCCTATCCGAGCCACGATGCGCCTTTAGTATAAGTCAATACCTACTAAAGGAGGCCATACCACATTTTTGCCCAGCTGTGAATTTTTTATCATCACATTGAATGTGATCCGCCCCGACTCCCATGGATGCGCCAGCGCTGCCGGAACGTTGAATTCATTGTTGCAGCGTAGATTTCTACGTTTCAGCCATTCAGGGTGAACAGATGATCCAGCTTGCAGCGCTCGATGGTCGGGCGGGTGGCGGAAGAGACATTGCTGAGGGACAGGGCGGTTTCGCTGCTCCGGGCGATATAGGCCCAGAAATCCAGGAGGCAGCGGCCGCCGGCGGCATCCATGTAGCCCAGACCGGCCAGGTCCACCCTCACCTGTTCGGGGGCGTGTCCCAGGGCCGCCAGCCGGTCGAACGAATGGGTAAGGTGGGTGAAGATCTTTTGGGTGTTGGTGCGGTCCAGGCTGTTGGTCCCGATGGGAATGGTGGCGCTGGTCATGGCTCGGTCTTTCTGAATTCGAGGATCAGGTGATTGGCATCGCCATGTCGCTCGGTGGTTACCTGATCCGTACATTGCAAAATGATTGCCAGTCCGAAGCCGCCCTCGGGGAATGTGTCGGGATCATCCGGGTTGAAATCCGGCATGGATGCGTGGGTGGGAATGGAAAATGACTGTTGGGAATGGTCGATCACCACCAGACGAATTCCGGCAGAATCAAGATGCAATTCAACCTGGATGGGGTGTTCGCTTCTCCCCTGGTATCCATGCTCCACAACGTTGTTGAGGGCCTCGGCCAGGACCAGCTCCACCCGGGCCGCCATGTCGGGGTCTGTCCTTCCGGCGACCTCCAGCCTGATATCCCGGCAAATGGCGGAAATGCCTTCCGCGTCTCCGGGGATGGTGACACTCAGCGCCGGGGTCATGACTTTTCTCCCAGCACCTTGCGGGCCGCCTGGACATTTGATGCCAGAACGAAGACCTGATCCATGCGCGACATGGTGAGCAGGCTGAGCACGGGCTCACGGACACCGCTCAGGGCCACTCTCCCCCTCCCGCCCAATTGCCGGGACAGGCTGACCAGGGCGCCGAGGCCGCTGGAATCGAGGAAATCGACCCCGCTCATGTCGATGATCAGTCCATCTTGGCCCTCGACCGTCAGAGGGCGCACGGCGTCCTTCAGGGCGGCGACGCGGGCCAGATCCAGCCGAGGCCATGGTATGGTGAATACGGGAATGGTTGTGCCGGTCATGATTTATCCTCCTTCTCATGGCTGAGGATGACCAGGGATATGTCGTCGTGCTGTTCGGCCTGATGCTGGAGCAGGCCGAGGATCCCGTGGCGCAGCGCCACCGGATCGCCGTGGGACAGTGAGTCCATTTGGGCGGCGATATCGCCGCCGGGGCAGTTCAGCGCCTCGGCGAGGCCATCGGTGTAAAGGACCAGCGTATCGTGGTCCCGCCGCAACGAGAGATGGACGCTTTCCCATGTGGCGTCGGGCAGCAGGCCGACGGGATAGCCGGGACCGCCGACAGGATGCAGCCCCCCCCGGCCATCGAGCAACAGCGGCGCGGGATGGCCGGCAATGCCGAGGCTGATCTCGAAGCTTGCCTCCTCCAGCACCCCATAGATCATGGTAAAGTAAGGCGTGTCCTCGTCATGCCCCTGGAAATGATGGTTAAGGGTGACGAGAACTTGGGCCGGGTCGAGAGGCGCACAGCCGGCATCCACCAGATGATCCGGGGTCAGCCATTGGTGCAGAGCCACGGCATGCAGCGCCGCCTGAACCCCGTGTCCGGCCACGTCGATCATGTAGAAGGCGGTATGGGTACTGTTCAGCCTGACATAGTTGAACATGTCGCCGGCCACGTATTGCGACGGCCGGTACAGCGACGTGAAGCGCACTTCGCCCAGACGAAAATCGGCGGGGGGAAGGTTGCTGGCCTGCAGCCGGGCCGCCGCGCTCAGATCGGCCCGCAGGCGGGCATAGCCTGCATCCAGATCGGACAAGGCCTTCTCCAGCGCCAGATTGCGGCTTTCCAGCTTGTCTTCCAAGGCCAGGATTCGGGTTCCGGCGCCAAGGCGGAGGCGCAATTCCTCGGGAATCAAAGGCTTGCGCACGAAGTCGTCGGCGCCGGCAGACAGCCCGTCCACCAGATCCTCGCTGCGGCTGCGGCCGGTGAACAGGATCATGTAGACGTAGTGGCCAAGATCGGCGGATCGAATTTTCCGGCACAGGGTCGGCCCGTCCATTCCAGGCATTTCCCAATCGCACAGAACCAGCCGGATTCCGCCTTCCGAGAGAATGCGCCAGGCATCCTCGCCGCTGGACGCCGATTCCACCTGGTAACCCCAGCGGGACAGGTGGGCCTCGAGCAAGGCGATGGAGGACGGGGAGTCGTCGATGATCAGGGCTTTCACGGGTCATCTCCGGATCGAATTTCGGAAAACTCCGTTGCACCAGGGATGCCAGGGGAAAAGGGGAGTAATCCGTCGCACGTTGCGATGGGGCCGGCCTGATTTCGCATTTTGCGAAGCGATTCGAGGAAAACCGGCCTGAAATCTTGTGCACGGCTCTTGCACTCATCAGCGGAAGTCACATTTTCGCGAGGGTTTCGGCCATGCTCCCCACCATTCTGGTTACCGGCGGTGCCGGCTATATCGGCAGCCACACCTGCAAGGCGCTTTCCGAAGCCGGCTGGCTTCCCGTCGCCTATGACGATCTGTCCAACGGTCACGATTGGGCGGTGCGCTGGGGACCTCTGGAGGTGGGCGACATCCGCGACCGGGATCGTCTGATCGAGGTTATCCGACGTCACAATCCGGTGGGGATTCTGCATTTCGCGGGATTGATCGAAGCCGGTCTTTCGGTCACCGAGCCCATGCGGTTCTACGATGTCAATGTGAGGGGAACCATGGCGCTGCTCGAGGCGATCATGGCCACCGCCCCTATCCCCCTGGTGTTCTCCAGTACCGCCGCCGTTTACGGCACGCTGGAGCGTTCACCCGCCGACGAGACCCATCCCCTGGCCCCGGTCAGCCCCTATGGCCGCAGCAAGCTGATGGTCGAACAGATGATCACCGACCTCGCCCACGCCAAGGGTCTGAATTGGACGGCGCTGCGCTATTTCAATGCCGCCGGCGCCGATCCCGAAGGGGAGCTGGGAGAGGCCCACCAGCCCGAGACCCACCTGATACCCCTAGCCATCGAGGTGGCGGTCGGGAGGCGTAGCGCCTTTACCCTGTTCGGCAAGGATTATGACACTCCGGACGGAACCTGCGTGCGCGACTTCATCCATGTGGCCGATCTGGCCCGCGCCCATGTGCTGGCCCTCGGGAGGCTGCTGCATGGCGGCTGGTCCACAGCCCTCAATCTGGGAACCGGGCGGGGCTATTCGGTGCGCCAGGTGATCAAGGCCGTGGAAGAGGTCTCCGGGCGGAAGGTTCCCGTGCTGGTCCGCGACCGGCGCCCCGGCGATCCGCCGTCCCTGGTCAGCAACAGCGACCGCGCCCACAAGGTTCTCGGCTGGGCGCCCATCCGCAGCGGTTTGGACGATATCGTCGCCGATGCCTGGAACTGGAACAGCCGTCACTTCGAGATCAAGGAGGCCCGCCATGCCCTGGGATGATCATATGGCGCACGACACGCGCTTCGACGACATCCTCGCCATGGTGCGGCGGAACAATCCGTCCATCTCCCGGCTGGGTTTCATCTACGCCCGAGAGACCTGGGTGGAGGTTTCCGGCGGTGGCCTGACCGAGATCATCAAGGGGCGTTACCCGGGTGAGGTGAGTTGTGATGGTGAGAGAGGGGCAATGTCGCGAGGCGCCTTTCCCGTCTTCCGCCATGGGGAACTGTCGGGAGTGGCATGGTTCGATGCGGTGCTGCCCCATTATTTTACGCCCCGTGTCCTGCGCGACCTCGAACCCTATTCCGCCCTGGTGGAGACGGAAGCCCACAGCCGTCGTGACGGCAGTCGCCGCATCCGGTCTCTGGTCGGGCTGGCTCGGACCTTGGCCCGGCACCGTGATGACGACACCGGGGCGCACCTGAACCGGATGGGGCTCTACGCCCGTGAAATTGCTGGAGCACTGGCGCCCCGCCATGGGCTGTCCGACTCGTTCACCGAGCATGTCCATCTGTTTTCGCCGCTCCATGACATCGGCAAGATCGCAATCTCCGACCAGATTTTGCTCAAGCCGGGCCGCTACACGCCCGAGGAGTTCGACGTCATGAAGAATCATCCGATGTTCGGACTGGATATGGTTGATGAGATCGGACGGCAATTGAATGATAGCTCGGGCGAGGATATTTCCCTGCTCCGCCAGATCGTCCGTCATCATCACGAGAACGTGGATGGCACGGGCTATCCTGACAGGCTCCACAAGGATGAGATCCCTCTGGCCGCTCGGATCGTCGCGGTTGCCGATGTGTTTGACGCAATCAGTTCCCCGCGTCCTTATAAGCCTGCATGGCCCCTGGATCGCGTAATCGACTATCTCGTGGAAAATGCGGGGCGCAAATTTGACACGGGAGTGGTGGGAGCTTTCCTAAGCCGTCTGGATGCGGTTAAGGCGATCCAAGCCCAATACGCCGAGGCATGAGCCTGTCCCGCCGCACCTTCGTGGCCGGAGCCCTGGCGCTCTCCGGAGCGCCTCTCGCCAGGGCGGCGGAGCCGTTGCGATCCCTGGCCGCCCGGCAGGGGATCGAATTCGGTTGCGCCATCTCCTCGCGCCATCTGGGCGAGGCCGATCTCATGGAATTGGTCTCGCGGGAGTGCGCCGGGATCGTTCCCGAGGGCGAGGGCAAGTGGGCTTCCCTGCGACCGAGCCAGGATATTTTCAATTTCGCGCCACTGGATGCCATTGCCGGCCTCGCGCGCGGGCGAGGTCTGGCCCTTCGCGGCCATACCTTGCTGTGGCAGCATTCACTGCCAGATTGGCTTGCGCGCATCCTGTCCGATACACCGGAGCGGGCCGAGGAAGTCCTCATCCACCATGTGGATCGGGTGGTGCGCCGCTACGGGGGATTCATCCGCTGCTGGGATGTGGTCAACGAGGTCTTGGGTGATGGCGGTCTGCGCCCTGGTCCTTGGGTGGATGCCCTGGGACTGGAAGCCGTGACCATCGCCTTTGCCGCCTCCCGTGCCGCGTCGCCCAATACCCGGCTGATCCTCAACGAGACAGCCATCGAATCGGCCGCCGGGCCCCATGCACAGCGGCGTCATGCCCTGCTGAAATTGATGGAGACGTTGCTCTCCCGTGGTGTTCCCATGGACGGGCTGGGCATCCAGGCTCATCTCCGGTGCAGCGAGCCGATCGATCAGGGCGAACTGAGGAGGTTTCTCTCGGACGTGGGCGGCTTGGGGCTGGATATTCTGATCACCGAGCTGGACGTCAATGATGCCGAAGTGTCCGGAGATCCGGAACGGCGGGATCGGGTGGTGGCCGACCATGCATCGCGCTTCCTCGACGTGGTGCTCGACGAGCTGGCGGTGAAGTCGGTCTATTGCTGGGGCCTGAGTGACCGCCATAGCTGGCTGCATCACCATCCGGCGGGATGGCGGGCCGATGGCGCTCGAACCCGCCCTCTTCCCTTCGATGCCGGTCTTGTTGCAAAGCCTCTGGCCGGTGCGCTGGCCCGCGCCTTCGCCGGAGCGCGTTGGCGGCCCTGAATTCCCGGACTTGCTACGACATTGCATCGCATATTGCGAAAGTTTGTGGCTTTGGGGCCGATTTCGTCGGCATGGCCATTGCGTGGTGAGGGCCAGGACTTCCTGGAGTATCTCGCCATGACAATCAATTTCGGCAGAATGGCCCGAGGACTGGCTGGCGGCGGCATGCTCAGCCTGGGCGCCTGGCTGGTGGTGCCGCCGCTGCTCAACACCATCAGCATCGACGCGGTGGTCAATGCCCGTATCGTGGTGCTTCGCTCGCCCATCGAAGGCAAGGTGGAGCAAGGCGTTGCGCCGGTGGGGGCCGAGGTCATGGCCGGCCAGAAGATGGTAACCATCCTCAATGACCGCCAGGATGCCAGCTTCTCGGGTGAGCTGAAGACCGAGCGGGAAAGCCTGACCCGGCGGATCTCTGCTCTCGATGAGCAAAGCGCGGCTCTGAACGCCATGCTGGCGGACCTTGATGCTCGTGCGTCGGCTTATCGCAACTCCACCAGGATTCGGGCCTCGGGACGCTTGAACGAGGCCGAGGCCGGTCTGAAGGGAGTTCAGGCCCAAGCGGAGGAAGCCGCCTCGCGGGTCCGGCGTCATCGGATGCTGGCGGAAAAGGGCTTTATCGCCACCGCGCGCGTCGAGGAGAGCGAGGCCGCCCATCGCCTTGCCGCGGCCGAGGTGGACCGCCACAAATCCGAAGTGGCCCGCATGCGCGATGAGTTGCGCTCCATTGACGGGAACGTCTTTCTCGGGGACGGCCAGAACGACGTTCCCTATTCCCGCCAGCGCATGGATGAGGTCCGGCTGCGGCTTCAGGAAATTGCTGCCCGCCGGGATGAATACGCAACCCGCGTCGAGGCCATCGACCGCCAGATCACCGTGGAGACCGACCGTCTGCGGTACCAAGCCAGCTTCACCCAGCCCTCCCCCATTTCCGGCGTGGTCTGGCGTAGCTTTGTTACGCCGGGCACCGACGTGGTGATCGGGACCGAGCTGATGGAGGTTCTGGATTGCTCGAACCTTTTCCTCGACGTCTCGCTGGCCGAGAGGCACTTCGACAGTATCCGTCCCGGCAATGTCGCCGAAGTCCGCCTGATCGGCTCGGACGATGTCGTCGAGGGGGTGGTCAAGTCGGTGCGTGGTGCGGCTTCGGTGACTGACGACCGCCATCTGGCGGCGCGCCTGCCCGGCCGCAAGGACCGCGAGCTTCAAGTGATCATCACCCTTCCCAAGACCGTCGGCACCAATGCCGCCAACTTCTGCCAAGTCGGCCGCAGCGCCAAGGTGGTGTTCCAGTCGCGCCAGGCGGACAAGCCGCAGGAGGTCGCCCATGTCACCCACTGATCTGGCCGCCTGGGGCCTGTGCTTCGCCATCGCCGCCTTCTGCATCGGCGCCCTACCGGGGCTGCCCCGCAATGAAAACTGGGCCCGCTCTCTGGTCGCCGGGCTGATCGTTGCAACCGCCGCCCGCTACCTGTTATGGCGCTACACAAGGACGATCCCTGACCTGGACGCCGGAATCGGAACCTTCGCCTGGGCCTGGTTCTGCCTGCTGGCTGAGACGGCGGCGTTCGTGGAACTGGTGACGTTCATGCTGGTGCTGAGCAGGACCTCCAACCGCACGCCGGAAGCCGACCGCCATCAGGCCCGGCTGCAAGCCATGCTGGTGGACGCGCTTCCCGCCGTGGACGTCTTCATTCCCACCTACAACGAAGGCCCCGAAGTGGTGGAACGCTCCATCCTGGGGGCGCTGAGCATGGATTATCCCAAACTCACCGTCTGGGTTCTGGATGACGGCGGCCGGGACTGGCTGCGCGAGTTCTGCGATCGCCATGGTGCCCGCTATCTGCGCCGGACCGAGCGCAATCACGCCAAGGCCGGGAACATGAACCACGCGCTGGGCCATGCCACCGGCGATCTGGTGGCCATCTTCGACGCCGACTTCGTACCGAGGCGCAATTTCCTGTGGCGGACGGTGGGCTTCTTCGATGATCCGACCATCGGGATCGTCCAGACCCCGCAGCACTTCTTCAACCGCGATCCGGTGCAGAACAACCTGTCGCTTCAGCGCTGCTGGCCTGACGAACAGCGGCTGTTCTTCGACGTCATGGCCGCCGGGCGCGACGCCTGGAACGCGGCCTTCTGCTGTGGCGCCGGTTCCGTGGTGCGGCGCGAGGCGCTGGATGCCATCGGTGGCTTTCCAACCGCCTCCATCACCGAGGATCTGCTGACCACCCTGGCCATGCTGCGCAAGGGCTGGATCACCCGTTACCTCAACGAGCGTCTGGCCCAGGGCTTGGCGGCGGAAACCCTTGAGGCATTCTTCGTCCAGCGTCAGCGCTGGTGCCGGGGCGCGCTTCAGGCCATCTATCTGCCCGAAGGTCCGTTGGGGCGCGGGCTGTCATGGTTCCAGCGCATCATGTTCTTTCCGTTCAGCTGGATCATCCAGTATCCGGTGCGCATCCTGTTCCTGGCGGTGCCGGCGGTTTATCTGTGGACCGGCGTGACGCCATTGGTGCCGGAAAGGGCAGGGGAAACAGCAGCCTTCCTGCTGCCCGCCATGATCATGGCCTTCGCCGGCATGCGCTGGCTGGCGCCCGACACCTACATGCCGTTCCTGTCCACGGTGGCCAGCGTCTTTTCCTCGTTCCGTCTTCTGCCGACGGTGATCGCCGGACTGGTCCGTCCCTTTGGTGTCGGCTTCAAGGTGACGCCAAAGGGAAGCCTGACGGCCGGCGGTCAGGTCGATCTGCTGACCCTGTCGCTGCTTGGTCTGATGGGCGGCGTAACCGCCGGTGGCTTGGCCATCAACCTGATTCCGGAATGGCGTATTCTCAGTGCCGACGAGTTTTTTCCCTATGCCTCCGGCTGGGCGATGCTCAATCTTTCCATCGTCCTGGTCGCCTCGCTGCTGTGCTTCGAGGCCAAGCGTCATCGTAACGAGGAACGCTTTCCCGCCCAGGACGCCGCATCCCTGCTGGCCGACGACATCAGGCGGCCCTGCCGCATTCTCGACCTGTCTCTGGCCGGGGCGCGGGTGGCCGTTGAGGGGGGATTGCCTGACGAGATCACTCTGGATTTGCCAGAGGTAGGGCGACTGCAATGCCGGATCGTGCGCCGCGGCAGCGATTTCATCTGCGTCAACTTTTCCGGCCCCGGGGATGATGAACTGGCGGGACTGGTCCGTTCCATTTACGGCGCGGGCCGCTCCAACGCCGTCGATCACCTTGAGCCCACGGAAGTGGTTCGCTCCCTGCTGGTTCGCCTTGCTTCCTGACCGGCAAGAAGAAGTCCTTTTGGGCGTTATGACCATTGGCTAATGCAAATGGTTTGGTACAGTTGTTCCGAGGGAGACGAGACCATGCCAACCCAATTGCCGACAGCAAATGATCCCGTCGCCAAGGGAGCGGCCTTCAAGATCCTGTCATTCGCCATACTTGCCTTCGGCCTGATCATCACCTGGCTAGGGTGGCGCGATTCCGAAGATGACGCCGTCCGCAGGACCGAGAGCCGGTTCAATGCGGCGGTATCCGAGGCCCGGACCCAGATACAGGTCCGCATGGCTCATTACGAGCAGGGGTTGTGGAGCGGTGTCGCCCTATTCGACTCCTCTTCGTCGGTATCCCGCGCCCACTGGAAAACGTTTGTCGAGCGGTTGCGTCTCCACGAGCGGTTCCCCGGTCTCCAGGGCATGGGCTATTCGACTCTGGTATTGCCCGCGGATTTGGGCCGGCATGTCCAGGCCATCCGCGATGAAGGTTTTCCTGAATATTCCCTCCGTCCCGGCGGAGAACGGGCGCTTTATTCCGCCATCATCTACCTGGAGCCGTTCAATCGCCTGAACCAGCGGGCTTTCGGCTTCGACATGTATTCCGAACCGACCCGCCGGACCGCCATGGATCTTGCCATCAATACCGGTCTGGCGGCCCTGTCTGGCAAGGTGACCCTGGTTCAGGAAGCGGAAGGCGAGCGCCAGGCGGGGGCCTTGATGTATCTGCCGGTCTATGGACGCGGCTTGCCGCTGGACACCGAGGCCGACCGGCGCGCCGCCATTCGCGGCTTCGTCTACTCGCCGTTCCGCATGAACGACCTGATGGCCGGAATCCTGGGGAGTGGCGCCGATACCCTGGCGCTCAGGATTTTTGACGGCGAGGCGACCCAGCCCGATGCCTTGATGTTCGACTCCCATCGCAAGGCGGTTCAAGGGACGGTCATTGACCGCTTTCGCCATGTGGAGACCATCGAGATCGCCAATCGCCGCTGGACGCTGGAATTCCGGGGCACCAGGCAATTCAGCCAAACTCTGGACCACAGCGACGCCCGCACCATCCTGGTCAGCGGGATTCTGATCAGCACGTTGCTGTTCGCCGTTTTCCAGGGACTTTCCCGCTCGCGCTCGCGCGCCGTGGCGCTGGCCCGGCAGATGACGCGCGACCTTACGGCCAGCGAGGCCCGAACGCGGGCCATCGTCGAGACCGTGGTGGATGCCATCATCACCATTGATGAAAAAGGCGAGGTGCAATGGTTCACGCCCTCGGCGGAGCGGATTTTCGGCTGGACCGCCGACGAGGTGATTGGCCGTAACATCAGCATGCTGATGCCGGAACCCTATCGGAGCGCCCATGACGGGTATGTCGAGCGGTTCTGCCGGACGGCTCAGGCCCGGGTGATCGGCATCGGGCGGGAAGTGACCGGCCTGAGGAAGGACGGGCTGACCTTTCCCATGGAACTCTCGGTGTCCGAGGTGAAACTGGACGGGCAGAGACTGTTTACCGGCATCGTCCGCGACATCACCGCCCGCCGCATGGCCGAGGCCGACCAGCGCCTTGCCGCCAGCGTCTTCCACAGCACCTCCGAGGGCATCATCATCACCGATACCCTGGGCACCATCCTGGCGGTCAATCAGGCATTCACCGACATTACCGGGTTCGAGGCGGAAGAGGCGGTGGGCAAGACGCCGCGGATCCTCAAATCCGACCACCATGATCAGGCGTTCTACGAGGGCATGTGGCATGTGCTGACCGAGACCGGCCAATGGTCGGGCGAGATCTGGAACCGCCGCAAGGACGGCGATGTCTTCCTCGAGCGCCAGACCATCAACATGATCCGCGATGACGAGGGCCGCCCCTACCGCTTCGTGGCGGTGTTCAGCGATATCACCGAGATGCGGCGCAAGGATGACCGCATCCGCCATTTGGCCTTCCACGATGCCCTCACGGGGCTGGCGAACCGGTCGCTCCTCAATGACCGGCTGGAGCACACCATCGCCCTGGCCCAGCGGGAGAAGCGGCGCATCGCCGTTCTGTTCCTCGACCTTGACCGCTTCAAGGCGGTCAACGACACCCTGGGGCATGACGTGGGAGACCAGTTGCTGCGCGTGGTGGCCAAACGGCTCCAGGATCTGGTGCGCACCACCGACACCGTGGCACGGCTGGGTGGTGACGAGTTCGTGATCTTGCTGGAAAACCCCGCCGACGAGAACGAGGTCGCCCATGTGGGCGAGCGCATCGTCGCCCTTATCAACCAGCCCATGGACTTCGACGGACAGCCGGCCCATGTGGGCACCTCCATCGGCATCGCCATGTTCCCGGAGGATGGCGCGGATGCCGTCAGCCTCATGAAGGGAGCCGATACGGCCATGTATGCCGCGAAGACCGCCGGCAAGAATACCTATCGATTTTTCAATAGCAGCATGACCGAACATGCCGACCAGCAGCGCCGCATGGAGATCGACTTGCGGCACGCCATCGACGAGGGGCAGTTCCAACTGCATTACCAGCCCAAGGTCTCCCTTTCCACCGGTGAGGTTCACGGGGTGGAAGCCCTGATTCGCTGGAACCGGCCTGACCGGGGCATCATTCCGCCGGGTGACTTCATCCCACTGGCCGAGGAGACAGGACTGATCGTGCCCATCGGCGAATGGGTGATGCGCGAGGCCATCCGGTTCGCCGCCGCCCACCCCAATCTCAAGGTCGCCATCAATGTATCGGCGGGCCAGTTCAAGAAAGGGAGGCTGCCCGAAACCCTGGCCGCCATCCTGGCCGAGCACGGCCTGCCCGGCTCGGCCATCGAGATCGAACTGACAGAGAGCATGGTCATGGCCAATCCGTCCCAGGTGATCGAAAGCCTGCAGGCGATTAGGAAATTGGGGGTAACCATCGCCATCGATGATTTTGGAACGGGCTACTCCAGCCTCAGCTATCTGCGCCGTCTGCCCATCGATACCCTGAAGATCGACCGCTCCTTCGTCCTGCACGCCGAAACCAACAGGGAGGACGCGGAGATCGTCCGTACCATCATCGCGCTGGGCAAGACGCTCGACATGGATGTGGTCGCCGAAGGTGTCGAGACCTTGGCGCAAGTGGCATTACTGAGTGAGTCCGCATGTGCCGTCGCCCAGGGCTTTCACTTTGCCCGCGCCCTGACGGAGACGGAATTGGAGACGTGGTTGACGGGGCGGTGAGGGCTCTTTCCGTGTCATGATGGCCCAGACGATCCGGGCGACCTTGTTGGCGATCGCCAATGTGACGAGGCGGGCTGGTTTGTGCTCCGGAAGTTGGTTTGCCCACCTGCTGACGGTGGTGGCTTTGCGTCGGGCATGCCACACCTAGCATCAATGTACACGTCCTTCATCGCTAAGGAGGTTGAACCCTTCCATCCGTTCGTTTTACGTTTCCCATAATGGCAATGGGAGGTGAGGCATGCTGATCGAACGGCTGGACCGGACGCAATGGACATTGGCCGAGGCAGTGGAGCACGTCCGGGGGCTGTTGGAGCCGCATCTGAAACCCACGGCACCGTCCTGGGTGCGCGACCAGCTTCCCGCCGGCACCAACGAAGCCCGGCATGAAATCCTGGTCGCCTTGCGCGACGGAGACCTTCACGCCACCGGCCGCCTGTCCACCCGACCCAACGGGACTTGGGCTCAGGGATCGCTGTGGCAGTTGCATTCCGGGCACCATACCGGCATCACCGTGGAGCACTGGCGCGGTGGCGACATTAACTGGCACCTGGG
Organism: Magnetospirillum sp. SS-4; assembly: GCF_902729425.1. Taxonomy (GTDB): domain Bacteria; phylum Pseudomonadota; class Alphaproteobacteria; order Rhodospirillales; family Magnetospirillaceae; genus Phaeospirillum. The sequence goes on along the minus strand of NZ_CACVCH010000061.1, from coordinate 6,671 downwards.
GGCCCTGACCGGCATCGAGACGCAGTTCATCGACATCCGGGTCGCCCGCTTCATGGTCCTGGCCATCTGGCCGGATCAGCCCCCGGCACCGGCCGAGCCGGGCGGATACCGGACGCCCTATCTCGACCTGCTCGACCGGGCCATCGCCCACTGGCGGATCACCGGGGAATCCCAGCCGAAGAAGGACAATTTGGTGGATTGGTTCCTGCAGCAGACGGTCGAGGGCGAACCATTGTCCGAGAATCTGGCCAGCGCCATGGCGACTCTGGTGCGGATGCCGTCGTCGCAGCGGGGCGGCGCCAAGCGCATGGGGGGTGGGTGAAACCTCTGACCCCACCAAGCCCCCCGCCGCCTTCACCGGTTCCGACGTTTCGCAATCGATAGCGACCTGATTTTTTCCGGAGTCTCCTGCCCCAGGGGATTCCGATTTCGCACCAACCCGCGCCCTCCGTTCGAGACCATCCCGACACCGGCAGCCTTACCGATGTGCGGGCGGGCTTGCACGAGCGCTGGCCGGACCTACTGCTCAATCTGCTGGGAAAACCCGTCAGCCGCATGGGCGGCGAATGGCGCTGGAACCGGCGCGGCAGTCTGTCGGCGGTGGTGGCGGGACAACGGGCCGGACAGTGGTTCGACCATGAAGCCGGGACTGGCGGCGGCCCCGTGGAGCTGATCCAGCGAGAACGTGGCGACGACTGGCAGGCGGCGGCGGATTGGGCGCGGCGGTGGCTGGGACTGGAGCGGACGGCTCCATCGCCCCCCAGGAGGAAGGACCCCGAACCGGCCGCTGACGATGCCCGACATTCCCGCGCCCGCATTGCCGCCCGGACCCTCTGGGACATGGCCGCCCCGGTGGCGGCGGACCATCCCTATCTGCGTCGCAAGGGCGTCGCCCCGCACGACCTGCGTCAGGATTCCGCCGGGCGTCTGGTCATCCCGCTGATCGACCTGGATGAGACGATCCACACCATCCAATGGATCGACGGCGACGGCACCAAACGCTTCCTCAAGGGCGGAGCCAAGGCCGGACATTTCGCCCGCATCGGCCCGCCGCTGGGCACGGCCCCCAGGGTGGTGATCTGCGAAGGCTGGGTCACCGGCGCCTCGATCCATGACGCCACAGGGCTGCCGATCGTCGCCGCCATGGATGCCGGAAATCTACGGCCGGTGGCGACACGGATTCGGCAGCGTTACCCCGCTCTCGACATCATCGTCGCCGCCGACAACGACCTCAAGCCCGACCGGGATGCCAATCCCGGCCTGGCCGCCGCGACACATGCCGCCGAGGCGGTGGGCGGGCGGCTGGCCGTTCCGCCGCTGCCGGGGGATTTCAACGACCTGGCGCTTGGCCTCGGCGCGGACGAGGTCCGGCACCGCATTGCCGCCGCGACTGCTCCATCCACTCCGGCCCCGGCCTATCCGGCTCCCACCCTGTCGGTCGCCGAGGCTCGGGCGGCATTGGAGGAGCGGATCAACGTCTTCATGGCCGAAGTGGTCACCTGCTGGCAGGGTGTCGGCATCGATCTCAACCCGCCGCCCCAGTTGGCACTGCCGGTGGATGTCGGCCTGGGCAAGACCTCGGTGGCCCGTCGGGCCATCACCTCTGTACTGGTGGACGGCCTGCCCGGCGGAGGCAAGATCGTCATCGCGCTGCCCCGCCATGATCTGGGATGTGAGCAGGTGGCGGCCTTCGCCGCTCTCGGGGTGGCAGCCATGGTGTGGCGGGGCCGTACCGCGCCTGATCCAACGCCGGACGATCCCGAACGCCTGATGTGCCTGGACCCGGCTGCCCAGTTCGACGCGCTGGAGGTGGAGCAACCGGTCGAGCAGGCCGTGTGCAAGCTCAAGCGGAAGGGAACGCTCCACATCTGCCCCCATTACCATGTCTGTGGCTACCAGCGGCAGAAGGCCGAGGCCCAGGCGGCGAGCGTCATCCTGTGCGCCCATGACAGCCTGTTCCACCAGAAGCCCGCCGCCATCGGCACCGCCCGCCTACTGGTGATCGACGAGGCGTTCTGGCAGGCCGGATTGCGCGGCATCGACGGGCGGGCGGTGCTGTCGCTGGATGGCCTCAGTCCCGCCGGGGTGCTGTGCTACGATGTCCTGAACAGGCCCGACTGGGATGTCACCGCCGATCTGGTCGAGGCCCGGCGGAAATTGCATTGCATGCTCACCACCCACGACAAGGGCATGATTACCGTTGCCGCGCTTCGCGCCAGCGGCCTGAGCGCCAAAACGTGCCGGATTGCCTCCGGGCTGGAGCGGCGGCGTCTGCGCAATCCCGGCCTGCTGCCGGGCATGAATGCGGGCCAGCGGATGGACCGCATCCACAAGGTGCTGCCACCTGCGGACGAACCATGGGCGCCACCTGGGCGAGCGGCCGCGCTGTGGACCCTGCTGGCCGATGCCCTCGACGGAGACCACGATGCCGCCGGGGTGACGCTGTTCGATGACCAGACCAAATCGGGCAGCGTGCGGTCGTTGCGCCTTGCCTGGCGGGCGCCATTGCGGGAAGGATGGGCCGACGGAGTGCCGGTGCTGCATCTCGACGCCACCCTGAGTGAGGAATTGGTCCGCCCCTATCTGCCGGACATGGTCTTCGCCCCGCCGGTCCTGGCGCGGCAGCCCCATGTTATCGTCCGGCAGGTTCTGGACGCTCCGACCTCGGCCAAGGCGCTGTGCCCGCCGGAAGCAGCGCGCGACCGCGACCGGGCTGCGGCCGAGACTCATCGGCGTGATATCGCCGCCATCATCGCCCTGCGCGCCGCCGCCCTGCGTGGCCGTGGCAGGGATGGTCCCGATCTTCTGGTGATCGGCCAGAAGGACACGCTCGACCATCTGCGGACCAGCGGTCTGCCTGCCAATGTAGATGTGGTCCATTTCAATGCGCTGAGCGGCCTTGACCGCTGGGGTGGGGTGGCCGGCATGCTGATCCTGGGACGCACGCTGCCGAGTCCGGCGGCGGTGGAGCATCTGGCCCGAGCCATGACCAATCGCCCCGTCGAAGCGGCTGGCGGGCGGTCCTGGTGGTATGGCGAAAGCAAACGGGCGATCCGTTTGGCCGATGGCGGCACCCAAATCCTGCCGGGCGATCATCATGCCGATCCTCTGGCCGAGGCCATTCGGTGGAGCATCTGCGAGGCGGAACTGATCCAGGCCATCGGTCGTGGACGCGGTGTCAACCGGACCTCCGAGACGCCGCTGGAGGTGGACTTACTGACCGACGTGGTTCTGCCGGTCACCATCGACACGGTGCTGTCCTGGGACGAGGCCCGCCCCGGCCGCACCGATATCATGGCCACCCATGGGGTGATGCTGGACAACGCCGCCGACCGGGCGCGGTGCTTTCCCGATCTGTGGCCGACACCCGAGGCAGCGAAGCAGGACCGCTGGAGGAGGGTAACAAACTGCTATTATAGGAATATCTCTAATAGCGAGATGTTACGGTCCTCGGTCACAGCGACCTACCAGCCCGCCGGTGCCGGGCAGAAGCCCCGACGGGCAATGTTCGATCTGGATATGATCAAAGACCCGAAGGCGTGGCTGGAACAGCGCCTCGGGCCTCTGGTCCGATGGGATGTGGAAGAATAACGCATCGCCCACCAAAAGTAGTGCTCGTGACGCTTTTGGGTCCTCCCTGGCACTTTTGCTATACGGGGGGCAACAGCGCCGAATATCGCTAGCGACAGGCAAAAAATCTGGGTTACCACCCAGGTTTCCAGTTACCACCATGGCCACCGGAAACATCAGGATTTATGAGGTGTTGAGGGTGGTAGCCGGGGTGGAAACCATGGTGGTAACCACCCGCTGGAAACTACCCAAAAACCCCCCGAATGGGTGGTTTTGTGGTAACTGCCCGAATGGGTAGGCGCCGCCCGGCCTGTACCACCTCGTCTCGAAGAAAGGTTGCAGGGCCATCGGCCGCCATGTAGTGTTTATCACTACATCTTCCGCCATGGAGAACTCGATGCGCACCATTCCCGCCGCCGATGCCAATCGCGAGTTTTCGAAGCTTCTTCGCGACGTGAGCGAAGGCGAGACCATCGTGGTTACATCGCGCGGCAAGCCGGTGGCGCGGATATCGCCCGTGGGCGAAGCCGACCTGCCGGGACGGGACAGCGCTCGAGCTGCGCTGTTGATGCGCCTGCGCGAACAGCCTGCCATCGGGGCCACCTGGACCCGTTACGAGTTGTACGAGGGCTGATCCCATGCTGGCGCTCGACACCAACGTCCTGGCCTATGCCGAGGGCGTCAACGATGCCCGCCGCCAGGCTCGCGCCTTGGAGATCATCGCGGCCCTGCCATCGGGCATGGCGCTGGTTCCGGTGCAGGTTCTTGGAGAACTGCATCGTGTGCTGACGGTCAAGGCCAGCCGCACGCCCGAGGCCGCGCGGGATGCCATCTTGTCGTGGATGGATGCTCTGATCTGTCGGGATACATCGTCTTCCGCCCTGCTGTCGGCGCTGGACCTGGTGGCCGATCACCGGCTGTCGTTCTGGGATGCACTGATCCTGGCCGTCGCCGCCGAGGCCGGATGCCGTCTGCTGCTGACCGAGGATTTGCACGAAGGATTTACCTGGCGCGGGGTGACCGTGGTCAATCCGTTCGCGGACAACATCCATCCCTTGCTCACCGGCATGATGAGCGCCGCCGACCCACTCCACTGATCCCATTCGACACGGACGAGGACCATGGTGAGCCGCCATCGAAATTATCGCCTCGACCACCATCAAGTTCAGCGCAACGGCGGCGCTGAAGAAGGCGCTCTGATGGTTCCGACCGAGGTCAAGCGCCATCAGGGCAGTTCATCCATATCGGTGACGTGGGAATCGCCCCTGTTCCAGGACCCCTCGTCGAGTTCCCACTCGGTATCGGCGCTGGCGTACAGCGTGTCGAATGCTGCCGCTTCAGCCAGTTCGGGCGTTTCCGCTTCGACCTCGACCAATGTGCTTTCGGTGACGTCGCGGGTGATGATGACGCGATAGCGGGGCATGGGCCGGTCCTCAACCAACCAGCCGGTAGGTGCGGCCTCTGGCTTCATGTTTCTCGCTGGTGACCGTCAGGCCCAGTTTCTTCTTCACCGTGCCTGCGATAAAGCCCCGGATGCTGTGCGCCAACCATCCGGTCTCCGCCATGATCTCAGCAATGCTGGCCCCCTCGGGCCGCTTCAGCATGGCGATCAGGGCCTCCTGTTTGGTGCCCTCGCGGGGCTTGCGCGGCCTGTTCGCGCCCAGGGCTTCCGAGGGCGGGGTTTCCGGCTGGTCCGCCATGTCCGCCGCCGACACCACTTCCGGAACCGTCTCCGCCCCCGCGTCGGCATCCATGCCCAATGCCTCGTAAGCGGTGGGTGTGGCCCGCAGGGTGAGCGGGGGGCCGTCCTCATCCTCGCGCCAGACCGGGGCGCCGGGTTCGGCAGGGATTTCCTCGGCCAGTTCCTTCTTGATCAGGCTGGTCAGCACCATCTTCACCGCGCCCCCCTTCAAGGCGGCGGTGATCGGCAGCAGGAAGCCGCCTTCGCGGGCGCAGGCGGTGGACAGAATGACGGCTTGGGTATCGGACAACGACATGGTGGTTCCCTCCGGGATGCGACGCGGGACCGTCCCGCGCCTGCACCACCCCAAACCCCGCCAGCGTGACGCCGGACGGGGTGGTACGGAGCTGATCGGCTACTCGGCGAACTCGCCCTCGTGGAAGGCGCTGTCGGAGATCCGCTTCAACATCTCGGCGTAATGGGCCAGGGTGCCGACATGGCCCCAGGTGATCTCGTCCGGTGACCAGTTGAAGTGGTCGGCGCTCAATTCCTGAAGCCGGGCCAGCATGGCATCGAATTCGGCCTTCCTGGCAAAAAGGGCGTCGATAACCTTGGCGCTGTCGATGTGCTTCATCATGGCTTCCTCCGTTGCTGGCGAAGCCATCCATCGCTCTGTCGGTGGCATCTATCAAGCGGAGAAAGTCCTCTCCTGGGCTCTTGGGTGGAACGGTTCACCTCCTTGCCCATTCCAGTGGGATCACCGGTTTAGACGTATCGGTGGATAGGGCACGTCCATAGCCTCGCGCCACCCGAGACAGGCCGATGACATTCCAATGCACAACGCCCTTCATCCCGATCGCATGACCCAGCCTGAGCGCCTCGACGAGGTCGCCGACATCCTGGCCACTGGCCTGATCCGGCTGAAGGCGCGGAAGTCCAGTCGTCTATCTGCTGACCGCGGAGAGAGTTCCGTCGACTTCACGGCCCGCCAGAGCGGTCATGTCCCCGTCAACCGACGGAGGAAATCATGACCGAGGAACCCCTGCTGGCCCGCCTTGCCGCCCTGAAGATCGCACCAATCCCCGACCTGAAGACGCTGTGGCGCGACCTGTTCGAGGCCGAGGCGCCGCCCTACAACCGCACCTTCCTGGAAAGCCGCCTGGCCTACCGCCTTCAGGAACTGGCCTATGGCGGGCTGGCGGTCACCACCATCGCCCGCCTGGAAAACATGGCCGAGGATTTCGACACCACCAAGGGCCGTCGCAAGAAGGAGTTGGACCGCCCCATCGCAGGCACAAGGCTGGTGCGCGAATGGAAGGGTGTCGAGCATTGCGTCACCGTGCGCGAGGACGGCTTCGAATACCAGGGGCGCCCCTACCAGTCGCTGTCGGCGGTGGCTCGCGCCATTACCGGCACCCGC
>NZ_CACVCH010000060.1 GCF_902729425.1 Magnetospirillum sp. SS-4 | reverse complement strand
TGCGGCCCCCGCCCAGGCGGACATCAGAGGGGCCTTTTTGAGGGAGCCCCTGCCCGAGCGGCGAGCGGAAAACAGACCACCCCTGGGGGTGTGTCTATGGCTCCGACCCTTTGACCTTTTTCAGTGTAGCCCCTTCAGCCGCCCCGTCAGGGGCACGGGCCTGAGGGGGGGGTCAAGGGTGCGCGTAGCGCATCGCGAAGCGACTTGCCCTTGACACTGCCCCGACCCGTGCCCCTGACGGGGCGGCTGAAGGGGCGGAGGTGAAAAAGGTCCTGGAGACCGTGTTCGTTCGGGGGCCGCATCCTCACGGCCCCCACCCGCCGAACGCCTCGGCGGCTGCAAGGTCGTCGTCGGACGGCCCCACCCATGCCTCGTCGTCGCCGGTCGGGACGGATTCGATCGCCCCACCCTCGCCAGCCTCCCCAGCGGCCTCGGCGGCGCGCCGCTCACGCTCGGGCTCGGCGGCCACAGCCACGGCGGCCAGGAGCATGCCCTGGGCGCGCCACGACGGGATGAGGCGGCGGGGCACGAGGTCAAGAGGCACTCTGACGCGGACGTGATACCGTCCGCTTGGTTTGCGGGTGAGATAGGCCATGGCTCCGACGGGTCCACATGTGGGTCCACACGCGGATCAGATCCGTTCGGCGAGGCTTGATTTTCCTTGGAAAAAGTCGCTGGCGTCCCCACGGGGATTCGAACCCCGGTTACCGCCGTGAGAGGGCGGTGTCCTAGGCCTCTAGACGATGGGGACGTCGAGGCGCGAGGCAGGCTTTATGTCGGAATTCCGGGGGGCTTGCAAGCGCTTTTTCCCGAAAGCCCTGGTAATTCTTCGCCGGCTCCGGACAGGCCTCACCCCTGCTCGATCACCGCGCTGAGGCTGCGCCAGCTTGGCTCCGACGGGGCCAGCAGCAGCCCGGCTCGGCAGAACACCGGTTGGTAGGGCATATCCGTCATCAGGCGGCCAAAGCCGCCGGCCTCGGCGTGGATCAGCACGCCGGCGGCATGATCCCACGGCATCAGCTTCTTGAAGTGAGCGAAGTGGAGAACGCCGGTCACCAGATCGAGGTAATCGTGGGCGGCACTGCCCCGGCGGCCGACCTGGGCCACCAGCGACGACAGCCGGCCGGAGCGCTTGACCGAACCGCGCAGGCTGTCCAGCGGTCCATCGGGCAGCACCGACAGACGCCGATCCTCCATCCAGGCCCCCTGCCCCGCCTCGGCGGTCACCATCCGGTCGGTGATCGGGTCGTGAATCCAGCCGGCGCGGGTGACGCCGTCGATCACCAGGGCGATGATGACGGCGAAGCGCGGATTACCTTTGGCGAAATTGGCGGTTCCGTCGACAGGATCGATCACCCAGACCGTCCCCAGTCCCTCCAATCTGTCGAGGAGGTCCGGCGCGGCGTCCACCGCCTCCTCCCCCACCACCATGGAGCCGGGCAGAAGGTCCGTCAGACGGCGCGACAGCACCGCCTCGGCCGCCACGTCGGCCTCGGTCACCAATTGGCCCGGCTTCTTCTCGCGGACGTCGCCGGCGGCCAGATGGCCGAAGCGCGGCAGGATTTCCGCCTGGGCCGCCTCGCGGATGATTCCGGCGACACGGTCGGGATTCATGGCATCCCCCGTCCGCCGGCCTGACGTTGCTGGAACCGCCGGATATCGGCGGGGTCAAGCTTGACCCGCATGAAGGCGTGGGCCTGGTCGTCGCGCCGTGCCACCACCTCGCCATGACGGTACAGCCATGAGATCGAGGCACCGTCGTCCAGCGGCAGGGAAACATCGATAACCTGACGTTCCGCCCCGAGCCGGGAATCCAGATTTTCCAGCAGGTCTGACAGCCCCTCGCCGGTCAGCGCCGACAACGCCACCGCGTCGCTTCGCCGCCGGGCCTGATTGAGCACCTCGGCCTTGCGAGGCTCGTCCAGCAGGTCGATCTTGTTGAGCGCCTCGACCAGACCGCGGTCGACCACCTCGGCCAGCCCCAGTTCCCGCAGCACCGTTTCCACGTCGGCGGCCTGGGCCTCGCTGTCGGGATGCGAGACGTCGCGCACATGCACCACCACGTCGGCCTCCAACACCTCTTCCAGGGTGGCGCGGAAGGCGGCGACCAGTTCATGCGGCAGGTCGGAGACGAAGCCGACCGTATCGGACAAAATGATCCTGCGCCCCGACGGCAGCACCAGGGTGCGCATGGTGGGATCAAGGGTCGCGAACAGCATGTCCTTGGCCAGCACCTCGGCGCGGGTGACGGTGTTGAACAGGCTGGACTTGCCGGCATTGGTATAGCCCACCAGCGCCACGATGGGATAAGGCACCCGCCGGCGCGCCTTGCGGTGCAGGTCGCGGGTACGCTTGACGTCCTCCAGCTCCCGTTCCAGCTTGGTGATGCGCTCGCCGATCATGCGGCGGTCGGCCTCGATCTGGGTTTCACCGGGGCCGCCCAGGAAGCCGAAGCCGCCGCGCTGGCGTTCCAGATGGGTCCAGGACCGCACCAGCCGCGAACGCTGGTAGCTGAGCGCCGCCAGTTCCACCTGCAAACGGCCCTCGCGGGTGCGGGCACGGGCGCCGAAAATCTCCAGGATCAGACCGGTGCGGTCGATGACCTTGCAGGCCCACGCCTTTTCAAGGTTGCGCTGCTGAACCGGCGACAGATGACCGTCGACCACCACCAGGGCGATCTCGGCTTCGGCGACGGTCTCGGCCAGACGCTCCACCGCCCCCTTGCCCAGCAGGGTCGCCGGCCGCTTCTTGGCGACGCCGACCGCCTCGGCGGCGATGATGTCGAGATCGATGGCCTGGGCCAATCCGACCGCCTCGGCGAGACGGGCCTCGGGCAGGCGCATGGGTTCCCCCGCCTTGAAGGCGGGGTGAACGACCATGGCGCGCTGGCGCGGGGGTGCCGAGGGGCCGGTTTGTCCGTTTGCCACTTACTCTTCGCCGTTTTCCTTGACCGGCGGCTCGAACAGCGAGATCGGCGTGGACGGCATCACCGTCGAGATGGCGTGCTTGTACACAAGCTGGGTATGGCCATCCCGGCGCAGAAGCACCGAAAAATTGTCGAACCAGGTGACGATTCCCTGAAGCTTGACGCCGTTGACCAGGAAGATCGTGACCGGGGTCTTGTTCTTGCGGATGGTGTTAAGAAACACATCCTGCACATTCTGGGACTTTTCCGCGGACATGGGTGTGATCCGTTCTTATTTGCCCGATTATGGTTATTGGAGTGGGGTCTGGGACCCTCCCCGTCGAACCCATTTCGTTATCACCAATTCGCGGCGATGGGAACCTATAGTTCACGCAGCAGATTGGACAATTCGCGACACCCCGACAGGAATAATACGGGAGGATAGGGAAATTCACCTTCGTATGAGGGGTGCGGCCGGATGATGATCGGAACGCAACCGGAGTTGACGGCGCAATGGGAGTCGATGGGTGAATCGCCGACGAACCATACCTGCGGTCCGGCCTCCAGGCCGGTATCTCTCAGGGCGAGATGAACCGGCGCCGGGTCGGGCTTGTCGGCGGGCGCGTCGTCGGCGCCGACCAGGGCGGCGAAGCGGGGAGTCCAGCCCATGACCTCGGCCTCCCTGCGCAGGAACGAGCCGCGCTTGTTGCTGACCACCGCCAGCGTGATGCCGGCTTCGGCCAGGACATCCAGCAGGTCGTCGGCGCCAGGCAGCGGCCGAAGATGATCCATGTGGATGGCGGCGAAGCTGGCGGTGAACACGTCCCTGGCCTCGTGCCAGCGATCGCCGAACATGGCGGGAAAGGAATCGCGCATCGAGGCGGCGACGCGCTCCCTGGTTTCTTCCATGCTCCAGTCCGGCATGCCGAAATGGCGGAAGGTCATGTTGTAGGATTCACGAATGCAGTCCCAGGAATCCACCAGGGTGTTGTCCCAATCGAAGAGAACGGCGCGGGGACGCTGAAGACGTTCGCTCACGATCAAAAGAACTCCAGCCGGACCGAGAACATCTTTTCCACCTTCTTCACCGCCTCGGCGGTGGCGAACAGGATGACGCGGTCGCCCGACTGCACCACGGTGCTGCCACGCGGGCTGATCACCTGGCCATTATGGACGACGGCGCCCAGCAGGACGCCGGCCGGCAACTTGACCTCGCGCAGCGGCTTGCCCACCAGGTTGGAGGTCTCCAGGGCGTCGGCCTCGATCAGTTCGCCAAAGCCCTCGTGCAGCGAATGGACGGCATGGATGCGGCCGCGGCGGACGTGCTGGAGGATGTTGGACACCGTGATGGCGCGGGGCGAGATCACCACGTCGATGCCCAGCGGCCCCACCAGGGCGTTGTAGGTGGTCTTGTTGATCAGCGCCATGGTCCGGTCGCAGCCGTAGCGCTTGGCCAGCAGGCCGGCCAGGATGTTGGTCTCGTCGTCGTTGGTGACCGCCACCACCGCCTCGGCGGCGGCGACCGAGGCCTCTTCCAGGATATCGGGGTCGAGCACGTCGCCGTTCAGCACCACCGAACGGGTCAGGCTCTTGGCGACGAACTCGGCCCGCGCCCGGTCGGCCTCGATCACCTTGATGGAGGCGCCGGGATGCGACTCCTCCAATTGCTGGGCCAGGAACAGTCCGATATTGCCGCCACCGAAGATGACGATGCGACGCGCTTCCTTATCCTCGCGACCGAATGCCGCCAGGGCGCGTTCCACATGATTGGTATCGACGACGAAATAAACCTCGTCGCCTTCCTGCATCTGGTCCTCGCCGGTGGGAACCAGGGGCTTGCCGTCCCTGACGATGCCGATGATGACGATGGCGAGATCGGGAAACAGCACCGTCAACTGGCGCAGCGGCGTGTTGATCAGTGGGCATTGCTCGGCGCAGCGCACTCCGATCAGCCGCACCTTGTCGCCGGCCAGGGGGATGACGTCGATGACTCCGGGAACCTGAAGCCGGCGGGTGATGGCGCGGGCAACCTCGATCTCGGGGCTGATGATGACGTCGATGGGCAAATGCTCGCGCGAGAACAGATTGGCCCAGAGGGGATGAAGATAGCTCTGGCTGCGGACACGGGCGATCTTGGTGGGCACGTTGAACAAGGAATGCGCCACCTGACAGGCCACCATGTTGACCTCATCGGCGGCGGTGACGGCGATCAGCATGTCGGCATCGGCGGCGCCCGCCTGTTCCAGCACGGCGGGATGGGAGGCGAAGCCCTGCACCACCTGGACGTCCAGGGTGTCGCTGACCTTGCGGATCAACTCGGGACGCTGGTCGATGATGGTGACGTCGTTATGCTCGCCCGCCAGATAGTGGGCGATGTTGAAGCCGACCTGGCCGGCGCCGCAGACGATGACCTTCATTTCTTTTCGTCCGTGTTGACGCCGAGCAGCTTCAGCTTGCGATGAAGCGCCGAACGCTCCATGCCGACGAAGGCGGCGGTTCGGGAGATATTGCCGGCGAAACGGTTGACCTGGGCCAGCAGGTATTCGCGCTCGAACAGCTCGCGGGCCTCGCGCAGCGGCAGGGTCATGATCTCGCTGGACTTCTCCCAGCGCAGCACCGCCGGCGTGATGGCGCCGATCTCGCCGGGCAGCATGTCCGCGCGGATGGGGTCGCGGGAATCGCCGGGCGCCATGATCAGCAGCCAGTCGATGACGTTGCGCAGCTGGCGGACATTGCCGGGCCAGTCATAGGCCTGAAGCGCCGCCATGGCGTCCTCGGCGAAGCCGCGGGGCTGAACCCCGGCCACCGTCGCCGACAATTGCATGAACTGGCGCGACAACGCCGGAATGTCGTCCTTGCGGTCCCGCAACGAGGGGATGCGCACTGGAACCACGTTGAGGCGGTAGAACAGATCCTCGCGGAAGCGGCCCTGCGCCATCTCGGACTGGAGATCGCGATTGGTGGTGGCGATGACGCGGACATCGACCTCGACCCTTTTTCCGCCCCCCACCCGCTCGAACATCTGGTCCTGGAGCACCCGGACGATCTTGCCCTGCGTCTCCAGCGGCATGTCGGCCACCTCGTCCAGCAGCAAGGTTCCGCCATGGGCCTGCTCGAAGGTGCCGATCTTGCGCGGGGAATCGGGACCGTCCAGTCCGTGTTCGGTTCCGAACAGCTCGATCTCCATGCGGTCGGGATGCATGGCGGCGCAGTTCAGCACCACGAAGGCACCCTCGGCACGGCGGGAACGCGAATGAATCAGCCGGGCCACCACCTCCTTGCCCGATCCGGCCGGGCCGGTGATCAGGACCCGGGAATTGGTGGGGGCCACCCGCTCCAGCGACTGGCGCACCTGGGCGACCGCGGCGGAATTGCCCACCAGATCGACGCTGGCGCCCGAACGCTGCTTCAGATCCTCGATCTCGCGCCGCAGGCGGGCGGCCTCGATGGCGCGGTCGACAACCAGCAACAGCCGGTCGGCCTTGAACGGCTTTTCGATAAAGTCGTAGGCGCCGTGCTTGATGGCCTGAACCGCGGTTTCGATGTTGCCGTGGCCGGAAATCATCACCACCGGCACTTCCGGATGATCGCGCTTGACCGCCTCCAGCACGCCCAGACCGTCGAGGCGCGAGCCTTGCAGCCAGATGTCCTGGATAACCAGATTGGGGCGGCGGGAACGGATGCCGTCCAGCGCCTCGTCCGAATTGGAGGCCTGCCGGGTGGCGTGGCCCTCATCTTCAAGAATGCCGGCGATCAGGGCGCGAATATCGCCCTCGTCATCGACGATCAGGATGTCATGCGCCATGGGATACCGTCGGTTCGGCGGAGGCCTGGGGGAGTGGCTGTTCGGTGACGGGGAAGATCAGGGCCACCTTGGCGCCGCCTCCAGGCGCATCCTCAAGATACAGATCACCGCCATGGTCTTCCATGATCTTCTTGACGATGGCAAGGCCTAATCCGGTTCCCTTGGCCCGGGTCGTCACATAGGGCTCGGTCAGCCGTTCGCGGTTTTCCGTGGGCAGGCCGCGGCCGTTATCCACGATCTCGACCGCCAGCCGCTCGGGCTGAAGAACCAGACCAAGGGTGATGCGGCCCCGCGCCGCGCCGGGATCGTCGCGCCCCTGGATGGCCTCGACGGCGTTCTTCAGCAGATTGGTCAGCGCCTGGCCGATCAGGCGGCCATCGCAGACCACCGGCACCTTGTGATCGGGAATCACGCCGACGAAATCGACCTCGGGAGAACCGGTGCGTTGCAGGAACAGAGCCTGTCGGCAGATGTCGGCAAGATCGTCCGGCTTCATCTGCGGCGCCGGCATGCGGGCGAAGGACGAGAACTCGTCCACCATGCGGCCGATATCGCCCACCTGACGGACGATGGTCTCGATCAGCGTGACGTATGTCTCTGGATCGGACTGTATCTCCTTGAGATATTTACGCTTCAGGCGTTCCGCCGATAGCTGGATCGGGGTCAGCGGATTCTTGATCTCGTGGGCGATGCGCCGCGCCACGTCGGCCCATGCGGCCTTGCGCTGGGCCGAGACCAGTTCGGTGATGTCGTCGAAGGTGACGACGAAGCCGATGATCTCACCGTCCAGATGTTCGGCGGCGACCCGCACCAGCAGGATGCGGGACCGCCCGCCGGGAGTGGCGAGGCGAATCTCGTGCTGAACCAGACGGTCGGGGCGGCGAACCACCTCGTCCAGGGATTCCGCCAGTTCGGGCAGCACCTCGCGCAGGTCCCTGCCCGCCGCCTCCTCCAGTGGCCGGCCAACCAGTTCGCTGGCGGAACGGTTGGGCAGATGGATGCGGCCCTGGCGGTCCAGGCCGATGACGCCGGCCGACACGCCGGCCAGAACCGTCTCGGTGAAGCGACGACGCTCGTCCAGTTCGCGATTGGCCCCCATCAGATCGTCGCGCTGGGAGGACAACTGGTGGGTCATGCGGTTGAAGGCGCGGCTGAGCACGCCGACCTCGTCGGCGGCATCCTCGGCGACACGGGCGTCCAGGTCGCCGGACCGCACCCGTTCGGCGGCATCGATCAACCGGGCGATGGGAGTGGCCAGCCGGGTCGCCATGGACAGGCCGACCCAGACCGAGGTCAGAACCAGCAGGAGGGCGACCACGACGAACACCAGCGAGAAGGCGGTTTCAAGGCCCGAGCGCCGCCCTTCCAGCCGCTCGTACTGCGCCACCGCCTCGGAGGTCTGCTCCATATGGCCGACCACCTTGGGATCGACGAAGCGGCCGACGAACAGATAGGTATCGCCGAACAGGCCGGTCAGCATCACCAGTGCCCGCACCCGGTCGTCGCCGCTGCTGGTCAGTACCGCGACGTCGCCCGACCGCGCCTTGTCGAAGGCCCATTGCGGAATCTGGCTGATATTGGCCTCGGCCGCGAAGATCAGGCCGGAACGGGCGATAATGGTGCCGCGCCCGTCGAACACGATGGCCTCGGTCAGGCCGCGGACCGCCGCCTGGGTGCCGACGAATTGGACGAAGGCCTGCGGCGAGCGCAGCAGCATCGAGCCCTCGCGGTTGATGTCGTTGGCCATGGCGAGCGCGTCGCCGCCGATGATCTGCTTGTGCTCCTCAAGATAGGCGCGCGCCACCTCCAGCGAGGCCTGCAACGCGGTCCGCACCCGGTCGGAGAACCAGCTTTCGACGCCATAGCGGAAAAAGGCGGCAGACCCCACCGACATCAGCACCGATGGCGTCACCGCCACCAGGGCGAACAGGACGATGAAGCGCAGATGCAGGCGGGAACCGGACGACCCCCGCCGCCGCTCGCGCAGGACGTCGAGGACGCGCTGCCCCACCACGGCGCCCAGGGCCAGCAGGAGAATGCCATCCACCGACAGCAGCATCATGATGGTGCGAGGGTCCGGCCCCTGGCTGCCCGCCGTCATCATGGCCCAGACGGTGGAGAACACCGACACGACCGCAACGACGGTCAGGACATAGGCCAGGCGTCGCGACAGGTCGGCCATGGCTATTTGAGGCCGCGGCTGATCTGGATATCCAGATCCTTGATCTTCTTGCGCAAGGTGTTGCGGTTGAGCCCCAGAAGATGAGCCGCCTTGATCTGGTTGCCGCGGGTCGCCTCCATGGCCAGGGTGACCAGCGGCTTTTCCACCTCGCGCAGCACCCGGTCGTGAAGCCCGGCCGGCGGCAGGGAATCGCCGTGGTTTCCGAAATACTCGCGCAGATGGCGCTCGACCATGGCCGACAGCCCCTCGCCCTCAACCCCGCCCCCCAAGGACTCGGCGATGGGCGCACCTCCCGCCAGTTCGGTCTCGATCACGTCGATGCCGATCACCTCCTGCGAGTAGAGGGCGGCAAGGCGGCGGACCATGTTTTCCAGCTCGCGCACATTGCCGGGCCAGCGGTGCCGTTTCAGCCGTTCCATGGCCTGGGCGTCGATGCTCTTGGCCGGCAACCCTTCCGAACCGGCCTGGCTCAGGAAGTGCCGGACCAGTTCGGGGATGTCCTCGCTCCGCTCGCGCAGGGGCGGCAGACGGATCGGCACCACGTTGAGGCGGTAGAACAGGTCCTCGCGGAACAGTCCCTGGCGAATCAGCTGGGTCAGATCGCGATGGGTGGCGGCGACGATGCGGATATTGGCGCGGATGGGAACGCGGCCGCCGACGGTGGTGTATTCGCCCTCCTGAAGGACGCGCAGCAGCCGGGTCTGGGCCTCGGGCGGCATGTCGCCGATCTCGTCGAGAAACAAGGTTCCACCCTCGGCCTGCTCGAAACGGCCGCTTGAACGCTGGGTGGCGCCGGTGAAGGCGCCTTTCTCGTGGCCGAACAATTCGCTTTCGATCAGTTCGCGGGGGATGGCCGCCATGTTGATGGCGACGAAGGGGCCGTTGCGGCGCTTGCCGTAATCGTGCAGCGCGCGGGCCACCAGTTCCTTGCCAGTGCCGGACTCGCCGGTGATCATCACCGTCAGGTCGGTGCCCATCAGCCGCGCCAGGGTGCGATAGATATCCTGCATGGCGGCCGAGCGGCCGATCAGCGGCAGCTTTTCCTCGTCGTCGCCGGCTCCGGCCTCGGCCGCCGGGCCTCGCGGCGCCGACAGCGCCCGGCCGACCACGCTGACCAGTTCCTTGAGGTCGAACGGCTTCGGCAGGTATTCGAAGGCGCCGCGCTGGGTCGCCTTGACCGCCGTCAGCAGGGTATTCTGGGCGCTCATGACGATCACCCGCAAATCGGGGCGGATCTTCTTGATGCGCGGCAGCAGGTCGAGACCGCTTTCGTCGGGCATCACCACGTCGGTGATCACCAGGTCGCCGTCGCCATCCGACACCCAGCGCCACAAGGTGGCGGCGTTGCCGGTGGTCCGCACCTCGTAGCCGGCGCGGCCCAGGGCCTGGGTCAGCACGGTGCGGATGCCGCGGTCGTCGTCGGCCACCAGGATGGTGGCGGGATTCGTGCTCATGGTGATGGTCATCTGTCCCCATCCTGAACCATCGGCAGCATCACCCGGAAGATGGTGCGCCGGGGCACGCTGTCGAATTCGATGATACCGCCGTGATCGCCGACGATCTTGGCCACCAGGGCCAGCCCCAGCCCGGTTCCCGAAACCTTGGTGGTGACGAAGGCGTCGAACAGGTTCGGCCACAGGTCCTCGGGGATGCCGGGACCGTTGTCCTGGATGCTGACCACCAGCGGCAGATGGCGTTTGGTCTCGCTGCCGGGCAGGGCCAGCCGGATGCCGTGCTGATAGCCGGTGGACAGCACGATCTCGCCCCCGTCCTCGGGCGCCGCCTCGGCGGCGTTCTTGACCAGATTGAGAAAAACCTGGATCAGCTGGTCGCGATCGCCCAGCACGTCGGGCAGCGACGGGTCGTAGTTCTCGACCAGCCGCAGATGGCGGGCGAATCCGGCCTCGGCGATGCGGCGCACATGCTCCAGCACCCGGTGGATGTTGACCGGCTGGCGGACCACATTGGGATTGTCGGAGAAGATCTCCATGCGGTCCACCAGGGCCACGATGCGGTCGGCCTCGTCGCAGATCAGCCGGGTCAGGATGCAATCGTCCTCGCTGGCGTTCTGCTCCAGCAACTGGGCGGCGCCGCGAATGCCGGACAATGGATTCTTGACCTCGTGGGCCAGTATCGAGGCCATGGCGGTGACCGAGCGGGCGGCATGGCGGCTGGTCAGCTGGGCGCCGATCTTCAGCGCGATGGATTGTTCGTGCAGGCTGACCACCAGGCATCCCGGCATTTCGGTGATGGGCGACACCTGGACGGTGACGGTGCGGTGCCCGGTCCGCGGGGTGTCCAGGGTGATGCCGTGCTCGGAGATCGAGCTGCATTCGCCGCGGGTCTGATCCAGAAGCGCCAGCACCGGCGAATCCGCCGGCAGAAAGTCGGTGATGGGGTGATTGCACAGATAGGCCGAACCGCAGGCGAACATCTGCTCGGCGCCGCCATTGGCGTAGAGGATCAGGTTGGCCGCATCCAGCGCCAGCACCGCCGCCCCCAACGATCCCAGCACCATGCCGGGATCGACGGCGGGGAATTGCGATCCGGCCGTCACGCCGCCGCCCTGTCGAGCAGCGGCAGGTAGAAGTCGGCAAGCGCCCGGCGGACCGCCTCGGCATCGCCCAACTGGTTGATGCGGGCGCGGAATTCGGCGGAGCCCGGCAAGCCCTTGGAATACCATGCCAGATGCTTGCGGGCGTTGCGCACTCCCGCTTCGTTTCCGTAATGAAGCAACAACGCCTCGTAATGCTCGGTCAGGATGGCGTATTGCCCGGCCAGATCAGGGTCGGGCCGGCGCTCGCCGGTGGCGAGGCAATGGGCCACCTGCCCCGGCAGCCATGGCCGGCCATAGGTTCCCCGGCCGATCATCACCCCGTCGGCGCCGGACAGGTCCAGCATGCGCCGGGCGTTGTCGATGCTTTCCACGTCGCCATTGCCGATGACCGGAATGGACACGGCGCGCTTGACCTCGCCGATGAACGACCAGTCGGCCGAGCCGGTGTACATCTGGCTGCGGGTGCGGCCATGAACCGTGACCATGCGGATGCCGCATTGCTCGGCGATGCGGGCAAGGCTGGGGGCGTTGCGGCTGGTCTGGTCCCAGCCGGTGCGCATCTTCAGCGTCACCGGAATGTCCACCGCCTCGACCACGGCGGTCATGATGCGGGCGGCGAGGTTTTCGTTGCGCATCAGGGCCGAGCCGGCCTCGCCCTTCAGTGCCACCTTCTTGACCGGGCACCCCATGTTGATGTCGATGACGGCGGCGCCCAGATCCTGGTTCAGGCGAGCGGCCTCGGCCATCACCTTGGGCTCGCAACCGGCCAGCTGCACCGCCATCGGGAATTCCTCGGCGGTATGGGCCGCCATGCGCATGGTCTGGCGGTTCTGGCGAATCATGGCCTGGCTGGCGATCATTTCCGACACCACCATGCCGGCCCCCATGCGCTTGACCAGACGACGGGTGGGCATGTCGGTCACGCCGGCCATGGGAGCCAGGATCACGGCGTTGTCGAGCCGGACCGGCCCGATGTGAAGGCTTTGTCGCAGGGTATCGCTCATAGCTGCTTATTTATTATGCAGGGGCTGATCGACGCAACCGAATTCCTGATTAGAGCGTCGAGCCCCATATCTGAAACGGCCCTGTTTCTCATGGGGCGAGACAGACCGCGAGGCGCGCTTCGCGGCGCGATGCGGCGCATCGGGCAAGAAGCGGAACGCAGCGGATGCCCGCCCCATGGAAACCCGCCGTCGGCTTCGCCGACACTTCGGTAAAATGCATGCGGAGCATGCGTGGGACGGGCGGATTTGCCCCATTACCTTCGGCAACGGGCTTGACCGTAGCGCTGGCTACGCTCGGCGCCCCTTGCCTCGATTCTGAGCCAAATCCACTCCGTCAGGGTGCTTCAGATATGGGGCTCGCCGCTCTAAGGCAGCAGCACCTGGGTGACGAACTTGACGCCGGGATAGGCCAGCGTCAGCAAAAGCCACGACAGCAGCACGACGCGGGCGGCCATACGGCCACGCACGCCGCACACCCGGTGGCCGACCAGCAGCAGGCCGATCAGGCCGAAGGCCAGCAGCGCCAGCAGCGTCTTGTGCTGGAGGCGCAGCAGGATGCCGGTCTCGAAATACTGAGTGACCATGCCGGTCAGCAGGCCCAGCCCCAGCACCGCCTCGCCGGCCACCAGCAGCCAGCCGGCCAGATGCTCGCCATCGGCGACACTGGGCAGCAGGCGGGTCAGGCGGGTCGGATGCTTGCGCTTGAGCGAACGTTCCTGAAGGAAGGCGGCCAGCGACGCCACCGCCGCCAGGGTCAGCAGGGCGTAGGTCAGCACCGAAACGACGATGTGCAGATCGAGCCAGACCGGCGGCGCGCCGCCAACCATCGGAATCGGATTTTCCACCAGCCCGATCAGCGAGGCCAATCCGCCGAGGGTGGCCAGGAACGGCATCAGCAGCGGCGCCAGCCGCCATGCCTGGGCGGTCACGGCGGCCAGCAGGCCGAACAGGGCGGCGCAGGCGGCGATGCTGACCCACAAGGCGGCCGACAGGCTGGTCTGCCAGACGTTGCCCATCTGGGCGAGAACCAGCGTGGACGGAGCGGCCACGGCCAGGACGACAAAGGCCCAGAACAGGCCGTCCCGGCCGGCGCCGGGACGCAACGGCGCCAGCGCCGCCGGAATCGGGGCCACGAGGGCGATCAGGGTGAGAACGACCGACGACATGGCCCGACTATAGCATCCTTTGCCGCGCCGCAAAGAGGGGACGCAAAGGGGTTGAGGTATCTTCCCCGGCCGCTTAGGCTTGCGGCGCTCTTTCAGGCGGAGGACGACGATGGGAAAGACGGTGGTGTTGGTGGTGGCGGCCGGGCGCGGACGCCGGTTCGGCGGCGACCTGCCCAAGCAATACCACGATCTGGCCGGACGCATGGTGCTGCGCCACACCCTGGCCGCCTTCGCCACCAATCCGGAGATCGACGCGGTACGGGCGGTAATCCATCCCGACGACCGCCAGATCTACGACATCGCCGCCGCCGGCCTGCCCATCCTGGAGCCGGTGCCGGGCGGAGCCAGCCGTCAGGACAGCGTCCGCCTCGGCCTGGAAAGCCTGCGCGACCTCGCACCTTCCAAGGTGCTGATCCATGACGGGGCGCGCCCCTTCATCGATGCCGGCACCATCGGTCGCGTCATCGCCGCCCTCGACCGGCATCCCGCCGCCGTGGCGGTGGTGGCGGTCGCCGATACCCTGAAGCGCGGCCAAGACGGCTTCGTCGCCGATACCGTGGACCGCAGCCAGCTGTTTCGCGCCCAGACGCCCCAGGGCTTCCGCTACGCCGACATCCTGGCCGCCCACATGGCGGTGGCGGGAGAGGAACTCACCGACGACGCCGCCGTGGCGGAACGGGCCGGAATGAAGGTGGCGCTGGTCGATGGCGCCGAGGACAACGTCAAGATCACCACCGCCGCCGATCTGGAGCGGGCACGGCGGCTGTTCGAGGGACCGGGCGAGGTCCGGACCGCCAGCGGCTACGACGTCCATTGTTTCGAGGCCGGAGACGGCTGCTGGCTGTGCGGCGTCAAGGTGCCCCACGACCAGAAGCTGAAAGGGCATTCCGACGCCGACGTGGCGCTGCACGCCCTGACCGACGCCATCCTGGGCGCCATCGCCGCCGGCGATATCGGCCACCACTTCCCGCCGTCGAATGCCAGGTGGAAGGGCGCGGAATCCCACCGTTTCCTCGCCCACGCCGCCTCGCTGGTGGCCGCCAGAGGCGGCCGCATCGTCAACGTGGACGTCACCATCGTCTGCGAGCGCCCCAAGATCGGTCCCCATCGCGCCGCCATGGCGGCGCGGGTGGCGCAGATCCTGGGGATTTCCCAGGATCGGGTCAGCGTCAAGGCCACCACCACCGAGGGATTGGGCTTCACCGGCCGCAAGGAGGGCATCGCCGCCCAGGCCATGGCCTCGGTCTGGCTGCCGCGCTGAATTTACTCTAGGCGAGGTCGCCTCATGCCCTGGATCGTCATCGTCATCGCCGGCCTGTTTGAAGTCGGCTGGGCCGTTGGCCTCAAATACACGGAAGGCTTTTCCCGCCTGTGGCCTTCGCTGGGGACCATCGCGGCCATGGCCGTCAGCCTCGGACTGCTGGGCATCGCCATGAAGGATTTGCCGCTGGGCACGGCTTATGCGGTCTGGACCGGTGTGGGCGCCATTGGAACGGTGGTGGTTGGCATCATCCTGTTCGGAGATTCGGCGGCACCGGCACGGTTGCTCTGCGTGGGGCTTATCCTGGCCGGAATTGTCGGCCTGAAGCTGGTCGAAGGCTGATGCCGGGCGGTCACTCGGCGGTTTCGGCGTCGATCCAGGCCAGAAAGGCGGGATTGCCGGAGGAGACCGGCACCGCCACCACGCAGGGACAGGCATAGGAATGCAGGTCCTTCACCCTGGCGACCACCGCGTCCGCCAGATCGCTTCGGGTCTTGCAGATCATCACCGCCTCTGGTTCCTCCTGGACCTTGCCGTCCCACCAGTAAAGCGAGGTCACCCCATCCAGCACGTTGGCGCAAGCCACAAGGCGCGCCTCGACCAGGGCGCGGGCCAGCGCCAGGGCCTCGTCGCGGCCCGACGCGGTGACGTAGATCAGGCTGTGGCTCATGTCATCCCCTTGATAGATACAAGAAAAGCGGGGCTTGCGCCGTGACGGCCGGTGCAGCCCCGCCTAGTCTGGGTCAGCTCCCGCCGGAAGAGGAGAGAAAGCCGGGGGGCCTCTACGGTCGCGTACCACGGCACGGTCAACCGATGACACGGATATAATAATTCCATGAACGGATTTCGATACCCCGGCGTGACAAATCTGTGTTTTCTCAACTGCGCTCGCAGTGAACCGGCTTGAGCGCCAACATCCGCTCCAGCATGGACGCTGCCTCAAGATTACCGGAAACCTCGGCAACCCCTGGAACCGGCATCATAAACAACTTTTGCAGTTGGGATGCGAGATCGGGGCTGGGCACGCTTTCCACCGCCATGGCGCGGGTATGAGCCATCAGCCAATTGTCGAGATGAGGGCTTTCCGGCCAATCGGGACGGCGAACGAACAGGACGGGAATGCCTGCCAGCGCCGCCTCGACGAAGGTTCCGTAGCCTGGCTTGGTGATCACCACATCCACCGAGGCCAGGGTATCGGAAAATCCCAGTCCCCCATCCTGCCAGTGGCGAAAATCCTGGCGTTCGGCCGGGAAGGCCATCGAACTCAGCCACAACCACCCGGGAAGCCGCGGCCAGTCCTCCAGCGCCAGGGCATGGCCGATGCCGCCGAACGCCACCAATCCCAGACGGGTCCCCTCCCCCACTCCCAACGTGTTCCGCAACCGGGCGGCCTGGGGGGCGCCGCCGGCGCCCACCGGACCGACCTGGACGATGTTTTCCAGGCTGGGCATGTCCATGGCCGGGGTGACGCGCAAAAAGGCCTGGGCGGAATTGTAGGCCTCGGCCATCTGACCGGCGATGCGGCCGGCTTCCGGCCGGTGACCCAGGTAGTGGCGATAGATGTCGACCCATTGCAGCGAGCTTAGCGCCGCGACCGGAATACCGGCACGGGCGGCGGCGGCGATGGTCGCGTAGGGAACGTTGGCCAGCACCAGATCGGGGGCGGCGGCACGCAGGCGCATGGCCTCGCGCTCGACCACCCCGTCCCAGTCGGCGTGCAGCGTGGCATACCCCCGGGCCGAGGCCTCGAGATCGATATCGGTGGCCGAGCGCATGCGCAGGCCGAAATCGGGGATCTCCTCCACATGGGTGAAATCGCCGCCGTAGCGGGTTTCCAGGAAATCGCGGGGAATCGCGGTCTGGATGGTCAGGCGCAGGCCGGGACGGCGGCGGCGCAACTCGCGGACCACCGGAGCCGTCATGGCGGCATGGCCGTATCCGTGCGGGCTGAGGGCAAGCCAGAGGTGCTGCGAGAGAGAGGGGCTCATGATGTCGAGCGGTTCCAAAGTGGTGAGAGCGGCGACGATAAAGGGTAAATGCGGCCGTGTCGACTTGGGGCGGCTTGCCTGTTGGCGCGGCTCACGCTAGCCTTCGAGACAATCACCGGCATTCGACCGGAGCACGAGAGGAACGTCTCATGGATCTGTCCACCCGCTATCTCGGCCTCGACCTCAAGAACCCGCTGGTCGTCTCGGCTTCGCCGCTCAGCCTTGACCTGGGCAACGTCCGCAAGCTCGAAGACATGGGAACCGCCGCCATCGTGCTGCCCTCCATCTTCCAGGAGGATATCGAGAATGAGATCGACGAGATCGAACGTCTGGTGGCCGAGGGAAGCTCCGAGGCGTTCTCCTACTTCCCCGCCCGGATGACCGAGAATGTGGGGCCGAAGAACTATCTGGACCTGATCCGCAAGGCGCGCCAGGCGGTGGACATCCCCATCATCGCCAGCCTGAACGGCAGCAGCCTGTCCGGCTGGACCGGCTACGCCGTCCAGATGGAACAGGCCGGCGCCAGCGCCATCGAGCTGAACGTCTATTTCCTGCCGACCGACCTGATGCTGTCGGGCGCCGAGGTCGAGGCCCGCTATGTCGACATCCTCAAGGCGGTGAAGGCGGCGGTGAAGATTCCGGTGGCCATGAAGCTCAGCCCCTATTTCAGCTCGGTCGGCCACATGGTCAAGACCCTGGACGCGGCCGGCGCCGACGGCTTCGTGCTGTTCAACCGTTTCTACCAGCCCGACATCGACCTGGAGGAACTGACCCTGCTGCGTGACATCAAGCTCAGCAACAAGGGCGAGATCAGGCTGCCGCTGCTGTGGATCGCGGCGCTGTCGGGCAATATCCGGGGCTCCATTGCCGCCAGCTCCGGCGTGCAGACCGCCGCCGAGATCATCAAGTACCTGTTCGTCGGAGCCGATGTGGTGATGACCACCTCGGCCCTGCTGCGTCACGGCATCGGCTACATGCAGACCCTGCATGACGGCCTGGTGGCCGACCTCAAGACCCGCGAGGTCCAGACCATCTCCGAGATTCGCGGCCGCATGAGCCGTGGCGCCGTCACCGACGTGGCCGCCTTCGACCGCGTCAACTATATCCGCATCCTGCGGACCGGCGCCGTCACCTCGTGATCCACATGGTTCCGGCCCAGTTCCGATGACCGGAACCATGACCCTGGCGGCGGCGATGGACGCCGCCATCCTCCATCACAAGGCCGGCCGGCTGGCCGAGGCCGAGAGGCTGTATCGCACCATCCTCGCCGCCGCCGCCCAGCACCCCCAGGCCCATTTCAACATCGCGGCCCTGGCGGTCCAGGTGGGACAGGTCGAGGCATCCCTGCCCCATTTCAAGGCCGCCCTGGAGGGAGATCCGTCGCAAGGGCAATTCTGGCGGAGCTACGCGGATGCCCTGCTTCAGGCCGGCCAGGCCGAGACCGCCCGGAAGGTGCTGGAGCAGGGAATAAGCCATGGCCTCGCCGGTCCGGAGGTGGACGACCTGGTCGCCCGCGCCGATCCCATCGCCGCCGCCGTCGCCCATCATAAGGCCGGCCGGCTGAACGAGGCGGAGACCGGCTACCGGCGGATACTGGAAATCGCCCCGACCATGGCCCCGGCCCACAGCAACCTGGGGGCGGTCCTGTTCGAACTGGGGCGTATCGACGAGGCCGAGTCCTGCTATCTGCGGGCGCTGGAGATCAGGCCGGATTGCCCCGATACCCTGAACAACCTCGCGCTGATGCGCCGCAGGTTGGGACGGGTGGAGGGGGTGGAAGAGCTTTACCGTCGCGCCATCGCCCTCAATCCCGATTTTCCCGAGGCCCACAACAATCTGGGATCGCTGTTGATCGACCTCGCCCGGCTGGACGAGGCCATTGCCCATCTGGGCCGCGCCCTGGCGCTTCGACCCGATTTCATCCACGCCCACCGCAATCTGCTGGTGGCCATGCTGTATCATCCGTCGCTGGATCAAGATGCCATCTACGCGGCCCACCGGCAGTTCGGGGCCTTGCACGCCCAGGCCGGCCACCCCGCCCACCACAATGATCCCACCCCCGACAGGAAGCTGCGCATCGGTTATCTGTCGGCGGATTTCCGCGACCATCCGGTGGCGCGCAACCTGCTGCCGCTGATCCGCCGGCACGACCGCGCCGCCGTCGCGATTCATTGCTACGCCGAAGTGACCTGGGAGGATGAAACCACCGCCGCCTTCCGCGCCCAGGCCGATTGCTGGCGCTCGACGGTGGGACTGAGCGACCGCGAGGTGGCCGACATGGTCCGCGCCGACGGCATCGACATCCTGGTCTGCCTCGCCGGCCGGTTCGACCGCAACCGGCCGCTGGTCTGCGCCTTCAGGCCGGCGCCGGTTCAGATCAGCTATCACGACGTCGCCACCAGCGGCCTGGAGGCGATGGACTACATCGTCTCCGACCGCGTTCTCACCCCCCGTCACGGAACCGAGCGCTTCACCGAACGGCCGCTGTGCCTGCCTCATTTCTACATTGGCGAGATGCCGCCCGCCCCGCCGGCGATCCGACGGCGATCGGGGCCGGTGGTATTCGGCAGCCTCAACAACCCCGCCAAGATCACCGAACCGGTCCTGGACCTGTGGGCGAGGCTGCTGTCGCGGGTTCCGGACAGCCGCTTGTATCTGCGCTATTTCAGGCTCTACGAAGTGCCGTCGTTGCGCCGCCGGGTGGAACGGGCGCTGGAGCGCCACGGCCTCGATACCCGGCGATTGCTGTGGTCGGTGGCCGGCCAATCGGCGCCGGGCCATCTCGACCTCTACAACGAGATCGATATCGCCCTGGACCCGTTCCCGTTCTCGGGGTCGACCACCACCTTCGAGGCGCTGGCGATGGGAGTGCCGGTGGTGACCTTGCGCGGCGGCAGCATGGTCGCCAACTGGACGGCCAGCATGCTGACCGCGATGGAACTAACCGGGCTTATCGCCGGATCGCCGGAGGATTACCTGGATATCGCCGCCGGTCTGGCCGCCGACGCCAGCCGTCGCCATGCCCTGCGCGATGGCCTGCGCCAACGCCTCGCCGCCTCCAGCCTATGCGATGTCCAGGGCAAGACCCGCCAGATCGAGCGACTGTACCGCGCCGTCTGGCGCCGTTGGTGTGCAAGGCGATCAGCCGGCTGACCGCCACTTTTCCAGCACGAAGGCCTCGACCTCGGGAAAATATTGGTACTGGTGCACGATAGGGCTGAGATGAGCGTGCCGGGCCACCTTCACTCCTGCCTCATCCATCCCGATGGCGGCGGCATCGACCCCGCCCAGAGTGAACACCACCACGCCGTTCTCTACCCTGGATATCGGCAGCAGGTTGTGATGCAGAATAAAGTTATGGATGCCCTGGTCATGGCCGCGATATTGGGGAAAGCTCGCCAGACGCTTGAAATCGGCCAGTTCCAGCAGCTTGTCGCAATAGGCCAGAATGCCGGCGTGACTGCCCATGGTGGTTCCCGAACATGAAATGGGCTTGTCTTTCAAGGGAGCCAGCGCCCCCTCGCCGAACGTCTGGATAAGCCACTGCGAATTGCTGGGCGACGTCCCAATGCGCGAGCCGGCGTCCTCCATGAAAAAGAACAGATCGGCCGGATGATCGGCCAGGGGAAAAGGAAAGGCCTG
Organism: Magnetospirillum sp. SS-4; assembly: GCF_902729425.1. Lineage (GTDB taxonomy): Bacteria > Pseudomonadota > Alphaproteobacteria > Rhodospirillales > Magnetospirillaceae > Phaeospirillum. The sequence goes on along the minus strand of NZ_CACVCH010000060.1, from coordinate 24,633 downwards.
GAACACCACGTCGGCCACATCGCTCAGCAGAACCTGGCGATACGGCCGCGCGCAATCGCGCAGCACCTCGGCATAGCGGACATAGCGGGTGGTCTGGATATGGACGGGGATATGGCGCCCTGCGTCGAAATGGATTGGCCGCACCCTCCAGGAATGAAGATAATCAATGGTTTCCTGGGTAATGTCGCGTGATACAAGCAGGCAGACATCACCATCGTAATGACGTCGCAATGATTCGACGAACACCCTGACCTTATCGATGCCGTAGCCGATGGCGGTTCCCATCACCAGGAATTCCCCGTGGCCGGAGACCGGCTCCAGCCCCTTGCGTACCGCGGCTTCCAGACGATCCTCCAGGGCCCGCAACGCCACCGTGCTATCGTACAGCACCTGATTGGCCGCCAGGATGCGCCGTCGCAAATCCGCCGCCGCCGCCCGGTCCCGGCCATAGCGCAGCGCCAAGTCCACGTATTGATCGAAATCGCGGGCGATAGGATCGAGGATGCCCATGGCCAGATAGAAGCCGCAGGTCACGCGGCCACGCATGAACCGTCCCGGCCAGGTGACGATGGGGGTGCCGATGGAGAACGCCTCCAGCGAGGTGTTGCCGCCACTGTAATGGATGGGATCGAGAATGACGTCCGACACCTGCATCAGCCGCAGCAGGTCGGCCACCCCCATCCGCCGCACCAGATGCAGCCGGGCCGACAGTCCCGGCCGTCGCCGGTCCAGGCGGGCCAGCAAGTCGCGGGTGATGCTCTCCGAGCGGTCGGCGATCAGTACGATGACCGCGTCGTCGTCCCTGTCGGCGATGCGCGCCAGCACATCGTCGAAATCGGGATGAAACTTGAACAACGATTGCGGAATAAAATAGCAATTGGCGGCCTCGTCCAGGCCGAAATCGGCCCTGGCCTTGCAAGAAGGCCCAATGGGAGGGCGGGCATAGCACGGAAACGGCCCCGGCAGGCGCACCAGCGTCTCGCTGTACTGGGCCTCGCCACCGGCCGGTTCCATGGAATCATAGCCGAGAAACAGGTCGATGCTGTCCAGCCCGGTGGTGTCGGGGTGGCCGATGCTTACCGCCTGCACCGGCGCCAGCCGGGACAAGGCCAGATAGTAGGTGGAGTTTATCATGCCGATATCGGCATACAGCAGAACATCCAGGGCCTCGGCCGCGATCAGGCCGCGCACCTCCAGCAGTTGACCCATGGAGGCGGGGGGAGCCACCCACACCACCTTGTCGGCGGCGGCGGCGATTTCATCCTGAATGGAATCGCCATGGACCTGACGGGTGAAGACGACCACCTGGAACCGGCTGCGATCCAGGTTGGCGATCAGACCGCGATTAAGCAGTCCGATCGTGTGGCCGTAAAGAAAACTGGAATAGATGCCAAGCCGCACCCGACGGCCGCTCAGCGGCTCCGGCCGCGCCACATGGGGGGCGCTCCAGTCCAGGGCCGGACAGGAACGCCGCAGGAAACGGCCGAACGCCTCGAACAGCGGCCGGTTGTCGGCGGCGTGATAGGCCAGATAGAAATTGGCATGGAACAGCTCGGCGAATGGGTCGTCGATACGAAGTTCACCGGCGGTTTCCGACGTCAGGACATTCAGGAAATCATCGCGGCTGGCGGCAATGGCCGCCCGCGACGGCGGGATGATGTCCAGAACGAGGCGGGAAGAGACGGCGAAAGCCGGGTTGGCCAAGTCTTCGGCCAGGGCGGCCAGTTCGGATCGTCCCTCGGCGGCATGATTGGCCAGAACCAGCATCCGGGCCAGACTGAAGCGATGACGGGGATTGTCCGGTCTCAGCGCGGCGGCCGTTCTCAGGTATGGAAGGCTGTCCTCGGTTCGCCCCATGGCGGAAAAGCAGGCGGCAACCGCGGCCTGGGCTGTGGCGTCGTCGGGTCGTGCCCCGGCAGCCCGCAAGGCGATGTCCATGGCGGCATCGGTCAGGCCCCGGGCGAGACACTGGCCGATCAGGACGATATCGTCGTCAAGCGGCCCCGGATAGTGGGCCAGATAATCCTCAAGGGCGGCGGCGGCCTCGGCGGACCGCTCCTGTTCCAGCATGGTCCGGATCTGGGCACGTAACTTACGACGCTGGTCGGTGTCGCCCATTCCACTCCCCCAGAATACACCAAGAGCCCAGCCGCTGCCGGCCATCCACCTCGGACAGCACCCACGCGCCCCACCCCGGCCCCAGGTTCACCCGCTTGGGGAATTTCCCGGCCGCTTCGAGCCGCCCGATGTGTCGAGGCGTGTACGGGATGCCGCAGACGCTCTTGAGCTCCGTCTTCGATACGAGCCGCTTATCAAACTGGATCATCGGATTTCTCCCTCTCGGGAGGCATCGCGATGCCCCGGTTAAAAAGCCGCACCGGTAGGCTCGAAAAGCTACCGGTACCCTTCGAAGGAGTCGAGCGCCATTGCTAAATCAAGCCCGCTCGTGCCAACGGCGCGGGTTTCGGCTGGCGTGAAAGCAAGCGATCACATGCACCGCCCGGCGAATTTCTTGCCGGATGCGTGGGAATTGGTGGGGGCACTCCGCGACCCTGGACACCAGGGCGTCAACATCGGAGTAGAAACGCGCCCCCAAACCGGGGCCGTGCGCTTCGTACCAGTCTGCTGCCTCGAAAAACTCGGTGCGAGCCGCAGGAGAGAAAATGACAGGAGACATTACCGGTATCGGCTGGCCGCTTCCGCCCGGATCGCCTCCCAGGGCACGGAGGCGGGCAAATCCGCGTCCGCAGTCGCAAGCCGCCGGTCGAACTCTTCCCCCTGCTCCTTGGTCAGCGGAATGTCCGCCGCATCCAGGCTTTCCCAAAGGGCTTCGATCAGTTCCAGGCGCTCACTGGGCGAAAGATGGGCAAACTCGATCCGGGGCATATTGGTGCCTTCCTCGTCTCACCGGAGGCCGATAATACCACAGGGACGAGTGGCGCTACGAATGCAATGCGAGTTTGGCCTGTTACCCCAGATGTTACCCCGGGCCAATAATGCGAAAGGGCCGCTCGAGGTGACCCTTTGCTATCTTCCTGAACTATCATGGAAAATTTGGTCGGAGCGACAGGATTCGAACCTGCGACCCCCAGTCCCCCAGACTGATGCGCTACCGGGCTGCGCTACGCTCCGACCGTGATGGGCGGGGCCCATCGGAATTCTGCTTTTCCGAACCTGAAACGGTCCGGAAGGGGATCAAACCGGCGGGGTGTGCCGGGAGAGGGGCGCACTATAAGTCAGGCCATCCGACCCTTGCAACCACCTTCTTCAGCAGGGCTGCAAAAGCTGGCGCAACTGTTCAAGTTCGGCCAGCAACTTCCGCAATTCATGCCGGATATCGCCGGATGGGACCACGGAAGCCACATGGACTTCCGCAGCCTCGACCGCCACGGAATTGGTCTCGTCCCCGGAAGGGAGGGGCGGATCAGGAGATTCCAGCGGGTCGGGATCGTGGATATCGAGCCCCAGTTCCGGTTCACAGGCGATACGGGCCGGACTGGCGCCGATGGGGGGCTGGGTCGCGGCGGCACCATCCTTCAGGAGTTTCTGCACCCCCTTGATGGTATACCCCTCGCTGTAGAGCAGATCGCGGATACGGCGCAACAAGACGATATCGTCGGGCCGGTAATAGCGTCGCCCCCCTCCCCGCTTCAGTGGCTTCACCTGGGGGAACTTGCCTTCCCAGAAACGCAGGACGTGCTGCGGCACGTCGAGATCGTCGGCGACCTCGCTGATGGTCCGGAAGGCCGCTTCGGACTTGCCGTTGCGGCGGACCAGGGAAAGCTCGCCGTCCTCGCCGGTCATTTGGAATGGCCGTCGTTGATCTGTTTCTTCAGCAATTGCGACGGACGGAACACCAGGACACGGCGCGGCAGGATGGGAACCTCCTCGCCGGTCTTGGGGTTGCGGCCGACGCGCTGCCCCTTGGAGCGAACCGAAAAGCTGCCGAATGAGGAAATCTTGACGGTCTGGCCGATGGCCAGCGCCCCGGAAATTTCGTCCAGAACCGCTTCCAGCAGATCGGCAGATTCGTTGCGGGACAGGCCGACTTCCTGGTAGACGGCCTCGCTCAGTTGCGCCCGCGTAATGGTTTTTGCAGTCATGACGCCCCACGACCAAGAATGGACCTACGACCGGATCGACCGTAGTCCTTTGCGCTAAATCCGTCAATATCAAAGGGATGCGGCACAGCCTTCCAGCGACCGCGCAAGTGGGCCGGCTATATGCGAATCAGGGCCGATCCCCAGGTGAAGCCCCCTCCCATGGCCTCCAGCAGCACCAGCTGGCCCGGCCTGATGCGGCCGTCGGAGACGGCCTCCGTCAGGGCCAGGGGGATCGAGGCCGCCGAGGTGTTGGCGTGCTTTTCCACCGTCATCACCATGCGTTCCATGGGAAAGCCCAGTTTCTTGGCGGTGCCCTCGATGATGCGGCGGTTGGCCTGATGCGGCACCACCCAGTCGATATCAGAGGCCTTCAGGTCGTTGGCGGCCAGCGCCTCGCCCACCACCGACGCCAGATTGATGACGGCATGGCGGAACACCTCGCGGCCTTCCATGCGCAGATGGCCGACGGTCTGGGTGCTGGACGGGCCGCCATCCACGTACAGCAGATCGTGGTGGGTGCCGTCGGAATGAAGGTGGGTCGACAGAATGCCGCGATCCTGGCTGCCGCCCTTGCCGCGATTGGCGCGCAGCACCACCGCGCCGGCGCCGTCGCCGAACAGGACGCAGGTGGTGCGATCGTTCCAGTCGAGAATGCGGGAAAACGTTTCGGCCCCGATCACCAGTGCTGTCTGGATCTGGCCGGTCTTGATGAAATTGTCGGCGATGGACAGGGCATAGACGAAGCCCGAGCACACCGCCTGCACATCGAAGGCGAAGCCGTGCTTCATGCCGATGCGGCGTTGCACCTTGGTGGCGGTGGCGGGAAAGGTATGGTCCGGGGTGGCGGTGGCCAGCACGATCAGGTCAACCGCCGAGCCGGAGATACCGGCGGATTCCAGGGCGCGGCTGGCGGCTGCGAAAGCCAGGTCGGAGGTCATCTCGCCATCGGCGGCCAGATAGCGCTGGCGGATGCCGCTGCGCTCGACGATCCAGTCGTCCGAGGTGTCGACCATCGCCGCCAGTTCGGCGTTGGAAACCAATCTTTCCGGCAGGTACGAGCCGCAGCCGATGACCTGGGAGCGAACGATCATCGAATCACCGTGTTCCGGCTGCCAGTTGGGAAACCGAAGGATCGGCCGGCTTCAGCCGGTCGAATTCCTTGCGGATGCGATCATTGTAGCCATGAGCCACCAGTTCCACCGCGACGCCTATGGCATTGGCGAAGCCGAAGGCGTCGGTTCCGCCGTGACTCTTCACCGCGATGCCGTTGAGGCCGAGAAACATGGCGCCGTTGTAGCGGCGGGGGTCGGTGCGCACCCGAACCTTGTTGATGGCGTGGCGCGCCAGCAGGTAACCGATCCGGGCCGGCAGCGAACTCTTGAACCCTTCCTTGAGAAGGGTGGAATAGAGCTTCACCGTTCCCTCGGCGGTCTTCAGCGCGATATTCCCGGTAAAGCCGTCTGTCACCACCACGTCGACGGTGCCGGCACAGATGTCGTTGCCCTCGACGAAGCCGGTAAACCGGATAGGCAGGTGGCTGTCGCGCAGCGCCGCCGCCGCCGCCTTGACGGCGTCGTTGCCCTTCATATCCTCGGACCCGACGTTGAGCAGGCCGATGCTGGGCTTTTCCAGCCCCAGCACGGCGCGGGCATAGACCTCGCCCATCACGGCGAATTCCACCAGATTGTTGGAATTGCAGTCGACGTTGGCGCCGAGGTCGAGCATCAGCGTCTCGCCCTTGACGGTCGGGAACAGCCCGGCGATGGCCGGCCGGTCGATCCCCGGCAGGGTGCGAAGCACGAATTTGGAGACCGCCATCAGGGCGCCGGTATTGCCGGCCGACACCACGCCGGCCGCCTCGCCCTTGTGGACGGCGTCGACCGCCAGCCACATGCTGGACTTGCGCCCCTGGCGCAGCACCTGACTGGGCTTGGCGTCGTTGGAGACCGCCTCCACCGTATGGTGGACCGAGCAGACTCCCCGTATCTCGGGAAAGCGCTGCAACAGCGCCTCGATGCGGGGTGCGTCGCCGAACAGCAGGTAGCGCACATGGGGAAGGCGCTCGTGAGCCATGCGCACCCCTTCCACGACCATGTCGGGGGCGGCGTCGCCCCCCATGGCATCGATGGAAATAGTGACGGCAACGCTCACCGGCAGGCGCTCCCCTCTTTACGCACCGGATCGATCAGGCTTCGGCCTGGGCAACCACTTCACGACCGTCATAGTGGCCGCACGAGCCACAGACGTGATGCGGGAGCTTCACTTCGCCGCAATTCGGGCACTCGACGCCGGTCACGTTGACCAGGGCATGATGGGCCCTGCGCATGTCGCGGCGGGACTTGGAGGTCTTCTTCTTCGGAACGGCCATTTCGTTTACTCACTTCGACCCAAGATGGGAAAGGGTGGTTTATTAGCCAAAAAGACAGCCCAGGGCAAGGGGATGCTTTCCCTCCCCCCTTTTTTTGCCGTCCTCACTCTTTTTTCCGCCGCAAGGCGGCCAGCGCCGCGAAAGGATTCGGCTTCCCGTCGGGGACGTCGTCCTGCTCCTTTGGCGGCTCGAACACCGCGCCGGGAGCCCTGGGGAACGGATCGAGCGCCAGGGCCAGATGCTCCACCACGACCTCCCCCAGGTCGATGCAGCCATCGACGATCGGGTCCGGCGGGTCCTCCGATTCCCATGATAGCTCTATTTCGTTCCCGGTATCCAGTTCCACATCCGGCGGACCGAAGGTCACCTCGAATTCATCCTCGACCACGGCTTCCAGCGGAGCCAGGGTCACCACGCAAGCCTGCACCACCTTTGCCGTCAACTGCCCGTTGACGCGGACCAGCCCGCCGCCCAGCAGCTCCAGGGAAAGGCTGGCGGACAGGGATTTCAGCTCGATCAGCCCCAACCGCCCGACCAGGGCGTGACGTTCGGCGGGCTCGGCGGCTATGGCCTGACGGCTGACGCGGGCCGGCAGTTGGCTGACCTGCACCGGCCGGGAAAATTCGGGTTGCTCCGGCGAGGCGACGATCATGGCCGCCCCCCGCCGATGGCTCCGAACGAGACCTTGCCATTCAGCAACTCGGCCGCATCCTGGCCGGCCAGCCCGTGATCCTGATCGCGGACATAGGCGGCCATGGCATCGATGTCCGAGGTGACGGGAGGCGTCTCCAACGTGCCGTACAGATTGCGCCGCAACGCCGCGGCGAGATCGTCGGGGGCGGCGGCGACAGCCAATCCATCCTCATAGGCGGCAACGCGGCCGTAGAAGGCCCTGGCCATCTGCTTGACCCGCTTGCCCACCCCCATGTCGCCCACGCCCAGCTCGCGCAGGTTCTGGTCCATGTCGTCGAACATCAGGTCGAACAGGGCCTGGGACACCTCCCGCGCCTCCTCGGCCAGTTCGCCCGCCACCGGCTTGAGACGCCGCATGACCAGAAAGGCATGGATGACGATCAGGTCGAAACGGCCGTCCAGCGTGTCGGGCACCCCTAGCCGGAGATAGAAATCCGGGCTCCGGGACTGATGAATGATGGCGGTATAAAGGTCATGGGCGACGCGCTCGCGGCGGCGACGGTCCCTCAGGCGGCGAAACGGCATGGGCTGATCCTGGCGGCCCGCCCGAAACAGGCGGAGACGGCGTTGACAAGACGAAGGAGCGAGGTGCAATGTTCCCCCCACATTGGCCATCTTGGCCGCCTGTCGTCAATGCTCCGGCTTCGGTGTGCATGAAAAAGCAGAATTCCATCCGCCACACCCTGTTGGCCGCCTCGGTGGCCGTGACCGTGATCGCCTGCTCGCCGGAGATCGAGCTGCGCGGCAACCTGCCGCCGCCCGAGCAGTTGCAGCAGGTTGCCATCGGCAAGACCACCCGCGAGGAGGTCCAGTCCCTGCTGGGCACTCCGTCCAGCATCGCGCCATTTGGCGACGAGACCTGGCACTACATTTCCAACGTGACCGAGCGCACGGCGTTCTTCGAACCCGAGGTGAAGGAACGCAAGGTCATCACGGTGGTGTTCGACCGCAACGGCATCGTGCGGGCGCTCGACACCAAGGGATTGACCGACGGCAAGGACGTGACCCCGGTCGACCGGGAGACCCCCACCGCCGGCAAGGAACTCACCATATTGCAACAGCTGATGGGTAATGTCGGGCGCTTTTCGAAGCCGAGCCAGGGCAATTAGCGTCGAGCCCTATATCCGCCCTGCCCCGTTCCAGGCTTTCACGATAACCAAAAAATACCGGCCGCTGGGACGCGGCCGGCATGCGGCGGGGCCGGTCAGGCGGCCAGCCTACTGGATGGAATCCTTCAGGCCCTTGCCGGCCTTGAACTTCGGCTGCTTCGACGCCGGAATGGTGATCTTGTCACCGGTACGGGGATTGCGGCCCTCGGAAGCGGCGCGGGCGGCGACGGCGAAGGTGCCGAAACCGACCAGACGGACCTCGCCGCCGCCCTGCAACTCGGTCGTGATCGCCTGGAAAACCCCATCGACCGCCTTGGCCGCATCTGATTTGGACAGACCGGTGGCGCTTGCCACGGCCGTCACGAGATCGTTCTTGTTCACTGATGGCCCCCTTCGTTTAACCGCGAGTGATAGCCGGTCATACCGCCTATCAAATAAGACGGGAGGCAGTCTAATTCACACTATCGGACAGCGTCAATCGTCAAAGCGCCATAATTGGCGGATTTGCTGGGTTGCGCATGCGAAGACGGCCGCCCCGAAGGGACGGCCGCCATCGGCAATCTAATACTTTCGCCCTGGCGTCAGTGAGTTACCACGCCGGTTGCCGTCACATCACCATCGGTTGCAACCTTGCCATCGACCGGCTCGACGGCCTCGTCCCACTCGATAGCAACGGGCATCCGGGACAAGGCGTGGGTCAGCGCCTCGTCGGCGGTGGAAACCGGAATGATGGTAAGCCCCTTCTTGACGTTGTCGGGGATCTCGGCCAGGTCCTTTTCATTTTCCTTGGGAATCAGCACCGTCTTGATGCCGCCACGCAACGCCGCCAGCAACTTTTCCTTGAGGCCGCCGATGGGCAGCACCCGGCCACGCAGGGTGATCTCGCCGGTCATGGCGACGTCGCGGCGTACCGGAATGCCGGTCAGCACCGACACGATGGTGGTGCACATGGCGATGCCGGCCGAGGGACCATCCTTGGGGGTGGCTCCCTCGGGAACATGGACGTGGATGTCGCGCTTCTCGAACACGGCGGGCTTGATGCCGAAGGTGACGGAGCGCGAGCGAACGTAGGAGCGCGCCGCCTGTACCGATTCCTGCATGACGTCGCCCAGCTTGCCGGTATGGCTGAAGGTGCCCTTGCCCGGCATGCTGACCGCCTCGATGGTGAGCAGCTCGCCGCCGACCTCGGTCCAGGCCAGACCGGTGACGACGCCGACCAGGTCGGTCTCCTCGACCTCGCCAAACCGGTAGCGGTGGATGCCGGCATACTTTTCCAGATTGCGCGGCGTCACCATCACCCTGGTCTTGCCCTTGGAGACGATCTCCTTGACCGCCTTGCGGGCCAGCGAAGCCAGTTCGCGCTCCATGTTGCGCACGCCCGCCTCGCGGGTGTAGTAGCGCACGATGTGGCGCATGGCCTCGTCGCTGATGGACCACTCGCCCTTCTTCAGCCCGGCGGCCTTGATCACCTTGGGCAACAGGTGGCGCTTGGCGATTTCCACCTTCTCGTCCTCGGTATAGCCGGACAGGCGGATGATCTCCATGCGATCCAGCAGCGGTTGCGGCATCCTCATGGTGTTGGCGGTGGTGACGAACATCACATCGGACAGATCGTAATCCACCTCCAGGTAATGGTCGTTGAAGGTGGCGTTCTGCTCGGGGTCCAGAACCTCCAGCAGGGCCGAGGCGGGATCGCCGCGCCAGTCGGCGCCCAGCTTGTCGATCTCGTCCAGCAGGAACAGCGGGTTTGAGGTCTTGGCCTTCTTCATGCCCTGGACGATCTTGCCGGGCATGGAACCGATATAGGTGCGGCGGTGGCCGCGCACCTCGGCCTCATCGCGCACTCCGCCCAGGCTCATGCGCACGAAATTGCGGCCGGTGGCCTTGGCGATGGACTTGCCAAGCGAGGTCTTGCCGACGCCGGGCGGCCCGACCAGGCATAGGATCGGTCCCTTGACCTTTTCGGTGCGGATCTGCACCGCCAGATATTCGAGGATGCGTTCCTTGACCTTCTCCAGGCCGTAATGGTCGGCATTGAGGACCTTCTCGGCCAGACCGACGTCCTTCTTGACCTTGGAGCGCTTCTTCCACGGAATCGACAGCAACCAGTCGAGATAGTTGCGCACCACGGTGGCCTCGGCCGACATGGGGCTCATGGATTTCAGCTTCTTCAGCTCGGCCAGGGCCTTTTCACGGGCCTCGACGGTCAGCTTGGTCTTGGCGATGCGCTCTTCCAGCTCGGCGCCCTCGTCCTTGCCGTCGTCGCCCTCGCCCAGTTCCTTCTGAATGGCCTTCAACTGCTCGTTCAGATAATATTCCCGCTGGGTCTTCTCCATCTGCCGCTTGACGCGGTTGCGGATCTTCTTTTCCACCTGGAGGACGCCGATCTCGCCCTCCATGCAGGAATAGACCCGCTCCAGCCGCTCGGAGATCACCTCGATCTCTAGCAGTTCCTGCTTCTCGGCGATCTTGAGCGCCAGATGCGACGCCACCGTATCGGCCAGCTTGGCGGAATCCTCGATCTGGTTGATGGAGACCAGCACCTCGGGGGGAATTTTCTTGTTCAGCTTGATGTACTGCTCGAACTGGCTAACCACCGAGCGCGACAGCGCCTCCAGTTCCTGAAGGTCGCCTTCCCGCTCGTCGATCACCTCGGCATAGGCCTGGAAGAACGAATCGTTGTCGGTGAAGCCGTTGATGCGGGCACGCTTGCCGCCTTCCACCAGCACCTTGACGGTGCCGTCAGGCAGTTTCAGCAATTGCAGCACGGTCGACACGGTGCCGACGGCATAGATGTCGTCGGTGGTGGGATCATCCTGGGCGGCGTTCTTCTGAGCCACCAGCAGAATCTGCTTGTCCTCCCGCATCACGTCTTCGAGAGCGCGGACCGACTTGTCGCGGCCGACGAACAGCGGAACGATCATATGGGGAAAGACGACGATGTCACGGAGCGGAAGGACAGGAAAAATATCGCCACGCGGGTGTTCGACCATGATGCCTCGCTCACGCCTGCGATCCGGCGTCGCGCCAAACCGCATCAGGAAAGTGTCATATAGCTGGGGGGGCTTTCTGCCGCCGTCAAGCCGGAAAGGAAGGCGGTTCCGCCGGAATCGCCCTTACGCGCTGGCGCCGGTGTCCTCGCGGCGCTCGGAATAGATGTAGAGCGGCTTGGCGCGCCCTTCCACCACTTCCTTGTTGATGACCACCTCGTCGACGGAATCGAGGCCGGGAAGGTCGAACATGGTGTCCAGCAGAATGGCCTCCATGATGGAACGCAGGCCGCGGGCGCCGGTCTTCCTGGCGATGGCCTTCTCGGCGATGGCGCGCAGTGCGTCTTCGCTGAAGGCCAGACGGACGTCCTCCATCTCGAACAGGCGCTGATACTGCTTCACCAGGGCGTTCTTGGGCTTGGACAGGATGTCGATCAGCGCCTCGACATCCAGATCCTCCAGCGTCGCCAGCACCGGCAGGCGGCCGACGAATTCCGGGATCAGGCCAAACTTCAGCAGATCCTCGGGTTCGACCTCGCGCAGGATGTCGCCGGTACGGCGCTCGTCCGGACCGCGCACATCGGCGCCGAAGCCGATGGAGGTGCCGCGCCCGCGCGAGCCGATGATCTTTTCCAGGCCGGCGAAGGCGCCGCCGCAGATGAACAGGATGTTGGTGGTGTCGACCTGGAGGAACTCCTGCTGCGGGTGCTTGCGGCCGCCCTGGGGCGGCACCGAGGCCACCGTGCCCTCCATGATCTTCAGCAGCGCCTGCTGCACGCCTTCGCCCGAGACGTCGCGGGTGATGGAGGGGTTGTCGGACTTGCGGCTGATCTTGTCGACCTCGTCGATGTAGACGATGCCGCGCTGGGCGCGTTCCACGTTGTACTCGGCCGACTGGAGCAGCTTGAGGATGATGTTTTCCACATCCTCGCCGACATAGCCGGCCTCGGTCAGGGTGGTGGCGTCGGCCATGGTGAACGGCACGTCGAGAATGCGCGCCAGGGTCTGGGCCAGCAGGGTCTTGCCGCAGCCGGTGGGGCCGATCAGCAGGATGTTGGACTTGGCCAGCTCGACTTCGTTGCTCTTGCCGCCATGCTGCAATCTTTTGTAGTGGTTGTGGACCGCGACCGACAGAACCTTCTTGGCGTGGCCCTGACCGATGACGTAGTCATCCAGGACGGTGCAGATGTCCTTGGGCGTGGGAACGCCATCGCGGGAGCGCACCAGATGGGTCTTATGCTCCTCGCGAATGATGTCCATGCACAGCTCGACGCATTCATCGCAGATGAACACGGTCGGCCCGGCGATGAGCTTCCTGACCTCGTGCTGGCTCTTTCCGCAGAACGAGCAGTACAGGGTATTCTTGGAATCGCCGCTGGTGGACTTGGTCATCGAAACTCCATCACATTAACGCCGCCGCATCCGCAACTGTCATGTTAGCCACAGCCGATGGCGGCAGACAATGGCAAATCCGCCATGCCCCCATACGCCAACAGCCGGGCCAGCCCCATGGAGGCGGCCCGGCGCCTGGAGTGGTGGCGGATCAGGCCGAGGTTGACTCGTCTTCCGGAACCGGACGCTTGCTGACCACTTCGTCGATCAGGCCGAACGCCTTGGCTTCGTCGGCGGTCATGAACTTGTCGCGCTCCATCACCTTCTCGATCACGTCGAGCGGCTGGCCGGTGTGATCCACATAGATGTTGTTGAGGCGAGCCCTGAGTGCAAGAATCTCGCGGGCCTGAATCTCGATGTCGGTGGCCTGCCCCTGGGCGCCACCCGAGGGCTGGTGCACCATGATGCGGGAATTGGGCAGGGCGAACCGCTTGCCCTTCTCACCGGCGGCCATCAGCAGCGAGCCCATGGAAGCCGCCTGCCCGATACACACCGTCGACACGTTGGGGCGGATGTATTGCATGGTATCGTAGATGGCCAGCCCCGAGGTCACCACCCCACCCGGCGAGTTGATGTAGAAAGCGATGTCCTTGCTCGGATTCTCGGATTCCAGGAACAGAAGCTGGGCGCAGATCAGACTGGCGACCTCGTCATAGACCTGGCCGGTCAGGAAGATGATGCGCTCCTTGAGCAGGCGGGAATAGATGTCGTAGGACCGCTCGCCCCGGTTGGTCTGCTCGACCACCATGGGAACCAGAGTGCTCATGGCAAGGTCGATGGGATCTCTTTCGCGCATGGTCCGTCCTTCTTTTGGTAAAACCGGCGGGGGCGGACGCCGGTCGTGAGGTGAAGCGCCCGCGACCCTCCATATGGGGAGCATCGCGGGCATTGCACTGGATCAGGCCTATTCAGCGGCCTTCTTCTTGGCGGCGGCTTTCTTCTTGGGCTTGGGAGCCGCCTCGGCGGCGGCCTCGGGAGCCGCCTCGTCGGGGTCCTGGCGCAAAGCCTCGGCCGAGACCTCCTTGTCGGTGATCTTGGCCAGTTCCAGGATGAAATCGACCACCTTCTCCTCGTAGAGAGGGGCACGCAGCGATTCCAGAGCCTCGGGATTCTTCTGGTAGTACTGGACCACCATGTGCTCCTGGCCGGGATAGTTCCGGGCCTCGGACATGATGCCGCGGTTGAGGTCGTCCTGGGTCACGGTGATGTTGTTGACCTGGCCGACCTCGGCCAGCAGCAGGCCCAGGCGGACGCGACGCTCGGCCAGGACGGTGTACTCGGCCTTCAGCTCGTCCTCGGTCTTGGCGGCGTCCGACGCATCCAGGCGGCCGGCCTCGCGGTCCTCGCTCACCTGCTTCCAGATATGGTCGAATTCCTGCTGGAACATGGTCGGCGGAACCGGGAAGTCGTGATTGGCGGCCAGGACGTCCAGCAGGCCACGCTTCAGATGCATGCGCGAGATGGAATCCAGCGACCGGCTCAACTCGTCGCGAACCGCCTGCTTCAGGGCGTCCAGATTCTCCATGCCGACGCTCTTGGCCAGATCGTCGTCGAGTGGAGCGGCCTTGGGGGCGCGGACTTCCTTGACCTTGACCTCGAAGGTGGCGGGCTTCCCGGCCAAATCCTCGTTGCCGTATCCCTCGGGGAAGGTGACCTCGACCAGGGCGTCCTCGCCGGCCGTCTTGCCGACCAGCTGGTCCTCGAAGCCGGGGATGAAGGTATTGGAGCCCAACTTCAGGGAATATCCCTCGGCGGTGCCGCCGGGGAAAGCCACGCCGCCGGTCTTGCCGACGAAGTCGATCACCACCACGTCGCCACTGGCGGCGGCGCGCTCGACCGGCTCGGAGGTCTCGTTGCGCTCGGCCAGACGGGCCAGGGTCTCGTCGATTTCGGCCTCGGGCACGATGGCCTTCTGGCGCTCCAGCGCGATGGACGAGAAGTCCATGGCCTTGATCTCGGGCAGGACCTCGATACCCACCGAGAATTCCAGGTCGGCGCCCTCGGCGAAATTGATGATCTCGACCTTGGGCTGCACCGCCGGACGCAGGCCGCTGTCGGTGATCGCCTTGCCGGTGCCGTCGTTGACGGCGCCTTCAAGAATCTCGCCCATGATGGCCTGACCGTACTTCTTGCGCACGATGGCCATGGGCACCTTGCCGGGGCGGAAACCAGGCATGCTGACCGTGCGGGCGATTTCCGCCAGCTTGTCCTGCATCCGCGTTTCCAGTTGTCCGGCGGGAACGACGACCTTGAATTCGCGCTTCAGGCCTTCGGCATTGATCTCGGTTACCTGCATCAGTCTATCGCCAATCGAATCGAGTGGGTTGCATCCTTAAGCCCCGCCGAGGCTGGCGGCCATCGTGGCCGGCGATCGTCGGCGAGCGGCGGGTGGCTGGTGCGGGCGAAGGGATTTGAACCCCCATGGCTTGCGCCGCTGGAACCTAAATCCAGTGTGTCTACCAGTTCCACCACGCCCGCATGGGCCGAACATGCCCACCGACCCGCATGCGCGTCCAGGCCGCCCCGTCGGGAGGGTTCTGTCTATAACATGTTCGTTTCCAGGGAAACAGGGAAATGCCGCCCGCCCGAGTCCCGGGCGACAATTTCGATCCGCCGGCCTTCCGTTCACGAAAACCATTGTAACCCGCACCGCCAACCCCCATCCTTCAGGAACAATACCTTTAGGATAAGGTGGCGATCATGGACATCGACCGTACCGGCAATATCGCATTTCTTCAAATCGATGACGAAACCCGCCGGACCTTGCGGGAATTCCGCGATGTCCTGACCCGCCACATCGACCCCATCCTCGACACCTTCTACCGGCATGTGTCCAACAATCCCGGCACCGCCAGGTTCTTCGCCTCGCCCGAGCGCATGGCGCACGCCCGCGCCATGCAGAAGCGCCATTGGATGGAAAGCGTGTTCCTCGGCCAATTCGACGACCGCTATTTCACCCAGGTGTCCGAAATCGGCAAGGTTCACCAACGCATCGGGCTGGAGCCCAAATGGTACACCGCCGGCTATTGCTTCGTGCTGAACATGGTGTTCGCCGTGGCGGTCGAGCAGCACCGCAAGGACCCGAGGAAGCTGACTCAGGTCCTGACCGCCATCAACAAGGCGGCCTTCCTCGACATGGATCTGGCGACCTCGGTCTATATCGAAACCAACACCGCCGCCATCATCGCCCGCGAACTGGGCGCCAAGGCCGACGTTTTCGAGCGCGAGGTCAAGGGGCTGGTCAACTCGGTGTCCACGGCCGCCGGCCGGATGGAGCACACCGCCAAGGAGATGACCGCGACCGCCGAAGAGACCTCGCGCCAGTCGACCACCGTGGCCGCGGCCGCCGAGGAAGCCACCGTCAACATCCAGACGGTCGCCGCCGCCGCCGAGGAACTGAGTTCCTCCATCACCGAGATCAGCCGCCAGGTTTCCCAATCGGCCAAAATCGCGTCGAACGCCCAGGACGAGGCCCAGCGCACCAACCAGATGGTGCAAAGCCTGGCCGAAGCCGCCTCGCGCATCGGTCAGGTGGTCAAGCTGATCAACGACATCGCCAGCCAGACCAACCTGCTGGCCTTGAACGCCACCATCGAGGCCGCCAGGGCCGGCGACGCCGGCAAGGGCTTCGCCGTGGTGGCCAACGAGGTCAAGAGCCTGGCCAACCAGACCGGCAAGGCCACGGAGGAGATCGCCTCGCAAATCACCGCGGTGCAAAACGCCACCCGCGACGCGGTCACCGCCATCGGCGGCATCGCCACCACCATCGGCCAGATCAACGAGATCGCCGGCTCCATCGCCTCGTCGGTCGAGGAACAGGGCGCAGCCACCCAGGAAATCGCCCGCAACGTCCAGCAGGCGGCCATGGGAACCTCGGAAGTCACCTCGACCATCACCCGGGTCAACACCGCCGCCTCGGAAACCGGAATCGCCGCCCGCCAGGTGCTGGACGCCGCCACCGAACTGTCGCGCAACTCGACCCAGCTGGAATCCCAGGTCAACCGCTTCGTCGGACAGATCCGGGCGGGCTGACGCCGCCACCCCTTTTCGCCTCCCGGATAAAAAAGGGCCTCCCGGGGAGTCTCGGGAGGCCCTGCGCCCATTGACCCAGGCCGCGGTCCCTTTTACGGCTTGGTTTCCCCTTCCATCGACTTGTTGAGTTCCCGTTCGGCCTTGAAGGCGCCGGCCGGCAACTGGTGCGCCACCCCCTTGTGGCAATCGATGCAGGTCTTGCCCTGTTGCTCCGCCTCGGCGTGGCGATTACGGGCCCGCGAGGTCTGGCGGGTCAGATCGAACGCCCCGAAATCGTGGCAGTTGCGGCACTCGCGGGAATCGGTGGCCTTCATGGCCGTCCACACATGGGTGGCCAGTTCGATGCGCTTGGCCTCGAACTTCTCGCGGGTGTCGATGGAGCCCAGGATCTTGTGCCAGATCTCGTTGGAGGCCTGGATCTTGCGGATCATCTTATAGACCCACGGCCTCGGCACATGGCAGTCGGGGCAGGTGGCCCGAACGCCCGAGCGGTTGGAATCGTGGATGGTGCCGCGGAACTCGCGATAGACGTTCTGCTCCATCTCGTGGCAGGACAGGCAGAAGGTCTCCGTGTTGGTGGCTTCCAGCGCCCAGTTGAAGCCGCCCCACAGGACGACGCCCAACACGATGCCCGATGCCAGCAATCCCCCCAGCGACCAGCGCGAGCTCGGCTTGCACAGCGCACCCCACCAGCCGCTCAGGAGACCCTTTTCCCCGGCCGAGTTATCATTGCTCATGGCCCGTTCCTTCCCTGTCCCCTAGCGGAGGTTCGTGTTGAGCGTGGCGGGCTGGAACTTGTTGTCGACCAGCGGCTTGGCGTCAACCTGCGGCACATGGCACTGCTTGCAGAAATAGCGGTTGCCGTTGACCGTGTCCTGGCGGATGCCGTTGCGGTCGATGTAGTGCATGTCCGAAATCTTCGGGGCCTTCTCCTGGTCGCTGAACGGCCATTCGTGGCAGCGCAGGCACTGGTTGACCTTGATGTCGGTCTCGTACTTGTCGATGGAGTGAGGCACCATCGGCGGCTGCTGACGATAGGCGCGATCATGCTTGGCGCCTTCCACCACCTTGAAGATGGCCGGCGGCGCGTCCGGCTGGTTGGCCTCGGTCGGCCGCAACGACTTGACGTCCGCGGCCCCGGCGGCCGCTCCCAAAACCCCGAAGCCCAGCGCCAGGGCCAGCGCGAGGGCGATTGCCTTGATCTTTGTCTTCACAGCGGTCACTCCCCTTCCAGAACTCTCTTAAACGATCAGGCGACCCTGGCCGGCGGGGCAGCCGAATCCACCCCGTCCCCCACCGAAACAGCGTCGGAGGGCGCGTTGTGGAACCGGGTGCCGAACCGGAACACGGTCTTTGAACACACATCGATGCAGCGACCGCAATTGGTGCAGTCGGCCGACATGATCACCGGACCCGCCCCCTTGGCCTCGCCGCGCAGCGCCGGCGCGATGACGTGGCGTTCGGGACAGACCGCGAAACAGTCCATGCAATTGTCGCAGGCGGCGCGGCGCCAGGCGCTGACGCGCACCACGCTGGCCCGGCCGATCAGGCCGTAGAAGGCACCGACCGGACAGAGATGGGTACACCAGCCACGCGCCGATATCCCAAGATCGAACAGGAACACCGCCGCCGTCACCAGCGCGGCCGAACCCAGCGTCAGGATGGAGCCGGTCACCAGCCCCCGGTGCAGCATGGTGACCGGATTGACCAGTTCCCAGGCGATGGTTCCGGTGGCGGCCGAGGTGGCCATGACGGCAGCCAGCAGCCACAGCCGGGTCGAACGCTTGAGCGCCACGCCGCGCTCCAGCCCCAGTTTCCCCCGCAGCCAGTAGGCGAGATCGGTGACGGCGTTGACCGGACAGGCCCAGGCGCAATAGGCCCGCCCCCCCACCAGCGCGTAGAAGACGACGACGATGGCGGCGCCGGCCAGGGCCGCTCCGGTCATGACATGGCCGGCGGCCAGCCCCTGGAGCAGCATCAGCGGATCGGTGAGCGGCAGAATGCCGAAGGTCAGGCTGGAGGCCAGATTGCCCTTGGCGATCCATATCCCCCACAGCGGTCCGGTCAGGAACACCACCACCACGGCGAATTGGCTCAGCCGGCGCGCCAGCAACCACTTGTGAGCGGCGAACCAGCCCTTTTCGGCCACCGCCGAGGCGCCGGGATCGATCAGACCGTGAGGCGCGGTCTTGGCCGTCATGGCTTGAACTCCTTGAAGCCGCCATCCGGCCGGCGCTCAAGCTTGTAGGTGCCGCCGGGGGTCATTTCGACCCCTTCCATGCCGCGCACCTGCACCTCGGGGCTGGGTTCGACCAGCGATTGCCCCGCCTTCTTCTTTTCTTCCCAGCCCAGCCGGTAGTGCTTTCCCAACTGGCCGGTGGCCAGGACATGAGGCAGCACCTTGATGGCGGCCTCGTCCAGCACGCAGGCGCGTTCGCACTTGCCGCAGCCGGTGCACTTGTCCGAATGCACGGTGGGAATGAAGAAAGCGTGCTTGGCGGTCCGGGTGTTGTGGCTGAGTTCCAGGGTGATGGCCTCGCCGATGCGCGGACACACCCGATAGCAGACGTCGCAGCGCAGCCCCAGGTAATTGAGGCAGGTTTCCTGCGAAACCAGGACGGCGACGCCCATCTTGGCGTTGTTGATATTGGTCAGCCCCTTGTCCAGCGCTCCCGTCGGACAGGCGGCGACGCAGGGGATGTGTTCGCACATCTCGCACGGAACCGCGCGGGCGTTGAAGAACGGCGTTCCCAAGGCGGGGCCGTCGCCCAGGTCGGACAGCTTCAAGGTATCGTAGGGGCAATCCCTGACGCACAGCCCGCAACGGACGCAGGCGGCGGTGAAATCATTTTCAGCGATGGCGCCCGGCGGTCTGAGCGCGACCGCCTCGGCCCGGCGATGGGCCGGAATGGCCAGCAGCGCCCCCAGCACCCCCACGGCGCAGGCACCCTTGACCGCTCCGGCGAGCATCGCGCGCCGGGCCGGGTCAGTCATGCCGTCACGAGTATCGTGGCGCCCCGCCATCATTCCTCTCCGATGGATGGATGGACGGGGCCGCCCGCTCGCCAGGGCGGACGGACGGCCCCTCCCCCCCCCTTTAGGCCTTGGTCACCTTGACGGCGCACTTCTTGTAGTCGGTCTCCTTGGAGATCGGACAAGTGGCGTCAAGAGTGAGTTTGTTGACCAGTTGGCTCTCATCGAAGAACGGCATGAAGACCAGCCCTTCCGGCGGCTTGTTGCGGCCGCGGGTGTCGATGCGGGTGGTCACCTCGCCGCGCCGGCTCGCCACCTTGACCACGTCGCCATTGCGCAGGTTGCGCTTGGCCGCGTCGTTGGGGTGCATGTAGAGCACGGCGTTGGGAGCCGATTTATGCAGTTCCGGCACGCGGCGGGTCATGGAGCCCGAATGCCAGTGTTCCAGGATACGGCCGGTGGACAGCCACAGATCGTAGTCCTTGTCCGGCGATTCGGCCGGAGCCGCGTAGGGCAGCGCGAAGATCCAGGCCTTGCCGTCGGGCTTGCCGTAGAACTTGACGCCTTCGCCGGCCTTCACGTAGGGGTCGTAGCCCTCGCGGAAACGCCACAGCGTCTCCTTGCCGTCAACCACCGGCCAGCGCAGGCCGCGGGCCTTGTGATAGGTCTCGAACGGCGCCAGATCGTGGGCATGGCCGCGGCCGAAGGCGGCGTATTCCTCGAACAGACCCTTCTGGACGTAGAAGCCGAACGCCTTGGACTCGTCGTTTTCGTAACCGGCCTGAAGTTCGCTCAGCGGATACTTGTCGACCTTGCCGTTCTTGAACAGGATGTCGAACAGGGTCTTGCCGCGATATTCCGGCTTCTTGGCAAGCAATTCCTCCGGCCAGACTTCCTCGACCTTGAAGCGCTTGGAGAACTCCATCAGCTGCCAGACGTCCGAGCGGGCTTCGCCCGGAGCCTTGACCTGCTGACGCCAGAACTGGGTCCGGCGTTCGGCGTTGCCGTAGGCGCCTTCCTTCTCCATCCACATGGCGGTGGGCAGGATCAGGTCGGCCGACAGCGCGGTCACGGTCGGATAGGGATCGGACACCACGATGAAGTTGGCGGGGTTGCGATAGCCCGGATACCCCTCCTCATTCATGTTGGGGGCGGTCTGCATGTTGTTGGTGCACATCACCCAATAGGCGTTCAGCTTGCCGTCCTTTAGCATGCGGTGCTGAACCACGGCGTGATAGCCGATCTTGCCGTTCAGCGTGCCCTCGGGAAGCAGCCACTCCTTCTCGGTCATGGCGCGATGCTTTTCGTTCATCACCACCATGTCGGCGGGCAGGCGATGGGCGAAGGTGCCGACCTCGCGGGCGGTGCCGCAGGCCGAGGGCTGGCCGGTCAGCGAGAACGGGCTGTTGCCCGGCTCGGAAATCTTGCCCATCAGCAGGTGCACGTTGTAGATCATGTTATTGACCCACGTGCCGCGCGTGTGCTGGTTGAATCCCATGGTCCAGAACGACACGACCTTGATCTTGGGATCGGCGTAGATCTTGGCCAGGGCCTCCAGCTTGTCCACCGGCACGCCCGACAGCGCCGACGTCTTCTCGGCGGTGTACTCGGCCACGAAGGCCTTGAACTCGTCGAAGGTCATCGGGACCGACTTGTCCGGCGTCGCGGCGTTGGCCTGGTCCTTCTCCAGGGCGTGGGTCGGACGCAGGCCGTAGCCGATATCCGTCACGCCCTTCTTGAAGGTGCAGTGCTTCTCGATGAAGTCCTTGTTGTAGGCCCCCTTCGAGATGATGTAGTTGCAGATGTAGTTGAGGATCGCCAGATCGCCTTGCGGAGTGAAGATGATCGGCAGATCAGCCAGCTCGTACGAACGGTGCTCGAAGGTGGACAGCACGGCGACCTTGCAGCCCTCGTGCGTCAGGCGGCGGTCGGTCAGGCGCGACCACAGGATCGGGTGCATCTCCGCCATGTTCGAGCCCCACAGCACGAAGGCGTCGGTCTGCTCGATATCGTCATAGCAGCCCATCGGCTCGTCGATGCCGAAGGTGCGCATGAAGCCGGCGACGGCCGAGGCCATGCAGTGGCGCGCGTTGGGGTCGATGTTGTTGGAGCGGAAGCCGGCCTTGTACAGCTTGACGGCCGCATAGCCTTCCCAGATGGTCCACTGGCCGGAGGCGAACATGCCGACGCGGGTGGCCCCATCCGGCTTCTTCAGCTGCTCCTTCCACTTTTCGGCCATGATGTCGAAGGCCTGGTCCCAGGTGATGGGAGTGAACTGGCCATCCTTGGCGAACTTGCCGTCCTTCATGCGGAGCAGCGGCTTGGTCAGCCGGTCCTCGCCGTACATGATCTTGGACAGGAAGTAGCCCTTGATGCAGTTCAGGCCGCGATTGACCGGCGAGTCGGGATCGCCCTGGGTGGCGACGACGCGGCCATCCTGAACGCCCACCAGCACGGCGCAGCCGGTTCCGCAGAATCGACACACACCCTTGTCCCAGCGGATATTGGCCTTGGCCGGTTGTGCGACGGCCGGCACAGCGATGCCGGCGGCGGCAGCAGTGGCCGCGACGGCATTCGCCTTGATGAAGTCGCGCCTGGTGAGGCTCATGAAACGGTCTCCCCTTCCAGATCAGAATCGAAATGATGATAAGCCAGGGTGACGCTGAGGACGCCCTGGATGTCGTTGAAACTGGTAATCCTGGCTCCCGCCCAGACGCCATCGGCGTCCTCGACGGTCACCACCATCCTGCCATCCTCGGTCATCACATGGACCTCCACCCCGGGCAGGCCGGTGAGGATGGCATGAATCTCATGCCGGAATTCCGGCTTGACGTGAATCAACACGCCGCAGATGTTTTCCACCTGCTCCCTCGGCTTGACGTGCTCGGCTTCTACGAATGTCGAAAGTCGCATGGTGTTCCTTTCACGCTCTCGACCACGGGGCCATCCTGATGGCCCCGACGGGACAGGCGGAAACGCAGACACCGCAGCCGGTGCAGGTTTCAGCCGAAATTTCCGGCAGGACGCGCCCGCCCACCATCGGCCGGAACCGGATGGCGCGGGGGTCGCACGGGTCGCCGCACAGCCGGCAGGAGACCCCTTGAATGGAAATGCAGGCGCCGCCCAGTTCGGCCAGCAGCGGCAGCGCGCGCGCGCCCTCGGCCAGGGCGGCACGGTCGATGGCGGCGGAACGCCCTTCCCTGGGCTGGCAGGCAACGTCGCAGGCGCCACAGAAGGTGCAGCCGCCCCGATCCAGAACAAGAACGGGACGCCCGGCGGCATCGCCGGCAAGAATGGCTTCGGGACAGGCCTTGATGCAGTCGCCGCAGGAATCGCAGGCGGCGTCGAAGGCCGAGGAACTCCAGGGCGGACGATGCCCGGCGGGTGCGGCCTTGGCCGTACGCCTTCCAAACAGAGCCCGCCGGGACATAGGACCTGACATCGGTCACCCTCTCCTCGGCCGCCAAATGTTTCCCCCATTGGCGACCGCGGGAAAGGTGTCACCGGGGCCACCCCACTTCTTTGACTTTGATCAAAAGAAATGGATTTTATGAGGTTTTATGACATTAGCCCTACGACAAAAAGGCCTTAGTCCGTATCTTGG
Organism: Magnetospirillum sp. SS-4; assembly: GCF_902729425.1. Taxonomy (GTDB): domain Bacteria; phylum Pseudomonadota; class Alphaproteobacteria; order Rhodospirillales; family Magnetospirillaceae; genus Phaeospirillum. Next base: position 1,369 of record NZ_CACVCH010000060.1, on the reverse strand, counting down.
AAAGGCGCCCCGGAACGCCCAAAGCAAATCAACGCATTGAAATGCAATGATTTTATCATCAGGCAACCACCAGCATCTCATGCCTGGGGGGAATTCTCCGATGATAAGCCGATAACGGCATTCATGCGGCGCGGGTCACTGCGCCTTCTCGTCGTTGATCATTACGGTGCGGCAGCGCTTGCCGGCATGCTTGGCGCAGAGTTCCACCGCCTGCCCGACGGCCTCGTCCAGACTGCGTTGCCCGGAGCGCCAACCGAAGGCCCCCGACGGCGACATGACGAAGGCCTTGTGGGAGGGCGCCTCCAGATATCTGGCGAAGGCGGCGCGGCCGCTTTCGGAAAGTCCCTTGGGGTAGGCGATCCGGGACACGTCGCGGGGCGGCAGTGGCCGCTCGAACTGGGTCAGCCGCTGACCCGCCAGGAACTCCTCCACATACCGCGTCCAGATCGGGATGCCCTTGTCCGAAAACAGCATGTGGCCGTCCTCGCCGAATGGGGGCGCGGCGATGAACCGGGCGTTTCCTCCCGCCTCGGTGAAGGCTTCATGAAACCGTCTGGCCAGTTGCGGCGCGAAATATCGGTCGTTGTCGGTGTAAACCCACAGCATGGGAACGCGCGAGGTCCGGCCGAAGACGGCGAAGGCCTCGACCAGGCGTTCGGGCCGGCAGACGTGATCCGGCTTGGTGGAACCACGTCCGCCGGCGAAATTGATGGCCGCCACCACGCCGGGCGGCGGCGAAGCCGTCAGGGCGACGGTGGCCAGCCCTCCGGCCGACTGGCCGACGACCAGGATTTTCGATGCATCCACGTACGGCATTTCCGCCATCCGGGCGATGACCTGACGAACATCCTCGGCCGAGGCCCGGGCCGAGGCCAGATAGTCGGGGTCGTCGCAACGTCCCGAGCTTTCGACGTATTCCCCCTCTGACTGGCCGTATCCCCGGCGCATGGGTACCACCACCACCCAGCCCCGGCGGGCGAATTCGCGGGCATTGAGCACATGGCGGCGAGGATGCATGCCGGGACGGTCGTCGGCCTGGCGCGGCGCCCCGTGGTTGAGGACAACCAGGGGATGGGCCAAGCCATCGTCAGGACGCACCACCAGCGCTTCCAGATCGAGGACGGCCCGGGCGCGCCGTCCCTCGAAGGTCGCCGTCAGGGTGATGTCCTCCTCGACCAGACCGGTGGCGAAGGCCGGGCCGGCAAGGGTGATGAAAGCGAGGATAATGGCGACAAAGCGGCCCATGGCGTCCCCCCGGTCACGGCGCGACGCGCCGGCAAGATCGTCGAGTATCCAACCACCGCCGCCCTGCTGGCAACGGCGATCAGGACACATGGCTCACCATCCCTCAGTTTCTCCACACATGCCC
>NZ_CACVCH010000058.1 GCF_902729425.1 Magnetospirillum sp. SS-4 | reverse complement strand
CGCGATGGTCTCGTTTAAAGCCCCCTCAAAAGACACAGACCCAGTAACGGACATGAGGGCAACTGAACTAAAAAGTGTTGCCTGCGTCAAATTTGTTACATTAACGTCACCAGCGCCTGAAATGGTTCCGATATTGCCGACATTTGACGCCGAAAGCGTCGCTGTCTTTTCGGCGGACACAACTATGCTGCTAAACCCGCTCAAATCCAGCCCGGTCAAATCAGCATCATCGATCGCCTGCAACGTCGTGTTGGTGGCGACGTCCGCGAAATCGGTGGTGGCCCAGGTGATGCTGCTGCCGTCAACGATCCAGAGTTGGCGTGCGTCGGAAATGTCGGTGATGGTGGAGCCGGTGTCGTTGATCAGAATGATGGCGTCGGCGCCACCGGTTCCCACACCGGTCAGGACGAACATTTCATTGGCGCGCAGGCCGTCGCTCGGCAGGGATGAACCCTGCGAGAAAATGGTCGTCCCCTGCGCATATTGAGCGAGAGAGATTCCGAGTCCCGTCAGCGAAATGACGTCTTCGCCCTGGGTGAAGTCCTCGATAATGTCGATTCCGGCGGCGGCCGCGGCCACCTTATCGGCCGGGACGGAGGAAAGATCAACGGAGGTGATCTGGGACAAGGCGGTCACGGCGAACACGTCGTTGCCGACGCCGCCGGTGATGTCGTCCGCACCGGCGCCGCCGATCAGTGTGTCGGCGCCGTTGCCGCCCAGGATGTTGTCGGCCCCAGAGGTACCCACCAAGATGTTGTCGTTGGCGTCGCCGATCAGGGTCAGGCTGTCCACACCATCGATATTCGCGGCATAGACGTTCACGGCGGTTTCAAAGTCGGCAACCGTGACGGCGATACCGTTATCGGTGATGTCGCTGCCTAGGGTCACGGTGACATTCGATCCCTGCGGATCGAACACATTCAAGCCGGACGGATCGAACTTGGTGAGCGTCAGGGTCGGGCCGGGAAGAGACGGATCGGGCGTGTCGGTTACGGCACCGGCAACCGACACATCGGTCACATCGACGGTCATAACTTCGCGATAGCTGCCGCCGCGTCCATCGGAAACAGTCACCGCGACCGACAGCGACGTGGTGTCCTCGTAATCCAGCGCAACCCCAGCCTTCAAGTACAATTGGTCATCGACAATGACGAAATTGGCTTCACCCGTGTCGCCTTCCGCGATCGCATAGGTGTAGGTGCCGGTGCCATCAGGGTCGGTCTTGCTCAGCGTGCCGATGAGGACATTCGAGTCGGAAGCATCATCTGCTTCGCTCACTTGGTTGGCCGACAGGGCAATGTCGGTCGGGTCGTCGTTCTTGTCGACCTCGATCCCCGTGGTATCAATGGTCGGAAGGGTGCGATCTGCGGCATTTCCCACCGCGTCTTCCACGGTTCCGCCGGTCAGCGACACCACGGTGATGGTGGACGGATCGGTGGGAATGGCGTCATCCTGCGCGATCACATACTCGAAGGTCAGGGTGTCGGTTCCGCTGCCGCCTGCCAGAGTCGCATCGATGGTCTGACCGCCGATGTCAAGCCGCAGAACAGTGCCGCCGCTGACGGTCGTGGCCTCGCTCATGTTCAGGACGAAGGTGAGCGTGTCGCCTTCAATGTAGGTACCAGCGTCGGGCAGGGTCACCGAATCAATGGTCGGCGCGGTATTATCCACCAACACGCCGGTGGTGACAGCCACGTTGTTCAGAGTAGTGGTCAGCGAATTTCCGGCATCATCGGTGATGCCGGCGCCGTTGGTCACCAAGCTGTTGACGGTGATTCCGTCGAGGTCGTTCTCTCCGGCCTGGACGGTATACTTGAAAACCATCACGGTATTGCTGCCGGTCGAAGCCGCAGCCGTCGCGTCAGCGTCAAGGTCTGCCAGCACGTCGGACGAGCCAATGGTCAGGCTCAGCTGCGGAGACCCGCCGGAAATAGTCAACACTTCGCTGCAGGTGACGCTGAAGGTCAGCACATCTCCGGCGCTGTAGGTGTCTGCCGAAGGCACGGCAACACTGCTGACAACAGGTTCGGCGGTATCGATGACGGTCGAGGTCGCCAAAGCTCCGCCCGACACAACCAAGATGGCGTTCTGACCGCTGGAGCTCGATGTGATGCTGCCGCCGTTCAGGTTGATCCCGGTAACGGCGATACCGTCGGAATCGTTCTGTCCATCGACGACGGTATAGCGGAACACCGCATGGGTCGAATCGGTGATGGACTGCAAGGATGCTGTGACCGCCGTGCTGCCGACCGTCAAATTCAGCAATGGGCTGCCGGAGATGGTCACGGCTTCACTGAACGTCACCGTCAGATCGATGTAATTGGTGTCGGACAGGTTGCTGACAGGGCCATCGGTGGACGCCGACACAGAATCCATTTCAGGCAGGCTGGGATTGACGATAATCCCGGTGCTGCTGAGGGTCTGGCCGCTCAGCGATGTGGCGGCATTATTGCCGGCAGTGTCGCGGATCAGGCCGCCGTTCAGATCGATGGACGAGGAGGTGACGGTCACGCCGTCGTTGTCCTGCTCACCCGAGGTCACGGTGTGGCGGAACGTCAGGGTCGTGGTTCCGCTGCCGGAAACATAGGTCGCGTAGGCCGTGGTTCCACCGATGTTCAGCGCGATACGGGGGGTGCCGCCGGTCGTGTTGACGGTGACGGCTTCGTCGTAGGTGACCGTATAGTCGAGGGTGCCGCCAGTGGCGAATACACCGTCCGTCGGCTTGGCGGCGCTGGACAGGGTGGGAGCGGTGGTGTCGACGACAACCGAGGCCAAGGCGCCGTTGCCGTGGCCGGTCAACGACGTGCCGGCATCGTTATTGGCGGTGTCTTTCATCGAGCCGCCATTGAGGTCGATGTCGCCGACGGTGATGCCTGCCAGGTTGTCGCCCGACTGCACGGTGTAGACAAACTTTTTCACCGTGGATGTGGATTGGGAATCCGAATAAGTGGCGTAGACGGTGGTGCCGCCGTTGGTCAGGATCAAGCGCGGCGTGCCGGTAACCGTTACCGCTTCGTCGTAGGTGACGGCGAAGGTCAGCGTGCTGTCGGCCTTGTAGCTGCCGTTACTGGGGACGGCGATATTGCCGGAAACATCGGGCTCAACCGTGTCGATGACCAAGCTGGACGTCGAGCCAACACCGGCAAGCGTCGTGCTGACATGATTGGCGGTATAGCTTTGACCGCTGATGCTGGTGCTGCCGCTCAGGTAATCGGAACCGGTGGCATAATAAAGCCCGGTGACGGAAACCGAGCTGGTGGAGATGGAGGAGGCGTCAGGGACTTCCCAGCGGAAGGTAACGGCCGACGTTCCGTCGCCAGAGTAATAATCGGCGTAATAAGTGGCGCCGCCGATATTTAGCTGTAGTTGGGGCGATCCAGTCTTGGTGGCCGTTTGGTTGAAGTTGACGACAAAATCAAGGTGGTCCGGCTCGCCATAGCTGCCGGCGACAGGGGTATCAACCGAGACGATCTGGGCCTGCAAGCCATCGACATAGATGCTGCTGCCGCCGGAGGGGGTCACATTCATGGCGGCAACAGTGGAGGCGTCAAGACCGGAGGAACCCGCCGACTTCAGTGTTCCGGCCGTGAAGCTGAGGCCGGCGACGCTGATGGTTCCGTCGCTGTCCAGCAGACCGGAAATCGACGAACCGGAAACGGTATAGGTCAGTGTGTTGACGTCGGTCGCCGTCGCCGACAACTGTGCCTGAACGGTTTGCCCGTCGATGGACAGCAGCAAGTAACTGCCGGTAGTCGTGGTCGCGGTGATGTTTTCACTGAATGCGACCGTTAGGGTAATGGTGCTATCCGTCGTGTAGACGCCAGCATTTGCGGTGACCGATTGGACTGTGGGCGGCGTAGACACCGAAGACGAACGACCCATTTACCCCTCCTGAAATGCATTTAAATGACGTGAGTGCAACTGAAAGTGATCAAAACTTGATCCGAGCTTCCAGTTGTCCGGTATGGGAGCCATACGCCTCCCGCCAATCATAGGAATACCGCCCGGAGACGGTGTAGATTTCGTCGTACACATAGGACAAGCCGCCGCCTACTTGGTAGGCGTTCCGGTCAGGTTCGAGACCTGTGGTGCCGAAGCGGACCGAATTGTCGGCGGAGAACGAAGAATTGCTGTTCATGGTCGACGCACGGAAGTCATGTGTCCAAGAAGCACGCAGTTCAGGCGTGTATTTCGACCGACCATCCGTGAAGTCATGGGCGACTTTCAGCCCCAAGACACTGCCATATTGGTAGTAGCTTTGTTCGTCGACGTTCAGCGCGGTCGATGCGGCGCCGCTTTCGCTATAGGCTTCGGTGGACAGGATAGTACCGATGACGCCGAGCGACGGTGTCACGACCGCCCCCTTGACGTTGATCGGGTAGCCGGCGACCACCTTCGCGCTGTATTGGGTGCTCCAATAATCCGCTGTCGGGCGTTCATTCACGGCGCCGATCGAAACCACGCGGGTCGTGTGGTTGTTGTGTCGCCCGTACGAAGCGGAGACATCCACGAACCATGGGCTGCCCTGATAGGTGCCATACAGGCTGCCCACATAGCTGTCGATGTCGGTGGAATTGCCCGAGCGGTTGCCCTTGTCGGAAAGATCGGTAGAGGCATAGGCGAAGGAGGCGCCAACGGTCACGTTCCGGGCCACACCGGCCTCGACCCCCCCGGCCAGACCGATGGTGGTGCCGTCATAGCCATCGACCCCTTGGCGTTGCCCCTGATCGAAGGCGCTGCCAAACGCCTGGACCCAGGCCTCGGCACCACGACGAACCTCACCCGAGGCGATGCCGGTGCCGCCCGAGCGTGAGGCCACAGCCGTGCGATTATCATCGAGACGGGCGAACAGGACGTTGGAAACTTGGGTGCCGGCATTAGTCGCGCCCTGGATCGCCGCGCCGTTGAGCGAAGGGGCCAGTTGCTGACCGGCCTTTTCGCTTTCCGCCGTGGTGGTCAGGCCCTGAATTGCATTGGCCAGCGATGTCATTGCGGTGCTGCTGCCGGTATAATTATTCACGACATTGACGGCAGCCCCTGCATTGGAGGACAACCCCTCGGTCGTCGCGGTCGCCGCCTTCAGATAGAGATTGCCGGTGGCGTCATCCTTGACCAGGGTCCAAGTGATGCCGCCAGTATTGCTGGCGGAAAACTTGCTGGTATCCCAAGTATAACCATCCGGTGCATCGGCCAACAGGTAGTAGGTGTTGGTTTGAATGGTTACGCCACTGCCCTTGGTGGGGGTAATGGTGACAGTTCCCGCATTCTGTGTCGGTGCATCGGCAAGAGACAGATAACCAAGAGAGCTCCCCGCCGTTGCTGTCGACGTTCCGCCATTTGCCGCGATGGTGGTCTTGATGGTCGAACCGTCACCCAAGGTCAAGGCGCTGCCGGTATTCACCGTCAGTTTGTACTGGGACAGGTCCAAGGTGCCGTTGTTGGTGATGTTGGCCGACACGGTGCTGTTGCCGGTCAACAGGTTGATGGTGCCGGCGGCATTGTTGGTGGTGGTACCCGACAGGGTGCTGCCGGAATAGAGGTTCACGGTACCGGTGTTGGCCAAGCCGCCGCTAAGGGTGCCGGCATTGACGTTGACGATGCCGCCGGAATTGTTGGTGACCAGCCCGTTGGCGGTGCCGGTGGTGGTGAAGGTGCCGCTGTTGCTGACGGCCCCGGCCAAGACCGATGTTCCCGACATGGACAGAGTGGTGCCGGAATCGATGGTGGTGCCGTTGGCCGACGAGATGTTGTAGGCCGAGGTGACGGTGCCGGACTGCACCTTGATGGTGTCAAGCGGATTGGTGCCGCCGATGATGCCGCCGACGGCGGTGCTGCCGTTGAACACCAGATCGCCCTGGCCGCTGGCCGTGGCGCCGTTGATGGTGCCGACCACGGCGTTGCCGCCGCTGCCGGTACCCAGGGTCAGCTTGGAATCGGCGTCGGCCAAGGTGACGTTGCCGATGATCTTCGCGCTTCCCGACTGGGTCAAGGTTTGAGCTGCGGCGATGGCCACCGTACCGCTGCCGGCATTGGCGGTCATAGTGCCGGCGGTCTGGTTGATGGTGCCGTTGGCGCTGATTCCAGTCGCCGCGAGGTCGTGGCCCAGGCTGAGGGTGGTGCCGTTGGCGACCACAACGCTTGACAAACGGGTCGAACCGATGGCACCGCCGGACGTGATTGTACCGCCGCCGGTCTTGTCGAAGGTCACGGTGCCGGTGCCGGCCGAACCCGAGGTGATGGTCCCGGTATAGGAATCCTTGATGGTCAGGGTCGAGCCGTTGTTCAGCGTCACCGCGCCGACCAGCTTGCCGCTAGCCACCACCGACACGGCGGTCGTCTGACTGAGGGTGATGGTGTTGGCGTAGGTGTCGCCGGACAGCGTTACGTTCCCCGCGCCGCCAGCCCCCTTCAGGATCAGGGTGCCGATGCTGTTCGTCGCGTCACCGATGGCATTTAAGGAATTACCCCCGGCAATGGCGGTCATGGTCACCGTGCCGTAGCCGGAATTGGTGGCGGTGATGGCGCCGCCAACCGGCGTGGCGGACGAGGACGTGATCACCAAGGCGGCATTCTGGTTGGAAAGCGACACCGCGTTGCTGATGGTCGAACTGCCGCTGAGATTCAAGGTCGTGGTATCGCTGGCAGAACCGTTGCCGATTGTCAGCGTGTTGGCATAAATCTTCGAGTTGTTGGTGGTCCAATTGGTGCCGTCACCCGTCAACTGAACCGAATTCAAATTGGTGCCGCTTTGGCCCAAATTTCCGGTCGGGGCCGCCGTGGCGCCACCGCCATAGAAGACCACATTACCGACGCCGCTTCCGCCCGCCACCACACTGCCGTCGAAGGTCGAGGTCTTCAAAGCGCCGGCAGCCGCCCCGATCTTGACGGTGTCGTTGACGCTGCTGCTGAGCTTGATCGCACCGTAGACTTGCGATCCCGACTGGATGTCAACCGTCATCGCCCCGCCGGTGTGCCCAGACATGTCGATGGCGATCCCACCGCTCTGGGCCGCGCCACTGACGGTGCGGGCCAAAAGGGTGTTGTCACCCAGGGTGATGGTGCCGCCATTGGTGATGGCGCCCGTTACAACAATGGCACCCGCGCTGGTCCCCAGGTTCCCGACGGTCTTGGTTTCAGCGCGAACCTGCGCCCCCTTATTCGCGGTCAGATCAAATTGCGTGGCGCCATTGACGTAGATGGCAGAATTCGCGCCTGTATTTGCATCATCGAAGTAGGTGATGAAGGCATTCTTGGCATCGACGTTGTAGTCGCCCGCAGTCGTCCCTGCCCCGCCCAGAGTGATGGCCACGGTGCCACCAGAATTCACCGCTACGGCGTTGGAGCTGCCAGCGTAAATCTGGCCGCGATAGTTGGTCAGGCTAAGGTTGGCAGTCGAACCCGAAACCGTGATGCCGGCACCGGTGCTGTCATTGCCGATGACGCCCCCCAATTGACTTCCTGTCGCGCCGATGGTGACGGTCGTCGTACCCCCGGTCACCGCAAGAGCGGCGGCCCCCGATGCGCTGAGCACCTGCCCGCCGAAGGTGGCGTTACCGTCATAGACTGCCGTCGTCGGCGCCGTCCCGGATCCGGTATTGATCTCCAGCACCTTGGTGCCGCTGTAGGATTGCGCTCCTGGGGCAGCCCCTTGGTCGGCATAACCAGCGCCGCTATCGTAATAGACCTGCGCATTGGCAGCGCCCGACGCCAACATCGCGACCAGCGACGCACCAGCCCAAAGCCGAGCCTTAACCGACATATCTTACCCCCTTAACGCCAAGCTGACATCGTCCGGCGACCTTGCATGATGCGGATAAGCCCAGGACGCATTTTCCGTTTGAGGTTATTCTTATACGTGCATTATCCGAATTTGCAACCCCGTCTGAGACGGGGATTTGAGTCTTGTGGTTTTGTTTCTGCGGGGGGGGGCAATTGCGAATTGATTGCATGTCGTGATGCGGCTTGATTGCCCGAAAAATGCGGCTCTCAGCGCGTTGCGTGAGGCCGGTCAAAGTGCTGACGGGGCGGCTTTATACATTGGTGCAGGAGTGGCCGTACCCAGTGATATGGCATCGGCTGCCCCGTTTGGGGCCGACCAGAAGAACGTCAAGGGCCAAGCGATGATTTCGCACAACTGGGCCGTGCCCCATGGGATTGTCCCATGAGGCAGTGGTGACACTTGGCGATCCATTGTTCCCCGATCGCCAAGTGTGCTTCCGCTGTCGCGACAAGCGATGGGTCACTGGACGAGGAGAGGACGGCGCGAGCGTTCTCCATCATTGCCTGGACGTCACGGGCCGAGTCGCAGAAACAATTAATTTCCATCAAATTACTCGGGTTCAAGACAGAGCCAACGGAACGACCTGCCGCATGTCGCGGGCAATCGTTGTTTCCGGTCAATTGAGATTGGCACGGTTTTTCTGTTCATAGGGTAATTCAGGTGCCGATCTGTGCCAAGTACCAATCCCTGTCATCAGCCGGAACTGATGATTGCTGCCAACCAAAGATGACGACGGGAAGACCTGCGACCTCGGATAACGCCCACCAACAAAAAGTGCAGCCGGTCGGGGATTGCTCCCGTGACCGGTCACGTCGATACGAAATATGGATTGCTTACTTGCCGATTGGCGGCGCCTGCGCCAGCAGGGTGCGGGTCTGCTCGGAATCCGCCGATCCGCCGAACTCGAAATCGAAGGCGGTGGCGAACTTGCCTGCCAGCAGGGTGACGACCGAGATGATGCATCCCCCGACGGCGGTGTTGCCGTCGACGTGGCCGAACACCATGAAGGCAATGCCGCCGATGATGCCAGCCCCCGCCGTCACCAGCAGGACATTGGCGCGGGTGTTGCTGCGCCCGGCCTTGATGAACTCGCTGTCGCGGGCGCGGGCGTTCTGACGGTCGGCCAAGGTAGCGGTCAGCGTGGTGACGGCGTTGGCTATCTGCTGCATCCGCTCCTCGTGGGCGAAGGCCTGGGCCTGGGAGCGAAGCTGGAAGACCAGATTGGGATCGGCCAGCGCCTCGCGGGCCTGGGCGGGATCGTCGGTGCCGGTGATGGCGCGGACGGTGTCGGCCAGTTTGCCGACGGCCTTCTCGGCATCGTCGCCGAACAGGCTGGCGATGTCCGGTGCCACCTCCAGCGCCACCTTGGCCAGCCCTACAATGGGATTGGCGGCGATGGCGGCGGCATCACCGAGGAGATCGAGCAGGTTCATGGTCGGGCGCTCCCCAGCCCCATGCCAATTCCGGCCAGGATCACTTCTCTGGGGTATGGCTGCTGGCCGTTCTCATGACGAATAATGGCCTCCACCAGATCGACCATGACTTCCGGCCGGGTGACGTCGATGGCTTGGTCGGGCGTCACGCCGAGGCGGGAGGCCACATGGGCGATGTAGGACCCGGTGTCGTTCTCGCAGCCCGGCGCCCAGCGATTGATGATGCCGGCGACGGTGTTCAGGCCGTAGCGGCGCTGGTAGCCGACCAGAATGCGGGCCAGCGCCCGGATCCCGGCCTCGGGGCTGACGAATTCCTCGAACACCGGATCGTCGTCGGTGGCCCGCTCGCCCTGCCATTGAGTCTTGTCGCCAGGCGATTCCTTGATGTTGCCGGGGTTGTTCAGGCGGATGCCACGCGGCAGGGCACAGGTCTTGGTCATGGGCTGTCTCCAACGAGAAAAGCCGCCCAGAGGGGCGGCTGATGGGGAACGGGAAATGACAAACGGCTAATTGACGTGGACGCGGAAATCCTCGGCGACGGCGGAGATTTCCACCTGCGCGGCGCGGGGACGGATGGCGAGGATGCGAGCGGTCTGCGCCCAGGCCTGGCCGGGGCCGAAGCTAAAATACGTCCGCTCTTCCGAACCGCCGACATAAGGGGTGACGGTCAGGAGATCGAGGATGCGGACTTTGGCCGGATCTCCCGGCATGGCCTCGACCATGAACGGCCCGGCAAGGCTGCCGTCGCGGCGGCGCAGCGCCAGATAATGACTGGCGCCCTCGGTCCATTCCACCGGCTCCGACAACGCCAGCACATCCCCCTGGTGACCAATCACCTCGCCGCCCTGGCCCCAGCGGGGCATGTCGTGGGTGATGGCGACGAGATCGCCATAGGTGGGGATCATGCCCTCCAGCTCTGTGCGGAAGGTCACCAGGCGGCGGCGATAGCGGTTATTGGCGGCGATGTAGAGACCTTCCCGCTGGGCGTGGTCCTTGGCGGTGCAGCCGAACAGATTGACCTTGGCCGGATTGTCGCCGGAGGAATCCTCCAGCTTGGCGGTGGTCTCATCGGGCTTCCAGGTGCGCGACGAGAAATACTCCACCGTCACCGCGTCGGCGGTGTCCTCTCCCGGCATGACGTATTTGATCTTGAACGAGCCCTTGACGATGTTGCGCGGCCCGAACAGCGCCACCGGGATGGTCTGGGGCTGGTCGCGGATAATCCGCACGATGCCGCCCTGCTGGATCGGGACGGCGCGGCCGCAGCGGGCGATGCGGGAGAGCGCCTCCCACACGGTCATGCTGGTGTCGAACACCGCGTCGAACGAGTCACCACGGGCGGCCCAGATGGCATCCAGGGCAGCCAACGCCGCGAGGTCAATGCGGGCATCGGCCAGCTTGCCGCCATATTGGGCCTTGCAGGCGTCGGCGAAGGCCCAGGCGATGGAGCGGGTCGGCTGGGGAGCCGACCACCCGCTATCAGCCGACCACACCGGCAGCTTGCGTGTGGCGATGACATTGATCATGCGGCTGGACCGCTGGGTCAGGTTGTCGGTGGCCCGCATCTTCACCGCCAGCAGGGTGACGGCGCCGAAATCGGGCTGGCCGACAAGGTACGCGCGGAGCGCCGCCCAGCGGATTTCGTGACCGGCCCGCTCGGCGGTGTCCTTATTGTCCAGACGCTTGAGGCGCACCTGATAACGACCGGGAGACACGGTGTAACGGAAGGACAAGCGGATGGGGGAATTGGTGGCGGCGGTTCGGCTTTCATTGCCCAACACCGACCACTCGGCCAAGGGATCGCCCTCTTCATCGACGGGACGAGCTTCCACCCGCCATTGAACGGTGCGGCTATCGAGACCACCGCCGTCATTGGCGTAATAGAGGCCGCGCGGCATCACCACGTCGATGCCCAGTGCCGAAGCCGAGGTGTCCACCGGAGTGGCGGTGAAGGGGCCGACGAAGCCGTCATCGCCGGAGGGCGCCAGATTGGGGGCAAGCAACTCCTGGCCGGCCACCTCGGCGGCGGTGATCACGTCCGGGTCGAACAGCGTCACCTCACCGCCGGGCGGCACGATCTCGGTCTGCACCTCCTCGAAGGACGAGATGGGGGTGTCCTCGATGCGGATCTGTCCGATTTCATATTCGCCCTGGCCGACGACATGAAGCTGGTAGAGGAACTGCTCGCCGCCGACGTAATCCTGGTACGGCTCCGAGGCCAGATCGGGATAGATCAGATGGCGGCCATAGATCACCGGAATGGGCTGGCCCAGACGAGCCTGGTTGCCCTGAGCCTGCAAGCTGTAGGTGGGGCTGGCCGCCGGGATCGCGCCGCTGCCGCCCCAACTCATGGAAGGAATGGAAGGCTTGGGCGCCGGAACCACGGTGTTGATCAACGCCGTGCCGGCCAGGGTGATGGCCCCCGCGCCGATGGCGGTGGCGGCTTCCATGGTCAGGCCGATGCCGGCCTCGGCGAAAGCGGAGCCGATATAGGGAGCCAGTGCTGCTCCGCCATAGAAGGCCGCCACCATCACAGCGATGGTCAGAACCACCCGCATGGGGTTCTTGCCGCCGCCGCCACCGCCGCCGCCTCCACCCATGGGCCAGCGGATCACGGTGACGATGTCGCCTGCGCCGATCACCCGCAGGGCATAGACATCCGCCGGCACCACGTCGGTGCCGATGCGGATTTCCGGCCCGGCGGCCCAGCTATCCTCGGCGATGCCGCAACCCTGCAACAAGGCGCCGACAGTTATTCCAGCCTCCACCGAGTGAACGGAGCGGCTGGCCACCGGCTCGAACGGATTGGTGACGATGATGCAGATGGCGGAGCCGTCTTCGACAGCGGACGCGTTCATGGCGAAAACCGATAGAAGCCCTCGACCGCCCAGCCGTTGAGGCGAAGGGCGTCGGGACGCTGGAACACCACCCCGGACTCCTCGGCGCAATGCAGGACGCCGCCGTCATCCACGTCGATCCAAACGCCCACATGGATGGGATGGCGGGAACGGCGCAGCAGGACGCAATCGCCTTCCACCGGATCCATCACCCTGACCCAGCGCCGCCGTTCCGGGTGATCACGGAAGATACGGCCCATGGCGAGGGTGTCTTCAGGATTGGCGATGTCGGGCAGGACCCGACCGAAATGCCGGTCCTGCACGGTACGGACGAATTCCCAGCAATTGAACCGGTCCGGCCCCCGGCCATGGGGTGACCATGGCAGGCCGATGGTGGCGGCAGCCCAATGGATGCTCCCGCCCGATGACTGGCATTTTCGAGTCATTGTCGCTATCTTCATCTGGTCAGAATGGTCAGGAGACGCCCATGCACGCGTGGCAGGTTCAGGACGCCAAGGCCCGGTTCAGCGAATTGCTGCGCAGCGCCGCAGTCGAAGGCCCGCAGGCCATCACCGTGCGCGGACGCACCACGGCGGTGGTGATGTCCCAGGACGAGTACGAACGGCTGAAGGGAAAGAAGGCATCGCTGGTCGAGTTCCTGCGCGCCTCGCCCCTGGCGGGAACCGAACTGGACGTCGAGCGGGATCGCTCCGGCCTGCGGGATGTCGATCTTTGAGCTATCTGATCGACACCTGCGCCCTGTCGGAACTGATCCGTCCCACCCCGGCGCCGCAGGTGGTGGAATGGTTCGAGTCGGTTCCGCCCGAGGTCCTGTTCATCAGTTCGTTGACCTTGGGTGAAATCCGGCGCGGCGCCGAAAAACTGCCCGATGGCCGCCGCCGATCCCAGATCATTGCGTGGCTGGAAATCGAACTCCCCGAGTGGTTCGAGGGACGCGTCCTGCCGGTCGATAGTGCCGTCGCCGACGAATGGGGGCGGATGACCGCCCGTCTCAAGCAGCCCCTGCCGGCCATCGACAGCCTGATTGCCGCAACCGCCATGAAGCACCGACTGACAGTGGTGACCCGCAATGTTTCCGACTTCAGCGCGGCGGGCGTCGATATCCTCAATCCATGGGAGCCATAGTCCCGCCTACCGCGCCAGACCGGGAAACCGCCGAGCGGTGTAGGTGATGGAGGGAAACGCCTTGTTGCCGATGTCGAGCATGCGGGCACGACCGGTGACCCGCATTGTGTCTGCCTCGACCTCGGTCAGCGTCAGCGTGATCGGCGGGTCCATGTGCGGCCCCTCCAGATCGGTGGAAAGATAGGGCCGCCAGGTGACCTCGATCACATCCTGGCTGGTGGCGGCGGCCTCCAGGGCATCGGCCAGGTCGCGGCCGACATTATCCAAGGCCAGGGTGATTTCCGGTACCGGCGCGGTGTCCACCGGTGGCGGCGCGAAGTTGAAGGCCATGCCGGCGAAGGCGACCATCTGGCCCGCATCACGAGGAGCCCCGGCCTCCAGCCTTGCGACCAGATCAACATGGTCGCGGACCACCCGGATCGGCTCGGTGAAGCTGGGATGCCAGATCTCCAGCGTGTCGAGGACGACAGTCCCTGACGGCGCCGAGGCGAAGGCCTCCTTCAGCGCCTGGCTGAGAGACGGATCAGGCATGGTTGTCCTTGCCGGGAACGCATAGGGGCGACGGGAACGGGCAGAAGGTTCGGGCTTCCAGCAATTTGCGCATCTCGTGGACGATTTCGGACAGGCCCTCGACCGCCGAGCGCAGGGCCTCGGTCTGGCGGGCCTGTTCCTCGACCACATGGGCGAAGGCTTCGACCGGGATGCCGGAGTCGGTCCTGGATGTCTTGCGCGACCATGCCCAGGCCAGGATCGCCACCACGGTTACCATTGCGATGATGGCGGCGACCTGGACCATGGGAGCCGCTTGCCCCCAGGCGCCGACATACTGGCTGGCGACACCGGCCCAGATGTCGGGGGATTGTTCGGTCATGACGATGCTCCGTCAGAAGTCGAAGGCGGTGACGCCAGGGAAACGGATGCGCTGCCCCTCGATGCGGACCAGACGGGCGTTGGTCAGCAGGTAAAGCGCCAGGGCGAGATAGGCGATCTCGAAGGTGAAGGAATTGTCGCAGGTCGCCCGGTGGCTGTTGCTGCCTTCCCCGAACATCATGCAGCCGCCGCCGCACAGGGGCAGCACCGGGCAATGCCGGCATTCCTCACGGTGGCTCCAGTGGGTCGAATGCCGCAGCAGGATGGCGTCGAAATCATGGACGCTGCCCAGTTTCTGGGTGGGCGCAGCCCCGTTGGGGCAGAGAATGACGTCGCCGTTGAGCCGCAACGCGATGGTGTCCAGCCGGTCCATGCCGCATCGCTGGCCGAGGGCATCCGAGGTCCTGGCCGTCCGCAGGACGTCGAAGAAGCCACTCAGCTTGTAACTGACATGGGCGACCGGGATCATGTCGGGCCGGGCGATGCCGTCGAAGATGGTCTGCCGCACCCGGCGATGGTCTTCCTCGGTCTGCGGCGACATCAGTGCATCATGAGCCTGGTGAACCATCACCATGCCCTCGGTGACGAATTGAGGGGTAACGGCGCCGGGCGGCAGGTTGAGTTTTGCCAGGAAGAAGTCGCGGATGGCCACCGGGTCGTGGTTGGCCAGCGTCAGTACGCTGTTGAAGGCGATCCTGCCCATGGGGGCCAGATGCTCGACCGCGTGGCGGATGCCCGCCAGCGCCATCGGGTCATCGAGGGGATCGGGGCCGCGCACCGATTGGCCGGGGCCGTCATGGCTGATGGAGAGCGAGAAGCCCAGCTTCATCAGCCATTCCACCTTGTTGCGGTCGAGCAGACTGCCGTTGGTGGGCATCCAGAACTGGGCGTTCGGCCACATGGCCCGAATGGCCTCGGCCATACGCTTGATCTTCTTCCAATAGACCAGCGGCTCGCCGCCCCAGAACTCGAAGCGGATCTCTTCTCCGGGCGGGGTGCGGCACCATTCGGGCAGGCGACGCACGAATTCATCGACGTCGGTGGTGTCGGCGATGGAATCGTCGGCATGACGCGATATGGCCTGCGAGCAGTAGCCGCAGGAGAAATTGCAGGCCAGCCCAAACAGGATGCGGACCATGTGTAAACGCCGATCCTTGCCCAGTTGATTGTGCTCGGGATGGACGCGGGCGACGGCGCTATGGGGCCGAGGTTCATGGACCATGCCGATGGGGGCCAGGTCGACCGCTTGGCCGTCCGCATGGGTCAACTGGGCGGTGTGGGGGTTCCAATTAACGGTCAGCGGGCTGCCGTCGGCCCGTTCCAGGAAAAGCTTGAACATCACACCACCTCGACATTGATGTCGGCGAGACCGGAGAAATGCCGGAAACCGAGCTTGATCTTGACCGTGTCGCCAGGATCAAGGCCCAGGGCGCCGACCTTGAACCAAGCCTTGCCGTCGACCGCCCGAACACGCCGTTTAGGCAGATATCCGCCGGTTTCGGCCAAATAGAGGTCGCAGGCAGCCGACGAAAGCAGCTCTCCTTGTTGATCGACGAGCCGGACCGGTACGGAGGCATAGCCGTCGGCGGCAACCTGCAATGCATTTGTTGCCTCTATCCGCGGCAATACCGCCGACCGGGTTGCCTCGACCTCCTGCTCGACCGGGCTGTGGTCGATGATCAGCGGCCAATCGGGATGGGTCATGATGTGCAGGGCGCATTCGGCGAAGGTCGAGGACAGGAACGGCACATAGACGTGCAACGGCGCCGTCTCCATGTTTCGCGGACTTTCCTCCCGGTCCCGCCGGGTTATGGCTGTCTCGGCGAAACGGTTGAACCAGATCCCCAGCGGTTTCTGGATATCCAGCGGGTCGAGAGTGGAGCACCAGAACCCATAATCCGAGAACTCGCGGCGGCCCTGGATCTCGGCGAAGTCGAACGTGACCGGGGGCGAGATGACCAGATCCCGACCGGCCAGGATATCGGCGATTGAGGCCCCGTCGATTTTGCTTTCCTCGGAATGCGTGCCTTCAACCCATTGCCGGTAGACCGACGTGGTGAAGCCGCTTTCGGAAAGACTGAGGATGAAGCCGACCCGATAGCCAAGTCGCTTGGAGTAGGCGATGAGCATTGCGGCGCCCCTATCCCATGCAATTGCAGTTGCAGTTCTTGGTCGTGTAGAGGATCACCTGCGTCCCGCTGTAACTCAGCGAGACCGAGGTGTAATTTCCTGCGCCGTCGCCGCTGGCAGAGGTTCCGGCCGATTGCAGGGCCGTGTAGCTGGCGGCTTTGAACAACGTCGCCAGGTCGGCGCCGCTGGCGATCTGAAAGCCGGTGGCAGCGGCGCTGCCGCCGGACTTGAAAGTGGTTCCGGCAAGCGGGCCGGTCATGGTGTCGCCGGTCTTGGCGACGCGGGTGGACAGATCGATGGCCGGCAGCACGGATGCGGGGAGCTTGCCGTCGGCCAGGACGTCGGGAATGGCGCCGGGGGCAGTACCGACATTGCGGGCCGCCACGCTGCCCAGCACGCCCGCCTGGATGTCGGCGGCCTGCACCTTGCCGCCGCCTTTCAGCAGCTTGCCGGTGGCGCCGTCGAAGCGGACGAGATCACCATCCGCCGCCCCGACGGGGCCGTTGACGTCGCCGCCGCCGACATAAAGCTCGTAAGCGTCGCCGGCCCCATTGACCCGGATTCCTTTGAGGGCATGGGCTGGGGCCACGTCGGGGATCTTGGCTGCGCGTTCCGAGGCGGTCGCCGCGCTGCCTGCCGCGGCAAGGGCGGAAGCCGAAGCGGCCTGGGCGCTGCCGGAAGCATCGGCGACCTTTTGGTCCAGTTCCGCCCGGCTGGCGGCGATAGCAGTCTCGTTGTCGGCGATGGTTCCGGCTACGGTCTTGATCGGGCCGTTCTCCGTCTCGACGGTATCGGCCGCATCGCCGTGGACGATGGCGTGCAGCTTGGCGCCGGCGGATGCCGCCTTGTCGACGGCCGCCTGCAGATCGGTCTGCATGGTCATGAATGGCTCCTACCAGGAGAGGGGACCGGGAAGACTGGCGTGGACCAGCTGATGCAGGCGATCGATGGTGGTGAACAGCGCCGCCATGTCGGAATCGAGCGCGATGGCCAGCGCGTCCTCGGTCAGCGTCGGTCGCTCGCGGATTTCCAGTTCGGAGGTGATCTCCCACAAGACACGGTTCGCCGGCCTCGCCTCGAACTGACGGGTGAAACGGGCCTCATGGGTGGTGAGCCCGATGCCGCCGAGCAGGTCGATCGCGAACCAGGCGCCACCCTCCTGGGCATGCCAGCGGTACCAAGCCTCGAACAGGGCGAACTGCTCCGGCTTCATCCGCCAGCGCACCGACAGGCGCGACGGCACTTGGGTGAATCGCCGCCTTTGCCGTGCCGGTCCCGCCTCCATTTCGGTGCGCAGGATTGCCTCGCCCGGGCGGATGCCGTAGCCCTGGATGGACGGCAGGGGCAAGGTGGCGGGCCAAGTGATCGTCATTTCCCTGTCGCGGCTTCGCCGCTCCTCGTCTCTTGGTTCATCGATAACTCCCCGCCGCCGGGTTAAGGCCGTAGCGGTGTTCCAGCACCGGGGCCATACCCTCGCCGCGGGAGAGACGGCGGCTGATCCGGCCCTCGATTTCCTCGACGAAGATGTCGATCTGGATGCGGCCATCCCCGCCTTGGCTCCATTGAGCCTTGGCTTCGGCATTGGCGGCGTTGTTGTGGACGGTGATCTGCACATTGGCGGCTTCAGGGCGGGCCAGGGCGGCCCCCAGCAAACGGTCGGCATTGTTCATCTGCCGAGGCGTGAAGATGCCTTCGCCGTCCTGGGCGATGATGGGCCGCTCGCCGCGCAGGATGCCGCCCGCATGGTAACGCGGCGCCGCAGACCACATGGTGGGATCGACCCGGCGGACGAAGGTCGGTCGTCCGCCGACCATGCCGCCGGAATGGAAGCCGCCGACCGGAGCCTCGGACATCAGCGGTCCGACGCTGGCGGCATTGTCATAGACCTGCACCGCGCCGGAACCGCCGGAGAAATAGCTGCCGATGCCGGTCAGCAGGCTGCCGAACAAGCCGCCTTCGGCCCCGCCGAAGAACGGTGTAACCACCGCCATGCGCCAGGCGGCCCGCAGGGCTTCTTCCGCCAAGGTATTGAACAAATCGCCCGCCGCCAGCTTGCCGGTCATGGCCCATTGCACGAAGGCGTCCTCGGACGATTTCAGCACGCCGTTCATCACCCGCTCGGCGGATGCGGCGGCATTGGTCGCTTCGTCGGCATAGGCCCGCACGGCGCGGATGGCGCCGTCTTGCCAGTCGCGGCTGGCGGCCAGCTTGTCCTGCTCCAGTTCCTGATAGCGGCGGGCGTAGGCTTCCTCTGACAAGGCGCCGCTGGTCCGCAATTCGTTCAGCTTGGCCAGTTCGTCCTTGAAGCGCAGGGTGGCGTCATAGGCCAGATTGGTCTGCTGGGCCTCGTCCTTGACCGCCTCGGCATACTGGCGCGACCGGGCGGCCCGATACTCGCCCACCTGGAGATTGTCCTCGGCCAGCTTGTGGCTGCGGGCGAACTTGGCCACGTCGGTGTCGATGGTGACGTCGCGGACCCGGGTGCGATCCCCGCTGCGCAAAGCCTCGGCCAGCCGAACCTGGGCGTCGATCTCGCGCTCCAGATCGGCAATGGCACGAGCCGCTTCGCTGTTGGCGCGGGACTTCTGCACCTGGGCATAGGAGGTCGCCAATTCGCCATTGGCGTCGGTCAGCCCCTTGGCAGCCTGCTCGGCCAGCCAATTGGTGCGTTCGGCCAGGATGATGTCGGCCACCGAGCCACGGGCCGTATCCGCAAGGCGATCATTGGCGGCACTTTCCTGCTCCAGCGAGCGGATCAGGCCGTTCTTCTGCTCCAACAGCTTGGCGTCATCGATCCGGCGGAGCGCCTGGTCATAGGCGTCGACGGCGACACCGCCGTTCTTGAAGGCGAATTCCAGCACCTTGGCGGCGCGGGCCGCGTCGATCTGGGCACGGCCACCTTCGCGGGCCGCCACGGCAAGGCGCTCCTGGCCACGGGCCTGGATGTCGAGGCCCAGAACCTCGGCCTGGGCCTGGGCGGACATTTCGCCCGCCCCCTTGGCCTGGGCCTCGCGGGCCAGCATGTCGCGGATTTCCTGCTCCTTGGCTGGGGTGCGATAGACACCACCTTGCTGGAACAACTCCTTCTCAAGCTGGCGAAAGCCCTTGGCCGCATCGTACTGGGCCTTGGCGCGCGCGAACTCTGCATTGCCTGCGGCCCGGGCCGCATTGAGCTTTTCCTGCCATTCCACCTCGAACTTCAGGTCGGCCAGCTTCTCCACATAGGTGGGCTCGCGCTGTTCGGCCCGGATCTGGTCGCGCTGCATCTTGGCATGGGCTTCCATGCCCGCCCGCTTGCGGGTGATCTCGTCGAGATCGTCGGAAATCACCTGGCGCTCGGCCAGCAGACGACGCAGTTCCTCGTTTTCCTGCTGGACCGCCT
Organism: Magnetospirillum sp. SS-4; assembly: GCF_902729425.1. Taxonomy (GTDB): domain Bacteria; phylum Pseudomonadota; class Alphaproteobacteria; order Rhodospirillales; family Magnetospirillaceae; genus Phaeospirillum. Next base: position 32,644 of record NZ_CACVCH010000058.1, on the reverse strand, counting down.
GCACCACCACCGAATGGGTGCCGGCGGGCAACGGCTTGTCGAGTGCCTGTTCGCCGCCAAGGGCAGCGATGCGCTTGTCCAGAGCGGCCAGGCGGACTTTCAGGGAATTGTCCCCCGGCGTCAGCGATTCCAGCGCTGCTGATCCGGCATTGGCGCCCCCCGACAGGATGCCGCGCAGCCAGGGAGCATTGGTGAATCCCTGCCAGGCGTTAGCCATGCGGGTGAAGGCCCGCTCGGCGGTGTCGGCGCTTTCCAGGGCCGCGGCATCAAAGCCCTTGAGCGCCTTGATCAGGGTGTCGCGGAAGAAGTCCGCCGTGACCTTGCCCTGGGTCACCATCTGCCGGAACCCGCCCGAGGGCAGCCCGGCGGCCCGGTCCAATGCCTGCAGCAGGCCCGGCATCGGCTCGACGATCTGGTTCAGTTCCTCGGCGCGGAGCGTCCCCGAGGACAGACCCTGGGCGAGGCCGAACAGCGATTGCTCCAACTGTTCGGAGGAAGCCCCCAGCGCGATGGCAGTGGACTGAAAGCCCTCCAGCAGCGCCCGGCTTTCGCCGGTGGTGATGATCCCGGCCTTCTGCAACGCGGCCAGCCGGGAATAGGCGCCAATCACCGTTTCCAGGGCGGTGCCGGTTTTCTGTGCCTGGGCGTAGAGATACGAGGTGGTTTCGGTCAGGGCCGCGGCGCCGACCAGACCTTTAAGCCGGGCCTCCAGGCTTTCCACCTTGATGGTGGACTCGGCCATGGCCCTGCCGAACAGGCCGATGGCCGCGCCCGCCGCCAGCCCGGCCGGACCCAGCGCCATCATCACCGAACCGATAGGGCCGAGGCGCGAGGCGAAAGCCGCCATGCCGCCCTGGATGTCCTGACTGGCGGCGTTGATCGCCAACAGCGACTTGGAGGCGGGTTGCGCGGCCCCCTCGATCCGGGTCAACGCCTTCTGGCCATCTTCGCCCAGTTTCAGCAGGGCACGGCGGACGGTTTCGCCGTCCTGCAGAGACAGGCGGATGGAGACGGACTTGGTGGCCATGGGGTCAGGTCTCGGTTTGCGTCTTCATCGCCCCCGTCACCATCCCCCGCTCGGCGAAAGGCAGCAGCCGCGCCAGCAGGGGCTGGTCATAACCGAGTGCTTGGGCCTGGATCAGCAGAGCCGGAAGATCGAGGCCGGTGATGCCGCCGCGCGGGCCAAGGCGGATCGTGCCGATATTGCCGGTCAGCAATTCCCAGGTTTGCCAGCCTGCTTCGGTCAGGGGGGCGTTTCGGTCGTAGGGGCAGTCGCAGCCTCCTCCGCAGCCTCGGCAGTATTCCGGCCCACCGCCGAAGTGCCATTCGGCGCGGGCCTGGAGACGTTTCCCTCGGCGATGACCGCTTCGTGGGTTTCGGTGTATTGGACCACGAAGGACTCGGCCATGCGGGGAAGCTGCATCAGTTCGGCGATAGCCGCGTCGGTGACCTCCGCCGGTTGATCGGCCTGGTCCAGCACGCCCTCCCACTTGGTGATGGCGGAACGGGCCAGACCTTGGGCAAACAGCATTTGCGACAAGCCGGCCAGGGCGTCCTCGTCGGACAGATCCGGCAGGCCGGTGATGTCGGCCCCGGCCGCCTTCAGATCGGCATGTTCGGCGGCGATGGCGCGGGCCATGCGCCACCCCCGCGACCGGGCAGCCTCGTACACCGCCGTGGTCAGAGGACGGACGAACACCCGCACCCCATGGGGTAGATCGATCCAGTAGGGTTCCTTAGGGATGGTCAGGCGGATCATGATCAATACCCCGCCACGTCGTTGACCAGGGTGACGCGGAGCAGATACCCCGCCACCGGATCGCGAGCCGCCCGCCAGTCGTAACTGGCCTGGATGCCGCCGGGGCCTTTGATCTCCTGCTTCTTCTTGGGCAAGAAGACGCGGGGCAGATGGAAGGTCAGGGCGAAGGCCGAACCGGGGATGGTGAAGCCATATTCCATCGCCACCGGGCTCTCGGCGGCGATGGCGGAAGTCAGCGTGGTGTCGGTGCCGAAGCGGATGTCCACCGAGCCTTCGGCGGTGGCCTCGGTTTCGTCGACGCCGTCGATCAGCCCGTCGGCGCGGATGGTCTCGACCCGCTCCAGGTTGTTGGAGATGCTGAGCTTGCCGCCGGTAACGTTTGCCAGTTGGCCGCCGCCGACCCGGATGGTGCCGCTGCCCTGGCTGAACCTTTTCAGTGGGAAGCTGGCCGGGGTGGCGTCGATGGTGGTGGCCAGTTCGGCTTCGCCCTGGGCGATGACGCTGATGCTGCCGTTGGCCGCACCGCTGCGGGCCATATCGAAGGACAGCTTGTCCAGCTTGGCGCCGCCATGGCGAAAGAACTTCGGTACGGCCAGTTGGGTGTGGCCGATCTCCAGGGCCAGGCTGGGCAGCGTGCCGCCCGAGGTGAACACATGGGTGAAGCCCGTATCGGCATCGCCCGTGGTGGTCGGGGCACCGAACAGGCCCTTCAGCCAGAAGCCGAGCGCCCGAACATCCAGCGGCACGCCGATATCGCCCTCGTCCTTGATCGCCTCATAGAACGGGTCCTGGGCATCGCGGCCCTGGCCCAGCAGCGGGTCGTAGCCCAGCGGGCGCTCGGCGCCTAAGCTGCATTCCTTGAACGACAGCCGGGTGTAGCCGTCCGCCGGAAGCACGCCGTAGCTCGCCTCGAAGGCAGCCAGCAGCACGCAATCGGCGCCGTAAGCGCGCGTCTTGCCCATGTCGAAACTCCGATTGGAAAGGATCAGACCAACGGGTCTGGGCTGCTGTAATGGATGGTGATGTTCACCGTGGCGCCGCGTAAGGAAGCTGCCCCGTCGATGGCGAGGCCGGATGTCTTGGGGGCGCCCCAGTCCAGCCATTCCGCCAGACCGTCGAGGGAGCGATCGGTGGACAAGGCCGCGCCCACCGCCATCAGCAGGGAGTCGAGGGCGGCACTGTCGTCGTCCTGGCCGCGCTGGAGGATGACCTCGATCTCGGCCTGGTGTTCCCACAGGTAGGAGACCGGCGACAGCATTACCTCGGGGTCGCCAGGATCGCCGTCGCGCAGGATAATCAGCCCACCGGCGGTGACTGTTTCGGGCAACGGCGCTTCCCGCTTGGCGGTGGCGCCGGGCACCGTTTCCAGCCGCGCCAGCAGGGCGACGAGGATCTGTTCGCGGACGCTGGGCATGCTTTCCCGACCTCGATAACTGCTCATGCGGCGAATGGCGCAAAATTCTCCGCAACATGTGCGGTGAATTGCGTTGCTGCCTGCGGCGAATGACGCCATATTCTCCGTAACTTCTGCGGAGAAATGCCGTGTACATCTGGAGGGAAGACGACTGGCCCCAATTTCGCTGGGATGCCGAAGCGTTGCTGATGCCCCTGGCGGACGCCCGCCACAAGCAGGGGCATCTGCTCGGCCANGGAGAAATGCCGTGTACATCTGGAGGGAAGACGACTGGCCCCAATTTCGCTGGGATGCCGAAGCGTTGCTGATGCCCCTGGCGGACGCCCGCCACAAGCAGGGGCATCTGCTCGGCCAGATGCAGCGTCTCGGTTTCGACCTTCAGTGCGAGGCGGAACTCCGGGCCACCACCGAAGACGTGATCAAGACCTCGGAGATCGAGGGCGAACGGCTGGATATGGCCAGCGTCCGCTCCTCGGTGGCCCGGCGGTTAGGGCTGCCGGACGGCGGCGTGCTGCCCCCAGATCGCAAAATCGACGGCATTGTCGAGATGATGCTCGATGCCCTGCGCAACCATACGATCCCCCTGGCACAGCAACGCCTCTTCGGGTGGCATGCCGCGCTCTTCCCGACCGGGTGGTCCGGGCTGCACAAGATCACCATTGGCGACTGGCGCACCGACAGTGCCGGCCCGATGCAGGTAGTGTCCGGCCCGATTGAACGACCCAAGGTCCATTATGAAGCCCCACCGGCCAATCGGGTCGGGAGCGAAATCGAGCAGTTTCTGGCATGGTTCAATCAAACCCCGCCAATGGACGGCCTGCTGCGCAGCGCCATCGCCCATCTGTGGTTCGTGACAATCCACCCGTTCGACGACGGCAATGGCCGCATTGCCCGCACCATCGCCGATCTCGCCCTGGCCCAGATGGAGGGCACTGGCCAGCGCTTCTACAGCATGTCGGCCCAGATCCAGCGGGAACGCAGCCAGTACTACGAAATCCTGGAGCGGACCCAGCGCGGCAGCCTCGACATTACCGCGTGGCTGTCTTGGTTCGTCCAATGCTATGGCCGCGCCATCGATGCCGCCGAAGTGGCGGCCCAGGGCGTGCTGGGCAAAGCCGAATTCTGGCGGCGCTTCACCTCCGAACCGATGTCAGCCCGCCAGAAGGCCGTCCTCAATCGCTTCATGGACGGATTCGAGGGCAACCTTTCCGCCAAGAAGTGGGCCGCCATCGGCAAATGCTCGGTCGATACCGCCCAACGCGACATCAATGACCTTCTGGATCGAGGCATTCTGGTCCGCAATCCGGGCGGCAGCAAACGCACCAGCTATAGCGTGGCCGGGATGCCGCCGGTTACGGACCCTAATTCCGCCAATTCCTGACGATCAGCTCCGGCAGCGCCGAAGTCCACCGCTCGGCGGCGGCGTTGACGTCCAGTCGCTTTCGCAACGAGACCTGCGGCACCAGGATGAACATCACCACGGTGGCCAGCCCGCGTCCGGTGCGGAGCGCCGAGGTGCTGCCCTTGGCGAAGCCTCCCCGTTTGCCGGTGCGGGCCCGCATGTTTTCGGCCACCAGCAGCGACGGCGCGCCGCGGCGGTAGATGAAGCGGAGCCGCCCCCCGTGCATCTGTTCCCACAGGCCCGGCGTCATGGGTTTGCCCCGTGCCCCTTTGCCTGCCGCATCGGTGGGGATCGCCAGCCAGAAGCCATGCCTGGACTTGATCACCGCGCCCTGGTCGAAGGCACGGATGATGGTGGGGGCCTTGGTGAAGACGAAGCCCGCCGCCTTGATGCTTTTCCGGCCCTTGGGATAAAGCTCGGCCCGCCAGGTGTTGGCAAGCCGCTGGCCCATTCCCGCCTCGGTGATCTGGCGGCGGAGATCGGCCTTCAGCCCGTCCGCAGCCTGACGCATGGCGGCGGTGACGGCGTCCTCGGCGGCCTTGACCTCCTCGGCCATGATCTTGCGCAGATCGCCCGTGATGGCTGCCGCCAGTTTCATGCCGGTCTCGTATCCAGGATCCAGATCAGCCGCTCGGCATCCAGGCGGGGTTCGCCCTGGACGACGAAACTGTCGCCGTCATGGTTGATGGTGTCCCCCGCCTGGGGAGCCGGAACCTCGCGGCGCCGGACCTCGAACGCCGCCGTCCCCGTGTGGACGGTGATGTCGGAGAACTCGATGTCGCGGTCGGGCCGCCGCACCAGGGCACGAATGGACCGGCCCTGGTAGCTGACGGTGACAGCCATGTTCGGATCGGCGAACAGGTCGTCGAAGGCGGCGGCGAACGCGGTCATCAATTGCCCGAGAACAGGCGCACGGCCAGACGCGGGCGCTTGTTGACTGGCAGGATCGACGCCTCGGTCTTGACGTCGATGGCGCTGCCGTCCTGGCGGGCAAGCTGCCGGGCGTACATGGGCACGCCCAGGGTGTTAACCGTCTCGATCAGATTGGCGGGGGCGCCATAGGTGACGAAGGTGTCCATGGTGCCCAAAGGAAAGGCGATGCCCTCGCCCGGCGGGATCAGGGTTTCCGTCGCACCGGTCGAGAGGGTGACGGTGGCGCTGTATTCCTCGAACACCATGCCGGCGAAGGGGAAACGGCGGCGCACGTCTTCCCGCAGCGGCTGGGCGCCGGTCGAGGAGAAATATTGGTACGCCTGCTCGACCTTGGCATGGCCGATCAGCTTGTCGAAGAATTCCGGGCTGACCAGGGCCAGCACGCCGGTCATGGTTTCGCCCTTGAGTTCCGTCTCCACCTTGCGCAACACGTCGCGGATCTTGGCCTGGACGTTGGTGGTGGCGGTGCCCAGGGCGAAATCCACCTGCTGGCGGGCGAGGCCGAACTCGCTGAAGTAGTCGTACAGGGTGGACCCGCCGCCGTCGCGGACCACGCCCTTCAGCGCGTTGACCTCCATGAATTCCCGCGTCTGGGCGTGCTTGCTCCGCATGCGGGTCAGCTTGCGCTCCATGACGGTGGCCAGCGGATCGGCGGCATCGGCGACGCCGAAGCCGCGCACGCCCTGGACGTCCTGCGGCGTGATGGAATCGTCATGCGGGATCCACGGCACCGTGAAGGAGCGCATGGACCGGGCGTCGCGGTTGGCGACGGTGGCCGGGCCGCCCAGCGGCACGGTGGGCAGCAGGTTGAGGACACCTTCGGCCTGCTCGATGATGACGCTGCGCTGGGTGACGCTCTCGAAGCGGAACAGTCCCATCTGGCCCAGCCGGGTGTACAGGTTGGGCAGCAAGTTGATGGCCTGGGTCATTTCGGCGAGCGAATAGCCGCCCGCGTCAAAGGGATTGATGATGGCGTTCATGTGTTCCTCGGTGCGTCAGGCGGTGGTGCGGGCGACGAGGCCCAGGGCAGAAAGCTGGGTGATCTTGGCGGCGCGTTCGGCGGGTTGATCAACCGAGTCATCGAAGGCCAGGACGCTTTCGGCCAGGATGACCGGCCCACGGGCGGCGATCAGGCCGGTGACGGCGGCATCGGTGGCATCCACCGCGTCCAGCAGCACGGCGATGGCCACCTCGGCACCTTCGTCACCGACCACTTCGGCGGCGGGCGACAGGCGGTATTCACCGCTGGCGGTGATGCGGCCCAGCACGGAACCCAGGGGATAACTGGTCCCCGCCTTCAGCGTCACGGTCTCGCGGGTGTAGCTGGCGTTCAGTTCGAACTTCAGCAGATCGCCCAGGGTGGGAGAGGCAACGAGGACAGGCATGGTCAACCTCCGTGACGGCTGGCAGCGTCACGGGCTCGCCGGACGATGGGGCTTTCGGTTTCGGCCTTGGGCGTGGCCGCCGCCGGGGCAGCGGCCACCAAATCGGCCGCATCGGAGCGGGCGGCCAACTGATCCAGCACCGTGCGGCGCAGGGCCTCGGGCCGGATGCCCTTGGCCAGGGCGTCGGCTGCGTCGATGGCGATGCCCAGACGGGTGGCCTGGGCGGCGATGGCGCTGATCTCGGAATATTCGGCCCGCAGGCGCTGCTCCAGATCGGCATTGCCCTGAATAGGAAGCTGCTGCGGCACAGCAGCGATCACGGGGGTGTCCCCCGTTTGCTCGGACATGGTGGTCTCCTTGGGTTTGGGCAGAACGGGGGAGGAAATGGACGAACGCGCCAGCACGGCGCCGAGATCGGCCAGGGCGACACGCAGGGTGCCGACCTTGTCGGCCAGCCCGGCGGCCACCGCCTGGTCGCCGCGATAGACCGCCGCCTCGGTGGCGCGGATGGCTTCGGGCGGCTTCTTGCGGCACTTGGCGACCAGATCGACGAACCGGCCATAAAGGGCATCCACGTCGGCCTGGAGAGTGACGCGGGCACCGTCGGACAGCGGCTGGTGGGGATTGCCGTCCACCTTGCACGCCCCGGCATGGACGAAGGTCCAGGCCAGACCGGCTTGGGCGTCGGCAGCGGATTCGTCCACATGGACCGCCACCACACCGATGGACCCGACCTCGCCGGTCTGGGTGACGTAGAGGCGGTCGGCGACACACGCGATGGCATAGGCCGCCGACAGCGCCGCCTCGTCGGCCACCGCCCAGATGGGCTTGCCGCACTGGCTGCGGATGGCCTGGATGTGGTCGACCAGATCGAACAGGCCGCCCACCTCGCCACCGGAGGAATCCACGTCCAGCAGGATGGCGCGGATGCCGGGATCGGTGGCCGCCGCCTCGATAAGGTCGGCAATGTCGGAATAGGCTGTCAGCCCGCTGGCGGCCCCCAGGTATCCCGACCGCGCCACCAGGGTGCCGATCACCGGCACGATGGCGATGCCATCGGGCGTCACCGCCATTTCGGCGGAGGGAGCCGCATCAGCATCAAAGGACAACGCCTGTCCGGCCAGCCGGGGACCGAGGGCGCCCAGGATCACATCCAGCTTGGCGCGGGCGACCAGCAGCGGCGTCCCGTACAGACGGGCCGCGATATGGGGCAGATCGTGCATGGAAAATCCTTAGTTCGGAGCCGCAGGCATGGGCGGTGGGTTGCCGAGAACCAGCCCCAACCGCTGTTCACGGGCCTTATCGGCGGCGATTTCGGCATCCACCTGTTCGGCGTCGAAGCCGCGCTCGGCCAGGGCCTGGGTGCGGCTTTTCAGGCCCGCCTCGATCTGCTCGATCTCGGCGCGGGCATCCTTCAGCGGATCGACCCAGTCCCATTTCGGCGGTAGCCAGGAACAGGCGATGAAGCTGGCCCGGTTCGGCTCATAGCCCTTGAGGGCCAGGGCACCGGCCATCACGGCGGTATCCATCCACCGCTGCCACACCGCCCGGCAGAGCTGGAACACCATGACGGCGTGCTGCCAGGCGTCGATACGGCGGCGGAATTCCAACAGGGCTAGGCGAGAGTTGGAGTAATTGGCCTTCAGCATGTCGTTGGACAGGTAGGCGTAGGGCACACCCAAGGCGGCGGCGATCTGCAACAGCGTCCGGTACTGGAACGCCTCATACGATCCGCCCACATCGGCCGGGGCAGAGGTCTGGATCTCCTCTCCCGGTTCCAGCATCACCACCTGGCCGGGCTGGACGTCCATGGTGCGGTCGCCGGAACCGCCATCTTCGGCGATGTCGAAGGTCTCACCGGGGCTGGGGGTGGTGACGAACAGCGCATACATGGCCGCCACCTTCTTGCGGTCCAGTTCGGCGTCGTCGTACTGGTCGAGCAGGAACAGCTTGACGATGGCCGGGGCGAAGCGGGACACGCCGCGCAACTGCCCGGCATCGACCGGGTCCATGACGTGGACGATCTCGGAGGCCGGAATCCGCACCGTCTCGCCCGCCAAACCGGGATCGGTGCAATCGCCGGGATGGCGGCGCAGGAAGTGATAGGCGACGCGGCGGCCGATGCGGTCGAACTCGATCCCCTGCCGGATGACATTGCCGGAGGGCAGCGTCTCGTTGCGGGTCAGCGGCAGCATTTCCGAGGGCAGCATCTGCAATTGCAGCGGCACCGACAGGCCGTCCTCGGGCCGGCGCGGACGGAAGCGGAAGAACACCTCTCCGGTGATGAACACTTCCCGCGCCGCCCGGCGTTGCAGGCCGTAGAAGTCGGTCAGCCCTTCGGCATCGGCCTCGTCGGTCCAGGCCAGCCACAGCTTCTGCACCTGGGCCTTCATGGCGGGATCGGCGATCAGCGAGGACGGCTTGATGCCGGCGCCGACCACGTTGCCCGCCCAGCTTTCGATGGCGTTGGCGGCATAGCCGTTGTTGCGGACCAGATGCCGGGCACGCGCCGTGATGTCCGGCCCGGCGGCAGCGATCAAAGTGTTGACGTGGGCGCGGCTGGGCTGGAACCCCTTGAGGCGGCGATTTCCCAGGCCCGCCTCGAATCCGCCGATGAAAGCGCCCACCTTGCGGCGCAGAGCCGACAACATGGTCACAGCCCCTTGGTGGTAGCCACCGTCAGGATGCGGCGGCGGGGCTTTCGGCCTTCCAGCACAGCGATGCGGCGGTCGAGATCGGCCACCACATGGTTGGCCTGGGCGAGATCGTACTGGACGGTGCGGTCGCCGACGGTGACGCGGGCCACCAGCGAGTTGCGCCGCGCCATCACGCGCTCGCGCTCGCTCTTCATCTCGTCCAAGGTCATGAGCGGAGTCCTCTGGTTGATGCGGCAGTTCCGCCCGCATAGGCTGCTTCCGGGCTGACGGAGAGCGACGGGTGAACGTGCGACAAGAATCGCGTTGTTTCGTCTATGTGTTGGGCAGTCCTGGCCGCACCTATGTCGGCTGGACAGTCGATCTGGAGCGGCGACTGGCCCAGCACAACGACGGCACGGGGGCGCGATCCACGCGCGGTCGCCGCTGGTGTTTGCTGTACGCCGAGGCTTACGCCACTCGCCCCGAGGCGATGAGCCGTGAATGGTTTCTCAAGCGTGACCGCAAGTTACGGCGCAGCTTGGCCCTCAACGCAGACCTTCATCCCATGTAGCTGGAATGAAAAACCCGCCGGGGGCGGCGGGTTGCTGGGCGGCGGATCTGGCCCGCCTGGGATTCAATGGTTTCGGTCTGGCCGGTGTCGATCACCGCCACCTGGGCCTCAAGATCCCGCCATTTGGCCTCGGGCCAGCGGTCGGCCCCGGCGATCCAAGCGGCGGCGCGGGCATAGACCCGGCAATCCAGCGCCTCGTTGCGCTCCCTGAGCTTTTGCCATTCGAGTTTCGAGAAACCGCGGCGGTTCTTCACCGTCACCAACTGCTCGGCGACGAATTGCTTGCACCACTCAGAGTCCGCCCACGATGGCAGATGTACCGTTCCGGCCGGGTAACGGGCGCCTTCGGATAATTCCTCGTCGGTGGGGCGCTCCAGCCGCAGATAGCGGTAGGTCTCCGCCTTGAAGGTGGAAACCGCCACCGTCCACAGCTTGGCGCCGCGCCTGATCTTCTTGCCGCCCTCTGTGGCATCCACCAGGGTGGGGCCGGACACCGGGCTGGAGCGGTTGAAACCTTCCACGCCCTTGACCGGCGAGACCTGGGCGACGCCCATCCGGCGAGCCCAGGTATAGACCGCCGAGGTCTCGTAGCCGGTATCCACCGCCAGACGGGCGATCTTGAGGGCGACACCGCTGGCGTGTGGCCAGGTGCGACCGAGGATTTCCTCCAAGGCTGCCCAGATCTCGGCCTTCTCCGGCCCGCCATCGATGACCATGTGGTCGATCAGCCAGCTTTCCAGCCCGCGTCCCCAGGCCCAGACATCGATCTCGATTCGGTCCTTCTGGACGTCGGCTCCGGCGGTGAGGAACAGCCCGCCTGCCGGTACCGTGCCCGGACCCCAAGTCTCGCGGCGGTCGTAGAGCCGCTGCCAATCGGGTGCTTCGCCGGATTCAACCCAGGTTTCGCCGAGCACAGTGTTCTTGAACACCCGGAGCGCATCGTCATTGCCCTGGGCGGCTTCCCATAACCGGGCAATCTCCCGCCAGGACTGCCATCCGGGCGGCGAATAGAGCGCCGAGATGTGGAAGCCGATCAGCATCGGGTCGGTACTGGTGGCCGTGGCCCGCCATTGTCCCGCCGCCAGCATGGCGGCCTTATGGTGTTCGCGGATATCCTGGCCGCAAGCTTCGCAGACATAGCGGACGCTGCCCGGCTCGCCCTTATCCCAGCGCAGCCGCTCGAATTTCAGCCACTGCATCGCCCCACAATGGGGGCACGGGACGAAGAACCGGCGCTGGTCGCTGACCTCGAATTCCCGCTCGATGCGGGACATGCCGCGGATGGTCGGCGTCGAGGCCAGGAACACCTTCCGGCGATGTGCAAAGGTGAGCGACCGCGCCTCGGCCAGTGCCACCGGATCGCCTTCCTCGTCGGCCGACGCCGGATAGGCGTCCACCTCGTCGAGGAACAGGTAGCGGGCAGGCATGGAACGCAGGCCCACCGCGCTGTTGGCGCCGGTCAGCACCAAGGTGCCGCCGGGGAAGTCCTTCGACAGCATGGTATTGCCGGCGTCCCGCGACCGGGCCGGTTTGACCCGCTCGCGGATGGCCGGGCTTTCGTCGATCAGCGGGTCGATGCGCTGCCGCGACGCCCGCTTCGCCATCTCCACCGTCGGCTGGACGCACAGCATCGGCCCCGGCGCATGGTGGATGACGAAGCCGATGAAACAGCACCCGGCTTCGGTCGCCCCCACCTGGGCGGCTTTCATGAACACCACCCGCTGCACCGGACTGGTGGGTGACAGCGCGTCCATGATGTCGCCCATATAGGGCGTACGAGCCGTGCGGTACCGGCCCGGTTCCGCCGAGGCCCGGCTCGACAGCATGCGGTGCTGGTCGGCCCATTGGGACACCGTCAGCAGCGGATCGGGCCGCATGCCGTCGCACCAAGCCGCCAAGATCTGCTCCGCGCCGTCGAAGTCACCGGAATTCCGGTTTGAGATCGGCAAGCTCATTCAGATGCGCTCTCACATGGGTTTCCAGCAGCACCTGCATGGTGTGCGGCTCGATCCCGGCCTCCGCCGCCATCTGACCGGCGACGCGGGCGGGCCAGGTCACCCAGGCATCGCGTTCCTGGCGGGCCAGCTTGAACACCAGGGCCAGAGCATTGGCGCGGTCGATGACCTCGTCTTTCAGGCGCTGGACCTGGATGCGGGCCTTCTGCGCCTTGGCCACCTCGTGGGCGGTGCGGGCCTGATTGAAGTTGGTGCTCGCAGAGGGCAAAGCATCGCGCAGGGGTGGCGATGAAGGAGCCGCCTGGATTGGCGGAATCGGCGCGGTCTTCTCCAGTAGGGGTGCCGGAGCCTTGCGGGCAGGATCGGTCTGGGCATCCCAGGCAGCGTCAGCCTTGGCCGGGTCGATGGTGCCGTCCGGCTCCTGCGGGATGCGTCCGGCCTTGGCGGCCCGCAGCACCGAGACGTGACTGACCCCGCGATGCCGCGCGTAGGCGCGTATCGACAGCCCCATGACGGGAACTCCGAGAAAGCAATGAAATGATCGACTTATCGGGTTGATGTCATCGCCCGACAGAGCGATGGATGTCCCCACGAACAGCGGGGACCGAATGATGAGCTTGCCGACCACCAACAGCGAATGGGGCTTTTTTGGCACCATCCGCCATCACGCCGACCAAGCCAAAGCCTGGAACATTGCGATGACCGCGATTCAGGCTGCCACAGGCTGCCCCGACCATGCGGTCAGGGATTTTCTGGACAGCACCTCCGGGCGTCATTTCGCCGACGACATCGCCAACGGGCTCTTTGCCGGACAAACGCTGGAAGTGGCCACCGAGGCGGCGGTGAGCCGCTGGATGGGCTGGAAGAACAGCCGCCGCACCTCGCGCGACACCGGCATCCCCAGCGGGCTGCCCTACCTGACCGGCTTCGTCGCCCACTTCGAGATCATGGCCGACGCCGATTGATCGGCGGTTATTCCCTCCGCCCCGATCGGCTTCAGGCTGGCGGGGCTTGGGGTGGTACAGGCGGCGGGATTGGCCCGCGCCATCCTTGGAGGACCACCCCATGACCCAGCTTTCCGACACATGGCGTAATCGGTAAACGGCTCTTCTCCCGCTTCGACTGCGTGGGCGATGTAACGTTGCCCGAAGAGTTTGGCCAAAAAGGGGAGAACGACGATGTCGCATTATGTCGGGCTGGACGTTTCACTGAAAGAAACGAGTGTATGTGTCATTGACGGTTCTGGACACGCTGTCTGGCGAGGGACATGCCGATCCGAGCCAGACGCTATGGCCGCTACGATCCGCAAACGAGCGCCTGAAGCGGAACGAGTGGTTCTGGAAAGCGGAATTTTATCGACATGGCATTGGCACGGGCTCAAGGAGCTTGGCATCCCCATCGTATGTGTTGATGCTCGCCAAGCAAAGGCTGCGCTGTCGGGACGACCGAACAAAAGCGACGAGTTGGATGCCGAGGGACTCGCGCAATTAGCGCGAACCGGCTGGTATGCTGAAGTCCGGGTCAAGAGCCTAGACAGTCACAAAATCCGCTCAGCCCTGGTTGCACGTGCGAAATTGGTTGGATTGAAGCAAACCCTGTCGAATACAATCCGTGCGCTATTGAAAACATTCGGCCTGTTTACAAAGCGATCGAATGGGAAAGGTTTTGCAGAAACTGTCCGCAGTCACATCAGTGATGAACCATTGCTTGGGAAAGGCATTGAGGCACTTCTCTCCTCGTGGGAGAGGATCTCGACGGAAATCAAAATCCTAAACAATCTTCTGACCGGCGTTGCACGCCGAGATCCGCTTTGCCGACAAATTCTGATGACGGCACCCGGTGTCGGGGCAATGACGGCGCTGGCATTCAAGACAGTGATTGATGACCCGGGAAGATTTCAGCGTGGCGAAGAGGTTTCCGCATATCTCGGCTTGGCCCCCAAGCGCCACCAGTCTGGTGAGGTTGATCGCATGGGAAGAATAAGTAAATGCGGCGACGCACTTCTTCGGAGTTATCTATTCGAAGCAGCGACCGTCGCGATGTCCCGAATTCGTCGCGAAAATTCTCCGGCAGCGTGGGCAAAAATGCTTTGCAAGAGAGTTGGAGCGGCAAAGGCTAGAGTGGCTCTTGCCCGGAAACTCGCTGTGATTTTATTCAGCATGTGGCGGACAAATAAGCCGTTTCGCTGGTCCACACCACACCCCGTGCCGACAGCGTAGAAATAAAAAACGGATTGCTCTGCAGGAGTTCTGAGTTCTGCCCTTGGCGGAAAGGTGTCCCAGAGGGACGGAGCCTCGGTGACCGCGTTACGCCTGGATGTCGTCTCCAATGCTGACCAGCAACGGCAGAACTGACGCCCGATACATGGCGGCACCGACGTTCCATCGAAAGGCCATTATGAAGCGGTCATGGTACCGACTTCGGAGAGAACCAGGTCCCCAATGGTGCATTGTTCACAAGGAAAAGACAAAGGGCGGAGAACCAGACGTTGACACCGATTAGAGAACCCAAGCCGTCATCCTCACTGCCGCCTGCGCCCGCGAGGGCGGCTTCCTGCTGCCGGTCACCGCTGCCTTGAAGGGCGGCGCGGTGAACATGGTGCTGAACAGCCTGATCAAGAAGGAACTGGCCGAGGAAATTCCCGCCGAACCCGGCGCCCCGGTCTGGCGCGAGGACGAGGACGGCAATGCGCTGACCCTGCGGGCTACGTCCGCCGCCTATGGGGCGTTGGGCATTGTCGCCGACACGGGCGCGGACACGGGCTCGGAAGAGGAACCGGCAACGGACATGGCCGACCAGCCGGAAACCTCGCCCGAAAGCCCGGACACCGCCACGGAAGGCCAACCCGTCCGCAAGATGCGCCAGGGAACCAAGCAGGAAGCCCTGATTGTCATGCTGAAGCGCCCCGAGGGGGCCAGCATCGCCGAGATCATGGAGGCCACCGACTGGCTGGCACACACGATTCGCGGGGCCATCGCCGGGGCATTGAAGAAGAAGCTGGGCCTGACGATCACCAGCGAGAAGGTCGAGGGTCGGGGCCGCACGTACAAAATCGCCGATTAGGAGACGCCCATGCCCCGATATAGCGTGATCATCACCCGTGACGTTACCGAAAGCACCGTCATTCAAGTCGAGGCCGAAACACCGGATCAGGCCGAGACGGCAGCCTTCGAGAAGCTGTTTGAGAGCGCCGACACCGAATGGGAACTCGATGAAGGGTCCTGGAACAAGGGCGATTCCTACGTCACCGGTGTGGACGAACTGCCCTGATGGCGCTCGATTTCGGTCAGAACCATCAGGGCTTGATCGAGGGCCGGCATATCACCGGCCCTTGATGCACGGTCCACCTGTGTCTTGGCCACATCGAGAGCGGCCCGACCATAGTGATCCATCAGGTCACTGGCGGCACGGGCCACTTGCTCGGGATTGACCGCCATGACTTACAGCGACTTCTTCAGGGTGGCGGCCGCGCTGAATTTCATCGTCGTGGAGGCGGCGATTTCGATGGCCTCGCCGGTCTTGGGATTACGGCCCTGACGCGCGGCGCGTTCGACCTTGGCAAAAGAGCCGAACCCGGCCAGACGAAAGCTGCCGTCGACCTTCACGCCGTCGACGATGGTGGTCAACACCGCATCGACGGCGGCATCGGCCAGAGCGGCGGTGCATCCGGTGGCTTCGCGAATGGATTTGGACAGCGCAGACTTGCTCATGTAATCCCCCTCAAGATTGATTTAGCCGGGCAGCATAAGCAAACGTCCGACGCATTGTCACCGCAGGCGTTCAAACAACCTTCGAAGCAGGTAGCTTCGTAGCAAAGATATCACAGTGAAAGCTGCGCCAATGGCCAGATCATCGGCCAGGGCGATGTGGACGCCGAATATCGGGAACACCACCAACTGGGTCGCGACCGCGATGCCGTAGCCGATCGCCACGTTGACGACGGCCTCGGTCAGGGACATGCGGCGGCTTTGTCGCATTTTTTAATCCATTGAATTTTATCGATTAATCGACTTGATAAGCCTGCGGAACAGAGCGTTATTGGCCCCCGCACAATGGAGGCCAAGAGCATGAAGACCCGAGACCAAGCCCTGACCGAGATCGCCACCCAGATCCTTGGCTTCGAAACCCTGGACACTCGCAAGAGCGACCGCCTGGACTTCCACGAACTGGCGGTTTGGCAGATCAAGGCGGCCCTGGAAGCGGCCTACGCCGCCGGCCAGAAGGCGAAGTGATCATGGCCCTGACCGTCCGCCCCACCGCCGCCCTGAAGGCCCATCCCCAGTGGTCGCAAAGCGACTTCGAATACTTCCGGGGCAAGGGCTACAGCAACCAGCAGATCCTCGAATTCTGGGAGCGCGACATGCGCTTGGGGTGCAAACCGGTGAACTGGAAGCCCACCGACTGCAAGCACCAGACCTCGCTGCGCCGGATCACCCGGCGCTGATCACCTTTCCCGCAGCGATTTCCTCGAAGCATCGGCCATCGCCATCCAGGGTGGCCTTCTGCCCGGTCAGTTTCTGCCAGCGCTCGACAATCACGTCGGTATAGGCCGGGTTCAATTCCATGGCAAAGCAGATACGGCCCGTGGTCTCGGCGGCGATCACCGTGGTGCCGCTGCCCGCGAACGGCTCGTACACCCCGTCGCCCTCGGCGCTGTTGTTGAGGATCGGGCGGCGCATGCATTCCACCGGCTTCTGGGTGCCGTGGACCGTGGCCTCGTCTTCATCACCGTTATTTCCAATGGCCCAAACGGTAGCCTGATCGCGTGCCCCCTGCCAGTGGCCGGTGCCATTCTTGCGCACGGCGTATAGGCAGGGCTCATGCTGCCAGTGGTAATCGCCACGCCCCAGAACGAAGCGATTCTTCGACCAGATGATCTGGGCGCGAATCTTGAAATCGTTAGCCTCCAGGCTGTCGGCCACAATCTTGGCGAAGATGGCCGCGTGCCAGACATAGGCCACTTCGCCGGGGAACAGCGCCCAGGCTTCTCGCCAGTCGGCGCGGTCGTCGTTGGCGACCTTGCCGGTGCGGGCCGAGGACGACACCCCGGCTTCATTCCGCCAGGTGGGATCGTATTCCACCCCGTATGGTGGATCTGTGGTCATCAGGTGTGGCTTGGCCCCAGCCAAAAGGCGCTCCACATCGGTGGCGCTGGTGCTGTCACCGCATAGCAGGCGGTGACGACCCAAGATCCACAGATCGCCCGGCCGCGTCACCGGGTCGGCAGGTGGCTCGGGGATTTCGTCTTCACCGGCCTCGCCATCCCCGTCGCCTTCGTCGTCGAGAGGCGCCATCAGGGCGTCCAGTTCCTCGGTGGAGAAGCCGATCAGATCGAGGTCGTAGCCCTCGGCATTGAGCGCGTGCAGTTCCGCCGCCAGGGTTTCGTCGTCCCACCCAGCGTTCAGGGCCAGCTTGTTGTCGGCCAGGATGTAGGCGCGGCGCTGGGCCTCGGTCAGATGGTCGAGAATGACCACCGGCACGGTATCGAGGCCAAGCTGTTTGGCGGCGGCCAGTCGGCCATGCCCAGCGATGACGTTGCCCTGGCTGTCGGCCAGCACCGGGTTGGTCCAGCCGAACTCAACCATGCTGGCGGCGATCTGGGCCACCTGGCTGTCCGAATGGGTCCGCGCATTGCGGCCATAGGGGATCAGCCGGTCGACGGGCCAATGCTCGACCGTGTCGGGAAGCGGATGGGTCATTATCGTTTTCCAACATCCTGGATGCGGCGGCCCAACCAGGCCATCACCGGCACGGCCATGGAATTGCCCAGCGCTCGATAGCGCGGGCCGTCGGGACAATCCTCGGCAGCCTTCCGCCGCCAGGGAATGAGGGTGTAATCGTCCGGGAAACCCTGGAGCCGCTCGCATTCCCGAGGCGTCAGGCGACGTACCGCCATGCCGGGGGAATGGACGACAAAGGGCGATTTCTCGAAGGCCCGCAGGCAATCGGTATGATCCACGGCGATGCCGAGCGACGACTGGGCATTGCCGCTCTTGTGCATGTTAAACGCCAGATAGGTCTGCTGCTTGGTGCCCGGCTCGGCTGCCAGTGCGCCGGCAACCTCCAGATGGCGTACTTCGTCCCGTTGGTTCTGGGCAAATGCCACGGCGTGCTGCTTGCCCGCCTGCAACGTGAACATGGGATCGCCGTCACCGCCGATGCCGATTCCGGCGCGGGGATCGGTGGTGCTGATTCCCGTGCGGGCACCTGCTTCCAGAATGGGAAACGCCACCGGCACCAGCGGCGTGCCGCGTCCGGTGCCGTCTTCCGAGGCGTCGAAGCCCTCGCCGCGCAGGGAGTGCGTGACCAAGGTGTCGATGTCGGGCCGGTGGGCAAGGTTCGCTTTGGCCCGTAAAGTGTGGGCGATCAGGGTGTCGGTGCAGTCGCTGTCAACACCACGGGACAGATCGCGAGCCCGCAAGGTGGTGGCGACGAAGGTCTCGCTCTCGAAATCCATCCGCCCGCTGGCCGAGGCGCAGGCATTGAGCGCAGTAGCGACATCGATGGGGCCGGAGGTGTTGTTGCCGCCGAACGCCTCGGCGATCAGTCCGCCGCTGGTGGCGAAAGACGTTTCGCCGCTTCGGCCAGCGCGAGCATCAAGCGTGGGGGCAAGACCTTGTTCCGCTTCTCGGCGCGGCGGATGATCCCGGCGCACGCCTTCGCGCTCAAGAAGTACTTGGACGGGATCGGCCCGGTCTCCAGCACCTGCGATAACGAACATACGACGGCGGCGTTGGGCCAGGCCGAAATATTGGGCGTCGAGCACCCGCCACGCGACTGTCCGCGCGGGTCCAAACACAGTACCAGCGTCCGACCATTTGCCCCCTGGCGGGACGACCGGACCATCTTCTCCGGCCAGTCCGCCCAGAAGGCATCCGAAGGCGTTGTCGCGGGTGGAGAGGACTCCGGGGACGTTCTCCCAAACAATCCAAGCTGGGTCGATGGCATCGGCGAGTTCCACGAATTTGAGCGCAAGGTTGCCACGGGAATCGTCCAGCGACTTGCGCAGCCCCGCCACCGAGAATGCTTGGCAGGGCGTGCCGCCCACCAGGACGTCGATTTTTCCCCGCCATGCCGAACCGTCGATGGCGGTCATGTCGCCCAGATTGGGGATGGCCGGATAGCGGTGGGCCAGCACGGCGGAAGGAAACGGCTCGATCTCGGCGAAGAAGGCCGCCCGCCAACCCAGCGGTTCCCAAGCTACCGTCGCCGCTTCGATTCCGCTGCACACGGAGCCGTAAACCAGCCCCTGGGCGTGTGGCATCGAGCCGCGCGCCGGGGATACCGGCTCGGAGTGAGCAAGCTGCATGATCGATGCCGTGGTACGGGTGGTACAGGGGCGGTAGCCGGAAGCCCGGCTACCGGGGGGGCTACCACCTGGCCGGAAAGCTCGAAAGGCGCGCTGTCCTTGGACAAACGCGCCTTCCGGGGTGGTAACTGGTACGGGGTGGTAGCCTTGATTTTTCTGCTGTCGCTAGCGAAGTTCGGCGCTGATGCCCCCCGCATAGCGGAAGGTGCCGGGGAGGAACCAATTCTCCACGGTACGGTGTTCTATTCTTGCGCCCGCTCTGGGCGGCGGATCATTTAGTGATCGTCGCCGCCCATCGCGAGGCTGGACTTACATCTACCCCAGACTGGCCATCCCTGTCGCGGCCTGCGATGTATCGATACACTTTTCGCTTTCCTCCGCTGCCTTGGTCCGGGCGATCAGATCGACCTTGGAGATGTGACGGGGGATGCGCCGCCCGTTCAGCGTCCAGGCGATGACGCAGAGCGCGAACAGCCAGTGCCGATGCGCGGCGGCGCGGGACAGGCCGACCTTCCAGCAGATCACCTTCCACGGATCGCCATCGGCCCGCAGCCAGACGATCCTGGCATCGACCGGATCGAGATGGCGCAGCCAGGGCAAGGTTTCGTCCATGCGGGTGATGGCGGCGGCCGAGGGCGGCGGACGGCGGAGCGTCACGTCCTCTGTCGCCAGGCATTCCTGGATATAGGGAGGCCATGTGCTGGCGTGCCCCTGAACCCGGACTTCGGGCAGACGGCGCAGGGTGTCGGCGGCTTCGGCGAGGCGTTCCTCGACCAGGGACGGCGTCCAGTTCATCGGACACCTCCCTGGGTGTCGATGGCCCAGGACAGGATGGCGAGGGCGTCGGCCTCGTTGTCGTCCTCTGGGCTGAAGCCCTTGGATCGCATGGCGGCGATCACCGCTTCCTTACCTGCATTGCCCTTGCCGGTGGCATGGCGCTTGATGGTTCCGACCGGTACACCCTGGTACGGGATGCTTTTCAGTTCGCACCAGGCGGTGAGATGGGCCAGAAAACCGCCATAGATGTGGGCCGCATCGGTCCCGGCATGGCGACGAACTTCCTCAAAATGCAGGAGGTCGATCTTCTTGGCGGCGAATTCCAGGTGGTCGAACCAGGACCGGAAACGCAAGAAGCGCATTCCGCCGCCTTCATAGCGGCCGGGCTTGAATTCCATGGTGCCGGATACGACGGAACCATCGGCCAGACGCATGGCCCAGCCGGTGGTGGTGCCCAGATCAAGGGCGAGGATGGTGGTCATGGTGAAGGCTCACGAGGTTGTGGGCCTTCGGCTTTGGTCGAGGGAAAGGCTATTGCCCTTGGACTCCCCGTTCAAGCGGTTTCCTGGAACGCCGTAAGAATGCGGAGGTTTTCGTAAAGTGAGGGGACGTGTTCCCACGTTCCCACCTGGAACGTCGTTTCAATACCTTTTCCCAGGAAAACAAATTTACAAATCATCGCCTGTTCAGGCTTGGGTCATGCACAACTATTATGGCTCATTTGTCTTTTCCTGAAATGAGTCCCCAACAAGGTGGGAACAGTGGGAACGGTAGGAACAGGCAGGGTTTCTGCGGCTTCCGGCCGTTCCCACCTGAATCGGGAAGTGGGAACAGGTGGGAACAGAGCGCCGTCGAATTGGCTGCCCATCGGGAATACCGGGGTCTCAGGTGGGAACAATCGACCAAAGGTGGGAACGGGCGACGTGGCCTATGGCAGCAAGCCGTTGACGCTCAACCTGGGTGCACTACTGTGCGTCGCATCGTTGATCGCGAAGTGTCTGGGGATGTGGCGGCATGGCCATCGAGCAGCCATCGGTTCGCAAAATGGCGGCGTTGGGGTGCATCATCACCTTTCCCCAGACGGGCGGCGTGAAGGACCTGGAGATGTATTCCAGCGGGAACTGACCGGCTTCGGCCCGGCCTACCCAGGGGATCTGTGCCGCCATTCGAGGGAGCCGTTGATGCGACAACGGTATCGCTCCCAACCGCGCGCCTTGAGATATGCGCCGACGCGCATCTGGTCGCCCTTGGTCCACTTGGCCGGTTCGATGCCGATGGCGTTTTTGAGGATTTCGCCAACCGACACGTCGGCGAGCGGTTCGGGCCGGGCAACCTCGACATCGCGCCAGTCGTCGTAGGCGCCATTGCCGTAATTGATTCGCTCCTTGTCGTAGACCAGCCAGCGGTCGATCAGGCCATCCCAGGCATCGCCCTGGTAGCGCTCCTCCTGAGCGGCTTCGGCCATGTGCTTGGTTTCTTCGTCCTCAATCCACCACTTCACGCCTTGGGCATACCAGGCCATGGCTTCGGCCCAAAGCTGATCGCGGTCGCGGCGTAGCGCGTCGATGTCGATCTTGCCGCAACGGATGGGCCAGAAGCGGCGATTGCCGGTCTCGTCGCGCAGATAGGTGTCGGGATTGACGGTGCCGGCGAACACACACTGGCGCGGCACATCGATGACGTAGCGTTCATAGGGCGGACGGTAGCGATCGACCGAGCGTGACAGGAACGACTTGATGCGGGACACCTCGGCGCGGCCGATGGCATCCAGTTCGGCGATCTCGATTATCCACACGCCGCGCGTTTGCTGGGCGGCATCCTTGCTGCCGATCTCGGCCAGCTCGTCGGTGAACCAGTCCGCTCCGGCCAGCGTCCTCAGCGCCGTCGATTTCTTGGCACCCTGCGGGCCTTCGAGGATCAGCACCTGATCGGCCTTGGCCCCAGGGTCCATGACGCGGGCCACCGCCGACAGCACCCACAGCGAGCCGAAGGCGCGAGACAGACGGGTGTCGGCGGCACCAAGATAGGTGACGGCCCAGGCTTCCAGACGGGGCACGCCATCCCATTTCAGGCCCGTCAGGTACTCGCGCACCGGATGGACGCGGATGTCGCGGGCGACCGCGCCGATGGTGCGGGCCACCACCAGCGAGGAAACGTTGATGTCGCGGCGCTGGAGCCATTCGGCGCATCGGATGTCGTCGGCCTCGCACCACGGGCGGGGAATGGTGGCCTTGTGGGGATCGTCCCAGGGCAGCGGTCGGTTGACGACGATCTCCTGGCGGAATTCGTCGAAGATCAGTGCCCCGGCGAAGGCTTCGTCATTGGACAGGGCGGTGATGACGTTGGCCTCGTTGCGCTCGGGCGTGCCGTCGGGGCTGGTGCGAAGCTGGTTGAACCACGCCGGGCGGGCGGACGGCATGCCGGCGGGACCGGTGCGGCGGCGCAGATCCTTGATCTGCTTTTCCAACACCAACACCGGGATGCGGGTGGTGGCCTTGATGGCCGTCAGCACCTGACGCTCGGCGACCGGATCGAGGCGGGCCTGGGCGACGTGGCCGAGCAACTGCGCCAGGGCGTCCATCTCCGGCGGGAAGGTCAGCGCCAAGGCGTCAGCGTAAAGATCGTCGTACCCTGCGACCGGCAGCGGCCCGACCGCTTCCGCCCCATCCTGCCGGTAATGCGCGGCGACCGCGCCTTTGCGCAGATCGTCGTTGAAATCGTCCCCATGCAGGGGCGAGACGATGGTGGACGGGATGTCGGCCAGGTTGAGGCGGTCGGCCAGGGCGGCGGCGGCCTGCTGCCCGGCATCGCCAGCATCGGCGAAGATGGTGACACGGCTTGTGCCTTCCGGCCACTGCCACTGGCGGATGCCGCCCGCCGACAGCGCCGCCCAGGTTGGCACGCCGAAAATGGCCCAGGCCGACAGGGCGGTTTCGATGCCTTCGGCCACGCCCAGGTGGCCATCGGTCGGCATGGGGGCAAGGCGCACGCTGCCGCCGTCGACCGCTCCCAGCATCTTCTTGCCCGGCGGGGCCTTGCCCGAACCGTCGTCCCGCAGGAAGGTGCGATGGATGCCGCCGGTGGGGTTGCCTGCCCCGTCGCGGACAATGCCCACCAGCCCCGGCCAGCCGCGCCGTCCTTCGAAATCGGCAAGGTCGTCGTGGTAGAGCAAATCCGGCGAGCGGGGATCGCCAATGCCACGCCCCTTCAGGTAGGTCTCGCCGATGGTTCCCGCCAGCGGTTGGACGCCGCCGAGGATGCGGGCGATCTCCAGGTCGTGGGTCGGCTTCGGCGTTGCCGCACGCACCGGAGCGGGCCGATCCAGGCGCGCCAGCCGGGCCGCTTCCTCGAACAGGTCGCGGTCGGACAGGCCAGTGGCGTGGTGGATCAGGTCGATGGGACCGGCGCTTTCGCCGGTGGCGT
Source organism: Magnetospirillum sp. SS-4 (assembly GCF_902729425.1). Taxonomy (GTDB): domain Bacteria; phylum Pseudomonadota; class Alphaproteobacteria; order Rhodospirillales; family Magnetospirillaceae; genus Phaeospirillum. The sequence goes on along the minus strand of NZ_CACVCH010000058.1, from coordinate 9,080 downwards.
GGTCGAAGCCCCAACCGGCATGGTGGCCGACAAGATGGATGATGCACGAACCGTCCTTGCGGGGACTGCGCCCCGACAGATCGGCACAGCGCAGCGTCCGCCGGTCCTGCGACCACCGCGCCTGCGGAAACAGCCCCGGCAGCCAATCCGGCGCCGTGGCGGCGAGGCGGTCGCGGATCTCATCCAGATCATGCCGGGCTGGTGCCTGCCAGACGTCGTTGAGGTCGATCATGCCAGGATCACCAATCCCCGTTCGGCACGGGTGATGGCGGTGTAGAGCCAGCGGCGGCGGTCCTGCTCGGTGCGGCCGAGACCATCGTCCCAGACGACGACGTTCTCCCACTGCGACCCTTGCGCCTTGTGGCAGGTGATCGCCCAGCCGAAGGTGGCCTCGGTCAGCTTCTTCTTGTCGCGCCAATCGCGGTCATGTCGATTCGGATCGAGAGCGACATGGTCCTCGAAATGATGGGGTGGACGGCCCCTGCTCACCGGCGTCGCAATGCGCCAAGATGGTGGTTGTCGATACACACCATTCGAAGGGGGCCGTCCATGTCCGAGATTATCACGGTTGGTTTGGATCTGGCGAAGCGGGTTTTCCAGGTTCACGGGGTGGACAGTGCCGGAGCCGTGACGCTCCGGCGCCAGTTGCGCCGATCGGAAGTCGTCAAGTTTTTCAGCAGTCTTTCCCGGTGTGTTGTGGGGATGGAGGCGTGCGCGTCGGCTCACTATTGGGGGCGGACGCTGGTCAAGCTGGGCCACGAGGTGCGGCTGATCGCCGCTTCGCAGGTCAAGCCCTACGTCAAGCGAGGGCGGAAGAATGATGCCACCGATGCGGCGGCGATCGCCGAGGCGGTGACGCGACCGCACATGCAATTCGTCCCGATCAAAACCGAAGAGGCGCAGGCGGCGCTGATGCTGCATCGGACCCGGCGCCTGCTGATGACCCAACGCACCATGCTCGCCAACGCCTTGCGGTCGCACTTTGCCGAATACGGCATCGTTGAACCGGAAGGCCAGGCCGGATTGGCGCGGCTGGTGGTCCTCGCCCTGGACGCCCCCGACGCGGCCTTGCCCGAGGCCGCTCGCGAGGCGCTGGCGATGGTGGCGGCACACTGGCGCGACACCGACGCCAAGATTGATGCCCTGGACCACGAAATCCTGAGGTGGCATCGCGGCAACGCCGACAGCCAGCGGATCGCCACCATCCCCGGCATCGGCCCGCTGATCGCCAGCGCTATCGTCGCCACCATGGGCGATCCCGGACGGTTCAAGACGGGCCGCGATTTCGCGGCTTGGCTGGGATTGGTGCCCTCGCAAAATTCCACCGGCGGCAAGACCGTGCTGGGACCGATCACCAAGGCCGGTGATCGTTACCTGCGCTCCCTGCTGGTGGTTGGCGCCACCAGCGCCTTGTGGCGTCGCCGCAAAGAGAAGGGAACATGGCTTGCCGCCTTGATGGCGCGCAAGACGGTGCGTCAGGTTTCCATCGCGTTGGCCAACAAGATGGCCCGCATGGCCTGGGCCATCCTGGCCAAGGGCGGCGTCTACAGGGAACCGACCGCGTTGGCGGCATAGGCACAGGCACAAGAAACAACCAGTTGCGAGGGCGATGAAAGCGTGATGGCGACCGGTCAATCCAAGGAACGGCAAAACCCTGCAAGGGTCATGGCCGATAAGGTCTCTGAAATGATTGGGAGCCGTTCCGCGGATCACATCATGGCCAGCGGTCAGAGTGCCGCGCAAACAGGCCGGACACATGACTGCACCCGACCGGGGCGTGATCGCGCAGAAATCTCCTTGCAACGCAGGGGCCGTCCACACATGGCCCTTGTAGAGCAGCAGACGCCCCGGCCTGCCGCCTTTGGCCGGTGGGCCGACCGGGTTGCCGTCCTCGTCGGTGACCACCGCCGAGAAATACAGGCTGCCCTCGTCGACGATATCGGCCAGCGACAGGAACATGCCGTTGATCAGGCCGAGATCGGACTGATTCTTGAGGCAGATGATCTTCTCAGCCGGGCCGGTGGGCAGGACCGAGCCCCCGAGGCCAGCGGCGCGGCGAAGGGCATTGTTGAGCTGGAACCGGGTGGCGTTCTTGCCGCAGATCACCTGACCGCCGCGCAGGGCTTGGTCGGGGGTCACGTCGGCCATCCGCATCTTCCAGGCATGATCGTCGTATTGCCCGAAGCCGATGGGCTGGCCTTCGCGGGCCATGGTGGCGAGGCGGATGATGGCGCTTTCGGCGGCCTGGCGGTGGATCTCGGTCAGCATGATGTCGGGGGTAGCTTGCGTGAAGGCGCCTTCACCCTTGATCGGCGGCAACTGGCCGGGATCGCCCAGCACCAGGATGGGACGACCGAAGCTCATCAGGTCGCGGGCCATCTCGTCCCCGACCATGGACACCTCGTCGAGCACGATCAGCTTGGCCGATGCCGCCGGGCTGTCGGGATTGAGGGCGAAACGCGGCTTCTTCATCTCCCGCATGGACTGGCGCATGGCCTCGATGGCGGCCTCGGCGGCGGTGCGGTCGAAGCCGATCAGCGCACGGGCATCGATCTCCGCCTGGGCAATCCGTTTCTGGGCTTCCTCGATCTCCTCCTCGGTGGCCTCTATCACGCTGTAGATCAGGCTGTGGATGGTCCGGGCCGGGGTGCCCTTGCGCCGCAGCACCAGAGCGGCCTTGCCGGTGAAGGTGGCGGTGACCACGCCGGGACAATCCTCGGTGTGGGGGCTGAGGCCCAGATCATCGAGGGCGAATTTCAGTACGGTGGACTTGCCGGTGCCAGCGAAGCCGAACAGCCGGAACACCGGCTGCCGCTCCGTCCCGGTCTCGAGCCACTGGCGGATGGCGGCGATGGCGCGGGCCTGATTATCCGAGGGGGTGATGTCGCTCATCGGCAGCCGCCCCAGCAGCGATCCTGCCACGAACATGTGCCGTGCCAGCCACTACTGGTCTTGCCGCCACGGCACACCACCGATGTCCGCTCGGCAGCGGCACGGGGCAGCAGTTCCTGGGCGTCGCTGGCCTGGACCACCTGGAATGCGCGGTCGCTCATGGTCTGGGCCAGGGCGGCATCGAACGGCACCAGCTCGCAGTGAATTTCCCAGGTATCGCGGTTGAGCGCGGTGAACAACGCCGGAGCCGGCAGATCCATATAGGCCTGATAGAGGGCAAGCTGGGCGGCATAGACCGGCTTGGACAACACCACGCCGCGCTTGACTACGTCCTTCCACGACGACACGCCCAGCGCCTTGTTCTCCCACAGGGCGGGATAGGCCATGGCCACCGGGCCGTCCACCAGGCAGCCGTCGATATGGCCCTTGACGCGGCCGTTCAGCACCGAGAAGCCAAACTGACGGCCATCGCGGCGCTCGGTGCGCAGATCGAATCCGGCGGCCCGCAGCCAGGCCGCCACCACGTCCTCGCCACGATGCCCGGCCTCGAAAATACGGAGCGTCTTGGGCTCAAAATCCCGGCCTTCGTCCTTTGGCACGGCGAGATAGTCGTACTGGATCTGGCGCAGGCATTCGCGGCCTATCCCTGAGGTGCTGACGTACTGGCGGGCCACCTGCGCCCGGTTGCGGGCGACCAGCATTTGGTCGATGGCGGCGTTCACCGCCACAGTGATACCGGGATCGCGGGCGGGTCCCTGGTACTGGCAGCCGGAACCGTGGTTGAGGTCGAGCATAACGGCTGCTTTCAGAACGGGATGGGATCATCGAAGGGAGTGCCGGTGCGGTCCTTGATACCCGCCTGCCGCTGCATGGAGTCCACGTAGCCGGTGACGGCGGCCTCGATTAGGCGGTCGATGTCGGCTGCGGAACGGTTGAAGAAATGCTCCATCAGGCCCAGCGCAGTCAGCGCCTCGGCGAACAGCGGCCGGGCATCCTTGATGGCCTGGGTTTCGCGGGCGGTTTTGTCGATCATGCCATTGCTCCGTCGAGCGATCTCGGCGCCGGCCTGCTGGCAGGGGCGAGAGCAGAATCGGTAATGAGGAAAGCCGTCATGGCGCAGAAGGTGGACGTAGCCGAAGCCTCGGGCTTCTCGACCGCACACAGCACACAGTGTCAGGCCAGCAAGAACCGGGTCAGGTCCGGGTGCTGGCCCGGTTCGTCCTTGATCCGCGAACAGCCCAGCACCACGAAGCTGCTGATGGCGGCCTGGGCTATGGCCTCCAACTCCCACATCGCCAGAGCCCTGATGGGCTGGTGCAGTTTTCTGCGGGCTTCGAGCCATTCTCCGATCGCCTTTGCCGCCTGGCGCGTCACATGCGCCTGCCATTCGTCATCGGTCATGGCAGGCGCCGCCATCGTCAGGTGTTGAGCCAAGCCGGGCCGGTGGCCGATGCCGCCGGGGGAGTGGACTGCTGGGCTGTGGTCTGCTGCTGCGCCGGAGGCTGCTGCGTCCACGGCATGCCGGCCTGCTGTTGCGGCGCCTGGGCCGGCGCGTTCCGCGCCATCATTGAGTCTGGCAGCGAAGCCGCCGGAGCCGCGTCGGAGGCCCAGGCCGGGGCGTTCTGTCCGGCACCGGCATTGGCGGGCTTGCGCGGTTTGGCGTTGACGGGATCCGGCTCCACCGTCTCACCCTTCATCACGGCGGCGTATTCCGGCTCATCGGGCAGCACCACATTGGCCAGCCGATTCTGGTCGCGGTACTTGGGGTCGCTGGCGGGCTCGACCATGATACGGGCGGCGAAGGTGATGCCGTCCAACTGCTTCAACCCCTGTAGCACCCGCTTGGCCTTGGCGGCGTCGCTGGTGTCCTTCGGGCCGAGGCCCAAGGCGCTATCGACCATGGCGCGGAACGACGCCTTCGAGATGTTCCAGCCCTTGCTCTGGCCCTTGTCGTCCAGCTTGCCGCCGGCCACGGTGAAGTTCTGCCAGAACTTGCGGCGCACAAACGGCCCCTCGACCACGGTGAATTCGCAGTCGAGCATCTTGGCGTCACTCTCGGAGGCAGCCTTCAGCAGGCCGGCATCCATGGGGACCGAGCCGTTGACACCTCCGGGGCGGATGGTCATGCGGATCTTGGCGAAGGTGCCGTCGGGGATCAGTTCGCCCGTGGGCATCATCTGCGGCTGGGCGTCATTGAAGTCGTAGGACATGGGGAAACTCCTCAGATGCGGTTGATCTTGGAAAGCAGGGCGCCGAGATCGGGCGGCTCGGTCACGTCCAGGCGGCCGGAACGGTCCTTGGCGGGAAGGCCGTAGGGATTGCCCGAACAGCAGATCAGGCGGCGCTCGGCGGCTTTCTCGTCCAGAAGCCAATTGCCCTCGGCATCCTGGGAGAACAACTGCATGGAGATGACCTGATCGACGATGCCGGGCAGTTCGCGCCCGGCCTTCGAGCCCTCCATCTGCGGCTGCCAGGTGGAGGCATTGAATTCGTCGGTGACCTTCTCCAGCACGCCGACGAAGATCACCGTCTTGCCGGGAGCATGCTGGAGGTGCTTCAGGGCCTGGATCACCTCGCGGCCCAGCAGGCCATAGGCGCCACGGATGTCGGGCTTGCCGGTGCGATCCGAGAAGGCTTCGGGCTGCTGCTTGGCATAGGCCATGGCCTGGCGGGTCAGGTCGGTGATGGAATCGACGAACACCACCGGCATCGAGGCCAGGAACTCCTCGACCCCAGAACCGGCATAGACCGAGCGCACATGCTGGTGGTGCTGAGCGCTGTACCAGGCGTTGGGATCGACCGCCGGATCGGGGCCGCCGATCAGCACGGCGAGATCGCGGAAGTCGCCGAAGCTGCGCACCGGGATGCTGGCGCCCGGCCAGTCCTGCACCGACTTCATGCCGGCCTCCAGATCCAGGCAGACGGTCTGAGCGGGCGGCAGGGTCTTCAACAGCGACGTTTTGCCGACGCCGGGCGGGCCGAAGATAGCCACCGAGGTCTTGTTGCCGGCGGCGGACAGGCGCTCGTCGGCGGTGATGATACGAACGGCCATGGGGGGCTCCGTTGGTTGGGGGACGGCGGGGCGTTGACCGGGCGCCGAAGGGAAGCCTTGCCCGCCCTTGCGGGTCGGGCTGCCCCGCCGCTGTCTCAGGGGGATTGCTGCTTCAGCGTGAAGGTCGGCTTGCCGGTCTTCACCGTGCGGGCGGCCTCGAAGGCCGCGCGGATGTGGATGGGCCAGGCGCCGTATTTGCGCTCCGGCACCTTGAAGGCGAGATCGACGTATTCGGTGGGATCGTCGCCACTGGCACGGATGCGTTCGACGGTGGCCGCCAATTGCTCCTGGTCCCACTCCACCTTCTTGGGCAGATCGGCCACCACCGTGATTCCGCCATCGTCGAATCGCACCGTGCCGGTGTCCTTGCCCTCGCGGCTCCGCAGTTCGGCAGCGATGGTGGCGTAGCGGCGGTCCAGCACGCCATCCAGCCAGTCCTTGGCGGTCTTGGCATTGCGTAAGCCGTGTTCAACATCTTCCTGAAGCAAGGCCAGCATCTCGACCGGCAGGTCGGCGACCTCGCCCAGCGGCAGCCGCATCATGTCGGCAAGGCGGGGGCGGTTGGGGATGGTCATGGTCAGATCCTCCGGGGCTTGTCGCCGCTCGCCTTGATGGCGATGTAGGCGATGCGGTCTTCGGCGATGCGGCGCTGCACCAGCAGAACGGCACCGTCCTCGGCCAGAGCCAGGGCACGGGCAGCGACACGGTCGAGTTGGGAGCGGGCGCTTTCGGGCAGGGATGACGGGCCGCGAGTGCGGTCGATGCCGAGGAGTCCCTGGTGGTAGATGAGGCCGTCACCAGGAACGGCGTCCGCGAACCAGGACTGGAAGGCCGGGATGGTCATGGGCGAGGTCATCGGCCCGCCCTCATTTCGGCCACGGCAACGTCCTCGAACAGAACGTTCTGCCCGAAGCCAGGCTGGGTCTGACGGGTCTCGTAGGCTTCGACTTCTTCAATCTTGTAGAAAATCTTGCCGCCCAGCCTCAGGAACGGCAGCCCTTGACCACGGTAGCGCCAGTTCTCCAGGGTGCGGTGGGAAATCCCCCACCGTCGGGCCAGTTGCTTCTGGCAGAGAAATTGTTCGGCCATGTCGGCGTGCTCCGCTGCGTGAACTCTGGCGGAAGCATGTCGAAAACTTCAGGCGCTGTATGGGGAGGAGACGACGACGAAAAGGGGACGCTTCGTCCCCGAGGCGTCCCCTTGACAAGCAGGAATATTGATCGGGGCTACAGTCGTAGACGCACCCGACCGATGGTATCGGTCTCAAACAGGGCGTCGCGGTCATGGTTCTTAAAAGCGCGGCGCAAATCCTCACTCCCGGATCCGGCATCCGACAAAAGCTGCTTTTCTGGAACCCACGGGCAGGGTGTACGACTCGCTTCGTGTAATTGCCGAATAATGCGCGCCTGAATCATTCCGAAGCGGAACCTCTCACCGTTCAGCCTGATCCTGTCGTAGTCGGCAGAATGCTCGAACCCATCGGCCAACGTAATATCGTCTGCTCGCTGTGGATTTTTGTCCTTCCGGCAGTCGCCGGCGTCGGTCATCGCGACATCCACGGCGCGGGCATCGATATTGATGGGGGCGGCGTTATGCTCAATCACATTCACGACCGTCGCCTTGATCTCGTATTTCGGGGCCACGATTATGCTCCTTTCCGGGGCAACGGGACTGCGATCGATCATCTTGGCAAGCAACGTATTTGCGCCTTCGGCGTCACCTCGCCGAATTGTGTCGGCGATTATTTGCAGCTCTGATGGATGGACTTGAATTACCGCATTTGACCGCCGCAAAAAATGGAAGCGGTCATGATAAATGCGAAAAAGCAGGAGTGCTTTCGGGGCATTGGCCAGGGCATGGTCAAACTCACGCATGGACATGCCCTGGCCGATCAGGCTAACCCCGGAGAAGAACCGCTTGTCATGGTTTTCGATGAGGCTGGTGAGGCCATCGACGAAGAACTCCTTCTCGAAATCGTCCAACGCCAGTTCCTGGCGGCTCAGTTCGCTTCGCGAAACATTCCGCCACCGGTGACATGTCCGACCGATCAGTGAGGGAATGTTGGTCGTACCGCGGCATGCGTAGATGGAGTAGTCGTGTTTGTAGAGGCCGCTCTCAATGTACGGCACAAAAAATTTATCGGTAATCGTGGTGAAGAATGAGTCATCGGTCATCTCAATGCGGTCAAGCAATGGAGAATGGCTCCAGGCATAGCTGAAATGCGGAAGGCCCAGGCCAATCATTGCCCGCGTCACCGCTTCCTGAAGGTCAGGAATGCTGCTTAAGCTGGCAGCTTCTTCCTGGAATTCCATCACGTCCTTGACCATGCCGATCCTCCAGCGGAAGAATCTTCATACGAGGTGCGCGGCCAGAATATCACAGCATCGGTCGATGTCATGCCCGGTGCTTACGCCAATTTACGCCAATATCCGTTGCCATTCGAAAGTCCCCGTCCCCGGATTGTCACGACCGGAGGAGCAAGCATAGGGTTTCCGCAATAACCAATTGCCGGGGCGAACGACCCCAGCGAAGGATTGCGGACCCCGCCGATGCACAACGCCCTGTCCCCCGACCGCATGACCGCCGCCGAGCGCCTCGACGAGGTCGCCGACATCCTGGCCGTCGGCCTGATCCGGCTAAAGGCCCGGAAATCCAGTCGTTTATCTGCTGACGCCAGAGACAGTTGCCTCGACTACACGGCCCGCCAGAGCGGTCATGTCCCCGTCAACAGACGGAGGAAATCATGACCGAGGAACCCCTGCTGGCCCGTTTGGCCGCCCTGAAGACCGCACCAATCCCCGACCTGAAGTCGCTGTGGCGCGATCTGTTCGAGGCCGAGGCGCCGCCCTACAACCGCACTTTTCTGGAAAGCCGTCTGGCGTACCGCCTCCAGGAACTGGCCTATGGCGGGCTGGCGGTCACCACCATCGCCCGCCTCGAAAACATGGCGGAGGATTTCGACACCACCAAGGGCCGCCGCAAGAAGGAACTGGACCGCCCCATCGCCGGCACAAGGCTGGTGCGGGAATGGAAGGGCGTCGAGCACTGCGTCACCGTGCGCGAGGATGGCTTCGAATACCAGGGCCGCCCCTACCAGTCGCTGTCGGCGGTGGCTCGCGCCATCACCGGCACCCGT
>NZ_CACVCH010000057.1 GCF_902729425.1 Magnetospirillum sp. SS-4 | reverse complement strand
GATGGATGGTGAGGGGGGGCACCATGCGTCCGCATATGCCATTACGGTTAAGGGAAAAACCCTACGAGCGACGCATTTTCCTTCCGCCGCCCGGGACGGATGCCGCCACCTGATGCCAGTCAGGCGCAATTCACATTCCCGTTTCCATTTCATTTTGTCTGAACATCGCCAAACGAGGAAAGGCGGCTTCATTTAACCACCAGTAAAGCCCATTGGCGCACAATCACTTCACCTGGAGGCCAAAACAGGGTTTATTGGATAGGGACGGAACAAAAACAGCATCCGTCGGGGAAGCGGGATGGAAACGGACGGAACCACTCAGACCACGCCCAGCGACGGTGAGGCGGCGCGTCAGCCGACGCCCAGCTTCATGCGCCGCTTCCTGCGGCTGGCGGGGCCATACTGGAACTCCCACGAGAAATGGACGGTCCGGGGCCTGGCCGCCCTGCTGCTGGTCCTGACCGTCGCCCAGGTCATCGTTCCCATCATGATCAATGTCTGGAGCGCGGAGCTGTTCGACGCCCTCGAACAGAAATCCATGAGCCGCTTCTACCGCCAGATCCTGGTCATCGGCGGCATCTTGGTGGCCAGCATGACCATCACCGCCACCCACCTGAAGGTGAAACGGGCCATTCAGCTGAGCTGGCGGCGCTGGCTGACGCGCAGGCTCCAGGACAACTGGATGGCCACCGGCCACCACTATCAATTGCTGCACATGCCGGGCGACCACGACAATCCCGACGGCCGCATCGCCGAGGACATCCGCAACACCACCGAAACCGCCATCGACCTTGCCCATTCGCTGGTCTATTGCTGCCTGCTGCTGGCCAGCTTCATCCAGATCCTGTGGTTCCTGTCGGGCGAGCTGTCCCTGACCGTCGGCGGCATGGAACTCCCCATTCCCGGCCACATGGTATGGGTGGCGCTGATCTATGCCTCGGCCGCTTCGGGGCTGGCGCTGTTGCTGGGCTATCCCCTGGTCCACGCCACCGACAAGCGCCAGACCGCCGAGGCTAATTTCCGCTTCGGACTGGTCCGCGCCCGCGAGAATTCCGAGGCCATCGCCCTGCTGCATGGCGAGGTCGGCGAACGGCGCCGTTTCTCGGAACTGTTCCGGGGCATCGAGGGCGCCTGGAACCGCCAGACCAACAGCCTGATCCGCCTGTTCCTGTTCACCTCGGGCTACGCGGTGTTCTCCACCGCCTTCCCGATCCTGATCGCGGCGCCGCGCTACATCGCCGGCACCATATCGCTGGGCCAGCTGATGCAGACCGCCCAGGCCTTCCAGCAACTGTCCCAGGCGCTGTCGTGGCCGGTGGACAACATGCAGAAGGTGGCGGAGTGGCGCGCCTCGGTCGAACGGGTCCTGGCGCTGCATGAAGCCCTGTCGGCGCTGAAGGAGGAGACCTCGCGGCCCGACGCCCACACTATCGTGGTCCAGAAATCCACCATGCCGACCCTGACCTTCCACGATCTGACCATCGCCAACGCCGACGGCAACGTGGTTCTGGACGGCTTCAGCGCCGAGATCGCCCCCGGCGAGCATGTGCTGATCGGCGGCGATCCCGGCGCCGCCGTCAAGCTGTTCAAGGTGGTGGCGGGGCTGTGGCCGTGGGGCAAGGGTACCGTCGGCCTGCCCTGCGATTCCACCTTGTTCTTCATGCCGCAACGGCCCTACATGCCTATCGGCACCCTGCGCGGCGTGCTGGCCTATCCCTCGGCCACCGAATGCTTCGCCGACGACGCCCTGGCCGGCGCGCTGGACCGGGTCGGACTTGGCCATCTGGCCGAACGGCTGGAGCAATCCGACGCCTGGGAGCAGATTCTGACCGCCGGCGAGCAGCAGCGCCTGGGCTTTGCCCGCCTGCTGCTGCATCGGCCGAAATGGATGTTCCTCCAGGAGGCCACCGACGCCCTGGACCCTGAAGGCGAACGCAGGCTGATGCAATTGCTGACCGACGAATTCCCCACCGCCACCATCCTGACCGTCGGCTTCCACGCCGACCTGGAACCCTATCACCAGCGCAAGCTCACCCTGACGCAAACCCCCGACGGCCTGATCCTGGTCCGCGAAAGCCGCAAGGCCTGGGAAGAGCCCAAGCGTTCGGTCAATTGGGGCGGCCGCCTGTTCGGCACCTTGCTGCGCCGCAACAACAACGAGCGCCGCGCCCTGATCAGCGGATTGTGGAAACGCGGAGACTGGCGCAATTGAGGCTGGGGATGCGCTCTTGGCATATCCGGGATATGCGCATAGACTGGCCGGATGAATTGTAGCCAGGGGGCTGTCCGTGCCGAGCCGTAAATCCAGCGCCAACGACCGCCGCATCGACGACCGGCATGAAGGCGACGGCCTGTTCATGGTGTTCGAGGAACACCTGGTCGAGGTGGTGGACATTTCCGTCGGCGGATTGAAGTTCCGCAGGCCTCCGTTCCGGCTCGATATCGGCCACCGCTTCACCTTCGAACTGCGCTCCGCCTACGAGGACCCGAACCCGCTGGCCAAGGGCGTGGCGGTGGTGCGGGCCTGCAAGGACGACTGGGTCGCCATTGAATTCGTCCGCCCGACCTTCTCGCTGATGAAGGTGGTGGGACGGCATATCGGCCGTCTGCTGCTGGGACGGAGCCACCTGTTCCGGCATTGACCGGCACGGAGGCGCGCCCATGCCCGGAGCCCTGTCCCATCTTCGCGTCCTCGACCTCAGCCGGGTGCTGGCCGGCCCTTGGGCGGGGCAGCTTCTCGCCGACATGGGAGCCGAGGTCATCAAGGTGGAACGCCCGGGCGAAGGCGACGACACCCGCGCCTGGGGCCCCCCCTTCCTCAAGGACCACGACGGCAAGGATACGGCGGAAAGCGCCTATTACCTGTCGGCGAACCGCGGCAAGCGCTCGGTCACCATCGACTTCACCCGGCCGGAAGGCCAGGACCTGATCCGGCGGCTGGCGGCCGGTTCCGACGTGGTGCTGGAAAACTTCAAGGTCGGCGGGTTGGCCCGGTACGGACTCGACTACGCCGGCATCAGGGCGGTCAGGTCCGACATCGTCTATTGCTCCATCACCGGCTTCGGCCAGGACGGTCCCTATGCCGCCCGCGCCGGCTACGACTTTCTGATCCAGGCCATGGGAGGGCTGATGAGCCTGACCGGCGCCCCCGACGGCGAGCCCATGAAGGTCGGGGTGGCGCTGACCGACATCTTCACCGGCATGTACGCCGGTTTCGCCGTGCTGGCCGCCCTGGCCCACCGCGACCGCACCGGCCAGGGCCAGCATATCGATCTGGCGCTGCTGGACGTGCAGGTGGCGGTCCTGGCCAATCAGGCGGCCAATTACCTGATCGGAGGCCGGACGCCCGGCCGGCTGGGCAATGCCCACCCCAATATCGTCCCCTACCAGGCCTTCGCCACCAGCGACGGCCATATCATCCTGGCGGTGGGCAACGACACCCAGTTCCGCCGGTTCTGCGAGGTGGCCGGCCGTCCAGAACTGGCCGACGACCCCCGCTACGCCAGCAATGCCGAGCGGGTGCGTAATCGCGACGGGCTTGTCCCCATCCTGGAGACCGTCATCGGCGGGCGGGACAGCCGCGACTGGATCGCCGCCCTGGAGGCCGCCTCGATCCCCTGCGGCCCCATCAACACCCTGCCCGAGGTGTTCGCCGACCCTCAGGTCCGCCATCGCGGCATGGCGGTGACCATGGCCCACCCCCTGGCAGACGGCGTCACCGTCGCCGCCAACCCCATCCGGATGTCGGCAAGCCCGGTCGCCTATGGCCGCCCGCCCCCCATGCTGGGGCAGGACACGCAAGAGGTCATGGCCGATGTGCTGGGATTGCCGCCCGACGAGATCGATCGCCTGCGCGGCCTGAAGATCATCTGAACGGCGCGCATGAACGGCTTGACACTCCCGCGGCCACGCCATATAAAACGGCCTCCCCGCGCGGGGGGCGGCATCCGCCCCGGCACGGCCGCAGAGGCAGGCCTCTGATGGAAGAGATGGGCGATTAGCTCAGCGGGAGAGCACTCCCTTCACACGGGAGGGGTCGCAAGTTCAATCCTTGCATCGCCCACCATCTCTTCATCGGCAGCACGGCGCCATGATCGCCGGGGACTTTTTCCCTCAAGGCGATGATGATCGGGCCGGCAAGCCGGCATCAGGTCAGGTCAGGCCAGATCGAACAGCAGGAATTCAGCACTCCCGGCTGAGCGGATCTCGATACGGGATTCGTCCTCGATGGACAGGCCGTCCCCGCACCCGAGAAGGATTCCATTGACAGAAACCGAGCCGTCGACCACCTGCACCCAGACACCGCGTCCGGGGCCAATCGGATGGCTGACGATCCGGACATCGTCGAGCAGGCAGGCATAGGCCAGGACATCCTGGTGAATCGGCAGCGCGGCGCCGCTGTCTCGCGGGCCTGCGATCAAGGCAAGACGGTTGCGCTTGTCGGATTCCGGAATGGTCCGCTGCCGATAGGAGGCCGGCAACCCGTCCCGCGACGGCAGAATCCAGATCTGGAGGAACCGGACGTCCTCGCGATGGGAGGCGTTGTATTCGCTGTGGCGGATGCCGGTCCCCGCCGACATCACCTGGATGTCTCCGCGCCGGATGACTCCCTTGCCGCCGGTGCTGTCTTCGTGGGCCAGCGCGCCGCCGACCACGTAGCTGATGATTTCCATGTCCCGGTGGCCATGGGTCCCGAACCCGGTGCCCGGCCTGACCACATCATCGTTGATGACGCGCAGGGCGCGAAAGCCCATATGGCCGGGATCGAAATAATCTCCGAAGGAAAACGAGTTGCGGGTGTCGAGCCAACCGTGGTCGGCATGGCCGCGTTCCTCCGCCGGACGGATAATAGCCTTCATGACTGCATTCCTTGGCCCCCAGACGTCCTGGGCTGTTGGCGACAAGTTAGCCACACCATACCAAGAACAACAATCTACCAATTATTCACAGCATAGTTTCGAAAAAAGCAACGAACGACGCCAAGCCTGCCGCCGTCCATCGCTCCGCCCCCCGCGCATGTCCCGCGTGGCCGGCCGCGCGTGCGCCCCATCCCTTCCCTTCGTTCTCTTTGAATATCATTCAGGCCGCCCCGGTGCTAAAACCAGGACTCCCGAAACGCGAGGCCGCCATGGCGAAGATCGTCGTCGAGCAGATTCCCGTCCTGTCGGACAACTACATCACCTTGCTGCACGAACCGGGCAGCGGCGCCACCGCCGCGGTCGACCCCGCGCTGGCCGAACCGGTGATGGAGCGCCTCGACGCCAGGGGCTGGCGGCTCAGCCACATCCTCAACACCCATCACCATGGCGACCACACCGGCGGCAACCTGGACCTGATCCGCCGCACCGGTTGCGTCGTTGTGGGCGCCGCCCGGGATTCCGAACGCATTCCCGGCATTTCGGTCGAGGTCGGCGAAGGCGACACCTTCATGCTGGGCGCCGCCGCCGCCGTGGTGCTGGAGGTTCCCGGCCATACCTCGGGCCATATCGCCTTCTGGTTTCCCGACAGCCATGTGGTGTTCGCCGGCGACAGTCTGTTCTCGCTGGGCTGCGGCCGGCTGTTCGAGGGATCGGCCGAGGAGATGTGGTCGTCGCTGAAGAAGCTGCGCGACCTGCCGCCCGACACCATGGTCTATTGCGCCCACGAATACACCGCCGGCAACGGCCGCTTCGCCAGACTGGTCGAACGCGACAACCCCGCCCTCCAGGCCCGCCTGGACCAGGTGGAGAAGCTGCGCGCCCAGGGCTTGCCCACCATCCCAACGACCATCGCAGTTGAGAGGGCGGCGAACCCGTTCCTGCGGGCCGACACCAACGCGGTGGCCAAGGCGGTGGGCATGGAGCCGGGCACCGATCCCATCCGCGTCTTCGCCGAATTGCGCCGCCGCAAGGATGCGTTCTAACTCCGGGGACGGTAGAACCGCCCGGAAATCCCCACCCGGTCGATGACATAGCGGCGCTTCAGCACCTCGAACACCTCGGGCTGGAAATCGACGAAGCGGGCCGGCATGGTCTGCATTCCCGGATTGTCGGCATCGGGATGCGGCAGCGGATCGGTGATCTGCACCAGCGCGATCTCGCGGCGTTCCAGCATGCCGGTCAGGGTATCGGCCGGAAGACGCCCCATGACCATGGCCTGAAGGGTATTGATGGGATCGTAGAACGGCGGCTTGCCGGCGCGGAAACACAGGGAATGCGACTGGCACAAGGTGGTGCCGGGAATGGACGTCACATAGGCGATATCGGCCTTGAACGCCTGTTCGCGGCTGTCCAGTTCGCCCGCCATGTCGACTCCGAACCGGCCCAGGCAGAACGGCGCGTAGAACAGCACGCCGGCATTGATGGCCAGCGCCATGGCCGTCTTTGCCCTGGGCAGCCCGATCATGTGGACCACCAGGCCGGCGCCGATGGACAGGGCCACCGCCACCTCGAAGAACACGTTCATGTCGGTGCCGGCACCGCCGGAATAGAAGATGCCCATCCCCCAGGCCAGCCCCAGATAGGCCAGCGCCAACCCGGCCGGCCGCCGCCGGCGAAAGGCCAGCAGCGCCAGCCCCACCACCGCCATGGGCGCCTGATACTGGGCCAGGATCTCGGTGGTGAACAGGAACGAGCGCGGCAGGTCCCAGGTGCGCGACGCCAGAAGCTGGGTGAAGAAGGCCTCGCCCACCACCAGCCACAGGCCGGCGACGCTGGCCGCCGCCAGCCCCAGTCCGGTGGCGAAGAAAGCCAGCCGGGACCGAAACGAGCCCCGAAGGGCGATGTCGGCGGCGACGATCAGCGGCAGGGCGATCAGGCTGTGCTTGGTCATCACCCCGACGGCGAACAGCAGGGCGGACAGCGCCCCCCGCCGGGCGTCGGAAGGCCCGGCCAGATGAACCGCCAGCCCGGCGACCACGAAGGCCAGCCCCAGCACCTGGGGATTGTTCTTGCCGACGTAATCGGTGGCGAAGGCGGCGAAGAGCAGGGCACAGGTGGTGGCGGCGAACAGGCAATCCAGCCGGGACGCCCCGGCCGAACGGACGATGCCGGCCACCCCCAGGCAGAGGGCGATCACCGCCGCCAGCGACGCCAGCCGTCCGGCCAGGATGACATCGCCCAGCGGCACCGACAGGGCGCCGACCATGTAGAACGACAGCGGCGGATAATTGTTGAAGAAATAGGGCGAGCCGGCCTTGTAGAGTGACTGGCCGGCGATGGCGCGGGCCTGGTGATAGGCGTTCCAGCCCTCGGTATTGTCGATCTCGGCGATCCAGGCGATCCGCAGCGCCGGATAGGCCATCAGGGCCACCGCCAGGATGAACAGGCACAGCACCGCGACGCGGTAGGATCGGTCGTCGGCGTCCCGTATCATCGCCATCGCCGTCACAACGGCCGCGCCGGCACGCCCGAGGTGGTGGAATGCTCGAAATGCAGCGCCTCGCCGGGATGCACCACCTCGTAGGCGGAATGGGCGACGCGGGCGGCCTCGGCGAAACCGGACAGGATCAGCTTCAGCTTGCCGGGATAGGCGCAGATGTCGCCGGCGGCGAAGATGGCCGGGGCGCTGGTGGCCCCGGTGGCGGGATCGACGGCGATGACGTTGCGATCCATGGCCAGCCCCCATCCGGCGATGGGTCCGAGATCGGTGGACAGGCCATAGAACGGCAGCAACACGTCGGCGTCGAGACGGCGGACATTGCCGTCCAGGTCGGCCACCGTCACCGCCGACAACCGGCCCGCCTCGCCTTCCAGCCCGTGCAGCTGATAGGGCACCACCAATTCGACGGCGCCGGTCTCGGCCAATTGCTTCAACCTGGCCTCGTTTTCCGGGGCGGCGCGGAACTTGGGACGGCGATGCACCACCATCACCCTGGCGGCGATTTCGGACAGCGAAATGGCCCAGTCGACGGCGGAATCGCCGCCGCCGGCGATCACCACCCGCTTGTCCCGGAAATCCTCGCGGCGACGCACCAGATAGAACACGCCGGTTCCCTCGAACCGCTCCAGCCCGTCCAGCGGCGGCCGGTTGGGGCCGAACGCCCCGGCTCCGGCGGCGATGATCACCGCCCTGGCCAGGATGGCGGAACCGTCGGACAGGCCGCAACGCCAGCGGCCGTCGGATTCCCGCGACAGGCTTTCCACCTGGACACCGAAATGATAGATGGGCGCGAACGGCGCCGCCTGCTCGGCCAGCCGATCGACCAGTTCGGCCGCCAGGATGCTGGGATGGCCGGGAATGTCATAGATGGGCTTTTCCGGATACAGCGCGCTGAGCTGGCCGCCCACCGCCTCCAGGGCATCGACCACATGGCAGCGGACCTTGACCATGCCGCACTGGAACACCGCGAACAGACCCACCGGGCCGGCCCCCACCACCACGGCATCGGTTTCGTGAACGGTCATCGCGTCCCCCTTCCCTACCAGCAGAATTTGACCATGGCCGCCACCGGAGTCTCGCCATGGCGGCGGACCAGATCGTCCAGCCGGGCCGGAACCGGAGCCTCGCCCCAGCGGACGCCAAGTTCCTCGGCATGGATGCCGCCGGTCACCAGCACGGCATCGAATCCGGCCAGGCGCGCCCCCTTGATATCGGTGTGCAGCGCGTCGCCCACGGCGCAGACCCGCTTGCGGTCGGCGACGCCAAGGCGGGCCAGCGCCAGATCGTAGATGGCGGGATCGGGCTTGCCGCGCCAGACCACCGCCCCGCCCATGTCGGCGTAGCGCTCCGCGATGGCGCCGGCGCAGGTGACGCGGCTGCCCTGGCGGATCACCACATGGTCGGGATTGGCGCAGACCATGGGCAGGCGGCGGGCCAGCGCCCGGTCCAGCGCGTCCTGGTAGTCGGCGACGCTTTCCGTCAGGTCGACCGGCCCGGTATTCAGCACGAAATCAGCCTCGTCCAACCCGGCCGGGCGGTAATCCAGGCCCTCGAAGACATTGCGGTCGCGCTCCGGCCCCAGATGGTAAAGCCGGCGGCCCAGGGCGGCGAACGCCGGGTCGGTGCGCCGTTCCAGTTCCAGATGCACCGCCTCGCCCGAGGACATCACCTCGTCGTACAGATCGCGGGCGATGCCGAGGCGGCCAAGCTGCTCGATCAGCGCCGCCGAGCGCCGGGGCGCGTTGGACAGCATGACGGTGCGCTTGCCCGCCGTCCGCAGCGCCGCCAGGGTGGCGACGACGCCGGGATAGGCCTCGACCCCGTCATGGATGACCCCCCACAGGTCGAGGACGAAACCGTCATAGCGCCCGGCCAGACGGGACAGGCCGGAAATCAGCGGAACCGCGCCCATCATCCTCCCTTGGCCTCCCGATGGTCCACCCCCACAACCTCGGCGATGGAGGCAAAGCCGTCACGCTGCAACAGGTCCAGCAATTCATGCTTGATGCGAGTGACCAGGGCCGGCCCCTGATAGACCATGGCGGAGTAGAGCTGGACGAGCGAGGCCCCCGCCCTGAACTTGGCATAGGCCTCGGAGCCCGAGGCGACGCCGCCGACCCCGACGATGGGGAGCTTGCCGTGGGTCAGTTCGTACATGCGGCGCAGCATGGCGGTGGAGGATTCGAACAGGGGCGCCCCAGACAGGCCGCCGGTTTCCCGGGCATTGGCCGAACGCAGCGAGTCCGGCCGCGCCACCGTGGTATTGGAAACGATCAGCCCGTCGAGCCCGCCGGCCAACGCCACGGCGGCGATGTCGGCCAGATCCTCCCAGGCGAGATCGGGGGCGATCTTCAGCAGCAGCGGCGGCGCGCCTTCCGGCATCGCCCTGGTCAGGGCGCTTCGGGTCCGGCCCACCAGGGACTCCAGCTGGTCGCGCCCCTGCAACGCCCGCAGGCCGGGCGTGTTGGGCGACGAGACGTTGATCACCAGATAGTCGGACAATGACGCCAGCCGGGCGGCGCCGGCCTCGTAATCGGCGGCGGCATCCTCGGTATCCTTGTTCTTACCGAGATTGGCGCCGACGACGCCGACCCGCCGGCGCGCGGCCAGCCGCGCAGCCACCGCGTCAAGCCCCTGGTTGTTGAAGCCCATGCGGTTGATCACCGCCGCGTCCTCGGGCAGGCGGAACATGCGCGGCCGGGGATTGCCGGGCTGCGGCCGGGGGGTGACCGAACCGATCTCGACGAAGCCGAACCCCTGGTCCAGCATGGCGTCGGGAACCTCGGCGTTCTTGTCGAACCCGGCGGCCAGTCCGATCGGATTGGCGAAGTCGCGCCCCCACAGCCTGACCTTGAGGGCGGGCGGGTCGAAGCGGGGCTGGGCCGGCACCAGCCCGGCCTTCAGCAGGCGGATGGTCAGGCCATGGGCGGTTTCGGCGTCGAGCAGACGGACCAGCGGCCCAAGGAATCGAAAATAATCGACCATTCAGTCCTCGATCACGGGAAAGACATGCCGCCCGGTCGCCGGGTCCAGCGGCAGGTCGCGGACCCAGCGCACCGCGTCCAGCGGCAGCCTTCCATGGAGATGGGGAAACAGCGCGCCGCCCCGCGATGGTTCCCAGCGAAGTTCCTCCCCCAGACAGCCCGCGTCCACCGCCACCAGCACCAGCCCGTCCTGACCGGCGCGATGCTTAGCGACGCTGTCCGTGACCTGCGCGGCCGAGGAAAAATGAATGAAGCCGTCGGCCTCGTCCTGGGACGAGCCGCCGTAGCTTCCGGCCTCGACCGCCGCATCCCATTCGGATATGCGGCAAGCATGATAGATGGTGCGCGCTTGCGTCATGGGGGCGGACCATACAAGATGATCGCGTCAAAGGCCAGAGACCGGCTTTTTCGTTATGGATTCCGTCGCCCTTCCTTTAGACTAGGTATTAACCGCAAGTGATGGGGACCTTGGGGCCGTGGCCGGAATCGGGGGCTGCGGGGTATATTCGTTTTTTGTGGCGCTGGGCCGGCAAGTCTGAGACGGTATCGCCACCCGGATGTTTTATACATTAACCGGCGGGAAACCGGTTGGGGGGAAGATGAAGATCCTGATCGCCGACGACCATGAATTGTTCCGCGACGGGCTGAGGCTTGTCCTGGACCAGTTCGAAGGCCCTCCGACCATCGTCGAGGCCTGCGATTTCCCCCAGACCATCGCCGCCGTCCAGAACGAGGCCGACCTGGACATCGTCCTGCTCGACCTCACCATGCCGGGGATGGATTGGGTCGAGGCACTGGCCAAGCTGAAATCCATGCTGCCCAACACCGTGCCGGTAATCGTCCTGTCGGCCTCCGACGACCGCCGCCATGTGCTCCAGGCGGTCAACATGGGGGCGGCCGGCTTCATTCCCAAGACATCGTCCAGCCGGATCATGCTGTCAGCGCTGAAGCTGGTTCTGTCGGGCGGCGTCTATCTGCCGCCGGCCCTGCTGGAACCCAGCCATCCGGGCGATGACGGCGGTCCGGTGACCGGCGACGCGGCCATGGCGGCCCTGACGCCGCGCCAGAAGGAAGTGCTGGCCCTGCTGGGCCAGGGCAAGTCCAACAAGGAGATCGCCCGCGTGCTGGAACTGGCGGAAGGCACCGTCAAGCTGCACGTCACCGCCATCTTGAAGGCGCTCAACGTCAACAACCGCACCCGCGCGGTGGTGGCTGCATCACAACTGGGGCTGACCGCTCCTGACCCCCGCCCCTGACCCGATTCCCTGGCACGCCCGCGACGCGGGCGACGTCGCGGCCACGCTGGGCGGCGGCCCCGACGGGCTGAGCGACGCCGAGGCCGGGTCGCGGCTGGCCCGTTTTGGCCCCAACCGTCTCGCCGAACGCCCGCCCCGGCCGGGATGGGCCGTCTTTCTCGACCAGTTCCGCAATCTCCTGACCGCCATGCTGATCGCCGCCGGCCTGTTCGCCGGCCTGATCGGCCATGTGACCGACATGGTCGCGGTCCTGGCGGTGACCCTGTTCAACGTCACCCTCGGTTTCGTCCAGGAACGCCGGGCCGGCCGCATCCTCGACTCGCTCAGGGCCATGCTGGCCCAGACGGCGCGGGTGCGGCGCCGGGGCGAGGTGACGGTGGTGCCCGCCGACAGCCTGGTTCCAGGCGACATGGTGCTGCTGGAGGCCGGAGACCGCATTCCCGCCGACGGCCGCCTGTGGCTGACCCGCGCCGTCGAGATCGACGAATCCACCCTGACCGGCGAATCGGCGCCGGTAGCCAAGCAGGCGGAGACCGTCGCCGCCGCCGACACGCCGCTGGCGGACCGGACCGGCATGGCCTTCATGAACACGGTGATGACGGCCGGCCGCGCCGAGATGATCGTGACCGCCACCGGCCCCGCCACCGAGATTGGCCGTATCGCCGGCATGCTGGACGAGGCCGAGACGCCGCCGACGCCGTTGCAGGTTCGCCTCGACCAGCTGGGACGACGGCTGGCAGCCGTCGCCGGGGTGGTGGTCACCCTGGTGGCGCTTCAGGGACTGGCGCGGGGACTGGGACTGGCCGAGGTGGTCCTGACCTCGGTGGCCCTTGCCGTCGCCGCCATTCCCGAGGGACTGCCGGCGGTGGTCACCGTCACCCTGGCCATCGGCATGTACCGGATGGCCGGGCGCGGCGCCATCGTCCGCCGGCTGGCGGCGGTGGAAACCCTGGGATCCACCACGGTGATCTGCTCGGACAAGACCGGCACCCTGACGCTGAACCGCATGACCGCCCTGGCGGGCTGGGCGCGGGGACGGACGCTGGAGACGGCCGGATTACCGTCGCTCGGCCCGATCCTGCTGCCCGCCGCCCTGTGCAACGACGCCCGCCTGACACCCGACGGCGAGGCGCTGGGCGACCCCACCGAAACCGCCTTGCTGGCCCTGGCCGCCGCCGCCGGCGCCTGCCCGCCCCCCGGACTCTGGCGGCGGCGGGCCGAGGTGCCGTTCGATTCGGCGCGCAAGCTGATGGCGACGGTGCACGAGGGCGGGGACGGCGGCCTGTTGTCCGTCAAGGGGGCCCCCGACGTGGTGCTTGGACTGTGCGACCGGGTCCTGGGCGAGGACGGCGCCCTGGCCCTGGACGATGAATCGCGCCACGCCATCGCAGCCGAGATCGAACGGCTGGGCGGCCGGGCCCTGCGGGTCATCGCGGTGGCGTCCAGGCCGGTGGCCGCCGACGCCGATCCGATCGACCAGTTGCACGGCCTGTGCCTGCACGCCCTGATCGGACTGGCCGACCCCCCCCGGCCGGGCGTGGCCGAATCCGTCGCCACCTGCCACGACGCCGGCATCACGGTCAAGATGATCACCGGCGACCATGCCGCCACCGCAGCCGCCATCGCCGCCCAGCTCGGACTTGACGGCGCGGTGATGACCGGAACCGAGCTGGACCGGCTGGACGACGACGCCCTGGCCGGGCGCATCGGCGCCGTCGCGGTGTTCGCCCGCGTTTCCCCCCAGCACAAGGTCCGCATCGTCGAGGCCCTGCGCCGCCAGGGCCATGTGGTCGCCATGACCGGCGACGGCGTCAACGATGCCGCCGCGCTGAAGACCGCCCACCTGGGCATCGCCATGGGGCGGGCGGGGTCGGACGTCACCCGCGAGGCCGCCGCCATGGTGCTGACCGACGACGACTTTTCCACCATCGTCCGGGCGGTGCGCGAAGGCCGCACCATCGCCGACAATATCGTGAAGTTCGTCCGCTTCCAGCTGTCCACCAATATCGGCGCCCTGCTGGCGGTGATGGCGGCGCCGCTGCTGGGAATGCCGCTGCCGTTCGGCGCTATCCAGATCCTGTGGGTCAACATCATCATGGACGGGCCGCCGGCCATGGCGCTGGCCTTTGATCCCGCCCGGCCGTCGGCCATGCGCGAGCCCCCCAGGGGACTGAACAGCACCATCCTGCCGCCGTGGCGGCTGCTGCGGCTGGCCTGGTTCGGGCTGCTGATGGCGGCGGGAACCCTGACGGCCATGCACATGGCCCTGGCGGCCGGCGCCGGACTGGAGGAAGCCAGGACCGTGGCCTTCACCACCTTCGTGCTGTTCCAGGTCTTCAACGTCTTCAACGCCCGGGTCGGCGCCGAATCCGCCCTGGGCCGCGGTGCCCTCGCCAACGGCAAGCTGTGGCTGGCGCTGTGCGGAATCCTCGCATTGCAGGCGGTGGTGGTGCATTGGGGACCGGCGCAGACCCTGTTCCACACCACCGGCCTGGACGGCGGACAATGGCTGCTGGCCGCCGGGCTGGCGTCGCTGGTGCTGGTGCTGGAGGAACTCCGCAAAGTGCTGACCCCAAGGAGAGCGTAAGCATGCCACCCGTCGCCGCCACCACGGAATCCCTGCTGGCCCTGCTGGAGCGCCTGGAGATCGAGGCTACCACCCACCGCCACGAACCCGCCTTCACCGTCGAGCAAGGCAACGCGGTATGGAGCGGCATTCCCGGAATTCATTGCAAGAACCTGTTCCTGAAGGACGCCAAGGCCCGGCTGTGGCTGGTGGTGGCGCCGGCGGAACGGCAAATCGACCTGAAACGCCTGCCGGCCAGGATCGGTTCGGCGCGGCTGTCGTTCGGCTCGGCCGAATTGCTGGGCGAGACGCTGGGCATCGAACCCGGCTCGGTGACGCCGTTCGCCCTGCTCAACGATTCCGGGCGTCGGGTCACCCCGGTGCTGGACGCCTGGATGATGCAGCAGCCGCTGGTCAACTATCATCCGTTGCGCAACGACATGACCACCACCGTCGCCTCGTCCGGCCTGCTGCGCTTTCTTCGCCACACCGGCCACGTTCCCGAGATCGTCGCGCTGTGATCTGTTGCGGCGAAACGCGGAATCGACATAATTCCATCCGTGTGGATGCCTGGAATTAGGTTCGAGGATAGCCATGACCGCTTCGCGACTACTTGCCGCCCTGACGCTTTCCCTGCTGGTGACGGTCCTGCCGCTCCGCCCCGCCGGGGCCGGAGACGCCCGAACCGCCCGCGACGCCGTCCAGGCGGCCGTCGGCGAGGGGCTGGACACCTTCGTGGCCAAGGGGCACTCCCTGGCCGAACGGACCCGCCTGCTGGACGGATTGCTGCGCCGGCACAGCGATCCATCCATGCTGTCGTCCTATATCCTGGGACGCCACTGGGGCAAGCTGGAGGCCGCCGAGCGGACCGCCTTCTCCGACGTCTTCATGCGCTATCTGGTTTCAAGCTATGTGGGGCTGCTGAAGAACCTGAAGACCGGGGTGGCCGTCCAGGTCGGCGACGCGCGACCCGTCGACGGACGTTTCCGGGTGGCGAGCATGGTCACGCTGCCGTCGCAGCCCAGCATTCCCATCCCGGTCGACTGGGACGTGGTCGACGCCCCCGACGGCAGGCCGGTGATCATCGACGTCACCGCCGAGGGCGTCAGCATCATCCGCGCCATGCGCGAGGACTTCGCCTCGGTGCTGCGGAATTCCGGCGGCAGGATCGAGCCGCTGATGGAGGCCCTCGGCCGCAAGATCACCACCAACGACGCCAGCAACACCCAGCAGCAATAGGAGCGTTCAGGACGGGAAAGGCCGGGCCTGTTCAGACGGTGGTTCGACCGCTATATAGAAGTGGTTCCATCCCCCCGCATCGTGATCGCCCCATGAAGATTCTCATCTCCTGCGCCATTCTCGTTCTTGCCGGCCTTGGCCCGGCCCACGCCCAGACCGCCATGGCGCCGTCGTCGCGCGAACAGATTCGCCTGACCTTCTCGCCGGTGGTGCGCCAGGTGGCGCCGGCGGTGGTCAACATCTACACCAAGCGGGTGGTGCACACGGCGGCATCGCCGCTGTTCGCCGATCCGTTCTTCCGCCGCTTCTTCGGCGAGGTTCCGGGCATGACCCGTGACCGGGTGCAAAGCTCGCTGGGTTCGGGCGTGCTGCTGAGGAGCGACGGCACGGTGGTCACCAATCACCACGTCATCAAGGACGCCGACGAGGTCACGGTGGTGCTGTCCGACCGCCGCGAGTTCGAGGCCCGCGTCGTCGGCTCGGACGAGCGGACCGATCTGGCGGTGCTGAAGATCGAGGCGCGGGGGGAAAACTTCCCCACCCTGGTCCTTGGCGATTCCGACAAGATGGAGGTCGGCGACCTGGTGCTGGCCATCGGCAATCCGTTCGGGGTCGGCCAGACCGTGACCCAGGGCATCGTCTCGGCCCTGGCCCGGACCAATGTGGGGGTGTCCGACTACCGGTCGTTCATCCAGACCGACGCGGCCATCAATCCCGGCAATTCCGGCGGCGCCCTGGTGGACATGGAAGGCAAGCTGATCGGCATCAACACCGCCATCTATTCCAAGGACGGCGGCTCGAACGGCATCGGCTTCGCCATTCCCACCGCCCTGGTCCGCAACGTGGTCGACAGCATCACCAAGGGCGGCAAGGTGGTGCGGCCGTGGCTGGGAATCGGCGGCCAGCCGGTCACCGCCGACCTGGCCCAGGCGCTGAAGCTAGCCCGTCCGGTCGGCGTTCTGATCAACAACATCCACCGCGATTCCCCGGCCGCCGCCGCCGGCTTGCAGAACGGCGACGTGGTGCTGGCGGTCCAGGGCTATGAGGTCGAGGATTCCGAGGCCATGCGCTTTCGCCTCGCCACCCTGCCGGTCGGCAGCGAGGCGCGGCTGACCGTCCTGCGGGGCGGAAGCGAACGTCAGATCAGCGTCCGCCTGCTGGCCCCGCCCGAGACTCCGCCCCGCGACCGCAGCGATCTTGCCGGCCGCCATCCCTTCAGCGGCGCCACCGTGGTCAACATCAACCCCGCCCTGGCCGAGGAGATCGGCATCAGTTCCGGCCTGTCCGGAGTGCTGGTCCTGGGAGTCAAGCGCGGCTCGGTCGCCCATCGCCTGGGAGTGCAGCCGGGCGACATCGTCTTGCGGGTCAACGAGAAGCCGGTGCCGACGGTGGCCGAGTTGAAACAGCAGCTTCAGGGCGAACGGCAGCGCTGGTCCATCACCGTCAACCGCAACGGCGAGGTGATGACCCAGGTGATCGGCGGGTGACCGGACTGTTCCAAAGGGACGAAGACCGGCCGCTGGCGGAACGGCTGCGGCCCACCGTTCTCGACGAGGTGGTGGGCCAGGGGCATCTGCTGGCGGCCAACGCTCCGCTGGGCCGCATGCTGGCGGCGGGAAGACTGGCCTCCATCATCTTGTGGGGACCGCCGGGCTGCGGCAAGACCACCATCGCCCGCCTGCTGGCCGAGCGCACCGACCTGCATTTCGACCCGCTGTCGGCGGTGTTTTCCGGAGTCGCCGACCTGCGCAAGGTGTTCGACGCCGCCGGCAAGCGCAAGGAACTCGGCCAGGGAACCTTGCTGTTCGTCGACGAAATTCACCGCTTCAACCGCGCCCAGCAGGATGGCTTCCTGCCCTATGTGGAGAACGGCACCGTGGTGCTGGTGGGCGCCACCACCGAGAACCCGTCCTTTGAACTGAACGGGGCGCTGCTGTCGCGACTTCAGGTGCTGGTATTGCACCGCCTCGACGAAGCGGCGCTGGAGGCGCTGCTGGTCCGGGCCGAGACGGCGCTGGGACGTCCCCTGCCGCTGGACGCCGATGCCCGCGCCGCCGTCAAGGCCATGGCCGACGGCGATGGCCGCTATCTGCTCAATCTGGCCGAGGATCTGGCGCTGCTGCCGACGGAACCGCCACTGTCGCCGTCCGGGCTGGCCGAGGCGGTCCAGCGCCGGGCGCCGGCCTACGACAAGGATCGCGAGGGACATTACAACCTGATCAGCGCGCTCCACAAATCCCTGCGCGGCTCGGACACCGACGCGGCGCTGTACTGGATGGCGCGCATGCTGACCGGCGGCGAGGACCCGCTGTTCATCGCCCGGCGCCTGACCCGCTTCGCGGTCGAGGACATCGGGCTGGCCGACCCCAACGCGGTCATTCAGGCCCTGGCCGCCTGGGATGTCTATGAACGCCTGGGCAGCCCGGAAGGCGAACTGGCCCTGGCCCAACTGGTGATCTATCTCGGCACCGCGCCCAAGTCCAACGCCGCCTACACAGCCTTCAAGGCGGTGATGAAATCGGCCAGGGACACCGGCTCGCTGATGCCGCCCAAGCACATACTGAACGCCCCCACCCGGCTGATGAAGGAAATCGGCTACGGCAAGGGCTATCGGTACGACCATGACGACCCGGACGGATTCTCGGGACAGAACTACTTCCCCGACGACATGGAGCGCCGCCGTTTCTACCAGCCGGTGGAACGCGGCTTCGAGCGCGAGGTCAAAAAACGCCTCGACTACTGGGAACGCCTTCGGGCCAGGAAGGCCGGTTCCGGGACGGAATGACGGACGACGGGGCGGACACAACGAAAAACGCGCCACCTTGCGGCGGCGCGTCGATCTTGGCTGGAACTTTCGACCCAGAGCCTAGCGCGAGTTATACAGCTAATGCGAGCATTGCATTGTTATTGCTGTGGTTTTTGCGCCTTAAAAAGCTGTCAGCCATATGCCTGTTATACACCAAAAGGTCTTCAAAAATATACCTTCGGATATAGCCATATTGTGACGCATGTTGCCGTCAGCTCTTCCGCAGCGTTGCCATGCGCTCCTTCTTCGCTGCCGCCAGCGCCTTGTCCAGTTCGCCCGCCGTCACTGCCTCCATCAGCGTCTCAATCACGCTGGTCAGCTGCTCCAGCTTGCCCACCACCACCGCAGTGTTGTCGCCGTTCAGCTTCAGAAGCTTGTTCCCGTAGCGCAGTTCCAACAGCCAGTTGCCGTCAGCATCTTGCCAGAACCATTGACGCAGCCGCTTGCTGCGCTCGTACCCAATGCGCTCGCCGTTCTCGTCCGTCCTGTATCGCGTCTGCTTCACCGTAAACGCAGTGCCATCCAGCATCGCCCGCGCCATACCAAGCTGTTCCGCCAAGTTCGCCAGCATGCGCTGTCGCGTGTACTGTTCCGCGCTCAGCTTCTCATTTTTGCGCGTCGCAGTCGTCAACTTCAATTTTGCCAATGCAGTCATGTCCTGTACTCCAAGTCGTTCGCTCGCAGTACAGTAATGTCTATGTCAGTGCATCAGTGACCGATATATCTGTAAGTTGCTGTAATCATTGTCCTATGCAGCGCATTTTCATATAATGTAAGTGTACTAAACCTGACTGCGTTTTCGGTGCTCGGTGTAGCTAAAATTCAACCGACAAGCTCCGCTCGTCGTCACACAGCGCAGTTTTGCACTGCGCTGTGTGTAGGTAGCTCCCAAAGTTGCTTTGCCGCTGTAGCATGCGTTTCCGACGCAATGCGCGTTGGGAAAAATGGAGTAGGGCAGTGCAATTGCGCTTCAGCCACGCCCGCGCCGATCCGCGCCAACATACAGCATGTATGTTCGCCGCCGAGCTGTTCAAGCCCACCGAAGTTGTCGTGTTACACGACACGTTGTCGCAATGCGCTACAATTTTAGGTCCAAGCACTCCGCGTTCAAACTTTGGACATATCCGTATTGCTTGTTGTCGTCCGAGCTGTTCAAGCCCGTCCAGCCATCACGCCGTCCCAAATGCGCCCGCTCAGTTTCTCCAGCACCGCCGCGTCATTGCCGCGCCGCTCAGCCTTCGCCCGAACCAGCGCCTTCGTCAGATTGCCAGCAAGCGCCAGCATTGTCCGCAGTCCAGCTTGCCGCTGCCTCGCCTTCATGCTTCCGTAATAGCTCCTGTCACGTCCCAGCCACTTCCTGCTAAAATCGTACTGTCCATCAGTTAAGTCGTTGGATTTTAAGGTAATATATGCGTGTTGTAGTGCGTTCATAATGTCTCCAAAAATATTTTGAGTTTCCCATCAATATTTATCGTCGTCCGTCATAAATACCGCTGCGCATGTAGCGCAGTTCAATTTGGGAGAAATAAAATGTCGTCCAATCATTACGTCTCAGTGGGATTTCGTGGGGAGCTTGTTTGCATTAATCAGCTCGCCCTCTATGCTATCCGCGCCACGCTGCGCTGTGCCGCGTCCCGCCTCAAATAGCTCGCCGCCATGTCCGCCCTCAAAAACGTCAGCGCCGCCGATTTAGAGTACCGATTTAAGGAAAAAATCGGTGACCACGCTGTCAGCAAAATCCGCCAGCGTGCCTACGTCATCAATGCCCTGTGCAGCGATCTTGCCGATAAAGACGCAACCGCGCTTGCCCATCGCCTCATGCACTGCTCAACCCATAAGCCCTGCAAGCAGCCATTTTGCCCCATGTGCCGCCATAATCAGCAGCGCAAGTTCGCGGACAAAATGCTCGCCGCGTTCAGCCACGTGCCCGCAAGCCAGTTGCGCTTTCTCACCTTCCTGCACAGCGTGCACTATGATGCAGCGTCAATCAGCAGCACGCTTGTCAAACGTGTTAAGCGTTCCGTTCGCAATGCCCTCAATGTCATCAACAAAAACAATGGCACTTCCGTGCAATTGCTCGGGAGTTTTGAAATTGAAGCGTTCGCTGCTAATGCAATTCTCAGCGACCGCAAGCTTCTTTCTCTAAAGCCTCTCGGGCTCGTAGAAAGTAGTAATCTGCCGTTTTTTCTTCTGCATTTTCATGCAGTTGTAAATCTCGGGTCGCTGTCAGAATCTAAACTGCTATCTATGCTCAAAAGCTCCGCTCATTTCCCGCATAAGTATCAAGTACTGCTTCAGCATCTGCACTCCGATAAATCACAAGATAAAAATTTAGAAACGCTTGCTACCTATATGCTCAAGTTCCGCTTGCAGCATAGTCAGCGTCTCAAATTTGAAGATGATCAAAATCAAATGTACAAGCGTACGTGCTATGCAAGTCTCTATGAAATTCCGATAGCTAAAGCTGTCGTCATGTCAGTCAATTCATGTAAAAAGTTCAACGGTCTTTCATTTAGCTACAATGTCTAATACCAATATCGTGTTTAGAAACGAGTTAAGGTCTTTGATTGTGGTTTAGAGTTTGTGTTTGACTTTGTTGATATGAGATTGATGTTTGTAATTTTGAATTGATTAAGGTAAGTACTATATAACTTAATACAAACTATAGTCAGTGCTCCAAAATTACCTGCGTCAAAAAGTCCAATGTTTCCGCGCCGTTCAGTATAGTATTTGCTATATTGTGTTTTTACTGTCAGTAAAATTTGCAGCATCTTCAAAAGTGCTTCGCAGACATTTCAGTTTCATTTGCTTCAGCGTTATTTTTCGCTGCCACTGCCTTTGCTTTTATTATGTCAGCCTTTATCTGTCCAAGCTCCAATCGCGCCCGTTCAAGCTCAAGCTGTTCCCGTTCCAGCGTCGCGTCGCTGTAAATCATTGCCATCAATTGCCGTCGCTCGTCGCTAATCGTCTCGCCCCTGCGCTCCTTCTTCCGCGCCAGCCAAGCGTCAGCGTCCAATATCTCTCGCGCCTTCATGCCACTATTTATGCAGCGTGGTCGCCAATCTGCTCAAAAAATCCGGCCGCCATTGCCGCCAACATACATCAAGTATGTTCGTCAATCTGCCCGTCAAATCAGCTTGTCAGCCGCCAGCGTCGTGCTCACGTGCCCGTAATGCTGTTCAATCATGTTCACGCTCGTGCCCATGTTCCGCGCCAGCAAGTAAATGTCCGTGCCGCCGTACAGTAGCCTAAAAGTGGCATATGTGTGCCGCAAGCTGTACAGCGTCCTCGCGTTGCCGTGCCTGTCCTTGTCCAAGCCCGCTGCTTCCATCAGCTTGCCAAAGCCCACCTCAAACGTGCCAATGTCCTCGCCCTTGCTGTTCCTAAATAGCCCGTTGCCGTTCGCCCGTGCCTCGTCCAAATCCTTCCAGCCGTAATGCGCCAACAGCTTCTTCAGCGTGTTCTTCGCCGCCCGTGTCCCAATCACCGCCCGCTTGCCCGTCTTGCCATCCACCCAAAGCCGCAGCGTCTCCGTCAGCTTGCCGTTGCCCGTGTGGATCAGTTCAACGTCGCGCCATGTCAGCCCGCGTGCCTCGCCAACCCTCATGCCCGTGCCCACCAGCAAGCGCACGTACAGCTCCAAAAGCTGCCTGTCTCGCTTCACACGTGGATGTTCCGCCTGGTTGCTGCGCTGCCGTGCTGTCCGCACCAACAGCCTGTACTCCTTCACGTCAAATGCGCCGCGCCTGTTCGTCTTCGCCCGTTTCGCCCGCATAAACGCAAGCTGCTTCAAGCTGCCTTGCTCCAGCCCGTGCTTCAAAATCTGCCGCAATATGCTCTGTTCCATCACCAGCGTTTTCGCCGAGGGCACTGCCGCCGATGTTGCAACCACCTTGTCCGCACCGTAGCCCCGCGTCCAATAGTCCAGCCGCCATTCGTCGTACTCGTTGAAATCCGCCGTCGTTATGCTGTTAATCGGTCGCTTGCCGAAAAATGGGAGCAAGTACCGCCTCAGCGTGCCCTCAATCAGCACCAATCTGCCCTTGCTCAAGCGTCCTTCCAGCGTGTCTCGCGCCGACTTTCTGACAAAGTCCTCCGCAAGCTGCTTAAACGTTTGATCTTTCAGGGGGTGATTGTTCCGCTGCTTATAGCGCAGTTCCTCGTACAGCTCCTCCGCTGTCCGCTTCGCCTCCGCCAAGTCCGTCGTCTTCGTGCTGCGCCTAACCAGCGTCCGTTCAGTGCCCAGCCTAAACCGCGCCTGCCATATGCCGTGTCTGTCATCAGCCCGCGTGTACAGTACAATCCGTCCGCCACGCAGTTCAATTTCACGCTGTCCAACGTCCATAGCTGCACCTTCAAAAGTGCGTGTTAGCTATGTGTTAGTATAGCGTCTAAATTTCAGAAATTCTCCCAGCAATAGTAATGGTATTCACTATTAATACAGTCATTCCAAGCTATTGTGCTAATTGTCAACTTTTCGTCGCTCAATGTCATGTCCAATTTTAACTATAAAATCAGATATGACATTGGTAATGGCTTGGAATAGCTCGTCAATATGTGCCGGTTTTTGTATAAAGCGGTTCGCGCCAGCATCGTGCGCCAACATGCCAACTTCGCTTGCGTCCTGCGATGACATAACAACAATTGGGATATTCATATTTGCGTAAAGCGATCGTATGTATTTTGTAAGCTCAATGCCATTAATAAAGTTCATATGTAAGTCTGTGATAACAACGTCGTAAAAGGTGTCCTCGCTTTCAAAGCGCTCCTTTAATTTCCTTATTGCCTCTGCGCCATTAACAGCTTTGTCTAATCTGCATTTATATTCAATCTGACCAACAATAATTTCAAAAAGATGCGCGTAACACTCGCTATCTTCAACAAATAGCACCTCCGCTTCTCGCGCCATTTTCAGCCTCCCCCCAGCCAACAAAAAAGCTGCCCAACACCTTGTGCCGAGCAGCTTCTTCGTCACGTTCCAAACCCTGCGTTACCGCAGAATTTGGTGATGTGTGTTAGCGCGAATTATACATCTAATGCGAGTAATGCATTGGATGTATTGCGTTTTTTGCGCATTAAAATGCTGTCAGCTTCATACCTGTTATACCCCAAAAGCATAGTCGCAATCTACCACCTTTGCATCGTCAGCCCTTCCGCAGCGTTGCCATGCGCTCCTTCTTCGCCGCCGCCAGCGCCTTGTCCAGTTCGCCCGCCGCCACAGCCTCGATCAGCGTCTCGATCACGCCCGCAAGCTGCTCCAGCTTGCCCACCAGCACCGCCGTGCTGTCGCCGCTCAGCTTCAGAAGCTTGTTCCCGTAGCGCAGTTCCAACAGCCAGTTGCCGTCAGCATCCTGCCAGAACCACTGACGCAGCCGCTTGCTGCGCTCGTACCCAATGCGCTCGCCGTTCTCGTCCGTCTTGTATCGCGTCTGCTTAACAGTGAAGGCCGAGCCATCCAGCATCGCCCGCGCCATGCCAAGCTGTTCCGCCAAGTTCGCCAGCATGCGCTGTCGCGTGTACTGTTCCGCGCTCAGCTTCTCCGTTTTGCGCGTCGCAGTCGTCAGCTTCAATTTCGCCAATGCAGTCATGTCCTGTACTCCAAGTCGTTCGCTTGCAGTACAGTAATGTCTATGTCAGTGCATCAGTGACCGATATATCTGTAAGTTGCTGTAATCATTGTCCTATGCAGCGCATTTTCATATAATGTATGTGTACTAAACCTGACTGCGTTTTCGGTGCTCGGTGCAGCTCAAATTCAACCGCCAAGCTCCGCTCGTCGTCACACAGCGCAGTTTTGCACTGCGCTGTGTGTAGGTAGCTCCCAAAGTTGCTTTGCTGCTGTAGTGTGCGTTTCCGACGCAATGCGCGTTGGGAAAAATGGAGTAGGGCAGTGCAATTGCGTTTCCGCCGTGTCCGCACCGATCCGCACCAACATACAGCAAGTATGTTCGCTGCCGTGCTGTTCAAGCCCACCGAAGTTGTCGTGTTACACGACAAGTTGATCCGCGTGGCCGCCGAGCTGTTCAAGCCCGTCCAGCCATCACGCCGTCCCAAATGCGACCACTCAGTTTCTCCAGCACCGCCGCGTCATTGCCACGCCGTTCAGCCTTCGCCCGAACCAGCGCCTTCGTCAGATTGCCCGCAAGTGCCAGCATTGTCCGCAGTCCAGCTTGCCGCTGCCTCGCCTTCATGCTTCCGTAATAGCTCCTGTCACGTCCCAGCCACTTCCTGCTAAAATCGTACTGTCCATCAGTTAAGTCGTTGGATTTTAAGGTAATATATGCGTGTTGTAATGCGTTCATAATGTCTCCAAAGATATTTTGAGTTTCCCATCAATATTTATCGTCGTCCGTCATAAATACCGCTGCGCATGTAGCGCTGTTATTTATGGAGATAGACAATGGAGCGAGAAAAATTAGTTGAATATGGATTTAATGGAAAGATGGCAAGTATTGAAGTGCTCGCCATCTATGCAATCATGTTGACCGTGTGTTGTTCAAAGAAGACCGTAAAATGACAAAGAAATTTACCATCGCTGAAATTCAAAATCAGTCTGCATTTGAACAGAAATACAGATACACAGAAAAAATTGGTGACTACGCTGAAGGCAAAATACGTCAACGGAAATATGTGGTTGAAAATTTGTGTACAGATTTTTCCGATAAAAAAGCCACAACACTTGCTTTGAGAATACTAAATTGCACAGGACGCCACCCTTGCAATAATCCGTTCTGTCCTAAATGTCGTCATGCCCAGCAAGAGTTATTTGCTCAAAGTATGATTGAAAATTTTGGCAACGTGGATGCTGACAAGCTGCGCTTCCTTACAATTCTGCACGAGGTCCACTACAATTCAGCGGACATAAATCTGACGCTTATTAAGAAATTGAAAAAGAAGCTTGATAATGATTTGGACAAACTTCAGCTCTTCGCTGATGAAAACATCAGACTTTTGGGCGCTTATGAAATTCACGCGATTGCTGCTGATGAGAAACTATCCGACCGAAAAGTGAATACGCTTTCGGCACTCGGCTACGACAAAGATAAAAAATCGCCAAGTTTTCTTCTTCATTTTCATGCTGTTATATGTATGCCGAAGTTCAAAAATGAAAAGTACGACATAGAGGGCGAACTGCGAAAAATATACCAAAATAGCTATCAAGTGGATTTTACCAAGTTGCGTGACGACAAG
The DNA here is from genome assembly GCF_902729425.1 of Magnetospirillum sp. SS-4. Taxonomy (GTDB): domain Bacteria; phylum Pseudomonadota; class Alphaproteobacteria; order Rhodospirillales; family Magnetospirillaceae; genus Phaeospirillum. The sequence goes on along the minus strand of NZ_CACVCH010000057.1, from coordinate 30,120 downwards.
TCGCACACGGACAATTTACACGATATAGCTACCTATATGCTTAAGTTCAGATTGCAGCATTCGGTCAGCGTCGCAAGCGACGATAATTCAAAACAATTCACTCGCACTCAATATTCAACTTTATATAGTCCGATTATCGCCAAGTCAGTTGTTATGGCTGTGGAGAGTTGCAACGGATTTCAGGGGCTGAAAACAAGACGATATACGTAATCAGGCTACGCCTGACTATTAAACTATTATCCAATCTGATTGCTGTAACGGTGTTAAGGTCTTTGAATTTAGTGACTATGGAGTTTTACGACTGTGGACGATGATGGATGTGGAATTTATTGATTATGGAATTTGGTGATTATGGAATTTGGTGATTATGGAATTTGGTGATTATGGATGATGAAGAATAGTTGGTAACTATATTATACAAACTGTAGAATTTCACCTGCCCAAGTTAGCTTCAAAAAAACCAAGTAAAATAGCTGTTTTCAAGTATAAAATGATAAATGAAAGTATTTAAGTTTAGTAACTTTTCCTGCAACTGTATTTTGCTTGGGCTGTGTCTTTGACTGCCTCCGCCTTTGTTTTCATTATCTCAGCCTTTATCTGCCCAAGCTCCAATCTCGCCCGTTCAAGCTCAAGCTGTTCCCGTTCCAGCGTCGTGTCGCTGTAGATCATTGCCATCAATTGCCGTCGTTCATCGCTAATCGTCTCGCCCCTGCGTTCCTTCTTCCGCGCCAGCCAAGCGTCAGCGTCCAATATCTCTCGTGCCTTCATGCCACTATTTATGCAGCGTCGTCGCCGATCTGCTCAAAAAATCCGGCCGCCATTTGCCTCCAACATACATCAAGTATGTTCGCTGATTTGCCCGTCAAATCAGCTTGTCCGCCGCAGATTTTCTACTGTGCAGCCATTTCCTCCGCGTATTCCTCAAAAATGCGCAGCCCATCCTCAAGCTCCTTGCAATCAAAATGCCACGCAATCACGTGCTCAGCGCCGTTGTTCAGGTACAGCGCCTTGTCGTTGTAGTCCGTATGCCCGCATATAACCACAGCCACCGAATGCTCAGAAATTTTCGCAGTGCTCAAATAGCACAGCACACCAATTGCGTTTAGATCGCTATCAAGCCGCCCAATCAGAATAACATTTGGAAGAGAATTTTTGTCGTTTCTGTTCAGCTCCATCAGCCGTGCAAGTGCCGAATCTACATTGCTTTCAGATAGAACTTCGCAGTCGTAGTTTTGCTTATGAAGCGCAGCCGTTATAAGCGCTATGTTCGCTTTGCTTTCATCAATGATGAAAAAACTCAACGCCCGCGTCATTGTCCCAACCTTTGCCATACGTGTTTTCACCGTTACGTATGCCCCAAAAGTCTATCAGCATAAAGCTTTTCGCTTACCAGCTATGCTATTGCGTTACAGACCTATCCAATAGTTTTAGCCTCTCGTGCGTCAAGCCGCCGCGCTCCGTCAAATCAGCTTGTCCGCCGCCAGCGTCGTGCTCACGTGCCCGTAATGCTGTTCAATCATGTTCACGCTCGTGCCCATGTTCCGCGCCAGCAAGTAAACGTCCGTGCCGCCGTACAGTAGCCTAAAAGTAGCGTATGTGTGCCGTAAGCTGTACAGCGTCCTCGCGTTGCCGTGCCTGTCCTTGTCCAAGCCCGCTGCTTCCATCAGCTTGCCAAAGCCCACCTCAAACGTGCCAATGTCCTCGCCCTTGCTGTTCCTAAATAGCCCGTTGCCGTTCGCCCGTGCTTCGTCCAAGTCCTTCCAGCCATAGTGCGCCAATAGCTTCTTCAGCGTGTTCTTCGCCGCCCGTGTCCCAATCACCGCCCGCTTGCCCGTCTTGCCATCCACCCAAAGCCGCAGCGTCTCCGTCAGCTTGCCGTTGCCCGTGTGGATCAGTTCAACGTCGCGCCATGTCAGCCCACGTGCCTCGCCAACCCTCATGCCCGTGCCCACCAGCAAGCGCACGTACAGTTCCAAAAGCTGCCTGTCCCGTTTTACACGTGGGTGTTCAGCCTCGTTGCTGCGCTGCCGTGCCGTCCGCACCAACAGCCTGTACTCCTTCACGTCAAATGCGCCGCGCCTGTTCGTCTTCGCCCGTTTCGCCCGCATAAACGCAAGCTGCTTCAAGCTACCTTGCTCCAGCCCGTGCTTCAAAATCTGCCGCAAGATGCTCTGTTCCATCACCAGCGTTTTTGGGGATGGAACTGCCGCCGCTGTTGCCACCACCTTGTCCGCGCCATAGCCCCGTGTCCAATAGTCCAGCCGCCATTCGTCGTACTCGTTGAAATCCGCCGTCGTTATGCTGTTAATCGGTCGCTTGCCGAAAAATGGGAGCAAGTACCGCCTCAGCGTGCCCTCAATCAGCACCAGCCGTCCCTTGCTCAGCCGTCCTTCCAGCGTCTCCCGCGCCGTTTTCCGCACAAAGTCGTCCGCAAGCAGCTTAAAGGTCTGGTCTTTCAGGGGATGATTGTTGCGCTGCTTGTAGCGCAGCTCCTCGTACAGCTCTTCCGCCGTCCGTTTCGCCTCCGCCAAGTCCGTCGTCTTCGTGCTGCGCCTAACCAGCGTGCGATCCGTGCCCAGCCTAAACCGCGCCTGCCAAATCCCGTGTCTGTCATCTGCCCGCGTGTACAGCACAATTCGTCCGCCACGCAGTTCAATTTCACGCTGTCCAACGTCCATAGCTGCACCTTCAAAAGTGCGTGTTAGCTATGTGTTAGTATAGCGTCTTGCTGTCCTAAATAGTAACCTATATATCTTTAGTGTTAATGCTAATGACTTCCTTCTGATTTTCGTAGTCAGCCTTTAGCTGTATAAGTTCTGCCTCAAAGTCTTCAAGTGTCGTTTCTTTATGCAAGTATATGTCAGCTTTTTTTTCGTGACACAAAAATAAATCGCGCGGGCAGTCTGTCTTACACTTCAAGCTCGTTAAAATCGCCACGTAAGTGTCCGCAATCTCGTCTGTTTTCCGTATTATCTCAAGCGTCTCACAGCCACTAATTCCGGGCATTTGCACGTCTAGTATTACGATATGGTATGGGCGCTCTGTCCGCTTAGCTTCCTTCAGCCTGTCAATGCCCATATAGCCGTTTGTCACGTGCTCAATGCTACAGCCAATCTTGCCTGCCTGTAGCGTCAGTTTTGTCAGCGTCGCTTCCGCAACGTTGTCGTCAATAATCAGTATCCTTGCATTCAGTGCGTTCTGCATCGTGTCGTCCGCCCAACAAAAAAGCTGCCCAACACCTTGTGCTGAACAGCTTCTTCGTCACGTTCCAAACCCTGCGTCGCCGCAGGAATTGGTCATACGTGTTAGCGCGAATAGAATTCGACGACCAGATTGGGTTCCATCTGCACCGCGTAGGGCACGTCGGCCAGCTTGGGGGTGCGGATGAACTTGCCCTTCATTTCCTTATGGTCGACTTCCAGGTAATCCGGAACGTCGCGCTCGCCCGACTGGGCGGCTTCCAGGATGAGGGCGAGATCCTTGGACTTCGGCTTCACCGAAACCTCGTCGCCTTCCTTGCAACGATAGGACGCGATGTTGACGCGCTTGCCGTTGACCCGGATGTGGCAGTGATTGATCAACTGCCGGGAAGCAAACGGGGTCGGGGCGAACTTGAGGCGGAAGACGATGGCGTCCAGGCGGCTTTCCAGCAGGCCGATCAGGTTCTCAGAGGTGTCGCCACGGCGGCGCACGGCCTCGTCGTACAGGCGGCGGAACTGCTTCTCGCCGATGTTGCCGTAATAGCCCTTCAGCTTCTGCTTAGCCATCAGCTGGGTGCCGAAATCGGACGGCTTCTTGCGGCGCTGGCCATGCTGGCCGGGAGGATTTTCCTTGCCGCGGGCCAGCGGGCTCTTGGAGCGGCCCCACAGATTGGCGCCCAGGCGGCGGTTGATCTTGAACTTGGATTCGATGCGCTTGGTCATGGTCTTCCTATTCGCCCGATTTGATCGGTTGCTGCGGTTGTCCCGATAGTCCCTGTCCGGCTTGCGCCGGGGGCGGGGTGAGCGCGCCAAGGGGCCGCCCACCCGCTTTCTCGGGAGAGAGGGCGGAACTATACGGATCGCGGATGGCTTGTCAACGAAATCCACGGGAAAAGCATCCACAGCGGGGAAATCACGCTCCCGGCAGGGTGAAGACGAAGGTCGAGCCGCTGGCGCCGTCGGATTCGACCCAGATGCGGCCGCCGGCGGCCTCGACGGTCTTGCGGGCGATCGCCAGGCCTATGCCGGTTCCGCCGGACCGCTCGGTATCATGGTGCAGGCGCTCCAGCGGAACGAATATCCGCTCGAAATAGCAGGATTCGACGCCGATGCCGTTGTCGGCGATGCGGAACCGCCATTTCCCCTCGTCGAAGACCACCGATATCCTGACCCGCAATCCCCGGCCGGGATGACGGAAGCGGATGGCGTTCTCCAAAATGATCTCGAACAGATCGTCCAATTGCTTCTGGGGCAGCGCCACATGGGGAAGGGGCACGGCTTCGAGCCAGCCATCCTCCTGGGCCTCCAGCCGCCGGACCGCGGATTCCAGCGCCTGCTGCGCCGACCCGACCGCCCCCTTGGGGGCGTGGCGTTCCACCGCCAGATAGGCCTGGACGTCGCGCAGCAATTCGATCAGGCGGGCGGACGCATCGATGATCAGGCTGGCCGGACCGCTTCCTCCGTCGCCGCGTCCTCCGTTCCCCGTCTGCTGCTGCAATATCTGGGCTTGCAGCCGCATCTGTCGCGCCGGTTCCTGAAGATGGTGCGCCAGCACGAACGAAAACCGCTCCAGATCGGCGCTGTAGCGGGCGACGTCGTCATAGGCGGCGGCCAGGGCGGCGCGGGATTCCTCTTCATTGGTGATGTCGCGCTGCACCCCCACCCAGTGGGTGATCGTCCCCGCCGGGTTGCGTACCGGCGTCAGCGACACCTGGTTCCAGAACCGCCCACCATCGGCACGGGTGTTGCGCAGCTTGACCGTGACCGCGCTCCCCTCGGCCAGGGCGACGCGGATGGCGTCCAACCCTTCCTGATCGGCCTCGTCGGCGTGGAGAAAGCGGGCATTGCGGCCCAACGCCTCGCCGGCGCTGTAGCCGGTGATGCGCTCGAAGGCGGGATTGACGTAAAGTAGCGGCAGGTCGCCCGATTGGGCATCGGCGATGGTGACGCCGTTGGAGACGTTGGCCAGCACCCGGTCGCTGAGGCGGAGCGTCGCCTCGTCGCGGGCGCGCCGCGCCAGGGTGCGCATCAGCAAGACGGTGAAGCCCAGCACCACCAGGGTGACCAGTCCCACCGGCCAGCCGACATTGGCGACATTGGCCCGCCAATTGGCCAAGGCCCTGTCCATGGGCAATCCGACGCTGATCACCAGCGGCCACGACAAGGTGGTGCGGTAGCTGGTGATGCGCCGGACGCCGTCATGGTCGTCGTCGATGAAGGTCCCCATCTCCGACGCCTTGAGATGGGATTTGAACAAGGCGGCGTCGGCCGGGATGAAACCGGGGGACACCCCCCCGCCATCGCTGCTGGCCAGCAGGATTCCGTCGAAGCGCCACAACTGGACCCGGACCCCGGATTGCATCCGCAGCGCGTCGAAGCTGCCATGGAAATGCTCGGGATTGACCGCGGCCACCACCAGGGCGGCGATGGCGCCATCGGAGTGGAGAATGGCCCGGCTGACCGGAATCAGGCTTTGCCCCGCCGCCTTGGCCTCGCCGCCGATATAGCGGCCGGCCACCGGGATGCCGATCACCAGCGGACGCGGCATGCGGCGATGATCCTCCAGCGTCGCCGCCACGTCGAGACGGCCGCCGGTCAGGATGTTGGCGCTGTCGAACAGGACCCTGCCATCGGCGGCCACCACCAGCACCTGACGCAGATGGGGGGTGAAAACCAGGCGCTGGGCCACCGGCCGCACCAGATCGATGGCATCGCCCGCCAGCCCGCTTTCCCGGGCCAGGTCGGCCACCGACGCCAGGGTTACGTCGATGGAGTTGAACGAGCGCGCCACCGCCTCGGTCAGGGGACGGGCCAGACTGGCGGTGATGTCGCGGGCCGAGGTCACCGCCTCCTGGCGGCCGGCCAGCAAAGCCGCGCCGGTGGCGATGGCCACCACCAGGGCGACGGTGATTCCGAACACTCCCACCAGCCGGATCAGGGTGGTGGAATAGAGGGGCTTCACCGGCACCCGCCTCAGAATCGGAGCGGTGGCAGATGATGCGTCGTGATTGTTCCGCTTTCCAGTCATGAGGGAAATGACATAGCATATTACCAATGTATCAGGAGGGAAAAATGAAGTGGCGCGCGGTGGCGGCCCTGGCCGTTCTGCTCCCGTCTTCCCCGGTTCAGGCCGAACCGGTCCGGCTGGACCGCATTCGGACGGCCGGCGAGGTCCGGGTCTGCATCTGGCCCGATTACTACTCCATCTCGTACCGCAATACCCGCACCGGCCAGTTGGAAGGTATCGACATCGATCTGGCCCGGGAATTGGGCAAGGATCTGGGGGTCAGGGTCCGCTTCGTCGATTCGTCGTTCAAGACCATGATCGGCGACCTGCTGGGCGACCGCTGCGACGTCTCCATGCACGGCGTCGCCATCACGCCGGCACGCCAGGAAAAGCTGGCCTTCACCCGACCGCATCTGCGCAGCGGCGTCTACGCCGTCACCACCCGCACCCATCCGACCATCCGAACCTGGGGCGACATCGACCGCGACGGCGTGGTGGTCGCCGCCGCCAGCGGCACCTACATGGTCGACGTCATGAAGACGGAATTGCGGCGGGCCCGCCTGCTGGAGGTGGCCAACCCCGAGGCCCGCGAACAGGAGGTCATGAGCGGCCGCGCCGACCTGTTCGTCACCGACTACCCCTACAGCCGCAAGATGCTGGCCCGTCACGACTGGGCCGTGCTGCTGACGCCGCCGGCGCCGCTGGCCCCCAGCCCCTACGCCTATGCCCTGGCGCCCAACGATGCCGGCTGGCTGGACGCGATGAACGCCTTCGTCGCCCGCGTCAAGACCGATGGACGCCTGCTGAACGCCGCCAGGGCCAATGGGCTGGAGGCCATCGTCGAATTGCATTAGGCTTCGGCCCATGACGGTCCGAACCGATCTTCGGCGGCTATTCGAGGCGGCGGTGGCGGCGGCCCAGCCCGCCGCCTGCCTGCCCCCCGCCCTGCCCGCCCCGCCATCCGGCCGCGTGGTGGCGATCGGCGCCGGCAAGGCCGCCGCCGCCATGGCCAGGGCGGTCGAGGACCATTGGCCCGTCCCGCCGGCCGGATTGGTGATCACCCGCGCCGGCCATCGCGTCCCCACCCGCTTCATCGAAGTGGCCGAGGCCGCCCACCCGGTTCCCGACGAGGCCGGCCGCGACGCGGCGGCGCGCATCGTCGAACTGGTGGAAAATCTCTCGTCCGACGATCTGGTGCTGTGCCTGCTCTCGGGCGGTGGTTCGGCCCTGCTTGCCCTGCCCGCCCCCGGCATCGCCCTGGAGGACAAGCGCGCGGTCACCGCCGCCCTGCTGCGCTCGGGCGCCTCGATCCACGAGATCAACTGCGTTCGCAAGCATCTGTCGGCCATCAAGGGCGGCAGGCTGGCGGAACTGGTTCGCCCCGCCCGGTTGCTGACCCTGGCCATTTCCGACGTAGCCGGCGACGACGCCTCGGTGATCGCCTCCGGCCCCACGGTTCCCGATCCTTCCACCCTGGCCGAGGCCAGGGCAGTGCTGGCGCGTTACGCCATCGTGCCGCCCGATCCGGTGGCCCGGCATCTGGCCGATCCCACCCACGAAACCCCCAAGCCCGGCGACGGCGTCTTCGCCGGCACCGAATACCGGCTGATCGCCACCCCCGCAATGGCGCTGGAAGCCGCCGCCGCCCAGGCCGAGGCCATGGGCTACAGGCCCCTGGTCCTGGGCGACGCCATCGAGGGCGAGGCTCGCGAGATGGCCAGGGTGATGGCGGGAATCGCCCTGTCGGTCCGCCGCCACCGCCGGCCGGTGGCCGGGCCAGCGGTGATTCTGTCCGGGGGCGAGGCCACCGTGACGCTGCGAGGCCGCGGGCGCGGCGGCCCCAATGCGGAATTCGCCCTGGCACTGGCCCTGGCGCTGAACGGCGCCTCCGGCATTCACGCCATCGCCTGCGACACCGACGGCATCGACGGGTCCGAGAACAATGCCGGCGCCGTCATCGGCCCCGACACCCTGAAGCGCGCCGCCCTGCTGGGGCTCGACGCGGCGACCATGCTGGCCGACAACGATTCCCACGGCTTTTTCAAGACGCTTGGCGATCTGGTCGTCACCGGGCCGACCCAAACCAACGTCAACGATTTTCGCGCGATCATGGTGGAGTGATCCAGCTATCTCCCGCTCATTTGATGTGTATCGGACATGCCCTTGAATATACAGTGGGGACGGAAAGCCCAAGCCCCCCTCGCCTCCGGATCGCCGACGACGCATGCAAAGCCAAGCCCCCCATGCCAACCAGCGCCCTCCGGGCGGCTTCCGTCATGGAATCTGGGCCTGCTGGATGGTGCTGGCCCTGTCGCTGGGGCTGTCGGCCTTCGCCTGGCAGGAAAGCCGCCGGGCGGTGGACCATCACCTGAACAGCGAATTCAACGCCCTGATCCAGGAAACTAGGCGCAAGCTCGATGAACGCATCACCGACTACACGCAGGTGCTGCGCGGCGTCACCGGCCTGTTCGCGGCGGCGGAGGGACGGGTCAGTCGCGACGATTTCCGGCGCTATGTGACCACCTTGGAGCTTGACCTCCATTATCCGGCCCTGCCGGCGGTGGCGTTCGCCCGCCATGTGAGGGCGCAGGACCTCGACGGTTTCATCGACGAGATGCGACGGTCGGGAATAGAAGACTTTTCCGTCCGCCCGCCGGGCCGGCGCGACGCCTATGTGATCAACGCCTTTTCCGAACCGTTCGTCGGCGGCAACGTCAAGGCGCTGGGATACGACATGTGGCAGGACGCCGACCGCCGCGCCACCATGGAACGGGCGGCCGCCAGTGGCCAGCCGATGATCACCCGGCGCATCACCCTTCGCATCGACGAGACCGTCAATCCGGTGCCGGCCTTCATCATGTATCTGCCGGTGACGATGAACGGCGAGATCCTCGGATACGTGCTGAGTCCGTTCCGCATGCCGACCCTGCTTCAGGATCTGCTGGGCCGCAACGATGAATTCCTGAGCCTTGCCATCCATGACGGCGCCGAGGCGACTCCCGACACCCTGTTCTACCGCAGCCGCCCGGAGGACAACGCGACGCCCCGTCTCGTCACCCGCCAGACCCTGGAGGTGGGAGGACGGAGATGGACCCTGGAATTCTCCAGCCGTCCCGGGCTGGAGGCGGCGGCCGAAATCGGCCGGCCGTGGCTGGTTCTGGGCCTGGGAGTGGCGTTCAGCCTGCTGCTGTTCGGCATCACCTGGTCGCTCAGCCGGGTCACGGACCGGGCCGAGGCCATCGCCGACGAGAAGACCCGCTCGCTGCGCGAAAATCAGTCGCTGCTTCAGGGGATCGTCGACAATTCCTCGGCGGTGATCTTCGTCAAGGGTCTCGACGGCCGTTTCCTGCTGGTCAATTCCGTCTATGAGACCCTTTTCAAGGTCACCAAGGCCGACATCTACGGCAAGACCGATTTCGACATCTTCCCCCGCGAGGTGGCCGAGATATTCGTCGAGAACGACCGCAAGGTCCTGGATGGCGGCGCCGCCCTCACCATCGAGGAGGAGGCCCCCCACCCCGATGGAACCCGCACCTACCTGACGGTCAAGTTCCCCATCCCCGGCATCGACGGCGTTCCCATCGCCATCTGCGGCATCGCCACCGACATCACCGAGCACAAGACCGCCACCGCCCGCATGGCCGAAATCAACAGCCGGCTGGAATCCCAGGCCGAGCAATTGCGACGCTCCAACGCCGAACTGGAGCAATTCGCCTATGTGGCCAGCCACGACCTCCAGGAACCGCTGCGGATGATTTCCAGCTATGCCCAGCTGATTTCACGCCGCTATGGCGACACCTTGGACAGGGACGGCCAGGACTTCATCGCCTTCATGGTCGAGGGGGCGTCCCGCATGCAGGCGATGATTCTCGATCTGCTGGAATTTTCGAGGATCGGCCGCAGGGAGGACCAGCCAACCGACATCAACGCCGCCGACGGCGTGGCGGCGACCTTGCGCAATCTTTCGTCCGCCATCCAAAAGACCGGCGCCGCCGTCGAATACCACGACATGCCGCACATCCGGGTGCGGTCGCACCAGTTCCTCGCCCTGATGCAGAACCTGATCGGCAACGCGGTCAAGTACCGCCACCCCGGCCGTCCCCCGGCGATCCGCATTACCGCCCGCCGCGATGGCGGCATGTGGGAATTCGCGGTGACCGATAACGGCATCGGCATCCAGCCGCAGTATTTCGAACGGATATTCCTCATCTTCCAACGCCTCCACACCCGCGATAAGTACGAGGGCAGCGGCATCGGGCTGGCCATCTGCAAGAAGATCGTCGAGCACCATGGCGGCCGGATCTGGGTCGAATCGGTGCCGGACCAGGGCAGCACCTTCCGTTTCACCCTTCCGGCGGCCGGGGAAAGCGACGGATAGGGTGGTGAAGCGGGGAATACCCTACCGGCCGACCTCCACCCGCAGGCCGCCAAGCCCGGACCGGCTGAAATCGAGGGAAAGTCCCAGCAATCCGCACAGATCGGCGACAATGGACAGGCCCAGACCGGAACCAGGGGCGCTTTCATCCAGCCTGGCCCCCCGCCGCACCGCAGCGTTCGCCTGATCCGGCGACAGGCCGGGACCGTCGTCCTCCACGACGATGACGGCTGCGCGGGCGGTGACCAGCACCCGCCCGGCGGCCCATTTGCAGGCGTTGTCCATCAGGTTGCCGAGAATTTCGGCCAGATCGTCGCGGCTGCCGGCGAACAAGGCGTCGGCGGCGCAATCGACCTCGATCGCCAGCCCCCGCCCGGCATGAATGCGGCGCAGCGCGGCGGCGATTTCACCGGCCACCTCGGCCACCGCCACCCGGTCGCCCAGCCCCTCGGCCGGGGCCGCCTGGGCGCGGGCGCGGCCAAGATGGATATCCACCATCCGGCCGAGCCGCCGCAATTGCTCGACCAGGACCGCCCGGTCGGGCTTCGGGCTCGACAGTTCCACCTCCAGCACCGCCAGCGGCGTCTTGAGGCCGTGGGCCAGATTGCCGACATGGGTGCGGGCGCGCTCGATCAGGCGGGCGTCATGGTCGAGGACTTCGTTCATGGCCCCGACCAGGGGGGCCACCTCGGCGGGATAATCGCCCTTGATCCGCCCGCCCCGCCGCCTGAGGCCGTCCAGTTCGCCGGCAAGACGCCCCAGCGGCCGCAATCCATAGCCCACCTGCAAGGCCACCGCCGCCATCAGGCCCAATCCCAGCCCCCCCAGCGATACGGCCAGCAGCAGGTCGAAGCGTCCGACCTCGGCATCGATCTCGGCCCGGCTGGCGGCGATAGCCACATGCACCAAACGGCCGTCGTCGCCCGTCACGATGTCGCGCTCCACCACCTCCAGCGCCTCGCCGCGCGGTCCGGTCTCGCCGCGCGCGTGCAGGGCGCCGGGAATGGCGGCATGGGACACCGGCAGGGCGAAATCCCACAGCGAGCGCGACCGCACCCTGACCTCAGCACCGTCGGAAATCTGCCAGTACCAACCGGAATAGGGCTGCTCGAAACGGGGATCGCCCACCGGCCGAATCACGTCGACCGCGCCGTCGGACCCCACTTCCATGGCCGCCGTCAGCGAACGCAGATGGGCGCCCAGCCGCTCGCGGAAACCATGCAGCGCCGAATCGCGGAAGGCATGGCCCAGCACCGCGCCGCCTGCCGCCAGCGCCAGCGCCAGCCACAGGCCGGCACCCAGGATCAGGCGCCGCCGGAGCGAGTCAGCCGGCATTTGCGGGCGGTTCCATGCGCCAGCCCTGGCCGCGCAGGGTGTGGATGACCTCGGCCTTCAGCTTGCGGCGGATGCGGGCCACCAGAACGTCCAGCACGTTGGATTCCGGATCGGCGTTGCGGTCGTAGACATGCTCGACCAGTTCGCCTCGCCCGACCACTCGTCCCTGGTGATGGGCGAGATAGGACAGGATGCGGAATTCCTGGGCGGTCAGGGCGACCGCCATGCCGTCCACCGCAACGCGGCCGCCATTGGTGTCGATGCGCACCGGCCCGCAGACGATCTCGGGCGAGGCATGGCCGGCGGCGCGGCGGATCAGGGCGCGGATGCGGGTGACGACCTCGTCCATCTCGAACGGCTTGGTGACGTAATCATCGGCGCCGGCGGCGAAGGCGGCCGATTTGTCGGCCCAGCGGCCGCGCGCCGTCAGCACCAGCACCGGCATTGCCCGCCCCGCCTCGCGCCAGCGCCCCAGCACGCTGATGCCGTCCAGCTTGGGCAGGCCCAGGTCCAGCACCACCGCGTCATAGGATTCGGTATCGCCGAGGAAGCAGCCTTCCTCGCCGTCATAGGCGGTGTCGACGGCGAAGCCCGCCGCCTCCAGCGCCTGCTGCAACCGCAATGTCAGCTGCGGTTCGTCCTCGACCACCAGCACCCTCATCGATGCTTCTCCCGCACCAGCAGCTTGCGGCCGTCGCGGGCGTCGTAATGCAGCTTCAGCAGCCGGCCGTCGCGGGTCACCATCTTGATCTCGTAGATGGGATGGCCGCGCTTGCGTTCCAGTTCGGCCTCGACCATCTCGCCGTCATATTCCGAACCGACCCGTTCGAGAATGGCCGACAACGGCAGTATCTCGCCGCTCTGCACCGCCCGGCGGACCCAGTCGTGATCGTGATCGCCGCCGGCCCCGGCGGCGGTGGCGGCGGGAAGCAGGAAAAGAGCGGCCAGAAGGGCGAAGGCAAGTCTTGTCATGGAATCCAGCCTGCTCTCCTCACCATGAACGGCCAATGAACCGGCGCGTCACCACCGGTTCAGCCGGCGTCCACCATGATCCCTCCTGTGACAGCAACCCACAAGAGGAGAACCGACATGTTCGGCCGCATGATCCTGCAAGGCGTGGTCGCGACCCTGATCGTCGCCGCCCTGTCCTCGGTCTACGCCGCCTCGGCCCAGCATCCGCCGACATTCCAGGAACGGAGCGCCGGCCACCACGGGGAGGATCGCCGATGACGCCGCGCTCCACCCCCGCCAGATGGGAATTCCTGGCCCTGCGCCTGTGGCACGCCGCCCTGGCCGGCGGCTTCGTGGTGGCCTATGTCACCGCCGACGAGGACACCTACAACATGCATGTTTTCTCCGGCTATTGGGTGGTCACCGCCCTGGCGCTGCGTCTGGCCATGGCCCTGGCCGGCTCGGACAGGGGGCCGCTCGGCCTGCCCCGCCCCAGTCTTGCCGCCATCCGCGACAAGCTGGCGGGAAAGCCCGGCCGCAATCCACTGTTCGTCTGGATGGCCGCCCTGCTGCTGCCGGCCCTGGCGCTGGGCGGGCTGAGCGGCATCGTCGCCGATCTTCTGCCCATCGCCGAGGACCTGCACGAAGGGCTCGCCGAAGCCGGCCTGTGGCTGGCGCTGGCCCACGCCGCGATCATCGCCTGGATATTCCAGGGCCGCCGCATCCGCGAGGTCCTGGCTGGCAGGCTGGCGCGGGCCTCGCTGCTGGCGCTGCTCGCCGTCCTTGGCGCCGCCCGGGTCCAGGCCGGCGAAGTCTTCTCGGCCGAACGCGGCGAGGCGCTGTACCGCTCGGTGAACGCCGCCAGCCCGGATTTCCCGTCCTGCGCCACCTGCCACACCGCCGACCCCACCCGGCCGGGCCGTCACGCCAAGACCGGCCGCGCCATCCTGCCCATGGCGGTCTCGGCCAACCCCAAGCGCTTCACCGATGCCGCCAAGGTCGAAGAACGCTTCGAACGCGACTGCAAGACCGTGCTGGGCCGCGCCTGCACCGCCCAGGAAAAGGGCGACTACATCACCTTCCTGAGGGGAAAATAGCCATGAACGCCATCAACCGACTGCTTCTCGCCCTTGGCCTTGCCGTCACCGCCCTGCCCGCCTCGGCCGATTCGGTCCGCCCCGTCACCGATCCCCTCACGCTTCAGGCCTGCGGCGAATGCCACATGGCGTTCCAGCCCGCCTTCCTGCCGGCGCGGTCGTGGACCAGGATGATGGACGGCCTTGCCGACCACTTCGGCGACAACGCCGCCATGGCCGCCGACAAGGCCGCCCATGTCCGCAAGGTGTTGGTGGACGGCGCCGCAGACACCGGCGGCGGCAAGGTCGGCGCCAAGGTGATGCGCCGCCTGGGACCGGACGCCACCCCTTTGCGCATCACCGAAACTCCCGGCTTCCTGCGCAAGCACCGGCTGCCGGCCAGCGAGTGGGCCAGGCCGGAGGTGGTGACCAAGTCCAACTGCCCCGCCTGCCATGTCCGCGCCGAGAAGGGCGATTACGAGGACTGATCAGAAGACGGCCTGATCTCGCCGGCGAAGCGGAAACCGTTCTTGCCCTGGCGCTTGACCGCGTACATGGCTTCGTCGGCCAGCTTGAGCAGTCCCTCGCCGCTTTCGGAATCGTCGGGAAAGATGGCGATGCCGATGGAGCCTTGGATTTGGGCGTCGCCGCCGTCGAGCGGATAGGGCCGCGACAGCTGTTCCAGGATCTTGCCGGCAACGATGGTCGGGTCCTGGCGGCCGCGGACTCCTTGCAAGATGACCACGAACTCGTCGCCGGCCAACCGCGCCAGGGTGTCGCTGCCGCGCATGCATTCCGACAGCCGCACGGCGGTCTGCTGCAACAGCACGTCGCCGGCGGCATGCCCCAGGGTGTCGTTGACCTGCTTGAAGCCATCGAGATCGAGAAACATCAGGGCGAAGCCCTTGGCCTCGCGCCGGGCCTGCCTGACCGCCTGGGCCAGGCGGTCCAGGAACAGCGAACGGTTGGGCAGGCCGGTCAGGGCGTCGTAATTGGCCTGACGCCAGACGCGCGCCTCATCCTCCTTGCGGTGGGTGATGTCGGTGAAGACGGCGACATAGTGGGTGACGGCGCCGACGGCATCCCGAATCATGGTGATGGATAGCCACTCGGCGAAGAACTCGCCCGACTTGCGACGGTTCCACACCTCGCCCGACCAATTGCCGGTACGACGCAGCTTTGCCCACATGGCGTTGTAGAAATCCTGGTCGTGACGGCCGGAACTGAGGAATTTTGGATTCGAGCCCAGCACGTCGTCGCGGCTGTATTCGGTGATGTTGGAAAAGGCCGGATTGACGAAGATGATCTTGTTCTGGGAATCGGTGATCACCACACCTTCCGACACGTTTTCCAGAACCTTGGCGGCCAGCAGGATCTGCTGCTCGGCCAGCTTGCGTTCAGTGATGTCGTAGATCCAGGCCAGATTGACCGGCTCGCGCTGGAAGTGGGTGGAACGGATGGTCAGCAGGCTCCAGAAGGCCTCGCCGTTCCTGCGCCGGAATTCGACCTCGGCGTCGTCGATGAGACCGTCGCGGCGCAGACTGTTCAGCACCGCCTCGCGCTGGGCTTTGTCCACGTAATGATCGCGGGCGATCGACCCGATGAACTCCTCCCTGGGCATGCCGAGGATTTCGGTGAAGCGGGTGTTGGCGAACACCACCTTGCCGTCGCTCCGCCGCGAGGCCGAAACGCCCATGGGGCTTTCCTCCAGGATGCGCCACAGCCGTTCCTCGCTTTCGCGCAGATCCTGGGCCGAGCGGAACCGCTCCGAGATATCCTGGCGCAGCCGCCGCACCATCGGCCGGAACACGCCGAACGCCGACAGGATCAGCGTCCCCAACCCCACCGCCAGACTGACGGCCTGCAACAGCATCAGCCGGTCGGTCATGGTCTGGGCATGGCGCTGCAAGCGAATGGTCACTTCGTCCAGCCGGTCCAGCAGCGGCTGGGAGGCGGCCGCCGAAATGGCCAGCAGATCGATGTCGATGGCGGCGATGGGCGGCCGGCGCCTCACCAGGTCGCGGCCGTGGGCGATAAAGGCGCGCATGTCGGCGTCCAGGCGCCACGGCGCGTCGAAGAAGATCGGCACCACGTCGGCGGGAAGCCGGTCGAACAGCAGGCGGACGTGGCTCTCCTCCAACTGGTCGAGGCCGGCGACCAGCATGCGGGCCGTCTCGTCATGGCGGCCGGGACCAGCCAGGGCCAGACGGTTGGCGGCGAAGGCCACGCGCTCGACCAGCATGCGCTGACGGCCGGCGACGTTGATCCGCTCGCCGCTGCCGTCCAGTTCGCCGATCACCCGGGTCAGGCCG
Organism: Magnetospirillum sp. SS-4; assembly: GCF_902729425.1. Classification (GTDB taxonomy): domain Bacteria; phylum Pseudomonadota; class Alphaproteobacteria; order Rhodospirillales; family Magnetospirillaceae; genus Phaeospirillum. The sequence goes on along the minus strand of NZ_CACVCH010000057.1, from coordinate 13,864 downwards.
ACGAAGGACACCAGCGCGACAAAGCCCAGCACCGCCAGCACGGCGATGTAGCGTATCGTCAGATCCCTCGTGACCCGCTCGCCGAGGTCGGCCATTCCCATCCCGTCAGTTTCAGCCCTCAGGCGCCGGACAGACGCTCCAACGCTTCCTTCAGTTTGGCCATCGAATCCGACCAGTCGGCCCGGCGCTCACGCTGCTCGGCCACCACCTCCTCCGGCGCCCGGGCCAGGAAGTCGGCATTGCCCAGCTTCTTGTCCACCTTGGCGATCTCGCCCTCCAGACGGGCGATTTCCTTGGCCAGCCGCGAACGTTCCTTGTCCACGTCGATGACGTCGCCCAGCGGCATCACCAGGGTCGCCTCGTCCACCACCATCTGGGCGGCGCCGTGCGACGACGCCTGTGCCAGACGCTCGGCCCCGGCCTGGGGCTCGAAGCCCGCCAGCCGCGCCAGCCGCCGGATCAGATCGGCATGGGTGACGGCCCAACCGCGCTTGACCTCGGAAAGGCCGGCCACCAGCAAGTCGACCTGGGCGGCGGGCGGCACGTTCATCTCGGAACGCACGGCGCGCACCGCCGAGATGACGCGAACCACCCAATCCATCTCGTTCTCGGCCGCCGCCGCCGCCAGCCCGTCCAGTTGCGGCCATGGCCGCAGCATCAGCATGCCGTCGCGCCGCCCCAACTGCCCCCACAATTCCTCGGTGATGAACGGCATCAGCGGATGCAGGATGTGCAGGATCTGGTCCAGGACCCAGGCGGCGGTGGCACGGGTCTCGGCCTTGGCGGCCTCGTCGGTTCCATTGAATATGGGTTTGGCGAATTCCAGATACCAGTCGCAGAAGCCGCCCCACACGAAGTGATAGGCGCCCAGCGCGGCGGCGTCGTAGCGGTAGTTGCCGATGGCGGCGCCGACCTTGTCGGCGGTCTCGGCGGTCTTGGCGACGATCCAGCGGTTGACGGTTTCCTTGACCGATCCGGGATCGAAGCCGGCCACCGGACGGCACTCGTTCATCTGGCAGAACCGCGCCGCGTTCCACAGCTTGGTGGCGAAGTTGCGATAGCCCTCGACCCGGCTTTCCGCCAGCTTGACGTCGCGGCCCTGCGCCGCCAGCGCCGCCAGGGTGAAGCGCAGGGCGTCGCAGCCGTATTTGTCGATCAGTTCCAGCGGATCGATGATGTTGCCCTTGGACTTCGACATCTTCTGGCCCTTCTCGTCGCGGACCAGGGCGTGGATGTAGATGTCCTTGAACGGCACGTCGCCCATGAAATGGATGCCCATCATCATCATGCGGGCGACCCAGAAGAAGATGATGTCGAAGCCGGTCACCAGCACGTCGCCGGGATAGTAGCGCGCCAGTTCGGGGGTCTGTTCCGGCCAGCCGAGCGTCGAGAACGGCCACAGCGCCGACGAGAACCAGGTGTCCAGCACGTCGGAATCGCGGGTCAGGTCCACGTCCCGGCCATAATGGGCGCGGGCGGCGGCGGCGGCCTCGGCCTCGGTCTCCTCGACGAAGAATTTCCCGTCGGGGCCGTACCACGCCGGCACCTGATGGCCCCACCAGATCTGGCGCGAGATGCACCACGGCTGGATGTTGCGCATCCATTCATAATAGGTGTTTTCCCAATGCCTGGGCACGAAGCGGGTCTTGCCGGTCTCCACCGCCTCGATGGCCGGCTTGGCCAGGGTGGCGGCGTCGACGAACCACTGGTCGGTCAGCCAGGGCTCGATCACCACGCCGGAGCGGTCGCCATAGGGCACCATGTGGGTGTGGGGCTCGATCTTCTCCAGCAGTCCCAGGGCCTCGAATTCGGCCACCACCTTCTTGCGGGCGTCGTAGCGGTCCAGCCCGCGATACCCCTCGGGCACCGCGTCGTTGGCGCGGGCATCGCGGTCGAAGATGTTGATCAGGGGCAAGCCGTGGCGCGAACCCACCTGGAAGTCGTTGAAGTCATGCGCCGGGGTGATCTTGACCGCGCCGGTGCCCTTGGCCGGATCGGAATATTCGTCGGCGACGATGGGAATCAGGCGGTCGCAGATGGGCAGCCGCACCATCTTTCCCACCAGAGCGGCGAAACGCTCGTCCTCGGGATGGACCGCCACCGCCGAATCGCCCAGCATGGTCTCCGGCCGGGTGGTCGCGACCGTGATGAAGACGCCGGGCATCCCGTCCACCGGATATTTCAGGTGCCACATGTGGCCCTTGACCTCGCGCTGCTCCACTTCCAGGTCGGAAATGGCGGTGTGCAGCTTGGGGTCCCAGTTGACCAGACGCTGGGCGCGGTAGATCAGCCCCTGGCGGTGCAGGGTGACGAACACCTTGCGGACGGCGGCCGACAGCCCCTCGTCCATGGTGAAGCGCTCCTTGGCCCAGTCGGGCGAGGCGCCCAGGCGGCGCAGCTGGCGGGTGATGGTGCCGCCCGATTCCGCCTTCCACTCCCACACCCGCTTGATGAAGTCCTCGCGCCCCAGGTCGTGGCGGGTGACCTTCCGGGCCTCCAGCTGACGCTCCACCACCATCTGGGTGGCGATGCCGGCATGGTCGGTGCCGGGCTGCCACAGGGCGTCGCGGCCGGTCATGCGGCGATAGCGGATCAGCACGTCCTGAAGGGTGAAGGTGAGCGCATGCCCCATGTGCAGGCTGCCGGTCACGTTGGGCGGCGGCATCATGATGGTGTAAGGCTGGCGGTTCGAGACGGTGTCGGCGGCAAAGGCGCCGGCCTGCTCCCAAAGCTCGTAGTGCCTCGGCTCGACCTCGGCGGGACGATAGGTCTTATCCAGCATGACGAATGACTCGCGGTCTCAGGGTGGTGAAAACGGAACGGGTGAAGCGATGATAAACGGAAGGGGCGGCCCGGTCCGCCGAGCCGCCCCCCAGATACGACACGGCCGGGACTAATAGTCTTCCGACCGGTTTACCATTCTCTCGATCTCTTTCTTGACGATGCGTTCGATCATGTAGGGCAGGTTCTGGTCCAGCCATTCCTTCAGGATCGGACGCAACAGCTCGTTGACCAAGTCCTCCAGGGTCACGGCGCTGTTGCCGAGGCCGAACGACTTCTGGCGGACGATCTCGCGCGCCAGATTGGACAGCAGCGACGCACCGTGATCGATACTGGGTGGCGACATCAGGGCGTCGTCGTCCGCCGGGCGGGGACGACGCGGCGGCGGCGGCGGCTCGTAATCGTCGATGACGCGGCTGGCCGTCACCACCGGCGGCGGATCGGGATCGAAATCGCCGAGATCGGCCTTGAAATCGTTGATGTCGAAGGCGGGCTCGGGCTCGGCCTCCTCCATCACCATGTCCTCGGTCAGTTCGAGGATGTCATCCTCGGGCTCCGGCTCCGGAGCGAGGAAGGGTTCGGGTTCGGGTTCGGGTTCAGGCTCCGGTTCGGGTTCCGGGGCGGGAGCCGGGGAATCGAACAGGGAATCGATATCGTCCTGGGCAAAGCTCGGCGCCGGCTCCGGCTCTGGTTCCGGCATGGGCATGGGCTCCGGCTCCGGCGGCGGAGGCTCGGGGGCCTTGGGCTTGTCCTCGGCCTCATCCTCCGACAGAATCCGCCGGATCGAAGCGAGGATATCCTCCATGGATGGTTCTTGCTGGGCCTTGTCTTCGCTCATGTCACGGCTATTCTGTCTGCCTGCGCCCGAGAAGGGGTCCTGCCGCGATGGTGACGCACGGCCGGTAACAAATCGTTAAAATTTGAACCCCGCCAAAGAGAAAATGGATCAGTCGAGCGGCTGGAACCACATCCTCCCATATTTCTACTCGTATCCTTTCTCCATGTCGATGCCGTTGCCGATCCATTTGCCACGAACATCATCATAGTGCTTGGCGGGATCATAAACAGGGACGGGAAGATTGAGCCCCTGCGCCGTCATGAGGCCGACGGCGGACTTGACCTGGAAGGCGGCGGCGAGAACGTCGCGCTGCGCCTTGGTAAGGTTGACGCGGGCGTCGAACAGCTCCTGCTCGGCGTTAAGCACGTCGAGCACGGTGCGCGACCCCACCCCGGCCTCCTCGCGCACGCCGGCGAGGGCAAGCTCCGAGGCCTTGATCTGCGCCTCGTAGGCCTTGGCCTGGGCACGGGCGGCCTGAAGGTTCTCCCACGCCTTGGTTGCGGTCTCGACGGTATCGCGCCGCGCCTGATCGGCCTCGATGCGGCGCTGGCCGGCGGTATGCTTGGAGGCCCGGACCCGCGAATAGGTGGCGCCGCCCTCGTACAGCGGCACCGTCAGATTCAACAGCACCTCGCGGTCGATGGTCCCGGACGTCATGGTCGACATCTGAATCGTCCGGCTCAGTTCCCCCGACAGCGACAGAGTCGGCAGCAATTCGCCGAACACAAGGTCGACGCCGTCACGGGCGGCGGCCAGGGTGTGATCGGCCGAGACCACGCTGGGATTGCGGGCCAGGGCGACGGCGGTCACCTCGTCAAGGGTGGCCGGCAATCCCTGCGGCATGTCGGGCTGCACCGGCGATTGCGGTGCATGGCCGACATTGTTGATGTAATTGGCCCGGGAGCTGTGCAGGTTGCCCTCGGCGGCGACGCGCTCGGCGATGGCCTTGGACAGGCGCGCTTCGGCCTGGCTGACGTCGGTGCGGGTCAGTTCGCCCACCCTGAAGCGTTCCTGCGTCGCCTCCAGCTGCTTGCGCAGGACCTGCTCGTTATTGATGCTGAGCTTGACCACCTCGGCGTCGCGCACCACGTTGAGATAGGCGGTGGCGGCGTTCAGCAGCACCGTCTGCTCGGTGGCGGTCAGTTGCGAGCGCTCGGCCATCACGGTGTTGTCGGCCTGCGACGTGGCGGCGAGCGTACGGCCGCCGCGATAGAGCGGCTGGGTGACGGTGATGGCGCCCGTGCGGGGGGTCCTGGCCTGCTGATACTTGCTGTAGGCGTTGTTGGTGTAGTTGCCGCGCCCGATGGAGCCGGTCATGGAAACGGTGGGACGCCAGTTGGACAGCGCCTGGGGAACCGCCTCGTCGGCGGAGCGGAGCTTGGCCCGGCGAGCCTGAAGAGTGGGATTGGACTGATAGGCGGAGGACAAGACCTCCTCCAGACTCTCGGCCGAAGCCGGAGCACCGTTGATTCCCACGGCGACAACCACGGCGCCGGCCAGCAAAAAGCCCGCCTTCCTCATCTGACACCTCTTATTACGCAACGTCGGGCGCCCCCCCGCTCCGAAGCGATTATTCAAACGATCAGGAACATTAGCCCTTGGCCGGGGAAGATCAAGGACTATTCCTGCCGTCACAACCCGAAGCGCGGCGGCGGCTCCAGACCGGGAAGAAACGGCGTCGCGGCGTCGAACAGCGTCCGCCGGCCGAACGAATCGCCGGAACGGACGACCAGGGTGACCCGCCCGCCCCCGGCGCCGCCGGACACCACCGCCACCAGCCGGCCGCCATCGGCCAGCTGACGGACGATTCCCGCAGGAATCTCCGACACCGCGCCCACGAACACGATCGCGTCGTAGGGAGCCTGGGCGGCGTAGCCGTCGGCCAGCGCGCCCTTGACCACGGCGACGGTGTCGCATCCCATTTCGGCCAGGGCGGCTCCCCCGCGATTGGCCAGATCGGAATCGCATTCCAGCAGGACGACGGTGCTGGCCAGCCGGGACAGGACCGCGCCGGCCCAGCCGGTGGCGTCGCCGATGGCGAGAACCACGTCGGCGGGACGCACCCCCGCCCCTTGCAGCAGCCGCGCCAGCACCAGCGGCTCGACCATGACGCGCCCGCCTCCGATGGGAATATCCTCGTCCAGATAGGCCAGCCCGCGAAGCTGACGCGGCAGGAACGGTTCCCTGGGAATGGCCTCCAGGGCGGCGATCAGGCGCGGGTCGCTGATCCGGTTGGTGCGAATCTGGCTTTCGACCATGTTGCAGCGAGCCGCGGCGAAATCCATGACCTGTCTCCCCCTCCGGATGGATTTTCCGTCCGGCGCCGGTTTCCGATCGGAGGCCGGCCACCTGGAAGAATTTATAGTCGCCGGCCGGCGTGAAAACAATGCCACAGGACGTCAAACCACGGCTTGACCGGAAACCGATCAGCGCGTATAAGCACGGTCCTCACGTCGGCCCCCGGCCGAATGGGCCGGTCAGGCCGGGTGGCAGAGTGGCTATGCAGCGGACTGCAAATCCGCGTACGTCGGTTCAATTCCGGCCTCGGCCTCCACCGACCCAGGACTTGGGGATACGTGAGGAGACAGAATTCTTCGGCGCGCCGCACCGCTAGGGCCGCCGATGATCCGGGGTAGCTCAGCGGTAGAGCAGCCGGCTGTTAACCGGCTGGTCGGGGGTTCGAATCCCTCCCCCGGAGCCAATCAGGCCCAGGAAAGCGCAGACCCCTGCGAGTTCCTGGGCCTTTTTCCATCATGGATCGGGAGACATCGTCACTCGGCGTCACGATTCCGTCGGATCGTGCTTGCGCGTCCTGCCGATCATGAGCTATCCCAATGAGATAGGGAGTGGGCACGGTCGCGTCCGCGGCTGGCCGGACGAGCAAGGAAAGGGACGGCCCAGAAGGGCCGCAAGAGCCGGATGAGCGAATCCGATCCGCGCGCGGGGACGAAGACCTTCGAAGCGAAGGTTGCAAGCCTCATCGCGGCCACTCGTCATCTCGAAATCCCGCATATCCTGATGCTGCGGCGCCTGACCATGCGCGACCCCGAGGCGCGCAAGTGGGCCACCGAGAAGCAGCTCAACGTCGTGTTCTCGGTCATCCTGACCAAGACCGTCGAGCGCTATGGCATCGGCAAGCTGAAAGCCGCCCGCGAACGCAACTTCGAACCGCTGCTGCCCCCCGACCCCGCCGGCCGCGACGAGGACCTGCGCGTCATCGGCGACATCGCCTCCCAATTGCTGGGACCGCCCCAGATGAGCGAGGCGGAAAGCACCCAGGCCGGCTTTCATGCCCTGCTGGCCAGGGGGGCGGCGGCGCCGCCGCCCCGGACCACCCGCACCCAGCCGCCCACCCGCGAGCCGCCGCCCCTGTTCGCCGCCCAGTTGGGACCGTCCAGCGACAAGGGACTGTCGGCGGCGCGGCGCATGGCCCAGTTGCAGCAGGCGGCCGAGGACAACAGCGAAAAGCCCCAGGTCACCTTCACCGATTTCGCCACCCTGCTCGACGACACCATCTGCGCCTATGTCGAGAAGACCCTGGGGATTTTCCGCATCACCGGCCCGTCGCGCGGCATCCGCCTGCCCTTCCTGCTGGCGCCGGAATTCGGACAGGTCTACCGCGAGATCCTCCAGAAATACATCCTGCCGCAAATGCGGGCCACCCGGGCCATGCAGGCCCTGGGACAAAGCTACAATTGGGCCGAGGTCGGCGGCGACAAGCTGATCGAGATCATTCAGGGCAGCGAAGTCAACAACCCCATCCTGCACAACTGGGATGCCCGCTGGGCGGCGTTCCGCACTCCCAAGGCGGTCAAGGGCAAGAAGGCGCCGGCCCAGAAGCCCGACGACAATCCCTGGCCGCTGCTGCGCGAGGAGGCCACTCGCTACAATTACGAGCCGCCCACCGAAAGCCACATCATCCTGCTGCAAGACATCATCCGGTTTGAAGCCGACGTGATGGGCAAATGCTGGCGCGAACTCAGCCAGCTCTACACCCAGGAATTCGCCCCCAGCGGCCGCATGGACCAGGCGAGAGAGGGCGCCTTCCGCGACGGCATCATGAAGTGGACCGCCAAGTTGCCCGACTACATCGGCGAGCATCTGGCCATGAAGGCGCATTTCGAGTTCGACCGCCTGGATGGCCCCTGGATGCGCAAGCTGCTCAACAGTTTCGGCAAGAACGATTCCGAGCGGCGGCGCAACGCCCCCTTCCTCACCGACTTCGTCCTGCAACTGGGGGCATAGCCCATGCTGGACCACGTTAACGTCGTGGTGACGGACATGGATCGCTCGGTGGCCTTCTACGCTTCCGTCCTCGGCCTGGCCCCCGTCATGGACCGCCTGCTGTCCGGCGACTGGTTCGAACACGTCACCGGAATCGCCTCGGCCAGGGCCAGGTGCGTCATCCTGGATGCCCCCGGCGGCGGCTGCCGGATCGAGCTTTTGCAGTTCACCGCCCCCGGCGGCCGCGCCGACGCCCCGCCCCCGGCAGCCCGTCCATCGTCCATCGGCCTGCGACACCTCGCCATCCGGGTCGCGGACCTCGATGCCCGCCTGGCCGCCCTCAAGGCCCTGTGCGGCCAGGAGGCGGCGGTGGCCGAGGTGCCCGCGGACATCGTCAGGGGCGGCAAGCGGATGTGCTATGTTCGCGATCCCGACGGCGCCATCGTCGAATTGTGCGAGTACGGCGCCGAACGGCCGGAATTCCGCTGAGAAGACATCCCATGCCCAACCCCAGGACGAGTCCAGATCCCAGGATGAGCATCGTCGAAGGCGACATCACCCGCCTCAGGGTCGACGTCATCGTCAACGCCGCCAATTCATCGCTGCTGGGCGGCGGCGGCGTCGACGGCGCCATTCACCGCGCCGCCGGCCCCGAACTGCTGGAGGAATGCCGCCTGCTGGGGGGCTGTCCCACCGGCGAAGCCAGGATCACTCACGGTTTCCGCCTGCCGGCGAAATGGGTGATACACGCCGTGGGGCCGGTATGGCGCGGCGGCGGGCAGGACGAGGATCATCTGCTGGAATCCTGCTATCGACGATCGCTGGACCTGGCGGTGGAGGCCCATGCCCGAAGCATCGCCTTCAGCGCCATTTCCACCGGCACGTTCGGATTTCCCAAGGACCGCGCCGCCCGCATCGCCGTCGCCACCGTCGACGGCTTTCTTGCCGCCAGCCGCAAGCTGGACAAGGTGGTGTTCTGCTGCTTCGATCCCGACAGCGTCCTGGCGCACCGCGTCGCCATGGGCCATTAGGGCGGTTCCGAGACAGGCTGAGCCATTGACCATCCGTTCCGCAGCCGGACTCCAGCCAACATCAGCAAAAGCCAGGAAAAGGTCAACAGCTTTTCGCACCGTAACTCATTGAATTACTTGCGGCTTCAAAACCAGTATCTTTCTGGCGCGGTCAACATATACAGGCAATAAACGGCGCAGATCCTGGAGATTCCGCCCAAGGCTCTTTGCGTCAGAGAATCTATTCTTTGAAGTAATTGGCGGAGGAGAGGCCACCAAGACCGAACCATCTCCGCTACTATGCCCTTCGCGGCAACGCTCTGAAAAAGCGGGTGTCCGCCGATGGTGCCTGAGGGCAAACTTTCCGCAGCCCCAATCCGGCCTATTCCTCCGCGAAGAAGTCTTCGTCGATCCTCTTGAACTCCAGGGTGCGGCTTGGGCGGACGCCTACCGAGTGCTCGACCATCAGCTCCGTCAGCCGTTTGCCGTCTATCAGGATGACACGCTGCGGGATGCGTGAAGCGAATTCGATCGCCTGGGCGGTAAAGGTGGAGGTGGTCACGAACACCCCCTTTGATGCCCCAAGCCCCACCAAGCTTCCCGTAAATGCCTGAACCTCCGGCCGCCCCACGGTCGTCCCCGATCCGTACCGCTTCGCCTGGACATACACGCGGTCGAGGCCCAGGACGTCCTCGTTGATGACGCCGTCCACGCCGCCATCGCCGGAACGGCCCAATTGCTCAGCGGTGTCTCGATGGGAGCCGCCATACCCCATCGCGACCAACAGGTCGACGATGACCCGTTCGAAGAAACTGGGGCTGTTCTGCAGAATGCGGTCCAGAAGCTCGGCGCGCAGGGCTGCGCGAAGCGCGGTGTAGGCGGCTTCTATGACCTCCTCCGGTGTGTCGGCCGGTGCCGTGGTGGCACCCACCTGCCCCTCGGCTTCTTGGCCTTCTCCGCTTCGATAGAATTCCCGGAATGCCGGAAAGGTCAGCAGAAACTGATTGTCCAGCTTCTCCGGCGGGTCGGCCAGGACCTTCCGTCCGGTGTCGGAAATGACGAAGCGGCCGCGCTTGGGGCTCTCAAGTAGGCCGGCCTTGGTCAGATAGAATTTCGCCCAGTGAAGGCGGTTGTGGAGAACGCGCTGCTTGCCGCTGGGAAGCATCAAGGTACGCTCTTCCTCGGTTAGCCCGAAATGCCCCGCGATGGTTTCCTCGGCCAACGGCACGGAGGATTCGCCCTTCGCCGCGACCTCCAGCACCGGCAGCATCAAGGACTGGTAGTCCGGAATAGCCAAAGCGCATCGCCCCCTTGGTCAGAACTTGTAATTCCCCAGGCCATCTCGCCTGTTTCGTGCTCGCGATTATGCCAGAGAGAACTACGCTCCGAAAGGAGGGGCTTTCGGCCCGAAGGCGTCCACCGTCAAAACCTTTGGGTGAGAATGCGGGTCACGTTCGGCGATTCCACGCTATGATGGGCGAAGCGGCTTTTGACGGGCGCCGTCAAAGCCCCGGCCCGAGGGGACGAGGCACACGAGTTTTGCCGTATCGTGCAGTAGGCAAGCCTACAGCGTGAAATTTCGTTGACGCACCCATTTCGGCGACATATTCTCTGTAGCGTGAGTTACAGAGGAATTGCCATGCGCCTCCATGATGTCTGCACCATCCACAGCGGTTTCACCGCCCGGGGCAAGCTGGAGTCCGTCGATGTCGGCGGGGTGCCCGCCATCCAGTTGCGGGACATCTCCGCCGAGGGCGTGGCCGATCCGGATCGCCTTGCGCGGGTGCAGTTGAATGAAGCCGCGGACCGATATTTCGTGCGCGCTGGTGATGTGCTCTTCCGCTCGCGCGGCGAGCGGAACACTGCCTCCGCTCTGGACGTCCGGTTCGTCGAGCCGGCGGTGGCGGTGCTGCCGCTTCTTGTCCTGCGCCCGAAGCGGGATGTTGTGACGCCGGAATATCTGGCCTGGGCGATCAATCAGCCCGCCGCGCAGCGCCACTTCGACGAAGCCGCCTATGGCACCAACATCCGCATGGTGCCGCGATCGAGCCTGGACGAGCTGGAGCTCGACATCCCCGACATCGCCATTCAGCAAAAAATTGTCGCCATCGACGCCCTCGCCGAGCGCGAGCGGAAGCTGAGCATCCTGGCCGCCGAGGGGCGACGGCGACTGACCTGCATGATCCTCGCCGAACGAGCCAAAAGCATGCGCCCCACCGCCGGGCGGGAAAGGAAGACGAAATGACCGATCAACTCACCCAGAACCAGGTCAACCAGACGGCTTGGGCGGCCTGCGATACCTTCCGTGGCGTCGTCGATGCCGGGCAGTACAAGGACTACATCCTGGTGATGTTGTTCCTGAAGTACATCTCGGACCTCTGGAACGACCACGTCGAAAGCTACCGCAAACAGTATGGCGGCGACGAGGCCCGTATCCGCCGCCGGCTGGAGCGCGAACGCTTCGTGCTGCCCGAGGGCACCAGCTTCTATGACCTGCACGAGCAGCGGAACGAGGCCAATATCGGCGAGCGGATCAACATCGCCCTGGAGAAGATCGAGGACTCCAACCGCGCCAAGCTGGAAGGGGTGTTCCGCAACATCGACTTCAATTCCGAGGCCAATCTGGGCCGCGTCAAGGACCGCAACCGCCGCCTCAAGAACATGCTGGAGGACTTCGCCAAGCCCGCGCTCGACCTGCGCCCGTCGCGGGTGACCGAGGACATCATCGGCGAATGCTACATCTACCTCATCTCGCGCTTCGCCTCGGACGCCGGCAAGAAGGCCGGGGAGTTCTACACCCCCGCCGCCGTGTCGCGCCTGCTGGCCAAGCTGGCCGCACCAAAGCCGGGCGACACCATCTGCGATCCGGCCTGCGGATCGGGCTCGCTGCTGATCCGGGCGGCGGAAGAGGTCGGCTCGGACAACTTCGCCCTCTACGGCCAGGAAGTGAACGGCGCCACCTGGGCGCTGGCACGGATGAACATGTTCCTGCACGCCAAGGACGCCGCCCGCATCGAATGGTGCGACACTCTGAACAGCCCGGCTCTGGTCGAGGGTGACCACCTGATGAAATTCGACGTGGTGGTGGCCAATCCCCCCTTCAGCCTGGACAAGTGGGGCGCCGAGGACGCGCCCGCCGACCCGTTCAAGCGGTTCTGGCGCGGCATCCCGCCCAAGTCCAAGGGCGATTACGGCTTCATCACCCACATGGTCGAGATCGCCAAGCGCCAGAGCGGCCGGGTGGCGGTGATCGTGCCCCACGGCGTATTGTTCCGGGGCGGCGCCGAAGGCCGCATCCGTCAGGCCCTGATCGAGGAAAACCTGCTCGATGCCGTGGTCGGGTTGCCGGCCAACCTGTTCACCACCACCGGCATCCCGGTCGCCATTCTGGTCTTCGACCGCTCCCGCGAACAAGGCGGCGCCAACGAGGACCGGCGAGACGTGCTGTTCATCGACGCCAGCAAGGAATTCACGCCGGGCAAGACCCAGAATGTGATGGACGAGCAGCATACGGCCAAGATCCTGGAGACCTACGCCAACCGGGCCGAGATCGACAAGTACTCCCACCTCGCCAGCCCCGACGAGATCGCCGAGAACGACTTCAATCTGAACATCCCGCGCTACGTCGATACCTTCGAGCCGGAGGAGGAAATCGACGTCACCGCCCTGCAAAGGGACATCGACCGGATCGAGGGCGAACTGGCCGAGGTGCGCGGCCGCATGGCGGGGTACCTCAAGGAACTGGGGATTACCGTATGAGCAAGAAGCCCCCTCAGGCAGCAGCCACCGGCCTGACCATCCGCAACAGCACGGCGGAATTCCTGATCTTCACCGCGAGCGCGGGGGAGAACGGCATCGAGGTGCGCTATGAGAATGAGACCATCTGGCTGACGCAAAAGCTGATGGCGGAATTGTTCGACGTCGAACGCTCGGTGATCACCAAGCACCTGAAAAACATATTCAGGGACAACGAGTTGGACGAAAATTCAGTCTGTGCAAATTTTGCACAGACTGCGGCCGACGGTAAAACCTACCAGACGCGGTTCTACAACCTCGACGCCATCATCTCGGTGGGGTACCGGGTCAATTCCCGGCGCGCCACCCAGTTTCGCCAATGGGCGACACGGGTTCTGCGCGAATTTTCCATCAAGGGTTTCGTGCTGGACCGCAAACGGCTGGAGAACGGCAGTTTTCTAGGCGAGGACTACTTCGAACGCTTGCTCGCGGAAATCCGCGAAATCCGCCTCAGCGAGCGGCGGTTTTATCAGAAGGTCACCGACATTTACGCCACCAGTGTCGATTACAACAAGGACGCCCCGACGACGCGGGAATTTTTCGCCAAGGTGCAGAACAAGCTGCATTACGCCATCCATGGCCATACGGCGGCGGAACTGATCAAGCAACGCGCCGACAGCCGCCAAGACCACATGGGGTTGACCAGTTGGGAAAACGCACCCGAAGGCAAAATCCTGAAAACCGACGTGACGGTGGCCAAGAACTATCTGACCGCCGATGAACTGGACAGCCTGGGGCGGATCGTCAACGCCTATCTCGACCTGGCCGAGGATCGCGCCAAACGCAAAATCCCCATGACCATGGAAGATTGGGCCAAGCGCCTGGACCTGTTCATCGAATTCAACGACCGCGACATCCTGGACAATCCGGGCAAGATTAGCGCCCAACTCGCCAAGGATCACGCTTTCAGCGAATTCGAGAAATACCGGATCATTCAGGACCGATTGTTCGAATCCGATTTCGACAAAGAGGTGAAGGCCCTCGCCACCGCCGCCGAGCAGGTGGACGACCTGGCGGAATTGCAGCGCATCGCCGAGGCATCGAAGGGGCGGAAGAAGGGGGGGCGATATGACTAGAATCGAACGCCATGCAGGATCGTGGAACCCGGTTCGATTGGGCGCGCTATTCAAGCTCTCAAGCGGCTCGACCAAGCCGGATGACTTGGCGGATGAACAATGCCATGACCGTCCTTATCCCGTGTATGGGGGGAACGGCA
>NZ_CACVCH010000056.1 GCF_902729425.1 Magnetospirillum sp. SS-4 | reverse complement strand
CCCCGCCGCTGGGTTCTGGATTCCGCCACCGGGCGGTGCCATGATGCCGGCCCCGACGATCACGGACAGCCAAGCATGCCCCCCAGGACCAATTCCCTCAAGCTCAACGCCCTGCAACTGAAGACCCTGGCGCTGTTCCAGGAACTGGCGCGCCATCCGGAAAGCAGCACCCGCCTGGACAGCGGCGAGGTGTTCCTGTCGCATTTGCCGCGCCCCCACGGCAACCACTTCCATGTGGGGGCCAAGGTGGTTGCCTCCCGGGACGCCACCGGACTCGCGATTCCGGCGGTGTGGACCGCCCTGGAACGCAAAGGACTGATTCGCGGAACCTTTCCCATGGTGGTCTCCCTGACGCCGGAAGGGCTGGCCTATGAAACCGGCATCGCCGACCAGATTCTGCACGGTTCGGATCACTGAGCATGATCATCGCCATCGACGGGCCGGCGGCGGCCGGCAAGGGAACCCTGGCGCGGCGCCTGGCCGCCGAACTGGATTTCGATTACCTGGACACCGGCCTGATCTACCGGGCGGTGGGAATGAAGCTGGTCCGCGCCGGCCTTGATCCCGCCGATTCCGCCCAGGCGGGGGAGACCGCCCGCGCCCTTGCCCCCGCCGACCTGGAAGCGCCGGACCTGCGCGAGGACGCCGCCGCCCAGGCCGCCTCCAAGGTCGCGGCGATTCCCGAGGTCCGCGCCGCCCTACTGGATTTCCAGCGCCGCTTCGCCCGCCAGCCGCCGGGCGGCCGGGGGGCGGTGCTGGATGGCCGCGACATCGGCACCGTGGTCTGCCCCGAGGCCGGAGTGAAGCTGTTCGTCACGGCCTCGCTGGAAAAAAGAGCGCTGCGCCGCCTGAAAGAGTTGCAGGACAAGGGGCTGGAGGCTATACACAGCACCGTCCTCGCCGACATGAAGGAGCGTGACGAGCGCGACCGCAACCGGTCCGTCGCCCCGCTGGTTCCCGCCGAGGACGCCGTCGTCCTGGACACCTCCGATCTCGACGCCGAACAGGCTTTCGCCGCGGCCCTTGATCTGGTCCGTTCCGGACGATAGCGCGGAAGACCACTACCACCGGACACCGCCAGGGACAGCCCCAGGCGGTGGCTTTCTTATTGGCTAAGACCGCCGGAAACAACCGGCCGGCCAGAAAGACACGACTGAAAGGAACTCTTGCTTATGACCAATTCCGCACTTGCGCAGGCCGACGATTTCGCCGCCCTGCTGGACGAGACCCTGGGTGTTGGCGGCTCGTTCGAAGGCCAGGTGATCACCGGCCTGATCGTCGAGATCGATGGCGACTGCGCCGTCATCGACGTCGGCCTCAAGTCCGAGGGCCGCGTCCCCCTGAAGGAATTCGCCACCGCCGGCCGCAATGCCGACATCAAGGCCGGCGACCGCGTCGACGTCTTCATCGAGCGCTACGAGGATCGCAACGGCGAAGTCGTGCTGTCGCGCGAGAAGGCCAAGCGCGAGGAAGCCTGGACCCTGCTGGAAAAGTCGTTCGAGGCGCAGCAGCGCGTCAACGGCGTCATCTTCGGCCGCGTCAAGGGCGGCTTCACCGTCGACCTGTCGGGCGCCGTGGCGTTCCTGCCGGGCAGCCAGGTCGACATCCGTCCCGTGCGCGACATCACCCCGCTGCTGGGCACCCCGCAGCCGTTCCAGATCCTGAAGATGGACCGCTCGCGCGGCAACATCGTGGTGTCGCGGCGCGCCGTGCTGGAAGAGACCCGCGCCGAGCAGCGTTCCGAGCTGATCGAGAACCTGAAGGAAGGCCAGATCCTGGAAGGCGTGGTCAAGAACATCACCGATTACGGCGCGTTCGTTGACCTGGGCGGCGTCGATGGCCTGCTGCATGTCACCGACATCGCCTGGAAGCGCATCAACCACCCGTCCGAGGCCCTGCATATCGGCCAGACCGTCAAGGTCCAGGTCATCCGCTTCAACTCCGAGACCCAGCGCATCAGCCTGGGCATCAAGCAGCTGGACGCCGATCCGTGGGAGGGCGTCGAGGCCAAGTACCCGGTCAACGCCAAGTTCACCGGCCGCGTCACCAACATCACCGATTACGGCGCGTTCGTCGAGCTGGAGCCCGGTGTCGAGGGTCTGGTCCACGTCTCCGAGATGAGCTGGACCAAGAAGAACGTCCATCCCGGCAAGATCGTCTCCACCTCCCAGGAGGTCGAGGTCATGGTGCTGGACGTGGACCCGCAGAAGCGCCGTATCTCGCTCGGCCTCAAGCAGACCATGAACAACCCGTGGGAAGGCTTCCTGGAGCGCTTCCCCCAGGGCACCCTGGTCGAGGGCGAGATCAAGAACATCACCGAGTTCGGCCTGTTCATCGGCCTGCCCGGCGACATCGACGGCATGGTCCACATGTCCGACCTCGATTGGGAGAAGTCCGGCGAGGCCGCCATTCAGGACTTCAAGAAGGGCGACGTGGTCAAGGCCAAGGTGCTCGACGTCGACATCGAGAAGGAGCGCATCAGCCTCGGCATCAAGCAGCTGTCGGATGATCCGTTCCAGAACGCGCTGTCCTCCATCAAGAAGGGCGACGTGGTCACCTGTACCGTCACCCAGGTCACCGAGAACGGCCTGGAAGTCGCCGTCGACGGCCTGTCCGGCTTCATCCGCAAGGGCGAACTGTCCCGCGAGCGTTCCGAGCAGCGCCCCGAGCGTTTCGCCGTCGGCGAGAAGATCGACGCCAAGGTGACCACCGTGGAAAAGAGCTCGCGCAAGATCACCCTGTCGATCAAGGCCCGCGAGGTCGAGGAAGAAAAGCAGGCGATGGCCGATTACGGTTCGTCCGATTCGGGCGCCAGCCTGGGCGACATCCTGGGCGCCGCCATGCGCAAGGCTCAGGAAGAGAAGTAATCCTTCCCGCCTGATCCGCTGTTGGGAAAGGCCCGCGCCCGAAAGAGCGCGGGCCTTTTTCATTCCCCGCGTCCAGCCCCGGGGATTGGGCTGTTACCGGCTGTTACCGTGATGGGCACAGTCCGGTTACACGGCTTGTCTATACAAGGTGTCATCAGTTCTCCCCATTCGAGGTGACACCATGAAGTCCTTTCCCCGTTACACCGCCGCCGTCGCCATCGTCCTGGCCGTGGCCGGCGGCGTCGGCATCGCCCGCGCCAATCCAATGATGGCCGGCCCCATGGGCGGCGGCAGCCCCATGGGCCACCACATGTGCACGGACATGGATGCCAGGATGGCGGCCAAGGCGGCCTACGCCGAGGTCAGGCTTGGCCTGGGCGAAGCCCAGAAGGAGGCGCTCGCCAAGCTGAAGGAAACCATGAAGGCCGCTCACGAACCCATGAAAAAGGTCTGCGCCGAACTGGCCGCCCAGCCGCCGGCCACGACCATGCCCGCCCGCATGGCGCAGATGCAGAAGATGATGGAGGTCCGGGTGGAGACCATGCGCACGGTGATTCCCGCCATGACCGGGTTCTACGACATCTTGACCCCGGAACAGCGCAAGATCGCCGATTCCCTGATGGGGGGCCGTCACGGCCGCCACCACATGGGGCATTGATCCGATCATCCCCCCTTGACGCCCGCCCCCCGGAATCTGGCCCCGGGGGGCCTTGTCATGCCTGGCCCGGACCACTCGGCGCCGCGACGGCAAGCACCGCCGGATCGGTTCGGAGGTTTGGCCGGCATTACCCCCCCTCCCCCCGGCACCATCGCCGCCACAGGCCGCGAAAGGCCTGTTCGAGATCGCGGGTTCCGCCCCGGCAATCCAGCAGCGGGCTGGCGGCCAGGGTGGCGCGCAAGGTGGCGCGATAGCGCTCTAGCCGGTCACCGTCGCAAGCCAGATCGACGGCCATGTCCACGTATTGATCCGGCGTCGCGGCAATCAGTTCGGGAACCCCGGCATTGGTCAGCATCGAGACGCCGAAGCGCTGGCCGGGGTGGGTTCCGCCCAGGCTGATCACCGGCACTCCCATCCACAGCGGAATGACGGTGGAGGTGGCTCCGGTCACCGGAAAACCGTCCAGCATCACCGAGATGCGGCCATAGACCGGCCATTGCCGCGCCCAGCCGCCCTCGATGGTCTCGAAATCGAAGCGATCTCCCAGCGGGGCCAGCATCTGGCGATAGTGGCGCACCGTCTGGGGGTTGCCGTAGCGGGAATTCTTGAGCAGCAGCCGGGCGCCGGGAACCCCGTCGAGAATCCGCCGCAACATCCCGACCAGCATGGGCGACAGGCGCAGCGGATCGGCGAAGAAGGCGAAGAGCGGCGGCCCCGGCTGTCGCGGCGACACCTCGGGCCAGTCCTCGCGGGGGCGGAACGGCATGAAGGCGTTGGGCAGCCGCACCACCGTCTCGGTGAAGTGGTCGTCGGTGCCTTCGGGCGCGATATGGCGGTCGGTGACGAAATGGCGAATCGCCGGCACCCCCAGGGTTCCGGCCATGCCAAGGTGGTTGCCGACCTGGATCGGGGCCGGTTCCAGCGCGAACATGGCCAGCCGGTTGCCGTGGGTATGGCCGGCGCAATCCACCAGGATGTCGATGCCGTCGCCGCGGATCAGGTCCGCCAGGGCCTGATCCGACAGCCGGGCGACGTCGCGCCAGCCATGGCCGTTCGCCCTCATGCGCTCGGTGACGTGATCATTGATCTTGTTGAGCGAATAGCAGGTGACCTCGAAGGCGTCGCGGTCGTGATGTTCCAGAACCGGTTCCATGAAGTAGGAGGCGGCATGATCGCGGAAATCCGGCGACAGATATCCGATCCGAAGCCGGCGCCCGGGGTCGCGGTCGTTGTCATGGATCACCCCGGGCCGGCCCAGCGCGCCGCTGGTCTCGCCCCATCGGCGCGCCTCGGTCGCCAGTTGCGGACCGGTGACCTCGGGCAGGTAATACATGTTGTAGAGAAGATTGCTGTGGGCCAGCACGTTGTCGGGCTTGAACCTCACCGCGGTCCGGAAGCTTTCCACCGCCTCGGGCATGCGGCCGAGATCGGCCTGGAGATTGCCGAGATTGTTGAAGGCGTCCGCATAATCCGGGCGGATGGCGATGGCCTTGCGGTGCATGGCCTCGGCCTCGGCCAGCCGCCCCGAAACCGCCAGCGAGCATCCGGCGTTGTAATAGGCCGGCGCATGGCCGGGAAAGGCGGCGATGCAGCGGCGATAGACCGTCAGCGCCTCGGCCGCCAGCCCCTGATCCGACAGGGCGGCGCCCAGATTGCACAGGGCCACCGGGGTCTCGCTCTCCGCCACCACCCGCCGCAGCAGATCCGCCGCCACGTCGAAGGCTCCGCGCCGGTAGGCCGCAACGCCCTGGTCGTGCAACGCCCCCCAGTCCCTGGGATTGAGCAGCAGCAGGTGATCGAACATGTCGTCGGCCTCGGCGTAGCGTCCCGCCGCCGCCAGCGACTGCCCCACCATACGCACCCCGCCGAATACCTCGGACGCCGCCGCCGCCAGATCAGGATCGTCCGGAATCAGGCGGACCGCGAACCACGCCGCCGAGGCCGCCCCGCGCCAGTCGCCACCGCGCAGCCGCGCCACCGTCAGGGCCAGCCACCCCACCGGTTCGGATTCGGTAAGGGCCATGGCGTGGTCAAGGGCGGCCAGGGCCTCCTGGTTCCGCCCAGCCATCAGCAGGGCGATGCCACGGCGTATCCAGGCGGCGGCGTCGCCGGAACCGGCCGGCGGCGGCTCGATTCCGCCGGGAACGAGGGCAGTGGCCGCCTCGATCAGCCATTGTTCCAGCCGGCTCACCCCTCAGTCCCCCTTCCGGCGGCAGGCATCGGCCCACATGGCGCCATAGGCCTCCTCGACCGCCCGGGCATGGGCCGTCGCATCCAGCAGCGGCGAACCCTTCAGGCGCCGGCGCATATCCGCGCGCAACGCCGCCAGACGGCCGCGATCGCCGAGCAGCCCGCACAGCAACGCCACGTAGCCGTCGCCATCGGTCGCCGCCAGATCGTCGAGTCCGATGGCGGCAAGAATCGCGGCGGTCAACCGCTGGTTGGCGTGGCGGCCGGCCAGGGTGACCACCGGCACCCCCATCCACAGCATGATCAGCGATGAACTGGTTCCGCTGGCCGGCCACGAATCCAGCATGACGCAGACCCGGCCATAGACGTCCATGTTGGCGCCCCAGCCGCCCGGAACGCCTTCGAAGATGGCCCGGCCGGCCACCGCCCCCAGCCGCCGCCGCCAGTATTCCGTCATATCCGGGACATCATAGGCGGGATGCTTGAACAGGATGCGGGCATCGGGCACCCGGTTCAGCACCCGGCACCACAGATCCACCTGGCTGGCGTCGATACGGGCGGGATCGGTGAAGCAGCCCAGCAGCGGCGGACCATCCGGCGGAGCGGACACTCCGGGCCAGTCGTCCCTCGGCCGGAAGGCGCCGAACCCGCCGGCCAAGCGCACCACCGTCTCGCTGAAATGGCTTTCGAAACCGGGCGGGGTCAGCACGGAATCCGTCAAGATATAGTCGACCCACGACAGGCCGGTGGTGCCGCCATAAGCCAGCGCCAGCGATACCTGGACCGGCGCCGGACGTTCCGCCATGGCCCGCAGGCGGTTGCCGGCGGTGTGACCGGCCAGATCCACCAAGATGTCGATGCCGTCGCCGCGAACCCGACCGGCAAAAGCCTCGTCGTCCAGGGTCGAGACATCGCGCCAGACGTCGGCCAGCCCGCGCAGTCGTGCGGTGGTGGAATCCGGCCGCGCCACGTTGGCGTAGCAGAACACCTCCACCCGGGCGCGGTCATGGGCGGCCAGCAGCGGTTCGGCGAAATAGGAGACGGCGTGCTCGCGAAAGTCCGGCGAGACATAGCCCACCCGCAGACGCCGCCCGGGGTCCGAGGCCGGACGCGCCGTCGGCGGCGGCGTTCCGTTCCGGGCCTCCCAGGCGCGGCCCTCGGCCAGCAGGTCGGGGCCGGTGGCGGCGGGATCGAGCAGACGGGTGAACATGATGTTGCTGTGGACGATGAACAGGTCCGGCTCCAGTTCCAGCGCCCGGCGATAATGGCCCAGCGCCGCCGTCCAGTCCCCCAGGTCGCGCAGCACGTTGCCGAAATTGCCATGGGCGGCGGCCAGGGTCGGGTCCAGGGCCAGGGCGCGCGACAGCACGGCATGGGCCTCCAGCTTGCGCCCCAGGGCCGACAGGGCGATGCCGCGATTGACCAGCAGCTTGCCCCCCACCCCGTCGTCGCCCCGAGGAGGAATGGAAACCTCCAGCGCCTCGTCTGGCCGGCCGGCCTCGATCAGCATCTTGCTGAGGGTGGTCCGTGCCGGCAGGAAATCGGGGTTGAGTTCCAGCGCCCGGCGGAAGGCGGGCTCGGCCTCCAGCAACCGGCCCATCGCCAGCAAGACCTCGCCCCGGTTGGCATGGTACAGGGGAACGCCCGGCGCCATCATCAAGGCCCGCTCGATCATCGCCAGACCGGTGGCGCCGTTTCCGCGCTGATAGAGCAGGAAGCCCAGCAGGTGGGAAAGATCGGGGTCGGACGGCCGCAGGGCCTGCAAGGCGCGATAGCCGCGCTCGGCCTCGTCCAGCCGGCCGGCCCGGTGCAGTGCCAGGACATCGCCCAGGGTCAGGTCATCGGCCATCGCGTCACCTTCTCGCCCCGCGCCGCCGCCGTCAGCGCCGCTTCCATAAAATCCTCGAACTCGGCCACCATGGCCGCGTCGTCGAACAGAATCGCCGAACGCTCGCGGATGGCGGCCCGCAGGGACGAGCGCCATTCGGGGTCCCGCGCCAGACGCAGCGCCTTGGCGACGTAATCGTCAGGGTCGGCGCAAACCAGATCCATCAGCCCCATGCGGCGATACAGGGCCAGCGAAACCCGCCCGCGCATGAAGGCGCCGGGCCAGGTCACCACCGGCGAGCCTAGGGCCAGCGCCTCGTGGGTGGAATTGCCGCCGCTGAAGTGGAAGGGGTCCAGGTTGACGTCGCACGCCGCCAGCAGGGACATGAACTCCAGCCGCGACATCTGCGGCAGGAAGACGATGCGGTCCGCCACATGGGGGAACCGCGCCGCGATGCGCCGGCGCAACGCCGGCTCCCACGCCACCATGGCGGAAGTGGTGATCAGCAACCGGCCGTCGGGGTCCTCGGTCAGAATGCGTCCCAGGACGTCGTCGAAATCCGGATGGAACTTCATCAGGTTCTGCGGGCACACGTAAAGATGCGCCCCTTCCGGCACCCCCAGCCGCGAACGATCGGCCACCACCTCCTCCACCGGGGGGCGGGGATAGCAGGTGGGCAGGTGTCCCAGCCGGATCAGCGTCTCGGTATAGTGCTCGTCGCCATCGTCGGGTTCCAGCAGGTGGGACGACAGGAAGTAATCCATGGCGGGAATGCCGGTGGTGTCGGGATGGCCCCAGGTGACGCACTGGACAGGCGCCAGCCGGGAGAACGCCAGGAAATAGGTCAACGACACCATGCCGATCTCGAAATAGAACAATACGTCCAGTTCCAGTTCGGCGATGGCCCGGCGGGCGCCGTCCAGGTCGTCGACCAGGGGAACCACCCGATCCACCAGACTGTCCATGGCGTCCGATTCGCCGTCGGCGACGCCGCCGGGACGCAGGAAGACTATATCGAAACGATCGCGCGACAGCCGCCCGATCAGCCCGGCATTGAGGTGGTCCAGGGTCCGGTTGTGACGGTACGACCCGACGATGCCCAGGCGAATCCGACCGGTGCGGGGCCTGGGATCGCGGCAATGGGGCGCCACGTAATCCAGCCCCGGCACGGTGGCGCGATAGAACTCGGCGAGGCGGCGCTGAACGCCGCAATCGTTCAGGTTATGATAGGCAAGGCCAAATCCGGTCTCCCCCACCATGCGCAACGGGTCGGTCAGAATCAGGCCGCCGGCCTGCAACCGGTCCAGCCCCGCCTCCAGCTCGCGGCGATACCCGGCCATGGCCTCGGTCGACTCGTACACCCTGGGCGCCAGCAGCAGGCGCCGCACGCTGGCACCGCACGGTCCCTGCATCGCCTCGATGCGGCGGCAGCATTCCCGCGCCTCCTCGATCTGGCCGAGACGCTTGTGGATATTGGCCAGGTTGAATTGAAGGCCGGCCTTGTCCGAATAGCCGGGCTCGGCCGCCCGGTAGAGGTCGATGCAGCGCCGGGCAAGCTCCGGGTCCTGGGACGTATTGGACATGTCGAGGGCGCTTGCCAGATTGACCAGGGCCTCCGGATGATCGGGCTCCAGGGCGAGGGCGGTTCCAAGGGCGGCAATGGCGTCGCCGACCCGCCCCAGCCCCATCAGGATGATGGCGAGATTGCTGTGTGAAACCGGATTGAACGGAGCCGCCGCCACCGCCCGCCCCAGGCAGGCCAGCGCCTCGGCGGGACGGGTGCCGCGCAGCGCGGCGCCGCGCCGGGTCCAGCCCTCCGCGTCGAGGGGATCGGGTTCGGCCGCAGGCGCCGGCGTGACGGAGACATTCCCACCACCTTGCCCCTCGCACCAGGCCCGCCACAACCGGCGACAGGCCTGCCCGGTCTCGGCGGCGACCCCGCCCGCGTCCAGGATCGGACTGGCCTTCATGGTGGCGCGCATGGTCCGGCGATAGCGGTCCAGGCGGTCGCGATCCCCAACCAACGCCATCACCAGGGCGATAAAGGATTCGGGATTTTCCGCCACCAGTTCGGGAGCGCCGGCATTGTTCAGCATGGTGGCGCCATAGCGCCGGCCGGGATAGGTTCCCGCCAGACTGACCACGGGCACCCCCATCCACAGGGGAATCAGGGTGGAGGTCGCCCCGGTCAGGGGATAGGTGTCCAGCATGACCGTCACCCGGCCGTAGACGCCCATATGGGCGCTCCAGCCGCCGTTGACGTCCTCCATGTCGAAGCGGTCGCCGAACCATCGCCCGAACCGTTGCCGCCAGTAGCCGGCCCGGTCCGGAACGCCGAAGGCCGGATGCTTGAACAGCAGTCTCGCCCCCGGCAGCCGGTCGAGGAGGATTTTCCACAGATCCAGCGCCACGTCCCCGATGCGGCTGGGCTCGGCGAAGCATCCCAGAACCGGCGGCTGCCCCTCGGCGGGCAGGGGAAACACGTCGGGCCAGTCGTCGCGCGGCCGGAACGGGGCGATCACCCGGGGCAGCCGGACCAGCGGCTCGGCGAACAGTGCCTCGTAGCCGGGCGGCGTCAACCAGGGATCGCCGAACATGGCGTCGAATACGTCCATTCCAGTGGTCCCGTCGTGGCCGATCAGGGTCGCCACCTGCACCGGGGCCGGCTTGCGGGCGAACACCCCCATCCGCTTGCCGACGGTATGACCGACCAGATCGACCAGGATATCGATGCCATCCGCCTGAATCAGCGCCGCCGCCTCGCCGTCCCCCATGTGGAGGATATCGCGCCAGTGGTCGGCCAGGACCTTGAACCGTCCGGTGACGGCGTCCTCCTGCTCGACCATGGAATAGCAGAAAACCTCGAAGGCGGCGCGGTCGCGGGCCGCCAGCAATGGTTCGACGAAATAGGCGACAGCGTGGTTGCGGAAATCGGGCGAGACGTAACCGATGCGCAGCCGGCGGTCGGGGTCGGGGTCATTGGCGTGGGACAGGCGGGGAATGCCGGCCATGTGGGCGGCGTTCCATCGCCGATACTCGGCCAGCAGCGTCTCGCCGGTGGTGGTGGCGTCGCAGCCGAGGGCGGCGAGCAGATTGTCGTGGATGATCGAATCGCCCGCATCCAGGGCGTGGGCCTTGCGGAACGCCTCCAGCGCCGGACCGAGCTGGCCGCCGGCATGATAGGCATTGCCCAGTTGCAGATAGGACTTGGCGAAATCGGGCCGGCTGGCGATGGCGCCCCGGGCCGCCTCGATGGCGTCGGTGATGCGGCCGATCATCTTGTACAGACGCCCCAGGTTGTAAAGGACGATATAGTTTCCCGGCGCCAGGTCGAGAGCCTGGCGCAGCCGCGCCACCGCCTGATCGGTCTGCTTCAGTTCCTGGTGGACCAGCCCAAGATTCATTACCGCGCTGGCGTGGCGGGGATCGAGTTCCACCGCCCGGAGATAGGCCGGAATCGCCTCGCCATAGCGCCGCGTCTCGTGCAGGGCGCGGCCGCGGCCATAGTGAAGCGACGCGGTGTCGAGCCCCGCCGCCGCCGCCTCGTCCAGTTTTGCCAAGGCTTCGGCATGGCGGCCCGCCTCCTCCAGCGCCATGCCCTGGCGGCCCAGCAGTTCGGCCGGATTGCCGCCACGCTCCAGGGCGAGGGCGAACCACGGCGCCGCCTCCAGGGGACGGCCCAGCCTCTCCAGCACGGTTCCCATGTTGACGCAGGGCTCGCTCAGGTCCGGCGACAGGGCCAGGGCGCGCTCGGCCGCCCGCATGGCCTCGTCCAGCCGCCCCAGCGCCAGCAGGGCGACGCTCAGGTTGCACCACTGGGCGCCGCTTTCACCCACCGCCAGCGACTGGCGGATCAGCCCGACCCCCTGCTCGCTCCGGCCGGACTGATGGGCCAGCAGGCCCAGCATGTGCAAGCTGTCCAGATGGTCGGGAGCGACGGCGAGAATCTGGCGATAGACGGCCTCCGCCTCCGGCATCGCCCCCCGGCGATGCAGGTCGACGCCATGCTGGAAGGCCTGATCGACGGTGACGGTCACTTCGGTCATGCGCTCCCCCTCTCAAGCCCCGCAGGCGTCGCGCCACAGGGCGCGATAGGCGGCCTCGACACCACGGGCGTAGGCCTCGGCATCGGTCAGCGGCGAGTTGCGCACCCGGTCGCGCAGGGTGGCGCGCAGGTCGGCCAGCCGTCGGCGGTCGCCGGCCAGGGTGGTGATCAGCCTGACATAGCCGTCGCCATCGATGGCGGCCAGATCGGACAGACCAGCGGCGGTCAGGATCGAGGCGGTGAAACGCTGGTTGGCGTGACCGCCGGCCAGGGTGACCACCGGCAGCCCCATCCACAGCATGATCACGCTGGCGCTGGCGCTGCTGGCCGGCCACGAATCCAGCATGACGGTGACCCGGCCGTAGACATCCATGTTGGCGCCCCAGCCGCCCGGAACGCCTTCGAAGATGGCCCGGTCGGCCACCTTTCCGAACAGGCGGCGCCAATGCCCGGCCATGTCGGGGGAATCGTAGGAGGCATGCTTGAACAATATGCGGGCGTCCGGCATGGCTTCCAATACCCGGCGCCACAACTCCACCTGTCCGCCGTCCACCCGTGCCGGGTCGGTGAAGCAGCCCAGCAGCGGCGGGCCATCGGGCAGCGGAAACACCTCGGGCCAGCTTTCCCTGGGCTGGAAGGCGGCGAACACTCCCGGCAGCCGGATCACCTTCTCGCTGAAATGGCTTTCGAAGCCGGGGGGAGTCAGCACGGCATCGGTGACGATGGCGTCCATCCATGACAGGCCGGTGGTGCCGCCATACCCCAGGATGAACGACACCTGCACCGGCGCCGGCCGGCCGGCCATGGCCAGCAGGCGGTTGCCGGCGGTATGCCCCGCCAGATCCACCAGGACGTCGATGCCGTCGGCGCGGATCATCTCGGCGAGGCGGGCATCGTCGACTCCCAGGGTGTCGCGCCAACCGTCAGCCAGGGCGCGCAGCCTTTTGGTGGTATCGTCCGGACGCAGGGTGTCGGAGTAGCAGAACACCTCGACCCGCCGGCGATCATGGGCGCGCAGCAGCGGTTCGACGAAGAAGGTGACCGCGTGTTCCTTGAAGTCGGGCGAGACATACCCCACCCGCAACCGCCTGTCGGGGCCGGAGGCGGGCGGCGGGCGGACGGCGGGGGTTCCCCTGCCCGCCTCCCACGAGCGGGCCTCCGCCAGGAGGTCGGCGCCGGTGGCGGCGGGATCGAACAGGCGGGTGAACAGAATGTTCGACTGGGTGACGAACAGGTCGGGCCGCAGTTCGAGGGCGCGGCGGTAATGGGCCAGCGCCTCGGGCCAGTTGCCGATGTCGCGCAGCACATTGCCCAGGTTGCTGTAGAGATGGCCCAGGCCGGGCGCGGCGGCGATGGCCTTGCCATAGACCTCGATGGCGGCCATCTTGCGCCCGGCCCGGTCGAAAAGCACGCCCAGGCTGTTGAGAATCTCGGCGTCGCCGGGCCGGATCGCCAGGGCGCGGCGATAGCACTCGACCGCCTCGGTCGGCCGCCCCAGTTCCACCCAGGTCCCGGCGGCGGTGGACAGGCGGTCGGGATCGTCGCCCAGCAGGGCGGAGGCGGCGTCCAGGCAGCGGATTCCCTCGTCGGTCCGGCCGGCCGCCGCCAGGGCCGAGGCCCGCGACGTGTGGGCGCGCCACAGTCCCGGATTGCAGCGGATGGCGTCCTGGAACGCGGCGGCGGCGGCGGCGGGATCGCCGCTTCCCCGCAGCGTCAGTCCGAGATTGAGGTGGGCCGAGGCGTTATCGGGATCGGTGGCCACCGCTTTGCGGCAGCATTCCAGCGCTTCGTCCATCAGCCCGATCCGGCGGCAGGTCTCGCCCAGATTGGACCAGAAATGAGTGGGAGGTTGGACCGCCAGGGCGATGGAATGCCGCATCAGTCGGGCGGCCACGGCGTAATCGCCGCGCAGGAAGGCCAGCAGGCCCAGCATGTGGATGGCCTCGGCATGGCCGGGCTCGACCGCCAGGATGCTTCCCAGCGCGATCTCGGCATCGCGGGTGCGGCCCGCCGCCTGATGGGTCAGGGCGGCCTGGAACAATTGCCCGACATCGTCGGTCATCGCGCCCCCTCGACGCACCATTCCCGCCAGACCTGCCGCAGCGCCGCCTCCCAGTCGCGGGCGATGCCCGACCCGTCCAGCAGGGCCGAATCGGCCATGGTCCGACGCAGTCCGGCGCGCAGGAAGGCCAGCCGCGTCTCGTCCCGGATCAGGGCGGCGGCGGTGGCCAGATAGGCGTCCTCGCCGTCGGCCACCAGGTCGCCGAGGCCGGCATTGCGCAGGAACGGCGCGCCGAACCGTTCCATGACGTGGGTCCCCGCCAGCGACATGACCGGCACCCCCATCCACATGGGAATGAGAGTCGAGGTCGCCCCGGTGGATGGGCAGGAATCCAGCATCACCCGGACCTTGCCGTAGACATCCATGTTGCTGGCCCAGTAGCCGGGCAGTCCCTCGAAGTCGATCCGGTCACCCAGCACCGAGAAACGGCCGCGCCAGTGGCGCTCCATCACCTGATGGTCATAGGCCTTGTTCTTGAACAAGAGGCGCGATCCGGGGACCGAGTCCAGAAGCCGCCGCCATAGGTTCAGCGCCTTGGCGCCGACCCGCAGCGGGTCGGCGAAACAGCCGAACACCATTCCTTCCGGGACGGCCGGCGCCGGCGCCGGCCAGAACTCCTTGGGCTCGAACGGCGCGAAGACGCGGGGCAGCCGCAGCAGCCGCTCGCTGAACTGGCCGTCGTAACCGTCCGGCGTCAGGTGAATGTCGCTCAGGAAGTAATCCATCTCGGTGACGCCGCTGGTGCCGCCGTGACCAAGCGGCGTCGAAATCTGCACCGGCGCCGGACGGCGCTTGAACAGACGCAGGCGGTTGCCGCCGCTGTGACCGCTGCAATCGATCAGGATATCGATGCCGTCGGCGCGGATTTTGTCCAGCAGGGCGTTGTCGTGAATACCGCGGCTGTCGCACCAGCCATCGGCGAGCGAACGGAACCAGTCGGTCACCACGTCGTCGCGCAAGGCTTCATTGTAGCAATGCACCGACACCGCCGAACGGTCGAAATTACGGAACAGCGGCAGCAGGAAATAGCTGACGGCGTGATCGCGCAGGTCGGCCGAGACGAATCCCACCCTCAGCGGCCGGTCGGGATCGGGCGTGTTGGCGAAAGGCCTGGTTTCCGCGGGAACCAGGACCGACTGGCGGCGGTCCCACGCCACCGCCTCGTCACGCAGCCTGACGCCGGTGGTGGTGTCCTGATAGGTCAGGGCGAAGATCAGGTTGCTGCGAACCACATGATGATCGGGATTCAGCCGCAAGGCCCGCTGAAAGCGGTCGATGGCCTCGTCGATCCGGCCCTGCTGTTGCAGGATGGTTCCCAGATTGGCCTGGGCGGCGAAATAACCGGGTTCCAGGGCGATGCACCGGTTCAGCACCGCCGCCGCCTCGTGCAGCAGCCCCTTCTCCTTGTAGGCAAGGCCGAGATTGTTGAGAGACGAGATGTGGTCGGGTTGAAGCGCCAGCGCCTGCTGGTAATAGGCGATCGCCTGATCGGTCCGGCCGGTCTTGCGGCACAGCTCGCCCAGGCTGTTGTATCCCTCGGTGAAGTCGGGCTGGATCTCAAGGGCGGATCGATACCAGGACTCGGCCTCGTCGTAGCGGGCGAACAGTTCCAGGGTCGATCCGCAATTATGGCGGAACAGATAATTGTCCGGCATCTGGGCAAGGGCGCGCTGACGGCAGACCAGGGCCTCGTCCAGCCGCCCCACCTCCTGTAGAAGGTTGGCCAGATTGTTGTAGATGTCGGCATCGTCGGGCGACAGTGACAACGCCGCCCGGAAGGCGGCGATGGCCTCGTCCATCTGCCCCAGGGAATGAAGGGCCATGGCCAGATGCTGGTGATAGACCGAATGGTCCCCGGCCACCGCGATGGCCTGGCGGTACAACGGCACCGCGCTGCCGAACCGGCCATGCTGGTAGGCGATCAGCCCCAGCAGGTGCAGGCTGTCGGCATGATTGGGAGATTCCTCCAAAATCCGGCGATAAAGGATCTCGGCCTCGGAAAAGCGACCACTGTTATGGTGGTCGATGGCAGCTGCGAGGGTCTCGGGAATGCCGGGCATGGTGAGAAACGTCCGTGATGCTGGGGGTGGATGTCAGTCCGCCATGCCGTCGCCGGTCTCGCACCAGCGCCGCCAGAGGGAAACGTAAGTGCTCTCGGCGGCCCGGGCGAAGCCTCGGGCATCGCAGGCCGGACCCGACGCCAGCCGGTCCCGGAGGCTGGTCCGCAACGCCGCCAGCCGCAAGCGGTTTTGTGCCAAATCAACCACCTTGTCCACATATTCTTCCGGGTTGGAGGCCACCAGATCGGCCAGCCCCGCCGCCCCCAGAATCGAGACGCCGAACCGCTGGCCGCTATGCCCGCCGGCCAGGGTGACCACCGGCACCCCCATCCACAACGGGATCAGGGTCGAACTGGCGCCGTGGGCGGGAAAGGTGTCCAGCGCCACCGTGATCCGGCCGTAGACGTCCATGTTGGCGTCCCACCCGCCGGCAAGGCCTTCCAGGATCACCCGCCCGCCCAGGCGGGAGAACCGCGAGCGCCAGTGCCCGCCATCCTGGGTTTCCGCCAGGTTGCCGTGCTTCAGCAGCAGCCGCGCCCCCGGCAGCCGGTCGAGGATTCGCCCCCACAGATCGATCAGCGCGTCGCCGACGCGGGCGGGATTGCCAAGGCAGGCCAGCAGCGGCGGCCCGTCCGCCAGGGGAAACGGTTGCGGCCATGCCGGATCGGGCCGGAACGGCGCGAAAACCGGCAGACGCGCCACGTCTTCGCAAAAGCCGTCCTCGGCGCCCTCGGGGATCAGAAGCCGGTCCGCCAGGATACAGTCGACGGCGGCCATGCCGGTGGTGCCGCCATGTCCCAGCAGGGTCGTCACCTGGACGGGAGCGGGCTTGCGGGCCAGGGCGGACAGCCGTCCGCCGGCGGAATGGCCGGCGCATTCGACCAGGACGTCGATGCCGTCTGCCTGGATCTGCCCGACCAGACGGCCGTCATCCAGGCCGGACACCGAACGCCAGTGCTCGACCCCCCGGCGGGCCAGATCGGTCAGGTCGTCCGACTGGGGGTGATCGTGGTAGCAAAACACCTCGACCACCGAGGGATCGTGGGCCGTCACCATGGGCAGCAGGAAAAAGCCGGCGGCGTGGCGGCGGAAATCCGGCGACAGATAGCCGATTCGCAACCGCCGGCCGGGGTCGCCCCGGTTCAGGTACATGCAGCGGGGGACCCGGCCGTGCGCGTCGTCCCACCGGCACGCCTCGGCCAGCAGCGAGGCGGCGGTGGCGTCGGCAAGATAATGCAGCACGAACAGCAGGTTGCCATGCACCCTGGCGTCGGGAGCCAGACGCAGTGAGGCGCGGTAGGCCTCGACCGCCTCGGCGGCCATGCCCAGATTGGCCAGGGCGTTGCCCAGGTTCGACAGCACCCCGGCATTGTCCGGCTCGTCCGCCAGGATCGAGCGGTAGATGTCCAGCGCCTCGCCCAACCGGCCATCCGATTGCAGGACGGTCGCCAGGGTGTTGGCGGCCTGGGTTCCGCCCCCCATGGCGACGGCCCGGCGCAGCATCTCGGTGGCCTCGGCGGTCCGCCCCTGGGTCTTGCGGACATTGGCCAGACAGACCAGGGCGTCCACATTGGCCGCGTCGGCGGCCAGCACCGCCTCGCACAGGGCGGCGGCGCGCCCGGACTCGCCGGTGCGCAGCAGGGCCAGGGCCAGATTGACCCGCCCCTCGACCACATCCGGCGCCAGATCCACCAGACGGGCGAGAACGGCGCAAGCCCCCTCCCAATCGCACCGCTTCAGCAGGGCGGCGCCAAGATTGTTGAGGGCGTGGGGATTGGCGCCGTCGCGGCGGATGGCGCGGCGAAAGCAGTCGACCGCCTGATCGGTGTCGCCCAGGGCCAGCAGCGACACCCCCAGATTGGTCCAGCCGTCGGCCCGGTCCGGCGCCAGAACCAGCGAGCGGCGGATCAGCGCCTCCGCCGCCGCGTGATCGCCCCGCGCCTGGCGGCAAGCGCCCAGATACAGCAAGGTCGCGGCATTGGTGGGCAGGATCGCCCGCAGACGCTCCAAGATCGCCTCGCAATCGGCGACGCGCCCCTGGGGAATCAGCGAAACGGCAAATCCCACGACCCCGGCGGCCAGGCCTTCGGCCGCCGCCGGATCGCCGGCCAGCAGGCGCTCGCCGGTCATGGTCAGCGCCTGATCGATGGTGATATCGGACACCCGGATCGGTCTCCCCGTCAAACCGGGCGCATCATAGCCGAACCGAAACACCCCGCCATAGGGGAGAATTGCCCGCCAGGAAAACCGGATTCGGAGACGGCCGGATTCCGGGTCAGAATCGTGTCGTCGCCGCGACCAGCCATGTCGGCATGACCGCGATCAGCCCGGCCTCGATGGCTTTGTCCGTCCCCGTGACGACGAGAAGCCCCATCACCAGCAGGACGCCTCCCATGATGGGCTTTCCTAGCCGCGCCAGACTGGCCAGGCGGTGGCGCCGCGCCGCCACCGCCTGGCGGGAGCCATAGGCCAGGGCCAGCATGGGAGCGGTCGCCCCCAGGCTGAACACCAGCATGATCAGGGCGGCCTGGGCGGTGGTGCCGCTTTGGGCGGCCAACCCGATGGCCGCCCCCAGGGTGGGGCCGGCGCAAGGCGACCACACCGCCCCCAGCAGGATTCCCAACAGGAACTGCCCGCCCAGGCCATTGCCCGGCATCCGTCCCAGCAGGCCGTTGGCCCCGCCGGTCAGCGGAGCGGCCAGGACGACCATGGCCCGTTGCAGGCGGGAACTGAGCATGACCGCGCCGAACGCCATCATGACCACGGCCGCCGTGCTCCGGATGACGCTTCCATCCACTCCCACGGCGAAGCCGAGGGTGGCGAGAAACAGCCCGACGGCGGTGAACGATGTCGCCAATCCGGCCGCCAGCGCCACCGGCGCCAGCCGGTGCTGCTGCAACGCACCGCCCAGCAACACCGGCAACAGCGGCAGCACGCACGGCGACAGGGTCGACAGCGACCCGGCAAGAAAGCCGAAGGCCAGATTGGCGCCCATGATCCCTACAGCGCCCTGGCGACCAGAGCGCCGATCGCCTGGGGATCGGTGTCGCCCGTGGAGCGCCCGACCTCGGCCTTGCCCTTGAAGACGATCAAGGTGCTCTGGTACTGGACTCGGAACTGCCTCAGGGCATCCTTGGCGGTGTCGAAATCGACGTTGAACACCATCAGGGCGGGGTGAGCCTTCTCCAATCCCTCAATGATCGGCTTTTGCTGAACGCAGGTGGGGCACCAGGGGGCGTGGACGTCCACCAGGATGCTTTTCCCGGCGGCCTGCGCCTCGGCGAAGGCCTTGGCGTCATAGGGCTGTCCAGCCTGGGCGGCCCAGGAGGAAAGGGCGAGGATGACGGCGAACAGGGCGGACAGCGGGGTGGCGAAACGCTTCATGATCGGGTCTCCCGTGGATTTCGGGGCACGGCCGGAACAGATTTCGACTGGGATCGGACGCGGCACCGGCCAACGCCACGCGGCCCCCAGCGGCCGCCATCTCCGGCACCGGGGCGCCGGAGATGGCGTGATCCGTCACTTCTTGGGAGCGCACGGGTTCATGGGCTTGGCGGCGCACGGATTGGCCGCCTTGGGAGCGCACGGATTCATGGACTTGGTCGCGCACGGGTTCATGGGCTTGGCCTTGGCCGCGCACGGATTGGCGGCCTTGGGAGCACACGGGTTCGCCGCCTGGGCATGGGCACTGCCGGCGGCCAGGCCGGACGATACCGCCATCGAGGCGGCGAGCAGGACGGCGCGGGTGAGCTTGTTCATGGAGACCTCCTTGTTTGCCCTTCGCCATGCGGCGAGGCTTTCACCGGAGGTTCGCCGGCAAGCCGGCATTGGTTTCTCCGGCACCGGAAATTTTTCACCGATTCACGATCCGCGGCGGTCATGGACGGCTGACCAGGGTCTCGAACAGACGGAAACGATTGCGGCCGGCCTGGGCATCGGCCTCGGCGATCAACCGGGCCGCCGGACTTTTCCCCGGCAAACCGGCAAGCAGGCCGTCGTAGACGTCGTGGTCGTAGAAATCGTCGGGATGGACCTCCAGCCAGAACCGCACCCGCCCCCCGGCGGGCCACGGCATGTCGAGGACGGCGGTTTCTCCGGGCGACAGACGGGTATCGAAGCGCTCGACCCACTCGCCGTTCACCACCTCCACCCGACGCTGGATGACATGCCGGCGCATGGTGCCGGCCACCGGCCGGCCGGCCGCGTCCAGGGCCACTCCGGCCATGACGACCTTGGGCGTCACATAGGTTGGAAAGGCATGCCCCACCCCGGTACTGGTCAGACGGAACCGTGCCCGCCGGGAATCGGCGATGAACTCGGCCGTCAGCCCGGACCGCACCATGTCGGGATCATGGATGCCGCGCCAAAGGTGCCGCCGGCCGGGCATGTGACAGGACTGGCAGGTCTTGCCCTCGGCGGCGGCCGGGCTGGCCCGCCATTCCACCACGGTATTCTCCAGGGGTTTGCCGTTGATGGCCTGATCCTGGGGAAACTGATGACAGACGGCGCAGAAGTCGGACTTCTCGAAGTCGGTCGAGCGGATGACGCCGCCGTGGGGAGCGTCGGGCGAGCCGACGCCGGCCTGGCCGGAATCCCGTTGCGACGGGCCGAATCGCCGATGCTCCCGGACATGGCAGCCGCCACAGGAATTCCCGGCGGCGGCCAGCCCCTGTTCCCAGGGCACATGCCCCTTGCCGCGAGCCCTGGCCGCCTCGAACGCGGCCATCTGTTCGGCCAGGGGCGCATGACAGTTCATGCAGGATCGCGCCTCCTCGACGTCGAGGCTCAGCAACTGCCCCACCAGACCGGGAGAGAACGCCTTGGCATGCAGCGAGGTCCGCCACTCGGCCAGCTTGTCGGCATGGCAAAGGCCGCAATCCTCCGGCTTGAGAGACCGTTCCTGTTCGGACCAGGACGATGGCGCCGTCCCCTGCGGAGCCAGGGGCTGATGCCAGTACCCGGCGGGAAGCGGATCGGCATGGGACGCCAGGGCGAAAACCGCCACCGCCACGGCCAGGCCCCAGGCCCCGATTCCATACCGCATCCGCCTCTCCTCGCTCTCGCCGGGCACAGATCATCCTCCCGATATTCGGCGACGGCCACGGGAAGGTTTCACCGTATCCGCCGGACGCCACCCGTCGGGGCGAATATCCCCGCGCGTTCAAGTGTTGAACTTGGACGAGCCCGCCCTGTATAGTCCCGCCGCCCCATAGCCAGTCAGAGTTCCGCCCGTGGCCGTTCCCCTGCTCCAGACGCTTCGCATCGGCCTTTACGTCATGCGCCAGCACTTCTCCGGCGCCAAGCGCTATCCCCTGGTGCTGATGATGGAGCCGCTGTTCCGCTGCAATCTGACCTGCGCCGGCTGCGGCAAGATCGATTATCCCGATTCCATCCTGAACTCGCGCATCTCGGTCGACGAGGCGCTGGCCTCCATCGACGAATGCCCGGCCCCGGTGGTGGTGATGGCCGGCGGCGAGCCGCTGCTGCACCGCGAGATGGACCAGATCGTCAAGGGCGCCATCGCCCGCAAGAAGTTCGTCTATCTGTGCACCAACGCCCTGCTGCTGGAAAAGAAGATCGACCTGTTCGAGCCCAGCCCCTATTTCACCTGGACGGTGCATCTGGACGGCAACCGCGAGGATCACGACAAGGCGGTGTCGCGCGAAGGGACCTTCGATCAGGCGGTGGCGGCCATCAAGCTGGCCAAGGCCAAGGGCTTCAACGTCAATATCAACTGCACCTTGTTCAACAACGCCGACGCCGGCCGCATGGCCGAATTCTTCGACTATGCCCATTCCATCGGGGTCGAGGGCATCACCATCTCGCCGGGCTACGCTTACGAACGCGCGCCCGATACCGAGCACTTCCTCAACCGCCGCAACACCAAGGACCTGTTCCGCAAGCTGTTCAGCCTGGGCAAGGGCCGGAAGTGGGTCTTCACCCAATCATCGTTGTTCCTGGATTTCCTGGCCGGCAACCAGACCTATCAGTGCACCCCGTGGGGCAATCCGACCCGCAACGTGTTCGGCTGGCAGCGGCCCTGCTATCTGCTGGGAGAGGGCTACGCCAAGACCTACAAGGAACTGATGGAAGAGACCGATTGGGATTCGTACGGCGTCGGCAAGTACGAGAAATGCGCCGATTGCATGGTCCATTGCGGCTTCGAGGCCACCGCCGTCAGCGATACCCTGTCCAATCCGCTGAAGGCGGCCAGGGTGGCGCTGTTCGGCCCCCGCACCGACGGCCCCATGGCCCCCGACCTGCCGCTGGAGGGCCAGCGCCCCGCCGTCAACAATTACGAGACACTGCTATCGCAGAACCTGACCCGGCTGGAAGCCGAGGGGCGGACCAACAATCTTCAGCGCGTCTCGCAAGGCTGACAGGGCCTTGCCGCTGTCCAGACCGACCCGGATCAGGCCGCCCAGGTCGCCGGGCCGGCGCAGCAGCCCCGCCATCACCGCCAGCAGCCGGGTGCTCCCGTCCTCGTCCAGCCCGGCCATGGCCGATGGCGGCAGCGACCGGTCGTAAGGGTCGGCCACGCTGCGGATGACGGCGAAGGGAAGCCGCCGTTCGGCCGCCACCTTCGCCACTGCGCCGCTTTCCATGTCCACCGCCAGGGCGCCCCGGCGTCCGAACAACGCGGCCTTGTCCGCCGGACTGGCCGCCACCGTGTCCGCCCCCGCCACGAGACCGTGGCGGGCCTGGGGTAAAAGCGCCAACAGCCGTCCGGTCCAGGCGGCATCGGTTTCGAACACGGCGTCGGCGGTCTCGACCCCGGCGGCGACGATGACGGCGCCGGGGCTGAGCGACGGGTCAAGCCCGCCGGCGATACCGATACTGGCCAGCGCTTCGGCTCCCTCGTCGGCCATGCGCCGGGCCAGCGCCTCGGCACGGGCGGGGATGCCGCCGGCGCACGCCACCCGGCTGCCGGGGGGCAGCAGCGCCGCCTCGCTCTTCATTCCCACCACGATGCCGATACGCATGTCCCTGGCCTTATCCCGCACATCACAAGGAAACGCCCTCCTCCGGCGAACCGGAGGAGGGCGCGACTGTCGGCCGGTCAGCCCCTGGCGGCGCGGCTGGCGCCACCGGGCATGCCCTTGAAGCCCGACTGACCCGAGCGGGTCTGGGATTTCTGGGCCGGCCGGCCGGCCGCATGGGCCGGCTTGCCGCCGTCGCGGGCCTTGCCGCCATGGGCGTGCTCGCCATGAGGATTGTTGCCGCGACCTTGCTGCGGCCTGGCCTGCTGCTGAACATGGCGGGCCTGGGGCTTGGGTTTGCCGCCGGCGCCCCGCGACGCGATGTGCGGCGCATGGTAGGCGTGCTCGTAATCCACCGGCACCGCCTGGCGGATGGTCTTCTCGATGTCGCGCAGATAACCGACCTCGTCGGCGTCGCACAGCGACAGGGCGATGCCCGAGGCGCCGGCCCGCGCGGTGCGGCCGATGCGGTGGACATAGCTTTCCGGCTCGTTGGGCAGCTCGAAATTCACCACATGGGTGATGCCGTCGACGTCGATGCCGCGCGCCGCGATGTCGGTGGCGACCAGGGCGCGGATGCGGCCGTCCTTGAAATCGGCCAGCGCCTTCTGGCGGGCGCCCTGCGACTTGTTGCCGTGAATGGCGTCAGCCGGGATGCCGGCCTTTTCCAGCAGTTCGGCGACGCGATTGGCGCCGTGCTTGGTGCGGGTGAACACCAGGGCCCGCTCGACCGACTTGCAGGCGAACATCTCGGTCAGCAAGGTGCGCTTGTTCTCGCGGTCGACGAACATCACCTTCTGCTCGATGCGTTCGACGGTGGTCGAGGGCGGCGTCACCTCGACGCGCACCGGCTGGTGCAGCACGCTGTTGGCCAGGCCGACGATCGAATCGGGCATGGTGGCCGAGAACAGCACGGTCTGGCGCGACTTGGGCATGGCGGCGACGATCTTGCGGATGGGCAGGATGAAGCCCATGTCCAGCATGCGGTCGGCCTCGTCCAGCACCAGGACCTCGACCGAATCGAGGCGGATGGCGCCCTGGCTCATCAGGTCGAGCAGGCGGCCGGGGGTGGCCACCAGCACGTCGACGCCGCCGGCCATGGTCTTGATCTGGGGCACCATGCCGACGCCGCCGAACACCAGGGCGTGGCGCAGACGGTAATGGGAGCCATAGGTGCGGAAGCTCTGTCCCACCTGCACCGCCAGCTCGCGGGTGGGGGTCAGGACCAGAACCCGGGCGCTCTTGGGCATGGCGCGCTGCTTGATTTCATCCAGGCGATGGAGAATCGGCAGGGCGAAGGACGCCGTCTTGCCGGTGCCGGTCTGGGCGAGGCCCAGCAGGTCGCGGCCTTGCAGCAGGTGGGGAATGGACTGTTCCTGAATCGGGGTCGGCGTGGTGTAGCCTTCGGCCTCCAGCGCCTTGAGCAGCGGATCGGCAAGGCCAAGGTCGGTAAACAGGGTCATAAGGTCTCTTTCATCAACAAGCCGTCTCATCCGCTTCGCGCCTTCAGGCCGGCGAACAACGGCGGGAAGAACCCCGGCGGTATCTCGGGGTCTGGTCGGTGCCGCCGGACGCGCGGCCGGCAAGCCAAGGGCAAGGGGATAAGGGCTCGGGACGGAAGGCGGACCGTCTTCCACTGGAAGAGGCTCACACCGTGCGCGCTGTCGCGAGCGAACCGAACGCGTATCGTCCGGGCAGGCGGACCCTGCGCCTATTGCGGTGCAATGTCAAGAACGCTCGTTTCCACTCAATCGCCCCGTCTTCGCCCGGATAGAGCGGGATGGAAATAGTCGCCAGCCGCCCAGAAAATCAACAATCCCGACGGAAAAGTCATTTTGCACTGCAATATCAGCAGGATATGGTGACGTGGAATTACCGCTAAATATCTGACATAATGGGGATTCCGCACATCAGAGGATTTCTGCATGGACAGACCCAAGGACAATTGTTGCCGCTGGATTCATGGCGACGTCAGATCCGGCACGGCGACTTGGTGCGGTATTCCCACCCGTGACGGCGGCCCCTGGTGCGTCGAGCACCGCCGGGTGGTGTATGTGGGCTGGCGCCCAGCCGCCAGCGCGGCCAGACGGGCCGTTCCCGTCATTCCCGAAGCCTGATTGAAAGAGAGCCCATGGCGTTCAAGCCGAACTACAACCAGATGCGCAACGACCGCAACCGCGCCAAGGAGGCCAAGAAGAACGAAAAGAAGCGCCAGATGGAGGAGGACACCGCCCGACGCAAGGCCACGCCCACCCCGGAAGGCGATGCTGACGGCGAACCGCCGTCCGATCAGACTTCCGGGCAATAGTCCTTGCCGGACGGTGCGGCGAGGCCTATGCCCCGCCGCGATCATGAGGAGAAAGCACCGT
This sequence comes from Magnetospirillum sp. SS-4, assembly GCF_902729425.1. Lineage (GTDB taxonomy): Bacteria > Pseudomonadota > Alphaproteobacteria > Rhodospirillales > Magnetospirillaceae > Phaeospirillum. The sequence continues at coordinate 41,207 of NZ_CACVCH010000056.1, read as the reverse complement.
GGCCCGCAAGAAGCCCACCGATAATACCTATGTCCTGTTCAACGTCGTTTACGAGGACGGCAGCCTCAGTTCCAACCGCAAGATCGCCAGCGCCGAACTGCTCGGCCCCGAGGGCGACGCCCCCGCCAAGTGGCTGATCGAGGCCCAGGACCGCAAGATCGCCGAGATGTCCGGCAACCCCCGCGGCCCCATCAAGACCATCTGCCGCACTCCCGGCCAGTAAGCCGGCCATGACGCGATTCCGCCCGGACGGGGAAGCCGCCGGAGATTCCGGGCGGTCGCGTTCAGCGGCGCGGTTCCCACCGCAGGATCGACGTGAAGTTCTTGAGGTCGACGCCGACGAAGTCCTTGTGAACATACGAGACGTCGATCTTCCGCCGCTTCCTCAGGCTTTCGATGACCGCGAACAGATCGGTGTTCCCCCCCTTGTCCCGAATGTATTCCGCCTGGGCGCGCACGAACGGGTTGGCCGAGTCCGGATCGATCTGAAAGCCGATCGGCTCGAAGTGGAGCATGACCATGTTGGGAAATTCGGCCATCAGGTGAAGGAAGAAGGCCTCGCCGATATCGCCGGCATACTCGACGGCATGGGCGGTGAAGAACAGGACCCGCCGGCTCCGGTCGGGAATGTCCAGCCCAGAGATGTCGGGCGCCGACAGGTCGACGGGAAACACGTCGAGCGGAACCGGCGGCGACAGCGCCGCCAGCAGATTCATCATGGCGCGGGCGGCCGGAACCAGTTCCCCGCCGTGCAGACCGATGCCGGGATCGAGTCCCTCGGCATGCAGGGCGAACAGATTCGGCCCCCACCCCGCCCCCAGCTCGCAGACATGGTCGAAGTCCTCGCCGGCCAGCATGTCCCCGATCCAGGCGGCGGCGAGGCTTCCCTTCAGATGGAAGGGCGACATGAACATCTGCCCGAGAACCCCGATGGGATTGACCATGGAATGCCCGCCGGGAGTCCGGGGCGAGGCGAAGGCGTGGCCGTTGACCACCAGGGGCCTTTCCGACGGCACCGCCACCTCGCGCTGATACAGGTTGATCACCCGCGTGCGGTCGGTTTCGCCGCCGTCGACGATCCATTTGAGGAGGTCGAGCCGCCTCGGCCAGGCGTCCTCGTAAAACAGGTTGGACTGACTCATGGAAGACCTCGGCCACCGGTGCGGTCCTCCATCCTAGACCAAGCCGGAGTCAGGCGCACATATTCCGACGCCGGCGATTCGCCATGACGCCGCTTCGCCTCGACGACGGGCTTTGGCTGCACAGGGACGTCGCCGGACATCGCGACGCCCGCGACCGGCTGCTCCGACGCCATCTGTCGGACGAACTGGACTGCGCCGAGACCGACATCGTCATCGCCCGCGACCAATGGGGAAAGCCGGCTCTGGCGGCCCCCCGCCGCAAGCTGTGGATCGGCTCCACCGGCCGCGACGGCCTGCTGGCCATCGCGGTTTCCAGGCAAGGACCGGTGGGGGTCGACGTGGAAACCCTGCCCCATTGCCGCCATGGCGAGGCGGTCGCCCGCGGCCTGTTCGCGCCGGCCGAGGCCGACTGGCTGGACACCCTGCCGCCCGAGCGGCGGCCGCTGGCCTTCGCCCGGCTGTGGACCGGCAAGGAAGCGGTGCTGAAGGCGATGGGACGCGGCATCGGCGGCGGTCTGGAAAGACCGGATTTCAGCGCCGACGTCCGGGATCAGCCCCCCCCCTGGCCGGCGGCGCGGACCAAGATCGATGATGCGACCCATACCGTCGTCTGGTATACCACCCTCGTCGACGAGGCTTTCGTCGTAATCGCCCGGGCACAAGCCGAATCGGAACCGCCCGGCCGAGCATCTTGAATGCAGGTGTCACCGATCTTGTCCGCTCCCCTCCTCGGTTTTCGCGATCCGTCGCTGCTGCGCGACGAGTTGCTGAGCGAGATGTTCGCCGCCACGGCCGCCCGGACCCCGGATGCCCGGGCCATGACCTTCGGCGAGGTCTCCCTGACCTATGGCCAGTTGTCCCGGCGGGTCGAGACCGTCGCCGCCGCCCTGGCCGCCCGAGGCATCGGACGCGGCGCCTTCGTCGGCCTGTGGATGAGCCGGTCGCTGGACCTGCACGTCGCCCTGCTCGCCATCCTGCGCACCGGTGCCGCCTATATCCCCTTCGACACCGACGCTCCGGCGGAACGGGTGGCGGAATGCCTGGGGGATTGCGCCGCCGCCGCGATCATCGTCGACGCCGTCACCGCCGGCGGCGTCGCGTCGCCCCTGCCGGCGCCGATGCTGCCGCTGCCGGCCCTGGCCGAGGACAAGGCCGCCGCCGCCCCGGCGCCCGATCCCCGCGTCCTGGGGGCCGGACCGGAGGACGCGGCCTACGCCATCTATACCTCGGGTTCCACCGGCAGGCCCAAGGCCATCGTCATCAGCCACCGCAACATCTGCCATTACCTGCGCGCCGCCAACGCCGTCTACGGCATCCGGCCGAGCGACGTGGTGTTCCAGGGCGCCTCGGTCGCATTCGACCTGTCGCTGGAGGAGATCTTCATTCCCTATCTGGTGGGGGCGGCGCTGTGGGTCGCCGACCGCCGGACCCTGGCCGAAACCGACCGCCTGCCCGACATCCTGACCGAGGCGGGCATCACCGTGCTGGACACGGTGCCGACCCTGCTGTCGCTGCTGTCTCGCGACGTCGCCGGCCTGCGGATCATCATCCTGGGGGGCGAGGCCTGCCCGCCGGTGGTGGCCGAACGCTGGAGCCGGCCGGGGCGCCGCATCTTCAATTCCTACGGCCCCACCGAGACCACCGTGGTGGCCACGATCGCCGAAATCCGTCCCACCGAGCCGGTCACCATCGGCCGGCCCATCCCCAATTACGTCTGCTGGGTGGTGGACGGGACCCTGGCGCCGGTACCCCCCGGAATCACCGGGGAATTGCTGATCGGCGGGCCGGGCGTGGCAGCCGGTTATCTGGGGCGGCCCGAACTGACCGCCGGGAAGTTTATCGCCAATCCCTGGGACGCCGACGGAAGCGCGCCCATCCTCTATCGTTCCGGCGACGCGGTCAGCGTCGGCGAGACCGGCGAGCTGCTGTTCCACGGCCGCATCGACGATCAGGTCAAGATCAGGGGCTTTCGCGTCGAACTGGGCGAGATCGAGGCCCGTCTAGCCGCCCTGCCCTCTATCCGCCATGCGGCTGTGGCGCTGCGTGACGACGGCGGCTGTGAACGGCTGGTGGCCTTCGTGGTGGCCGACGATCCAGCCGGCGAGATCGATGCCGCCACCCTCAGGGACAGGCTGCGGAGCCAATTGCCGGCCTATATGGTGCCGTCGCATATCCAGGAACTGCCCGAACTGCCGCGGCTGGCATCGGGCAAGCTGGACCGCCGGGCGCTCGGCCGGATTCCGCTGAAAAGCGTCGCCGCCGAGGCGCAGGAAGCCGCCTCCACCGCTACCGAGGCGGCGCTGCTGGATGCGGCCCGGCGAATCTTTCCCGGCCAGCCCGTTCCGCTGGACGCCGATTTCTTCCTGGACCTGGGCGGCCATTCCCTGCTGGCGGCCCGCTTCGTCTCGCTGGTGCGCGAGACCCCGGCCCTGGCCAGCCTGACCCTGAACGAGATCTACGCCGCCCGCACCCTGCGAGCCATGGGCGCGGTGCTGGACGCGCGCGCCCCCGCCGACGGCGCCGTCGCGGCCGACCTGTCGTTCCCGCCGCCACCGCTGAGGCGCCGGTTCCTGTGCGGCCTCGCCCAGGCCGTCGCCCTGCCCTTCATCCTGGCGCTGATCACCGCGCCGTGGCTGGGGGTGTTCGTCAGCTACATGCTGCTATCGGGCGAGGATGCCGGCTTCCTGCGCGAACTGACCACCCTGATGCTGACCTACGCCGTCATCAACGTGGGCACGGTGACACTGTCCATCGCCCTGAAATGGCTGATCCTGGGCCGCACCCGCCCCGGACGCCACCCCCTGTGGGGCGCCTATTACTTCCGCTGGTGGCTGGCCCAGCGCGTCGTCAGCGTCGCCCACATCAAGTGGTTCCAGGGCACCCCCATCATGAGCATCTATCTGCGCCTGCTGGGCGCCAGGGTGGGCAGCGACTGCGTCATCTCGGAACTGGAGGCCGGCGCCTTCGACCTGGTCACCATCGGCGACGGCGTCGCCATCGGCGGCAAGGTCCGCCTCGCCAATGCCGAAGTGATCGGCGACCAACTGGTGATCGGCACCATCGCCATCGGCGACGACGCCCATATCGGGACCTCGTGCGTCATCGGCCACGACGTGGTGATCGAGCAGGGCGGTGAACTGGGCGACCTGACCGCCATCACCGCCGGCGGCCGCGTCGGCCGCTACCAGCATTGGGACGGCTCGCCCGCCCGTCAGGTCGGCATGGTCGACGTGGACTCGCTGCCCCAGCCGGCGCGGGCCGGCAAGGCGCGCAAGCTGGGACTGACCGCGTTCTACGCCGCCATGCTGGTGATCTTGCCGCCCATCAGCCTGCTGCCGATCTTTCCGGCCTTCTACGTCTTTGAGCGGGTTGCCGAGGTCCTCAACCTTTCCGAAACCCGCGATTACCTGCTGGCGCTGCCGTTGATGGCCTGGCCCACCGCCATGGCCCTGATCGCCGTGACCGTCCTGCTGATCGCCGCCATACGCTGGTCGGTGCTGCCGGTGGTCACCGCCGGCACCTATTCGGTCTATGGCGGCTTTTACGTCCGCAAATGGATCGTCGCCCTGGCCACCGAACTGATGCTGGAGACGCTGTCGTCGCTGTACGCCACCGTCTACATGCGGCTGTGGTACCGGCTGATGGGAGCCAAGATCGGCAAGGACGCCGAAATCTCGTGCAATCTCGCCGGCCGCTACGATCTCACCGAGATCGGCGCCAAATGCTTCATCGCCGACGAGGTGGTACTGGGCGACGAAAGCGTGCGGCGCGGCTGGATGGAGCTGGAGCCGGTCAGGACCGAGGCCATGGTGTTCGTCGGCAACGACGCGGTGGTGCCGCCGGGCGCCAGCCTTCCCGCCGGCTGCCTGATCGGCATCAAGTCCCGTCCACCCGCCAACGACTCCATCCAGCCGGGCGACACCTGGTTCGGCAGCCCGCCGATCAAGCTGCCGGTGCGCCAGCGCTTCGACGCCATCGGCGACGACTGGACCTTCGATCCGCCGCGCTGGCGCCGCGTCTGGCGGGCGGTGTTCGAGGCCTTCGCGGTGTCGCTGCCGACCATGCTGTTCATCACCTTCGGCATCTCCACCGTCGAGGTGCTGGCGCCGTCGATCCTGCGCCACGACTACGCCACGGTGCTGCCGCTGTTCGTCGCCGCCTCGGTGTGCATCTCGCTGGCGCTGGCGCTATGCTCGGTGGCGGTCAAGTGGCTGATGATGGGCATCTACACGCCCACCGCCAGGCCCATGTGGTCGTGGTGGGCGCTGCGCACCGAGGCGGTGGCGGTGATGTATTGGGGCATGGCCGGCAAGGTGCTGCTGGACCACCTGCGCGGCACGCCGTTCCTGCCGTGGTTCCTGCGGCTGTACGGCTGCCGGTTCGGCGAAGGCGTGTTCATGGACACCACCGACATCACCGAATTCGACTGCGTCGAGGTCGGCGATTTCTGCACCGTCAACTCGCTGTCGGCATTGCAGACCCATCTTTACGAGGATCGGGTGATGAAGGTCGGCCGGATCTCCCTGAGCCGAGGGGTCAGCATCGGCAGCGGCTCCACCGTGCTCTACGACACCCATGTGGGCGAGTTCGCCCGCATCGGCAACCTGACCATCGTCATGAAGGGAGAGACCATCCCCGCCCATGGCGAATGGGAAGGCGCCCCGGCCCAGACGGCGCCGCGGATGGCCCGTCCACGGACGATGCCGGTGGTACGGGCGCCGGAACTGGCGGGGGCGGCGTGATGATCGCCAAGCGGTCGGTGCTGATCGCCGGGCATGCCACCAGCGTCACCCTGGAAACGGCCTTCTGGGACGAGCTGAAGACGATCGCCGACGGGCGCGGCCAATCGCTCAACCAACTGGTGGCCGAGATCGATTCGACGCGAACGGGCAACCTGTCCTCGGCGATCCGGGTGTTCGTCCTGACCGAGGTCCAGCGCCGGGCGGCGGAAGGCCGAAGCCTACTTCATCCGGCTGAGCACGAACCAGGTCAGGCCGCCGGTCACCGCCAGGATGGCGACCAGGAATCCGAGAGCGACGCGCGCGGTATCGTCGATGACCATGATGACCCTCCATCTCCCACATGACCAAGGTCAAGAATACCCGCCCGATCCGGCCGGCGCCTTGATCTGGATCAGCGGGCGGGATTACCTGGACAGCATCTCGCGCAAGCGGTCGGCCTGGCGGTTGTCGACGCCGCGATGGAACAAGATGTCCTCGGGCGTCGGATTGCCGCCGTAATAGGCGGCGTTCCACGAATGGCGGGCCAGAATGCCGGCGCCATCCAGCGCCGCGCCGCCATACAGCCCGACCGCCCTGGAAAAGGCGTAGATGTCGGCGCCGATATTGGTGGTGGTGTTGGCCTCGGCCCCCGCCCCGAAAGTGGCGACGGCGACCCCGGCCCCGGCCCCGGCCTTGAACTGGTTATCGACCACCGCCCTCAGCCCGCCCTCGCTCATGATGACGTAGACCGCCTCGGCGTCCTGTAAGCCGATCTGGAGGCCGACGCTGCCGGCGGCGATGGAATAAAACGCCGGGCCGCTCCAGCGCCCGTCGGGCGAGCGGGCCAGCAGGACGCCGGTGCCGTACTGGGCGCCCAGGATGAAGCCGCCCTTGACCAGATCGGGAATCACCAGCACGGCGCGGGCGCGGGCCAGGGCATCGGCCAGGGGCTTGGACAGATTGGCGTCGGCCTTGAGGCGCTCCACCGTGGTGACCGCCTTGCCCACCATCATGGTCTGATCGGTGACCCCTTGGGCATGGGCGGTCCAGCCCAGCAGGGTCAGCATCATCGCGGCAATCAGTCTGCGCATGGCCGGCCTCCCGTTTCATCCCGCCCCCAGCAAGCACGAAGCGGGTTAGCAACGGGTTAACGGCGATCCGCCCCCCTGGATCGCGTCGTCCGACACCATCCGGCGGGGAAAGGAAGAGCGCATATCGCGAGGGTATGGAATGCGCCTTAATTAATTTTATAATTCAAACAGATAGACCATCTCCCCCTTGATGGAGCCTTCCTGGCAAAGGGAATAGTGCATGAAAAATACTTGACTGCCCCGGCCCCATCGATGCAAATGCGAATCACTTGCATTTATGAAGGGGGTCTGAAGATGTCGATGGATTGGAAACGCGCCCTGCGCATCGCCTGCGCCGCCCCCGCCTGCGTGCCCGCGATCGCGGCGGCAGAGGAGGCCGCGTCGCAAGGCCGCGATTCCATGATGCTGGATTCCCTGGTGGTCTCGGCCACCCGGACCGAAACCTCGGTTATGGAAAGTCCCGTCAGCATCTCGGTGATGGGCGAGCGGGAGATCAAGCGCACCAACGCATCGAACATTGCCGACGTGCTGCGCGACGTGCCCGGACTCACCGTCGACGAATCGTCGCTGCCCGGCATGAAGCGCATCAAGATCCGCGGCGAGGAAGCCCGGCGGGGCGCGGTGCTGATCGACGGGCAGGAAATCACCGACCACACCTCCTACGGCTCGCCGATCCTGGTCGATCCGGCCCTGATCGAGCGGATCGAGGTGGTTCGTGGCCCCCATTCCGTGCTCTACGGCTCCAAGGCGATCAGCGGCGTCGTCAACATCATCACCAAGAAGGGGGGCGACAAGCCGTTCCAGGGCAGCGCCGGCGGTTCGTTCATATCGGCGACCAGCGGCTATACCGCCAACGCCCTGGTGCGGGGCAATCTGGGCGACTGGGACTACCGGCTGTTCGTCGGCCGCGCCGAGGAGGGCGACCGCCACACTCCCGACGGCGACCTGCCCAACTCCAACTCGGACAACAAGAGCGTATCGGGCTATCTGGCCTACAGGGCCGGAGATCACAAGATAGCCCTGGGGGTCGACCGCTACGAGCTGTCCAGCGGTTCCACCACGTCGCCGTCGACCATCGGCACGGCCTTCAGCAAGTTCCAGTTGGACATGCCCCAGCGCGACCTGCAAAGGGTCTCGCTCAACTACGACCTCGCCCGCCCCAGCGACTGGATCGCCAGGCTTCACGTCGACGCCTACTATCAGACCATCGATCGCCTGTTCACCCAGGAGGTGGCCGCCGGCCCCACCATCACCGCCGCGGCCCCCGCCGCCAACTACGATTACAAGCACCGCGACCAGGACACCCAGACCACCATGGGCCTGACCGCCCAGGTGGACTGGACGCCGCACCCCGATCACCTGCTGATCACCGGGTTCCAGTATCTGCGCGACGACCTGGACAAATCCATGACCCGCATCGGCCGCAGCGGCATCGCCCTCGGCACGGCGGTCAGCCGCTACGCCGACATGGAAGCCCACATGGAAACGGTGTCGGTCTACGCCGAGGACACCTGGCAGTTGCCCGCCGATTTCTCCGTCGTGTTCGGCGCCCGCCAGTACTGGATCAACTCGGCCCTGGATTCCTTGCAAACCAACGACACCGGCTACAAGACCCGGTCGCATTCGGCCAATTCCCCCATCGCCAGCGCCACGCTGATGTACGCGGGAATCCCGTCGACGGTGCTGCGCGCCGGTTTTGCCCAGGGTTATGTCTATCCCACCCTGGTCCAGGGGTTCACCGGGTCGTATTTCGGCGCCTCGTCGACGGTGCGTCCCAACCCCGACCTGAAGCCGGAAACCTCCGACAACTGGGAATTCGGGATACGGCACGGCTCCGGCGGGCTGACGCTGGATGCGTCGCTGTTCCGGTCCGAGGCCAGCAATTACATCGCCTCGCTGTCGTGCTCGGTGTACGGCGCCACCACCAGCCCCTGCACGGCCAGTTCGGAAACCACCTACGTCAATCTCGACAAGGCCGAAAGCACCGGCATGGAACTGGCGGTCCAGTACCGGATCGCCGGTCTGGGACTGACCCCCTACGCCACCGGCAACTGGATCAGGCGCAAATACTTCTTCCGGTCGGCCAGCAGCGGCATGACCGGCGTCCCCACCGTCAGCGGCCGCATCGGCCTGCGCCACGAACGCGACCTGTGGGACGGCGCGACCGGCTGGGCCGATTTCTACATGCGCGGCGGTTCGCGCGCCGACGAACTGAGCCAGTCGTCCAGCGCCGCCGGAACCGTCAGCCTGACCCAGGTGCGGGCATGGCGGACCTTCAACGCCTCGTTCGGGGCCGACATGGGCGGCTACCACCTGGGGCTCGACCTGCTCAACCTCACCGATCTGACCTACCAGACCAATCCCGACGAATCCAACCAGCCGGGCCGCAGCGTGATCCTCAGCCTTCGCGCCGATTTCTGAGGGAGGAACGCACATGACCAGAACCATCGGCCACGTCATTCTCGCCGCCCTGCTGAGCGTGGCCGGAACCGGGCCGGCCATGGCCGCCGACACGGTGCGGCTGGTGGTGATCGGCGGCTCCCTCACCGAGATCGTCTTCGCCCTGGGCAGGGGGGGATCGGTGGTCGGGGTCGACCAGACCAGCGTCTGGCCGCCCGAGGTCAAATCGCTGCCCCAGGTCGGCTACTACAAGAAGGTCTCGGCCGAGGGCGTGCTGTCGCTGGCCCCCACCCTGGTCATGGCCTATCGCGACGCCGAACCGGCCGGCGCGCTCCGCCAGTTGGAGCAGGCCGGGGTCCCGGTGGCGCTGTTCGACCGCTCGCCCCCCATGCGGGCTCTGGAAGGCAACATCGCCGAGGTGGGACGCCTGCTGGGAAAGACCGCCGAGGCGGATACGCTGCGCCGCTCCCTCGACGACCAGATCGCCGCCGTCGCCCGGTCCGTGACCGGAGCGGCCCGAAAGCCCCGCGTCCTGTTCGTCCTCAACTACGATCCGTCACAGACGGTGGTGGCCGGAAGCGGCACCATCGCAGGCCAGTTGATCGAAATGGCGGGCGGCGTCAACGCCGCCGGGGACGTAACCGGCTTCAAGCCGCTGAACGGCGAGATGGTGACCGCCGCCGCCCCCGATCTGGTGCTGACGGTCGAGGAACGCTGGGACGGAATCGGCGGCGCGGCGGGCATGGCCCGCCTGCCCGGCATGGCCGCCACGCCGGCGGGCCGCAGCGGAGGGTTCGCCGCCATGCCGGGACCGCTGATGCTGGGACTGGGCCCCCGGCTGGGAGACGCGCTGTGGCGCCTCGCCGCGCTGTTCCATGGCGAGAAGGGACTCTCCCATGGACGCTGAGGTGCTGGCCTTGCCGGTCAAGCGCGGAACCGCCGCCGCCCGGGAAATCCCGGCCTGGACGCGCTCGACCTTAGTGATGGCGGCGCTGTGGGCGGGACTGGTGATGGTGGTGCTGGCCGGAATCGCCATCGGGCCTTCCAGGATCGCCCCGATTCAGATCGTCTCCATCCTGGCCGAGCAGATGGGCATGTCGCTGCCGCTCGAACACACCACGCAGCAGACCGCCATATTGATGAACATCCGGCTTCCCCGCGTCGTGCTGGGCTTGCTGGTGGGGGCGGCGCTGGGCATGGGCGGCGCCGCCTTGCAGGGGCTGTTCCGCAATCCACTGGCCGATCCCGGCCTGCTGGGAATTTCCAGCGGCGCCGCGCTGGGGGCGGTGACGGTGATCGTGCTGGGCACCGCCTGGCTTGGCCGTTTCAGCCTGGGAATGACCGGCGTGCTGATGCCGCTGGCGGCCTTCATGGGAGGGTTGGCCGCCACCGCCGCCGTCTACGCCATCTCGCGCCGCCATGGCCGCGTCGAGCGCGGCGCCATGCTGCTGGCCGGGGTGGCGGTCAACGCCTCGGCCGGATCCATGACCGGCCTCCTGGTCTATCTGTCGGACAGCGAGCAGTTGAAAAGCCTGACCTTCTGGCTGATGGGCAGCCTGGGCGGCGCCGATTGGAGCGCGGTCTGGGCCGCCGCCCCGCTGACCCTGCCGCCGCTGCTCCTGCTGCCGCGTCTCGCCCGCGCCTTGAACGCCATGCTGCTGGGCGACGCGGTGGCCGGCCATCTGGGATTCGACCCCAACCGGGTCAGCCGCCTGTCGGTGATCCTGGTCACCGCCTCGGTGGGCGCGGCGGTGGCCGCGTCCGGCGTCATCGGCTTCATCGGATTGGTGGCGCCGCACCTGATCCGCCTGATCGCCGGTCCCGACCACCGCATCGTCATGCCCGGCGCCGCCCTGGCCGGAGCCATCCTGCTGGTGGGGGCCGACATCTTCGCCCGCATCGTGGCGGCCCCCGCCGACCTGCCCATCGGCGTCGTGACCGGCGCCCTGGGCGGGCCATTCTTCATCTGGCTGCTGCTTCACCGCGCTCCGCACGGGAGGGGAACATGCTGATCGCCTCGGTTTCCGGCGCCTCGCTGCGCCTGGGCGGCCGCGACGTGGTCAAGGGCGTGTCGCTGGATCTCCATGCCGGCGAGGTGGTGGCCCTGGTCGGCCCCAACGGCGCCGGCAAGTCGTCGCTGCTGCGGCTGATCGCCGGCGACGCGCGCCCCGATCAGGGGCGGATATCGGTCTGCGGCCGGCCGCTGGAGGGCTGGTCCAGGGCGGCGCTGGCCCGCTGCCGGTCGGTGGTGCCGCAAGACACCCAGCTCGACTTCGCCTTCACGGTGCTGGAGGTGGTGCTGATCGGCCGCTCCCCCCACGGAACCGGCCGCGACGAGAACCGCCGCGCCCGCAACATCGCGCTGGACTGCCTGGAGCGGGTCGGAGCGTCCCATCTGACGTCGCGCTTCTATCCCAGCCTGTCGGGGGGGGAACGCCAGCGGGTGCAGATCGCCCGCGCCCTGGCCCAGATCGACGGAATCGGGGCCGAGGGGGGACGCTGCCTTCTGCTCGACGAGCATACCTCCAACCTGGACCCCGCCCATCAGCACGGCATGTTCCAACTGGCCCGCGAGGTGGCGGCCGAGGGAGTCGGCGTCATCGCCGTGGTCCACGACCTCAACCTCGCCGCCGCCTACGGCGACCGCATCGGTGTTCTCGACCGGGGCGAACTGGTGGCCTTCGGCCCGCCCGAACTGGTGCTGACCCCGGCGGTGATCGGACAGGTGTTCGGCCTGGCCTGCGTCACCCTGCGCAATCCGTTGACCGGCGCCCTGGCCCTGGCCACGGCGCCGCTGCCCCCCAACCCCATTCAGGAGGGATTGCGAGCATGACCGCCATCCTGCCGCTCGAACGCCACTTTGCCCGGGTGGGGGCGCCGGTCGGCGGCGTCTTCACCGAACGCAACCTGTTTCCGTGGATACAGCGCCGGACCCGCCCGCTGGAGGATGGCCCCGCGGCCGCGGCGCGGTTGCTGGCCGAACGCCGGCCGGGCAAGCGGGTCGCCTACCTCCATGTGCCGTTCTGCGCCAATCACTGCCTGTTCTGCGGTTTCTACCGCAACCGTTCCGCCGAGGACGCCATGGCGGAATACGCATCCCGGCTGGAACGCGACATCGCCATGGATGAAACCGCTGCCGGCGGGCCGCCCATCCAGGCGGTGTATTTCGGCGGCGGCACGCCCAGCGCCCTTTCGGCCGACGACCTTCACCGGCTGGTTTCGGCCGTGCGGCGCCATCTGCCGCTGGCCCCCGATTGCGAAATCACCATCGAGGGACGGGTGGCCGGCTTTGGCGACGACAAGATCGATGCCTGCCTGGAAGCGGGGGCCAACCGCTTTTCCATCGGCGTCCAGACCTTCGACACCGGCCTTCGTCAGCGCATGGGGCGCAAGGCGAGCCGGCAGGAGACGATTTCCTTCATGGAGCGGTTGCGGGACCGCGACCGGGCGGTGGTGGTGTGCGACCTGATCCTCGGCCTGCCGGGACAAGACATGGAGACCTGGCGGAACGACGTCGCGACCTGCCTGTCGCTGGGCCTCGACGGCGTCGACCTCTATTGCCTGACCCTGCACGACAAAAGTCCGCTGGCCCTGTCCATCGCCAAGGGATCGCTGCCGCCGGCCGCCGGCCTGGAACGCATGGCCGCCATGTATGGCGCCGGGCTGGAAATGCTGGAGGACGCGGGGTGGCGCCACCTCAACCAGGCCCATTGGGCGTCGGCGACCCGCGAGCGCAACCTCTACAATCAACTGGTCAAGGCCGGTGCCGATTGTCTGGCCTTCGGCGCCGGAGCCGGCGGGTTGGTCCAGGGACACCGCTACGTCATCCAGCCCGACATCGACCTTTACGGCAAGGCCGTCGATTCCGGGACAAAGCCGGTGACGGTGGTGCTTCCGCCTCCCGCCAACCGCCAGGCCCGCGACCTGGTGATGGGCGGCCTCGAAGGAGGAAGGCTGGATATCGCCCGGCTGGAATCCCTGACGGCTCCCGGCCTTGCCGCGACGCTGGAACCGCTCCTGGCCCAATGGGCGGCCGCCGGCCTGATCCGGCGCCGGGCCAACGCCATCATCCTCACCACCGCCGGATGGTTCTGGCACTGCAATCTGGTCGGAAGCCTGTTCGAGCTGATCGACCTGTCCATGGGCGGCGGGACGCCTCCCGCCGACCTTTCCTCACCGCAACCGCAAGGAATACGTCATGCCGGCTGAACACACTGCCCCCTCCATCCTGGCCAATCTGCGCGCCCAACTGGCCGAATCCCAGGACGGCGTACTGGAAACCATCGCCGTCGAGCACGGCGTCACCCCGCTACAGGTATCGGAATGCCTGCCCGATCATTGCCGGGTGGCGGTGACCGGCGAGGCCTTCGAGGAGGTCATGGCCGACCTGACCAGTTGGGGAGAGATCACCTTCCTGGTCCACACCCGCGACCTGATCCTGGAATGCAAGGGCGAGGTGCCGCCCGGCAAGGTCGCGCGCGGGTTCTTCAATCTGGACGGCCACGGCGCCATCGGCGGCCATCTGCGTTACGGCAATTGTGCCGCCATCCACTTCGTCAAGCGCCCCTTCATGAAGATGGACACCTGCGCCATCACCTTCTTCAACGATAAGGGCGATTCCATGTTCAAGGTCTATGTGGGACGCGACGAGGACCGCCGCATGCTGCCCGGCCAGATCCAGCGTTTCGACGCCTTGCGCGACCGCCTCGCGGCGGCGGCGCCCCAGGCCCTGGCAGGTTGACGGAGGACGGCCCATGAACCGCGACCTGCTGCTGTTCGGCGCCCGGACCGGAACCGGGCTGGAACTGGCCCGGCTGGCCCGGGCCGCCGGCTGGCGGGTCACCGCCATGATCCGGCCCAGCTCGGCGGCCGCCGAACTGATCGCCATGGGCTGCGCGGTGGTCGAGGGCGACGCGCTCGACCGCGCGCGGGTGGGCCAGGCATTCTCCGCCTGCGCCTACCCCCCGGTGGTGGTCAGCACCCTTGGCGGCGGCCCCGCCGGCCGGACGGCGGACCACCTGGGCAATGCCGTCGTGATCGACGCGGCCAGGGCGTTCGCGGCCCCGCGGATGCTCCTGGTCACCTCTCTGGGCTGTGGCAACAGCCGCGTCCATGCCTCGGAACGCCTGCTCGCCGCCATCGGCGATGTCCTTCTGGCCAAGACCCGGGCCGAGGATCACCTGCGGACCAGCGGCGTTCCCCATGTGGTGATCCGCCCCGGCGGGCTGGTGTCGGACCCGCCCACCGGCCAGGGGGCCATCTACGCCGATGCCCGGGTCCATGGCCGCATCACCCGGCCGGATCTGGCCGCCGTGCTGCTGCCCTGCCTGACCGACGCACGGGTGTTGGGGCGCACCTTGTCGGCCATCGACCGCACCCGGCTGGTGGCCCCCGACGATATCGCCGAATTCCCCCTGGCCGCCGTGGCCTGAGGAAGGATGCGTCGCGCGGGAGACTGATGGATTCTGGCGTGAATTCAATGATGTGGCAGAATTTTGTGGCGGCCGGGTCCGCATGGTCCGAAACGCCTGCCGCAACACCACTTTCCACCCGTTCCAGAGTGATGATCAATGCCTTTGTGTCGCAAGTGAGAGTTACTCGCAATATATTCTTGACCCCATGCCCCCATGAACCGTATGCATTCGTGACGCGATTGCATCGCAACTGCATCTTTCCGCCGGATCCGGGACCGGTCGGAAATAAGGAGGACGAGGGCATCATGAGCGAGGTCGACACCTCCCTGCTGGGGCTGTTCCTGCGGGCCGACCCCCTGGTCAAGGCGATCATGGCCGGCCTGCTGGNTGGGGCGCACCTTGTCGGCCATCGACCGCACCCGGCTGGTGGCCCCCGACGATATCGCCGAATTCCCCCTGGCCGCCGTGGCCTGAGGAAGGATGCGTCGCGCGGGAGACTGATGGATTCTGGCGTGAATTCAATGATGTGGCAGAATTTTGTGGCGGCCGGGTCCGCATGGTCCGAAACGCCTGCCGCAACACCACTTTCCACCCGTTCCAGAGTGATGATCAATGCCTTTGTGTCGCAAGTGAGAGTTACTCGCAATATATTCTTGACCCCATGCCCCCATGAACCGTATGCATTCGTGACGCGATTGCATCGCAACTGCATCTTTCCGCCGGATCCGGGACCGGTCGGAAATAAGGAGGACGAGGGCATCATGAGCGAGGTCGACACCTCCCTGCTGGGGCTGTTCCTGCGGGCCGACCCCCTGGTCAAGGCGATCATGGCCGGCCTGCTGGCCCTGTCGGTGATCTGCTGGGGCGTGATCATCGACAAGGCCATTCAGCTTGGTCGGGTGCATCGGCAGGCCCGCTCGGCGAGCCGCGAGCCGCAATCCCTGCTGGAGCGGGTGCCCGGCGACACCCTGGCGGGACGCATCGCCGCCGCCGGCATCGAGGAACACCGGCACCTGGCCGATGCCGCCATCAGCCTGACCGAACGGCGCGAGCAGGTGGAGCAGGCCATGCGCACCGCCCTGGGGCGCGAGTTGCAGAGCCTGGAACGCTATCTTCCCATCCTGGCCAGCACCGGCTCGGCGGCGCCGTTCATCGGGCTGTTCGGCACCGTCTGGGGCATCATGAACGCCTTTTCCGCCATCGCGCGGACCAACAACACCGCGCTGTCGGTGGTGGCGCCCGGCATCGCCGAGGCCCTGCTGGCCACCGGCATGGGGCTGATGGCGGCGATTCCGGCGGTAGTGGCCTTCAACAAGTTCGCCACCGACCTGAAGAACATCGCCGCCCATGGCAACCACCTGATCTCCGACCTGGGCGGCCGCCTGACCCGCCCGGCGGCAAGAGGCATGGCATGAGCATGAGCGCGTCCCCCCGCCCCGGCGAGGGCGGCTACCAGACCATCAGCGAGATCAACGTCACGCCCCTGGTGGACGTCATGCTGGTGCTGCTGATCGTCTTCATGGTGGCCGCGCCGCTGATGACGGTGGGGGTGCCGCTGGACATGCCCGACGCCAAGGCCGCCCCGGCCGACCTGCCCAAGGACCCGCTGGTGATCAGCGTCGATGCCGGGGGCAAGGTCTTCATCCGCGAGGCCGAGGTGCCCAGGGGAGAGCTTTCCGCCCGCCTGTCCGCTTTGCAGCAGGACGGCGGCGCGGCCACCGTGTTCATCAAGGGCGACCGCCGCATCGATTACGGCAGCCTGATGGAGGTGATGGGCGCGGTGCAGGCCGCCGGCTTCACCCGGGTGTCTCTGCTGGCCGACGACGCCCCCCAGCCGGCGGGGGGATGAGGTGCGCTCGACCCTTCCCGTTTCCGCCACCCTGCACGCCGTCATCCTGGCCGGACCGGTTCTCTTCGCCATGCCGCCCACTTTCCATGAAATCCGCTCTTTGCTCTATGCCGAGCAGGGCATCGATGCGCAGGCGTTGCTGGGACACAAATCCCCCGACATGACGGCGCTCTGCCGCGACGTTCGCGGGTCCGAATGGATCGAAATTCGCTCTCGGTAACGCCCGCTTATTGGACGAGTTTTGGATAAGTTTTGGACGCTTACAATTTAATTCAATAAAATAAATATGTTGCTTTCAATGAACCGTGCAGACCATGCACGGATCGAACGAACGGACCACATGCTGGACAGCGATCGGAGAGGCCTCGCCCGGAAGCGCGGGGGTGCCCACCAGGGCTTGCTCCAAGGCCCCCGGCCGGCCGGCGGCGTCGCGGGGCGAGAAGTTCCATGTGGTTGGCGCCACGATCTGATAGGCAGCGATACGGCCGTCGCGGGCGCTCAGCCAATGGCCCAGGGTTCCCCGGGCCGCCTCCACCATGCCGATGGCGGCGCCGGTGACGGCCGTATCGGGCGGAGCCAGGCAAAACGGCTCGCCCGGCCGCAGATTCCGCGTCCAGTCCTCCATGGCCGGAATCAACCGCGCCAGTTCCAGCAACCGGCCGACCACGCGGGCCAGCACGGAACCGCCACCACCAGCACCGACGAGGGCGCGGGCCAGCGGATGGCCGTCCACCACCTGCCGCGCCAGGGCGCCCACCTCGACCACCTTGCCGTCCAGGCGCGGCGCCTTGCACCAGCTGTAGGCGCCGGGCTTGTCCGCGTCCGGCAGGGTCAGGCCGGCGAAGGGAGGCAAGGGAGCGTCGCCTGCCATCCAGGCGCAGGCCACATCCTCGGTGATCCGGGCGGGATCGAACGGACCCAAGCCGCCGCCATCGGCATTCCACAGCCCGGCCGCGAACAGGCCGAAACTGCCGGACGAAGCCAATAGGCCGGGGCCGCGCCCCAGCCGGTCCAACCCCAGGTCGCGGCCGATGTGAAGGAACAGACGGGCATCGCCGTGATCCATGGGACGGGCGTCGGCCCAGGCGGCAAGGGCGGCAAGGCTGTCGAGGGCGGCGAAGTTCTCCAGGCGGTCGGCGAACACCACCGTTTCCAGGGCCTCGCGGAATTCCCCGATGATGGACAGCAGCCGCAGGCGCTCGGCCGCGTCCACCGCCTTGGTGACGCCGCCCGGTTGCAGGGCCAGGGAATGCGGCCACTTGCCCGCCAGTATCCCCATGAGGTGAAGAAAACGGGCGCGGGCCGGCAACAGCGACCGCGAGGCCTCGCCCAGGTCGGCGGCGAAGCGTCGCCGCGCCGCTTCGAACCAGCCTCGTCCCGCATAGCAGGACCGGGCGAAGTCGGGCATGAAGAACAGAACGAAATGGGTCAGGTGGTCGGCGGCGTTCTCCGCCGCCAGAATCAGGTCGGCGGCCAGCCGGCCGTTGGCGGGCTGGTCCGTTCCGCTCACCCGCGCCAGGGCGCGGGCCGCCGCCACCGATTGCGACACCGAGCAGATGCCGCAGATGCGGGGCGCGATCACCAGGGCGTCGGAGACGGGACGAGCCAGCAATATCCGTTCAAAACCGCGATAGAGCGGCGCGGTGACCCGAGCTTCGGCGACCACGGCGTCTTGGATGTCGAGGGTGACTTCCAGGTCGCCCTCGACCCGGTTGAACGGCCCGACAATCAGGCGCGAGGTCACGGTCATGGCGTCTTCGGCGGGCGACGGGCGGGCGGAACCAGGACATGGTCGGCATGGGCGTTGGTCCGGACCCGGTTGGGAGTCGCCGATTTCGACAACGCCGCCAGGGCCACGAACCACGCCTTGGGCATATCCACCGGCAATCCCACCGGAATGCCGGCGATCTTGGCGGTTTCCTGGAACGGTCCGGCCGGACTCTCGAATCCGGGGCTGGTGCAGTTGATGCAGGTGAAACCGGCATCGGTGCACGAACCCGAACCGTTCCAGCGCCGGATATTGCAATCGCCGGGCGCCTGGGTCGCCCGGCAGCCCAGATTCTCCATCAGGCAGCCGCGGTCCGACGGCCGGGCGGCGCTGGCCTTGAATTCATAGAACTCGTTGCGCGAACAGCCGTGATGGGCGAGATGGTCAGCGACAGCGCGCGGCCGCCCCAGGGAATCGAGCCGTTCCGGCCCGAATTCCCCCGCCGCCAGGGCGGCCAGGGTTTCCACGACCCATCCCGGATGGGGAGCGCAGCCCGAGACATTGATGACCGGCAGGCCGGAGACGGAGCGGAAGTCCCGGCCCAGGGCACCGCCGGGATCGCCGCCGGAGAACGCCAGCCCCCTGGCATCGGTGGAATTGTCCCCGGCCGCCGGCATGCCGCCATAGGCGGCGCAGGCGCCGATGGCCACCACATGGCGGGCCTTGGCGGCAAGAGCCGCGACCCAGTCCTTCATGGAACGCCCGGTCCCCGACAGCACCTGGAAACGACCGCTGCCCTCGGGGCCGAACAGCACCGAGCCCTCGACGCACAGGCAGTCCAGCGCCACCCGTCCGGCGGCGATATCGTCGAGAATGGCGACGGCATCGGCGCCGCTTTCCTCGGACAGGGCGGGATGCCACAGCAGGCGGATGCCGAAACGTCCCAACGCCCTGGTCAGCCCGACATCGTCGGCGGCCAGGGCCGACATGGTGCAGCCGCCGCACGAGCCGGCCTGCAACCAGAGGACGCCGTAATCCCGGGCCATGGTCTCAGCCGGTCCGCATGACGTCGGGCGCTCCCACCATCATCCACACTTGGAATAGCCGCACGAGGTACAGGTGTCGCACCCCTCGGAACGGATCAGGGCCGGCTGGTTGCATTTGGGGCAATGGCGCAGGCGGGTCTCGCCCAGGTTGACCACCTGCCTCTGGTCCCTCGCCTCCGGCGGTTCGCGCGCTGCCTTGGGGTCGGGCAGGAAGCCGACAAAGATCATGTGGCGCTCGATCACCTCGCCGATGGCGGCCAGCAGCGACGGCACATAGCGGCCGCCCACCCATTGGCCGCCGCGGGGGTCGAACACCGCCTTCAGTTCCTCGACCACGAAGGCGACGTCGCCGCCCCGGCGGAACACCGCCGAGATCATGCGGGTCAGCGCCACCGTCCAGGCGAAATGCTCCATGTTCTTGGAATTGATGAACACCTCGAACGGGCGGCGGCGGCCGTCCTGGATGATGTCGTTGATGGTGATGTACATGGCGTGGTCGGAATCCGGCCAGCGCACCTTGTAGGTGGAACCGGGCAGGGCCTCGGGCCGGTCCAGCGGCTGGGTCAGGTGGATGATGCCGCCGGCCTCGAACGGATCGGAATGCCTGACCCTGGCCTTTTCCAGCGGCAGCTCCGGCTCGTCCGCCCCGGCGGCGGGCTTGTCAGACTTGACCTCCAGCACCGATCCGGTGACATCGTTGGGCCGGTAGGTGGTGCAGCCCTTGCACCCCAGGTCGTAGGCCTGCTGGTAGACGTCGCGAAACGACTCGAAATCGATCTCCTCGGGCATGTTGATGGTCTTGGAGATGCTGGAATCCACGTATTTCTGGACGGCGGCCTGCATCACCACATGATCGCCGGGGGTGAGATTCTGGGCGTCGACGAAGGCCGGGGGCAGCGGCGCCCCCTCCCCCCTCAGGCGGCGGAACAGACGGTAGGCGTAGTCGCTCACCTCCTCCTCGCGCCGGGTGCCGTCGCGTTGCAGCATGGTGCGGGTGTAGGCGAAGCTGAACACCGGCTCCAGCCCCGACGACACGTTGTCGGCGAACAGCGAGATGGTGCCGGTGGGCGCGATGGAGGTCAGCAGGGCGTTGCGGATGCCATGGGTTCCGATGGCCTCGATGACGTCGGCGTCCAGCGACCGGACGGTCTCGCCGGCCAGATAGCGGTCGCGGTCGAACAGCGGGAAGCAGCCCTTCTCCCTGGCCAGTTCCACCGAGGCCAGATAGGCGGCGCGGCGCAGCCGGGCCATCCAGGTCTCGGTCAGGCGGATGGCGGTGCCGCCGCCATAGCGGGCGTTGCACAGGATCAGGGCGTCGGCCAGACCGGTGACGCCCAGGCCGATGCGGCGCTTGGACAGTGCCTCGGCGCGATGCTGTTCCAGCGGATAGTTGGAGACGTCGATGACGTTGTCCATCATGCGGACCGCGACTCGCACCAGTTCGTCGAGCCGGTCCAGGTCGAGGGCGGCGCCGTCCTCGAACGGGCGCTCCACCAGCCGCGCCAGATTGACCGACCCCAGCAGGCAGACGCCATAGGGCGGCAGCGGCTGCTCGCCGCAGGGATTGGTGGCGTGGATATCCTCGCAGTAATACAGGTTGTTCAGCCGGTTGATGCGGTCGATGAAGATCACCCCCGGCTCGGCGTAGGAATAGGTGGCGCGCATGATCTTGTTCCACAGATCGCGCGCCGGCAGGCTTTTATGGGTGACGCCGTTGAAGGTCAGCTCCCAGCCGGTGCCTTCCTTGACCGCCAGCATGAAGGCATCGGTGACCAGCACCGACAGGTTGAACATGCGCAGCCGTCCCGGTTCGCGCTTGGCGTCGATGAAGGCCTCGATGTCGGGATGGTCGCAACGCATGGTCGCCATCATGGCCCCCCGGCGCGATCCCGCGCTCATGATGGTGCGGCACATGGCGTCCCACACGTCCATGAACGACAGCGGCCCCGAGGCGTCGGCACCGACGCCCTTGACCGGAGCGCCCTTGGGCCGGAGCGTCGAGAAGTCGTAGCCGATGCCGCCGCCCTGCTGCATGGTCAGCGCGGCTTCCTTCAGATGCTCGAAGATGCCGGCCATGTCGTCGGGAATATTGCCCATGACGAAGCAGTTGAACAGGGTCACCCGCCGGTCGGTGCCGGCCCCCGACAGGATGCGGCCGGCCGGCAGAACCTTGAAATCGCTCATGGCCTGATGGAAGGTCTCCTCCCACCGGGCGGAATCGACCTCGACCGAGGCCAGGGTGCGGGCGACGCGGCGCCACGAATCCTCGATGGTCTTGTCGACCGGCTCGCCCTCGGCGGTCTTCAGCCGGTACTTCATGTCCCAGATCTGCTGGGAGATGGATGCCATCTGCGTCATCGACCCGATTACTCCGCCTGCTCGCGCCCCGTCAGTCTAGGACTCGCGAGGGGAAGGAATCAAGACAATCGTTCCTTTTTTGTACCAACAGGCTTATGTTCGGCCAATCCATTGGACACGAAGGAGAAATCGACTTATCCCCCGCTCCCACAGACCAGAGGAGGGGAATGGAATCGCCCCGAAATCCCATCCACAGACTTTTCCACAGCGGGCGGGCGGGCCTCTCCCCCGGCGGAGAGGCTCACACCCACGGGTAAGCCTGCCTCGCCTCGGCCACCAGGGCGTCGGTGGCGGTCTCGATGCGGGTCTCCAGTTCGGCCATGAAGGCCTTGCGGTCCATGCCCGGGGTAATGGCCGGCAGCGCCTGGATCACCAGGGTTCCCGGCTTCTTCAGAAAGCCGCGGCGGCGCCAGAAAAGCCCTGAATTCAAGGCGATGGGAACCACCGGCACCTTCAGCGCGCCATACAGCATGGCGACGCCGGAATGGTAGGGCAGCCTAGCGCCGGGGGCGGCGCGGGTTCCCTCGGGGAAGATCACCACCGGCCGGCCGGCGGCCACCGCGTCCCCGGCGCCCTTGACCATGGCCTTCAGCGCCTTGGTGCCGGCGGAACGGTCGATGGCGACCACGCCGGTCTTGCCGAGATACCAGCCGAAGAAAGGTATCCACAGCAGCTCGCGCTTCAGAATATAGGCAGGGTCGTTCAGCAGCAGATGGAACACGAAGGTCTCGAAGGCCGATTGATGCTTGGAGGCGACGATCAGCGGGCCGGGCGGCAGGTTCTCGGCGCCGCGCAGTTCGAAACGCAGACCCGCCAGCAGACGCAGGCCGGCCTGGACCCCGTTCAGCCAGACCTTCGCCGCCGGCAGCATCGCCTTGCGCGGCAGGACCAGCAGCGGCAGGTAGAGCACGGACAGCGTCGCCGTCCACAGCCACATGAAAATGATGAACAGGGCTGATCTGAGGACGATCACGGTTTGCTCTCCAGTTTGGGAAAAAACAGATGGCGCAGCCTTGCGGCCAGATACTTGGTGTATTCGGTGGCCAGCAGGCTGGCGGTGCCCGGCCAACGCCACCATTCCCGGGTCTTGACCGCCTCGGGATAGACCGGATGGGGCACGATGACCGCCCGCGGCATGGCGCGACGGAATTCCAGCCGGGCGCGCTTCATGTGGTAGGCGGCGGTGACCAGCCGCAGCGAGGCGAACCCCTCGGCCTCCATCCAGGCGGCGGTCTCGACGGCGTTGCCGACGGTGTCGTCGGCGGCATGCCCCAGGACGACGCGGGAAGCCGGCTCTCCCGCCGGCAGATGCGCCCGGCGCAGCAGGTCGGCCAGATCGACCGATTTGTGGACGCCAGAAACCAGTAGCTTGCGTCCCTTGCCGGCTTCCAGCAGGGCGAGGCCGCTGGACAGGCGGTCGCTGCCGCCGGTCAGCACCACGATGGCGTCGGTGACGGTGTCGCGATCCTCGACCTCGGTTCCCAGGGAATCGGCGAACATCAGCAACCCGCCGCCCCAGGCGCCCGCCAGCAGGCCGAACAATATGCCCAGCGTCGTCAGGGCGCGCCGCGATGACCGGAACCGGCTCATGGCATCCGCGACAAGGTGCCGTGGACGGTAAGGCGCGCGGTCAGCATGGCCAGCCCGGCGGCCAGCAGCGGCAGCAGGCCGATGGCCACGTATCCGAGAATGGGCAGACCGAGGCTGGGCAGGAAGCCGCCCTCGACCCGCCGCGCCGCCCAGCCGATGGCGGTCAGCGCCGGCACCGCCATGCCAAGCCCCATCAGGCCGCCGGCGATTCCCAGCGCGAAGGCGCGGTCGGCGAATTGCCGGGCGATGTAGTCGTCATGGGCGCCGATCAGATGCAGCACCTCGATGATGCCGTGATGCACCGCCATGCCGGTGCGGGTGCCGTAGACCACGGTGGCCGAGGTCACCGCCCCGATCAGCACCACCACCACCACCGCCAGCCACTGGACGGTGCGCGACAGGTTGACCAGCCGCGACAGCCATACCCGATGGTCGTCCAGGGAGGCGCCCGGCACCGCGCCCGACAGGCGTTCGGAGACCTCGGCCAGATCGAGTCTGGCGCCGGGATCGATGGTGACGTCGATCAGGCGGGGCAGCGGCAGGTCCTGGACCACGTCGGTGCTGCCCAGCCAGGGTTCCAGCAGCGCCAGGGTCCGGCGCTTGTCGAAGGCCTTGACCGCCACCACGCCGGGCACCTTGCGCATGACGTCGACCGCCAGGCGGACGCGCTCGTCGGTGGCGGCCTCGGCCTGCTCGCCGCCGGCCGGCAGCACCTGCACCGTGAGCGTGCCCGAGACGTCGCGATCCCAGCGGGTGATGACCTCGTTGATGACGAAGGCCCCCGCCACCGCCATGGAGGCCATGAACACCATCAGCGCCACCAGCCAGGGCAGGAAGCGCGAGGTGGCGTCGCCGGCCAGCGGCAGGTCGGAATGGCGGCCGAACATCAGTTCCCCTCCCCCATGCCGGAATCGCGAATTCGCGACACGGTGCCATGCTCGATATGAACGCGGGGCAGGTGGGCGAAACGCTGGACCAGCAATTCATTGTGGGTGGCGACCACGATGGTGGTTCCCAGCTTGTTCAGTTCCTCGAACAGATACATCAGGCGCATGGCGATGTGATCGTCGACGTTGCCGGTAGGTTCGTCGGCCAGAAGCAGGTCGGGCCGTCCGATGACGGCGCGGGCGATGGCGACGCGCTGTTTCTGCCCGCCCGACAGGGTCGATGGCTTGGCCCCCAGTTGATCGGCCAGTCCGACCCAGGCCAGCAATTCGGGAACGTGCTTCTGAATCTCGGATTCGCGCACCCCCCTGACCCGAAGCGGCAGGGCGACGTTATCCAGCGCGGTCAGGTGATCGAGCAGGCGGAAATCCTGGAACACCACGCCGATGCGCCGGCGCAGCGCCGGCAGTTCGTAGCGCTTGGTGTTGGCGATGTCGCGGTCGAACAGCACGACGCGGCCCCGCGTCGGGCGCAGGCCCAGATACATCAGGCGCAGCAACGAGGATTTGCCGGCGCCGGAAGGGCCGGTCAGAAAATGGAACGAACCCGACGGCAAGGCAAATGTTACGTCCTGAAGCACTTCCGGCCCCAGGCCGTAACGCAGCCCGACGCTGTCGAAGCGGATGATATTTTCCCCACGAGGGCGATGCCGCACGGCGTCTTCTCCCAAACGGGCCGAAGGATGGCACGGCCGCATCCCTGTTGTCCACAGGCCACCTTTCTCAAGAGCTTGTGTTGGTCTGGACTCCAGCCTATAACAAAGTACGTCTTTCCCGGTCTTGAGAACACATGCTCATCACCTGCCCCAATTGCGCCACCAACTTCTCCATTCCGGATTCGGCCCTCGGCACGACCGGACGCAAGCTGAAGTGCGCCAAATGCAGCCACAAGTGGTTCCAGCAGCCGCTGATGGTGATGGAAGACGATGACGACACCGATTTCGACCTGAAGGGGCCGTCCTTTCCGACGCCGCGCGAAGAGGCGCCGCGTTTCGAGGAGCCCCGCCGGGAAGAGCCGCCCCGCCCGGCGGCGCGTCCATCGCTGTCGGCCGACCTGGACGATTTCGAGTCCTCGCCGCCGCCGTCCGGCTTCGGCTCGCGTCCATCCGCCGCGGATGACGACGACCTGGGCCAAAGCCTGCTGGACGAGGGGCCGCAGCCGATTCCCGACGTCTTCGCCACCCGCGCCCCCGACGAGAAGAAGGGCACCGGGCTCTTGTGGCTGCTGCTGCTGCTGCTGATCCTGGGGGGATTGGGCGGCGCCGGCTACTATTTCCAGGATCAGGTGGTCGAAATGGTGCCCGAGGCCGGCGACATGCTGGCCCAGGTGGGGCTGCGGCACGAAAAGCCGGGCGCCGGGCTGGAACTGCGCAAGGCCGGCACGCCCGAACGCTTCGTCCACAACGACACCGACGTCCTGGTGGTGCGCGGCATCATCGCCAATATCAGCGACCGCGTCCGGCCGGTTCCGACCATGAAACTGGTGCTGATGGACAAGGACAAGCGGCCGGTCCAGGAAAAACTGTCCAAGGCGCCGGTCACCGCGCTGGAACCGCAGGGCACCGCCAGCTTCAAGATCATGCTGGAACGGCCCGACCCGACCGCCGTCGAGGTGGTGGTGGTGTTCGTCGATACCGCCGAGGCCGCCGTTGCGGCTCCGCCGTCCACGCCCAAGGTTCCGGCCCCATCCCCGGCTTCCGATACGCCCCCGGCGTCCGATACGCCCCCTGTCAGCCCGGCCAAGCCGACCGACGCGCCGCCGGCCGCTCCCGCCGCCGAGACCAAGCCCGCCGCTCAGTGACCGCCCTGACGCCTCTTCGTCGGGTTTGACTTTCGTCGCCCGAGAGGCGAGGGTGCGGCCATGAGCCGATCTCCCCGACATCCCCCAAGACCATCCCCCCGCGCCATCGCCGTGGACCTGCTGTCCGCCATCCTCGACCGCCAGCGGCTGCTGGACGAGGTGCTGGAGGATTCCCGCCTCGCCGGCCTCGACGAACGGGACCGCGGCTTCGTCCGCCTGCTGCTGGCCACCGTGCTGCGACGGCTCGGCCAGATCGAGGTGCTGATCGAGACCTGCCTGGACAAGCCGCTGCCCGCCAAGGCCGCCGCCGCGCAGCATGCGCTGCGCCTGGGCATCGCCCAACTGCTGTTCCTTGACGTCCCCCCCCATGCCGCCATCTCCACCAGCGTCGATCTGGTCAAGGGGACCCAGTTGGCCGGTTTCGCCGGGTTGATCAACGCCGTGCTGAGACGGCTTGCCCGTGACGGCGCCGCCATGGTGGCCGGCCAGGACGCGGCGCGGCTCAACATGCCGGACTGGCTGTGGCGGTCCTGGACATCGGCCTATGGCGAGGACGCCACCCGAGCCATCGCCGCCGCCCATCTGGTGGAGGCGCCGATGGACATCACCGTCGCCTCGGATCCCCAGGGCTGGGCCGAACGGCTGGAAGCCGAGATCCTGCCCGGCGGCAGCCTGCGCCGCCTTGAAGGCGGCGGTTCGGTGACCGGATTGCCGGGCTTCGACCAGGGGGCGTGGTGGGTGCAGGACGCCGCCGCCGCCCTGCCGGTCGGCCTGCTGGGCGACGTGGCCGGCAAATCCGTCGCCGATCTGTGCGCCGCTCCCGGCGGCAAGGCGCTGCAACTGGCCGCCGCCGGCGCGGTGGTGACCGCGGTCGACCGTTCGGCCAAGCGGCTGGTGCGCTTTTCCGACAATCTGGCCCGCCTCGGCCTGACCGCCACCGTGGTGGAAGCCGATGCCGGCGCCTGGACGCCGTCCCAACCGTTCGACGCCATCCTGCTGGACGCCCCGTGCTCGGCCACCGGCACGCTGCGCCGGCACCCCGACGTGGCCTGGCATAAGAATCCGGCCGAGGTCGTCAAGCTGGCCGGGGTCCAGGCCCGGCTGCTGCGGGCGGCGCTGCCCATGCTGAAGCCGGGTGGAATTCTGGTCTATTGCGTGTGCTCGCTGCAACCCGAGGAAGGGGCGGAACAGGTGGACCGCCTGCTGGCCGAAGGCGCGCCGCTGAGGCGGGTTCCCGTCACGGCCGCCGAGGTCGGCGGGCTGGCCGAGGCCGTCACCACCGCCGGCGATCTGCGCACCCTGCCCTGCCATCTTGCCGAACGGGGCGGCATGGATGCATTCTTCGCCGCGAGACTGCAAAGGACCTGACATGACCGCCAGACGTTTCGCCCTGATCGACCGCGACGGCACCATCAACGTGGAAAAGCACTACCTGTCCGATCCCGACCAACTGGAGCTTTATCCCGGCGTCGGCGCGGCGATCCGGCGGCTGAACCGGCTCGGCCTCGGGGTGGCGGTGGTCACCAACCAGTCGGGAATCGCCAGGGGCTATTTCGACCTGGAGCGGCTGGAACAGATTCACACCCGCCTCTACGCCTTGCTGGAGGCGGAAGGCGCAGCCATCGACGGGATCTATGTCTGTCCGCACGCCCCCACCGACGTCTGCGACTGCCGCAAGCCGCTGCCCGGCATGGTCGCCCAGGCGGTGGCCGAGCATCACTTCGATCCGGCGGCATCCTTCATGATCGGCGACAAGGAAGTGGACGTGGAACTGGGCCGGGCCGTCGGCGCCACCACCTTCCTGGTTCGCACCGGCCACGGCCGCGACCATGTGACCGGCACCAAGGCCGATCACGTTGTCGACGACCTGCCGGCGGCGGTCAGGATCATCGAGACCCTGGTGTAGGGCGCCATCCTCCTCAGCGCACCTTGCCGACGTAGTCGTCGACGCTCTGGCTCAGCGAATCCACCACCTTGCTCAGCGTGCGGGCGCTCCAGATCACCCGGATGGTGCCGCCGCAGGCCTGGGCCGAGGACTGGGACATATGCGCCACGTTGGTCGAGACCTCCGCCGCCTTGGCGGCGACCTCGTCGATGTGGGAGGAAATCTCGCGGGTAACGGCCTCCTGTTCCTGCACCGCGCCGGCGATGGCGGCGGAAATCTGGTCGATGCCGCGAATGGTGTCGACCACGCCGGTAATGCCGGCGGCGGCCGAGCGGGCGGCCTCCTGAACGGCGCCGACCTGACGGGTGATATCCTCGGTGGCCCGCGCCGTCTGGTTGGCGAGGTTCTTGACCTCGCCCGCCACCACGGCGAAGCCCTTGCCGGCCTCACCGGCGCGGGCGGCCTCGATGGTGGCGTTCAAGGCCAGCAGGTTGGTCTGGGACGCGATGTCGTTGATCAGGTTGACCACGTCCCCGATCTGGCTGACCGATTCGGCCAAGCCGTTCATGCGTTCGACCGTCTGGGCGATATCGCCCACCGCCGACTGGGCCACATGGGCGGATTCGTTGACCCGCTGGGCGATCTCGTTGATGGCGGCGGCCAACTGCCGGCTGGATTCGGAAACGGCGGCGGCGCGCTGGGTGGTGACCTCGGCGGCCTCGCCCACGTCGAGCGAGCGGCCGCCGGCGCTTTCCGAGCGCTGAGCCATGATGTTGGCGGTCTGGCCGATGCCCCGGGTCGCCACCGAGACCTGCGACACCAGGGACTCGACCGTTTCCTCGAAATTGCGGGTTTCCCGGTCGCGGGCATCCATGTCGTCCAGCACCTTGTTGATCATGGTGGCGTAGTCGAGATAGTCGCCGCGCAGCCCCTGAAGCGGAATGAAGCGGAAATACTTCTTCTCGCCGGCGAACTTCATGGCGGCGCCGGTGTCCTTGGCGAATTCCTCGGTGATGTCCAGCACCCGGTTGAGGGCGTTGAGCATGCGGCCCAGCTCGTCGTCGCGGCCGATGCGGGTCAGGCGGATATTGAGGTCGCCGGCAGCCGCCCGCGACGCCACTGCCTCGCCACGCTCCACCAGATCGATGATGGAGGTGATCTGGCGATGCGACTTCAGCATCAGCGGGAACAGGACGGCGCCGGCCACCGCCGCCAGCGCCAGCATGATCAGGCCGGGGGTGCGGTCGCCGCCGCCGGCGGACGCCATCATCAGCCCGTGGGCGATAGCGGCGAAGGCGACGCCGCCGGTGACCAGCAGCGCCACCAGGGTCAGGGTCGAGGTGCGGGCGACCTGCCGACGGAGCGAGGGAGTGGACAAGGCGCTTCTCCTACCGGCTGATGGTCATGACCAGACGGTCATAGCTGTCGAAACCGAGATCGCCGATGGTCTTGACCAGGGCGGCGAAGGATTGCTCCATCCCGGCCTTGCGGTCGGCGGCCCGAGTCTCGATGCCCAGCAAGGTCTCGTAAAGCGGCTTGACCGTCGCCACCGCCTCGGCCTTGGGCACCCGGCGGTTCGAGTGATAGGCCACGATATTGCCGGCGCGGTCGTAGCATGGCGTCACATGGGCGAAGACCCAGTAATGGTCGCCGTTCTTGGCCCGATTGATCACATACGCGAACACCTCGTGCCCCTGCCCGATCCGGTCCCACAGGAACTTGAACACGCAGCGCGGCATGGCGGGATGGCGCAGGATGCTGTGGGGCGCCCCCAGCAATTCATCCTCGGCATAGCCGCTGATGCCGATGAAGACATCGTTGGCATAGGTGATCTTGCCGGCAAGATCGGTCTTGGAGACGATCACGTCATCCCACTGGAACGTCCGTTCGACATTGGTCAGCGATCTATCCAGTGCCATGGGTGCGCGCCCTCGCCATTCCGCTGGCCGGAATCGATCCTGGCCGGTTCATCGTGGAATAGTTATTACATATTACAACACTGTTATGGAAAGGGGCTTTGTCGCCTTCGGCCGGGGAATCAGGCGGCGCCGTCCTTCCATTCGCCGCGGCGGCGCAGCCAGCCGACATATTCGTCGGCCGGAAGCGGGCGGCTGTAATGATAGCCTTGGACCACGTCGCAGCCCAGTTCCGACAGGAAGGCCAACTGGCCGTCGGTCTCGACGCCCTCGGCGACCACGTCGAGACGCAGGATGCGCGCCAGGGCGATGATGGTCTGGATGATGGCGGCGTCCTCGGGATCAATCCCAAGGTCGGCGATGAAGGACCGGTCGATCTTGATGGCACTGATGGGAAAGCGCTTGAGATAGGCCAGGCTGGAATAGCCCGTGCCGAAATCGTCCACCGACACCCGCAATCCCAGTCCACGCAGCCGCTGCAAGGTGACGATGGCCTTCTGCGGGTCTTCCATCACCGCCGATTCGGTCAGTTCCACCTCGATGGCGTCGCCGGAGATGCCGTGGCGGAGCAGAATTTCCTCGATGCGCCGCACCAGGGATTCGTCACGGAACTGGCGGACCGACAGGTTGACCGCCACCGGAATGTCGGGCAGGCCGGCGTCGCGCCAGCTCCGCACGTCGCGGCAGGCCTGTTCCAGCACCCAATAGCCGATGGGAACGATCAGGCCGGTTTCCTCGGCGATGGGAATGAAGTCGATGGGGGAAATCAGCTCGCCGCCGGGCTGGCGCCAGCGGATCAGCGCCTCGGCGCCGCACAGCCGGCCGGTCGGCACATGCACCTTGGGCTGGTAGTACAGCACGAACTCGCCGTCCTCCAGCGCCCGGCGCAGGCTGGCCTCCATCTCCAGGCGCTGCTGGGCGCGCAGGTTCATGCTGGGATCGAAGAAGCGGAAGGTGCTGCGCCCCGCCGCCTTGGCCTGATACATGGCGATATCGGCGTTCTTCATCAGGGTCGGGCCATCGTCGCCGTCCTGCGGAAATACCGCGATGCCGATGCTGGTCCCCGAGTGGAGCAGACGACCCGAGATATCGAACGGCGCGGCGATGGCGGCGATGATCTTGTCGGCCACCTGGGCGACCTCGGCGGTATCGGTGAAGTCGCCCAGTATGACGATGAACTCGTCGCCGCCCAGCCGCCCCACCGTGTCGCTGCGGCGGACCGAGTCCTGGATGCGCTGCGCCGTGGTCTGGAGCAGCTTGTCGCCCTCCTGATGCCCAAGGCTGTCGTTGACCACCTTGAAACGGTCGAGATCGAGGAACAGGACCGCCACCTGATTGGCCTGACGCCGCGCCACGTCGATGGCGTGTTCCAGACGGTCGTCCAGCAGGGCGCGGTTGGGCAGGCCGGTCAGCGCGTCGTGATAGGCCTGATAGCGGATCTGTTCGTCCTTGCGCCGCAATTCGGTGACGTCGGTGAAGACCGAGACGAAACGGGAAAAGCGACCATCGGCGCCGGGAATGGCGGTGATGGTCAGCCATTCCAGGAAGGCCTCGCCATTCTTGCGGCGGTTCCACAGCTCGCCCTGCCAGCCGCCCTCATTGATGATCTGCCGCCACATGCCGGTGTAGAAGGCGTCGTCGTGATGATTGGACTTCAACAGCCTGGGGGTCTGGCCGATCGCCTCCTCGGCGGTGTAGCCGGTGATCTCGGTGAAGGCGGGATTGACCGAGACGATCACGCCGGTGGAATCGGTGATCAGGATTCCTTCCTGGGTGGTGTGGAACACGCTGGCGGCCAGCTGCATCTCGGCTTCGGCCAGCTTGCGCTCGGTGATGTCGCGCCATGCGCAATAGATCACCGGCCGGCCTTGCAGGACGATGGCCGACAAGGTGACCTCGGCCAGGAACTCGCTGCCGTCCAGTCGGGTATGAACCCATTCGAAGCGATGGATTCCCTTCTCCCTGGCCTGGGCCATCATCCGCTCCGCCTTGGAAAAGGACGACTCGCCATCGGGCTGGACCGGCGGCGACAATTGCGACGGATGGATGAACAGCAGCACGTCCTTGGACGGATAGCCCAGGATGGAGACGGCGGCGTCGTTGCATTCGATGAACCGGTTGTCCTCGATGATCCAGGCCGGATCGGGCGACGAATCGAACAAGGTGCGCATGCGCTCCTCGCTCTCGCGCACCCGGACCGCCTCTTCCCGGCGCGCGGTGACGTCGCGCAGGATGGCCATGGTATAGGTCCGGCCG
Source organism: Magnetospirillum sp. SS-4 (assembly GCF_902729425.1). Classification (GTDB taxonomy): domain Bacteria; phylum Pseudomonadota; class Alphaproteobacteria; order Rhodospirillales; family Magnetospirillaceae; genus Phaeospirillum. The sequence continues at coordinate 9,086 of NZ_CACVCH010000056.1, read as the reverse complement.
CCAAGCGCATAGCTGGAGCCATGCACCTCCATGTCGAAGGCGGAGCCGTCGCGGCGGAGGCCGCGGGTGACGTATTCCGCCTCCACCGCCTCGCCCCTGGCGCGCCGGGTGATACGGTCAAGCACCAGGGGACGCTGATCGGGGGCCACGGTGTCGATGATCGAGGTTCCGATCAGCTCGTCGGGGGAATCATAGCCGAACAGCCGCAGATAGGCGGGATTGACCAGGGTGTGAAGGCCGTTCCGATGCAGGCAGATGGCGTCCATGGCGTTATCGAAGATCGCCTGGAGCGTCTGACTCAAACCGATGTCGGAACCGTCCTCGACACCCATACACGATCCCCGGCCATGCAATCCCCCGTAAACAATATTGGAAATGCCGGTTAGCCGCCAGTTGCTAATCGGATGCGGGGGCCTCCTTCACCGCCCTCATCGTCAAAGACGGTCAGGCCTCGCGCCCGACACGAACCCGATAGGATAATCCGATCTTTTCCAGCAACGTCACGGACAGGCCGGTTTCACCGTCGCGGCAGGCCGCCTGCCTGCCGATATCGAAGGCGGCCCCCAGCAGATGCTTCTGGCTGGGGTCGGCGTCGATCAGGCGGACCGGGGCCCGCCCGTGCCGGCATTCGGCGACGTCGTCGTCGGCCTTCATGACCAGGACGCCATGGCCGGGCAGGATGGTGTCGAAGTGGCCGACCGGCTGGCGATTCTCGATCAGGACATAGCGGGACCGGCTCAGTTGAACCCGAATCGCCAGGGTCTCGCCCGAACCGTCCGCCAACGGAGCCAGAACAATCTCCTCGGGCGGGCCATCGAGGGAAACATCCCTGATCTTGGCGGCCGGCATCCAGCCCAGGCGCAGCCTGGTCCAACTGGAAATGCCGGGCGGCGGCAACTCGCGCTTGTAGGAATGGCACGACATCGGGTCCCAGAACCCCATGTTGATCAGCGCGTTCGCCCACCCCTTGTCCAGGGTGGGATACTGGACCTGAAGATCGTGGTCGTACAGGCAGGGCACCCGGCGCTTGCCGTCCCGCACGCCGCCCCAGACATGGGCGCAATCATGGAACAGGGTGCCTGGATGGGCCGAGGCGGTGAAGATCGCCACTCCGCCCCGCACCGACTGCCCGAGCCGGGTTTGCAAGGGCAGTTCGGTGCGCCAGCCCAGCATGCCGGGATAACCGCACAGCCCGACCATGCCGTAATCGAGGAAGCGCGCCCGCAAATACACCACCACATGGTCGTAGCGGGACAGGTCGTAATCGTCGTCGATGGCGTCGATGGCATGCTGGATCAGCATGATGACGCGGGTCTTGTCCACTTGCAGGTTGATCGGAGAAATGGCGTAGCGCGACAAGGGCTGCGGCATCATCCGCCAGCCGCTCGCGTGGACGTCCAGACTGTCCTGGCCGTAGGACATTTCCCGGACATAGCGGTCCAGGATGGCGAAGCGCTCCTCGACCCAGCCCTGCTCGACCCGCAACGGATTGTCGGGAAATTCGACCATGATAATCAGCCCGCGCCGCGTGGCGGGAGTGGGCGGGAGCGCGGCCTCGGCGGGAGGGAACGCCCCCACGCCGGCACAGGCCGCCGCTCCGGCCACGAACATCCTGCGCGATATCCCAGGCGTCATGGCGGCCCCCTTTCGCATGACCTCGTTCCAATTCTACGCCAGTCCCGCCTTGGGGTGAAGGGGGGCATGGCGGAACCGGCCGGCCCGGCTCAGCGCCGCGCGCCGTCGCGGATGACGGCACCTCCGTGAAGAGGAACGACGTTGCCGTCGCGACCGCAAGCGCCGTCGTCCAGCGCCACCTCGCCACCCAGGATTTCCGTGCAGCGCCGCAACGCCGCCGCCTGAATGTCCCTGGCCGAGCGGCCGAGATCACCCGGAACCCGCAGGGTCATGGAGATGGACTGCCCGGCGATGGGGCCGGCCGGGTCACCGATGGACAGGCTGACCAGCAGGCCGTCGCGATCGGACGGCCCCACCCGCATCTTCATGATCGTCAGCTTTTCCACGGCCAGACCTCCCGATCGGCATCCCCGGCGAAAGGCCCGGACGGGGGCGGACGAACGCCCCCGCCCGGCCTTGTCTCCATCACTGCGCGGCGGCGGCCGGAGCCGACCCGCCGGCCCGGCGCTTCTGGTCGATCATCTGGAAATAGCTTTCCAGGCGATTCTTGACGTTGGCGGCCGAGAAATAGCGCGGATCGACCAGATCGGTCTCGACGAAGGCGCCGGGCCGGCCGGTGCGCTTCTCGACTTCCTTCATCATCATAAGCTCGCCGGCGGCGAAGCTGTTGCAGCTTTTGATCGAGTTGATCAGCAGGCCGTCGGCCTCGTATTCCTCCACATAGGTCGCCAGCATGTTGACCCGCTCGGGCAGGTTGCGGTTGGTGTAGCAGCCCAGGCAGTAATCGGCCAGGCTCTCCAGCGGATGATCGGGGTCGTGGCGGAAGCCGTCGAAATCGTAGACGCCGCCGACCTTGGTGTAGGAACTGGCGACGGCGACGGCGCCCTCGTCATAGAGCATCTTCCAGAAATCGCGGAAATGGGTCCAGTTGGGCGGACCCTCGGTGACCAGACGATAACGCTCGGGTCCCATGTCGCCTTCCGGGGTGATCGGCCCCTTGCCCTGGCGGACGCGGTCCTCGATCTCGCCCTTCAGGATCTGGTAGAACTCGACGGCGTCCTGGGTGCCGCGAAAGGCGGTGAAGATCGGCCCGACGTAATAGACGGCGCCGAAATAGGCGTCGATGGGCGACGGCTTGTTCTTGGCGCTTTGCAGCACCCAGACCAGATCATCCTCGGCCTTGGCGGAAAGCTTCAGGCATTCACGCAGGCGGTCGATGTCGAACTTGACCCCGGAGACCTGCTCCATGGCGGGAATCACCGATTCCTTCAACTGCTTGACGATGTAGTCGCGCATGTTGGCGGTCGAGTGGCCGTCGCCGGTATAGGGGACGTGCAGCATGGCGGTCGGGCACTTGTATTCCTCGCGCAGCAGCTCGAACCACTTCATGAAGGTGTAGCAGCCGGTATAGCTGAGCAGCAGCAGGTCGGGCGCCGGAAACGGCTTGCCATTGGGGGCGAGGTTGCCGCGTCCCATCATGCCGATGTCGGCCTTGACGTAGGTGCAGACATCCTCGGAATGGCCATTCTTCTCGGCGTCCATGATATAGGCGCCCGACTGTTTGCGCAGCCCGCCCTGGATGGCATTGATCTCCGGCAGGTTGTTCAGCATGCCGAACGACATGATCAGCTCGTTGAGGTTGCCGGGCACGAACGTCGAGGCGACCTTGCGGCCGGTCTCGTGCTTGGAGGTGATGGCGTCGTAGTTCCGCGCGATCATCTCCTTTTGCTTGATCATCGACCGTTCCTTGATGACGTCCTTGTCCGCGCTCATGTCTTCCGCTCCAGCGTTGGATTGCCCCGCCCGCCCGACCCGGCCGGCGGCCCGATAATTCTTTATGCATAAACTAAATCCCCGACATATTTCAAGCTTAAAGTATACCGATTTTCCCGATCCGATCCTGGCAGCGCGACATTGACATCAAACCCCTCGCCATGAGATCACCGTCACCGATCAGTAGAAAAGGCGCAGCCAACCCGACCGGGATCCCCCCGGAACGGGCGGCCGAAAGAGGATCGGAGCGGATGACCGGATTCGAAACGGAATCCCTGGCCGGAATCGTCGAAGCCGGCGGCCCCGAATCGGGACTGGCACCCATCCGGCGGACATCCGGTTCATGAGCGATCTTCCCCCGTCCTTTTCCGACCGGCGCGTCTGCGTCGTCGGTCTCGGCTATGTCGGCCTGACCCTGGCGGCGACCCTGGCCGAAGTGGGGTTCACCGTCTTCGGCATCGAGATCCGCGCGGATGTGGTCGAGGCGCTGAACCGGGGCGAACCCCATTTCCACGAGCCCAATCTGGCCGAGGTGCTGGGGCGGGTGATGAAAGCGGGACGGCTTTCGATCCATCGCGACATTCCCGCGGACTGCGACGCCACCGTCTATTTCGTCACGGTGGGGACGCCGCTGGATGCCGACGGCAATCCCCGCCTGGACATGGTGGACGGCACCGTCCGCCAGATCGCCGCCCATTACCGGCCGGGCGCCCTGATCATCATGCGCTCGACCGTCCGCCTGGGGGTGACGCGCGAGCTGGTTCTGCCGATCCTGTCGGCCACCGGCAAGGAATACGGCCTGTGCTTCTGCCCCGAACGCACGGTGGAGGGCCAGGCGCTCCAGGAATTGCGGCACCTGCCCCAGATCGTCGGCGGCGGCGACATGGCGGCGGCGGTCCGCGCTGCCCAGCTGTTCCAGTTCATCACCCCCACGGTGGTCAGGGTCAGCAGCCTGGAGGCCGCCGAGATGATCAAGCTGATCGACAACGTCCACCGCGACGTGATGTTCGGCTTCGTCAACGAGGTGGCGCGGCTGTGCGACACCTCGGGCGTCAACGTCGCCGAGGTCATTTCGGCCGGCAAGCTGGGCTATGGTCGCACCAACCTGCCCATGCCCGGGCCGGTGGGGGGGCCATGCCTGACCAAGGACCCCTATATCCTGATGGACGGCATCCGCGGCCGCGGGGAAGAGGCCGCGATCACCGCCGCCGCCCGGGCCGAGAACGAACGCCAGTTGCCCCGTTCCGCCGAATTCCTGGCCGGCACGGCCGCGCGCATCGGAACGCCGTCCTCGCCGGTCATAACCCTGCTGGGGCTGGCCTTCAAGGGGCGCCCGGCCACCGACGACCTGCGCGGCACCACGGCGAGACCGATCCTCGACCGCCTCGTCCAGTTGTTCCCGACCGCGCGCATCCGCGGTTACGACGCGGTGGTCTCGGCCGCCGACATCGCCGCTTTCGGGATCGAGCCCTGCGCCTCGCTGGAAGAGGCGTTCGCCGGCAGCCACCTGATGATGATCCTGAACAACCACCCGGTCTTCTCGGGCATGCCCATCAACAGCCTGGCGGCGCGGACGGCCAGGCCCTGCTTCATCTACGACCTGTGGAACAATTTTTCCGCCCGCGGCCTGATGCTTCCCAAGGGCGTCGGCTATGGCAGCCTCGGCTGTCATGTGGACGCGGTCCTGCCACAAGCCTGAGCGGGGAAGAGGCATCATCATGACGGCGAAGCGTTATCTGGTCACCGGCGGAACGGGATTCATCGGCGCGGCGCTGGTGCGAAGGCTGGTGGCCGACGGCGCCATCGTCCGCGTCCTGGACAACAACTCGCGCGGGGCGCTGCGGCGGCTGGACGGCATTCTGGACGACGTCGACCTGGTCGAGGGCGATATCCGCGACGCCGAGGCGGTGCGCAAGGCGGCGGCCGGAGCCGACAGCGTGCTGCACCTGGCCTATGTCAACGGCACCCGTTTTTTCTACGAACAGCCGGAACTGGTGCTCGACGTCGGCGTCAAGGGCATGATCAACGTCCTCGACGCCTGCCGCCATCACGATATCGGCGAACTGGTGCTTGCCTCCAGTTCCGAGGTCTATCAGACGCCGCCCGACGTCCCCACCGACGAGCGTGCGCCGCTGTCGGTGCCCGACCCGCTCAACCCGCGCTATTCCTACGGCGGCGGCAAGATCATCAGCGAACTGATGGCGCTGAATTACGGCCGCACCGGCTTCGAACGGGTGATGGTGTTCCGCCCGCACAACGTCTACGGCCCCGACATGGGCTGGGAACACGTCGTGCCGGAATTCGCCCTGCGGCTGGCGGCGCTGCCCCCGGCGGGCGGTCCCCATCCCTTTCCCATCCAGGGAACCGGCGACGAGACCCGCGCCTTCGTCCACATCGACGACTTCTGCGACGCCATCGCCACCGTCCTTGACAAGGGCCGCCATCTCGAAATCTATCATGTCGGCAACGACGAGGAGGTGAGCGTGGCCTATCTGGCCCAGGCCGCCGCCGCCGCCCTGGGACGCTCGATCGCCATCGTCCCCGGCCGGCTGCAACCGGGCGGCACCCTTCGCCGCTGCCCCGACATTTCCAGGCTCCGCTCGCTCGGCTTCTCGCCGTCGCGCCCCCTGGCGACCGGATTGCCGCCGGTGGTGCTGTGGTACGAGAGCAACCGACATCTAGCCCCCAAGGACCAATCATGAGCACCGGAACGAACACGAAGCTGGCGGCCGGAACCGGCGGCAGCGTGGTGGTGGACAGTTGCCAGGTCTGCGGTCACGCCGAACTGGACTCGGTCTTGTTCCTGGGCTACCTGCCGCCGGTCAACCAGATGCGTCCCATCGGCCAGCGCCCGCACGAACAGCCGGCCTATCCGGCCGAACTGCTGTACTGCCCCCAATGCGAACTGGTGCAGATCGGCCTGGTGGTCGATCCGGAAATCCTGTTTCCGCCGGATTATCCCTATACCAGCGGCACCACCCGCATCCTGCATGAGAACTTCGCCAACCTGGCCGAGGAAAGCGCCGCCCTGCTGGGGCTGGGCGCCGACGACCTGGTGGTCGACATCGGTTCCAACGACGGCACCTTGCTGTCCAAGTTCCAGGGTCGGCACCGGGTGCTGGGCATCGAACCCACCGACGCCGGCCGGCTGGCCGTCGACAAGGGCATCGAGACCATAACCGCCTACTTCTCCCCCCAGGTCGGCGCCCGCGTCCGCGCCAGCCACGGTCCCGCCCGCGTGGTGACCGCCGCCAATTGCTTCGCCCATATCGAGAACGTTCACGCCATCGTCGAGGGCGTGATCGCCATGCTGGGCGACGACGGCGTCTTCATCAACGAATCCCACTACCTGATTCCGCTGCTGGACACCGTCCAGTACGATACGGTCTATCACGAGCATCTGCGCTACTACTCGCTGACCAGCGTCCGCAACCTGCTTGAAGGGCATGGGCTTGAAGTGATCCACGCCTGCCCCATTCCCAGCCATGGCGGCTCGATCCGGGTCTATGCCGCCCGGCGCGGGACACGGCCGGTGCAGCCGTCGGTCGCGGCCATCCTGGCGGCGGAAGCGGCGCGCGGCCCCATGCGCGAACAACTGCGGACGTTCCGCGACCGCACCATCTTGTCCAAGTTGCGCTTGCACGGCCTGCTGGCCGACATCAAGGCCAGGGGCGAGCGGGTCATCGCGGTCAGCGCGCCGTCCCGCGCCTCGACCCTGGCCAATTACGTCGGCCTCGACGACGGCCTGATCGACTATGTGGTCGAGATCAAGGGGTCCAGGAAAATCGGGCGCAACCTGCCGGGCACCCTGGTTCCGGTGGTCGAGGAATCCCGCATGTTCGACGACCAGCCCGACTATGCCCTGCTGTTCTCGTGGCACATCGCCGGAGAACTGATGCCCAAGCTGAGGGCCAAGGGCTTCAAGGGCAGGTTCATCGTGCCGCTGCCCGACCCCGTCGTCGTCGACTGAACGCCATGGACAAGCGCACCCACGCCTTTTTCCACGACGTCGTCGCCATCAGCCGCGACTTCCTGTCCAGGGTGCCGCCCGCCGGGAACGAACCGTCCATCGACCACACATTGAAACGGCTGGAGGCGGCGACCGGAGCCGCGCGCGCGGAAATGGTGCAGCGGTTCGAGGCGCTGGGCACGGCGCCGCCCGCCGCCGAATTCCGCGGCCGGCACGCCGTCGGCATGAACACCGTCGGCATCCTGTGCGACCGCGTCACCATCTTGCTGATGAAGGAATGGGCGCTGCGCCGCAAGGAAGGAAGGCACGCCGAGGCCGACCACCTGCTGGAAACCCAGGTGGCCTCGATCGTCGACGCGCTGGCCGACGCCTCGCCCGGGGACCCGACGCTGCTCAACAAGGTCTCGACCCTGACCGCCGAGGTGAACGGCGACAGTTGGGGGGCCGCCTATTTCGGCCTGCTGGCCTCCAACCTGCTGATGTGGGAAACCCAGGAAATCTTGTATCGCGGCGACATCATGGCGCTGCCCGGCGACGAATTGCGGCTTTACATCTACTGGTTCTCGCGGGCCAACATGCTGCGCAACGAATGCATCTCGCGCTGCGAACGGCTGTTCTGGAGCTGACCGGTGAGCGGCGACGCCTCCCGCGTGATCCATGAGGCGGTCGGACGCTTTCTCGAAGGCGATGCCGTCGGGGCGGTGGCCATGGCGTCAATGCCCGGAGTGATCGAAACCCCGCTGGCCCAGGCGGCCCTACAGGCGTTCGAACATTCGCCGCCATACCATCCCGCCTTCGGCCGCCTTTCCCTGACCCGGCCGGAACGGGACGGCGAGCTTGCCGTCGACGTGTTCGGCATCCGCCTGCGTCCGGACTTCGAGCGCCAACTGCCGGCCGGACGCCTGACGAGCGGCCGCGGCTCAGGACTGTCCGTGCCGCCGCCGCACTATTCCGACCATTATCGGCTGCTCGATCTTCTGATGGCCCTGGAGGCGGCGGACCGCCGTTTCGTCATGATCGAGGCCGGAGCCGGCTATGGCCGCTGGCTGGTCACCGCCGCCGCCCTGATCCGCCGCCATCCGGGCCTGGACATCCGGGAAACGAGGCTGGTGGGGGTGGAACCGCATCCGACGCGGTTCCAGTGGCTGCTTCGGCATTTCACCGACAACGACCTCGATCCGGCGGATCATGACCTGATCAACGTCGCCATCCATGTCGCGGCGGAACCGGTCCTGTTCCGCCGTGACGCCTCCCCGGCCCTTCCCGACGACGAAGCCTGCAACTACGATCAGGGGCTCGCCTTCTTCGAGGGCTGGCGGGAGGCGGCGCGGCGACATCGGGAAATGGTCGTCGCCACCGACGGCGGCTCGCACCGTCTGAGCAGCGTCGCCGCACTGCCCATGTCCAGCCTTCTCGACCGGGTGGACGGCGCCGTCGACCTGCTTCACCTCGATTTGAGGGGGGCGGAACTCCAGGCGGTGACGGCCGCCCTTCCCGCCCTGGCCGAACGGGTGAAGCGGCTGCACGTCGCCAGCATCAACGAGGCCGGCGACATGGATCTGGCGCGGCAATTGGTCGCGGCCGGATTCGACATGATCCGCCACCGTCCGGCGGCCAGCATCTCCCTTACCGCCGAAGGCGTGCTTCGCACCGCCGACGGCATCCAGACCTGGACCAACAGCCGCTTCGTCCCCTCCCCGCCCGCCCC
>NZ_CACVCH010000055.1 GCF_902729425.1 Magnetospirillum sp. SS-4 | reverse complement strand
TGTCCGCCCCCCCACCATGATCATCATCGGCAAGGTGGTGGCCCTGGGGCGCGATTTCACCCTGCCGATGCCGGACGAGGCCGAGGCCATCCAGGGGCACTGACCCCTCCGTCCGGCCCGCCCCTTTCCCCGTCCGCCCCGGACTCGGGGAATGACAAGCATCAAGGAAAATCGGTGACGGCGGTTGCGCCGGCCGGAAAGTTACGCAAAACTGATAAAGGATGCAGTCCAGGGCTCCGGCTCCGTGGAGAGGGACCGTCGTGCGGCAGGCAGGAATCGAGGCAGCTATCAAGGTGGATCGTCCAGTGCCCCCAGATCAGTCCATCGACCGCATCGTTCAAAAGACGCTGCTGAGTTGCCCGCCCGGGACCTCCATTCTCGAAGCCGCCCGCCGCATGACCGAGGAACGGTGCAGCTCGATCGTGGTGGTGAGCGACGGCAAGCCGGTGGGCATCTGGACCGAGCATGACGCCCTGGCGGTCGACCCCGCCGATCCGGAGGCGCTGAACCAGCCCATCGCCTCGGTGATGAGCGCCCCCATCAAGACCATTCGCGCCGGCACCAGCCTGGGCGACGCCGGCATGCGCTTCAAGCTGGAGGGCGTACGCCACTTCGTGGTGATCGACGAGGCCGGCGAGGCCTCCGGCATCATCAGCCAGAGCGACGTCATCCTGCGTCACGGAGTCGAGCATTTCCTGGTGCTCCGCAACGTCCGCTCGGCCATCAACCGCCCCATGGTCACCGTCCATTGTGGAGCCAGCCTGAAGGAGGGCATGGACCGCCTGCATGCCGCCCGCGCCGACGCCGCGGTGGTGCTGGGCGATCCCACGGGGCCGGGCATCATCACCGAACGCGACATCGTCCGCCTGATCGCCGGCGGCGGCGGCATCCCGGCCAATGTCGGCGCCGCCGCCAGCCGGCCGTTGATCAGCGTCCGCGCCGACGACAGCCTGCTGGCGACGCGCAACCTGCTGGAGGAGCGGGGAATCCGCCATGTCGCGGTGACCGGCGACGATGGCGAACTGGTGGCGCTGCTGTCCTTTTCCGACATCCTGGCGACCTTGCAGTACGAATATGTCCACCGCCTGGACGAGGCGTTGCGCGAACGCGACGAGGCGCTGATCCGTTCGCGCAAGGATCTCAGCCTGGCGCGCAAGGTGATCGAGGCGTCGCTGGACGGCATCATGATCGTCGACGCCGACAACCGGGTCGAGTTCGTCAATCCCGCCTTCACCCACATGACCGGCTACGAGCAGGAAGAGATCATCGGCCAGAACCCCCGAATTCTCAATTCCGGTCGCCACGACGAGGCGTTCTACAAACACATGTACGAGACCCTGGCCCGCCAGGACTACTGGCAGGGCGAGATATGGAACCGCCGCAAGAACGGCGAAATCTTCCCGGAATGGCTGACCATCAACGTCATCCGCGACGAGGATGGCGACGTCTCGCAATACGCCGCCATCTTCAGCGACATCACCGAGCGCAAGAAGACCGAGGAGCGCATCAAGAATCTGGCTTATTTCGATGTGCTGACCGGCCTGCCCAACCGGCGGCTGCTGACCGACCGGCTTCAGGTGGCCATCGCCAGCGCCCACCGTCACGGGCAACAGCTGGCGATCATGTTCCTCGACCTCGACCTGTTCAAGCGCATCAACGATTCCCTGGGCCACGGCGTCGGCGACCAGGTGCTGATCGAGACCGCCGCCCGCATCAGCCACTGCATCCGCGAGGGCGACACGGTGGCGCGGCTGGGCGGCGACGAGTTCACCATCCTGCTGCCCGAGATCGAGCATCTGGAGGATGCCGCCAAGCTGGCCGAGCGGCTGATCACCCAGGTCAAGCAACCGTTCATGATCGACGATCACGAACTTTACGTCACCACCTCGATCGGCATCGCCGTCTATCCCGACGATGGCGATTCGGTGGAAACGCTGATCAAGAACGCCGACACCGCCATGTATCGGGCCAAGGACCTGGGCCGCAACAGCTTCCAGCTCTATACCCCGGCCATGAACGCGCGTTCGTTCGAGCGCCTCGCCATGGAAGCCAGCCTGCGCCACGCGGTGTCGCGAAACGAATTCCGCCTGGCCTACCAGGTCAAGGTCGACATGGAAACCGGGCGCATGTCGGGGGTCGAGGCGCTGGTGCGCTGGCATCATCCGGACCTGGGGCTGGTATCGCCGGCCGATTTCATTCCGTTGGCCGAGGACATGGGGGTGATCTCCGACATCGGCGAGTGGGTGCTGCGCGAGGCCTGCCGCCAGTGCAAGCACTGGCACGACCTGGGCCTGCCACCGGTACGGATCGCCGTCAACGTCTCGGCGCTGCAATTTCGCGAGACCAAGGTGCCCGAGGTGGTGGCCCGCGCCCTCAGGGATACCGGCCTGTCGCCGCAATTCCTCGAACTGGAGCTGACCGAGACCGTGCTGATGCAGCGGGTCGACGAGGTGGTCGAGGTGCTGAAGGACCTGCGGGCCATGGGCATCCGCATTTCCATCGACGATTTCGGCACCGGCTATTCCAGTCTCAGTTACCTGAAGCGCATGCCCATCGACGCGCTGAAGGTGGATCGCTCCTTCGTCAACGACATCTTCGACGAGGACGACAAGGTGACCGAGGATGGGGCCGAAATCGTCTCGACCATCATCAACCTCGCCCACAATCTCAGGCTGAAGGCCATCGCCGAGGGTGTCGAGACCGCGTCCCAGGCCGCCTTCCTGCGGTCGAAGGGGTGCGACGAGGTCCAGGGCTTCCTGATCAGCCGGCCGGTATCGGGCGAGGACCTCATCAGCCTGTTCGACCGCAGCCTGTTGCCCGAGGGACGGGGATAGGCATAGGCTTGGACATGGCCTCGGACCAGGACGACGACGACAGCGGCAACGGATTGTCCACTCCGGCCTCGGCCTGGACCACGCTGATCGACGCCCCCGCCGCGACCGAGCCGGTTCCGCGGCCGATGGAATCCCTGCGCTCGCGGCTGGCCCGCTGGCGCGGCGCCCTGGGCGGGGCCGCCCGTCTGTTCCGTCCGGCCGAAGCGCAATCCCCGCCCCTTCCGTCGGCTCCCGAGGCGGCGGCGATGCCGCCGGAAGCCGAGACCGCCCCCATGGACCCGGCACGGGTGCTGTCGGACATCCGGGCGGCGCTTCGCCGCCTGCCCCCCAAGGGAAACAGCGACCTGCCGCCCAATCCGGCATCGCTCCACCGCCTGCTGTCCGACCGGCTACCGCCGACGGATTTCGAGGCCATCGACCTGCTGCACGACTGTTTTCCGCGTGGAACCCGCAATTCCACCAGCCGTGCCCTGCTGGCGGTGGCACGCAACCTGACACGGACCTTCGGGCATTCCGGCCGCCTGCCCATTGCCGGCGGCAAGGCCTGGACCATGCTGGATTCCGACGTGTTCTCCGATGAACTGGCCGACGAACTGACCCGCATCGGCGACTTCATCTTGCACTGGCAAGCCACCGAGAAGACGTTCCTGATCCTGGAATTCGCCGAGATCGAGCTGATCGAATATCTGTTTGAATCCCTCGATCCCGGCCGTCATGCCACCCTATTGACCAGGGTGATGGAGTTCAAGGTGCTGTCTTCGCGCCGCGCCGGCCTGCTGCGCCGCGTTCCCGCCCGAGTCCGACGGCGGGTCGAGGCGGGGCACGGCGCGGTTTCCCCGCCGCTGCGCCGCTATGTGGACGACACCTTGGCCATGCTGGATCAACTGGCGGGACCGGGAAGCTTCGCCGCCGTGGCCAACGCCGCCCTGACCGCCCATGCCGAGGTCGAACGCATTGCCGCGCAGATGACCGCCGCCCTGCCGCCGCCGTCACCACCGCCGGAGCCGCCGCCCTTGCATCCGTTGATGCGCGGACTGGCCGCCCCTCCCCCGGCTCCGGCCCCGGCTAGCGCCGCCCCCCCCGAACCGCCAACGGAACCGACGCCGGCACGACCGACACGGCGGCGGTTCACCAAGGCGCAGAAGACCGAGGCGGTGCTGCGGGTCCTACAGGGAGAGCCGTCCGAGGCCGTGGCCGCATCGCTGGGCATCGCGGCGAAGCAGCTTGACGACTGGCGGAACGCCTTCCTGGACGCCGGCAATGCCGGCCTGACCGGGCAGGCGGCGCCGCCCCCTCCCCAGCCGCCGTCCGAGCCGTCCATGGACGATCTGAAGTCGCGGCTGCATGCGCTGATCGAAACGGTCGAGCATCTAAGCAGCCAGATCGCCCAGATTCCGGACTCTCCGCCCGAGCCGCCGCCGACGGAACGCAAGCGCGGCAGGGCGCGGGAGAAGGGCCGTTGACCCACCCCCCTCCCGCGCCGGCGGGACTTCAGGCGCCCAACCCCTTTTCCATGACCAGGGCCATGCGTCGGGCGAAGGCGACCGGATCGGCCGGCGGCTCACCCTCGACGATGCGGGCCTGATCGAGCAGCAGGGCGGCCATGTCCTCCACCAGGGCGTTGGTGCCGCTTTCCTTGACACGGGCGGCGAGGCCCTTGATCAGACCGTGGCGGGGATTGACCTCCAGGATGCGGGGACGCTCGCCGGGGGCCTGACCGTGGGCACGCAGCAGCTTTTCCAGGTGCATGCTCATGTCGCCCGATTCGGCCACCAGGCAGACGGCGGATTCGGTCAGGCGTTCAGAGGCGCGCACATCCTTGACCTTGTCGCCCAGCGCCAGTTTCAGGGCGGCGATCAGGGTGGCCATCTCGTCGGCGGGGGCTTCGTCGGCCTTCTTGTCGTCGGCGCCCTCGGCGGCCTTGACCTTGGCGAGATCGGCGCCGGCCGAGGTCACCGGCCGCAATTCCCTGTCCTGATAGCGCGGCACCGCCGAGACCCAGAACTCGTCGATGGGATCGGTCAGCAGCAGGACCTCGACGCCCTTGGCGACAAAACCCTCCAGTTGCGGACTTTTCTTCAACTGGTCGAGATTGTCGCCGGTGATGGTGTAGATGGCCTCCTGGCCCTCCTTCATCCGGCCGACATACTCGGCGAGCGTGGTCCAGCCGTCGCCATGGGTGGAACGGAAGCGGCACAGCTCCAGGATCTCGTCCTTGCGTTCGAAATCCTCGTAGATGCCCTCCTTGAGCACGGCGCCGAAGGTCTCCCAGAAGGCGGCGTAATTGCCCTCGGCATCCTCGGACTTCTTCTTCAGCTCGCCCAGCACGCGCTTGACCAGGCCGGTCCTGATCTTGGCCAGCACCGGATTGTGCTGGAGCATCTCGCGGCTGACGTTGAGCGGCAGGTCCTGGCTGTCGACCACGCCGCGCACGAAGCGCAGATAGGGCGGCAGCAATTCCTCGCAATCATCGGTGATGAAGACGCGCCGGACATAGAGCTTCACATGCTGCTTGCGGTCGGGATGAAAGATGTCCATGGGCTTGGAGCCGGGGACGAACAGCAGGCCGGTATACTCGATGGCGCCCTCGGCCTTGTAGTGCAGGGTCGCCCAGGGCTCGTCGAAGGCATGGGCGACGTGGTGGTAGAATTCCTTGTACTGCTCGGGGGTGATTTCCGACTTGGAGCGGGTCCACAGCGCGCTGGCCGAGTTGATGGTCTCCTCGTCCTTGTCGGGCTCCTTCAGGCTCACCGGGATGGCGATGTGGTCGGAATAGCGCTTGACGATGGATTTCAGGCGGAAGGCCTCGGTGAACTCGGTCTCGCCGTCCCGGAGCTTCAAGGTGATAGTAGCGCCGCGCGTCGCCTCGGGCGCCTCGGAGACGGTGAACTCGCCCTTGCCGTCCGAGGTCCAGCGCCAGCCCTTGGCCTCGCCGGCCTTGCGGGTCACCACCGTGACCTCGCCCGCCACCATGAAGGCGGAGTAGAAGCCGACGCCGAACTGGCCGATCAGGCTGACGTCCTTCTTGGAATCCCCGGTCAGGCGCGACAGGAACTCGGCGGTCCCCGACTTGGCGATGGTGCCCAGATTGGCGATCAGCTCGTCATGGTTCATGCCAAGGCCGTTGTCGGCGATGGTCAGCGTGCCGGCGGCCGCATCGGGGATCAGGCGGATGCGGAAATCCGGATCGCCACCCAGCAGGTCGGGCTCGGTGATGGCGGCATAGCGCAGCCGGTCGCAGGAATCGGAGGCGTTGGAGATCAACTCGCGCAGAAATATCTCCTTGTTGGAGTAGAGCGAGTGAACGACGATGTCGAGCAGCTTGCCGACTTCCGCCTGGAATTGACGTTTCTCTTCGGCCATGGACGGACAATCTCCCACAAAAGGTATGTGCTTTGGCGCGCTCTGATATGAGGCGTGCTGGGGAAGGTTGCAAGTGCGGCGATTCTCCGGGACAATGATCTTTCACTCCGGGCGTTGCCATGGCGCCCGCGAATGGGTATGAATGGCGCCCCGGATTTCCCTCCGGCCAATGGCGGCCGGTACAAAGAACCGAGTCGCTTGACGCCCCCAAGGGGCAAAGCGACCGTTATGATGGAGACGTAGATGCAGATTCCCCTCCAGATCACCTTTCACGGCATCGATCATTCCGATGCCGTCGAAACCCGCATCCGCGAAAAGGTGGCCAAGCTGGAGCAACTCTTCGACCGGATCACCAGCTGCCGCGTTGTGATCGAGTCGCACCACCGCAATACGTCCAACCTGCACCACAAGGGCGAGCCCTTCCACATCCGCCTGGACATCACCGTTCCCGGTTCCGAGCTGGTGGTGAAGCGCGACCCCAAGGACAGCCACGTCAACGAGGATATCTACGTGGCGCTCCGCGAGACCTTCGCCAGCATGGAACGCCAGTTGAAGGAATACGTCGAGCGCATGCGCGGCGACGTCAAGGCCCGCGCCCGCGCCTGACTCCTTGGTCGCATGGGTGGGAACCCCACCCATGCATCAATATTATTGAACTGATCCCCTGCGCACGGTTGATGTCCGCGTGTGGTTGCGTTACAACGCAACCTTCATATTGCGGCGCGGCATAAAGCCGCGCCAGACGGACACGCCATGAACATCGATCTCGCCAGAACCTTCCTAGAAATTGTCGATACCGGCAATTTCAACAAGGCCGCCGAGCGGCTTTCCGTCACCCAGTCCACCGTCAGCATGCGCATAAAGGCGCTAGAGGACGAGCTTGGCCGGCCGCTGTTCGTGCGCTCCAAGTCGGGAACCCAGTTGACCGCCGCCGGCATGCAATTCCGCCGCTACGCCACCACCATGGTCCGGGTCTGGCAGCAGGCCCGCCAGGAACTGGCGCTGCCGCCGGGCTTTCGCACCGTCCTCAACATCGGCGGCCAGTTCTCGCTATGGGACCGCCTGCTGGTCCAGTGGATTCCCTGGATGCGCACCGCCATGCCCGACGTGGCCCTGAAGGCCGAGGTCGGGCAGTCGGACGGGCTGATGCGGCAACTGGTCGAAGGATTGCTGGACGTGGGCGTGATGTACTCGCCCATCGGCCGCCCCGGCCTTCATATCGAGAAGCTGCTGGAGGAACGCCTGGTCATGGTCTCCACCCGCCGGCGTTCGGTGTCGGACTGGGACGACGATTACGTCCTGGTGGATTGGGGGCCGGAATTCCGCACCTCGCACAGCCAGGCGTTTTCCGACCTGAAGACCCCAGCGGTGTCGGTGGGACTGGGGGCGCTGGGGCTGCAACACATCCTGGCCTATGGCGGCACCGGCTATTTCCCCATGCGGACGGTGCGCGGCTATCTGACGGCGGGACGGCTGTCCCCGGTGACGGGAGCGCCGGAATTCCGCCGGCCGGCCTATCTGGTTCACGCCGAGGACGAAACCCGCGAGGAATGGTTCGCCACCGCCCTGGACGGCCTGCGCTACGTCGCCTCGCTGGAAAGCGAGGAATAGGGCGGCGCGGCCCCTGTATCGATGATCCACCATAAAAAACGGGGGTGGACGCGGTTGCCCGCGCCACCCCCGTCAGGTTGCGACCTCAGGGAGACTGAAGGGCCGCGGTAAACTCAGGGATCACCTTGAACAGATCGGCGACGAGTCCGTAATCGGCCACCTGGAAGATGGGGGCCTCCTCGTCCTTGTTGATGGCGACGATGACCTTGGAATCCTTCATGCCGGCGAGATGCTGGATGGCGCCCGAGATGCCGACGGCGATGTAGAGGTCGGGGGCGACGATCTTGCCGGTCTGGCCGACCTGGAAGTCGTTGGGCACGAAGCCGGCGTCGACGGCGGCGCGCGAGGCGCCGACGGCGGCGCCCAGCTTGTCGGCGACCGCGTCCAGCAGGTGGAAGTTGTCGCCCGACTGCATGCCGCGCCCGCCCGAGACGATGACGCGGGCGCTGGTCAGTTCGGGACGCTCGGACTTGGACAATTGCTGGCCGACGAAGGCGGACAGGCCGGCATCATTGCCGACGGCGATAGCCTCGACGGCGGCGGCACCGCCGGTGGCGCCCGCGGCCTCGAAGCCGGTGGCGCGCACCGTGATCACCTTGACCGCGTCCTTGCTCTGCACGGTGGCGAGCGCGTTGCCGGCATAGATCGGCCGCACGAAGGTGTCGGCCGCGACCACGGCGGTGATCTCGGAAATCTGCGCCACGTCCAGCAGGGCGGCGATTCGCGGCGCCACGTTCTTGCCGGTGGTGGTGGCGGGCGCCAAGATGTGGGAATAGCCCGTGGCGAGGCCGACGATCAGGTCGGCCAGCGGCTCGGCCAGATGGTGGGCGTAGAGGGCGGCGTCGGCCACCAGCACCTTGGCGACGCCACTGATTCCGGCGCAAGCCTCGACCACAGCGCCGACGCCGGAACCGGCCACCAGCACATGGACGTCGCCGCCAATCTTTTGAGCGGCGGCGACGGTGTTGAGCGTGGCGGCCTTGAGCGCGCCGCCCTCGTGTTCTGCCAGAACCAGAATGGTCATGGTTCGGATGTCCTTCTCGGTTTCGATTCGGGCCGACTGACCCTTAAATCACCTTGGCTTCGTTCCGCAGCTTGTCCACCAGGGTGGCCACGTCGGGCACCTTGATGCCGGCCTTGCGCCTGGGCGGTTCCTCCACCTTCAGCGTCACCAGCCGGGCCGACACGTCGATTCCCAGATCGGCGGGCGAAAGCGTGTCGATCGGCTTCTTCTTGGCCTTCATGATGTTGGGCAGGCTGGCATAGCGCGGCTCGTTCAGGCGCAAATCGGTGGTCACCACCGCCGGCAGCTTCAGGCTTACCGTCTCCAGGCCGCCATCGACCTCGCGGGTCACCGTCGCCGCGTCGGCGCCGATCTCGACCTTGGAGGCGAACGTGCCCTGCGGCCGGCCCAGCAGCGCCGCCAGCATCTGGCCGGTCTGGTTGGAATCGTCGTCGATCGCCTGCTTGCCCAGGATGATCAGGCCGGGGGCTTCCCTCTCCACCAGCGCCTTCAGCAGCTTGGCCACCGCCAGCGGCTGCACCTCGTCGTCGGATTGCACCAGGATGCCGCGGTCGGCCCCCATGGCCAGCGCGGTGCGCAAGGTCTCCGATGCCGCCGCCGGACCAACCGACACCACCACGATCTCGGCGGCCTTGCCCGCTTCCTTCAGCCGCACCGCCTCTTCCACCGCGATCTCGTCGAACGGGTTCATGCTGAACTTCACGTTCTGCGTCTCGACGCCGGAATTGTCGGCCTTGACCCGGATCTTGACGTTGTAGTCAATCACCCGCTTGACCGCGACCAGGATTTTCATGGCCGGTTTCTCCCTGATATGGGGCGCGCCACTCCGGTGACGCGCCCTTGTCCCTTGATATCCCTTACGAGAAGGCCTGGATGCCGGTCATGGCCCGGCCCAGGATCAGCGCATGGACGTCGTGAGCGCCTTCGTAGGTGTTCACCGTCTCGAGGTTGACCATGTGGCGGATGACATGGAATTCCTCGGAGATGCCGTTGCCGCCGTGCATGTCGCGAGCCATGCGGGCGATGTCCAGCGCCTTGCCGCAATTGTTGCGCTTGATCAGCGACACGGCTTCCGGCGCCCAGGTGCCGTCGTCCATCATCCGGCCGACCCGGACGCAGGCCTGAAGGCCGAGGGTGATCTCGGTCATCATGTTGGCCAGCTTCAGCTGCGGGATCTGGTTGGCGGCCAGCGGACGGCCGAACTGCTTGCGGTCCAGCATGTACTGGCGCGACGCATGCCAGCAGAACTCGGCGGCGCCGATCACGCCCCAGGCGATGCCGTAGCGGGCCTTGTTCAGGCAGCCGAACGGGCCGCCCAGACCGGTGGCGTTGGGCATCAGGGCATCGTCGGGGACGAAGGCCTCGTCCAGCACGATCTCGCCGGTGATGGAGGCGCGCAAGGAGAGCTTGCCCTCGATCTTGGGGGTGCTGAAACCCTTGGTGCCGCGCTCGACGATGAAGCCCTTGATCTTGCCGTCATGGGCGTCGGACTTGGCCCACACGATGGCGATGTCGGCGATGGGGCTGTTGGTGATCCACATCTTGGTGCCGGTCAGCACATAGCCGCCGTCGACCTTCTTGGCGCGGGTGCGCATGCCGCCCGGATCGGAACCGGCGTCGGGCTCGGTCAGGCCGAAGCAGCCGACGATCTCGCCGGTGGCGAGGCGGGGCAGATACTTCTTCTTCTGCTCCTCGGTGCCGTAGCTGAAAATGGGATGCATGACCAGCGAGGACTGCACGCTCATGGCCGAACGATAGCCGGAATCAACCCGCTCGACCTCGCGCGAGATCAGGCCGTAGGCGACATGGTTGACGCCGGGACCGCCGTATTCCTCGGGGATGGTCGGGCCGAGCAGGCCCATCTCGCCCATCTCGGTCATGATGTCGCGATCGAAGGTCTCGTCGCGGAACGCCTTCATGACGCGGGGCTGAAGCTTCTCCTGACAATAGGCGTGAGCCGCGTCGCGGACCATCTTCTCGTCTTCGGAGAGCTGGTTTTCGAGGAGGAAGGGGTCGTCCCACTTGATCTGCTGCACGATGGCGGCTCCTGGCTGGATTGCTGGCTTGCCTCACCATGCCCCATTCCAGCCATCATTGGAAAAATATAATTACTATATCGATCATAACGTTCCGATATGTCTTGGTTTTCCCCCGGCTTCATTAACCATATGTTTCAGCAATACGCTAACTTCGTTTACAACCTTCGTATATGTGATTACGGCTTTTTCGGCGTGTCCGCCGGGGCGGACGGGGCCATCCATCAAGGCAGCAGCGAATCCATGCGCGTCAACGAACCGATCACCAACCGGGAAATCGAGCTTCCGGAGGGAACTATCCTGGTCTCCAAGACCGATCTGGCCGGCCGGATCACTTTCGTCAACCAGGCCTTCGTCGAGATCAGCGGCTATTCCGAGACCGAACTGATGGGGGCCCCGCACAATCTGGTCCGTCATCCGGACATGCCGCCGGCGGCCTTCGCCGATTTGTGGGCCACCATCAAGGCTGGCAAGCCATGGGAAGGCATCGTCAAGAACCGGGCCAAAAGCGGCGACCATTACTGGGTCCGCGCCAACGCCACCCCGGAACTGGTGGACGGCCGGATCACCGGCTACATCTCGATCCGCTCGGCCCCCACCAGGGCGCAGGTCGACGCCGCCGAGAACCTGTACCGCCGCCTCCGCGACGGCAGCCTCAGGAACGTCAGGATCGAGGAAGGCCAGGTCATCCGCACCACCCCGGCGGCGCGGCTGGAACGCGCCTTCGGCAGCATCAGCGGCCGGCTGGCCGCCATCGTCGCCGTCCTGGTGGTCATGACCGCCATGGGATTCTGGACGGTCCTGGACGGAATGGGCGATTCCAACGAGGCGTTGCGCGATGTCTACGAACGCCGCACCGTCCCCGCCGGCCAGATGGCCGACATCGTCGACCGCATGCGGGAAAACCTGCTGCACGCCCAGATGCTTCAGGTCGACCTCGCCGCCGGCGACCAGGCCTCGCTCGCCAGACGGGTCGGGCGCATCCACATGAACCGCGATCATATCTCGGCGGTGTGGCAAAGCTATCGCGGAGCCCCCTTGAGCGGCGACGAGAAGGACATGGCCGAGGATTTCGAGGCCCGCCGGGGGGATTTCGTGACCCAGGGGCTGGAGGCCGCGATCGCCCTGGCCGAAGCCGGCGACCAGGAGGGATTGCGCCGCCATTCCGCCACCACGCTGGTGGCGCTGTTCGACCAGGCCCACGAGGTCGAGAAGGATCTGCTGGTGCTGCAATTGCGGCTGGCCAGCGAGGCCTTCGCCGAGGCCCGGCAGGACTTCGCCGACCACATGCGGCTCGGTCTCGGCATCCTTGGCCTTGCCGTCCTCGTCTCCATCGTGCTGGCCGTCCTGCTGGTCCGCTATCTGCGCCGGCCGCTGGAGCGCCAGGAACAGCATTTCAGCGCCATTGCCGGCGGCGACTTCGCCTACGAGATACCCGGCGAGAGTGTCGAGGAGTTCAAGCGCTCCAACGGCCAGTTGCGCGCCATGAAGGCCAAGCTGGCCTATGCCGACGTGGAGCGCGAGGAAAACCGCCGCAAGGCCGAGGCCCACCTCAAGCACGAGATGCTCAACCTCACCGT
This sequence comes from Magnetospirillum sp. SS-4, assembly GCF_902729425.1. Taxonomy (GTDB): domain Bacteria; phylum Pseudomonadota; class Alphaproteobacteria; order Rhodospirillales; family Magnetospirillaceae; genus Phaeospirillum. Next base: position 58,839 of record NZ_CACVCH010000055.1, on the reverse strand, counting down.
CTTGCTGGAAGGCGAGGTCGACACCACCGTCGCCGAAATCTCCACCCAGGGCGAACGCCTGAAGGAAGGCGCCCAGCGGCTGCTGGAAACCGCCGAGGAGCAGCGGGCCATGGCCGCCTCCATGACCCAGGCCATCGAGACCACCAGCGGCAATGTCCAGACCGTCGCCGGCGCCACCGAGGAACTGGAGGCGTCGTCGCGGGAAATCTCGGCCCGCATCCAGCGCAGTTCGGAACACAGTGAAGCGGCGCGGCGCAAGGTCGACGCCGCCAGCGCCAGCGTCGGCAGCCTGACCGAGGCCACCGCCCGCATCGCCGACGTCGTCTCGCTGATCCAGGCCATCGCCGGCCAGACCCGCATGCTGGCGCTGAACGCCACCATCGAGGCCGCACGCGCCGGCGAGACCGGCAAGGGCTTCGCCGTGGTGGCCGGCGAGGTCAAGGGGCTGGCCAGCCAGACCGAGGACGCCATCGGCCGGGTCAACGCCCAGGCACTGGAAATCGGCCGCACCACCCGCGAAGCGGTCGCCACCGTCGAGGCGGTGGCCGAAACCATCCGCGACATCGACGCCATCGCCTCGCAGGTGGCCGCCGCCACCGACGAACAGCGCGCCGCCACCGCCGAAATCATGGAAAGCGCGGTCCAGGCCGCCGACCACACCCGCAGCGTCGCCGACACCGCCGCCGCCGTGCTGCGCGGCGCCGACCTCACCGGCGCCACCGCCCGCAAGGTCAGCGAGCTGTCCTTCCTGGTCAGCCACGACATCGGTTCGCTGCAACGCCGGCTCAACGTCATCTTGCGCACGTCCTACAGCGGCAACCGGCGGGCGGTGGAACGCATTCCGGTCGCCATCGGGTTCTCCGCCTCGTTCGAGGGGCAGACCTTCACCGGCCAGACCGGCGACATCTCGACCATGGGCGCCCTGCTGGTGGTGGGCAACGCCCCCAAGCTGGAAGGCGCCGTCGGCACCATCACCTTCCCCGGCATCGGCACTATCGAGACCAAGGCCGTCCTGGGAAGCGCGCTGGGCATCCAGTGCCAGTTCCTCAAGGTGGACAAGGAGCAGAAACAGGCCCTGCTGGCCGCCATAGAACAGGCCAAGGCCCGCGACCTGCCGCATATCGAGACCGCCCGACGCGTCGCCGCCAGGGTGGCCGAGGCCTTCGAGGCCGCCATCCGCGACAACCGCATCACCGCGGCCGAGCTGTTCGACACCGACTACACCCCCATCCCCGACACCGATCCGTTGCAGGTCCTGGCCAAGCACGCCCGCCTGACCGACCAGTTGCTGCCGTCCATCATCGATCCGGAACTGGCCGCCGACCCGAGCGTGGTGCTGTGCTGCGCCACCGACCGCAACGGCTACATCGCCACCCACAACAAGGCCTATTCCGAACCGCAACGCCCGGGTGATCCGGTCTGGAACGCCGCCCACTGCCGCAACCGGCGCATCTTTGACGACCGCACCGGCATCCTGGCGGCCCGCAATACCCAGCCATATCTGGCGCAGACCTATGCCCGCGACATGGGCGGCGGCACCTTCGTCCTGCTGAAGGAAATCGATTCGCCGGTAACGGTGGCGGGACGTCACTGGGGGGCGGTCCGCCTGGCGGTCAGGCTGTAGGCCGTCACTTCCTTGGCTTGGCTCGGGCGGTCGGCTCGGCCTGCATGGGATCGTCGGGCCACCAGTGCTTGGGGTACTGCCCCTTGAGGTCGGCCTTGACCTGCCGGTAGGCGCTTGCCCAGAAGCTGGCGAGATCGCGGGTGACCTGCACCGGCCGGCGCGCCGGCGACAGCAGGTGCAGCAGCAGCGCCACCCGCCCCTGGCCGACGCGAGGCGTGTCGGCGCAGCCGAACATCTCCTGCAACCGCACCGCCAGCACCGGACTGTCGCCGGAATAGTCGACGGGAACGCGCGATCCCGACGGCACCTCGACATGGGTCGGCGCCATCTCGTCCAGCCGGCGGCGCTGGTCCCAGCCCAGCAATCCCTGCACGGCCGACGCCAGATCCAGCCGGACCAGATGGGGCCGCCGGGTGATTCCCGCCAGATGGGGCGTCAGCCACTCCTCCAGCGTTTCGCCCAACGCGGCATCCGACATGTCGGGCCAGCCGCCCTCGGGATCGAGACCACGGACGAAGTCCACCCGCCGCCGCAGCCTCTCCAGGTCGGGCGTCCACGGCAGGCAGGCCAGCCCCATGGCGCGAATTCCGGCCGTCATGGCGGCGGCCAGCACGTCCGGATCGGGCCGCGTCAGCGGCCGGTCCTCCAGCGTCAGCTCCCCCAGCCGCCGTTGCCGGCGGGCCGCCACCGCCTCGTCGCGGGGGTCCCACTCGCAGATTTCCACCGTTTCGATCCGGTCCGCGAAATGGGTCTCGATATCGGCCAGGGTCAGCGGCGCCGCCATGAAGACGCGGGCCTCGCGGCGGTCGCCGTCCAGTTCCGCCAACGCCAGCCAGTCTTCCGCCGCCAGGGGTTCGTGATGGGCGAAGACCGCGCCCCGGCCGCCGGTCGTGGCGTAACGCGGCTCGCCTCCCGGCCGGCGGCGGGCGATGCGGTCGGGATAGGCGAAGGCCAGCAGCGGCCCGGCCTCGGTCGCGCTCCCCTGCTGCTCGCCGGATTTCAGGCCCAGACGGCGGCGCCAGTCCCTGGCCGATTGGCGGGCCCGCGCCAGGGCGGCGCGGTCAAGCGCCAGACCGTGGCGGGGGTCGAAGCCCTCGCCGGTTCGCAATGCCTGCAACCGCAGCCGGATGTCGGCATCGCGGCTGCCGCGGCCGGCCCGCAGGATGTCGCGCTCCTCCAGCAGGGCGGCCAGATCGCAGGCGAGGCCGCCCAGGCCGATGGCCTTGGCCGCAAGGATCATGTGGGCCAGCCGGGGATGCATGGGCAGCCGCGCCATGGCGTGGCCATGGGGGGTGATGCGGTTTTCGCCGTCCAGCGCGCCCAGCCTGGACAGCAATTGGCGAGCCTGTGCCAGATGGGCGGCGGGCGGCGGGTCCAGCCAGGCCAGGGCGGCGGCATCGGCGACGCCCCATTGGGCGAGATCGAGGGCCAGCGGCGCCAGATCGGCCTCGGCGATCTCGGGAGGCGTCCACGGCGCCAGGGCGCGGTCCTCGGCCTCGGACCACAGCCGGTAGCATGTTCCCGGCCCCAGACGGCCGGCGCGGCCGCGCCGCTGATCGGCGGCGGCCCGTGACGCCGGCAGGGTGACCAGCCGGGTCATGCCCGAGCCGGGATCGAAGCGGGCCACCCGCATCTGGCCGCCATCCACCACCACCCTGACGCCCTCGATGGTCAGCGAGGTCTCGGCGATGGCGGTGGCCAGCACCACCTTGCGGCCGCCATCGGGCGAGGGGCGGATGGCCCGGTCCTGGGCCTCCTGCGACAGATCGCCGTAAAGCGGCGCCAGCACCACGCCGGCGGTGGCGGGATGATCGGCCAGCAGGGATTCCACCCGCCTGATCTCACCGGCGCCGGGCAGGAAGACCAGCACGTCGCCGGCATGGTCGCCGAGGGCGCGGATCACCGCCGCCGCCACATCGTCGGTGAAGCGCCGGGGTTCGGGCCGGGCCAGGAAGCGGGTGTCCACCGGAAAGGCGCGCCCCAGGCTGGTCACCACCGGCGCGCCGCCCAGCAGCCGCGCCACCGGCTCGCCGTCCAGGGTGGCCGACATGACCATCAGCCTGAGATCGCCGCGCAGTCCCTGCTGCGCCTCCAGCGCCAGGGCGAGGCCGAGATCGGCATGCAGCGAGCGTTCGTGGAATTCGTCGAAGATCACCAGCCCGATGCCGGGCAACGAGGGATCGTCCTGAAGCATCCGGGTCAGGATACCCTCGGTCACCACCTCGATCCGGGTATCGGGGCCGACGCGGGAATCGAGGCGGATGCGCCATCCCACCGTGCCCCCCGGCGCTTCGCCCAGGGTGGCGGCCATGCGCGACGCGGCGGCGCGCGCCGCGATGCGGCGGGGTTCCAGCATCAGGATTCGCCCGCCCGCCAGCCAGCCGGCATCCAGCAGGGCCAGCGGCACCCGCGTGGTCTTTCCGGCCCCGGGCGGCGCCTGGAGAACCAGGGAGGACGAGGCCGCCAGGGCGGCCCGTATCTCGGGCAGGACGGAATCGATGGGAAGAGACGGCATGGCGCCTTCCTTATACCCTTCCACCCCGATCATGCCACACCCCCTTGAAATCGACACAATCCTGAGTGATAAGAGACCCATCGCGCCAACTTTCCATCCCCCGCGCAACTGGAGATTCCTGATGCTCAACACCCTGAAGCTGGGTCTGGTCCTCGGAGCCGCCCTCATCGCCGTTCCGTTCACCGCTTCCGCCCAGCAGGCCCCGGCCGCCTACAATCAGTGCAAGGCCTGTCACGTCGTCGGCAAGAACGGCGTCGGCCCCAATCTGGCCGGTGTGGTCGGCCGCAAGGCCGGCACCGTCGAGGGCTTCAAGTACTCCGACGCCATGAAGGCCGCCCCGGCCTGGGACGAGGCCCAGCTGGCCAAGTACCTGGCCGACCCCAAGGGCACCATTCCCGGCAACAAGATGGTCTTCGCCGGCCTGAAGAAGCCCGACGATGTCGCCGCCGTGATCGCCTACCTGAAGACCCTGAAGTAGGTCTGTTCCGGTTGACCGGTCGATGCGCCGCCCCCTCGGCCGAGGAGGGCGGCGTTGTCGTTTCAGGCCCCGGCTTCCAGGGCCGCCAGATCGGCGGCCGGATCGACGGCGCGGCGGGAGGTGATCTCCAGGGCGGCGTCGCTCAGGGGATCGGTCCGGGGATGGCGGCGGCTCCACTCGGCGATTGCGGCGTCGCGCTCGTCCACCAGCGTCTCGATCACCGGGAGGTAGAAGGCCACCGCCGCCTCCAGCCACGCCGCCACCGGCGCCAGACCATCCTTGGCCGCGATGCGGAACCGGCGCAGCATCGCCTTGACCGCCGCGGCGTCGTACCAGGCCTCGCCAGTCACCCAGCGATTGGTGGTGAACAGCTCGACCAGATCGCCGCCGGAACCGAATCCGACCGCCACCAGATGACAGGGCGCGTTGGCCTCGTCGGACAGCACCAGCGGCGTCAGGCCCGCCGGCATGCCCCTGGGCCGCTGGAACAGGTGGATATGGCCGAATTCGCCGTGGCGGTGGATATGGCAGTAGAACTGCGCATGGCTGGTGAAATCATAGACGTCGCCATCGGGATAATGGCGGTGGGGCACCGCCGCCCCCCGCCCCAGCAGCAGCGACGCGGGGCTTTCGCCGGCCCCGGCCATGGCAAGACGCAGGTCGCGCATCCGCCGTCCGGCGGCCAGCCGGTCCATGGCTACTTGCCTCCGCCTTCGCCGTGGACGCGGGCGGCCCCCTCGTTCATGGGGATCGGGATGCCGTCGCGGGTGGCCTCGCCCTTGGACAGCCCCCGCAGCACCGGATGCAGGCGGGTGAAGGCCGTGAAGTTTCCCCATACCGCCCGGATCACTCCGGCCACGTCGTCGGAGGCGAGGCGGTCGCTGACCAGCAGGGTCTTGAAGCCGATGGCGGCGATATCCTCCTTCTGGCCGTCATAGGTGCCGCCCTTGACGACGAAGCGCGACACCGACGGCACCTTCCTCAGGAACGCATCCATGGACTTGCTGCGGATGGACACCAAGGTGGCCCCGCATTCGTCGATGGCGGCCTGGACCTCGTCCATGGGATGGATGCCGGTGAATACCGCCGCATCGATGTTGCCCCGGCACAGTTCCACCACCTGCTCGTCGAGATCCAGTTCCACCAGCACGGACAAGTCGCCCTGGGACAGGCCCGAGGCATCGATCACCGTTTCGGCCATGGCGCGCTGGAACGAGCCGGGAGAGCCCAGATTGACCCGCTTGCCCTTGATGTCGCCCAGGTGCTCGATCCCCGATCCCGGACGGGTCACCACCACCGCGACCTCGCCGTGAAGCGCCATGGCGGCGCGCAGGCCGGTCATGGGGCCTGCCTCGCGGAAGCCCTCCTCGCCCGCCGCCGCCTGCTGGGCGGCCTTGGACTGGACCAGGGCCAGATCGACCTCGCCGGCGCGCAGCATGGCCAGATTGGCGGCGGAACCCGACGACGGCACCACGGCGCAGGTCATTCCCCTGGGGCGTTCCTTGTTGATGACCCGGCACAGCGCCCCGGCCACCGGCAGGTAATAGCCGGTGACCTCGCCGCCGGCGATCAGCACCGTGTTCCTCTCGGCCGCCCGGACCGGAACAACCGACGTCAGGACGAAACACCAGGCCGCCACGACAAAAACCAGTTCTTTTCTCAAAGCATCGTTCTCCGGCTGCACCGGCCGATCATAGCCAACCGCCGGGCCGTCCGAAAGACCCGCCGGCGCCGGCGCCGCATCCTGGATGGCAGGATCCGACAGGAAATGCATGGAAAATGATGAAAATTGTTGCCATCACCTTTTCGGATGGACAATATCAAGATAACCAATAACCGGAGGGGAGAGACCGGTGCGGATTGCGTACTTGTTGCTCGTGGCGGCCGCCGCCCTGATCTTGCCGTTCGATGCGAAAGCCGCCATGCAGTGCGTGGCCTACGCCCGCGAAGTTACCGGCCTCGACCTTAGGGGCGATGCCTGGAAGTGGTGGGAAGCCGCCCACGGGGTTTACGACCGCGGCCGCGCCCCCAGGGATGGGGCGGTGCTGGTGTTCAACCGCCAGGGACGCATGGTCTACGGCCATGTCGCCGTGGTGCGCAAGCTGATCAACAGCCGCAAGGTCCTGATCGACCACGCCAATTGGGCGCCGCTGCGCACGTCCGGCCGGGGCAAAATCGTCGAGGCGGTGCCGATGATCGACGTCTCTCCCAAGAACGACTGGAGCCAGGTGCGCGTTTGGTACCCCCCCGCCGCCTCGTTCGGCGACCGCGTCTACAAGACCCAGGGCTTCATCTACAATCCCAATGAATACCGGCCCAAGCCGGTTCCCGCCGCCCTGAGCGGCGAGGCCGCCGCGACGGCGGCCGCCCCCGAGACTCCCGCCGCCGCCCTGGTCGAGCCTGTCGCCGAAAAGCCGGCGGCGCCCGCCATGGCCGCGCCCGCCCCCGCCAGGACGGCGGAGCCCAAGCGTTTCGACGCCGGCTCGTGGGCGGAGCAGGCATAGGACGCCTGGAGCGGCCGGCGAAGATTATGGTTTGCACCGGGCCGCCGGGTCTGTAGCTTCGCCTGCATGAGCGAAATCCAGATTCTCACCGTCACCGACGACGAAGCCGATATCCGCCTGGACCGTTGGTTCAGGCGGCACTTTCCTGCCATCGCCCATGGATTGCTGGAAAAGTGGCTGCGCGCCGGCAATGTCCGCGTCGACGGCAAGCGGGCCAAGTCCAATCAGCGGCTGGAACCGGGGCAGTCGGTCCGGGTGCCGCCGCCGCCCAGGGACCCGCCGCCGCCGGTCCAGCCCAAGCCGATGGCCGTGGACGACAAGACCGCCCGCATGCTGACCGATGCGGTGCTCTACATGGACGACGACGTCATCGTGCTGAACAAGCCCGCCGGTCTGGCGGTGCAGGGCGGCACCGGCATGGCCGACAATCACCTGGACGCCATGCTGGACGTGCTGCGTTTCGGAGGCGAGCGGCCGCGGCTGGTGCACCGGCTGGACAAGGACACCTCCGGAGTGCTGCTGCTGGGACGCACGGCCGCGGCCACCGCCAAGCTGGCCGCCAGCTTCAAGAGCCGGTCCGCCCGCAAATGCTATTGGGCGCTGGTGGCGGGACTGCCGCAGCACCGCCAGGGCCGCATCGATGCGCCGCTGTCCAAGCTGGGCGGCAAGGGCAACGAAAAGGTCGCGGTGGACAAGGACGACGGCAAGCATGCCGTCACCTATTACCGGGTGGTGGACAACGCCCTGAAGCGCGCCGCCTGGCTGGAGATGGAACCGCGCACCGGCCGCACTCACCAGCTTCGCGCCCATTGCGTCCTGCTGGGCACCCCCATCCTGGGCGACGGCAAGTATGGCGGCAAGGACGCCCTGATCGAGGGCACCGGCGTATCGCGCAAGCTGCACCTGCACGCCCGCGCCCTGCGCCTGCCCCATCCCCGCCGCCGCGAGATGCTGGAGGTGACGGCGCCGCTGCCGCCCCACATCAAGGCCAGCTTCGCCTTTTTCGGATTCTCCGAATCCGAGGCCGGTCCGCCGTTCGAGGCGTTCGAGGAGGAATGACGCCGACCGGAGACCGGAATCCGGCCTCCACGATGGTTGCACACCAAAGCCACATGGAAACGCCATGGACTCGCCCAGCAGCTCCAGCCGTCACCTTAAACTTCGGGTCAAGCTCTGCTCGTTCGCCGCGCTTGGCCCGGGCAAGGCCAGCCTGCTTGAAGCGGTTGAGCGCTGCGGTTCCATTACCGCCGCCGCCAAGGACCAGGGCATGTCGTATCGCCGCGCCTGGATGCTGATCGACGAGATGAACCGCGCCTTCCGCCTGCCGGTGGTCGGAACCGTGTCGGGAGGCGCCGCCGGCGGCGGAACCCGCCTGACCGATCTGGGACGGGAGGTGGTGAGCCTCTACCGCGAGGTCCAGAACCTGGCCGAGACGGCGGTGGCCGAACCGTTGCGACGGCTGGAGGCGCTGGTCGCCGACAACCCGGAACCGCCGGTGACAACGACAACCTGCACCGGGAAACCACGATCTTCCCGCGGCGACGACTGACCGCCACCGTCATGCATGACCATGAATAACGCCCGTTGTAATCCTCCATGCATGACGCTATAAGCATAAGGGTTATGCCTGAACGACTATGACGGTCAGGAGGATGGACATGGGTTTTTCGCGATTGATCAGAAGAGTGCGCGGCGCCTTGGCAACGCTGCCGCTCCTTGGCCTTTGCATCGCCGCGCCGGCGGCGGCGCGGGACATTCCCGCCGTTGCCGCCGCCTCGGACCTGCAATTCGCCCTGACCGAGGTGGCCGGCCAGTTCACCAGGGACACCGGCAAGGCGGTGAAGCTGTCCTTCGGCTCGTCAGGCAACTTCCATCGCCAGATCAAGGAAGGCGGTCCGTTCGAGATGTATCTGTCGGCGGACGAGGGCTATGTCCTCGACCTCGCCCGGGGCGGCCTGACCGTGGACGAGGGCGCGCTGTACGCGGTGGGCCGCATCGTCATCATCGTGCCCCCGAATTCGCCGCTGAAGGCGGACGGCTCGCTCAAGGATCTGGCCGCCGCCCTGGATGCGGGCACGGTCAGGAAGTTCGCCATCGCCAATCCGGAACACGCCCCCTACGGCCGCGCCGCCCGCGACGCGATGAAAACTGCCGGATTGTGGGACAGGATCGCGGACAAGCTGGTGCTGGGCGAGAACGTTTCCCAAGCCGCCCAGTTCGCCACCACCGGCTCGACGGCGGGCGGCATCATCGCCTATTCCCTGGCCCTGTCGCCCAAGGTGTCGGCGTTGGGGCAATACGCCCTGATCCCCGCCGAATGGCACGATCCGCTGCGCCAGCGCATGGTGTTGACCAGGAAGGCGGGCGACACCGCCCGGGCGTTCTACGCCTATGTGAACAGCGCCGCCGCCCGCGCCGTGTTCAGGAAATACGGCTTCGTCCTGCCGGGGGAGATGTAGGCCATGGACTGGACGGCGCTGTGGCTGTCGCTGTCGCTCGGCGCCTGGACCATCGCCATCCTGCTGCCGGTTGGGATCGTGGTCGGGCGCTGGCTGGCGTGGCGCTCGTTCCGGGGCAAGGGACTGGTGGAATCGCTGCTGGCCCTGCCGCTGGTGCTGCCGCCGACCGTGCTGGGCTATTACCTGCTGGTGTCCATGGGCGGGCGCTCGCCCATCGGCCAATGGTTCGAGTCGGTCGCCGGCCACGGGCTGGTCTTCACCTTCACCGGCCTGGTGGTGGCGTCGGTGCTGGTCAACCTGCCCTTCGCCATCCAGCCCATGCAGCGCGCCTTCGAGGCCATCCCGCGCGAGGTGCGGGAAGCCGCCGCCTGCTGCGGCATGTCGCCGTGGCGGACCTTGCTGCGGGTAGAGCTTCCCCTGGCGTGGCCGGGCATCCTGACCGCCATGGTCCTCAGCTTCGCCCATACCCTGGGCGAATTCGGGGTGGTGCTGATGGTGGGCGGCAGCATCCCCGGCGAAACCAAGACCATCGCCATCGCCATCTACGACCGCGTGCAGGCGTTCGACGACGAGGCCGCCGGAGCCATGTCCGCCTTCCTGCTGCTGTTCTCCCTCCTGACCATCGGCCTCAGCTATGCCCTGTCCAACCGTGCCCGCGCCATCCGCTGATCCCGGCCTGACGGTGCGGCTGCGCCAGACCGCGCCGATTCCGCTGGACGTGGCCTTGTCCTGCCGCCCCGGAGAGGTGCTGGCCCTGGTCGGTCCCTCGGGCAGCGGCAAATCCACCGTGCTGCGTTCGGTGGCGGGACTGTACCGGCCCGGGGACGGGCTGGTGGTCTGCGACGGGGCCGTCTGGCTGGATACCGGGAACGGCGTCCGGCTGTCGCCGCAACAGCGTTCCGTCGGTCTGGTGTTCCAGAGCTACGCCCTGTTTCCGCACATGACGGCCCTGGACAACGTCATGGCCGCCATGGGCCATGTGGCGCGGGCCGACCGGCGGGCCAGGGCCATGGATCTGCTGGCCAGGCTTCACCTCGACGGGCTGGAATCCCGCTCGCCCGCCGCCCTGTCGGGCGGGCAGCAGCAGCGCGTGGCCGTCGCCCGCGCCCTGGCCCGCGACCCCAAGGTCCTGCTGCTGGACGAACCGTTCTCGGCGGTGGACCGCGTCACCCGCCAGAAGCTCTATGTCGAACTGGCCGAACTGCGCCGCGATCTCAGCATCCCGACCCTGCTGGTCACCCACGACCTGGAGGAAGCCTCGACCCTGGCCGACACGCTGAGCATCCTGCGCCACGGACGGACCCTCCAGACCGGAACCCCGACGGCGGTCAAGGCCCGTCCGGACAGCGTCGGCGTCGCCCGGCTGGTGGACGTGCGCAACATCTTCGACGGCGTCGTGCTGGGACATGATCAGACCAAGACCTATCTCGGCTGGCAGGGGCGGACCTTCACCACCCGGCTGCGGCCGGATTTCGAACCCCTGGCCAAGGTGGCGTGGTGCATTCCCGCCTCCCACGTCCTGCTGCACCGCCGCGACCGCCCCACCCGGGGCGATGCCGAAAACCCGGTCCAGGGGGTTGTGACCGACCTGCTGCCGCTGGGCGAGACCGTCCGCATGACCGTCGCCATCGGCCCGTCCGGAGCGTGCATCACCGTGCCGGTGCTGGTCCATGTGGCGCAGCGCAACCATCTGGAACCCGGGACCGAGGTCACCTTGACCCTGCGGGCCGAGGGCATCCACCTCATGCCGTCCGAGTGACGCGCGCCGGGAAATGGAGCCATGGCGCTCCGGGGGCGGAATATGCTAAGGCAGGTCGGGATATAATGGAGTGTCCCGCATGCGCCTGCGTCTTATCGCCGTCCTGATCCTGTTCGCCGCGTGTCTTGGACTGCCTGCCCCTGTCCAGGCAGCCGGGGCCGAATCGGCGATCCGACAGTTCAACGACCGCCTGCTCGACGTCATGAAGACCGGAACCCGGCTGGGCTTCAAGGGACGGGTCGAGAAGCTGCGCCCCGCCATCATCGACGTCTACGACATGAAGGGCATGACCAACAACACCCTGGGAGCCGCCGCCGCCGCCAAGCTGACGCCCGAGGAATCCGCCCGGCTGATCGAGGCCTACACCGCCTTCTCGGTGGCGACCTACGCCTCGCAGTTCACCACCTGGAACGGCGAGACGTTCGAGATGGGCGAAACCCGTCCGTCCACCGGCGGCACGGTGATCGTCGGCAGCTGGATCGTGCCGCGTTCCGGCCAGCGCACCGCCATCGACTACGTCATGCGGGAGGTCGACGGCAAATGGAAGGTGATCGACGTGCTCTATGAAGGCACCGTCAGCCAGGTAGCGGTCCGCCGCTCGGAATTCTCGTCGATCCTGCGCAACGATGGACTGGCCGGCTTGATGAGCGCCATCGACAAGCAGACGGCAAGCCTCGGCCGCAAGTGACCGGCGATATCGGACTCGGCGAGGCGGTCTCGCTGCTGCTGATGGCCGCCGCCCTGGCCGGCTGTCTCTACCAGATCGCGGCCACGCATCTGACCCGCCGCTTCATGGCGCGGCCGGTCCGGCCCGCCGCCCGCCGCCCCGCCGTCAGCGTCATGAAGCCGCTGTGCGGGGCCGAGCCGGGCATGGCCGCCAATCTCGCCTCCTGCCTCGACCAGGACTACCCCGACTTTCAGCTGGTATTCGGAGTGGCCGACCCGGCCGACCCGGCCCTGGCCGAGGTCGCCGCCCTGCCCCGCGACCGGGCCGCCATCGACGTGGTCGTGGAGTCCCGGGCTCACGGCCGCAATCTCAAGGTCGGCAATCTGCTCAACATGTGGCCGCATGTCCGCCACGACCTGGTCGTCATCGCCGACAGCGACATCCGGGTCGGGCGCGATTATCTCGATCAGGTGGCGGCGGGTTTCGACGATCCCGGCGTCGGCGTGGTGACCTGCCTTTACATCGGCCGGCCGCAAGACGACGTCTGGAGCCGCCTGGGGGCGCTGGGCATCAATCATGGCTTCCTGCCCTCGGCGGTGCTGGCCCGCGCCATCGGCCGCAAGGACGGCTGCTTCGGCGCCACCATGGCGGTCCGGCGCGACGTGCTGGAGCGGGCCGGGGGGCTGCCGCGCCTCGCCGACGTGCTGGCCGACGACTGGGTGCTGGGCGACATGGTGCGCCGACAGGGGCTGGCCATCCAACTGGCGGCGCGGCCGGTCGACATCATGGTGCACGAACCGGGCGTCAAGGCGCTGCTGGCCCACGAGATCCGCTGGGGCCGCACTATCGCGGCGGTGGACCGGCCATCCTATCTGGCCTCGGTCGTCACCCAGCCGGTGGCGCTGGCCCTGCTGGCCGCCCTGGCGGGAGGAGCGTGGACGCCGTCCCTGGCCGTCCTCGGTCTCGCCGGTCTCGTCCGCCTGTGGGCGGTCCGCTCGCAGGAACGGGCGCTGAACTTGCCCGCCGCCGGCGTCGGCCTGCTTGCTCTCCGTGAAATTCTGTCCCTCATCGTCTATGTTGTCGCATCGTGCGGCCGGACTGTGATATGGCGTGGCCGCCGCTTCGTCGTCCAGCGCGACGGCACTCTTGTTCTTGCCGAAGGGTCCACCCCATGAAGAAGACGCTGTTCCTCAACCCGCCCTCCTTCGATGGTTTCGACGGTGGCGCCGGCGCCCGCTATCAGGCGAAGCGCGAGGTCAAGTCCAACTGGTACCCGACCTGGCTGGGACAACTGGCGGCGCTGGTGCCCGGCTCCAAGCTGGTGGACGCCCCGGCCAGCGGCAAGACCCTCGACGACGTCCTGGCGCTCGCCCGGGATTACGAACTGGTGGTGATGTACGCCAGCGCCGCCACCTACGCCTCCGAGGTCAAGGTGGCCGAGGCCTTCAAGCGGGCCAATCCCGCCATCATGGTCGGCATGGTCGGCGCCCATGTGGCGACGGTGCCGGAGGAATCGGTCAAGGCCTCGTCCGCCATCGACTTCGTCGCCCGCCACGAGTTCGACTACACCATCTTGGAAGTGGCCGAGGGCAAGCCCCTGGCCGAGGTCGATGGCCTGTCCTTCGTCGGTCCCGACGGCGCAGTGGTCCACACCAAGGACCGCGAGCTGATCCACGACATGGACGCCCTGCCCTATCCCGGCCCGGTCTATCGCCGCGACCTTGACGTCAACGACTACTTCATCGGCTATATCAAGCATCCCTACATGTCGTTCTACACCGGGCGCGGCTGCAAGTCGAAGTGCAGCTTCTGCCTGTGGCCGCAGACCATTGGCGGCCGGGTCTACCGCGCCCGCAGCGCCGCCAACGTGATCGAGGAGGTCAAGCAGGCCCGCGCCCTGTTCCCCGAGGTCAAGGAATTCTTCTTCGACGATGACACCTTCACCGACGACCTGGACCGGGTGGAGGAGATCGCCCGCGGCATCGGCCACCTGGGGGTGCCGTGGTCGTGCAACGCCAAGGCCAATATTCCGCGCAAGACGCTGGAGGTGCTGAAGGCCAACGGCCTCAGGGTGCTGCTGGTCGGCTACGAATCCGGCGTGCAGGAAATCCTCAACAACATCCGCAAGGGCCTGCGCCTCGACATCGTGCGCAAGTTCGCCAAGGACTGCCACGAACTGGGCATCATCGTCCACGGCACCTTCGTCCTCGGCCTGCCCGGCGAGACCCGGGAAACCATCAAGCAGACCCTGGCCTTCGCCAAGGAGGTCAATCCCCGCACCCTCCAGGTGTCCATGGCGGCGCCCTATCCCGGTACCGAGCTTTACGAGCAGGCCATCGCCAACGGCTGGTTCAAGCGCGACGAAACCCTGGTGATGAACGACGGCTGGCAGGTGGCGGCGCTGAGCTATCCAGATCTCAGCTCCGACGAGATTTTCGCGGCGGTGGCCGATTTCTACAAGGCGTTCTACTTCCGCCCGGCCAAGATCGGCGAGATCCTGCTGGAGATGATCCAGGACTGGGACATGATGAAGCGACGGCTGCGCGAAGGTGTCGAGTTCTTCCAGTTCCTGCGTACCCGCGACGCCGCCCGGGCCTGCTGATCCGCGGCCCGGACTCCCCGGAAAACCGGCGGCCCTACGGGGAAGCCGGTTTTTTCGTTTCGGCCGTCTTCTTGTTCTCGCCCTTCTTTTCGCCGGTCATGGCGGTCCGGGTCGGGCAGGCGGGAATGTCGGTGGGCCGGCCGACCAGTTCGCCGGCATAGGCGGCGAGCTGCTGCGCCCCCAGGGTCACCACCTTGTCGAAGACCGCGTCGCTCATGCCGCAGTAATCGGGGTGGTCGTGCACCCGCACCGATTCACGGTTGGTGATGCGGGTGTTGTGGCGGTCGAAGGCGGTGGCCGACTTGAAGTAACCCTGCATGGTCCGCGCGTTGGCGCCCAGGGCGGCGCCATGACGCTGGACATAGGCCTGCCATTTGCCGGGCATGTCGGGATAGTCGCCCCGGCAATTGAGGGCGGCGACCTGAAGCTGATAGTGCATCTGACGCAATTGAGCCGCCTTGACCTGTTCGGGACTGGCGCAATCGGCCTGGACGGCGGCGGGGATCAGAACGGCGCAAAGGCAGGCGAGAACGCGACAGGACACGGACAAGGCTTTCCCCCCGGTGACGGAGCCACGGCTTGAATTGATCAGTCGGCGGCGCGCTTGAGCACTTCGGTGATGGTCACGGCCAGATGGTCCTCGACCACCACCACCTCGGCACGGCAGACCCGCTTGCGGTTGACGTAGAGATCGACCGGGTCGTTGACCCGGCGGTCCAGTTCCACCACCGCGCCACGTCCCAGCTTCAGCAACTGGGCGATGGGCAGATTGGCGGTCCCCAGCACGGCGGACACCTCCACCGAAACGTCGTAGACCGCTTCCCGGTTGTCGCCCAACCCCAGGGCTGCATTGATCGCGTCGTCGCTGGCCATGTCGCCTCGCCATGTTCGGCCCGGTTGCGTCGGGTCACACGAGATATAGCACAAGTGTGTTAAGCAAATCACCCGCTTCGGCCACCGGACCATTGCCTTCGAGGATTCCGCGGGCGATAACTGGACAGCCCGACGCAATCCTGTTCGCCGAGGACCCGCCGATTGCCGATTCCATCCCCACCCGACCCTCACGGCATCGCGGTCATGGTCCTGGTGCTGGTGGCCCTGGTCCTGTTCACGCGGAAGCGAATCCCGCTGGAAACCTCCAGCCTCGCGATTCTCGCCCTCCTGGTGATGGGGTTCGAGCTGTTCCCCTATGTCGGCAGGGACGGAACGGCCATCCACGCCGTCGATTTCCTGCACGGCTTTGGGCACGAGGCCCTGATCTCGGTCTGCGCCCTGATGGTGGCGGGGCAGGGCATCGTCCGCACCGGCGCGCTGGAGCCCATCGGCCGGTCGCTTTCCCGTCTGTGGTCGTTCAGTCCGAAGCTTTCACTTCTGCTCACCCTTCTGGTCGGCGCCTCGCTCAGCGCCTTCGTCAACAATGTGCCGGTCGTCGTGCTGCTGATGCCCATACTGATAAGCATCTCGCTGCGCACCGGAAACGCGGCGTCCGGCATCTTGATGCCCATGGGCTTCGCCACCCTGGTCGGGGGCATGACAACCACCATCGGCACATCGACCAACCTTCTCGTCGTCTCGATCGCCGCCGACATGGGATTGCGACGGCTGGCGGTTTTCGACTTCTTCCTTCCGGCGGCCCTGATCGGCGGTCTGGCGGTGATCTATCTCTGGCTGGCCGCACCCCTGTTGCTGCCCCGCCGCCAGGCTCCGCTGGCCGATACCTCGCCCCGGCTCTTTTCCGGCGACCTGCGGGTCGAAGCGGGAGGATACGCCGACGGCAAGACGTTGTCGGAGGTGATCGCCAAGACGGGAGGCCATCTCCGGATCATCGAATTCCGCCGGCCGTCCGGACTGTCCATGGCGCCGCTGCCCGATGCCGTGCTCAGGGGCGGCGACCGGCTCGAGGTTCGGGACACGCCTCAGAACCTGAAGGAATTCGAGGAAGCCATCGGCGCCAGGCTCTATACCGGCAACCATCCCGTCGATGACGACCACCCGCTTAGCGCCGAGGACCAGCAGATCGCCGAAATCGTGGTGACGCAAGGCTGTCCCCTGGACGGTTCGACCCTGTCCCGGGCCAGGTTCGCCGACATCTACAAACTGGTCACCCTGGCGCTGCACCGGGCCGGCTCGACCGTCCGGACGTTCCGCGAAGGGATCAGCGACATACGGCTGGGCATCGGCGACGTCTTGCTGGTCCAGGGGCCGAGCGACCAGATATCGGCCATGAAGAAGGCCGGGGATTTCCTGGTCCTGGACGCGACGGCCGATCTGCCGCGCACCCGGAAGGCCCCCGTGGCCATCGCCATCATGGTCGGGGTGGTGCTGGCGGCCGCCACCGGCGTCCTTCCCATCGCCATCGGCGCCGTCTGCGGTGTCCTGGCGATGCTTCTCACCCGCTGCATCAGCTGGCGGGACGGCACCCGCGCCCTCAGCGTTTCCGTGATCATGATCGTGGTCGCCAGCCTGGCGCTGGGCACCGCGCTGGTCAAAACCGGGGGAGCGGATTACCTGGCGCGTCTTTTCGTCGCCGCCGCCGCCGGGGGCTCGCCAGGCGTGGCGCTGAGCGGGCTTATGCTGGTGATGGCGATCCTGACCAATATCGTTTCCAACAACGCCGCCGCCGTCATCGGCACCCCGGTGGCGATGGGAATCGCCACGCAGATGAACCTTCCCGCCGAGCCGTTCGTGCTTGCCGTCCTGTTCGGCGCCAACATGAGCTACGCCACCCCCATGGCCTACAAGACCAACCTTCTGGTGATGAACGCCGGCGGATACAGCTTCGGCGATTTCGTGCGGGTGGGCGGACCGTTGACCGTGATGATGTGGCTGGGCCTGTCATGGCTGCTGCCGAGACTCTACGGATTGTGACGCTGCGTCGGCGATGGTTGCGGCAGGGGGCCGCCCGCCGCTATGATCGGTCCGGCAACGGGATTCCTGAACCATGAGCACCGAAATCTACATCTGCAAGGACGGACAGGAGCTCAAGCAGGGTAAGCTGGTCTATTCCGAGATCGAGGATCGCGAAAGCGCCGAGGAGGACGCCAAGCGCCGCTGCCAGGGCGATCACACCATCAAGAAAATCGCCTATTACAAGGTCGCCGCCAGCGGCGAGTTCAAGATGTTCTATTCCTACACCAACCCCAACTGCAAGCCGGCCCCCAGGCTCGCCGCGCCCGGCGCCGCCCCCAAGCGCAAGCCGGTCCCGAAGAAGCCGCCGCCCCCGCCCGGCCTGCTGGCCCGGCTGAAAAAGAAGATCGGTCTTTAGATTTGAACCTGGAACTCCTGTCCTGCCGCCCGTCCGCTCCGACGCCGGCCACGCGCCCGACCATCCTGTTCGTCCACGGCTCCTATTGCGGCGCCTGGGTGTGGGCCGAGCACTTCATGCCTTTTTTCGCCGAGGCGGGCTTTCCCAGCCTTGCCGTGTCGCTGCGCGGCCACGGCGACAGCGAGGGGCGCTTCAACAGCGCCACCCTCGACGATTACGTGGCCGACGTCCATGCCGCCATGGATCATGTGGACGGCAACTGCATCCTGATCGGCCATTCCCTGGGCGGGCTGGTGGTGCAACACTGCCTCGCCGCCGGCCCCGCGGCGGGAGTCGGGGCGGCGGTGCTGCTGTCCAGCGTGCCGCCCTCGGGGCTGGCGTCGTCGGCCCTGCATCTGTCGCTGTTCTCGCCCGATGTCTACATGCAGCTGGGCATCTTGCAAAGCATCGGCCCCTCGGCGGTCAAGAGCGAGGTGATCCGCCGCGCCCTGTTCTCCGACGCCACCCCCGCCGAGGCGGTCGCCCACCTGATGCCCCGCTTCCAGCAGGAATCCCACGCCATCTGCGTCGAACTGATCAACCCCGCCCGGCCGCGCCTGCCCCACCCGTCCAACCGGCCGCCGATCCTGGTGCTGGGCGGCGACCGCGACGTGCTGGTCCCCGGTTTCGCCCTGTTCGAGACCGCCGCCTATTTCGGCGCCGACCTGGAGATCATGGCCGACGCCCCCCACGGATTGATGCTCGACGCCGCATGGTGGCGGCCGGCCGCCGACAAGACCCTGGCCTGGCTGACCGATCAGGGGTTCTGACGCCCCCGCCGACCGCATCGGCCCGAATTTTCTTTAAATTTCCCCTTAACCGCCCTACATTAATGGGTGGATTAGTGTAGGTGGACCCTGTCTGGGCTACGACAATGGCATTGAGCGCGCAAAAAATCGGATCGGCGGCGGCATCGGCGGTAGCGGCGGCATCGTATGTCGGCGCCGGCGGCCGCAATGTCGCGTCGGCGACCCGCGCCAATGTCGAGAAGATCGATTTCGCCCAGCATATCGGCGTCAATGAAGAGAGCATCCTGCATTTCCGGCAGGAAAACACTCCCCTCAACCCCGACGGCCGCCGCCAGCAGCGCGAACAGCGCCAGGGCTTCACGCCGTTGCTGGCGCGAAGCGGAGGCTTCAGCCTCGACGCGCTGACCGAGCGGGAATCCGAGACGCCCCGGCTATTCCTCACCGACGTCATGCGCGGCATCGGCAGCTACGAGGAAAACCTGCGCGTCACCTCGCCCGCTTCGGTCAAGCCGGGCAGCGTCATGAACTATCTGTTCTGACGTCCGGGGCGGGCATTACCCCAGCAGCATCCAGGTCAGTTCGTGCTTGTTGTGGGCAAGGTGCAGCAGGCGCGAACCCGGCACCGAGGCGAACAGCCGCGCCGTGGCGTGATCGGTGTCGCCCTGGAACTTCAGGGTGCAGATGAAATTGCGCGCCAGTCCCGATTGCCGCCAGCGCTCCACCAGCCGCCACAGCCGCTCAGGGTAGCAGATCACGTCCGAGCACAGCCAGTCCACCGGCCCGATTTCGGCCGGCTCCAGGCCGAAGGCGCTGCCCTGGCGGCACTCCACGTTGGGCAGGGCGGCGATGGCCGGTGCCAAGGGGGCCTTGTCGACGCTGATCACCCGGGCGCCAGTCCCGGCCAGCACCCAGGTCCAGCCGCCAGGACTGGCGCCGAGGTCGAGGCAGGTCTGGCCCGGTTCCGGCATCCGCCCGGCCAGGGTCAGGGCTTCCCACAGCTTCAGATAGGCGCGGTTGGGCGGCGCCTCGCGATCCTCGACGAAGGCGGCCTCGCCATTGGGAAACGGGCTGGAACAGGTGGGCGCGGCCAACAGGGTGTGCTCGTCCAGCCATGCGAACGAACCAAGCGGCGCCGTGGGGGCCGGCTGGCCGAACACCAGCGGCCGGGCCGAAACCTTGGGCAGCTTGTCCACCAACAGGGCGGTGCGGCGGTGCAGATGGAATTGGTAGGGCCACCAGTTGCGCTGCATGGCTTTCAGCGCCCTGGCCGCCTCGCCGATGGAGGCGACCTCCAGCCGGACCGGATCGAGCCAGACATTCTGCGCCCAGGCGGCCGGGCGGAAAGGCCCATCGGCCAGCAGCAGCCGGCCATATTCACCGGCCAGAGACCCCAGTTCGGCGCGCAGGTCGGCCTCGAACCCCTCGGCGGCGAGATAGGCGGTAAGGCCGCTCATTCCGGCCAGCGCCGATGCACCCACAGCCACTGGTCGGGGTGCTCGCGAATCCAGGATTCCAGCAATTCGTTGATGCGGGTCAGCAGCAGCCGGTTGTCGTCGTGGCCGTCTTCGGTATGGGGGAATTCCATGGGCGGATAGACGGTGACGCGGAAATTGGCGCCCTTCAGCCGCTCCACCCTGGCCGGCACCAGCGGGCATTTGAAGCGGGTGGCGAACTGGGCCACGGCCGGGGCGGTCATGGCGTCGCGGCCAAAGAACGGGATCGGCACCCCGTCATTCATCTTCTGGTCGACCAGCATGCCGAGATGGTTGCCCTTCTTCAGGGCCAGCAGCGCCTGGCGCGCCCCTTCCGAACCCTTCTGGATCAGCGCCACCGCGGCGCTCTTGCGCCCCTTGCGGTAAAGGTCCTCGATCCACGGATTGTTGGCGGCGCGATAGACCAGATGCAGGTTCAGGCCGCGTACCGCCGCCACCGCCCCACCCAGTTCCCAATTGCCGACATGGCCGGAAATGAAGATGCCGGCCTTGCCGTCGTCGCGCAGCAGGTCGATGTACTCGCCGCCGATCAGTTCGACCCGCGTGGCGGCGATTTCCTCCAGATGGGGGAATTCCCCGGCCACCCGGCCCAGATTGTCCCACATGCCCCGCAGGATGGCGGCGATCTCCGCCTCGCCCTTGTCGGGGAGGGCGCGGGCGAGGTTGCGGCGGGCGATGCGGTTGACGCCAAGCCGCGGCCCGACCATGCGGGCCAGCCAGCCGCCCAGGGCCGAGGCCACGTCCAGCGGCAGTAGGCCGAAAACCGCCCAGATGGCGCGGGCGGCCATGGCCTCCAGGCGCTGACGGAAACGCTTCATGCCCTCACTCCGATCCGGTCGAGCAGAGCTGATAGCAAGCCCAAGGCCTCCCAGTCCAGCGACACCGTCAGGACCGAGACCCGCTGGCGCAGATCGGCCGGCAGGCGGACCCGGTCCTTGGCGGTGGTGACAGGCACGGCCCCGATGGCATCGGCCTCGGCCAGCAGCGCCTCGATCTCGGCGCGGGAATAGGGATGGTGGTCGGGAAAGCTCCGGGCTGCCGCCAGGTGGGCTCCGCAGGATTTCAGGGTTTCGAAGAACTTTCCCGGCCGGCCGATACCGGCGAAGGCCACCACCTTGCGGCCCATCAGCCCGGCGGCTTCCGGTCCCGGCACCAGCCGGGCGCGCAGCACCGGCACCCCGGCCGCCTCGGCCCGGGCGGCGGCGCCGGTCTTGTCCGCGCCGACGATCACCATGGCGTCGGCCCGTGCCAGACCGGTCTCCACCGGTTCGCGGCAGGGGCCGGCGGGAATGACCCGGCCATTGCCGAAGCCATAGGGGCCGTCCACCACCACCAGCGACAGGTCCCTGGCGATGGAGCCGTTCTGGAAGCCGTCGTCCATGACGATGATGTCGGCCCCCATGGACACCGCCGCCACCGCGCCGTCGGGCCGCCAGCGGGCGACCCAGGTCGGCGCGGTCTCGGCCAGCAGCAGCGGCTCGTCCCCCACCCGGACATGGTCGTGACGGTCCAGGTCCACCGCCCGCGGCCCGATTTCGGTGCCGCCATGGCCACGGGTCAGCAGATGCGGCTGGCGTCCCACCGCCAGCAGCAGCCGGGCCAGGGCGATGACCACCGGCGTCTTGCCGGCGCCGCCGGCGACGATGTTGCCGACGCAGATCACCGGCACCGCCGGGCGGTATTCATCGGCCCGGTCGAGCCGGCGCGCCACCATCCAGGCATAGACCGAGCCCAGCGGCGCCAGCAGCCGCGACAGCGGGGTATCGCCATGCCAGAAGTCAGGGGCGCGCATGAGCCTCCCCCAGCCGGTCCAGGGTCGGCGACAGGGCCGCCTCGACCGCGTCGAGCACGCCGGCCTCGGCCGCCGACCACGCCAGGGCGGCCCGCTTCATCCGGGCGGCCAGCGCCTCGTCGGCCAGCAGCCGACCCAGCGTCGCGGCCAGGGCGGCGCCGTCGGCCACCATCAGGGCGGCGCCGGCCCCGATCATGCGCGGGGCCATGTCGGGGAAATTGTCCATGGCCGGACCGAACAGCACGGCGGCGCCGATGCGGGCCGGCTCGAACGGATTCTGACCGCCGCCCACCGTCAGGCTCTTGCCCATGAAGACGATGTCGGCCAGCCGGTAGAACAGGCCCAGTTCACCCATGGTGTCGGCCACGTAGACGTGGCTGCCGGCATGGGGCAGCTCTCCGGTCGAGCGCAAGGCCGCCGACAGTCCCAGCGCCAGCAATTCGCGGGCGATGTCGGGACCTCGGTTCGGGTGGCGCGGCACGATGATGGTGAGCAGGCCGGGAAAGCGCTCCGCCTGGGCGATGTGAGCCTCGGCGACGATGCCTTCCTCGCCGGGATGGGTGCTGGCGGCCAGCCAGATTGTCCGGCCGGAAACCGCCCGTTCCAGCCGCGCCAGTTCGTCCCGGTCGGCGGGCAGCGGCGGCGCCGCGTATTTGAGATTGCCGAGACAGCGCACGTCGCGGCCCCCCAGCACCCTCAGCCGGCGGGCATCCTCCTCGGTCTGGGCGAGGCAGAGATCGAATCCCGACAGCAGCTTGCGGATGAAGCCCGGAACCCGCTTCCAGCCGGCGAAGGACCGGGCCGAGACGCGGCCCTGCACCAGCACCTGGGGAATGCCGCGCCGGCGGCTTTCGGCCAGCAGGTTCGGCCAGAACTCGGATTCCGCCCACAGCGCCAGATCGGGCCGCCAGTGGTCGAGAAAGCCGCGCACATAGGCCATGCGGTCCACCGGCACGTATTGATGCATCGCCCCCTCGGGCAGGCGCTCGGCCATCATCCGGGCCGAGGTGACGGTGCCGGTGGTCAGCAGCACCGACAGCCGGCGGGCGCACAGCCGTTCCACCAGCGGCAGCATGGACAGCGATTCCCCCACCGAGGCGGCGTGTATCCACACCAGCGGACCGGCCGGGCGCGGCCGTCCCGCCCGCCCCAGGCGTTCGGGAAAGCGCTGGGCGTCCTCCTTCCCACGCCGGCGGCGACGGTCGAGATAAAGGCTGATCAGCGGCCCGCCCAGGGTGGTCAGTCCACGATAGAGGCGGTGGATCATGCCTCGTCCCCCGGAATCGGCGCGGGCGCCGGCTCGGGCGTTTCCACCCCCATCAGGCGGTCGGCCTCGGTTGTTATGGCGTTGAGGCGGGCCTCCACCTCCAGGCGCAGCCGCTCCAGGTCCCCATCGGAAGCGTCACGCGGCACCTCGACCGGATCGCCCCATACGAAGATGCCGGCCGAGAACGGCAGCGCCACCGCGAAACGGTCCCAACTGCCCAGCAGCTTCCGCCGCCGGGCCGAGAAGCTGGCGGGCAGGATCGGCACGCCCGCCAGCCGGGCGACGTTGACGACGCCGCTTGAGGCTCGCATGCGCGGCCCCTTGGGACCGTCCGGGGTGATGCCGACGCATTCCCCCGATTTAAGGAATTTCAGCATGGCGCGCAGCGCGGCGCTGCCGCCCCGGGTGGTGGACCCCGCCACCGTGGCGATGCCGAAATGGGCGACGGTGCGGGCGATCAGCTGGCCGTCGCGATGCTGGCTGATCAGCATGTGGATGGGCACCGAACGGCGCCAGCTATGGGGCATCATCAGGATGCGGCCGTGCCAGAACGCCAGGATGAAGGGCTTGCCCTCGTTCCAAAGCCTCTCGGCATGGCCGCCGTTGACCACTCGCCACCAGCCGGTGGCGTGGACCAGCCGGATGTAGAGCGAACCCAGCCAGCACAGCAGGCCCCGCAGCCTCTCGCTCTTGCCGATGCGCTTGGCCAGCCCCATGGCCGCCCCCTACGGACCGGATGCGGCGGCGACGGGCTCGTCGGCGAACTGCATGGCGTAGAGGCGGGCATAGATTCCATCCTGGGCGATCAGGGTGGCATGGTCGCCGGATTCGATCACCCGGCCACGATCGAGCACATGGATCAGGTCGGCGTTGACCACGGTGGACAGGCGGTGAGCGATGACGATGGTGGTGCGCCCCTTCATCAGGTGATCCAGCGCGACCTGAACCTGGCGTTCGGATTCGGTGTCCAGCGCGCTGGTGGCCTCGTCCAGCAGCAAGATGGGGGCGTTCTTCAGCATGGCCCGCGCGATGGCCAGGCGCTGGCGCTGGCCGCCCGACAGGTTGAGGCCGCGTTCGCCCACCACGGTGGCGTAGCCCTCGGGCAGGCTGACGATGAAGTCGTGCGCCGCCGCCAAACGGGCCGCCGTCTCGATCTCCTCGTCGCTGGCGCCGAAACGGCCATAGGCGATGTTGGCACGGATGGTGTCGTCGAACAGGGTGATCTCCTGGCTGACCAGGGCGATCTTGGAACGCAGCGACGCCATCGAGACGTCGCGCACGTCCTGGCCGTCGATCAGGACATGGCCGTCGGTGACGTCGTAGAAGCGCGGCAGCAGGTTCAGCACCGTGGACTTGCCGGCCCCCGACGCCCCGACCAGGGCCACCGTCTTGCCGCCGGGCACGGCGAGGTCGATGCCGTCCAGCACCGAACGGCTGCCGTCATAGGTGAAGAACACCCCTTCCAGGCGGACATTGCCCTCCAGCACCACCAGGTCGGCGGCTCCGGAACGGTCCTGGATCACCGGCGGCGCGTCCAGCACCGCGAAGGTGCGCGCCGCCGCCGCCAGGCCGGCCTGAAGATTGGTGTTGAGCGAGGCCAGCGACTTCAGCGGCCGGTAGGCCAGCATCAGGGCGGTGATGAACGAGAAGAAGGCGCCCGGCGTGGTCTCGCCGCCGATGACGCGCGAACCGCCGTACAAGATCACCACGGTGATGGCGACGCCGCCCAGCAATTCCATGATGGGCGACGAGGCGGCGCGCACGCGGGCGGCCTTGTAGGTGAGGTCCTGAAGGGTCTCGACCAGCGAGCCGACCTTGGCCTTCTCGTAATTCTCCATGCCGTAGGCCTTGACCACCCGGATGCCCTGGATCGCCTGTTCCAGATAGGTGGTGAGTTGGCCCAGATGTTCCTGGGTGTTGTCGGTGACCTTGCGCATGCGCCGCCCCAGCTTGGCGATGGGCAGGATGGCCAGCGGAAACACGAAGAAGGTCCACAGCGACAGCCGCCAGTCCTGATAGAACATGGCGCCCACCAGGAACACCAGCGACGAGGCGTCCTTGCCGGCCCCGGTCAGGGCGTCCGACACGGCGAAGCGCATCTGCGAGATGTCGTTGGTCATCCGCGACAGGATGCGGCCGGTGGAATTGCTGTGAAAGAAGGCGACGTCGAGCCGCATCAGATGGGCGAACAGTCGGGACTGCATGTCGGCGATCACCCTGAGGCCGACCTTGGACAGCAGCACCGCCTCGCCGTAATTGCAGGCGGATTTCAGCGCGAAGGTTCCCAGAACCGCCAGCCCCAGCGGCAGCAGGAATTCCGGCTGGCGCTCGGTGAATATCTTGTTGACCACCGGGTCCATCAGCAGGGCGTAGCCGGCATTGGCCGCCGCGCCCACCACCATACAGACGACGGCCAGCACCACCTTGCCCAGATAGGGGCGCATCCCCTCGCGGACAAGACGGCGGACCAGGACCATGGTGGAATGATCGAAGGAAATCTTTTGCTTGCTCAAGGGCATGACCGTGGCGGCTGGCGATAGCGGCCGGACCATAGCATGCGGCGAGCCCCCTTCCAATGGCGGGGTTTTTCCCGGATTGCCGGATATCAGGCCGGCACCCGGTTCCCGACCGATATATCCTCGACCAGAAGCCGCCAGTTGCCCTTTGGCGAATCGACCACGCCGCCGTCGACGGTATCGCGCAACGAGATGGCGCCGACCTGCCAGACCTGATCCCACACCCGCGAACTGCCGACCACCTTGTCCAGGGCATAGGCATGCATCAGACGCCGCACGTAACCGCGGCCGAACAGCCAGTGGCCGAGGCTGACCGTCCCCGCCGTCGCCAGGGCCGGCCAGAGCGGCAGGAAGGCGAACGCGCCGACCCAGCAGCCGAACACCAGGATGAAAGCGCGGGTATCGTAGAATTCCACCCGGAAGGGAGCGTGGGAATCCCTCAGCTTCTCGGTATCGATCTCGATCCTGATCCGGCCGGATTCGTGGGCCGAGCGCAACCGCGCGAAATGCTCATCGTCGCCGGGCTGGCGCGAGATGGCCTCGCGCAGGTAGTCCGGGGCCTCCACCATCTGGGTCGGCATGGTCATGGCCCGCTGGAAGTCCTGGGTGGCCCGGACCGGACGCCCCAGACCCAGCATGGCGATGCCGTGGGCCAGCAGCAGGGCGGCGGAATTCGGCGTCTCGGCCAGGGCGGCCTCGGCCAGGGCGGCGGCCTCGGCGTGACGCCCCTGCATCTCGACGATGCGGGCGAGGCGGGCCTTGTGGTCCGGGTCGCCGGGCTGCCCAGAGATGGCGGCCCGCGCAGCCTCCTCGGCCTCGGCCAGCAATCCCTGATCCTTCAAGGCGTTGGCCAGATTGCTGAATGCCTCGCCCAGGCCGGGCTGAAGCGCCGCCGCCCGGCGGAAGCTGTCGGCGGCCTCGGAAAACCGTCCCTGGGCCGAATAGGTCAGCCCGAGATTGTTGTAGGCGGCGGCGAAATCCGGGTCCAGCGCCAGGGATTGCTGAAGACAGCGCTCGGCGGCGGCGGGCTGCTTGCGGCTGAGATGGATGTTGCCGAGATTGCTGTGATATGCGGCGACGGCCGGATTGACCGAGATGGCGGCCCGGATCAGGTCGGCGGCTTCCTCCAGATGGCCGGTGGCGTGGGCGATGAGGCCCAGCAGGTGCATGGCGTCGGCGGAATTGGGGTCCTGCTCCAGGGCGGAGCGGTACAGGGTCTCGGCGATGCCGAGGTCGCCCCGGTTATGGGCGGCGACACCCTGGCGGATCAGGTCGGCGACGGAGGAACCGTTCATGTCCGCCTCACTCCCCCGCGCCCGAGCCGAACGCCCGGCACAGCCCCTGGACGTACAGGCCATAGCTGCCATTGCCGAGCCCGTCGGCGCAGCGCCGCAATCCATCCAGGTCGATGAAGCCCTTGCGGTAGGCGATCTCTTCCGGGCAGGCCACCGTCAGCCCCTGGCGCTCCTCGATGGCCTGGACGAAGATCGAGGATTGCAGCAGCGATTCGTGGGTGCCGGAATCAAACCAGGCATAGCCGCGCCCCATCTGCTGCGCCACCAGATCGCCCCGGCCGATATAGGCGCGGATCAGGTCGGTGATCTCGGTCTCGCCCCGGACCGACGGCTTGAGGGCGGCGGCCATGTCCGACACCTCGGGACCGAAGAAGTAAAGGCCGGTCACCGCCTCGTTGGAAACCGGAACCTTCGGCTTTTCCACCACGTCGGCCGGATCGCCCCGGCCGTCGCGCACCAGCACGCCATAGGCCTCCGGCGTCCGGGTGACATAGGTGAAGATGGTGGCGCCCGATTGCTGGGCCATGGCTTCGGCCAGCAGTTCCGGCAGGCCGTGGCCGAAGAATATGTTGTCGCCCAGGATCAGGGAACAGCGGTCGCCGCCGATGAAATCCCGCGTCAGGACGAAGGCCTGCGGCAACCCCTCGGGGCGTTCCTGCTTGATATAGGTGATCGAGATGCCCCAGGCGGAGCCGTCGCCCAGCAGGTTGACGAAGCTGTCTTGATTGTCGGGCCGGGTGATGATGGCGATCTCGCGGATGCCGGCCAGCATCAGCACCGACAATGGATAATAGATCATCGGCTTGTTGTAGACGGGCAGAAGCTGCTTGCTGACCGCCAGCGTCACCGGCGCCAGCCGCGTTCCCATGCCGCCCGCCAGGATGATTCCCTTCATGCTCGTCCTTCCTCCCCCCTGGTGCCGCGCCGACGCATGAGGCCGAGCAGGGCGTCTTCGACGTCGCGTGCCCGCGCCGCCGTGTCGCACAGCGGCGAGCGGCGCAACCGTTCCCTCAGGCCCGCCCGCAGAACGGCCAGACGGTCGCGGTCTTCCGCCAGCCGGCGGGCCGCGTCCACGTAGCCGTCCGCCCCGGCCGCCGACAGGTCGCCGAGGCCGATATCAGACAGAATGGCGAGACCGAAGCGCTGCCACGGCGCGGAACCGTGGCGGGATACCACGGGAACCCCCATCCACAGGCCGATGAGCGAGGTAGTAGCACCGGACACCGGGAAGGTGTCAAGAATGATCGCCACCTCGCCATACACGTCCATGGCCCAGTTCGGTCCCAGCGGACGCAGCTCGGCGCGCCCGGCCAGACCCGCCGCATCCAGCCGGCCGCGCCAGTATGCCGCCATCCCGGCGCCGGCATAGGCGGGATGGGCGAGCAGCAGCGACCAGCCGGGGCAGGAATCCAAAATCCGCCGCCAGCAGGCCAGCAGGCCGTCATTCAGCCGGGCCGGATTGGCCAGGCACCCGAACACCGGCCGGTCCGGCATGGGAAAGACCTCCGGCCAGGCGGGGTCGGGGGCGAACGGCGCCACCGCGTGGGGCAGGCGCAACAGCGGCTCGGCGAATCCATCCTCGCCGCCCGGCGGCGACAGGCGGCAATCGGTCAGGATGAAGTCGAGGCCGGCAAGGCCGGTGGTCATGCCGCCCCCCAGCAGCATGCTTCCCTGCACCGGCGCCGACCGCCATTTCATCACCCCCAGCCGGTTGCCGGCGGTGCGTCCGGCGCAATCGATCAGGACATGAACGCCATCGGCGCGGATACGCTCGGCCAGTTCCCGGTCCGACCGCCCCAGGCTGACCCGCCAGACATCGGCCTGGCGCCGGAATCGCTCGGTCCAGGCGTCCTCGACGCGGGTTTCGCAATAGCACACCACCTCGACCCGGCGGCGGTCGTGCCCCTCCAGCAGCGGAGCGAGAAAATAGGCCAGGGCATGACCGCGAAAATCCGGCGACAGATAGCCGATGCGCAGCCGCTCGCCCTCCCGCCACCGGGTCTCGGCCGCCACCGTCGCCGGCGTCGGCGCCGGCGTGTCCAGAAGGCCGGTCAGCGCCAGCAGATCGGCGGGAACGGCATCTTCCAGGTGAGGCAGCACGAACAGCAGCCGCTCGACCAGACGGTCGCTCGCCGCCGGATGGGCCGCCAGCGACCGGCGCAGCAGACCCGCCGCCTCGTCGGCGCGCCCAAGGGCGGCAAGACTGGAAGCCAGCGCCGCCGCGGCATTTGGTTCGTCCCGCCCCACCCGTCCGGCCGCCGTCTCCGCCACCTCCAGCGCCTCGATGCCGCGCCCCTGGCGCTGAAGCGCGCTGGCCAGCGCCAATAGGGCGGCAAGGCCGGGATCGGGGCGGCCAGCGGCGCGGCGGGCCAGGACCTCGGCCCGCTCCGGCTCGTCCCCGGCCAGCCGGACCAGGGCCAGGTTGGTAAGGGCGTCGGGATCGTCGGGGGCCAGGATCAGGGCGCGGTCCAGCGCCGCCACCGCCTCGGCATGGCGACCGAGGGCGATCAGCTGACCGGACAGGGCCACCAGCACATCGACGGAATCGGGCCGAAGCTCCAGCAGGCGCCCATAGGCCGCCACCGCCGACTCGGCATCACCGGCGGCGGCCAGGGCATCGGCCAGATTGGCCATGTCCGCGGGTTCGGGCGCCGCCAGGGCTCCCAGGTGCCGGGCGGCGAGGCCGGGGTGGCCGGCGCTCATCGCCACCAGCGCCAGGGCGCGCCGGTGCGACGGCTCGGCCGGGGCCAGTTCGGCAGCGCGGGCGAAAGCCTCCAGCGCCTCCGGCAACCGCCCGAGACCGGCCAGCACCTCCCCCTGGAAATGAAGGGGAAACGCCTCGGCCGGCATCAGCGCCGCCAGTTGCCGCCCCGCCTCCAGCGCCCCGGCCGCATCCCCCCGCTGGTGGGCCTCCAGGGCCGTCGCCAGCAATAGCCGCAGCCTTTCGGTCATCGAACCGTCCGGGTCAGGGCGTCGTCGACGGTCTTTCCGATCCCGGCGCGCAGACCGGTGAGCGGCCGCCAGCCGGTGGCGGCCGCCAGCGCATCCCAGGTGCCGACGAAATCACGGAACTCGATGGCCGACAGCCCGGCCGGCGAGGCAACGCTCTCCACCGCCGCCGGCGGTCGGCCGGTCCGTTCGGCCACCACCTCGACCGCCAGACGGAAAGCCTCGGCGACGGTGGTTCCGGCGCCGGAACACACCAGGCAGGCCTGGCCGGCCAGCGCCTCGCCATGACTGCCCGCCAGCAGGAAGGCGGCGACCACGTCATCGATGAACACGTAATCCCGCACCCAGCGGCCGTCGTCGAACACCGTCACCGGACCACCGGCCAGCGCCTTCTGGACCACCTTGTTGAGGACGCCGCGATCGGCCGTCGACGACGACGGGCCGGGGCCGTAGACGTTGGCCAGCCGCAGGGCGCCGCCGCTGATCTGTCCCAGCCGGGCGTACAGCGCCAGATAGCCTTCCGCCGCCAGCTTGCCGGCGTCGTAGGCGGTGACCGGCGCCGGACGGTCGCCATGCCGCACCGGCAGGGATTCCGGCAGCCCGAACACCGTGGCGGTGCTGGCCATGATCACCGTCACCGGCCGCGGCTGCCGGCGGGCGGCCTCCAGCAGACGCAGGGAAAGGGCCACATTGGCCTCCAGGTCGCCGACCGGGTCGGCCGCCGCCTGATAGACGCTGGTCTGGGCGGCGCAGTGAAACACCACGTCGATGCCGTCCAGCGCCTCGTCCCAGGTGGCCTGGGCCATGGGATCATCGCTGGAATCGCCCAGGGACCAGCAATCCAGCGGCGCCAGCGACCGGCGGGCATGGCGGCGGATGCGGCAGCCGGTGCCCAGCAGGTGGCGGACGATGCTGCCACCGACGAAACCGCTGGCGCCGGTGACCAGCACGTTTCTGCCGGCATAGTCGGCGGCGGCCACGGCGGGCGAGGTCATGCCCGCCCCAGTCGCCGGGCCACCTCGGCGAAGGTGGGAAAGGCGGCGTCGCGGGCCGAGACGGTGGGGGACGCGATCGGCCACGGCACCGCCAGGGTGGGGTCGTTCCAGACGATGCCGCCCTCGTCGTCGGCGTGGTAGTAATCGGTGCATTTGTAATGGACGGTGGCCCGCTCGCTCAGCAGGGCGAAGCCGTGGGCGAAGCCGGGCGGCATGTAGATCTGGCGAACCGGCATCGCCGCCAGTTCGAAACTCTCCCAGCGGCCGAAGGTGGGGGAATCGGGCCTGATGTCGACGCAGACGTCGAGGATGCGTCCCTCGGTCAGCCAGACCAGCTGGCCCTGGGGGTGGCGGATCTGGAAGTGAAAGCCGCGGATCACCGCGCCGCTGGATACCGAGACATTGTCTTGCACGAAGGTCTCGGCGATACCGGCGTCGCGATAGCGGCGATCGCTCCAGCTTTCGTAGAAATGGCCACGGGAATCGCCGAAGCTGCGGGGTTCCAGCACCAGCAGGCCGGAAAGCGGGGTGGTCACGACATTCATGGATACCGCCATGGATAGTTCACCATTCACAATAATCCGGCCAACAGGCCGTCGGCACCGATATTGCGCCGAACCATGTCGTGGAATTCCTCTGGCCAGTGATACGGAATCATCCCCACCGCGCCGGCCATGGAGACCTGTTCATATCCCCCCGCCGCCTTGCGCATGGCCCAGAAACCGCGATAGACGCTGACCGGTCCGAAGAACCGGCCGACGCCAAGGGTGACGCCGGGATGGAATATCCCATCGCCGCCAGGGCACCCGACCGAATCCTTGCGGGCGTTGGCCAGGGCGAGCGCTCCGTCCACTTGGTGCAATTGCAGTTCCAGATCGTCGCCGCAGATGACCCCGCCCTCGGCCAGCACTCCGTCGCAGGCCTGAAGATCGCAAAGCACCTCGGGGTGAAGGTGGCAGCCGTCCAGATAGATCAGGTCGAAACGCCGTCCCGCCAGGGTCGGCAGCATCTCTTGGCTTTGCCCCCGCATTTCGGTCACCACCACCCGGTCCGGAATGAATTTGAGAGTATTGCGAAACACCCGATGGGCGGTCCCGTCCTCCAGGTATTGGCCGATGCTGCCGCCGTAATCGTATTGGCCGAGATCCCCCCCGTCCCAGGGGTCGATGCAGCAGATTTCGGCGGGACGGTCGGTCAGGCGCTCGACCGCGGTGGCCCAGGTCATCAGCGACGCGCCCATGAAGCTGCCGACCTCCAGAATGCGGATCGGCCCCTGTCCGCGCCGTTGCATGTGGACCAGGGCGCTCATGTAAGCCTGCCGCTCGGGAGCGTGGACTCCCTGAAGGACGGGAAACCACGGCCTGGATTCATTCCGGCGGATGAGGTCCAGCAGGCGGGAATCGCCGCCAATGGCCGCCTGCATCCCCCGCGCCATTTCCAGGGCGTCGTCCATGTAGCCCATCTGAATGAGGACGCCCGCCAGGCTCAGGCCATATTCGACGTTATCCGGCCCGGCGGCGACAGCGAGCTTCAGATAGGGCAGCGCCCGGGCCGGACGACCCTTCAGGGCTTGAATCATTCCCATATTGTGATTGACGTCCGGATTATCGGGAAAGCATTCGAGTAGGAAGCCGTAAAGATGCTCGGCCCGATCAAGCTCGCCGGCATTCTGATGGGCGAGCGCCTGCTGGAAGACCTGATGAGGCGTCAGACCAACTTCAGTCATCCGGTTCATTCCGATCCAGTATCCGGGTTCCAGCATCCGGATAGCAAACTACGGTGATGGGGCGCAAGCTGTCGTGGGAATTCGGCATGGCCGCGATGCGGCGGCTGGCGTAAAATGGGCCGACATCAGCAAACCGGTGATTACGTGTCGGGCAAACGCAAGGCGGTCGGCATTTCCCCCCCTCCCAATCCCTGGGGAGACCGCCGCCGGGTGCGGGTCGGATTGCTGGGCGGTTCATTCAACCCCGCCCATGGCGGCCATCGCCACATCGCCGAACTTAGCCTGAAGCTGCTGGGGCTGGACGAGGTCTGGCTGCTGGTCAGCCCGCAGAACCCGCTGAAGCCGGTGGCCGGCATGGCGCCGCTGGCCCGGCGGCTGGCCTCGGCCCGGGACGTGGCGGCGGGCAACCCCCGCCTTCGCGCCACCGCCATCGAGACCCGCCTGGGCACCCGCTATACCGCCGACACGGTGGCGCGGCTGCGGATTCGTTTTTCCCGCACCCGCTTCGTCTGGCTGATGGGGGCGGACAATCTGGTCCAGATGGCGCGCTGGGCGCGCTGGCCCCGCATCCTCGCCACCGTTCCGGTTGCGATTCTGGCGCGCGGTCCCTATTCTGCACGGGCCCTGGCCGCCAAGGCGGCGCGGCGTTTCGCCGCAAGCCGCGTCGGCGACGGCCGGGCCCGCGCCCTGGCCGGACGGACTCCGCCGGCCTGGACGTTTCTCCGCATTCGTCTTCACCCCGCCTCGTCCACCGCCATTCGCGGCCAAAGCCAGCCATAGGAGTTCATCATTTCCTCTCCCGCCATTCCATCCGCCCAGACCCTGGTCGACCTGGTCGTCGCCACCCTGGAGGACCACAAGGCCGAAGACATCGTCGTCATCGACCTCAAGGGCCGCACCTCCATCGCCGATCACATGGTGATCGCCACCGGCAAGTCGCAGCGTCAGGTCGGCGCCATGGCCGATCATGTGTCCCGCGCCCTCAAATCCGCCGGCCAGCACGTCCAGACCGAGGGCGAGCCGCAATGCGACTGGGTCCTGGTCGACGCCGGCGACATCATCGTCCACCTGTTCCGCCCCGAGGTCCGCGCCTTCTACAATCTGGAGAAGATGTGGAACGTGATGGAGGCCAAGGCCGACGCCGCCTCGGCCGCCGCCATCCGCGCCAGGGCCATGCAGGGGGGGTGATGCGCATCACCCTCGCCGCGGTCGGCAAGGCCAGGGCGGGCCCGGAACTCGACCTCTACCACCAGTACATTCGCCGCCTGTCGCCGCCGCCGGTGCTGCGCGAGGTGGAGGAAAAGCGCCCCCTGGCCTCGCCGCAGATGAAGGCGCGGGAAGCCGACCTGCTGCTGGCCTGCGTGCCCGACGGCGCGGTGGTGGTGGCGCTGGACGAACGCGGGCGCGACATGACATCGCCCGACTTCGCCGGCAGAATCGGAAGATGGCGCGATAACGGCATCACTGATCTGGCCTTCCTGGTCGGCGGCGCCGACGGCCACGGCCAGGCGGTCCGCGACCGCGCCGACCTGCTGCTGTCGCTGGGGCGCATGACCTGGCCGCATATGCTGGTCCGCGCCCTGCTGGCGGAACAGTTGTGGCGGGCCCAGGCCATCCTGGCCGGACATCCCTATCATCGGGTTTGATCGGGCGATAATGGTTTTGTGCCCTCTTGAATTCTTCCTCTTCATGGCGCAAGGATGACTCGTGGGGATCACAGGGGATCAGGAGGAATGGTGACGGATTCGGACATTCCGCCGGAAGAGCGCGTTGCCTTCGAGGAATTCGCAGCCAGGGTCGACGGCACCAATATCAGCGCCCAGACCTTGCTCGCGACCGATTACCTTAACCATTTCAATGAAATCGTCATGCTGCTCGACATGATTCCGGACATGCCGGACATGATCGAGGAATGCAAGATGTGGGCGCCCAAGAGCTATACCGAGCATTTCGCCGATTCCAGCTTCAAGGACAAGCAATTGGCCATCGAGGCCTACGACCGGGTGCCCGGCAAGTACCGCCGCCCGTTCGAGGAGACCCTGAACCAGTTGAACACGCTGATTCTGGGCGGGGTCGCCAAGCTGGAGGAGGAGATCGTCGCCGGCTCCGACCCCGGCCTCGTCGCCGAGCACGTCAAGGCCATCAGCCGCGCCGCCCAGGCCCTGATGGACTGTGCCAACGCCATCATCCACGGATCGGACCGCGCCATGGCGCAGGTGGAAATCGACAGCCTGCTGGCCTGATCACGCAAAACCCTCCCCGTCTCCCATTCGGGAGAAGGGGAGGAGGCCCGCGCGGACTCAGGCGTTGCGGATTTCGCGGATGAAGCCCGCCACTTCCCTGGCCAACTGGTTGGAAGCGCCCTTCAGGCCGTCGGCGGCGCCGAACACCTGATCGGACATCAGCTTGGTTTCCTCGGCGGCGCCGGAAACCACCGCCACGTTCTCGGCCGCCTGCGACGTGCCGTGCGCCGCCTGCTCGACCGAACGGGCGATTTCGCTGGTGGCGGCGCCTTGTTCCTCGACCGCGGCGGCGATGGCCGAGGACAGCTCGTTGATGTTCTCGATGGTTCCCGAAATGGAGCTGATCGCCTCGACCGCCGATTGGGTCTCGCTCTGGATGGCGGCGATCTGGGTTCCGATCTCCTCGGTGGCCTTGGCGGTCTGATTGGCCAGATGCTTGACCTCGTTGGCGACCACGGCGAAGCCCTTGCCGGCCTCGCCGGCGCGGGCCGCCTCGATGGTGGCGTTCAGCGCCAGCAGGTTGGTCTGGGCGGCGATGTCGTTGATCAGCTTGACCACCTCGCCGATCTTCTGGGCGGCCTCGGCCAGACTGCGGACCATGCGGTCGGTCTCGCCGGCCTGACGCACCGCGTCGCGGGAGATGTCGGCGGCGTGCGAGACCTGCCGCGAGATCTCGGTCACCGACGACGACAGCTCGTGGGTGGCGGCCGACACCGCCTGGACGTTCGAGGTCACCTGCGAGGTCATGGCGGTGACGTTGCCCGCCTGGGTCATGGTTTCCTGGGCATTGTGCGACAGGGTCTGGGCATTGCCCAGCAGCGAGCCGGACGAGACGTCGATCAGGTCGACCACCCCCTTGACCCGGTCCTCCAGCGACTGGGCGACGCGGTTGAGCTCGGCGCGCCGCCGCTCCTCCGACTGGCGGTCCAGTTCGGCCTTTTCCAGCAGGTTATAGCCCAGCTTGGCCTTCATGGCGCGCAGCAGGGCACTGATCCGCTGAAACTCCGCCACCGGCTCGAACGGAATTTCGTGGGCGAAATCGCCGCGGGCGATGGCGTCGAAATGCCCTTCCATGTCGACGAGAGGGCGGATGATGGTGCCGATGACCACCTGCCGGAGTCCGAGAGCCAGAACGATTCCCAAGGCGAATATCACGAGACTGATGCCGGAGCGGCTGTCTGAATCCAGGTCGAGCAGATTGAGGACTTCCATTATTCCCAGCAGCGCGATCATGGCAGCAACCATGCCGGTCAGCCTGCCCTTGACGCTGCCGGCATAGCGCGACAGCCGGAACGACAGGCTGTCGGACACCACCTGACCGTCCCTGATGCCAAGGCCCTTGTCGGCGCCGGTGCGGATGGTCTGGTAGGCCGCCTCGGCGGCGCTGATCTGCGCCCGCGTCGGCTTGGAGCGGATGGAGATGTAGCCGGCGATCCGGCCATCCTCCATGAAGGGCGTGACATTGGCGCGCACCCAATAGGAATCGCCGGTCTTGGTCCGGTTCTTGACGAAGCCCTCCCACGGCCGCCCCGTCTTGATGGTGGCCCACAGATCGGCGAAGGCTTCCTTGGGCATGTGCGGGTGACGGACCAGATTATGGGGCGAGCCCAGCAATTCCGCCTCGGTAAAGCCGCTGATGTCGATGAACGCCTTGTTGACGAAGGTGATGCGGCCGCCGGCATCGGTCCTCGACACCAGCAGATCGCCGTCCTTCAGTTCCACTTCGCGATCGGTAACCGGTCCGTTGTCACGCATTGTCGTTTTACCCCGAAAAAATATAGGCGAATGTCGTATGTTTCAGATATGACTTTTAGAATATGCTCCGCTTATGACCGGGTTTCAAGCCCCAGCCCGGAAACATTTGCAAACCGGCGGATTCCGGCGGTCCGTCCTTCCACGGCCATGCCGCCGGCCCGAAACCGCCCCCGTGTGGCAAGATGGCTTTCCCCCCGTTCGCCGGTGTGGGAAAAGTGTGGGAAAGACCCTCTTTCAGGGTTTGCTTATTCTCCGGTAAACGGTAAGAATACCGCCTCGGGGGAGGCGGGGTCTTTCGGCCCTGACAAGGGATCAATAAATCAATGCCCGTCCAGCAGAACAGACAGATCGTCATCGTCATCGCCGAGAAGAATCCGCTGCTGCAAAGCAGTCTGGTCAAACTGTTCGACTGCGACGACCGCTTCAAGGTCGCCACCGTGGTCAACGATGGCGAGCGCTTTCTTGAAACCGCCGATTCGGTCCCCTTCGACGTGGGCATCATCGGCTGGGAAATGCCCAATATCGACGGGCGCGGCGTGCTGCAATCGCTGCGCGGCCGCGTCGACGCCCCCCGGCTGATCGTCTATACCGGCAGCCCCAACCCGGACGTTCCCCGTCAGGCCATGACCCTGGGCGCCGCCGGCTTCTGCTCGAAGCGCGAGCCGCCCGAACAATTGCTCGACACCATCATCGCGGTCGCGTCCGGCCGCATGGTGTTTCCGTTCATCGACGTCTCCAGCCTGGCCAGCGATCCCTTGGCCGGCCTGACCCCGCGCGAGCGGGAATTGCTGGCGGCCCTGGCCGGCGGCCTGACCAACCAGCAGATGGCCAGCCAGCTCGACATTTCGCTGAACACCGTCAAGTTCCACCTGAAGAACCTGTACGACAAGCTGGGGGTCGGCAACCGCGCCCAGGCGGTGGCCTTCTATCTGAAGGGGCGGGAATCCCGCTAACTAATCAACCATCAGCACGATCTTGCCGCGGCCATGGCCGCGGCGGTTGCGCCCCAGCGCCTCGGCGGCCTGATCCAGCCTCATCTCCTCGACCAGGGGGGGCAGCAGCGTGCCGTCATCCAGCAGCGCCGCCAACCGGCGCAATTGCTGGCCGTTGGGCTTGACGAACAGGTACTTGACGCGGATTCCCAGCCGTTCGGCCTCGTCCCGGTCGGTCTTGTCGGTGATGGAGACCAGAATGCCGCCCGGCTTCACGACCTGATAGCTGCGGGCCAGCACTTCGCCGCCGACGGTGCCATAGGCGAAGTCGACGCCCTCGGGGAACAGATCCCGCGTGGCCGCGACAAAATCCCGGGTGGTGTAGTCGATGACGTGATCGGCCCCGAGCCGGCGGACATAATCGTGATTCTCGGCCCTGGCGGTGCTGACGACGGTGGCGCCGGCCCATTTGGCCAGCGGCACCGCCAGCGAGCCGACACCGCCAGCGCCCGCATGGATCAGCACCACCTGGCCGGGGCGGATGTCGGCCACGTCGAACAGGGATTGCCAAGCGGTGAGGCCGGCCAGCGGAATGGCCGAGGCCTGGGCGAAATCCAGGCTGGCCGGCATCATCGCCACCGCATCGGCGGTCATGACGACGTATTCGGCGTAGGTGCCCCACTGGATGTCGGGCTTACGGCAGAACGACCATACCCGGTCGCCGATGGAAAAGCCGGTGACCCCCTCGCCCAGGGCGGCGATGACGCCGGCGGCGTCCCATCCGGGAATCAGCGGGAACTTGCAGGGAAACAGCCGGGCCAGGTTGCCTTCCCTGATCTTCCAGTCCACCGGATTGACGGCGGCGGCGCGAATCCGGATCAGCACTTCGCCGGGGCTGGGAACCGGCGTTTCGATCTCGCCCCACCGCATGACCTCGGCACCGCCGAACGACTCGACGATGACAGCCCGCATCAGCCGGCTTCCCGCAGCTTGAAGCGCTGCACCTTGCCGGTGGCGGTGCGGGGGATGGTGTCGAGGAAACGGACGGTGCGGGGGCATTTGAAGATCGCCAGCTTGGAACGCAGCGTCTCGACGATGCGGGTTTCCAGAACCGGCTCGTGCTCGCCCACCTCGGCGACGGCGTAAAGCACCAGACGGATCAGGCCGTCCTCGTTGGGAATGCCGACCGCCACCGCGTCGGCGACGCCGGGAACCATCAGGGCGGCTTCCTCCACCTCGGCGGGGCTGACCCACTGCCCCGACACCTTGATCATGTCGTCGGAGCGGCCCTGGGGCGTCCACCAGCCCTCGGCGTCCCGGGCGAAGACGTCGCCGGTCTTCCACCAGCCGTCCCGCAGCACCCGCTGGGTCACGTCGGGGCGGTTGTGATAGCGCCGGAACAGCGAATCCATGCGTATCCACAGATCGCCGGGAGTATCGGCGGCGTCGATGACCTCGCCGGCCGGGTTGCGCAGCTCGGCCTCGGCCCAGGGCAGCGGCCGGCCGCAGGCGCCGGGCTTCATGGCCCGGGGCGTGCTGGCGATGAACAGGAACAGCGATTCGGTGGCGCCGATGCCTTCCAGCATGATGCCGCCGGTTTCGTCCATCCAGCGGCGGCACAGTTCGGCCGGCAGGTTCTCGCCGGCCGAGACCCAGGTGCGCACGCCCCGGAACGCCTCGCTGGAGGCGATTCCGTCCTTGAGCATCAGGCGATAGAGGGCGGGCACCGACAGCACCACTTTCGGCCGGGTACGGCCGATGACCTGGGCGGCGGCGGCGGAATCGGGCCAGCCGCGATGCAGCACCAGGGTGGCGCCGACTCGAAGCGCCCCGATCAGGCAATGGCCCAGCGGATAGGCGAAGAACAGCTTGGAGGTCGAAAAGATGCGGTCACCGGGCTCAAGGCCCAGATTCTCCCGCACATGGCGTTCGCCCAGCGGAATCGAGGCATGGACATGCACGGCGCCCTTGGGCTGGCCGGTGGTGCCCGACGTGTACATCCACAACGCCATGTCCTCGGGGGCCATGTCGGCCGAGACCAGCCGGTCGGAAGCGCCGGCCAGGAAGGCGTCCAGTTCGCCGGTGGCGACCCGGCGCGGCACGGCGCGGCCGATGGCCTCGGCCTCGCGCGCCAGTTCGGCCAGATCGTCCTCGACCAGCAGCAGCGCGGCGCCGCTGTCGGCGCAGGCATGGGCCAGATCCTTGGCCGCCATGCGGGTGTTGAGCGCCACCGGCACCAACCCTGCCTTCATGGCGCCCAGATAGGCGGCCACCAGTTCGGGACCGTCGTCCAGCAGCAGCAGGACCGGCTGCTGGCGCGCCACCCCGGCGGCCAGCATGGCGTTGCCGAAACGGCAGGCCAGGCGGTCGAGGTCGGAATAGGTCAGGCTGCGCTCGCCGCAGATCAGGGCAAGCACGTCCCCCCGGCCGGCGGCAAGGCTCGGCCCCAGGATTTCGTCGGCACCGTTCATGATCTTATCCTTGGAATGAAAACGGCGAGCCCCAGGCCAGGGCTCGCCGCCGTCATGACGCATACTCAGTCGGCGAGCAGGACCCAGTCGCCGTTCTTGATCTCGACCATCTTGAACGACTCGAGGCCGAGGCCCATGTGGTCGGTGGGCGAGTAGTTGTAGATGCCGGTGGTGGCGACGAAGTCCTTGGTCTGCTCGATGGCGTCGCGGACCTTGGCCTTGTCGGTGGTGCCGGCCCGCTTGAAGGCGTCGACCGCCATCAGCAGGGCGTCGAGGCCGTGACCGGGCAGCGGGCTGACCTCCAGCGGCTTGTTGCGCTCCTCGTATTCCTTCTTGAAGTCCATCACGATCTTCTTCTGGCGATCGTTGGCGGGCAGCTGATCGGCCACCGCCTGGGCGCCAGCCGGCAGGCGGGTGCCGTCGGCGGCGGGACCAACCAGACGCAGGAATTCCTTCGAGGCGACGCCGTGCGACTGGTACAGCGGCAGGTTGAGGCCCATCTGCTTGATGTTCTTGGTGGCGACGGCGGGGCCGGTGCCGGTGCCGAAGATGAACAGCGCCTGCACGCCGGCAGTGCCGCGAATCTTGGTCAGCTGCGGGGTGACGTCGGGATCCTTGGGCGAATAGACCTCGTCGATCAGGATCTCGATGCCGAACTTGGGGGCCAGCTTGACGGTCTGGTCATGGCCGGACTTGCCGAAGCCGACGTTCTCGGACAGCAGGGCGATCTTGGTCAGGCCACGCTTCTTCAGGTCGGTCAGCACCTTCTCGGCGGCCAGACGGTCGGATTGCGGAAACTTGAAGGTCCACTTGCGGACCGGATCGCCGATGGCGGTGCCGCCGCCCAGCGACATGTAAGGCATCTCGGCCCGTTCCATCAACTGAAGGACGGACATGCTGGTGGGAGTGCCCGACCCGCCGATGATCAGATCCACCTTGTCGTTCTCGATCAGGCGCTTGACGAAGGTGGTCGCCTTTTCCGGCTCCGAAGCGTCGTCATACACGATCATTTCGATCTTGCGGCCCAGCACGCCACCCTGGGCATTGATCTTTTCGACCATGAAGTCGAAGGTCCGCTTCTGAGGATCGCCCATGGGCGACATCTGGCCGGTCACCGACAGGAACGCTCCGATCTTGATCGGCGGCTCGGCCGCGTTGGCGGCAGTGACGCTCATCATGACCGACAGACAGATTCCCGCTGCATGCTTCCAATTCATTGAACACCTCCACGTGTTGAGAAGAACGGTCGCTTTTGGACTCTTGTATGTCCGCATTGTAGTACCGAATTGCGTAAAAGCGAAGACCTCAATTGCCTCGTGGCAATTCGATTCCATCGCCGCCCCACCGGTCGCGCGGCGGTGACTTGTGCACTCTCCGTTCTCTCTGTACTGTGCCGGCCATGTCCGATGCCCCCCGCATATTGGTTCCCCACGCCCCGGTCCTGGTTGCCGGCGTCAGGGGCGCCGTGGCGCTGGGGACCGATGGCGAGTTCAAGCGCCTGACCCTGGCCCAGGCGGCCCGCCATGCCAGGAACGAATCGCCGCTGGTCTGCCACGGCCCGGCCCTGGCGGCCCGGCTGGGGCTGGACGATTTCCTGCGGCTGGACCTGCTGGAGCTGTTCGCCTTCGTGCGGCCAGCCCGCTTTTGCCTGCCCACTCCGCGCGGGGTGGCCGAGGCGCTGGGGCTGCCGCGTCCCGCCGACCCGGAGGACGAGGCCGAAGCGCTGCTGACCGCGACCCGCGTGCTGCTGGAGGAACTGGCCCGCCGGCACGCCGCCGACATGCCGGCGCGGGCGGCCGACACCAGGGGCATCGCCTGGATGATGGCCAGGGGCGGCTGGGGTTGGGGCAACGCGGTGCTGGCGGCATTGGGTATCCAGGGCGACGCCGGCAAGGGGGCCGCCGCCGCCAGGGTGTGGGACCGCCTGCCCGAATGGACCGAATACGCCCCCGAGCCGCCGGCCGGCAGCATTCCGGTCGATCCGGCCGAGGCCCGCGCCCGCCTAGCCGCCATGCTGGGCGGCAAGGCCGAGCAGCGTCCCAGCCAAGCCGATTACGCCTCGGCGGTCAGCCGCGCGTTCCTGCCCCGCGAGACCGAGGGCGAGCCCCATGTGGTTCTGGCCGAGGCAGGCACCGGCACCGGCAAGACCCTGGGCTATATCGCCCCCGCCAGCGTCTGGGCTGAAAAGAACGCGGCCCCGGTCTGGATTTCCACCCACACCCGCAACCTGCAACGCCAACTGGACGGCGAGCTGGACCGGCTGTTCCCGCAAATCCACGACAAGATGCGCAAGGTGGTGATCCGCAAGGGCCGCGAAAATTACGCCTGCCTGCTGAATTTCGAGGAGCAGGTGACGCGCGGCCGCGCCCACGATTCCCACGCCGTCGGCCTCATGGCCCGCTGGCTGGCGGCGACCCGCGACGGCGACATGGTGGGCGGCGACTTCCCCGGCTGGCTGGTGGACCTGCTGGGCCGCGCCCGCACCATGGGAGTGGCCGACCGGCGGGGCGAGTGCATCTTCTCCGCCTGCGTCCACTACCGCAAATGCTTCATCGAGCGCGCCGTGCGCCGGGCG
This sequence comes from Magnetospirillum sp. SS-4, assembly GCF_902729425.1. Taxonomy (GTDB): domain Bacteria; phylum Pseudomonadota; class Alphaproteobacteria; order Rhodospirillales; family Magnetospirillaceae; genus Phaeospirillum. The sequence goes on along the minus strand of NZ_CACVCH010000055.1, from coordinate 16,169 downwards.
CGCCGCGCCGACATCGTGGTCGCCAACCATGCCCTGGTGATGGTGCAGGCGGCGCTGGGCGGGCTGGACGACGGCACCATGCCGACCCGGCTGGTGTTCGACGAGGGCCATCATGTGTTCGACGCCGCCGATTCGGCGTTTTCCGCCCATCTCACCGGTATGGAGGCGGCCGAGATGCGCCGCTGGATCCTGGGGCCGGAGGGCGATGCCGCCTCGAAATCGCGGGCCCGCGGCCTGTCGCGCCGCGCCGAGGATCTGGTGGGGCAGTCCGAGGCGGCGGTGGCGGCGCTGGATCAGGTGATCCAGGCGGCCCGCGCCCTGCCGGGGCCGGGCTGGCTGCAACGCCTCGCCGACGGCGCCCCCCACGGCCCGGCCGAGACCGTGCTGGCCCTGATGCGCCGGCAGGTCTATGCCCGCGCCCAGGGCGGCTCGGATTCGCCCTACAGCCTGGAGACCGAGACCCGGCCGCCGGGAGAGGGACTGGCCGAGGCGGCCCACGACCTCGCCAACGCGCTGGGACGGCTGGGGGCGCCGTTGCAGGTGCTGCAAAAATCCCTGGCCGGATTGCTGGACGACGAGGCCGCCGAACTGGATTCCTCGACCCGGTCGCGCATCGAGGGTATCTGCCGTTCCATCGAGCGCCGCGCCCTGCTGCCGCTGGCCGGCTGGAAGGCCATGCTGGACAGCCTGTCCGACGGAGCCGCCGCCCTTGATTACATCGACTGGCTGTCGGTGGAGCGCATCGACGGCCGCGACCTCGACGTCGGCATGCACCGCCACTGGATCGACCCCACCATTCCCTTCGCCAAGGCGGTGGTGGAGCCGGCCCACGGCATCGTCATCACCTCGGCGACGCTGCGCGACGGTTCCGGCGACACCGAGGCCGACTGGCACGCCGCCGAGCGCCGCACCGGCGGCGTTCACCTGCCCAATCCCGCGCTGCGCGCCGCCCTGGCCTCGCCGTTCGACTATCCGGCCCAGACCAGGGTGCTGATCGTCACCGATGTGCGCAAGGACGACATGGATCAGGTGGCGGCGGCCTATCGCGAGCTGTTCCTGGCGGCCGGCGGCGGCGGGCTGGGGCTGTTCACCGCCATCTCGCGATTGAAGGCGGTCCACCGGCGCATCGGCGGCCCGCTGGAGGATGCCGGCATCCCCCTGCTGGCCCAGCATGTGGACAACATGGACACCGCCACCCTGGTGGACATCTTCCGCGCCGAGGAGGAATCCTGCCTGCTGGGCACCGACGCGGTCCGCGACGGCGTCGACGTGCCGGGGCGAAGCCTGCGCCTGATCGTGTTCGACCGGGTGCCGTGGCCGCGCCCCGACATCCTGCACAAGGCCCGGCGCGGCCGGTTCGGCGGCCGGGGCTACGACGACATGATCACCCGGCTGCGCCTGAAGCAGGCGTTCGGCCGGCTGGTGCGCCGCGCCAATGATCACGGCGTGTTCGTGCTGCTGGACCCCATGATGCCGTCGCGGCTGTTCGGAGCGTTTCCCGACGGCGTGACGCCGATAAAGGTCGGCCTCGCCGAGGCGGTGCGGCAGACGGCGGAGTTCCTTACCGCACCTTGAACACCGGCATCACCACCGGACAGGGCAGCCGCTCCTCCAGCCTTCCCGTCGCCAGTTCCGCGGCCACCTTGGCCAGCGCCCGGTCCCAGGCGGCCAGCACCCGGTTGATATCCTCGGAATCGTGGGAATAGCAGACGTTGTGGCTGGCCAGGAACAGCACGCCGGCCCGCAGCATCTCGCGGGCGAACAGGGTCTTGATGGCCTCCTTGCGGGCGGTGGGGTGGTCCTGCACCGCCAGGATCTTCCACGGCGCCTTGCCCACCAGCGAGAAGATGTCGGCAAGCCCGTGACCGGCGGCCAGTTTCGCCACCTCGTCGGCCAGGATCTGGCCGGTGGACCACAGCGTCTGGATCACCGGTTCCCGCTTCATCTTGTCGATGACGGCGATGGAGGCGGCCAGCGAGAGCGCCTCGCCGCCGAACGTGCCGGAAATGAACACGTTCTCCATCTCGCGCATGATGCCAGCCTTGCCCATCACCGCCGAGATCGGCATGCCGTTGCCCATGGACTTGCCGAACGAGGCGAGGTCGGGGGTAACGCCGAACAGGCTCTGCGCCCCGCCCAGGTGATAGCGGAAGCCGGTGATGACCTCGTCGAACACCAGCAGGGCGCCCTCGGCATGAACCAGTTCCTTCAGCGCCTCCAGATAGCCCGGCGCCGGATCGACCGCGTTCATGGGCTCCATGATCAGGGCGGCGAACTCGCCGGGATGGGCCTTGAACAGGGCGCGGGCGGCGTCGAGATCGTTGTAGGGCAGCAGATGGGTCAGGGTCTGGGTGGCGGCGGGCACCCCCTTGTTGCGGGTGGTGGCGCCGATATACCAGTCCTGCCAGCCGTGATAGCCGCAGGCGGCGACGCGGTCGCGGCCGGTATGGGCGCGGGCGAGGCGGATGGCGGCGCTGGTGGCGTCGGTGCCGTTCTTGCCGAACCGCACCATCTCGGCGCAGGGGATCAGCTCCACCAGCCGCTCGGCCAGTTGGGTCTCCAGCAAGGTGGCGAGGCTGAACGAGATACCGTTGGACAGTTGCCCCCGGATGGCGGCATCCACGTCGGAATCCTGATAGCCCAGCACCACCGGCAGCAGGCCGCACACCATGTCCACATAGCAATTGCCGTCCACGTCCCACACCCGGCCGTTCAGGCCGTGGGTCAGGAACATGGGCGAATCCTCGGGATACTGGATGCGACTTTTCGAGAAGGTCTGGCTGCCCAGCGGGATCACCGCCTCGGCCCGCTTCAGCAGCGCCGTGCTGGTGGCGGCGCCGTTCCACGGCGGCAGGCTCTCCCGGCGCAGCGATTTGACGAAACCCTCGTTGCGCGTGATGCGGGCGTTGATGGCGCGCAGTTCGGGGCGCGCGTCCAGCACGCCCAGCACGTCCAGGTAGGAGGGACGTTCCGGGAGATGCTCCGCCACCGCTTCGAGGAAGTCGAGATCGGCCGGCTCGTCCAGGGTCCAGCGCTCGGCGGAGAGGCCGGGCAGCGGACAGACCAGGCTGGCCTGGGGGAAACGGTGGCGGCGGTCGCGGATGAAGACGGTGACGTGCTCGCGGTCGCTGGACCGGGTTGCCTCGGCGGCGGCCTCGTCCAGGGCGGTGCGGGTGAAGGCCTCGCAATCCAGGCCGTCGGGCCAGGATGGCGGCGTGGCATTGCTGGCATAGCTCGATCCGGTGCGCTTCAGCAGTGCCAGCACCTCGCCGCACACCTGCGGGTCCAGCAGCGGGCAATCGGCGGTCAGACGCATGATGATGTCGGCGTTCTCGGCCCGCGCCGCCTGGGCGAAGCGCTCCAGCACGTCGTCGAGCGGGCCGCGGTGGCAGGCGAGTCCGAAGCCCTCGGCCCAGGCGGCGACGGCATCGTCGTCGGCCCCGACGCTGGTGGCCACCACCACCTTATGAATGCCGGGAATGGCCTGGGCCGCCCGCGCCACCCACTCCAGCACCGGACGCCCCCCAAGCGGCAGCAGCACCTTGCCGGGCAGGCGGGTGGACGACAGGCGGGCCTGAATGATGGCGATGGCGGTCATGACGGCAATCCGGCAAGAGAGCGGGCCTTGATGACGCCCTCCAGCACCGCCAGGGCCTCGCGGCCGCCGCAGACCGGCGGCGCGCCCTTGAGGCTGGCGAGGAAGGCGGCCATCTCGGTGATGTAGTCGTCGCCATAGCCGCCGTCCAGGCTCTGGTCCAGCAGGACCAGGCCGGCGGAATCGATCCGGCGGATATGGCGGCGGTCCAGGTCCACATGGATGTGGCCCTCGGTTCCGGCGATGTAGAAGCCGCGCATGCGCGGCCGCGTCACGTAATCCACATGGACGCTGGAGCTGACGCCGTCAGGATGGAGCAGCACCGCGTCGGCCATGTCCTCGGAGGCCAGCCCCAGGGTGCCCGAGTTGCGGGCGACGCAGGCGGCCGGGGTGAACGACCCCAGCAGATGGGCGGCCAGATCGAATTCGTGGATGTAGTCGAAGATGGCGCCGCCGGTGCGGGGATCGTTGGCGTAGCCCTGGGTCCAGTCCTGGCCGGGCCGCCAGTCGGGCAGATAGAGGGCGGCGAGGAAGCGGCCCCACAGCGGCCTGCCCAGCCCGCCTTCCGCCAGGATCGCCTTGGCGAGGCGGACGCAGGGATGCAGGCGCAGATTGAGGGCGGCGGCGACCACCAGACCGGCGGCTTCGGCCTGGTCCAGCAGCTCCGGCAGGCGGCCGACGCGGTGGCCGATGGGCTTTTCCACCAAAGCGTGGCGGCCGGAATCGATGGCGGCGGCAAGGTCGTCCTCGTGCCGGTCCGACGGCGTGGCGACGACGCAGGCCGAGGCGGCGTCCAGGGCGGCATCCCGCGAACCGGTGGCGGTTCCTCCCTCGGCTTCCAGCAGGGCGCGGCGCTCGGGCGAGGGATCGCAGCCGATCACCGCCTCGCCCAGGGCCAGGGCGTTGCGGGCATGGCGCAGGCCGATGCTGCCCAGGCCAAGAACGGCGATCATGACAGCAGCCGAGCCAGGGCTTCGGCCACACGGACGACATCGCCGTCATCCATGCCGACGAACAGCGGCAGGGTCAGGCAGCGGCGGTAATACTCGTCGGCGCCGGGCAGCGTCAGGCCGGGGAAGCGCCCGCGGTAATAGGGCTGGCGGTGGACCGGCAGGTAATGCACCTGGGTGGAGACGCCCTGGCCGGCCAGGGCGCGCATCACCGCCGCCCGGCTGGTGCCGTGGGCCTCGAAGTCGATGTGGACCACCATGATGTGCCAGGACGGACGGCCGCCGCTCACGCGGCCGATGGGGCGGGCGGCGGGCGGCAGCAGACGCTCGTAAAGGGCCATCAGTTCGGCGCGGCGGGTCCTGAAGCGGTCCAGCTTGGCCAACTGGCTGGTGCCGAGCGCGCAGACGATGTCACAGGCGCGGTAATTGAAGCCGGGCCGCGCCATCTCGTAATACCAGGGATTGGGCCGGCCCTCGCCGTCGAAGGCCTCGTCCGGCTGAAGGAATTCGGCGGGCTCGCGGGTGATGCCGTGGCTGCGGAACAGCCGCAGCCGGGCATCGAGCCGGGCATCACGGGTGGTGACGGCGCCGCCTTCCCCCATGGCGACCGTCTTGACCGGGTGGAACGAGAACACCGCCATGTCGGAATGAGCGCAGGCGCCGGTGGGGCGGTCGTCGGATTGCAGGCTGCCGAGGGCGTGGCAGGCATCCTCCACCACCGCGAGGCCATGGCGGCGGGCGAGCGCCCCGAGGCCCGGCATGTCGGCGCACTGGCCGTTGAGATGAACCGGAAACACCGCCTTGGGCCGCAAGCCGCCGCAGCGGGTCAGCGCCTCGTCCAGATGATCCGGCCCCATCAGGCCGGTGGCGGGATCGACGTCGGCGAACACCGCTTCGGCCCCCACATAGCGGGCCGCGTTGGCGGTGGCGACGAAGGTGACGCTGGGCACGATCACCGCGTCGCCCGGCCCCAGGTCCAGCGCCAGGGCGGCGAGATGCAGGCCGGCGGTGCCCGAATTGCAGGCCACCGCATGGGGAGCGGCGGCAATCCCGGCCAGGGCGGCCTCGAATCCGGAAACCGCCGGGCCGCCGGTCAGAATATCGGATTTCAGCACCGCCACCACGGCGGCGATGTCGTCGTCCTCGATGACCTGACGGCCATAGGGCAGCGGACGGGTCATAGATCCATGTCGAGGCGGCTGATCATGCCCAGCAGTTCCGGCTCGGGCAGCCACCAGGTGTTGGTGTTGCTGGCATAGCGGAAATCCTCGGGCACCGGCTCGCCCTCCGGCTGGTCGCCGCCGGCCCAGTAGGACAGCATGGGATGGATCACGTAGCGGTCGGCCAGTTCGCGGGTGGTGCGGGCCTCCTCCTCGTTGACCATGACCTCGTGCAGCTTCTCGCCGGGGCGGATGCCGACGATCTTGATGGGCATGTCGGGCGCCATGGCATGGGCCAGGTCGGTCATCTTCATGCTGGGAATCTTGGGAATGAAGATCTCGCCGCCCTTCATCATGCACATGGACGACAGCACGAAGTTCACCCCCTGCTGCAACGTGATCCAAAAGCGGGTCATGCGGTCGTCGGTGATGGGCAGGGCATCGGCGTTCTGCCTGATCAGATTGCGGAAGAACGGCACCACCGACCCGCGCGAGCCGACCACGTTGCCGTAGCGCACCGCGCCAAAGCGGGTCTGACCCTGGCCGCTGAGATTGTTGGCGGCGATGAACACCTTCTCGGCCGCCAGCTTGGAGGCGCCGTAGAGGTTGACCGGGTTGACCGCCTTGTCGGTGGACAACGCCATCACCGTCTCGACCCCGTTGTCCAGGGCGGCGCGCACCACGTTCTCGGCGCCCCACACATTGGTGCGCAGGCATTCGGTGGGGTTGTACTCGGCCAGGGGGACGTGCTTCTGGGCGGCGGCGTGGACGACGATGTCGACGTTGCGGAACGCCATTTGCAACCTTTCCAGGTCGCGGACGTCGCCCAGGAAATAGCGGATGGCGGGATATTTGCGGTCGTCGAACTCCCGCATCATGTCGAAATGCTTCTGCTCGTCGCGGGAAAGAACGATCAGGCGCTTGACGCAGTCGAGCCCCAGCACGGTCCGGACGAATTGCTTTCCGAACGACCCGGTCCCGCCGGTGACCAGGACGGACTTTCCCGCCAGCCTGTCGCGGATATCGTCGGCTTGAAAGGAGTTCAGAAGGGTCACGGCAGGGGTTCCTTCGGATTTGAGACCACCGGAATCACCCTGCCGCCAAATGGTTAAGATATCGCTGCCGATGGGCGGGTCAGCGGGCGGCGGGCCTGCCGATGGAGGTGTAGGCGAATCCCAGTTCGGCCATTTCGTCGGGCGCGTAGACGTTGCGGAGGTCGACCACCGCCGGAGCCTTCAGCAGCGACTTGACCCGATCGAGATCAAGGGCGCGGAACTCGTTCCACTCGGTGATGATCACCAGACAATCGGCGCCGGGCATGGTGGCGTAGGCGTCGCCGCAATAGGTCACCGCCCGGGGCAGCAGCTTGGCGGCCTCGTGCATGCCCTCGGGGTCGAAGGCCTTGACCGCGGCCCCGGCCTCGATCAGGGCGGTGACGATGTCGATGGCGGGCGAATCGCGCATGTCGTCGGTGTTGGGCTTGAAGGTCAGGCCCAGCACGGCGACGGTCTTGCCCTTGGCCGAACCGCCGCAGGCCGCCACCACCCGTTCCGCCATCTGCGTCTTGCGCTGGTCGTTGACGGCGACCACGGTTTCGACGATGCGCAAGGGGGCGTCGTAGTCCCGCGCGGTCCGGACCAGCGCCAGGGTGTCCTTGGGAAAGCACGATCCACCGTAACCGGGGCCGGGATGCAGGAACTTCCTGCCGATGCGGCCGTCCAGCCCGATCCCCTTGGCGACGTCGTGGACGTCGGCGCCGACCTTCTCGCACAAATCGGCGATCTCGTTGATGAAGGTGATCTTGGTGGCCAGGAAGGTGTTGCCGGCATACTTGATCAGTTCCGAGGTCCGGCGCGAGGTGAACACGATCGGCGTCTCGATCAGGAACAGCACCCGGTACAGCTGCTTCATCACCTTGCGGGCGCGTTCGGATTCGGTGCCGATCACCACCCGGTCGGGGCGCATGAAGTCGTTGATGGCCGAGCCTTCGCGCAGGAATTCCGGATTGGACACCACGTCGAAATCGGCGTCGGGACGGCGCGCCCGGATGATGCGCTCGACCTCGTCGCCGGTGCCGACCGGAACGGTCGACTTGGTCACCACCACGGTATAGCCGTCCATGGCGTCGGCGATTTCCTCGGCGGCGGCGTAGACGTAGCTGAGGTCGGCATGGCCGTCGCCCCGGCGCGACGGCGTGCCGACGGCGATGAAGACCGCGTCGGCCGCCTTGACGGCGGGGGCCAGCTCGGTGGTGAAGGTCAGCCGTCCGGCCTCGACATTGGCGGCGACCATCTCGTCCAGGCCCGGTTCGTAGATGGGCATGACGTTCTCGCCCAGCTTCTCGATCTTGGCGGCATCCTTGTCGACGCAGGTCACATGGATGCCGAATTCCGAGAAGCAGGTCCCCGACACCAGACCCACATAGCCGGTGCCGATCATGGCAATGCGCATGGCGCTCAGTCCTTAACAGTCAGTCACGCTTTGTCGTCAGGCCTGGAAACGGCGGATCAGGTCGCGGGCCGCCTCGGCGGTGTCCTCGCGGGCCAGGGCGAAGGCCAGATTGGCCTCCAGCCAACCGACCTTGTCACCGCAGTCGAAGCGCGATCCATCGAACCGCAGACCGTGGAACGGCACCATGCCGATGGTCTGGCTGATGGCGTCGGTCAGTTGAATCTCGCCGCCGGCGCCCTTTTCCTTCTTGTCCAGCACCTCGAACACCGCCGGATGCAGGATATAGCGGCCGATGATGGACAGGGTCGACGGCGCCACCTCGGGTTCGGGCTTTTCCACCAGACCCTTGGCCTTGGCGAGGCGGCCGTTGTCGAATTCCACATCCAGGATGCCGTAGCGCTTTGTGTGTTCGCGCGGAACGTCGGCGACGGCGACCACATGGCCGCCCACCTCGGTGTGGACGGCGGCCATCTGCTTCAGGCAGGCGGTCTTGGCCAGGATCAGATCGTCGGGCAGCAGCACCGCGAAGGGCTCGTCCGCCACCAGGTCGCGGGCGCACCATACCGCATGGCCCAGGCCCAGCGGCTCGCTCTGGCGGGTGTAGGAGATCTGGCCCGACTTGGGCATCCACGAGGTCACCGCCTCGACCAGATCGAACTTGCCGCGATCCTTCAGGGTGCGGACCAGTTCGGGATTGTTGTCGAAATGGTCTTCCAGCGCGTTCTTGCCGCGGCCGGTGACGAAGATGAAGTGCTCGCAACCGGCGGCGGCGGCCTCTTCCACGGCGTACTGGATCAACGGCTTGTCGACCACCGGCAGCATTTCCTTGGGCATCGCCTTGGTGGCGGGCAGGAAACGGGTGCCCATGCCGCCGACGGGAAACACGGCCTTGCGAACGCGACGTGCCATTCTGGAACTCCTTCGAGCTTTGTCTTTGCCGGCCACTGGCGCCGCCGGACATGCGCGCCTTGCCGGTCGCGGCATGTTTTGCCATGCCCGCGCCCGTGAAGCAATGAGAGGTTGGTCAAGCCGGCGCCGGACGGGGCCGGCTCAGCCCCGGACCGCGCCCTCGGTCAGGCCGGCCAGGGCGCGCAGTTCGGTCTGCGACCCCACATTGCGCTTGCGCAGGCGGCCGGCGATGGTCTCGACCACGGCCGGCTTGCCGGGAACGCCGAAGGTGGCGGCGAAGGCCGCCCGCCCCAGGGTCTTGTGGGCCGAAACCAGACAGACCGCCGCCTGCACCGTCGACAGCGACAGCCCGGCGAACAGTTCCGAACGAACCGCCTCGTTAACACCGGCCAGGGTCGCCACCAGTTCACGCATCTCGTGGTTGCCGCGACTGCCGATGACCGCGACGGCGGCCTTGTCGTCGAGGGCGCCCCACCAGAATTCCTCCTGCGGCGTGCCGGAAAACCCGCTCCGGCCGGGACCGCCCCCCGGGGGAACCACCTCGAAGCGCGGCGGTTCCCCCATGTCCGGCAGGCGGGGGGCGGGCGGAGGGCCGGCCGCCACCGCGATGGCGTCAAGCAACTCGGCCTCGCGCACGTCCAGCAGGCGCGGCCCCATCTCCAGCACCTTGTGAACCGGCAGCGGCGCGTAATGGGGCACCAGCGGCACCTGCCAGTCATGAATCAGGTATTCGCTCATGGCCTGGTACAGCCGCCCCGCCTTGCTGGTGGGGTCGTTGGGGTTGCCCCCCAGGGTGGCGCGAAAATGGCGCTTGGCGTGGGTGCGAACCACCATGGCGATGACGTCGTGAACCGAGCGGCCGCAGCGCAGCCGGACGAAATCGTCGTTCACCGGCCGGCCGCGTTCGTCCACCAGCACCGTGCGGAAGGCGTCCTGATGACGGCGAAAGATCAGGATGCAGCCGTGCAGCATCTCCGAACTGTCCAGGACCGTCTCGTAGAATTCGTCGCCGCCAAGGGGAGCGAAGGCCGGAACCAGCGAACGGAAGATGGCCGCCACCGGCCCCTTCAGGGTTTCATTGATGGATCGCACGGCATCGGTTCCACCCGGCGGGTGATCGGTCCGTCTCACATTCGCTCGTCTGGCGGCGGCATCGTCGCGGGGCATGCCTGCTTATCCGAAATTTACAGCAGGATGGCCCTGTCACGTCTGAATATGCAATCGACGAATATTGACAACATGTATCCGTCGATGACTCCTGGGGAGTCCTACGAATGTCATAGTCAAGGACACAGAAGTCTTTCCAGACGGCAAGACGATATCATGAAATGGAGGAATGCGCCGTCAACAGCCGGTCGAGGGCATCCTTCAGGCGCCCCATCTCCACCGGCTTGGCGAGATAGAAATCCATCCCGGCCCCGATGCAGCGCTCGGCCTCGCCGGCCATGGCGTTGGCGGTCAGGGCGATGATGGGAATGTGACGGCCGCCGCCGGCTTCCTCGGCCCGGATGGCGGCGGTCAGCTGAAATCCGTCCATGCGCGGCATGTGGCAATCGGTGATGATGGCGGCGAAGTCGCGCTGCCGCCAGGCTTCCAGGGCGGCCCGGCCGTCGCCGCGCAGCTCCACATCGTAGCCCAGCAGCCGCAACTGGCGTTGAATGACCTGCTGATTGACCGGATGATCCTCGGCCACCAGGATCGGCGGACAGTTCAGCAATGCGCGGGCGGCCAACTCCACCACCTCCGGCATCGGAACGGCCGGCCGGCAGGGGGGACCGGAAACCGGTCCGGCGGCCCGGGTGGCGGCGGCGGCCAGGATCTGATGTCTGGTCAGCGGCCGCCCCAGGAAGCCGAGACAGTTGGGCATGCGTTCCAGCCCGAACCGCGTCTCCTGCCCCCCGGCACCGATGAAGACCAGCGGGGTGGCCGCCAACGGCTCCAGTTGCTCCACCGTCACCGCCGAGGATGACAGCAGCGCCACGTCGAACGGCGCCTGGGTGGTGGAGGCGCGCGAGGTGGCGGCCATGGCCTCGCGGGCGCCGGGCACCCGCACCACGGCGGCACCCGCCTGCTCGGTCACCTGGGCGATGAGGGTCCGCTCGTCCGGGTCGGGATCGACCACCAGCACGCGACGCCCCATGAAGTCGGGTTCCGGCGTCCCGGCGGACTCGGCCGCGACGCCGTCCAGCGCCAGGGTGAACCAGAAGGTGGAACCGACGCCGGGAATGCTGTCGAAACCGGCCTCTCCCTCCATCAGATCCACCAGCCGGCGGGTGATGGACAGTCCCAGCCCGGTTCCGCCGAAACGCCGGGTCGTCGAGCTTTCCGCCTGGGTGAAGGGCTGGAACAGCCGGTCGCGCATGGCCGGATCGATGCCGATGCCGGTATCGACGATGCGCACATGCATGCGGACGCGGCCGTCCCCGGCGCGCCCCAGCCCCTGGACATGGATGGCGACCCGGCCGCGCAGGGTGAACTTGACGGCGTTGCCGGCCAGGTTGAACAGGATCTGGCGCAACCGGGTCGGATCGGTCATCACCTGCCCCGGCAAGCCGGGATCGACGAACGCGGCCAGTTCCACCCCCTTGGCGGCGGCATTGGACGACACCGCGCCGACGACGCCGTCGATCAGCGGCCCGATGGAGACCGGCACCCGCTCCATGTCCAGCCGTCCGGCCTCGATCTTGGAAAAGTCCAGCACGTCGTCGATGATGCGCAGCAAGGCGAGGCCGGATTCGCGGATGGTGGCGATCAGGTCGCGCTGTTCCGCGTCGAGGCTGGTGTGATTCAGCAGTTCCAGCATGCCGACCACGCCGTTCATCGGCGTCCTGATCTCGTGACTCATGGCGGCCAGGAACGACGACTTGGCCAGGTTGGCGGCCTCCGCCGCCTCCTTGGCGCTGGTCAGCGCCTGGATGGCGGCATCGCGCTCGCCGGTGGCTTCATGGAACTTGGCCAGCACCCGGTTGAACACCGCCGCGATTTCCGCCGCTTCGGTCTCGGGCTGGGCGGCCACCGGCTGGGCAAAGGTCAGCGGATGCTCGTGCGCCTCCATCTGGGACAACAGATCCTGAAGCGTCCGGCTCTTGGCCTCGCCGGCCCGCCGCTCGGCCTCGGCCCGTTCGTCCTCCAGGCGCAGCTTCTCGACAGCGTTGCGCTTGAACACCTCGACGGTGCGCGCCATGGCCGCCAGTTCGTCGTGAAGGTCGCGGTCCTCCACCTCCAGCGACCAGTCGCCGCCGGCTCCGGCCTCCATGGCCCGGCGCAGACCCAGCAGCGGCCCCCGGATCGACTGGCCGATCACCCAGCTGATCCAGGCCCCCACCACCAGCAGGATCACCGCCACCATCGCGCCCAGCGCCGCCAGTTGGACAAGCTGGGCGTGCGAGCGCTGTTGCAGTTCCTCCTCGCGCTCGCGGCCACGGCCGGTCAGCCGGTCGATGGCGGCCGACATGGCCGCCTGATTGGCGTCGACCTCGTCGTTGAGGATGCGGGCGCGCTCCTCGAAACCGCGCGCGATGGAATCGATGGCGCGGGCCAGCGCCCTGGCCCGCTGTTCCAGGACGCCCAGGGCGTCGCGCTGAAGGTCGTTGCCGGCCAGCTTGGCCAGGACCGGCGTGGTCTCGGCCATCTTGTCGAGACTGGCATGGGCGGCGGCGGCCTGGGACGGATCGCCGTTGAAGTAGAACACATTGATAGCTATCAACGTTTCAACGAAATTCTCGTGCGACTTGACCAGGGCCGGGGCCAGGACGTCGCCGCTGCGGGTTCGGGCGGTCGAGTTGAGAATGGCGTAAAGCCCCGACATCTCGCTGGTGCTTTGCAGCACCTGCCCTTCGTACAGCCGGGAAATGTCGGCGTTGAGCGCCTTCAGCGTCTGGAAGCCGGCGACGAAGCGCCGCGCCGCCTCGTGCATGGCGGCGGCGTCCTCGGACAAGGGGCGTTCGTGGGCGGTGGCGTCGCCCATGGCCACGAACAGCTCCTCGGAACGGCGCATGGCCTCCTTCAGCAGGTCGTCGGTGGGATTGGCCAGATATTGACGGATCTGTCCCTGGAGACGGCTGGCGCGGATGTCGATCTCGCCCAGGGCGCTGGTGCGCAGCTGCACCGTGCGCAATTCGTCCAGGTCGGCGTTGACCACGGCGGCGGCGTGCCAGCCGAGCAGCCCCACCGCCAGCGCCACCGATACGTTGACCGCCACCACCAGGGGAATCCGCCAGGCGATGGGCAGCGACCTGAACATCCGTACCAATCGCGCCGACGCCATCCTCGCCCCCCACCCGAGCTTTCCCCGTCCACTTCGCATGGTACTCGCCCGACCCCGCCTCGGGGAAGCGCCGACGATCACGCGAATCGCGTCGCCCGACGAGTTACACTTGACCAAGATCAAACAATCCGCCAGCATGCACCTTCTGATTTCGCATAATGGAACCGAATGGCCATGCGCCTCACACTGCACACCGACTACGCGCTTCGAGTCATGGTCCATGTCGGGCTGCGCAACGGCGAACTGGTCACCATCACCGAAATCGCCGAATGCTACGGCATTTCCAAGAACCACCTGACCAAGGTGGTTCACCAGTTAGGCAAGGCCGGCTATCTGGAAACCGTTCGCGGCAAGTACGGCGGCGTCCGCCTGCTGCGCCAGCCCGACGACATCCACCTCGGGGAATTCATCCGCGAGACCGAGGAGGACTTCACCCTGGTCCGCTGCATGCGCTGCGCCGACAACGACGAATGCCGGCTGAGCGGGCATTGCATCGCCCGCGATGCCCTCACGTCGGGATTGCGGGCGTTCTTCGCCGAGCTGAACCGCTATACCCTGGCGGACATGCTGGAGACCGAACGCCGCGCCGCCGAGTAAAACCTTGATCCTGGTTCCGCCACGATTGGAATCGGTGTATCTCTGAAAAACGAGATACGTTCCGGGGGAATTCATGTCCGCTTTCGATGCCGCCGACAATGAGAACGAACTGAGGGTCATCAACGAGTTCATCGAGGAACTTCGCGACACCGCCAGCCACTTGCAGGTTCTGCTGGGCAATCTCCGCTCGCGAAGCATTCCCGAGACCGAAGGCCTCCAGACCCTGAAGCGCGAGGCCAGCAACCTGCGCAGCCATGCCCAGGGCCTGAACCTGCCGATGATCAAGCTGGTGACCCACCGTCTCGACGAATATGTCGGCGAACTGAAATCGCTCGGCGTCTCCGAGATCGACGAGGTCCAGGTGTTCATCGACAAGATCGAGAAGCTGGCCGACGGCGAGCAGATATCCGAAGCCGACGCCCCCGCCGTGGTGCGCGCCCTGCCGGCCAAGCGGACCGCCGACATCGATTTCGGCAAGATCGAGAAGAAGAACGTCGAGATTCTGCTGGTTCTGCCGGAAAAGGCCATGTCGCATATCGTCGAGCGGGAACTGGCCGCCTGCGGCTATCGCACCTCCATCATCCGCGATCCCTTCGTGGCCATCGAGACCGTGGTGCGCACCCGTCCCGACATGGTGATGGCCTCGATGGAACTGGGGCCGATGACCGGCATCGACCTGGGCAACGCCCTGGCCGCCATTTCCAGCACCCAGCAGATTCCGTTCGCGCTGTTCACCAGCTACGAATGGGGCAACCCCAAGCTGCGCGGCATGCCGCCCAGGGCGGCGCTGGTCCGCAAGGGCTCGAAATTCGGCGACGATCTGGCCGAAACCCTGGCCCGCTTCGAGATCACGTAGCCCCCAGCCCCAGTATCTTGCGGATTGCCGGCACGTTCCAGCCGCGGGCCGCCTCCACCAGAAGCTCGCCCGTGGCGAGGCCGTCGCCGTCGATCTGAAGAACCGCCCGGCTGCCCAGCACGATGGTGATCTCGCCGGCCTGGTTGGCCGCATCCCAGCGCAGCAGGGCGTCCTCGTTGCCGAGCCTGATCCGCTTGGCGTTGGGAGAGGACGACGGGCCGGCGGCGAATTGCCCGGCCGCCGCCGCCACCGCCGGGCTGTCGATGATCAGCGAGGCGTTCAGCGAACCGTCCGCCATCGAATAGGCCCGCGTCACCGCTAGCCCCCCGCCCGAACCGGACAGCGGCATGGTTTCCGCCGCCTCGGCCTGCCATCCCGGCGGCGCCGACGGCATGAACTCGGCCAGAAGCCTGCCGAGACGGGCGTGCAGTTCGGCGAGCGCCGCCTCCAGTTCGGCGGCGGCGCGGGCCAGATCGCCCCTGGCGTGGGCGGCCCGCCCCGCCTCTATGCGGGTGGGAACGGAATCGGCGGCCAGAACACCGGAGGAAGCCGCCAGCAGGGCCGCCCCGAAACAGACAGACAGCGCCAAGCCGCGCATGATCACGATTCCCCCAGATGCCTGACTGATCGACCTTACAAACACCACGCCCCGGCGGCAAGAGCGCCGAGAGGAGGCATGCTGGCATCCCTGGCCGAAATCGCCTACCATTCCCGCGCGTGAAGGAGCCCCCATGCCCAAGACCATATCCCTCGTTCTCGATGACGACCTTGCCCGCCGCCTGGAAGCCTTTGCCAAAGCCGAGGGATTCGACGCCGCCGGCGCCCTCGACTATGCCCTGCGCACCTTTCTCGATCACGAGGATCGCGCCCGCGCCGCCATCGAGGCGGTGGTCGCCGCCACGCGGGACGGCGAGGACGGCGCCGCCCCCGGCCTGGCGGTCCACCACGACGACATCCGCCGCTGGCTGCTGAGTTGGGGGAGCGAAACGGAACGCAAGCGGCCGCGGAGCTGCTGAATGGCGCCGCGCCTGACATGGTCGGACCCGGCCCTGGACGACCTTCGCGCCATTCGCGCCGGCCTGACGGATGAAGCGGCGGCGCGGGTGGGACGGCTGATCTGCGACTCGGCGGATTGCCTGGCCGAGTATCCCGAGCGCGGCCGCGCCGGCCACGGGGACGGCATCCGCGAATTGCCACTGCCCGGCCTGCCCTGGCGGCTGGTCTACCGTGGCCACGATGGCGCGGACGTGGTGATCCTGCGATTGCTGTAGCCCCAGACGACAACAGGGCGGAAGGTGCCAGGCACCTTCCGCCCCATGGTCATGGTCCGGTCAACCGGCTATCGGATTACCGGAAGAGCGACAGGACGCCCTGTTCCGACCGG
>NZ_CACVCH010000054.1 GCF_902729425.1 Magnetospirillum sp. SS-4 | reverse complement strand
AAACCCGAAGAACAGCGGCCCATTCCAGCGGGTGCCGGTGATGGCGCGGGCCACCGCCGACAGGCTCTGGTAGCGGCGGCCCTGCCATTCGAAGCCATCGGCCAGTGCGGTCACCTCCTGCAGCACGCCTTGCCATTCCCGGATCAGCTTGGTGCCGACGATGGGGGCTGTCATGTCCTTGGGTTTGGGCTTCTTCTTGCCGTCCAACTCATCGACCAGATCGTCGAGGCGGCGTTCGGCCTGGACCGACAGGCCGCCGAAGGCCAGTTCCTGAATCCGGTAGGCCAATCGCTTGACCAGGAAGGTGCGGTTGTAGGGCGGCGGCTCGGTGCCGGTCAGCTCCCGCCACATGGCCTTCAACTTGGGCGTCGGCAGGGTGGGCAATTCGGCCACCTGGGTGAGGATCGCGGTCGTCATTTACGGGGTCTCCTGCAATTGCGGTCGGACCCATGGACGCTCTGGTGACCAGTGAAGTCGACGGATCAGTCTCCGGCGTCAGCAGATAAACGAGTGGACTTCCGCGCCAGGAGACGCATGGCGCCGGCCGCCAGAATCTCGGCGATTTCGTCGAGGCGCTCGGCGGCGGTCATGTGGTCGGGATGGAGGGCGATGGACATAGGCACACCCATAAGAGAACGTTTTCTGATTGTTCTCTTATGGCGCAGTCGCACGTATTAGGTCTAATCCGAATTTCACGACAGGTTTCGCGCAAACCAGACGATACGACCGATGATACGGATCTCCTCGGCGCTACGGTCGTAGGGGGAATAGCGGCTGTTGTCGGAGATGATGCGGACAGAGGGGATTTCGCCTCCGGCAAGGCGCTCCAGCCGCTTGGCAACCAGCCCGAACCCGTCGTGCAGAACGAAGATGCCGGTGGGGTTAGGGACGACCTGGGTGGTGTCGAGCATCACCACGTCGCCGCCAAGCAGGGTCGGCTCCATGCTGTCACCGCGCACCCGGATCAGCCTTAATCCTGCCGGCCTGAGACGCAGGACGCCACGCAGCCAGGACTTCGGAAAGTGCCATGGAGCGCCCTCTTCCTCGTTTTCCGCCACGGCGCCGCCGCCCATGTCGGCCTCGACGTCGACGAAGGGAACGGCGACGTAATCGCGCCGAGACGGGGTGGTGACGGCTGGAGCCTGTTTACCGTCCTCGCCATAGAGCAGGGCCTCGATCGGCATCTGAAGAACGGCGGCGACGCGGGTGAGCTTCTCGCTGGACGGGTCGGCGGAGCGTCCGCGCAGGATGTCGTAGACGAACGAGCGACCAACGCCGGCGGCCTCGGCCACATGCAGGGGCCGTAACTCCAGTTCCTTCATCCGCGCACGCATGCGGTCGGCCAGGGTCGTGGTCATGGAGTCTCCTCGGGTTTGTACGGGGCCATGAAATAGGATTCGTCCTAACTGTGTCAAGCTTGATAGGTTTCCCTCAATCGAAACAGAGGGGGATCGAATGGACACCTGCAAAGCCGATATCGCCGACCACGTCAGCACCTTCATCGCCGATGTCCAGCGCGAGGTCGATGACTGGCTGGCGGAAACGGGGACCGCACCGACCATGTTCTGCAAGAAAGCGGTCAACGATCCCAACCTGCTGCGCCATATCGAGCAGGGCCGCCGCCGCCTGACCTTCGCCATGGNACGCATGCGGTCGGCCAGGGTCGTGGTCATGGAGTCTCCTCGGGTTTGTACGGGGCCATGAAATAGGATTCGTCCTAACTGTGTCAAGCTTGATAGGTTTCCCTCAATCGAAACAGAGGGGGATCGAATGGACACCTGCAAAGCCGATATCGCCGACCACGTCAGCACCTTCATCGCCGATGTCCAGCGCGAGGTCGATGACTGGCTGGCGGAAACGGGGACCGCACCGACCATGTTCTGCAAGAAAGCGGTCAACGATCCCAACCTGCTGCGCCATATCGAGCAGGGCCGCCGCCGCCTGACCTTCGCCATGGCTGTCCGCCTGCGCGATTACATCACAGAACAAAAGCACAACATTGACGGTGCCGGTTGCGGGAGGGTCGCCCAATGACCATCCCCAATCGTCCCAGCCCTGGCGATCTGATCGGAGGGATCTCACCCCCTTGGGACGATCCGGCCAGTGCGTCGGTACATAGCCAATAACCCGAAAAACAGGACGACGACGATGACCTCAATCTTTCCCCACCCTGATTTCCCGGCCCGCTCCCTGCCGGTGGACGAGAACGGTATCTGCGACTGGCTGGCCGACGCCACTCCGGGGGCCGCCCTGATCTATTACCGCGGCCATCTCGGCCATGACCGGATGCCCAGCACCAAGGTGCTGCCGGAAGTGCTGCGCCGCCAGGTCGTTGATGTTGCCAGCCGCATTCAGCAGGCGGCCGAGGCCGAGCGCGTCTTCCTGCTCCAGCGCCGCAATGGCGATGACGATTTCAGCTATCTGGCCATCAAGGCGGCGGGCCGCCCGCGCTCATCGATCACCAGAGGCGGCCGGCGGTAAGCACGTTTCCCCCCATCCAAGGAGATCCAATAATGGCGATATCCCTCGCATCGCTGAAGCGCAGTTCCGCGCTGTCATCCCCCCGCATCCTTGTCCATGGCGTGGCCGGGGTGGGCAAGAGCACCTTCGCTTCGGCGGCGCCCAATCCGGTGTTCATCCTCACCGAGGATGGCCTGGGCACCCTCGACATCCCCCATTTCCCGCTGGCCCGCAGCTTCGACGAGGTGATGGAGGCGCTGGCCGCCCTCTATTCCGAGGACAACGACTTCCGCACCGTGGTGATCGACAGCGTCGACTGGCTGGAGCCGCTGATCTGGGCGCGGGCCTGCAAGGACAATGGCTGGAAATCCATCGAGGACCCCGGCTACGGCAAGGGCTACGTCGCCGCGCTGGACCTGTGGCGTCAGTACATCGACGGCCTCAACGCGCTCCGCGATGAGAAGGGCCTGACGATCATCCAGATCGCCCATACCGAGATCAAGCGCTTCGACAGCCCCGAGCACGATCCCTACGACCGCTACATCATCAAGCTGCATGCCCGCGCCGCCGCCCTGCTGCAGGAGCATTCCGACGCGGTGCTATTCGCCAATTACCGCATCAGCACGGTCAAGAGCGATGTCGGCTTCAACAAGAAGGTGACCCGCGCTCTCGGCTCAGGCGAGCGGGTGCTCTACTCCGCCGAACGTCCCGCCTTCCTCGCCAAGAACCGCTACGGCCTGCCCGATGTGCTGCCGCTGTCGTGGGACGCCTTCGCGTCGACGATGCCCCAATTCCAAGCTCAATCCTAACCGATAAGGAACCATCATGGCCAATCTCGGAAATTTCGACGCCACCACCGTCGATCCCGCCAAATCCGCCGACGTGCTGCCTCCCGGCAAATACGTGGTGCAGATCGTCGCCAGCGAAATGCGCGTCACCAAGGACGGCATGGGCCAGTACCTGTGGCTGGAACTCGACGTGCTGGAAGGCGATTCCCTGGGGCGCAAGCTGTTTGACCGCCTCAATCTGGTCAACAACAACCCCAGCACGGTGGAAATGGCCCAGCGCACCCTGTCGGCCATCTGCCATGCCACGGGACGCATGCAGGTCCAGGACAGCGAAGAACTCCACCTGATCCCCATGCTGGCCGATGTGCGGGTGCAGCCGCCGAAGAACGGCTACGGCGAATCCAACACCATTCGTTATCAGCCGCTCGACCAAGCCGCCGCCGCTCCGGCCACCCGTCCTGCGGCGGCCACCCAGCCGGCCAAACCTGCGACGCAATCCGCCCAACCCCGCCCGGCCACCGCGCCGTGGCGCCGGAGCGCATGAGCATCAACCGGAACGATGCCGCCGTCGTCAGGTCGCCAAACATGAGCGGCGGCGGCATCTCCACCCAGGACATTGGAGAACATCCATGGATGACAGGATCATAGAGGTGGAGGCTCCCCCGAGCAATCCGCCCACCACCAGGGAAGAATGCCGGCAGCGTCTGGCCCAACTTCAGAACGACATCACCGCGATTCGCACTGAGATCGCCGCCGCCGACATGGACCGCCAGGCCGGTCGTCGGCGAATGGACGCCCGCTGGTACCACCGCGCCCGCACCGCGTTGCGCCACCGCCAGCGCGAGGTGGCCGAGGTCGCCGCCCTGATGGCTCGCCTGCCGGGCCGCAAGGATGCCTTGAAAGATCTGCTGATCGAAGTGGTGCGGGCCGATTACGACGAGACCGGTTGGCACAGGGTGATGGACGAGGCCCACCGGCGTCTCGATGCGCGGGGAGCAGCAATATGACCGCGCTGCCGCCCCCTCTCAGCCCCACCATCGAAGCGATCTACGCCGCCTATGAGGCGAGTGCCGAGGACGGCTTCCGCCTTCATCTCGGTGCATCGCTGATCGGCAAGGAGTGCCTGCGCGCCCTGTGGTGCGACTTCCGTTGGACCACGCGGGCCAGCTTTCCCGGCCGGGTGCTGCGGCTGTTCGAGACCGGGCAGTTGGAGGAGGCTCGCATCGTGCGCGACCTGCGCCGCACCGGCGCCACCGTGCTGGAGGTCGATCCCGAATCCGGGCGCCAATGGCGGGTCGAGGCCCATGGTGGACATTTCGGCGGCTCGCTCGATGGCGTGGCCCTGGGCCTGCTGGAAGCGCCCAAGACCTGGCATGTGCTGGAATTCAAGACCCACTCGGCCAAGTCCTTCGCCGATCTGAAGCGCCAAGGCGTGCGGGAGTCCAAGCCGCGACACTTCGCCCAGATGCAGGTCTACCTCCACCTCACTGGCATGACGCGGGCCATGTATGTGGCGGTGTGCAAGGATACCGACGAGATTTACGTCGAGCGCATCCCGGCCGACAGGACCGTGGGCGAAACCCTCCTGGCCATTGCCGGTCGCATCATCAATGCCGCCCGTCCGCCGGAACGGCTGTCGGCCGATCCGGCATGGTGGCAATGCCGGTGGTGCGAACACCATCCCCTCTGCCATGAGGCGGGCGCCGCCGAGCGCAATTGCCGCACCTGCCTGCATTCGACTCCGGTGGAGGGTGGTTGGCACTGCGCCCGCCACGACCGTGGCCTCTCCTCCGCCGACCAGCGGCGAGGCTGCGAGCTTCATCTCTACATTCCCGATCTGGTGCCGGGCGAGCCCATGGATGCCGGAGACGATCATGTGGTCTACCGCATGAAGACCGGCGCCACCTGGATCGACGGGAGGGCGCCATGCTGACGCTCCGCCCTTACCAACAGGCGGCCATCACCGCCATCTACGACTATTTCGGCCGGAAATCCGGGCACCCGCTGATCGTCATTCCGACAGCCGGCGGCAAGGCTCTGGTGTTGTCGGCCTTCATCAAGGAGGTGCTGGAGAACTGGCCAGATCAGCGCATCCTGGTGGTCACCCATGTCCGCGAACTGATCGCCCAGAACTATGCCGAGCTGATCGGCCTGTGGCCCGACGCCCCCGCCGGCATCTATTCCGCCGGACTGGGCAAGCGTGACCTCGGCGCCCGCATCCTGTTCGCCGGCATCCAGTCGATCCACAAGCGGGCCTATGACATCCAACAATGCGATCTGGTCCTGATCGACGAGGCCCATCTGATCCCCTGCGCCTCGGACACCATGTACCGGCGCTTCCTCGATACCCTGGCCAGGATCAATCCCCATCTCAAGGTGATCGGCTTTACCGCCACGCCCTATCGCCTCGACAGCGGCATGCTGCACGAGGGCGGTGGCGCCCTGTTCACCGACATCGCCTACGAGGTGTCGGTGCGTGACCTGATCGATGCGGGATTTCTCTGCCCGCTGGTCAGCAAATCCGCCGCGACGAAGTTGGACGTCACCGGTGTCGGCAGCCGTGGCGGCGAATTCATCCCCAGCCAGCTTCAGGCGGCTGTCGACAAGGACTCCATCACCCGTGCCGCCATCGATGAGGTGGTGGCCTATGGCCAGGACCGTCGCTCCTGGCTGGCGTTCTGCTCCGGGGTCGAGCATGCCGAGCATGTCGCCCAGGCTATCCGGGATCGCGGATTTTCCTGCGCCACCATCTTCGGCGACACCCCCAAGGGCGAGCGCGATCGAATCATCGTCGCCTTCAAGCGCGGTGAAATCCGGGCGCTGGCCTCAATGGGGGTGCTGACCACCGGCTTCAACGCCCCCGCCGTCGACCTGATCGCCATGCTGCGCCCGACCAAATCGGCGGGCCTCTATGTCCAGATGGCCGGACGCGGCACCCGGCTGTCACCCGGTAAATCCAACTGCCTGGTGCTGGACTTCGCCGGCAATGTCGCCCTGCACGGCCCCATCGATGCGGTAATGCCCTCGGCCCCCGGCAAGGGTGATGGCGAGCCGCCGACCAAGGTGTGTCCCGGCTGCGACAGTATTCTGGCGGCGGCCATGCGCAAATGCCCGGATTGCGGCCACGATTTCCCCCCACCGGAACTCAAGATCGAGGCTACCGCCAGCACGCTGGAGGTGCTGTCCACCGGCCAGCCGCAATGGGTGTCGGTGTCCGACATCTCCTACGATTTGCACGAGAAGCCCGGCAAGCCCCCCAGCCTGCTGGTCAGCTATCTCTGCGGCATGGTCCGCCACCGCGAATGGGTGTGCATCGAGCATGACGGCTATGCCCGCCAGAAGGCGGTGCAGTGGTGGCAGAAGCGGGCACCCGGCTTGCCGGTCCCCACCACCGTCGAGCAGGCCCTGATGCAAGCCGACAGCCTGAGGGTGCCGATCGAGATCGCGGTGCGCCCCAGCGGCCGGTTCACCGAGGTGGCCGGCGCGAGATTCACATGATCTGCGCCGTCTGCAACCGCGAGGGACGCGGCTTCGGCTTTATCCCGCGTCTCGCCCGGCTGTGTGGCCCGCCCGAAGCCGCTTGCTCCATGACCTGTCTCGACACCATCGCCCGCTGGAGAAGAACCATGATCGATCCCACCCCCAACGAGATCACCGCCATGGAGCATGGCGGACAGATGGGCGGCGAGTATCTGGACAGCATCGCCAAGACCAATCTGGCGGCATTGTCGCCGGAGCAATGGCAGACCTTCGTCGAGGCGGTGATCACCGGCTATTGCGACCATCTGCGCGATCTCGCAGGCCGCGACCGGGGACGTCTCGACGGCATGGCTGGGGAGGTGCCGTTCTGATGGAAGCCGCCCAAGATTTCATGGCCCGATTCGGGGCACGGCTGGTGGATAACGGCTATCCGGCGATCCCCATCTGGCCGGGAACCAAGAAGCCTGGACGCTTTCAGGCTGGCGCTTGGTGCGATTACCCCGCCTGGACCCGCCATTGCGACCGTCCGACCACCCTGATCGAGACCGAGACCTGGGCCGCTTGGCCCGATGCCGCCATCGGGCTGGCCTGCGGCACCTTGGTAGGCATCGATATCGACGTGCTCGATCCCGATACCGCCCATCGGCTGGAGCAGCTGGCCCGCGACATGCTGGGCGACACGCCCTTGCTCAGGATCGGCAAGGCCCCCAAGCGGCTGCTGGTGTATCGGGCTGATGTGCCATTCTCCGGCCCCAAGCGGGCGCCGCTGGAGATCCTGGCGCATGGGCGGCAATTCGTCGCCTTCGCCATCCATCCGGATACCGGCCAGCCCTATGTGTGGCCGGAGGATTCGCCGCTCACCGTGGCGCTCGACGATCTGCCGGTGGTCACCGAGGACTCGGTGCGCGCCTGGCTGGAAGCTGCCATCGCCTTGCTGCCACCCGAACTGCGCCCAGCCACCTTGGAATCGCCGGCCGCCTCCATGCCATCCACCAGTCCCCAGCGCGGCACCCTGGCAGCTGTGCGATCCGCGCTCGCCCATATCCCCAACGCCGATCTCGACTACGATTCCTGGGTGCGGATCGGCATGGCGGTAAAGGGAGCCATCGGCGAAGACGGGGCATCGCTGTTTGCATCCTGGTCGGCAATGTCGGCCAAGGACGTCCCCGCCGCCACCGCCAAGGCCTGGGCCAGTTTCCGCCCCACCACCATCGGCGCCGGCACCATCTACCATTTTGCCATGGAGCGCGGCTGGCAGCCCGATCCCGCCCTGGTGCTGGACGGCAGTACGCCTCAAGACGAGATCCATCCCGCCGCCGGTCTGCTGGCCAAGCTCGCGGCCACTCCCGCCGAACCGGCACCGCCGGAGCAGCCGTTCGATCTCATCATTCCCGACGGCGTGCTGGGCGACATGGTCACCTACATGCTGGCCACCGCTCGGCGCCCCCAGCCGGAATTGTCGCTCGGTGCCAGCCTGTGCGCCATCGGCGCGCTGATGGGGCGCAAATATCGCACCGAGAGCAACCTGCGCTCCAACCTCTACGTCATCGCCCTGGCCGACAGCGGCTCGGGCAAGAACCACAGCCGCGAAATCATCAATGAAACGTTTTTCCAAGCCAATCTCGCCCAGTATCTCGGCGGCAACAAAATCGCCTCCGGCGCCGGCCTGCTCACCGCCTTGCATCGCCAACCCGCCATGCTGCTGCAGATCGACGAGTTCGGGATGTTCCTGGAAGGCATCGCCGACCGCAAGCGCAGCCCCCGTCACCTGACCGAGATCCTCGACAACATGACCGAGTTGTATACATCGGCCGGCGGGGTGTTTCTGGGCGCGGAATACGCCAACCGCGACGGCAAGAACGAACGGCGCGACATCAATCAGCCATGTCTGTGCGTCTACGGCACCACCGCACCGACCCGATTCTGGAATGCCCTGCAATCGGCCAACGTGGTCGATGGCTCACTCGCTCGCTTCATTGTCATCGCCAGCGGCAACCAATACCCCGACGAGAACAACGACACCGGCATCCGTTCAGCGCCGCCCGCCCTGATCAAGAGTCTCAAGCTGATCGCCGCCGGTGGTGGACGAATGGCGGCGGGCAATCTCTCGGGACTGACGGCCGACCCCACCACCGCCGTCGATCCGATGACCGTGCCCATTGACGCGCGAGCCAAGGCCATCTTCCGGGATCTGTCCCGCGATATCACCGTCCGGCTGCGCGAGGCTCTGGGCACGCCGTTCACACCGATCCTTGCCCGCATCAGCGAGAACGCCACCAGGGTCGCCCTGATCCGGGCGGTGTCCTCGGATCCGGTGACGCCGGTGATCCGGGCCGACGATGCCGAATGGGCGATTCAGTTTGTCAGCACCTGCGCCGACCGCACCATGGACGAGATTGGCCGCCGCGTCGCAGACAACGACATTGAGCGCAACCACAAGCGCCTCCTGGAGATCGTCCGGGGTGCTGGTGCGACCGGCCTCACCAAGAGCGAGCTGATCCGCCGCAGCCAATTCCTCGATCGGCGGCAACGCGACGAGGTGATCGCTGTTCTGGTGGAGGCCGGAATGATCGAGCCGATCATGACGGCGACGGCGACCAAGCCGACCATATCGTTCCGCACGACCGGACGGGAGGCATGGTGATGAGGGAATTCTTCAACGGTTGGAAAATTCATCAGGCCACACGGAACGGCCCAATCCCCTGTTGTGACTGGGGTTCTGAGGAATTCTTCAAATTCTTCAATTCTTCAACCAGAGACCCCTCACGCGGGCGTATGGCGCGGGCGCCATCTCTCTATTACCTCTTGTATGAATTATTGAATTTATTGAATTATTTGAAATTACATATACTAAATCAATGGGTTGACCCGTTATGGGCGCCCTTGAAAAATTCACTCGATCTTGAAGAATTCGCCCGCTATCCCGGCGGCCGATGGGACTCATCCGTCTTTGCGCCGTATTTCTCCCTGCCAATCGTGAGCAACACCACCGCCATCGGCCCGGCCGTGCTGTCGCCCCTCCAAGCTCAAACCTGGAGGAAAACATGACAGCTTTGACCAAACCCCAGCCAAACCATGACGCCGATGCTTCAGGCGCCGTACTGGCCCTCGACCTGGGCACCACCACCGGCTGGGCCATGCGCCTGGCCGAAGGCACCATTGTCTCCGGCACCATGGAGTTCCGCCCCGGCCGCTTCGAAGGCGGCGGAATGCGCTACCTGCGCTTCCGTTCCTGGCTCGATCACCTACTGGGCGGCGCCAAGGGCATCAGCGCGGTGTACTTCGAGGAAGTCCGCCGCCATGCCGGAACCGATGCAGCCCACATTTTCGGCGGCTTTCTGGCCCATCTCACCGCTTGGTGCGAACTCAACCACATCCCCTATCAGGGCGTTCCGGTCGGCACCATCAAGCGCCACGCCACCGGCAAGGGCAATGCCAGCAAGGACATGGTGATCGCCGCCATGAAGGTGCGCGGCTTCAATCCAGAGGACGATAACGAAGCCGACGCCCTGGCCATCCTGTCCTGGGCCATCGACACCGCCGGAGGTGTGCGATGAACTGGCACCCTCCCGGCTTCGGTGGCACCCGCCGCGATCCTGAGCAGGTCAAGCGGGACGGCTGGCAAGAGCGTGGCGTCCTGGTCATCGCCGAGGACGACCAGCGCCTCACCTGGCCCGAGCGTGAATTGATCCGTCAGCTTGGCCAAAAGCTCTACGGCAAGCGCCCGGAGGTGGCCCATGACTGAGATCCACTGGACACCGATCATGGTGGAGAACCGTCTAGCAGAGGCCGCCGACGTGCTGCGGCGATTGCCCAACGCCACGGTCCAGGGCTATGCCAGTACTTGGCCTCCCTTCGTGCGGGACTATTGGGAAGCCTACGGCGCCAACGAGGTGACGCTTCGTCGTCCGCCACCCTCCGCCGCCGCCATTACCCGCATGGATCAGGCTTTACCCTGGTTGCGTCTAGTCGATCCGGCCGACGCCCAGATCCTTTGGCTGCGCGCCAACGGCGATCCCTGGAAGGCGATCTGCTGGAAAGCCGGTCTGTCCCGTGCCACCGCCCATCAGCACTGGATGTTCGGCCTCTGCGTCATCGCCTGGAAGTTGAACGGCAAGGCGGTGCCCAGGGGCATCTCCAAGGCGGGTCTGATCGCAAGGGCAAAACCGATGCAGGACGACGCTGCGTGATGTCTTAAGACATTCCTGCCACTGACGCCCCTCGCGAGTGGGTGGTATGGTTGGGGCAAGCTCGAACGACGGGCGGCGGTGATAATCAAATGATCCGCCGCCCAGAGCGGGCGAAAGAATAGAACCCCGTACCGTGGAGAATTGGTTCCTCCCCGGCACCTTTCGCTATGCGGGGGGCATCAGCGCCCGATTTCGCTAGCGACAGCCGAAAAATCTAGGCTACCACCCCGTACCAGTTACCACCCCGGAAGGCGCGTAAGTCCCAAGGACAGCGCGCCTTTCACGCTTTCGGGCAGGGTGGTACGGGGGGCGGTAGCCAGCCCGGTAGCCGCCTTCCGGCTACCACCCCTGTACCACCCGTACCACGGCTACCACCATGCAACTTGCTCTCACCGAGCCGGTATCCCCGGCGCTCGGCTCTATGCCGCACGCCCAGGGGCTGGTTTACGGCTCGGTGTGCAGCGGAATCGAAGCGGCGACGGTGGCGTGGGAGCCGCTGGGCTGGCGGCCAGCCTTCTTCGCCGAGATCGAACCATTCCCCTCCGCCGTGCTGGCGCACCGCTATCCGGCCATCCCCAATCTGGGCGACATGACCGCCATCAACGGTGCGGCGTGGCGGGGCAAGATCGACGTGCTGGTGGGCGGCACGCCCTGCCAAGCCTTCTCGGTGGCGGGCCTGCGCAAGTCGCTGGACGACGCGCGCGGCAACCTTGCCCTCAAATTCGTGGAACTCGCCGATGCCATCAACCCGTCATACGCGCTTTGGGAAAACGTCCCAGGCGTACTCTCCACCCGCGACAACGCCTTCGGATGCCTTCTGGGCGGACTGGCCGGCGAAGATGGTCCGCTGCTCCCGCCAGGGGGCAAATGGACGGACGCTGGTGTTGTCGTTGGACCCGCGCGCACAGTCGCGTGGCGGGTGCTCGACGCCCAATACTTCGGCTTGGCCCAACGCCGCCGCCGTGTGTTCGTTATCGCAGGTGCTGGAGACCGGGCCGATCCCGTCGCGGTACTTTTTGAGCGCCAAGGCCTGCGCCGGGATTCTCCGCCGAGCAGAGAAGCGGGGCAAGGCGCTGCCGGTTCGGCTGCATGCCGCGCTTATGGCGGCAACAATACCTCCGGCCCCATCGACGTCGCCACCGCTCTGAATGCCTGTGCGTCTGCCAGTGGCCGGATGGATTTCGAGTCCGAAACCTTCATCGCCACCACCTTGCAGGCCCGCGACCTGTCCCGTGGCATTGATAGCGACTGCACCGACACGCTGATCGCCCACACCTTGCGGGCCAAGGCGAACCTTGCCCATCGGCCCGACATCGACACCCTGGTCACCCATTCCCTGCGCGGCGAGAGCTTCGACGCCTCAGAGGATGGCACCGGACGCGGCACACCGCTGGTGCCGGTATCCATCGCCATCCCCATTCAGGAGGCCGGTGCCCGCACCGGCATCAGCACCACGGATGTGCGTGCCGGAATCGGTGTCGGCAGTGATGGTGATCCGATGTTCACGTTGCAGGCGGGCAAGCAGCACGCCGTGGCGTTCAATCTGCGTGGCCGGGATGGCGGGGCGCAGGCCGAGATCGATGCCGACAACCTCGCCAGCCTCCGGGCGGCCAGCGGCGGATCGAGCCGCAGCTATGTCGCCTTTGCCCAGAACCAGCGGGATGAGGTCCGCCCCCTGACCGTGGCCGGAGCCCTGGCCGCCGAGCCGGGGACCAAGCAGCAAACCTATGTTGCCTTCGACTGCAAGGCCAGCACCCCGGCTGCCACCGAAGCCATCGCCCCGACATTGCGGGCCATGGACCGAAGGGAACGCGGAGCGGACAACGCGCTGGGCCGCGACAACGCTGGCGGTCAGCTGGCCGTTCAGCATGGCATGGCGGTGCGCAGACTGACGCCGACGGAGTGTGAGCGGCTTCAAGGTTTCTCGGACCAATACACCCGCATCCCCTGGCGACGGAAGGCTGCCGAGGATTGTCCCGACGGCCCTCGTTACCGGGCTCTGGGCAATTCCATGGCCGTGCCGGTGATGCGCTGGATCGGTCGCCGCATCCAGGCGGCAGGACAACGGCCATGACCCGCAATCCCTATCGCATGGACGGCCCCGCCCTGGTGTCGTTCTCGGGCGGGCGCACGTCCGGCTACATGCTGCACCAGATCCTGGACGCCCATAACGGCCAGCTACCCTCCGACGTCCATGTGGTGTTTTTCAATACCGGGCGGGAGTTCGAGCAGACGCTGCGCTTCGTCCACGAATGCTCGGTGCGCTGGTCGGTCGCCATCACCTGGCTGGAATACGATCCCGCCGAGCCGTTCGACACCAGTGTGGTGGGCTACAATAGCGCGGCCCGCGACGGCGAGCCCTTCGAGAAGATCGTCAAGGTCCGAGGCTTCCTGCCCAATCCGACCATGCGGCTCTGCACCCATTACCTCAAGGTCAAGCGCGGTATCGCCTTCATGCGCGACATGCTGGGCTACGGGGAATGGGTCAACGTCGTCGGGCTGCGCCATGACGAACCTCGCCGGGTCGCCCGTCAGAAGGCCATGAACGAGGCGGGCAAGGAGCGGTTCGAGACCCTCCTGCCGCTGGATCAGGCCAAGATCAGCCGCCAGGACGTCTCGGCCTTCTGGAAGCGCCAGCCCTTCGATCTCGGTCTGCCCGACAACAACGGCAAGACCCCGCTGGGCAATTGCGACCTCTGCTTCATGAAGGGCGCGGCCACCATCAAGGGGATCATGCGCCTGTTCCCCGACCGGGCCAGATGGTGGATCGACATGGAACGCAACGCCCCGGCGCTTGGCACCCTGACCAAGCCGGAGATGGCGCTGTTCCGCGCCGACCGGCCCAGCTACCGCGAACTGCTCAATTTCGTCCGCCGCCAGCGGGATTTCGAGGGCGGCCCATCCGACGACTGCCTGCCCTGCGACTGTACGGACTGATCATGACCCATCCGCTTCCCGACACGGTCGAGGCTTGGCCCATCGACCGGCTGATCCCCTATGGCCGCAATGCGCGGACTCATTCGGACAGCCAAGTGGCCCAGATCGCCGCCAGCATGGTCGAGTTCGGCTGGACCAATCCGGTGCTGGCCGACAGCAAGGGCAACGTCATCGCCGGGCATGGCCGACTGGCTGCCGCCAAATCCCTCGGCCTGGACACGGTGCCGGTGGTGATCCTTGATCATCTGACCGAGGCCCAGCGCCGCGCCTACATCCTGGCCGACAACAAGCTGGCACTCAATGCCGGCTGGGACGACGAGACCCTGGCGGCCGAACTGCACGCGCTGAACGCCGAGGGCTATGACCTCGATCTGATCGGCTTCTCGGAAGAGGAACTCGACGCCCTGATGGCTCCTCTTGATGACGAGGGCGACGGCCAGGGAGAAGGTGACGAAGACGAAATCCCCGAGCCGCCCGCCGATCCGGTGACGCGGCCGGGCGATCTGTGGATCTTGGGCAAGCATCGCCTGCTGTGCGGCGACAGCACCGTCGCCACCGATGTGGAGCGTCTGCTGGCCGGAGCCACGCCGCACCTGATGGTGACCGACCCGCCTTACGGGGTGGAATACGATCCCACTTGGCGGAACGAAGCCGGGGTGTCGTCCTCGGCCCGCACCGGCAAGGTGGCCAACGACGACCGCGCCGACTGGCGGGAAGCCTGGGCGCTGTTCCCCGGCGAGGTGGCCTATGTCTGGCACGCGGCGATCTTCGCCAAGGTGGTGGCCGACAGCCTGGAGGCCAACGACTTCAAGATCCGCGCCCAGATCATCTGGTCGAAGAACCGCTTCGTCCTGGGCCGGGGTGATTATCACTGGCAGCACGAACCGTGCTGGTACGCCGTGCGCAAGACCGGCACCGGCCATTGGCAGGGAGCGCGGGATCAGGCCACCATCTGGGCGATCGGCAATAACGGTGTTGAGGACGAAGCCACGGTCCACGGCACCCAGAAGCCGGTGGAATGCATGCGTCGCCCAATTCTCAACAACAGCGCCGAGGGCGAGGCGGTCTACGAGCCGTTCGCGGGCAGTGGCACCACAGTGATCGCAGCGGAAACCACCGGCCGCATCTGCTTTGCCATGGAATTGAACCCGGCCTATGCCGACGTGATCGTCGGCCGCTGGCAGAAGCTGACCGGCGGCAAGGCCGTGCTGGATGGCGATGGCCGGAGTTTCGAGGAAATCGCCGCAGGAAAGGCGGTCAGCGCCGGGTGATCCGGCGCAGGGAATGCTGGTACTTGGCGTCGGTGGGCTTCCAGTTCAGCGGCTGGCAGCCGAGGCGCAGGTCGCGCTCCCAGAATTCGAGGATCTGCTGGTTGGAATAGCCCTTGCCCCGGAAGTATTCGAAGTCGCTTTGCGACCACTGCGGATGGGCCTTCAGGGCGGCGGTGGGGCGGACGGTCAGGGCCATGCTACTTGCCCTCCCGCTGTTCGTTCTGTTGGGTGCCTGCGCACCCGGCGGCGTAGGCCGCTTCCAGGGCTTTCTTGATCTGCCAAACCGCCAGTTCGTGGAAGTCCAGGCGTCCGCTGTTGCGGGTCTCCAGGGTTTCCAGGTCCAGGATGGTGGCGGCGATGTTCGCCAGGGCTTCGTCGCGGGTTTGCATCGTGGTGTTCCTCCGTTTTGTTGGACCCACTAACGCTCTCCCGCGCAGGCTTATCAAGTCGATTAATCGATCATTTTCAATGGATTAGTCTGATGCGCCAATCCCGCCATATGTCCCTGGCCGAGGCTGCCGCCAACGTGGTGATCGGCTACGGAATCGCGGTCACCACCCAGGTGGTGGTGTTCCCGGTCTTCGGCATTCACATCACCCTGGCCGATGATCTGCGGATTGGTCTGGTTTTCGCCGTGGTCTCCCTGCTGCGCGGTTTCGTGCTGCGGCGAATCTTCGAGCGGCTGCGGTGAGACTTGGATTTGGGGCGATCCGAATCTACTGTTCCCGATCACGATGCCAGCAAAAGAGAAGAATGCCATGTCCAAATCGGCCCTTTCCAAGTCCATCCGTGCGGTGACCGGTTGCTCTGTTGCCCAGGCGGATGCCGCTGTTGAAGCTGTCCTGGCCACCATCGTCGATGGCGTGAAGACCGACGGTAGCTTCCGCCTGATCGGCTTCGGCACCTTCGCCAAGGCCGAGCGTCCCGCGCGCCGGGGCCGCAATCCGAAGACCGGCGAGGCCATAGACATTGCCGCTTCGACCTCGATCAAGTTCAGCACGGCAGCGGCTTTGAAGAAGTCGCTGTAAGTCATGGCCGTCAATCCCGAACATGTGGCCCGTGCCGCGAATGACCTGATGGATCACTATGGTCAGGCCGCTCTCGATGTGGCCAAAACCCAGGTTGAACGCGCGTCAAGGGCAAGTGACCATCTTGCCCTTGACCAAGCCCTGATGGTGCTGACCGAAATCGAGCGCCATCAGGGGATTTCGTCAACACCGGTGACGTAGGCATTGGCCTTGTTCCAGGAGCCCTCGTCGAGTCCCCACTCGGCATCGGTACTCTCAAACAGTTTCTCGATGGCCGCCGTTTCGGCCTGCTCCGGCGTTTCGGTCTCGACCTGGACGATGGTACTTTCGGTGACGTCGCGGGTGATGATGACGCTGTAGCGGGGCATGGGCGGCTCCTATTCGGCGATTCGGTAGGTGCGGCCCCGACCAGAGAGCTTCTCGCTGGTGATCGTCAGGCCCAGCTTCTTCTTCAAGGCCCCGGCAATGGCCCCGCGAATCGTATGATTCGCCCAGCCAAATTCTGCAGCAATCTCGTCAATGCTGGCCCCTTCAGGCCGCTTCAGCATGGCGATCAGGGCTTCCTGCTTCGTCCCCTGGCGGGTCTTGCGCGGCGTATTCGCGCCGTCGGCCTCCGGCGGCTCCGCCGCCATTGAACAATTGGGCGCCTGCGCACCCAGGGGCGCGGTTTCCGGCTGGTCTGCCATGTCCGTCGCCGGTTCTTCTTCCGGGCCAGAGTCCGCGCCCGTGTCGGCGACCATGCCCAACGCGGTGTAGGCGGCGGGCGTGGCCCGCAAGGTAAATGGGGTGCCGTCCTCGTCCTCGCGCCAGACCGGCATGCCGGGTTCGGCGGGGATTTCCTCGGCCAGTTCCTTCTTGATCAGGCTGTTCAGCACCATGTTGACGGCACCGCCCTTCAGGGACGCGGTGATCGGCAGCAGGAAACCGCCCTCGCGGGAGCAGGCGGCGGAGAGGATGACGGCCTGGGTGTCGGAAAGTTGGGTCATGGGGTGGACCTCCAAGGATGGCGCGGGCCAGTCCCGCCGCCTGTACCACCCCAAGCCCCGCCAGCCTGAAGCCGGTCGGAGCGGGAAGGAAAAGCCGTCGATCAGACGGCGAATTCGCCCTCCTGGAAGGCGCTGTCGGTGATGCGCTTCAGCATCTCGGCATAGTGGGCCATGGTCCCGGCGTGGCCCCAGTTGATTTCTTCGGGCGTCCAGTTGAAGTGGTCGGCGCTCAAAGTCTGCAGCCGGGCCAGCATGGCGTCGAAGTCGGACTTCCTGGCAATAAAGGTGTCGATGGCCTGGGTGTTCTCGCTGCGCTTCGTCATGGTTCCCTCCGGTGTTCGTGGGACCATCCATCGCTCTACCGGGCGATGACATCAACTCGATAAGTCGATCATTAGATTGCTTTCTGCGAGGGCTCGCTCATGGGGCTGTCGATACGCGCCTATGCGCGGCATCGCGGGGTCAGTTACGTCTCGGTGCTACGGGCCGCCAAGGCTGGACGCATTTTCCTGGAGCCGGACGGCACCATCGACCCGGTCAAGGCCGACGCAGCCTGGGATGCCCAGACCGATCCGGCCCGCAAGGCTCCGCCCCCTTCGCCGGAGAAGGCCACACTGATTCCGATATCGCCGCCTTCGGCACCGTCAGCCGCACCACTTCCGTCGCCCCAGCGCGATTCTCTGCCCTCGACAGGCACCAACTTCACCCAGGCCCGCACCGCCCACGAGGTGGCCAAGGCGCAGAAGGCCCGCATCCAGGTGCAGCGCCTCAAGGACGAGGTCATCGACCGCGCCAATGCCCTGGCCCTGGTGTTCAAGCTGGCCCGCCAGGAACGCGATGCCTGGGTCGGCTGGCCCGCCCGTGTCGCCGGGTTGATGGCGGCGGAGGCCGGGCTGGACCCGCATGTGATGCAGGTTTTGCTGGAAACCCACGTCAGGGCGCATCTGAATGAGCTTGCAGACATCAAGCCGGACTTCCACTGACTTCGACGGCGCGGATCTGATCCTGTCGGCTTGGGCCGACGGAATGCGGCCCGACCCGCTGCTGACCGTGTCGGAATGGGCCGACCAGCACCGGGTTCTGTCCAGCCGCGCCTCCGCCGAACCGGGCCGCTACCGCACCAATCGCACGCCGTATTTGCGCGAGATCATGGACTGCCTGTCGCCGTCGCATTCCTGCCGACGGGTGGTGTTCATGAAGGGGGCCCAGGTCGGCGCGACCGAGGCGGGCAACAACTTTCTCGGCTTCATCATCCACCATGCCCCCGGCCCGGTGCTGGCGGTGCAGCCCACCGTCGAGATGGCCAAGCGCAATTCGCGCCAGCGCATCGACACCCTGATCGACGAAAGCCCCATTCTGCGGGAACGGGTCAAGCCGGCCCGCTCGCGCGACGCCGGCAACACCATGCTGTCGAAGGACTTTCCCGGCGGCACCCTGGTGATGACCGGGGCTAACAGCGCCGTCGGCCTGCGCTCGATGCCCGCCCGCTACCTGTTCCTCGACGAAGTGGACGCCTATCCGGCTTCGGCCGACGAGGAGGGCGACCCGGTGGCGCTGGCCTGCGCCCGCATGGCCACCTTCGCGCACCGGGCCAAGGCGTTCCTGGTCTCGACGCCCACCATTCGCGGGCTGTCGCGCATCGAGCGGGAATTCGAAGCGTCCGACCAGCGCCGCTTCTTCGTGCCGTGCCCCCATTGCGGCGAAATGCAGTGGCTGAAGTTCGAGCGGCTGAAATGGGACAAGGGCCAGCCGGGCAGCGTCCGTTACCAGTGCGAGGCCTGCGACCAGCCGATCACCGAATCGGCCAAGGCGGGAATGCTGGCGGCAGGTGTCTGGCGGTCCACAGCGGTGGCCGAGGATCCCGGCACCGTCGGCTTCCACATCTCGGCGCTCTACTCGCCGCCGGGCTGGCAATCCTGGGAGAGCATCGCCCGCATGTGGGAAGCAGCCCAGGGCAATGACGACGCGCTCAGGGTATTTCGCAACACCGTGCTGGGCGAGACCTGGGTCGAATCCGGCGAGGCGCCCGATTGGCAGCGGCTCTACGACCGCCGCGAAACCTGGACCAACGGCACCGTGCCCGCTGGCGGGCTGTTTCTCACCGCCGGGGCCGACGTCCAGAAGGACCGCGTCGAGATCGACGTCTGGGCCTGGGGCCGCAATCTGGAAAGCTGGCTGGTAGACCACATCGTCATCGACGGCGGTCCCGAGAAGGCCGAGACATGGACGAGCCTGGAACAGGTGTTGGCGAAGACTTGGACCCATGCCAGCGGCGCAGCCCTCAAGATCGCCCGCCTCGCCATCGACTCCGGCTACGAATCCTCGGCGGTCTACACCTGGGGCCGCAGGATGGGCGTCGGCCAGGTCTCGCCCATCAAGGGCGTGGAGGGTTTCAACCGCTCCAGCCCGGTCTCCGGCCCCACCCTGGTCGATGCCACCGAGGGCGGCAAGAAAGTGCGCCGTGGTGCCCGCCTCTGGACGGTGGCGGTGTCCACCTTCAAGACGGAAACCTACCGTTTCCTGCGCCTGGAGCGCCCCACCGACGAGGAATTGGCCGAGGGTGTCCGTTTCCCGGCCGGAACGGTGCATCTGCCATCGTGGGCGGATTCGGAGTGGTGCAAGCAGTTCGTCGCCGAGCAGCTGGTGACGGTCAAGAACCGCCGCGGCTTCTCCAAGCTGGAATGGCAGAAGCTGCGCGAACGCAACGAGGCGCTGGATTGCCGGGTCTATGCCCGCGCCGCCGCCTGGATCGCCGGAGCCGACCGCTGGCCCGAGGCCAAGTGGCGGGATCTGGAAGGGCAACTGGCCGTTGTCGCCAGCACCAGTGACCCCGAAGCCGGACAGGTGCGCCGGATCGCCCGCCGTCCTCGGCGCATCATCAAGTTCAGCGGGATGCAGTGATATGACCCTCGACGACCTCAAGGCCGAGCGCGAGCGGGTGCTGGCGCGGCGCAATTCCCTGGTGGCTCGCGTCACCGTCGGCGACCGTACCGTCCAATACGACCTGACCCAGGCCAATCACGTCCTGGCCGATCTCGACCGTCGCATCGCCCAGGCCGAGGGCAGGAAACCCCGTCGGCGCATCCTGGCCGTCGCCACCAAGGGGCTGTGACCATGTTGTCGGCCTTCCGGCGAAAGGTAGGTGCCTTGATCGGCGGCTTCGAGGCCGCGCAGGGCAGTCGGCGGCTCAAGGGCTTTCAGCCCAGCCGCGCCCACGTCAACACCCTGATCGCCGCCGCCGGCTCCGACATCACCGCCCGTGCCCGCTATCTGGTGCGCAACAACGGCTATGCCCTCAACGCCGCCGAAAGCTGGACCGGCAACGCGGTGGGCACCGGTATCAAGCCGTCATCGCTGATCGCCGACAGGGATCTGAAGACCCAGGTGCAGCAGCTCTGGCTGGCCTGGACCGATGAATCCGATGCCGAGGGCCTGACCGACTTCTACGGCCAGCAGCGCCGGGCGGCGCGGGAAGTGTTCATCGCCGGGGAGGTGTTTTTCCGCCTGCGGCCGCGCCGTCCCGAGGATGGCCTGACGGTGCCGTTGCAGCTTCAGATGCTGCCCTCGGAAATGCTGCCGCTGACCAGGATGGAAATCCTGCCCAGCGGCAACGTCATCCGCCAGGGCATCGAATTCGACCGCATCGGCAGCCGCGTCGCTTACCACTTTCTGCGCCGTCATCCCGGCGATCTCACCGATCCCGGTCTGGCGGGCGAAACGGTGCGGGTTCCGGCCTCAGAGATCGTCCATGTCATCGACCCGGTGGAATCCGGCCAGCTTCGCGGCGTGTCCCGGCTGGCCCCGGCGGTGGTGAAGCTGTTCCTGCTCGACCAGTACGACGATGCAGAACTGGAGCGCAAGAAGATCGCCGCGATGTACGCCATGTTCGTCACGTCTCCGGCTCCGGCCGACGTGATCGACGTGGTGCCCGCCGATGACGGCTCCGGCGACCGTATCGTCGAGGTCCAGCCCGGCCAGGTGGTGCCGCTGGAACCGGGCGAGCAGATCCAGACCTCGGCCCCCGCGGATGTGGGCGGATCGTATGAGCCGTTCGAGTACCGCACCCTGCTGCAGATCTCCGCCGCCACCGGGGTGCCCTACGCCTACCTGTCCAACGACATGCTGAAGGCCAATTACTCCAACTCGCGCATGGCGTTGCTGGAGTTCCGCCGCCGGGTTGAAGCCTGGCAGCACTCGGTGATGGTCCACCAGATGTGCCGGGTGGTGTGGCAGCGCTGGATGGACGTGGCGGTGCTGTCGGGGGCGCTCGACATCCCCGGCTATGAGCGCAACCGCCCCACCTTCATCGCCTGTTCCTGGCTGCCGCCGAAATGGGACTGGGTCGATCCGCTCAAGGACACCAAGGCCGAGATCGAGCAGATCGGGGCGGGGCTGAAAAGCCGGACGCAGGCCCTGGCCGAGCGCGGCTATGACGCCGAACAGGTGGATGCCGAGATCGCCGCCGACCGGGAACGGGAGCAGCGGTTGGGACTGATGTTCGGCAGTTCGCCTCCGTCACCGGCCAATGATCCCGGTGCAGCCGGTGCCCCGGCCTAAGCCTGTAGCGCCCGCATGACCGATTCCGGATCGCGCTTTATCGCCATCAGCAACGCCCGCGCCGGTCCCTCGGGGACACGCCGGCCTTGCTCCCAGTTGCGCAAGGTATGGGGGCTGATGTGGAAGGCCCTGGCGAAGCGATCCTGCGACAGGCCGGTCCTGGCCCGGATGTCGGCCACGTCGAGGGGATCGGCGGCGCGAAGCCGCCCATCGGCCAAGGCCGCATTGAGATCGACATCCTCGGTGCGCGATTCGTCCTCGGCGGCATGACGGGCGATGTCGTCCTCGGTGGTCGCCGCGACCATGGCCCGATTGACGCGGGCGCGGCTGCGAATTTCATCAGCCGAAAGCTTGACGGTAGACATCGCGTTCCCTCCGGTTGGCAAGGCGAGCGGAAATGATGCGGCGAGTGTCGCCTCTCCAGGTGAAGACCACGAACAGGATGTCGTCATCGACCTGTCCGATCACCTGGACGCGTTTCTCGCCATAGTCCTCACGGTCGTCGTCCATTTCGAGGATGGGGCCATCGAAGACCAGCGAGGCATAGGCGAAATCGAACCCGCGATTGCGCAGGTTGGCCTCGCTCTTGGCTTCGTCCCACTCGAACATGACCCAAGGCTAAGTCACTGGCGGATATAAGTCAACGGCTTATAGGATTCCGAATGCACGACCTTCCCCATTTGGCAGCCAGGCTCTACGGCGCGCCGCTGCTGGTCGCCCGCAGTAAGCTGGATGTGATCCTGGGCGCCCTCGGACCCCGGCTGGCCGGGCAGGCCGTCTCTTTCGACGGCGATGCGGCTCCGTCCGCCGATGTGGCGGTGACGTCCGACGGCATCGCCATCATCCCGGTGATCGGCACCCTGGTGGCGCGCTCGGGCTATCTCGGTGCCGCCAGCGGGCTGACCGCCTATTCCGACATCGCCGAGTCCATCGAGGCGGCGGCCACCGATCCCGGTATCCGCGCCATCCTGTTGGATGTGGATTCCTCCGGCGGCGAGGTGGGTGGCCTGTTCGATCTGGTCGACCACATCCAGGCCATCCGTGCCCAATGCGGCAAGCCCGTCTGGGCGGTGGCCGACGAGGCGGCCCTGTCGGCGGCCTATGCTATCGCCTGTGTCGCCGATCGCCTCTACGTCACCCAGACCGGCGAGATCGGGTCCATCGGCGTGGTGGCGGTCCACCGCGACGAATCCGGGGCCGATGCCCAGGCCGGGCTGGCCTGGACCTTCGTCCATGCCGGGGCGGCGAAGGTCGAAGGCAACCCGCATCAGCCGCTGTCCGACTCTGCCCGCGCCACGCTCCAGGCCGATGTTGACGCCTTGTACGGAAAGTTCACCACCCTGGTGGCCGAGCGCCGCCGCATGTCTCCCTGCGCCGTGCGGGCCACCGAGGCTGCGGTCTATCGCGGCGACCAGGCGGTGGCCGCCGGTCTGGCCGACAAGGTCGGCACCCTGCGCGTTGCCCTGGCCGATCTCGGCGCCAGTCTGGCCCGTCTCACCGTGTCCCGTCCCATTGCCGCCCGAAAGGAAAGCCCGATGTCCGAACCCCAGGGGGATGTCCCCGTTCTGGCTGCCGTGCCGCAGCCGCAAGTTCCCACTGCCGATCTGGAGCAGCGCCTGCGCGCCGAATATTCCGAGATCAGCGCCATCGCCGCCCAGGCCGCCCGCCTCGGTGTGGCCATCGATCCCGCCGAGGCCATGGCCAAGGGCATCCGCCCGGAGGCCCTACGCCGCACCGTGCTGGATCAGTTGGCCGAGCGTTCCGACGCCACCGACGTGGTGGCCGCCGCCCCGACGGGAGCGGCTCCCAAAACCGACACCGAAAGCCCCATCGTCCGGCGCGCTCGTGAAGCCGCCGCCCGCAAGTAAGGAACCGCCACCATGCCGACGCTGACCGCATCGCCCACCCTGGGCGACCTGCTGAAATTCGAGTGCAATCCCAGCTATTGCCGCGAGACCGTGACGCTGAAAGCGGGCACGTCCTATCCCCTCGGCTCCGTGCTGGGCCGCATCACCGCCAGCGGCGAATACCGCCTGTCCCCCGCCGCCGAGGTGGTGGGCGATGAAGGCGCGGAAACCGCCATCGCCGTGCTGTTGGAAACGGCGGATGCCACCGATGGCGCCATCACCGGCCTGATCGCCGCCCGTGGCCCGGTCATCCTGGCCGATGGCGCCCTGGCGTTCGATGCCTCGGTTGATCAGGCCGCCGAGCGCACCGCCAAGATCGCCCAGCTTGCCACCGTGGGTCTGGTCGCCCGCACCACCGTCTGATCGGAGCCTTTCCCATGACCCAGATCATCAATCCCTTCGACGTGGGCGGCTACTCGCTCGCCGAGATGACCCAGGCCATCAACATCCTGCCCAACCTCTACACCCGGCTCGGTCAGATGGGGCTGTTCCGCTTCGAGGGCGTGACCCAGCGCAGCGTCATCATCGAGCAGGCCGAGGGCGTCCTCAACCTGTTGCCCACCGTGCCGCTGGGTGGTCCGGCCACCGTCGCCAACCGCGATGCCCGGTCCATGCGGTCCTTCACGGTGCCGTGGATCCCTCACGACGATTCCATCACGCCGCAGGACGTCCAGGGCGTGCGTGGCTTCGGCGTCGCCGACGCCGCCGATCCGCTGGCCACCGTGATGGAGCGCAAACTGACCCGCATGCGCTCCAAGCACGCCCAAACCCGTGAATTCATGGAGGTCCATGCGCTCCGCGGCATCATCCGCGACGGCTCCGGATCCACCCTGTACGACTACTTCAGCGAGTTCGCCCTCACCCGTCAGCAGGTGGATTTCACCCTCGGCACCGCCACCACCAACGTCCAGGGCAAGATCCGCGATGTGCTGCGCAAGGTGGAGACCGAGCTCAAGGGCGAGACCATGACCAGCGTGCTGGCCCTGGTCAGCCCGGAGTTCTTCGACAAGCTGATCAGCCATGCCAAGGTCGAGACGGCCTACCAGTTCTTCTCGTCGGCCGGCGCCCAGCCGCTGCGGGAAGACGTGCGCCGCCGCTTCCCCTTCGCCGGCATGGTGTTCGAGGAATACAGCGCCACCGTCACCCTTTCCACCGGCCAGACCGAAACCCTGATCCCGGCGGGCGAAGGCATCGCCTTCCCGCTGGGTACCATGGACACCTTCGTCACCTATGGCGCCCCGGCCAATTTGATCGAGACGGTCAACACCCTGGGCGTGCCCATGTACGCCCGGCAGCTTGCCCGTCAGGACGGCAGCGCCATCGATGTCAAGACCGAAGCCTCCATCCTGCCGGTCAACAAGCGCCCGCGTCTGGCGGTGCGCCTTGTATGAGGCTTTTTCAGTCAAGCGTAATGTGTCCAGACAAGTTCCCTTCTGATCTGCCGAGCGTCGGCGCCTCGCGCCGACGCTCTGGTGAGCGAAACGGACTGGGAACGCGCACGGGTCAAGGCCATTCGCCGCGAAGCGGGCGCGCGTGAGCGCGAGCCTTGACGCGGAGCATTCCCAGTCCACCCGCCAGTTGCGGCAGGGCCAAATGCACCAACATACGATCCGAGGGGAACCCGTCATCGGGCGCGATAAATCGCGCTACAGCCTTGTATTCGGCGGGCTTGCGATAAGCCCGGACCATGATGCAACCATACGCATCGGCGACGTGGTTCCGAGGAGGCGGCTCCATTCTGTTCTCCGGCACAAAGGCCATAAGCGCACGCGGAACACCGCCGCCTCGGATCGCTATCAGCACTCCGTCAGGTGTTGGGGACGAAG
Organism: Magnetospirillum sp. SS-4; assembly: GCF_902729425.1. Taxonomy (GTDB): domain Bacteria; phylum Pseudomonadota; class Alphaproteobacteria; order Rhodospirillales; family Magnetospirillaceae; genus Phaeospirillum. The sequence goes on along the minus strand of NZ_CACVCH010000054.1, from coordinate 50,541 downwards.
TGCCAAGACCAAAAATCGTAAATGCTACGTGGGGGCGCGCAGAAGGATTCCTTCAGGTTCGATGCCGACAGTCACGAATTGCCATAGGGCGATGAGCAGTTTGCGAGCCAGCGCCACGATCATAGGCTTGCGGGTGTTACTCGCTTCGGTGGTGCGTTTCCGGTACCACAAGGCCAGCGCACTACTCGGCTGAAACAGCAGAAATCGCCACGCCAGTTGGATCATTCCGCGTCGGACACGGGCATTGCCGGAACGGGCAAGCCCTTTTTCACGACGTTTGGCTCCACTTTCATCCGGGGAGCCGGTGAGACCAGCGTATCGGGCTACAGCTCGCCGGTCCCGCAATTTTCGAGATAGAATTTCCTGCACCAACATGTCGGCAGTCTCAACACCGACCCCAATCACCCGTGCCAGCAGGAGCACCATGGTGTTGGAGGTATCGTGCGGAGCCTGCTCGAGGCGCTTCAGGCGGGCCAACTCGATTTCCTTGATGTGATCACAAACAAGACGCAGACGAGTCATATCGCGGCGCAGTTCGGCCTCGGTGTTCACGGGGATTGGCATTCCTTCAGGAGTTCGTACAGATGCCAATCGGGCCGGTGCCCCTTTCAGCTTGGGGTTGAAGTTGCGGATACCGAGGCGAATCAACGTTGCCTTCATCCGATTGACGATTCGTATGCGCTCACCGATCAATGCATCACGTTCTCGGATCGGTCGCCTGGCGTCTTCTTCCGATACCGTGGGGATCGCCACCATCTTGCAGTGGTTCCGTTCCCCGCGTAGCCAGCCCAAAAACGCACGTTTCAGCATATCCGTGTCGAGGCGATCTGTTTTTGCACGGCGATGTTCGCGGGACACGGCGACACTGGATGCGTGGATGACATATGCCTCAATGCCACGGTTCCGTAACCAACGCGCCAACCAAAAGCCATCACGGCCGGACTCAAATGCGACGGCAATCCGGGTAATGGTGCGGCCGCTCTTCATCGCCTCATCTCGCCACCGGTAGAGCAAAGCCAGCAGTGCTTCTTGGTCGGCGCCCAGTTTCTTCAGCGGATGTCGACCGACGCCGGGCACGATGGCCCCAACCAGCCACGTCGACAAGCTCATTTCGATAACCGCAATCAACGTGCAATCTTGCTCAAAGGCGGTAAGGGACATGCTTAAGTCATTTGCATTGTGCATCGGGGCGCTCCGTCATTCGGCCTTGTCCTGCGACGATACTGCAGGCCCGTCGCTGATCGCCCCATACCATCTGTTCTCGGGCAACTGATCGTGACCGCCTTCGCCGACGCCTTCGACGACCTGTTCGCCGATCCAAACATGGCCGTCACCGTCAGCTACCAGGGCCGGTCCATTCGTGCCCTGGTGCGGCGGCCCGACCGCGACATCGAGTTCTCCGACATCACCGTCCACACGGGGACGGCGGTGTTTGAGATTCGGCGACGAGCGGTTCCGGCACCCCAGGCGGGGGATGTGATCGTCCATGACGGCGACAGTTTTGTCGTCCAGGGTGAACCCCGCCTGGATGCCGAGCGGCTGATCTGGACCTTGGACACGAGACCGGCATGAAATTGGCGGCGGCCATCACGGGCGATCTGCGCAAGATCATGGCCGAGGAGGTCAAGGAAGCCGAGGATGCGGTCACCGCCGCCATGCGCCAGGCCGCCGACGGGCTGAAGGCCGATCTTCGCCGCCAGGTTACCGAGGCCGGCATGGGCCAGCGCCTCGCCAACACTTGGCGGGCCGAGCTTTATCCCAAGGGGCGCAAAAGCATCAAGGCAGCGGGCTTCGTCTTCACCAGGGCTCCCACCATCATCCGCGCCTTTGACCAGGGCGCGGTGATCAAATCCAAGCACGGCTTCTGGTTGGCGATTCCCACGCCTGCCGCCGGCACCGGTGCCCGAGGCAAGCGCATGACGCCGGGCCTATGGGAACAGATGCACGGCAGCCGCCTGCGCTTCATCTATCGCCGTGGGGCCCCCTCGCTGCTGGTGGCCGAGAACATGCGGGCCCGCACCGGCAAGCGGGGAGGCTTCGCCAAGGGCAGCGCCTCAGCGCTCCGCTCCGGGCGTGGGATGATCAGTGTGGTGATGTTCATCCTGGTGCCGCAGGTCTCCTTGAAGAAGCGCCTCGACGTGGACGGCGTCGCCGAGCGGTGGGCTTCGGCGCTGCCGGAGCTGATCGTCAGAAATTGGCGGAATTAGGGTCCGTAACCGGCGGCATCCCGGCCACGCTATAGCTGGTGCGTTTGCTGCCGCCCGGATTGCGGACCAGAATGCCCCGTTCCAGCAGGTCATTGATGTCACGTTGGGCGGTGTCGACCGAGCATTTGCCGATGGCAGCCCATTTCTTGGCGGAAAGGTTGCCCTCGAATCCGTCCATGAAGCGATTGAGGACGGCCTTCTGCCGGGCCGACATCGGTTCGGAGGTGAAGCGCCGCCAGAACTCGGCTTTGCCCAGCACGCCCTGGGCCGCCACTTCGGCGGCATCGATCGCCCGGCCATAGCATTGGATGAACCAGGACAGCCACGCGGTGATATCGAGGCTGCCGCGCTGGGTCCGCTCCAGGATTTCGTAGTAATGGCTGCGTTCCCGCTGGATCTGCGCCGACATGCTGTAGAAGCGCTGGCCAGTGCCCTCCATCTGGGCCAGGGCGAGATCGGCGATGGTGCGGGCAATGCGGCCATTGCCGTCGTCGAACGGGTGGATCGTCACGAACCACAGATGGGCGACGGCGCTGCGCAGCAGGCCGTCCATGGCCGGGGGCTGGTTGAACCATGCCAGAAATTGCTCGATTTCGCTCCCGACCTGCTCGGCTGGTGGGGCTTCATAATGGACCTTGGGGCGTTCAATCGGGCCGGACACCACCTGCATGGGGCCGGCACTATCGGTGCGCCAGTCGCCAATGGTGATCTTGTGCAGCCCGGACCACCCGGTCGGGAAGAGCGCGGCATGCCACCCGAAGAGGCGTTGCTGAGCCAGGGGGATTGCGTGATTGCGCAGGGCATCGAGCATCATCTCGACGATGCCGTCGATTTTGCGATCCGGGGGCAGCACGCTGCCGTCCGGCAGCCCTAAACGCCGGGCTACCGAAGAGCGGACGCTGGCCATATCCAGCCGTTCTCCCTCGATCTCCGAGGTCTTGATCACGTCTTCGGTGGTAGCCCGGAGTTCCGCCTCGCACTTAAGATCGAAGCCAAGACGCTGCATTTGGCCGAGCAGATGCCCCTGCTTGTGGCGGGCTTCCGCCAGGGGCATCAGCAACGCTTGGGCATCCCAGCGGAATTGGGGCCAGTCGTCTTCTCTCCAGATGTACACGGCATATTCTCCGCAGAAGTTACGGAGAATATGCCGTCATTCGCTGCAGGCAGCAACGCAATTCACCGCACATGTTGCGGAGAATTTTGAGCTATTCGCCGCATGAGCAGTTATTCGAGGTCGGGAAAGCATGCCCAGCATCCGTGAGCAAATTCTGTCGGCTCTGCTGACGCGGTTGGAAACGGTGCCCGGCGCCACGGCCAAGCGGGAAGCGCCGTTGCCGGAAACGGTCCCCATGGGTGGCCTGATCATCCTGCGCGACGGCGATCCCGGCGACCCCGAGGTGGTGCTGTCGCCCGTCACCTATCTCTGGGAACACCAGACCGAGATCGAGGTGATCATCCAGCGCGGTCGGGACGACGACAGTGCCGCATTGGATACCTTGCTGATGGCTGTCGGCACGGCCTTGGCCGCCGACCGTTCCTTCGGTGGTCTGGCGGAATGGTTAGATTGGGGCGCGCCCAAGACCTCTGGCCTCGCCATTGACGGTGCCGCCGCCTTATGTGGTGCCACCGTGCCGGTCACCATCCAATACAGCAGCGCCGACCCTCTCGGTTAACCACTTCCACATATAAGGACTCGTTCCATGGCGAAAACTCGGGCCTACGGTGCCGACTGTGTCCTGCTGGCCGCCTTCGAGACGGCTTACGGCACCCCGCCTGCCGACGGCTATGGGCGGCTGTCGTTCAAGGACTCCAGCCTGGGGGCCGAGCGGCAGCTGGGCTACGACCCGCTGCTGGGCCAGGGCCGCGACGCCCAGGATCCGTTCTATGAAGCGATCAAGGACGAGGGCGATATCGGCGTGCCGCTGGATGTGCGGGCGCTCGGCTTCTGGCTGAAGGGCTTGTTTGGGGCACCCGCTACCGCTGATAATGGTGACGGTAGCTTCGACCATGTCTTCACCTCGGGCGGCACGCTGCCCAGCCTCGCCATCGAGATCGGTCATGCCCAACTGGCGGTGCCGAAATTCTTCCGCCATGGCGGGGCCAAGCTGGACAAGCTGTCCTTCGACATGGCCCGCAGCGGCGCAGCCAACGCCACCTTGTCGGTGATTGCCCAGGGCGAGACCGAAGCAACCACCACTATCGATGCCAGCCCGACCAGCTTCGCCCTGAAGCGGTTCAGCCAGGGCAGCGGCACCATCCGGGTCGGCGGTGGCCAACTCGCCAACGTCACCGGCGGTAAGCTGTCCTTCTCCAACAATCTGGAGCGGGTGGAGACCATTCGGGCCGACGGGTTGATCGACGGCGTGGACGAAACCGAGGCCACCGCCGAAGGCTCGGTGGATATCCGCTTCGGCACCGACACCACGCTGACCTCGGCCATTGCCGCCGAAAGCCCGGTGGCGATGGAATACGGCTTCACCATTCCCGGCTCGCCCTTCGCGCTGACCTTCCATCTGCCCCGCGTCTTTCTGCCAAAGAAAAAGCAGGAGATCAAAGGCCCCGGCGGCATCCAGGCCAGCTACGACTGGCGGGCGGCCCGTGATCCGGTGGCGGGGTATCTGCTCCGCGTCACCCTGGTCAACGACGTGGCGGGATACTGACCATGATCAGACTTTCCCTGCCGAAGGAACCCTACTGGCTCGACCTGACCCATGGCGTGCGGGTGTTCGTCCGTCCCCTGACCACGGCGGTGTACGAGGCCGCCCGGTCGCGTGGCTGGCGCATGCGAACCATCACCTCAGGAGTCCCCCCCCACAGACCGCCTGACCGCTCAACCCCGCACTCCGCGACCCACTCAACCCTAAACCCTCACCCGACCGGCCATACTGAGAACTGCTGGTGTGCACACGCGGCATGTGTCACACGCGGCATGATGACGTGCGGGAAACTTTGCAGTATACTCCGACTCTGTCAGGTTCCGAAAAGGCGCTTGCGTGTTGATCCGTGAAGGATTCAAATCGGCGTAATGATCCAAGGCAACTTCCTGCCCCCTGAGCAACGGCGAGACCTGACGATCCTGGCGCGGCTGCCCAAGGTAGAGCACCGGGTTGCGCGGCAGGCAAACGCGCTGGTGATGCTGGGCCGCGGGAAGAGTTGCGAAGAAGTGGCCGAGTTTCTGCTGCTCGAAGACGACACGGTGCGGACCTGGCCCAGGGAGTTCGATCAGACCGGGGTGAAGGGGATCTCGGACTTCAAAGGCGGTGGCAGCGTCGGCCAGTTGACCGTGGCACGAATGGATGAGTTGAAGGCGTGGGTCACCGAGACCTTGCCGCATTCGGCTCGGGTGATCGGCGCCTGGATCGAGAAAACCTTCGGCATCGTTTACGAGACCCGTGGCGGCCTGATCAAGCTACTGAACCGCCTGGGGTTGGAGCACCGCAAGCCGCAGACGATCTCGCGCAAGCTTTCGCCAGCCAAGCAAGCGGTCTATATCGCCGCCTATGAGGCGCTGCTGAACTCGCTCGACGCCAACGAGGCGGTCCTCTTTGTCGATGTAGTCCACCCGGCCCATGGTGTCCGCTTGATCGGCTGCTGGGCGCCCAAGGAGGTCAAGCTCGCCGTCGAGCAGACCAGTGGACGCGACCTTCTCAACATCCACGGCGCTGTCGATCTTGAGACCGGCCAGACCCGCATGATCGACATGCTAACCGTCCATGCTGTCAGCACTATCGCACTGCTGATCAGCATCGAGGCCATGTACCCAGCGATGCGGCGGATCCATGTCTTCCTCGACAACGCCCCCTATCATCACGCCAAGATGGTGCGGGAATGGCTCAAACAGCCGGGGCGCCGCATTGTTCTGCACTTCGTCCCCACCTATTGCCCGCATCTTAAACCGATCGAGCGATTATGGGGCGCGATGCACAAGGCCATCACCCACAACCAATGCTACGCGACATACCGGGGCTTCTGCCAAGCTGTCCTTGGCTTCCTGCGTGATGAAGTCCCGGCCCAATGGAACACCCTTCGCGATAGCGTAACCGACAACTTTCGCGTCATAAACCCTGCCGAATTTCGGGTCGTGGCGTAGACGGGGTATAACTGTTTTCCATCATCATGGTTGCCGAAGATGCTTGCCTGCAAGCTGCCGGAAAACTTAGAAAGAGTTGACACCCATGCTGAATTCAAGCCGGGTCGCGCCTGCTCTCGTTCTTGACCGCGATTGTTTCGGGGCCAATCTCTCCTGCCTTCCCCTGACCTGCCCGGACGAGGAATTCGAACTGCCTCGCCCATTCATCGCTGATCGGGGATATTGTTGGATGACTGCGGCCGGGTTGTTCGGCATTGGCGATTTTCCTGGCAGCAATCGGCATTCACCGGTCCAACTGTCCGAGGACGGACGCCCGCTGCAGACCTCCCATGCCGGACACGACGATATCCGTGCAAAGGGAAACGGGCGCTACTCTCACTGGCAGAGCTGGTTTTGGTTTGCAGCCAGCGACAATTCCAACCCCAACACCAATGGCCGACGCTATGGCGCACGGGTGAACTGGGATGGATTTTTCACCCAGCATGCCCGCCTCGCCGCCATCCATGTCCGTCAATATCTGGCGCATATTCCAAATGGCGGCGAAGGCGTGACTGGACGGACAATCCTGGAGCTCGGACCTGGCAGCGGCACCGGAACGCTTTACGCCTTCGCGGCCCTGGGAGCGCGGGTGATCGGGCTCGACCCCTACCCCCAGAAGTGGAGCCAGGATTGGCATATCCCCTATATGCAAGTCCTGGCGCGTGAGCTTGCTCGGGAGGGCGTCCTCATCAACGAGGAGGCTTTGTGCTCCGATGACACTCGCGAGTGCGTGAGTCTGACCCACGCCTCAGTAGAAAAAATTCCTGAATTCCTTCATGGTCAGGCCGATATCATTCTTTCGACCGCTGTTCTCGAGCATGTGGAAGATATGGCGGCAACAGTGGCTGCGCTCGCCAAGGCCAGCAAGCCCGGAGCGCTCGGCATCCATATCGTGGACTTCCGGGATCACCGCGACGCCTCGCGTCCGTTGGAATACATGCTGCTGGATGACGAGGCTTTCGAGGCGGAGAACAAGGGCTACTATCGCTATGTCATCGGCAACCGGCAAACCTTGCCGCGTCTCAAGGCATTGCTGGAACGCGGCGGATTCCATGTGGTGGCTGCGGAGACCTTTCTTGCCAATGATGGCGCTTATGTGAACGATATTCTCGCCAGGATTCGGACATCGCGCACCCGGTTCCGTGACATCGCCCGACCTGAACTTGAAGTCGGCATCGGTACTTTTGTGCTGACCAGGGCCCCCGGTGACAGAACGGTCGCGGCCAATGACTGATCACGGCGGCGAACAAGCGGCAAGGGGGATCGTCTTGCGGCGGCCGTTCCACCATGACGGCGGTTTCAACTGGATTGCCACGTCGCCGGGGCTGGAAAGCGGCGACACCCCCGAACAACCGAACCGGTCCTCAGTCATTCTGTATGAAGACGGCAGCCCCTTGGCCGAGTCTCATGCTCCACACGCCCATATTCGGACACAGGGCGGCGGTCGCTATTCCCACTGGGGGCGGGAGATTCACTTCTCATCGTCCGACAATTCCGATCCGAACGCCAATGGCCGCGACTATCTGGCGCGCAAGGAGCCGAATCGCGTCTTCGAAGCGGGGCAATTCCGTCGACGCATCGAGCCGTCCGAAGGGCAGGTCGATAGCATCTTTTGCCGTTGTCCGGTTTGCCTCGGCCTTGATCATGAGGTGCTGTTCCCCTCGTTCCACGGCGAGTTCGTCAATGGCGAATATGACGGCTGCGCGGTGTGCCGGTTCCAAACCATCGTCATTTGCAGGGGATGCGGGGCCGTCTTTCGCAATCCCGTCATTCCCACCTTGAATCAGACGCATTACCAGTTACCGGGCAACTGGGATCCCGTTTTGTTCCAGGACCGCTTCCAGCGCCTTGCCGACCAGATCGCGCCGCGCGTGGCGCTTGCTCCGGGGGCGCTCTACCTGGATGTGGGAGCCGGACCGGGCTGGCTGGCCGAGACTCTGCGCATCTTCTATCCCCAGATGCGGACCGTGCTTCTGGAGCCCAGTCTTGCGGTCGCCACGGCGATAAAACGCAGCGGTAGAGACGATGTGGTGATCCCCAGCTATATCCATGATGCCACGCTGCCCCAGAACGCGTTCTCGTTGATTTCCTGCTGTGGGGTCGATTACCTGTTCCAGAACCACCGCCGGGACATGGCCCATATCTGCGAGCTCCTCAACGAGGAGGGCGTTTTCTACATCGAACGCAACGTGTTTATCGAGCAGAAGGCTTATTGCCAATTTCCCATCCGCGATCTTGAGGACATGTTCGGCCCCAATAACATGATGAATCTGTGGCTTGGCCGTGATCAATTTGTCGATTACGTCAATCAGTTCGTCGATGTTTTCGATGTTATCGACTATGTCTCGGACGTCGCCCCCGACATCATTGCCAGGCCGAACCAGATGCGCGGCGTTTTTGGTCGCAAGCGCCGCTCGGAAAGAGTCGGAGGATCTGCTCCTCGGAATTGGTATGGCGATCATATCCTGGCGTTGCGGGCAAAAGTGAAAGAGAGTTCCCTTGCCGATCTGCGTGCCCTTGCCGGGGACGGTATCCGCAAGGTTGCGGTCTCCGGTTCAGAACCGGAGGTGACGGCGCTGTTGGCGCTGATCCAGGAATGCGGGCTGTTCGAGGTTTCACGGGTCGAGGTCGCTCCGGTGGGACAGGGGGGGCGCGATATGGGGTGGCTGGATGACACCCTGGAGGTGGATGGCTACCTGATCGCTTCCGTCGAGGACCAGAACCGATACCTCGCTCAGCTGCGGCGGGCCGGTTTGGGGGGCAAGGCGCTCCCCTGCTTCCGACGAGGCGTATCCCTGTTCGCAGGGACAACGGGGGACTCCGGTCCCTTGCAGATCAAGGCATTCCTGCCCCACCTCATCGCCACGCTCAAGACGGAAGAGGGCGAGCGATGACGCGAGACCCAAGCCATCCGCCCGATACAGCATCGAAAATGGTGGTGCCCTTCGGCCAGCCGCACTTCGGAGACGAGGAGATCGAAGCCGTCACCGCAGTGCTTCGGTCGGGATGGGTCGGCATGGGGCCGCAAACTCTCCAGTTCGAGACGGAACTGGAGGCTTGGCTGGACGTGCCGCGAGTGGTCACGGTCTCGTCTTGCACCGGCGCGCTGTTTCTGGCGCTGCTCAGCCACGGAATCGGGCCGGGAGACGAGGTGATCTGCCCGTCCCTGACATGGTGCAGCACGGCCAACGCGGCCTTGTATCTGGGCGCAACCCCGGTTTTCTGCGATGTGGATCGGGCCAGCTTCTGTGTTACGCCCGAGACGATTTTGGCCAGGGTGACCCATCGGACCAAAGCCGTGATCGTGGTGCATTACGGCGGCCTAGCAGTGGATGTGGCAACGCTGCGCCGGGCGCTGCCGCCCCATATTGTGCTGATCGAGGATGCTGCTCATGCCCTGGGGGCACGCACTCCCGATGGCGCGCGGGTTGGCGCTTCCGGCAATCTGGTCTGCTTCAGCTTTTATGCCAACAAGAACATCTCGACCGGTGAGGGAGGAGCCATCGCCCTGGCGGACCCGGACGCGGCCAACCATCTGGCCTCGCTGAGGCAACACGCGCTGACCACCAATGCCTGGCGCCGTTACAGCCACCCGGAAAGCAGTGTCGGCCAGATGAAACTGCATGAATTGGGCTTCAAGCTCAATTATACCGACCTTCAGGCTGCCATCGGCAGGGTCCAATTGCGGCGCCAGGCCGAGTTTGCCGCCCATCGTCTCGCCATCGCCAGATTCTACCTTGATGAACTGGCAAAGAAGGGGGGCTTCAAGTGTCAGACGGGGCTTGGCGGCTTGGATCATGCGCACCACCTGTTCGTCACCGTGCTGCCCGACTCCGCCCTGCGGCGCAAAAGCCGCGACGACATCATGAGGCGGGTTCGGAATCGGGGCATCGGACTCTCGGTCCATTATGTTCCGCTGCACCGCATGCCGCTATATCATACCGGGGTCTGCCTGCCGGTCACTGAGGAATTGGCGGATCGGATCGTCACCCTGCCCATCGGTGCCGCCATGACCATGGATGACGCCCGCCAGAGCCTGGATGCCCTTTTCGATGAAATCGCGTGAGAGCAGACCTGCCGACCAACGAATCGAATTCGTGGAAACAAATCAAAATTTTGCGAGTGCGCAAATGTCGGACCTTTTCCACTAGCGTGACGGAGGAATGATGCACGGAGAGTTCTTCGCCCATCTGTCCAGGGCATTCCCATCCCAGATCAACGTGGATTTGACCGAGTTCTGCAACCTCGCATGCACCCATTGTCCCTATGAGACGGTGACCAAGCCGAGGGGACGGGAAAGACGCCATTTCGGCTCCCAGTTGAACCGTCTTCTGATCGATCAGATCGCTACCGACGGCAAGGGTCTCTGCCGCTTTATCCGTTATACCGGCGAGGGCGAGCCCCTTTTGCATCCCCATCTGATCGAGATGATGACCTATGCCGCGACCCATGGCGGCGTACCGGTCAACCTGACCAGCAACGGACTGCTGATCGATGAGGACAAGGCGAAGGCATTGGTGGATGCGGGGGTCGATGTGTTCGACATCAGCCTCGACGCGCATTCCGATGCCACATATGGCTCGATTCGCGCCGGGGGCCCGTATTCCCAGGTTCGCGACAACACATTGCGGCTTATCCGGATGGTCCGCTCCTGCGGGCGTCCGGTCAAGGTGATGGTCAGCTTCGTTCTTCAATCCGCCAACCGCCACGAGGTCGAGGCGTTCAAAGCGTTCTGGACATTAGAGGGGGCGGATTTCGTGGTCATCCGCCCCTGCCATTCGGCCGGAGGGACACTTCCCGAGGTCAGCCAATCGCTTTGGGCATCGGCTCCGGCCCAGCGTGGCCCCTGCCTCTATCCATGGGAGCGCGTGTTGGTGAAGCCCGACGGCCAGGTGAGCTACTGCCCGGTGGACTGGCGCAATCTCGGCAACCTCGGATCTCTGGCAGATACCACCATTGCCAAATTGTGGCAGGGCGAAGCTATGACGGCCTTGCGCCGGGCCCATTGTACCAACGATTTCTCTGGTCATCCCTTCTGTGGCGCCTGTCCCGACTGGGCCCTGACCCTCTGGCCCGATCAGGGAACAACCTATGCCACGGCCATGCGCGACCTGACGGATTCGTCCTCTCCCCGTTGAAAAGGGCCCGTCATGCCGTCCTCGCCAGCCCCGCCCGTTCTTGCAGTGGACCCCGCCGCGATCAGGGAAGATCAGGGGCATTGCTGGGTCCTAGGTCGGCTACCCTTCAAGGCGGGGGACGACCTGTGGCGGCAGAAGCACTCTCGCTTGGTCGTCTGCGAGAACGGCAGGCGGCTGGGGCCTGGCCATTCGCTGCACGACCTCATCCGGCAAAAAGGTCGGGGGCGTTATTCACATTGGGGAACGACCCTGTATTTTTCCGCCAGCGATGACAGTGACCCCCGAAGCAACGGTCGCCGCTATACTCTGAGTTGGGAGGCCGATGACCGGCCGGTGCCGGTTCTGCAGGCCGGTCTCGCCAGGAATCTGGAGGGCATGGCGGCGGATATCCGCCGTGGAACCGGTGTATCGGCCGAAGCGGTATCGAGGCTTCTGGCCTGCGGCAGCCCCGACGAGCGGGCCTGGGGCCTGCGCATCCTAGGGGACGCCTTTCTGGATTCCGGTGACGCCCCCCGTGGCGCCATGCAGCTATGGCGGGCCTGGGAATTGGGATTGCGCCGGGTGGAAATATGGCTTCCCATCCTGTGCTGGCTCCGCGAGACGAAGCGGGATGATGAGACCCGCAGCCTGTTCAGAACCGCCGCTGCCGCCGCTGAAGCCGCCGGAGATCCCGACTGGATGACGGATGTGGTGGTGCACTACGAAACCTTCATTTACGAGCTGTATCCCCGGACCCACAGCCTGCCATTCCAGGATGAGTTTGTGGCCGGGCCGGCTGGACGCCTGCTGTCCCGGTTCAAGGTGAATCTTCCAAAGCACGATCCGGCGACGCAGCGCCCGGCCCGGGTCGGATATCTGCTCTGCGGCGAGGCGTTGGGTACCTATCACCACCATACCGATCTGGCCATGGAACTGGCCATTCGTCACGATCCGGCGGTGGTTGCACCGGTGATTATCTCCATCCACCAACGGGACACCATTATTGCCACCAACCCTTTCTTTCCCCAATGGCTGGAAAAGTTGGAAACCGCTGGATTAGGGGTTTATTTCCTGGATCACGCGACGGCGGGACTGCTTTTCGTCGATGCGGTGACGATGGCCAGATCCATCGCCGCACTGGACCTGGATGCCCTGGTCCTCATGTCCCAATGCGGCCTGTCCTTCGTGCTAACCGCACTGAGGCCGGCCCGCCTGCTGATGGGATTGGGATTGGGGGAGCCGCCGCTTTATACCAGCCGCCTCCTCGATGTGGCCGCCCACTTCACCCGGCGGCCGGCCATGGACGGATTATGTCCGTCCGAGATCATGCCATCGTTTATCTCGTCCGACCGGTTCGCGCTGCCCAGCCGGACCATTCCGCGCACGGAACTGGGTCTTGATCCCGACCAGGTGGTGCTGGCGAGCGTTGGCAGGGCCATGAAATTCGACAGCCGTGAATACTGGGATCTAGTGGCCTCGGCATTGGGTCAGTGTCCCCAGGCCCGCTTGGTCGTGGTCGGTATCGATTCTGTCCGCTTCGCCGCCCTGGCCGAATCCCATGACCTACCCCCCGATCTTTGGCCCCGCGTTCATCCCCTTGGCTGGCGCGACGACGTCATCAATATCCTAGCCATCTGCGACATCTATCTGGACACCCTGCCCTATGGCGGCGGCCACACGGTGTTCGAGGCCCTCAACCTTGGGCTGCCGGTGGTGATGGTCGGCGATGACTATCTTTTCCCCTGGGATGTGCGAACCTGGTCGCCCGCCGCGGAGCTTCTTCCCCCCGGTCTGGGGCATGACCGGGTTCCGGAAAAGCTGGCCGAGGCCTTAACGGAATTGATCCGCAACGCCGGTGCGCGGCTGGTCTGGCGCAAAGCCGGCCCCAAGGCGGTGGCGGACCTAAAGAGTCCCTCGTTGTGTGCACGGGCATTAGAACGGATCATGCTCGATCATGGCCGTCGTCGGACCAATGGAGGGGGTGGATGAGCCCCCTGTCCCATGATCGGATCCTCGCCCCCCGCTTCGTTCATGAGGGAGGATGGTGCTGGCGCTGTCCGGTGCCTGGCCTGCGATCCGGTGACAGCGGCGATGCCGTTGATCGTTCTCGCCTGGTCTTGCTGGAGGATGGGCAGCCCGTGGGAAGTCCCCACGCCCTTCATGCCCAGATCCGGATGCAAGGCGGCGGCCTGTATTCTCACTGGCTTGATTCCGTCTGGTTCTCCACTTCGGACAATAGCGACCCCAACACGAACGGCCGCACATATACGGCCCGCTGGGACCTGGACACCTATTTGCAACAACGCTCCCGGCGAAAGCTGCCCGCCATCCTGGACTTGCTCGGCCGCCTGCCGGGAGGGGCCGCCGGCCTGAGCGGGCGGACGGTGATGGAGATAGGACCGGGCGCCTATCTGGATACGGTCCTTACCTTGGCGGGGTTGGGGGCCGAGGTGGTGGCGGTGGATCGTCAGCCTGGCCCCTGGAATCCTGACTGGCACCAGCCCTATCTTCGCGGACTGGGCGTTTCCCTGCGCCAGTCAGAGCTTGCCACCGACGATGCCGTCCTGGCCAGAATCGCTGCCGCGACAAGCTACGAGGCCGCAGGCATCATCTGGACGGGGACGCTGGCGGAATCCCTGCCCGAGGACCTGACCGACCGGATCCATATGCACTGCTCACACGCGACATTGGAACATTTGAATGCCCCCGATCTAGCCTTCCTGCAATTGGCGAGAGTCTCGCGGTCCGGGACGATGGGAGTTCATCTCGTCGATTTCTGCGACCATCGCGACAGCACCCGACCCTTGGAATTCCTGCTCCTCGACGACGGGGCATATGACCGCGAGAACCAGGAATACCACTACATCTGGGGCAATCGAGTTCTTCCGTCGGTCATGGCGCAATGCTGGCTGGCGGCAGGGTTCGATATTCTAAGCTTCGACGTGATCAAGACGGTGGAGCCTGAGTATCTCGACGACTTCCTGCCCCGGCTGCGGTGCTCGAGTTCCCGGTTCAGGGCGGCGGAGCAGGACGACCTGTCCTGCGCCCAAGGGATCTTCGTGGTTCAGAAACGCGGATAATCGCCAGAACAATGAGGGACAAGGGACAAGGTCATGGATCGGGGTTATGCTCATGACGTGCGGAAATCGGCGGATTACATATCCTACAATTTGAGAGACCACTTCATTCACTGCGTTCCGTTCCGCTTCTGCCTTGAACTGTTTCATCACGCATTGGTGAAGGATCTGAATTTGGCCTCTCCGTCCCTTGAATTGGGAATCGGCTGTGGCGCCGCATCCTGGTTCATGCTGCGGGATAAGCCCAATATCGACTTCGGGGGCGACATGCCCATGGGGGCTACCGCAGAGTCCTGTGGCTTGGAGGTGGAGCCGCGATTCGACCACTATAATAACCTGATCGGCCTGGACATGACCGATCTTCCTTTCCCAAATTCCAGTTTCGCGACAATTCTATCTTCCGAAACAATGTTCTATGGGCAGGATCTCGAAAAGACCTTCGCCGAGATATTCCGCGTCCTGACCCCCGGCGGGGTCGGAATCATATTCGTCCCCACCGCAGAATGGAATGAATACCCGGATCTGTATGCCTGGTTGAAGGTCAGCGTCCCCACCGCGGAAATGCATGCGGACGGGTATTTCGCCAAACTGATCGCCGATCAGAGAGGGGAAATTCTTCGACAACGGAAATTCTTCAGCTCGGCATTCGAGGCATCGGTCCTGCTTCATTCCGTCTTCAGCCCGCATGGGTTCAATGCCGATCATGTTCGGGGACAATTGGGCGATCCCGCCTTCGCCGAACATTATCGTCTCCGGCTGAATACGCTGGCCCGGATGGTCGAAAAAGAACTTGCCCAACCCCAGGGACCCGCTGACGGCTTCCACGATTTCATTGTGTTCCGCAAACGGGGGAGCCTAAGCCCGGATCTGCCGGTTCCTGTGCCGACCTGCCTGTCTTGTGGTCGCTCTGAGTTCCGGCGGAGACCGACCGAGATGGTCTGCCTAACCTGTGGCGCCTCCTACGCGGTTCGCTGCGGGGTCGAGATGATGCTGCGCGATCCCGAAACGGCTTACTCTCCCAGTGCGCTGTTCGAGGCGCTGCCCCAGGCCCACCGACGGTTCGAGTCCCAGGTCCATGACCTGATCGCCGCCCTGGCATTGGCGGGACGGCGGCCCTACATTCACAACGGCCATCGGACACCGATCCCAGGCACTAGCGAAGCCAGCATTCTGGGGGCCGCTCTTCGCTTTCACGGCGTCCAGCCGGCTGGAATCTACGACCCGGCGGGGCGTCGGGGGCAGGTGTTTCGCATGCGGGGGGTGATGGTGATCGGCCCGCACGACCAGAGCCGGTTAGCCGAAGACGGCCTCATCGCCCTGGTGCCCGCCGATGAGGCCGAGGACTTCCTTGCCGCACTGGCGGCCCAGGGCGTCAAGGGGATCATCCAGGTCATCGGATGGCACGATGCCGACCATGGCTGGGTGGGACAGGTCGTCACCCGGAGTTTGTGATCGCGCCCTCTCGGTGTTCGTCCCGCATCAGCCCCATGAGGACCACATCGTAATACTGGCCCCCCACATAGGCGTGCTGGCGCATGACGCCTTCGCGGGAGAACCCGGCGGATCTGAACAGTGCGATCGCCCGGTCATTGAACGCCGCCGCGCGCAGCCAGATGCGGTTCAGATTGAGGACGGTAAAGCCGTGACACACCATGATGTCCAGGCTCTCCCGGCCAAGGCCCCGGCCCTGACGATCCTTGGCCCCGATAGAGATCCCGAATTCTGCCGTCCGTCCGATCCAGTCGATATCCCGGAGATGGGCATATCCGACGAAGGCGTCATCGGCAAGATCTTCTATCGCCAGGATAAAGGCACCGCCGGAGCGGTCGTTAAGCCGGGAATCGAACCAGGCGGCCTCCATCTCGGCCGTCACGGGAAAGCGATGGCCCAGCTGACAGTCGCGGATGGCCGGATCGTTGCGCCATGCGGCGGTCAACGCCCCATCCTCTCGCCGCAAGGGGCGCAGGCGGACCTTGCTGCCAAGAAAACTCACCAACTCGACCATGGAATTGCCTTGCTGCTATTGCCCTGGCGCCAAGGAACGCCAGCTCACTATAGAAACCCTGGGCATCCGCAGTCCGCAAGGATATTCCAGCGGCGGATTGCGGATTCCGATTTATCCGGCCGGGGATTCCGATTCCAATCCGGCCACCCATTCCGATCCGTTTCCGGCCATCTGTACCGATATGATTTCGGCCGGTCGGAGGGTGCCTGCCCAGCAGGTCTATGACGGTCATCTCATGGCGAGGGGTTTCAGGTCAAGGTTGTGATGTTTGGGTGCGGTCGTCCCCGCTTTCCACGGGAGGGACCCACGCGCACCCGCAGCGCTCGTCACGAAGCTGGCGGAGGGTGCGTGTGGGTGGGGCCTGTGGTAAGCGGGGACGACCGCTTGCCCCTCGGACGGTTACGTCAACTCCTCCCCGGCCTGAGGCTTGCGCATGGATTCGCCATCGAGGTCGATGCGATAAGCGGCATGGACGATCCGGTCGAGGATTGCGTCGGCCAAGGTAGGATCGCCGACGATCTCATGCCACCGGTTGACCGGGACTTGGCTGGTGATGAGCAGGGAGCCGCGACCGTAGCGGTCCTCGACGATTTCCATCAGATCGCGGCGGTGGTCGGCGGACATCACCTGTGGTCCCCAGTCGTCGAGGATCAGCAAATCTGGTCTGGCAAGGCTGGCCAGAAGTTTGGCGTAGCGGCCGTCGCCGCGAGCCAGGTCGAGGGCCGCGAAGAGACGCGGCACCCGCTGGTAGAGGACGGAGATGTCCTCGCGGCATGCCTTGTGCCCGAGTGCGCAGGCCAGCCAGCTTTTGCCGATGCCGGTGGGGCCGCACAGGATCACATGGCGGTGATCACGTATCCATTGGCAGGTGCCCAGCTTGAGGAAGAGGGCTCGGTCGAGGCCACGCAAGGCCCGGTATGTGAAATCGCGAGCAATAGTGACCCCCTGAGGGGAGATTTTCGCGTCCAATTCTGACCCCCTCTGATGTTGTGTCAGTGTCCTTCCTTTTGGCCGTTGAGGCTCTCGAGGAAGGACCGGTGGGGAGTGATTGACGTGGATATGATCGGACAAATTCGGCGCGCATTTTTCGACGAGCATCGGGCAATCAAGGAGATTTGCCGAGACCTCCGAGTCTCTCGGGGGACGGTGCGCAAGGTGGTGCGTAGCGGCGAGACCGAGTTCAAATACGCCAGGGATGTGCAGCCGTCTCCTAAGCTCGGTGAATGGGTGGTGTCTTTGACCAAGATTTTGGAGGCCGAGGCCAAGCTGCCAAGAAGGGAGCGGCGCTCCACCCAGCGGCTCTTCGAGGAGTTGCGTGGTCAGGGTTATGACGGTGCCCACGACAGCGTGCATCGTTTCGTCAAAGGCTGGCGGGACGAGCAGGCCCGGGTTCCCACCAAGGCTTTCGTGCCGATGAGCTTCGCGCCTGGGGAGGCCTATCAGTTTGATTGGAGCCACGAGACTATCTCGTTCCAGGGCGTGCCGCTGACGGTCAAGGCAGCCCATATGCGGCTGGCGCATAGCCGCATGCCGTTCGTCCGGGTCTATTTCCGCGAGACTCAGGAGTTGGTGTTCGACGCCCATGACAAGGCGTTCGTCTTCTACGGCGGGGTCTGTCGGCGCGGTATCTACGACAATATGAAAACGGCGGTCGAGACCATCTTCCTTGGCAAGGCTCGGCAATATAACCGCCGGTTCCTGCAGATGTGCTCCCATCATCTGATCGAGCCGGTGGCCTGTAGTCCGGCCGCAGGCTGGGAGAAAGGGCAGGTCGAGAATCAGGTGGGCAATCTTCGCGATCAACTGTTCCGGCCCAAGCCACGAGTGACCAGTATGGCCGAGTTGAATGCTTGGCTGGAAGACCAGTGCGTCGCCTATGCCAAGCGGACCAGGCATCCCGAGTTCAAGGATCGGACGGTGTGGGAGGTGTTCAATGACGAGCGGTCCAGCTTGATGGAGCTACGCGCGCCCTTCGATGGCTTCGTCGAGAAAGCGGTGCGGGCGACCACCACCTGCCTGATTCCCGCCGATCACAACCGCTATAGCGTCGATGCCGGTGCCGCCGGGCGGATGGTTCTGGTTCGCTCCCATGCCGACCGCATCGTGGTGCTCTTCGACGATACGGTGGTGGCCGATCATGCCCGCAGTTTCCGCCGCGACCAGGTCATTTACGACCCGTGGCATTATCTCCCGGTCCTGGTGCGCAAGCCGGGTGCCTTGCGCAACGGCGCGCCCTTCAAGGACTGGGAGCTTCCCCCCGGCTTGGCGCAGGTGCGCGAAAAATTGGAGCATCACCCGGACGCCGACCGACAATTCGTCAAGGTGCTCGGTGCCGTCCCCGACCATGGGCTTCCTGCCGTCGAGATGGCCTGCGCCGAAGCCTTAGCCGCCGGAATAGCCAATGGCGATGTGATCCTGAGCATTCTCGCCCGGCGTAACCAGCCGCCAGCGATGCCCAGCGTCATCACCCCCGACGCTCTGCGACTGAAGATCGAACCCGTGGCCGACTGCGGTCGCTACGACAGCATCCGGAGGGTCGCCTAATGGATCGCCAGGATATTCTGGAGGCCATGAGCGAACTCAAGCTCTATGGCATGCGCGCCAGCTTCGATGAGATCGCCGGGAAGGGACTGGTCCGGCGGGACGAAATCTATCCGCTCCTCGCCAGCCTGATCCGCGCCGAACGGGTCCATCGCCAGGCTAAGTCGATCAGCTATCGCATGCGCTGCGCCAAGTTTCCGGTCTTGAAGGACCTCGACAGCTTCGTCTTTGCCGAGACGCCGGTCGACCAGGGCTTGGTCCGTGAGCTGGCGACCGGCGCCTTCCTCGACGCCAAGCGCAACGCCAGCTTGGCGCGCCCGGCGCGGGCTTCAAAACGCTTCTGGCCACGATACGTCACCTCGTGGTCGAGGATCAGTGCCAGCCACTCTGCGTGGGTCAGGGAGGCGGCGGCCGGACTGGCCTCCATTTCCTTGAACCCCTTGGCGCAACCATGCAGACCGAGGGCGTGGAGGGTTTCCAGTGTGGGGTGGGACAGCATCGTCGTGCTCCTCAGTGATAGTAATCGCCGCCACGGATGATCGGAAACCGGCACCTCAACCAAAAGGGTGGCCGGATCGCGATCGGAATAGGTGGCCGGAACCGGATCGGAATGGGTGGCCGGAACGCGATCGGAATCAGTGGCCGGAATCAAATCGGAATGGGTGGCCGGAACGTGTCGGAATCCGCAGCGGATCCGGTCGCGGTCGCGCATTGCCCGCTAATAAATTGAATTCGTGGAAAAAACCTTACATTTGCGAGGGACGCAAATGTAAGGTTTTTTCTACTCGGGTCAGGCCGCATGCGCTATGATGACCTTCAAGTTGGCCAGAACGGTCGAATCGAAGAGGGGCATAATGCCTAAGGAATTCTCCAGCCATCAGGATTTGTGGCGACTGCATCCGCAGGGCGAGTTTCTGCTGGCCCGAGGCGGAGAAAAGATCCCGCCGCCGCCCTATCTCAATCTGTCCCTCAGCTATGCCTGCAACCTTCTTTGCAAGATCTGCCCGTCGCAGAACTGGCTTCAGCTCGGTCGAACGCCACGCCGCTATATGTCGAAAGAGACCCTTCAGAACGTCATCGACGTGGTGCTGCCGTTCACCACGGAAATCGCCCTGAACAGCTGGGGCGAACCGCTGATTTATCCCTATTTCGAAGACATCCTGCTGGCGATCCGGCAACACAAATGCAAGCTGTTCGTTCAGACGAACGCCACCCGATTGGACGACCGCAAGATCGCTTTGCTCTGCGAGACTTACGGCACCGTCTCCATGTCCATTGACGCCACGGGGACGCTGTTCGAGGAACTGCGCCGCAACGGCCAATGGAGCGATGTGGATAGGGGCGTGCGGGATCTCCTGGCCCGGCGTGACCCCAGCCGCCTTGCCGTCCAGATTTCACCCACCATCTCTTCCAGCAATCTGGATTCCGTCGGCGATCTGCTGTTATGGGCCCACGAGGTCGGCATCGATTTCGCCAATATCAGGCTTTACCAGGCCTTTACCTTCGGGACGGAAGCGGTGGTGAGCAAGGAGCAACTCGCTGCGGCGATGGCTCCAGTCCTGAAGCAACTTGGCGCCATCAACAGCCGCATGCGGGTTTATCTGAGCGATGAAGTTGTCTATCCGGGACAACTGCCCCAACATCGCCCGCCTCCCGGCCCAAAGGGCGCAGCCACCCTCAGCCATTTCCTCTATCCGGTGTCCAAGGACCATGCGGCGGCCCACCCCGACAATTTGTGCTGCGCGCCCCATATGGGGCTGGATATCGGGGTCGATGGGCAGATGACGGTATGCTGCTGGTCCCAGATGACCCCGTTCGATATGCTGGGCACCGTGGAAAATTTTGCTGACTTCTGGTTCGGCAACAATATCAAGGCCCTGCGCGCCAGCCTGCGGCACGAGAGCACGGCCCGGCTCGCCCAACCGGCCTGCGCCATCTGCATCCAGACGGCGACCGGACAGACCCGCGCCGCGGTGGCTTACGCCCACGGCACCCCCGATGGCGATGACGGCATGGTCTTTGACCGCGATCCCATTCCGCTGAGCATGATCTTGCATGTGGAGGGACACGCGTATCGGGGCACTCTTCCCATCGGCATCCGCCGATCGGAATATGCTCTGGTCGAGGACGGGACCATCTTGTCGGCCGGCGGCGCGATCGAGGCGGACACTGCGTCCCAGGGACGCGGACTGTGGGGCTATGCCGATATCGATGCCGGCAACACCGTCCATTTCTCCAGTTCGGACAATTCCAATCCCCTCACCAATGGCCGCCGCTACTATCTGACCCGCAATCCGTAGGAGGGCAGGCTCAGCAGGTCCCGTTCACCATGGCGCGGATACAGTCCGCGACATTGGCGACGGTCTGGTCGCCCATCCCCGGATAGAATGGTACAGACAGGACTTCGTCGCCCCAGCGTTCCGCCACCGGGAAGTCTCCCGGAGCATAGTCCCAGCGATCGCGGAACCAGCGCATCAGATGGATGGGGCGGTAATTGACCGCGACGCCGATTTTCGCCTCGATCAGGCGCTCCACCATGGCATCGCGTGCCATGGCCTGGCTGCGGATGACGAAAAGATGCCAAGCATGGTCGCAACCGGGACGGATCACCGGCAGGGTGATGCCGGGAATTCCGGCCAGCAGCTCGGTATAGCGGACGGCCAGATGCCGCCGTTCTTCGGTCTTGCGGTCCAGGCGCTGGAATTGGGGCAGCAAAAGGGCCGCCTGGATATTGCTCATATTGTATTTCCAGCCGAAGACCTCCATGTCCCAATGGCTGTAGCCGTGGCGCTGACGGTCGGCGGCGGTCTTGTTCATGCCGTGAACCGACATGAGGGCGATGCTGTCGGCCAGATCGGCGCGGTCGGTGGCGATGGCGCCGCCTTCGCCGCAACTCAGATTCTTGGTGGCATAGAAGCTGAAACATGCCCCCGCCGAGGCTTCGCCCGGTCGCAATCCGTCCCGGGCTCCCTCCACGCAATGGGCGGCGTCCTCGATAATCTCCAATCCGTGATGGTCGGCGATGGCCTTGATCGCTACCATATCCACCATCTGGCCATAGAGGTGAACGGGAATGATGGCGCGGGTCCGCGGCGTGATCGCCGCCTCGATCCGGCTGGCGTCCAGATTGCCGGTATCCTCCTCCACATCCACGAAGACCGGTGTGGCTCCGGCCTGGACGATGGCGGTGGCGGTGGCGATGAAGCTGAGCGGCGTGGTGATCACTTCGTCGCCGGGACCGATCCCCAACGCCGTCAGCATGAGGTGAAGGCCGCCGGTGGCGCTGGACATCCCCACGGCGCGGCGGCGTTGGAGATAGGCGGCGAAGCGGCGCTCGAACTCCCTGACCGCGTCTCCGGTGGTGAGAATCTCGCCGCGCAGAACCTCCGCCACGGCGTCGAGTTCCTCCTGGCCAAGATCGTGACGGTAAAACGGAATGGGCATGAGACTGTCCCTTAAGTCTGGGAGGCCAGGAGAGCGCCGCTGTCCGGTCCCAGATTCAGGACCAGATCCAGGGCGGACAAATGGGAGATGAATGATCCGTGCCGCTGGGCATAGACCGGATGTCTGTAATCCTGCCATTGCACGCGGATACCGGCCTGGGCGAACAGGTCCAGATCCAGATAATCCCGCGCCGCGTCGCCAGAGAGATAGCAGGTGGCGCCATGCATCCGGCAGATGGACAGCAACCGCTCGCTCTGGCCGCCGCTGGCGTCCAGTTGGGAGGCTCGCCGGATGGGCGTTGTCACCCCCAGCCAATCACACATCAGGGCCGTCACAGCGAGGTTGAGATCGAGCAGCCTCTCCCAGGGGCACTGCAGCACCGCCTCCAACTCGGAGGCATAGGGTTCGAGAAAGGGCGCCTTGGCGTAAAGCTGCCGGATGGTGCGCAGCTGCTTGCGCGCCCAGGGGGAACGATTATCGATCTCCACCTGGGCTATGGTCTGGCCGGTGCGGCCGGAATGGAGAATGGGCACCGTCAGGAATTGGGGGCCGACTGGTCCCTTGACGCGGTTGCGGTTCCGCCATCCATGCTTATCGAATTGCACATCATCGTAATAGATGAAGATATCTGACCGCAGCATCTGATCGAAAAAGCCCAGCCAGGGCAGGAAGCCCGGCTGAAGCACCGCCAAGGTGGTCATGGCCGCACCATGGGGGCCGCCACGGACTCGTACCAGACCTGGAAGCAGGCCAAGCTCCACAGCTTGGCTCCATGATCGGTCGCCCCGCCGAAATGCTCGCCCAACAGGCGCTGGATCATCTCCGGCCGCAGCATGCCATGGACCCGCACCCGGTCAGGGGCCATCAGCGCCTCCAGCCAGGGTCGCAGAGGCCCCCGCATCCAACCATAGACCGGCTGCACGAAGCCTTCCTTGGGTCGGTTGATCTGGTGATCGGGCAGCAGCCCCCGGACGACGCTCTTCAGCAGATGCTTGACCGTCTCGCCCCGGATCTTTAGCGCGCCCGGCAGGCGGTTGACGAATTCCACCAGGCGGTAATCCAGGAAGGGGGACCGGATCTCCAGGCCATGGGCCATGGACAGTCGGTCGCAGAAGGCCAGAACCTGATCCGGCAACAGCGCCCGCTGATCCAGTTCCAAGGCCGCGTTCAATGGGTCGGTGGCGGTGGAATCGGCCAGAAGAGAGCGGTAGAGCGCGCCGGTATCGGCCTTACCCTTGGCATCCACCATCCAGGGCGAGAGCAGCAGGCGCTTTTCCAACTCGGAGAAGACGGCAAGCCGCATCCGCCAGACCGATTGGTCGGGGTCCGCCAATTCCGCCAGATAGCGGAACCGGTCTGGCGTCTGGAATGGGGCCAGCCGGTCCCGGCTTCCATCGTCCCAGGCGGCGGGGTCCCGTCTCAGATACTTCGCCATGGGGGCGGCCAGCCGATGGGCGAGATAGCTGCCGAACAATTCGTCGGCGCCGTCTCCGGATACAGCGGCCACCACGTGCTGACGCATCAGCTGCGTCAGATAGAAGGTGGAGACAGTACCCGAGAATGGCTCATGGAAGGCCTGCATGACCGAAGGCAGGCCAGCCACGAACTCCGAGGAGCTCAGCACTAGCTCATGATGCTCGGTTTCCAGCAGATCGGCCATTCGCCGCGACCACAGGGCGTCGTTGGACTTGCCCAGGAATTGTTCACCCTCGCCATCGGCATAGCTGAGGCAGAACGTCGTCATGCGCCCCGAACCCCTGCGACGGATCAGGGCGGCCAGTGTGCTTGAATCCAGCCCGCCGGACAGAAATACGCCCAGCGGCACATCGGCCTGCATGCGAAGTCCCACCGCATCATCCAGCAAGCGCAGGATCTCGGCGGCGGCATCCTGCGGGTCCATGGCTTCGGCGAACGGGGTGAAGTCGGGGCGCCACCATGATTCCACCGTGACGGCGCCGTCCTGCCAGATCAGGCGCGAGCCCGGCGGCAACTGGTGCAGGCCTTGCCAGATGGACAGGGGGGCGGGAACGGATTTGAGCGAGAAATAGTGCCAGGCAGCGGCAGGGTCCACGGCGCGGGGACTATCCGGGTGCTGCAGTAAGGATTTCGGCTCGGAGGCAAAGGCCATTCCTTTGCCCATCTCGGCCCAGTACAAGGGCTTCTTGCCCATGCGATCGCGGTAGAGGATCAGGCGTTGGCGGTTGGCATCCCACAGCGCGATGGCGAACATGCCATTCACCGCCGCCAGCCGTGGCCAGTCGTCGCCGTATTCCTCATAGAGATGGACGATGGTCTCGCTGTCGCTGTGATCGCTGCGGAAGCGATGACCGCGCCGGATCAGATCCTGGCGCAGCTCCGCATGATTGTAGATTTCGCCGTTGAACACCGCCCAGACCGTTGAATCCTCGTTGCTGACCGGCTGTTGGCCGGACTGAGGATCAACGATGGCGAGGCGGCGCATGGCCAGATGCACCGGAGGGGCTTCCCATCGGCCCTGGCCATCGGGGCCGCGATGGCTCAGGCAATCGTTCATGCGGCCCAAGACGTCGCCTGCGGCCTTGCTGTCCTTGCCCCCCTCGATGAAGCCGCAGATACCGCACACGGATGGTCAGTCCTTTGTCGAATTGCCGAACCAGAAGGGCCGGGTTCCTTCCACCCGGAGCGGATCATATTCCGCACCGGCGGTCTGCCAGTCGCCGCATCCCCGGCAGATCTCGGGAAGCTCCGCCCAGCGATGGGCGCGATGGGCGGCACGGTTGGCGGCCAGGCGGGACCAGCATTCGGCCAAGCTCAACTCCGCGACATTTCCCGCCGTACACAGACCCTCGTAATCCACGGCGCAGGTGACAACCTTGCCATCCTGGTGGATGGCCATGGTGTTGTTGGCCCAAGGGCAGGCGATGCGGAAATCGTCGCCATGGGTGATGGTCGAGGTGCGGATGCTGCCGGTGGCTGTCCATTCCAGCATGGGCCGGATCTTGACCTCGGCGCCTTGCTGGTGCCAGTAGTCCCGAAACGCTTCGGCCTCGTCGGCATTGTCCGGCAGCACGGTGAATTGGGCGATAATGGCGGGGAATTGCTGTCCCCGCTCCTTGCGGCGGCGGCAGAGTTCCGTGACTGCGGGATAGACCCGGTCCCACTTGGCCTTGCGCCGGATATGCTCGAAGGTCTCGCGCTTGAACCCATCCAGGCTGAGGATGAAGCGGCGCAGGGGCGAGGCCAGGACCCGCTCGATATTGTCCTTGCTGCCCAGGGCGGTTCCGTTGGAGTTCAGCACCAGATTGCGGCATCCTACGCTGGCGGCATAGTCCAGACGGTCCCATAACTCATTGCCCAGCAGCAACGCTTCGCCATAGAAGGTTGGCCAAACCTCGCAATCGGGCGAGACTTGCCCCACCTCCGTCACCACCCGATCCCACAGGGCGCGGTCCATATGGCGGTTGGCGCGCTTCAGTTCCGAGTGCGAGCAGTGGATGCAGGTCAGATTGCACCACGAGGTATTTTCGATGACCAATTGCGGTGGAAACGCATGTTCGGTCAGGCGCGCTTCAATCTCCAGCAACCGCGCGCGGCGCGCCTTGTCGGCCAGATGGTTGGGAAGCGTCGTGAATGACATGGAGGGCTCCGGCGTCTTTCATCGGCAATGGGAGTTTAGTGGTATTCGATCCGCCCCGACCGGGTGGTGATGGGGACGCGGCGCAGCCAGACCTGCTTTTCCCACCAAGGCCGGTTCTGGCGGAACCAGTCAATGGTGCTTGCCAGTCCGCTGTCCCAGACGACCAGGGGCTTCCAGCCCAGTCTGCCTTCGATCTTGCTCCAATCTCCGGTATGGCGCTCGACCTGGGCGGGACGCTCTCCCACGAAGGAGATACGGTCCGCATCATAACCCATGGTCTGGGCAATGGTCTGGGCGATCCCCAGAATGGTGCGGTCCGTGCCGGTGGCGATGTTGAAGACCTCGCCGACCACTTTGTCGGCAGGGGCGGTGATCAGGGCGGCGATGGCGCGACAGGTATCCTCCACATGGACAAAATCCCGCGCCGCCGAGCCGTCGCCATGCACGGTCAGATCTTCTCCCAGCAGCACGCTGGTGATGAAGCGGGGAATGGCCTTTTCCAGGTGCTGACGCGGGCCGAAATTATTGAACGGCCGCACGATCACGGCCGGAATGCCGTAGGTTCGCCAATAGGAATAGACCAGCCGGTCGGCGCCGCATTTGGCGCTGGCATAGGGGCTGGCGGGGTTCAGGGGATGATCCTCGTCCATGGCCGGTGTCTCGGCGGTGCCGTAAACCTCCGAGGTGGAGACATGGATGAAGCGCTCGATGCGGTGGGCGTATTTGACCACCGCATTGGCGATGGCCTGTGTCCCCAGGACATCGGTCTGGAAAAAGGTCAGATTGTCGAAGATGGAGCGTGTGACATGGGTCTCCGCCGCGAAATGCACGACCATATCCGCATCGGCCATCAGGGTCTGGACCAGATCGGAATTGCAGACGCTGCCGCACCAGACCCGGACGCGGTCGGACCCGGCATCCTGGGCGTCGGGCGGCAGATTCTCGATGGACCCGGCATAGGTGAAGGCATCCAGCACCGTGATCCGGTATTGCGGATAGGTTGCCAGGATATGGTGAATGAAGTTGGAGCCGATAAAACCGGCGCCGCCCGTGACGAGGATGTTCTTAGTCATCTGGCCTTCTGGCTCATCTAGCGTTTCAGAACTACAGGCTATGGGAAAAGCCCTTAACATTCCCCTAGCTCAGACACCATTGGACAGCGTCACAATGCCGCCCGAAGACCCGTATTGGCGCTGGATATCCTCGGCGATGCGCTCCGGGTCTTGGGATGCATCATCGAGACTGTGCAAATAGACCACCGCCTTGCCATCACTGGCCTTCTCCCAGGCTGGACGATGGGGATGGTTCGGAAAGTCGACGCCCTCGGGAGGCGAAACCCCGATCTCGATCAGACGGAAGCAGGGGTCCCAGTCCGGTCCCTCCTTGACCAGAACGGCGTAGACCGCCCGTGGGTGATTGGCGCGCAGCACCGTGTCGGCCAGGGCGAAGGGGCCGGTGAAGAGGGTGCGTCCGATCTTGAGGCTCATGGGGGAGTCCCTTGGGTAATGACGCCGGGGTCATCATGAGGACCCAGTTGCCGCAACGTCTCCGTGCGGGCGTGTTCGGCGGTATCAAGGACCTTCCAGTAGTTATGTTGCCAGGACCGGTACTGCCAATCGGGACAGCCCGAGCAAAGCCCGATCTCGCGCCCCCGGCCGGCAAGGTGCCGCTCCCGATAATACTGGAACCCCGGTCCATGCCAGATGTCCCGCAAGGTCTCCGTGGTGACATTGCCCAGATTGGTATTGCACGAGATATCGTAGCCGCACACCATGACATTGCCGCGGCTGTCGATGTTCAGCCGCTCGAAGATGAAGGGGCAGGGCACGGTTTCCGTGTCGAGATATGCGCTGGGATCGGCGGATCGGGTGTCGTCGAGGACGGTATTGACGCCCCAAGTCAGGAATTTACGGCGGATCAGGGCATCAACCCCGATCTCTCCCACCCAGAAGGCCTCGACCGCTTCCATGTCGATGCCCTTCTGCTGGACGGCGGAGCAGATAATCCGGGACTTGCCGCCCAGTTGGTTGCGTAGGGCCAGCATGGCGCGGATATTGGCCTCCAGGGTCTCCCAGTCCAGACCGGTCCGGACGGCCTCGTAGGTTTCGGCGGTGCAGGCATCCACAGAGAATTCGATGGCGTCGACGCCCCCCTCGATCAGGCGGCGGCATGATTCGGGAGTGAATTTAGATCCGTTGGTGATCAGGCCGACCCGGCACCCCGCATTCTTGGCGTAGACGAAGAGATCGGTGGCCTGACGGTGCAGCATGGGCTCGCCCCCGCCCGATATGCGCAGATAGGCGCCATAGCGCCCGGCTTCGTCGGCGATGGTCTTGAAGATCGCCTCCGACATATAGGGGGCGTCCTTGTACTCCTTGCGGATATTTGAATTGGTATAGGGGCAGTGCGGACATCTGGCATTGCAGGGATAAACCAGCGACAGCACCAGCATCATGGGAAATTCCACGGCCTGGGGCCGCAGGCCATAGGAGTCCGGCCCCTGAGCGGATGTGGTCATCTGGTCTTCTCCAGATAGCGGGGGGCATCGGCCCCGGTATTCAGCAACAGGTCGACGATGGACATATGGGGCAGGAACTCCCCCCAAAGCTGCGGGTAATCAGGATATCCCGTGTAATCCATCCACGTCACCGAAATGCCGATGGCGGCGAACAGATCGGGGGCGAGATAGTCGCGTGCGGCCGGTCCCGACAGGTAAGTGCTCGCCCCTCGGGCCCGGCAAAGTTCCAGCAGCCTTTGGTTCGGCTCCATCTGCACCAGAGCGCTCCGCTCGAGAATATCCGTGCAGCGCAAGATAGGGGTGTGAATCCCCAAGATGTCGCAGACATTCCGCAACAAGGCGGCATTGACGGTGGTGAGATTGCTCGAGGCGGCGGCGTCTCGCAGACAGGCAAACAGCCATGGCGCAATCGCATCGAATGCGCCCGCCCGCCCATAGGCCAGCGTAATCGTGCGGATATGCTTTTCGACCCAAGCGTCATTCAAAATCGCCGTTTCATCCACGCTTTGGACATAGCGGCCTTTGACCTGCACCGGAATGGTCAGCCACACCGGCCCGTTGGCGGTCTTGACCTTATTCCGGTTGCGCCAGTCGCGGCGGGTGTATTGCACGCTATCGAGAAGAATCAACTCATCCGCCGAGCGCACCATGTGGAAAAAGCCGCGCCACGGCAGGTAATTGGATTGGGAGATGACGACGGTTTTGCCGCTCATGGCCGGAACCAATCCTGGAGCAGGCACTGCTCCAGGGCACGGGCGCAGGGAATGGCGCTGCGAACCGCATCAGCCAGTCTGGGGCCGTCCGTGGCAAGCTTACTGCGCAGGGCGGGGTCGTCGATCAAAGCCAGGAGGCGGGCGGTTACGGCCTCCATATGGAAGGGGACGGCGATATCGCCTCCGACAATCTCGGCCGCCACGGCCCAACTGCGCTCCTCGAACGGCAGCAGGTAGTCATCTTCCAGCGCCAAGGTGGCGACCCCCAGATTGAGCGCCTCGAAGACGCTATAGCCTCCGCCATTGGGAAAGGTATCGACGAAGATATCGGCGGCGCCGAGGACCGCCTGGTGGTCGGACCGCCAGCCCAGGCAGCGAATCCGCCCACAGGCCGCCGCAGAGACGTGGTAGGCCTGGGCGATGCCGTCAAACTCGGCCGCGTCAAGCCCCACCAAGGCCAGCCAGGTATTGGGACGGGCCTGCAAGACCCTGTCCATCACCTGCCAGTACTCGGGCTCGCGGAACTTGACCGCCCGCGCCGAGGACATCAACAACACCGCCTCGGCGGGAACGCCCAATGTCTGGCGGTCAACCGGCCGTTGCGGGTGGTGGAAGCGCCCACGCGGCATGAAGGAGGGCAGAACCACCGACGGGCTCAGCCCATCCATGGCGGGCTTGATATTGATATGCGCGGTCAGATCCAACAGCTTGCTGGTAAAGAGCTGAATCTCGCCCAGCCCTAATCCCAGCATCATGGGTGCCGGGCGCAGCCCGGTCAGCAGCAGCCTCAGTCCTGTTTGCCCGGCGAAAACCAGGACATCCAGGTCAAGACCGGCGAGGGCCAGGGCCAGGGCCAGGGTATCTGTGAAATTGGCCGATGCCCGCGATGCGTCGAAATGGTGAATCACCCGCCCGGCGGCGTCCAGATGGCCCAGCCATTCGGCGAAGGGCGGATTCTGGGTGAGGATCTGCTCGCGCGGGTGAAGCGAAATGGCGCAGGCATCCACCATGTGGGGGGCATGGGCCAGGACCAGCTCCAGGGCGATCTCGGCCAGACTGCAATAGCGGGTCTCGGCCTCGCCGGTGAGAAGATAGCCGATCCTGATGGGGGCATGGTCCGGCCGCATCCGTGTCGGCGTCAGAGCATGGCGGGCCAGCAGGCGGGCCGCCGCGTCGATGATGATGTCGTCTTGAAACGGCAGGGACCGGGTTTGTTCATAATTGCTGAAAATAAAGGTCTCGTATCCCGCCAGAACGTCGCACATCCAGTCGGGATCATCGGCCTTATCGGCGGCGACGGCGCCGTTGCGGTACAGAGAGCGCAGGGATTCGGTCTGTCCGGTCTCGCTCAGCCAGCGCTGGATCGGATGCCACATGGCATGGCGGCGGCGGCCCAATTGCCAAGCCCGCCAAAGCTGCATGGCGCCGCGCGGCCCCATGCCCGCATCCAGAAAGGCGTCGCCCAGGGCATGAAAGCCCCAGGCGCGTTCCGCCATCGAGCCCGTCGAAAGGGCCGCGATCAGTTCGCCCCGATCAATCTCGTCCCGGCGATGGACTGCATCCACCAGACGGGCCATCCGGCCCCATCGCCAGGGCTGCGGGACCAAGGTCTCCGGCTCGTCCCGCCATTCCAGGTGGTACCGCTTGCCATTGGTGCGGGGATCGCTGCCGTCTCCGGTGGAGAAATAGAGCCAGCCCAGCCAATGGGAATACCCACCGCCGCCCCATTGGCGGATGTGGTCGTGGAATGCATGCCCCGGCCCCAGGGGCTGACCGTCCTCGAGAAGGATCAGCCGGGAATGTTTGGGCCGCCACAGATCGTCGCCGGGGGGAAACGGCAGGCCGCGAATCTGCCAGCAGGCGCCACTCTCGTGGCGGATGTCGGTGGGAGCGACGTCAGCGGCGCGTTCGGATCCCACCTTTATTCATCCTCGGGCAATTCAAGCTTTTTACGGACGGCGGGCCAAAGAGGCGATCCGAAATAGGACTTGTAGGAATGTCGGTTCCAGCCGGTGCGGATATAGCATTTGGCGCAAGTGGGATTGGATGGGTTGTCGGTGTTATAGCTGCGCCGCAGTTCCTCGTATTTCTCGCCGCGCCAGATATCGAGGAAGCCCTCGGTGTTCAGGTCGCCCAGGAAGTGATTGGACGAGATGCAGCACGGGCGGATGATGCCGTTGGGGTCCACATAGGTCCAGTGGGAGAGGTAGTAGCAGAGATTGGAAGCCGGGTCCGTCGGCGTCTTCTCCGTCGGGTCCGCCCCGATGTCGAATTTCCCCCAGGGGCGGAAGCAGACGTCCAGCTCCTTGGCCAGCACTTCGGCCTCTTCGATGGCGCGGTTATGCTCTTCCTGACACCAGAACACCGACCACTCCATATCCATATAGGCGTGGACCGCGCCGAACATGCAGCTGACCTGATCCACGCCGATCTCATGGGCCAAGCGGATCAGGTCGGGGAGTTGGGCGATGTTCTGCTTCAGCAGGGCGGCGTGGAAATTCAACAGAATGTCGGGACGGTTATGCCGCTTGCGGGCCGCCACCAGATTGCGCGCCCCGGCCAGCAGGGCCTCGAAATTGGCACCACGGCGAACCCATTCCAGAGTCTCCTTCTCCGGGCTGTCGATGGAAATCTGGATGCGCTTGACCGATGTTCCAGCGCAGATGAAATCGGCCATCTCCTCGTCGATCAGAACGGCATTGGTGCACATGAAGACCGGCACGCCATGCCGGGAGGCCTCTGAAACCAGCCGACGGAATTTAGGCTTGTGCAGGGTCGGCTCCCCCGCCGAATCCAGGCGCAATTCCTGAAGGGTGGGGATGGCATCCAGGATCAGCTTGTCGATACAAGGATCTTTGATGGTATTGCCATGGGCGCCATCTTCGGGGCGGCAGATGCGGCAGGTCATATTGCACGACCCGGTGATTCCCACATGCATGATTCGGGGGGGCGGCAAGGGGGTGCCGCCCACATACTCCTCTACTATTACGGCATATTCGCGGTCATTGGTGGTGGGATCGCTGCTGTCCGACGCGGAAAGATACAAAAGATTTCCCGCCAGGGCGTAACGCCCATAGCCGGTATAGCGGATCTCTTCATGGATCGCGTTGGACGGCCCCAGGGGAATGCCGTTCTCCGTCACGGTAATGCGGGGGGTCAGGCCATCGCGGATCATGGCGTCAAGGCCGGTGAGGGCGTTGGAAATGGTCCAGCAGTGGCCGATTTCTGGTCGGAACCAGTCTTTGGAAAGGGGGATGGTGATCGACATGGATTTCTCCAAGAGCTTCGCAGGTCAATTCTGGCCGCGTCCAAATTCGCCTTGTCCTACCCCCCCCCAGACCAAAAAAGGAACCCAAGTGTACGAGGCTAAGCGTAAACTTTTTGTTACCCGGCGGCGTTCCGGCCTTTGGCTAGGCCGATCGCCGCAGCACGAAGCGGGCTCCGGTGATCATCAGATCCTCGCTCGGCCAATGGGCATAGCGTGACGCGGCGGCGTGTAGACGGGGCCTTAGATCGGCCAGATAGGCGTCCTCCGCCCGGCCATTGATATCCAGCTCCACCACTTCGAAGCCCCTGGCCTCGAAGGCGGCCCGGAACTCGGATGCCCGCCACTGGCACCCCCGTTCATATTGGTTATGGTCCTGGATTTTGCGATAGGTCTCCGCGTCATAGAGGAGATATTCCAGCGGGCGCTCGAAATCCTTATGGTCCCGAAGGTCGATTTGGTGGAAATGCCAAGCCCCGGGTGCCGAAACCCGCCACAATTCTCCTGCGGCGGCCTCCAGGTCGTAGAGATGCTCCAGAACGGCATTGGATAATGCCAGTTCAACCTGACCATCGGCGATACCGGCGAGACATTCCGCCGGCTCCGCCAGAACCGTCATCACTCCCTCGAACGAGCCTTGGGCCAGCACCCGATCGAGGGGGGCGGTGGGGCCGTCCCACTGATCACGCAGCATCTGATAGAAGGGGCGGCGCTCCTCGTCCCAACGGGCGACGAAGCGGTCGGCGACGATCATGCGGGCTCCGGCGGAGGCCAGCAGCAGCGGCTCGCCCAATGTATCGCCCGGCCCTAGTTCCAGCACGGTGCGGCCATTCATATCCATGCCGCGCGACCGGGGCAGACCCAGATGACCCCGCGCCACCGTCATGCAGTATTCAACCGCCTCTTTCAGGGCGGTGGTATCGGTAACCGCGGTGGAATCGTATTCGATGGAATAGGCGCGGCCATTGTGGCGCGGATTGGAATTGTCCTCGGTCGAAAGATAGAGGCTTTGGCCCCAATGGGAGTAACGCCCGCCCCCCAGGGCCAGGATATCCTGGTGTAAGGCATGGGGCGTTCCCATCTCGCGCCCGGCCTCGAACAGGCGCAGGGGCGAGCGATATGAGATGCCGGTCACGTCGCCCGGGGGGATTTTGGGAGGAAGATCGATGACCCAGGCTCGTGGCGACAGCGGCCTGAACGATTCCGGAGCAAGGAGAACACGGATAATCATCGCCATCGCCAAGATTGGAAGCTCTGAGGCAGGCATGATGGGCTGTCCCCCAGAGCTTGGCAAGCTTCCTGCGGCCCGTCTTCCTGCGGCCCGTCTATGAAGGCCGCGTCGGCCATGATAGTGTCGTGGCCGATGGTAATTGGCTTCAGTCGGATCGGATGAATTCGGGCTCCAGCACGCAAGGGCAGAATTGGCAGTCGGTCGTTGAAGGCTTGATTGGGGCCGGGCGCGTGGTGGAGGCCGCCCGCTTCATGGAAAGCCATTTGTCCGCCAGCCCCGGCGATGTGGAAGCCCTGCGGCAACTTGCCCGCATACAGCTTCATCTTGGCGCTCCCCATCAGGCTCTGGCGCGGCTATGGGCGGCGGCGGAACTGCGGCCCGATGTCCCATCCCTCGATTACGAGATCGGGGTGGTTCACCTGGCTCTTGGTCAATGGGATCAGGCGGCCCACCATCTTCAGCGCGAGATCGATCGTCAGCCTACCCATGCCGATGCCTTCTTTAATCTCGGTTGGGCGCTTGGGCGCGCCGGGCGCTCCGAGGCCGCCGCCGCCGCCCTGGCCGAGGCGGTGCGGTTGCGGCCGGACTGGATTCAGGCTTGGTACAATCTGGGGAATTTGCTGCTTGGTGCTTTGAAGCGTCCCGCCGCCGCCGCCGATGCCTATGGTCACGTCCTGGCCGGGATGCCCAATTCGCCCGAAGCGCTGTGCAATCTTGGTCTGGCCTGCTGGGAATTGGGCCGCGACGGCGAGGCAGAAGGCCATCTTCGCGCTGCCCTGGCCCTGAAGCCGGACATGACCGCTGCGGTTTCGACCCTGGGCAATCTGCTGACGGCCAGCGGGCGGATGGCCGAGGCGATCGGCACCTTTCAGGCGGGTTTGGCGCTTTGCCCGGATGATGTTTCCCTGGCCTTGAATCTGGGGGTGGCGTTGGGAAGCGACGGCCGCGCCTCGGAAGCGGTGGATATCTTGACTGCGGCCACCCGTGCCCACCCGTCGTGCGCCGATCTCTGGAATGCGCTTGGCAGAGCCTTACTGTCGCTGGAGCGGGTGGAAGTGGCCCGTTCGGCATTCGAGACCGCCTTGCGGCTGAAGCCCGATTTTGCCCATGCCTGCAATAATCTCGGAAATCTGGATAGCTCGCTGCGGCGGGAAAGGGAGGCGTTGGAGCATTACCGTCGCGCCCATGCCATGGCGCCGACCGATAGCCGCATTCAGAGCAATCTGCTGTTTTTCCTGACCAATATGGGGATTGTGGACAAAGCCGAGGTGGTGGCGGAGCATCGGCGCTTTGGCGAGATTCAGGAAGCTGCGGTCCCGGTGGACGCCGCCCTGCTTCCTGTCCGTCCCGCCGATGGGCGCCTTCGGATCGGCTATGTGTCGCCTGATTTCTGTGATCATGCCGTCACCTTCTGGTTCGAGGCCATTCTCGAGCACCACGACGCCACGGCCTTCGAGCTGTTCTGCTATGCCTGCGGCCCGCGCGCCGATGCCGTAACCGACCGGCTTAAGGGCTATGTGCCCCATTGGCGCCAGATCGGTCACCTGTCCTGGGATGTGGCGGCGGATGTGATCCGGCGTGACGGTATCCATATTCTGGTCGATCTGGCGGGTCACTCCGCCTGGAACGCCTTACCGGTCTTCGTGCGGAAACCGGCCCCCATCCAGGCCACCATGATCGGCTATCCCTTCACCACCGGCCTGACCCGCATTGATTACCGGGTCACGGATATTCATACCGATCCCCCCGGTCTGACCGATGACGACTATACCGAGACCCTGGTTCGCCTGGACTATGCCCCCACCTTCCGGCTACCGCGCCATGCCCCCGATCCCGGCCCATTGCCAGCCCTGAGTGGCGGCGGAATTCGGTTTGGGTCATTCAACAAGCCGCAAAAAATCACCGAAGAGGTGGTAGCCGCCTGGGCTCGCGTTCTAAACGCGGTGCCGGACTCCAGTCTGCTCTTGGTGCTTCCAGGCGGCGACACACCCTCGGTCCAAGACATGGCTGGCAGCTGGTTTCTCGGCCATGGGGTGGAGAAACGGCGGATCGAGACGGTGGGCACCTGTCAGCTGGATCAATTTCTCGATCTGGTGAGGAGGGTTGATATCGCCCTCGACCCCTTCCCCTATGGCGGCGGCACCACCACGGTTCTGACGTTGTGGATGGGCGTGCCCGTGGTGGCGTTGCGGGGGTCTGGTCCGGCCTCGGGCGTTTCCACGGGAATGTTGGGCGCGGCGGAACGGCTTGATTTGGCGACGGAGACGGTGGAGCGCTATGTGGAGATGGCGGTGGGTCTGACCACCGATCTGAAGGCCCTTTCCCAGCTGCGAGCCGCTTTACGGCCGCGGATCGCTCGCTCGGTGATTTCCCAGGAGATGGGTTACGTCCGGTCTCTCGAGGCCGCCTTCTACGACTGGGGCCGCCTGATACCCTATGAAAGAAACGGTGCGGAATGTGCGGAATCAGTGGACTAATCTGCCTGGATGGCTGTCTCGCGCCTGAGACCGTCTTCGAATTATGCGTCGCCATGCGCGACGCCATGACCCATCGCGGTCCCGACGACCAGGGCTGTGGCTTTCGCCCGATGGGCGTTGCACCTAGGTGTGAAGTCTCAGGAGGTTGCCCACTCGATCTGAACCGAGGAAGCTGAAGTTGTTGAAGCTTTGGCTATCCAAGGAGGACCGAATGGGCATCCACAAGAATGCCGTTCTGACGCCGACTGGTCGAGAGATTCTGGTGCGGCGCGTTATCGATGACGGACAGCGGCCCATGTCGGCGGCCACCGACATGGGCGTCAGCCTGAGCACCGTCCGCAAATGGGTGTCCCGTTACCGATCCGCAGGTGTTGCGGGCCTGCACGACCGCTCATCGCGTCCGCATCGGTCTCCGGCGCAGACACCTGCTGCCCTTGCCGAGCAAATAGCGGCTCTGCGGCGCCAGCGTCGGCCGGGAGGTGAGATCGCCACCACCATCGGCGTCTCCAAGGCCACGGTGTTCCGTGTCCTGGGCCGCCTTGGCATGAACCGGCTGAAGTCGCTGGAGCCTGTCGAGCCGGTGCGGCGCTATGAGCGCGCCGAGCCGGGCGAGATGATCCACATCGACATCAAGAAACTGGGCCGGTTCAACAAGGTCGGCCATCGCATTACCGGCGACCGCACCGGCCAAAGCAACAGCCGGGGCGTCGGTTGGGAATTCGTCCATGTCTGCATCGACGATGCCTCCCGCGTGGCATTCTCCAAGATCATGCCCGACGAGAAGAAGGAAAGCGCCATCGCCTTCCTGGAGGCGGCGCTGGCCTACTACGCCAGCCTTGGCATCACTGTCCAGCGGGTCATGACCGACAATGGCTCTTGCTACAAATCCAAGGCCTTCCGCAAAGCCTGCGCCGATCAGGGGCTGAGGCATGTCCGAACCAGGCCCTATACGCCGAAAACCAACGGCAAGGCCGAGCGCTTCATCCAAACGGCACTCCGCGAATGGGCCTATGCCCAGGTCTACGAAACGTCAGGCCATCGCGCCGACGAGTTACCGCTGTGGCTCCATCGCTACAACTGGCATCGACCTCATGGTAGCCTGAAGGCGCAGACACCTATCAGCCGACTCGGACTGACAGATGACAACGTCATGCGACTCCACACCTAGGCTCAGGACTCATTGATCAGAGCCAGAAGATGACGGCTGCGGCGATGCAGATGGCCGACATGAAGGTATGGGCGCATCGGTCATAGCGGGTGTGGATGCGGCGCCAATCCTTGAGCTTACCGAACATGTTCTCGATCTTGTGGCGCAGTCTGTAGAGCGCCGGGTCATGGGGGATAGGCACCTTCCGATTACTCTTTGACGGGATGCAGGCGGCGATACCGCGAGCGGCCAAGGCGTCTCGGAACCAATCGGCGTCGTAGCCTTTGTCTCCAAGCAGGGATTTCGCTTTGGGGAAGGCGTCGATCATCAAGGCCGCGCCCTTGTAATCGCTCATCTGGCCCAGTTTTCGGCACCGCCGTCGGACCCGGCGAAGAGGTGGTTCTTTCGTCTGAGCGTGATGGGGCGGATGGAGCGCTCGACGGTGTTGGTATCCATCTCGACCCGGCCATCGGCGAGGAAGACGGACAGGCTGCTCCAACGGGTCAGAGAATAGCGGATGGCGGCGGCCAGCGGGCTTTTACCGGAGACGAGGGCGAGTTGGCGTTCCAGCCAGACCTTTAAGGCCTCGATCAGCGGGCGGGATCGTTCCTGACGATTGTCGCGGCGGGCTGCCCATGCGCTCCTGGGGGGAAGCAACCATATTGGAGGTGGTGAAAGACCTCCTGGCTCCGGGGAATAATCGCCTGTCGGAATGGGTGGGGCAGTCCAATATCGACCGCTTCCTGGCGGCCCAGGCGGGCGCCCCCATGCTCCACCATCTTTGGTAGGTCCTGATCATGGAGAACTGGTTGCGCACCCATCGATCCCGGAGAGTCTGATTATTTGGTCTCTGGGGGGAGCTGCCCATAAAGGGTGATAGCCAGGGGCTGGCCGTTCACGATGGTGGTGTGGCCTCGCTGGCGCAAGCGGGTGGCGTTTTCCAGAACGAAGCGGGTGGACAGCACCACCGGGGTTTCTGGTGGCCACTGGGTGGCGAAGGTCTCGGCGTCGAGAACCGGAAGGCCCCGCCATTGCCCGGTGCGGTCCAGATCAATGAAGCCAGCCAGGGTCGGTCGCTTCTCGGCCTCCTGATGACGCGCCAACATCTCCGCCCCCGCTGCGGTCCCGAAGATGAAGAATGGCCGGTCGGGTAGTTCCGCCAAGGAGGTCAAGACCGGCGGCATCCCCCACTCTTCTGGCAGCCGCCGGAAGCCAAGGGCCTCGGCCCGACTGCGGCGCACGAACAGAAACTCGGTATTGCCTTCGCCATAGGCAAGATTGACCAGATCAAGACCCAATCCAACCGCGTGACTTACCACCTCGGTCATGGACGAGAATTCCATGGGCCATCCCCCCAACCAATCGCGCATATCTGTCCCAAGGTCCATGCCGCGGGATTGGCGGTACTGGCGGGCGATGATCGGCAGGCGAATCAGATTGGACCACCGGCAGCCGCAGACATTGCGCCACAGATAACCGGCTTCCATCATGCGGCGGCCGATCCAGCCCGCCGAATTATAGCGCTGCTTGATCTCCAGGCATTGCTCGGATGACGGGTTAACATGACGTTCGCTAGCGTAGAGCGCGATATACAGGCGGCCATCGGGTTTCAGCCGAGCGGACGCATTGGCCAGACCGCGCCACTGATCGCCGGTATGGTGCAGTACGCCCCATGAATACACGATGTCGAACTGACCGAGGGTGGCGCAGAAGTCTTCATCCAGAACCGAGCCCTGAATAACCCGCCAATTGGCGGGTTCTCCCTGCAGCAGCCGCAGCGACCCGGTGGCCTCCACCGATTGGGGGTCATAGTCGAAGCTCGCCACCGTGGTTGCACCCGCCTGCCAGGCGGCCAAGGAATGAACGCCGCTTCCGCTGCCAATATCCAGAAATGACATCCCATCCAGTCGCGACAACCCCAAGAAGCCCAGCAAATGCTTGCCGGCGATATCCGCCCTTTCAGGGGTATAGGCCGAGGCCAGATAGCGTTGCCAATTCGCGCCGAAGGCAAAGCGGGGGGGCACCTGTTCCGGTGGCTTCGTCACGGTCGGTCTCGTCAATTAGGCAGCGCCTGACCTGGGTGGGGTTTTGTAATTCATGGCGGCCAGGGTATTGGCGACCAGCGCGGCCAGAGAATGGCGGCACCGCATATGTTTGCGACCCTGCTGCCTCAGACGGCTCCTGAGCTTGTCATCGATCAAAATGCGGAGCGCATTCCGTTCCAACCCGTCCATATCGTCCAGATCCGTGGCGAAGGCGCGGAGCTCGGGAGCGAGAACTTCGCCTGTGCCGCCGCTGAGCGTGCTTACCACGGGAAGCCCTCCGGCCTGGGCCTCCAGGATGACATTGGGGGTTCCCTCGAACTCCGCCACATGCAGAAGCAGATCGGCCATGGCGATCACGATGCCGACGTCGCGCACGGACGGCACGATTCGCAGGATTCCTGCCAGCCCCAGTGCCTCGATCCGCTCGGCAACGGATGATTCCAACATGCCGCCGCCACAGATGACACCCTGCAGGTCCGGAATACTCTGCCTAAGTCTGGCAAAGACCTCGACAAACATGGTCGGGCGCTTCTCGGGCGCGAGGCGGAAAATACCCAACACAATCTTGCCTTTGGCGGGAACGCCCATCAGTGCTCGGCACGCCGACGCCGATCCTCGGCCATAATGCGCGGAAGAATCCAGCAATCCGTTGGGGACAACAGGAATGTCCGTCAGTGCCACTCCCAGCCAGTCGGCGTAGGACGATGCCCCATAGTATGAATTGGCACTCATGGTTACGCCGGGCAAGCCAATGACAAGCTGGTAGAGGCGGAGGAAATGCTTGGTCTGCCCTTTGTAGAAGTGAGGCAACTGGGTTGGATTGACGTTCCTGCCAGACATGATGATGGACGGGACTCCCGCGAGAATCCCTGCCATGGAGCCGATGACATTGGATCGATCCAGATAGCACGCCAGGATGTCGGGCCTTTCCTCCTCCAGAAAGGAGTATAGGGCAATGATTGATGACAACAGAAATCCGGGAAGATGCCAGAGAATCTCGGCAATCTCGGCGCCCAAAGCCGTGGCCAGGATCACCCCAAGATCCTTTCCCTCGGGGAGAGACGGCGGGATGACGACATATCGGACGCCAGCCTCACGGATCGATTGGAGATAATGAGCGACCTCCGCGACGGCTTGCCGATGAGCCGCCAGAACCACCTCCCACCCCTCGCGACGCAGTCCAATGGCAAGGTTACAGATCTGACGTTCCGCACCGCCCAGATGCAACTGCTCGATCATCAGAACGGCTTTGCCGGCTCGGGCCGCCGGAGGCTTTTTCCGGGTGCGATTACGAAAATCGGCGACAAGCCGTTTGGAGCGGCCCAAATGATCTTCGCTTGACGCTTTCTCCCACAGCGCATGCGTGCGTTCAACCCGACTGTCGGGGCCTGCGGGGGCCGCAATCAACTCCCGAAGGCTGCGCCGTGGCAAGGAAATCGGCTCTCGGGGGAGGGCGACCTCGCCCAGGCAGATGGGGGTAAAGTAGTCCTGCCCCCCGAACCTGTCGAGAAAGGCCGTAACTAAATCAAATACCTTGCCGAATTCATAGTGGACAAGAACCACGATCTGCCCTTGGGGCTCGGCCTCCAGTACCGATGGCGACAGGACACGCAGGCCGTTATAGTCTGTCTCCCAAAGCTGCCAATTCAGGTCGATAATGTAGTCCACCGGCAAGGGACATTGCCAAAAATTGACTGCGGTAGAATCCAGAACACCCCAGACAACAAGGCGACGTTTCCCCGCCAAGATGTCTTCGAAGACCTTGGACAAGGCGTCTGGGCCAATCAACGGCATACTTTTCGCTCCTACGGCATCGACAGTGCCATCCGGCTGCCAAAGGTAGATACATTCTTGGCGCGCTTCCAGAGAGCCGACTCGGTTTGATCGGACAGTTTTTCTTGTAGGCTAAGTGGACCGCCTGCCAGTTTCTGTTGCGACATGCCGATGCGGGACCTCACGTAGGGAGGGCGTAGCACGCCTGGAGAGAGGCCCCGCATTGGAGACAATAATTATGGCTCCTCGATGATTCAAGTGGATTTGAAGAGATCGCCGAGAGGGGCGATGATCAGGTAGATCATAGTGATGAAGGTCTGGACGTTGCGGTATCCGCGCACCCTGGCGCGGGCGGCCTGGACGGTGTCGGCCTTGCGCACCCAGCGGAGTTTCTCCTTGAGCCGCCATGCGATGGCGGTCAACAGGTCGGAGGCTTCCAGTTCGGCCAGAGCCTCTGCCTGTGCCTCGGTCATCTTGCCGTCGGACTTTTTCAGGATGGCCCAGCGCAGTGCTTTGGGCAGCTTGTTGTTCCTGGCTTCGGCGCGGCGGACTTCGTCGAGGGCCATGGTGAACAACTGGACCACATGGAACCAGTCCACGGTGACGGCGGCGTTGGGGAAGGTTTCCCCGATGGCGGCGATGAAGGCGGGGCTCATGTCGCAGGTGCGAACGCCGCCGCGACAATCGCGCGCCGTTCGGCGTTCTCGACGCCATGATCGAGGGCTGCCTGTCCTATCTGAACGGCTACGTGCCTCGGGTCTGCGCCGAGAATGCCCGCTCCGTCCTGCCGCCGACCTTGAGGCCGAGCTTCTTCGACCTGGACGAGGCCCTTGGCGCGAACAGCACGTCCGTCCCTACCGCCAGCATCCTTGCCGCTCAGGGCGACGTGCTGGACCTGATCGAGTCCAAGGCCAATTCCGGGGAACCTCCCATCGGGACCACGGAAGAGGAAGACCTGCTGGCCCTGTGGAAACGGATGAGTGGAGAGGAAAAGCCATGATGGCGGACAGCCCCTGGTCCCAGGACGCCTTCTTGGGCGCCCTCGGCGACGCCAGCCCCTTTCTAGCCCGCCGGCTGGCACGGTGCATTGCCGAATACGGGATCCATTTGGACGGCACCGGGTTGGCCCATCTACCGCCCAGGGCTGGGTGACAGTCCGGCACCTGTGTGATAGACGGGTGGGCATGTCCAGCCCAGATGCCCTCTACCATCTTCTGTTTTCACATCCCCTGATGGTGGAGCAGCTGGTGCGCGAGTTCGTCCCCGAGGCCATGGCGGTCGGGCTGAATTTTGCCGGCATGGAGCGGGTCAACGCCAAGTTCCATGATCGCGACGGCAAGCGCCGCGAGGGTGACGTGATCTGGCGGATGCCGACCAGTGGTGGCGATGATGTGTTCCTCTACATCATGTGCGAGTTCCAGTCCTCGGTGGACTGGTGGATGGCGGTGCGCACCCAGGTCTACGAAGGGCTGCTGTGGCAGCACGTCATTGCCGAGAAGAAGATGAAACCCGGAGACTACCTGCCACCCGTTCTGATGCTGGTCCTGTATAACGGTGAGCAACGGTGGTCGGCACCGGTCGAGACCGCCGCCTTGGTCGCACTCCCAACCGAATCGCCGCTCTGGCCTTGGCAGCCCCAAGTCCGCTACCATCTTCTCGACATGGGCGCGGTGCCGGAAGAGGAACTGGCGATCCGCGACAGCTTGGCTGCATTGCTGTTCCGGCTTGAACACCCCCACGAGCCGGAAGAATTGGCGCATTTGGTCGATGAAGTGGTAGGGTGGTTCCGGCGATACTCGGGATACGACGATCTGAAGAGGCTGTTCACCGAACTGGTGCGCCAGGCGATCGAAGGCTACGAGCCGTCGGTGGCGGTGCCCGGCGACATGATGGAGATGCGGTCGATGTTGGCGAATCTTGGAGAGACCTGGAAAAAGCGGTGGGTGGCGGAAGGCGAAGCCAAGGGGGAGGCGAGCGCCCTTATCCGGCTCACTGAAAAGCGGTTCGGGCCGCTGCCGGCCGATCTGCGGGCTCGCATTTTGGCCGCCGATGCCGCCTCGATTGAGGCGTGGCTTGATCGCCTGATGGAAGCGCCGAGCATCGAGACGCTGTTCAGCGCCACGAACTGAATGGGCCTTCCAACACTCCAGCGGGGGCTGCCGGGGGCTGCAATTGCTTGATTTCATTGCAGAGAAGGTTCGCTGCCAGCCGTATCCCCTCCGCCATTAACTTTCTGAATGACATTCTCCCCCCACTTCGGGGCAGACCCTGAACCGCAGGGCCTTTGCCGCGTTCGCGCCGAAAGCCGTGAACTGCCCGGCCACCGAAACCGACCGTTCCGGGCCGGTTTCCTCTCTCTCCTCCCCCATATTCTCCAAAGGCTGTGCACCTCGGTTCGAGGTGCGCAAATTGGGCACCCCTGGAAAATCAACGAGTTGACCGTCGCTGGCTCGGAACCGCTCTGTTTGCTTGCTGCTGTCTGGCCGCGACCGTGGGCTGA
Organism: Magnetospirillum sp. SS-4; assembly: GCF_902729425.1. Lineage (GTDB taxonomy): Bacteria > Pseudomonadota > Alphaproteobacteria > Rhodospirillales > Magnetospirillaceae > Phaeospirillum. The sequence continues at coordinate 6,736 of NZ_CACVCH010000054.1, read as the reverse complement.
TCCGGCGGCGGGAGGCGGAGGCGGTGATGTACTTGGGGGTTGGGTGACCGGAATCCCGGTGGCCGGTCATGGGCTCCGCTGCTACCATCCGGCCATGAAGAAAGAGGACGAAGAACGCATCGCCGCCAGGCTGGCCAAAGTCGTGGCCATGATGTGCGTGCGCAACACCAAGCTGGAGGACATCCATGCCGGCGTGATTTCCGTCACCAAGACCGGGGACTATTCCGACGTGGTCGTCCTCGACGCCGAGGGACGGAAGATTCCCTGGCCCGAGGTCTCCCACATCGACGACGTCCAGATGCGCGAGCTGATGAAGGACATCGTCAACCGGCTCTACACCTTCCAGATGCGGCTCGACGACCCTGAGTTCCAGGCTTGGGTTGACCGCTGGGATGTCGTCTCCAGGAAGTGGGACGAGCCGGAACTGAATGAGGCTCTTGAACCCCCTACGGACTGAGTTCAGGCCATTTTCTGCTCAAGCCGCTCCTTTCTTTTCTGCCAGTCCGGCAACACGCGATCGAGAAGTTCGAAGAAAGCCGGGCCATGGTGAGGCTCGGACATGTGGCAGAGTTCATGGGTGATGACGTAGTCGATCGAATCGATCGGCGCCTCAATGAGCCGGCGGTTGAGCAGCAGCCGACCAGCGGGTGACATCGACCCCCACCGCTGCTGGAGCTGACGGACGATAAGCCCCTTCGGGCGAAAGTGATCCGGTTCTGGAAAACGAAGAAGGTTCACCTCCAGACGCTCTGCGAATTTCGTGTGGGCGCGCTCGCGGTACCAGTTTTCGACCAGTTCACGGGTCACCTCGGTCTTGGCCGGGTGGTGGGTCTGCACCACGATGAAGCCTCGAACCAGCGCTACCTTCGCCTGGATGTGCGGCACTACCTTGAGCCGGTATTGGCGGCCAAGATAAAGGTGGGTCTCACCGGCCACGTATCGGCGCTCCGGCGTCCGGGGCAGATACTGGATGAAATACCGCTGCTGACGCCTGATCCAGGCCGCGCGCTTGCGCACTTTGGCCTCGATATCGGCCATGGCGGCATCCAGGGGAGCCGCTATCACCACCGTGGCATCGGGTTCCACCGCGATCTCAAGGGTCTTCCGGCCGCGGCGGACAACAATGAACTCGATGGCGTGCTCCCCGTACTGAATGGAATGCCGCTCCGTGGTCATCCGGGGAACCTTGCCCGAGCCAGGTCCATGATCTTGTGTTCGAGGTCGTCCATCACCTCGACGGGCAAATCGATGCCCTTTTCATCCCTCAGCACATCGAAGAAATAGTCGTCGATGGCGTTGCGCATGTTGTTCTGAGCAATGTCATTGGACCAGACGTCCACGATGTGGTGGGCCTTAATGATGTCGATGATGGCAAGCGCAATGACGGCCGTCTCATCCTTGTCGATCGGCTGGCTATCCTCCGTCACCAAGACATCTTCCAGGATGCCGAAGAACGCCTGACCGTCGTCGTTCCCCTTGATGGCGTCCGGCATCTGCCGTCCGCGATCCTTGTTCGCCACCTTGCTGGCCAGATCGATGACCTGTTGCAGGTACTCCCGCTCCGAAATCCGCATGGCGCGATAATCCCGGATGGTCTCCTCCAGCATTTCCGAGAAGCTGCGGTAGAAGGTCGGATCCGCCTCCATCCTCTCGGTGATAGCGCGTCGGGTGGCGCTGGCGATCCGGTCGGCGCGCGAGGCCTCGGAAACGCCGGTTTCCTCGACGACCGCTTTCAACGCGTCCGGATCGTTGATGTTCACCATCTCGATGATGGTTTCGGCCGGCAGGGCGACCACATGGTCATCGAGCAGCTTCTGGATCTTCGGCTCGAACTCCTTGACGTCGACTGTCTCTTGGTACCGCAGCTGGACGGAGCGGCGCAGTTCTGAGAACTGCTTCCAATCCCGCTTCATGGCCGCGATCTTGGCCTCGTCGAATACGTCGAGAATTTTGTCCGACGACAAGGAGATGTGGAGGCAGCGGCTAAATGCCTTAAGCCGCTCGTAGAATTCCTGGCGGATGGCCTCGTCGGCCAGGAACTGCTCGAACTGCTCCATGTCCTTCTTGTTCTTGACCGGCTTGAACAAGTCCCAAAGCTGGTCGTGCAGTTGGGGCAGACGCCGGATTTCCTCCCGCACGTCATGGACGGTGCCCGCCAGATCGTCGGCGTCGAAGCCATCGAAGGCGCTGTAGGTGGTCAACGCCGCGTCCAGTTCGCCCAGCAACCCCTCATAATCGATGATGAAGCCGAACTGCTTCTCGGTTTCGCCGTCCTCGTAGAGCCGGTTTACGCGGGCAATGGCCTGTAGCAAGTTGTGCTCGCGCAGCGACTTGCAGACATAGAGGACCGTGTTCCGGGGGGCATCGAAGCCGGTGAGCAGCTTTGAAACGACGATAAGGATTTCGGGGTCACCGAAGCCCTTGAAGGCATCGATGATCTGCCGGTTATACTCATCCTCGGTCTTGTAGCGGGCCATCATCCGTTCCCAGAACACCCGCACTAGGTCCTTCGACTCCTTGTCGATCTCCTCGTTGCCCTCGTTGTCGTCGGGGGGAGAGATGACGATTTCGCTGGTGACGTGCCCGATCTCGTCCAGCACCTCCTTGAACCGGACGGCGGCGGCCTTGGAGGGTGCCACCAACTGGGCCTTGAAGCCGGTCCCTTGCCAGTGCTTGCGGAAATGCTCGGAGATGTCGAAGGCCTTGGCCCGAATGGCCTGGCTGGTCTTCGACAGCGCATCCATGCGCGAGAATTTCTGCTTGAGGTCGGCCTTTTGGGCGTCGGTCAACCCTTCGCTGATCTTCTCGAACCAGCGGTCGATGACGTCGCCGTTGACCTGCTGCTCGACCAGGCGGCCTTCGTACAGCAGAGGAACCACCGCCCCATCGGCCACCGCCTCGTCGATCGCATATTTGTGGATCAGCCCGCCGAAGGTGGACAGGGTGTTCTTCTCTTTCTTCAGAAGCGGCGTGCCGGTGAAGCCGAGGTAACAGGCCTTGGGCAGCAGGCGACGCATCTTGGTGGCGAACTGGCTGTCGCCGCCATAGCGCCCGGTCTGGGAGCGATGGCTTTCATCGACCAGGACGAAGATGTTGGAATCCTCGTCGATGTCGACCGCGCCCCTGGCCGCCGTGTCGAACTTGTTGATGATGGTAGTGACCAGCGGGGCCTTGTTGCGGATCAGCTCGATCAGGTTGGCGCCGCTCGCGGCGCGGATCGGCTCCATCTCGCAGGACTTGAAGGTGTCCTTGATCTGCTTATCGAGGTCGTCGCGGTCGGTGACGATGATGATGCGCGGGTTGGGAATGGACTTGTCCAGCGCCAGGGCGCGGCCCAGCATGACCATGGTCAGTGACTTGCCCGACCCCTGGGTGTGCCAGATGACGCCGCCCTTGCGCCGTCCGTCCACCGTGATCTGCCGGACCCGCTCCGCCGCCTTGCGGATGCCGAAGAATTGCTGGTGCCGCGCCACCTTGCGGGTGCCGCCGTCAAAGACGGTGAAGCGGCGCACCAGATCGAGCAGCCGCTCGGGCCGGCACAGCGCATGGATCGCCCGATCCTGGGCGGTCACGACGCGCGGGCCTTCGGCCGCCATCGCCTCGAAGAAGGGACGCGCGCCGGCAAAATCGCCGGAGAACACCGCATCGGCCTCGGCGGCGGTCAAGGGGCGGTTGGCCGTCAGCTCGATAACCTCGTCGCGGTCCTCGTCATCCCGCCACGTCTGCCAGAACTGCCGAGGCGTGCCGACGGTGGCGTAGCGTGCCTCGACACGGTTCATCACCAGCAGAAGCTGGGCGAAGTGGAACAGCTGCGGGATGTTGTCCTCGTTCTGGTAGCCGATCAGTTGGCTGCCCGCCTTCTTCAGGCTTTCGGTCGGCCGCTTGTTCTCGATGACCAGAAAGGGGATGCCGTTCACAGTGGCCACGATGTCGCAGCGCTTGGTTTGGGTGCTGCCAGTCCGCTCCACCGACAGCTCGGCGGTGACGTGGAAGACGTTGTTGGACGGCGTCTCCCAGTCGATGAAGCGGAAGGAGTAGGACTTCGAATCCCCCTGGATGGTCTTGGTGATGGTGGTGCCGAGAACAAGGGTGTCGTAGATGTCCTGGTTGGTGCCGCGCAGCCCCTTCTGCCGGTCGGGCGTGGGTTTCAGGCGCCGGATGGCCTCGTGCGCGTCGGCCAGGTCGAAAGAATACTCCCGCCCCCGATGGGTGAAGCGGTTAATGCGCAACAACTGGTCGGCCAACACGTCGTCGAGCACCACGTTGCGCAGACGGCCACCGCGCTGGTGCACCGCATCGGCCTGGGACAACGGCGTGAAGCCCAGGGCCACCAGCATTTGCAGGGCCGGGATCTGAGACTGGTGCTTTTCGGCAGCGTTGAAGGTCATGCGTTCCGGCCCCTTTGAGTGGGAATGGGGGCCGTTTTCCGGGCCTGGGCGGGAAGACAGCCTTGACTTCCGCCGCCCATCATGCCCAAATTGAGCTTGAGTTCGCTGCCTATCGGCTTTGAACCTATCGAGGCTTCGGACGCTGAGCCAGCGTAGCAAATCAGCGTCCTAATTATTTTCTCACAAAGCATTTTTGCAGTCCTCCAAGGTCCAAAGGGGGGACGCGAGGATTTTGCCGATGCTGTTGTCGGCGCGATAGCAGGTCACGAAGGTCGCCTTCAAGGTCTTATCCTTCTTGCGGCCGATGGCGATCACGACCACGAAATCCCCCATCACCACGGCAACGCGGCGGGTGGCGTCGTAACGCTTCGTCTTGTATACCCACCCTTGAAAGCAAAGGGCTGTGGGGTCGGCGAGAGCCGCCGCGATCCAGTCCATACGTTCCGCGCGCACCGGCGAAAAGATGTCGTTTTCGCCCCGGCGGCCCGAACTTTCGAAGAAGGCATGGTCGAAGTCTTCCTTGCGGAAATAGACGCGGATGCCGTCATGGGTGGTGATGACTCCCCGGCAATAGGTCCGTTCGAAATGCAGGCGATACGCGGCCTCGTCGGCGAGGGTCAGAAGGGGCGGCATCACCAGCCGCCCCCAAGCTGAATCCGGAAGATGTTGAACTTGTTCTCGGCCCGGCTGGTCGCCCCCAGGCTGGCACGGTTCAACCGGTGCTCCAGATGGGCCACCACCGCTTCCTTGGCGGCTCCCATCCCCTTCCTGTCGTTCATGCGGCTGCTGGCCGCCCCGAGAAGGACATCGCACAACTGGAGCAACACCACTTCCGGCGAGGGCAGTGACTGAACGCTCGCGATCGCCGATGTTCGGTTGGTGTGGCCAAGAATGCGATGCAGGGTCGGAAGGCGGGTCCGGTCGCGGTTGCGCTTGAGGTCGCAGAAGATGCTGTATTCATTGTTGTCGAGAATCCAGTGATGCAGCACCTGGTAATAGAACTTGTAGAACCCAAGCTCCGCGTCGCCATTGTGCAGCCCCATGTTCACATCGGCCCGGTCTACCGCGATGCAGCGAAAGCGCATGTCCAGGCCGAAGCCCATGAACAGGTCGATAAGCTCGATGAAGAAGGCCTGTTTGGCCGGCGAAATCTTGCGCCACTTGATCTCGCCATGAACCCCGTGCTTCTGGCGCAACTCGGCGATGCGCGCCTTCGCCTGATCGCGCATCTCGGCGGGCAGCCACAGGCTGCCGATCATCAGGTATCGCCCCCCAGGGTGCTGCGAGGTGAAGAGATCGGGCAGCGTCTCGTCGCAATAGACCTCGAATTTCATGACGTGGCCCCCGCGTTCACCCGCCATTCGCCCGTCAGCAGCTTCTGCATCAGGCCGCGTTTCTGACGGGTGAGGGCTTCGATCTGCTGCGCGGTCTTCGTGACCTCGTCACGAGCGGCGTTCAGCACGCGCAGGATTTCCCGCTGCTCGTCCAACTGTGGGAGTGGGAGTTTCATCGCGGCGAGATCGTCGTAGTACGTCCGCATGCGGACGCTGCCGGAGCCGCCGCTGTTGATGTAGTGCCCCCACCAGCGAGTCTTTCTGAGGTGATCGAGATAATCGGGATCAAGCCCCTCCGCCTTGCAAGCAAAGACGACGTAGTCGGGGCTCACCAGCACCTCTTCCGACCCGTCGTTCATGGCGATTGAGCCGACGTTGATGCGCATGGGGTTGTAAGCGAACGCGCGGGGCGGGAGGCGCTTGTAGCGCCCGATGTCCTCGGCAATCGTCTGCTCGCGCATGGGCACGATGCCCTGGGCATTGGTGACCCCCATCACCGCGTCACGGCCCAGCTTCATTTTGCCGTTTCTTGCGGTCAGTTCGTGTGTCACCTCGGACAGATGACGTGTCGTCCATTTGCGGCGATGACCGTTCAGGCGACGCCCCCCGAACAGAAGCCCGGCACGCAGCCCATCCAGCCGAGATTCCTTCGCCGCCCGCAGCGCCTCCAGCTTCTCGATGGCCTCGTCCCAGGTCCGCAGGATTTCGGCGATCTTGCGCTGTTCGGGGAGGGGGGGGAGGAGTGCTTTCAGTGAATGGATCGGCTCCTGTGTTACCAGAGGCTGTCCACTTTGACCCCGTAGCCTGTCAAGACGCAGGTGTTTGAGCAACTCATGCAAAAATGATTCATCGTAATCAGCGAGCTTTTCGGCTGAGTAGAGCGCATTGTCAGTTATCCAACATTTTCCGGACGCCAAATGTACACACCCGCAATTCGCGCCCACCCGTCCGATTACAATGTTTATCCCATCAATATTTGATTGAGCGGAATACCCCATAACGCCGTTCCCCCCA
>NZ_CACVCH010000053.1 GCF_902729425.1 Magnetospirillum sp. SS-4 | reverse complement strand
CCCGCCCCATTGCGGCTTTGACCAAACCATGCAAAGGTTTGATCAGGATCACCCGCGATCAGGAGGCCAGGATGTTTCCGCAATTCGATCCGAAGCTCTTCGAGCAGTTCAGCATGAACCCGGCTTCCCTGCTGTCCAAGATTGCCGATTTCCAGCGCGCCAACTTCGAGGCCGCCCGCGAGATCACCGAGAACAACACCCGCGCCTTCCAGCAACTGACGGCGATCCGCGACCCGCAATCCTTCGTGGCGATGCAGCCGGCCATCCTTCAGGCGGTGCTTCAGCAGAACGGCGAGGTGATGACCAGGCTGTGGCAATCGCTGGGCGCCGATCTGGCCCCGCCGCCGAACCGGCCGGGCCGGAAATAGGCCGAGGACTGCCGGGACGGAAAGTGGACCCCCGGCGTCAATGGCCGCAGGTGCAGCCGCCGCCGTCGCAATCGTCGTCGTCCGCCGCTTCCGGCCTGTCATCGGGCCGGAAGATGGCGCCCGGATAGATGCGGGCGACACGCCCGTCGCGGGTCACCTCGACGCAATTGCGGCCCTGATCGTCGGTGACCATCTCCAGGGCGAGGCGGCCCTGGTCGAGATCGGCGACCACATCCAGCGCCTCGATGTTGAACGCCTTGGCGACGGCGCCGATCAGGGCGTTGATCTCTTCGAACATTTCGCGGTTGTCCATGGGGCCTCGCAGTGTCGGGCGTGATCGGCGGACCATATCCGTTTCACGAAGCGTCTGTCACGCCCCCTTGGTGCCGGCGCGCCAAGATGCTTTACTGGTGGCCCACACGAGGGGGAGGACACCGCCATGACCGAGACGCTTCATGTCAGGATTTCCGGGGCGCTGGCCACCGTCACCCTCAACCGCCCCGAGGTCCACAACGCCATCGACTCGCAACTGGCCGGCAACCTGACCTTGGCCTTCCAGAAAATGGGGGTGGCCGAGGCGGTGCGGGCCATCGTCATCGAGGCCAGGGGCCAAAGCTTCTGCGCCGGCATCGACCTGGACTGGGTTCGCCGCACCACCGACCAGGACGCCGCCGACAACCACCGCGACGCCATGCAGTTGGCCATGATGCTGGACGCCATCGACCGCTGCCCCAAGCCGGTCATCGCGGTGGTCCACGGCGCCGCCCTGGGGCTTGGCGCCGGGCTGGCGGCGGCGGCGGACATGGCCATCGCCGCCGAGGAGGCCTCGTTCGCCCTGTCCGAGGTGCGCCTGGGGCTGGCCCCGTCCATCGCCGCGCCCTACGTCGCCGCCGCCATCGGCGGACGCTTCTGCCGGCGCTACATGGTGACCGGGGAACGGTTCGACGCCCGCGAGGCGCTGCGGCTGGGGCTGGTCCACGGCGTGGTCGCGGCCGACAAGCTGGCCGCCGCCCGCGACCACGTAACCGAGGCCTGCCTGAAGGGCGGTCCCAAGGCCCAGGCCGCCGTCAAGGATCTGATCCGGGTGATCGACGACAGCCCCATGGGGCCGGACCTGATGCGCTATACCGCCACCCACTTCTCCGATCTGCGGGTGTCGGAGGAGGGGCGCGAGGGACTGGCGGCCTTCCTGGAAAAGCGCCCGTCCAACTGGACGGCCTAACCGCCCCGGCGCGACAGCACGAACAGACCCTGATCGGCGAACAGGTTCGCGATCCCCTCGCAATCGGGCAGCGGCAGCACCTTGCCGCCACGATCCAGCGCGATGCTTCTTTCCACAGTGATGCCCAGCGAGCGCGACAGATTAAGGAAATCGCGGATGGTGCAGAAATGGATGTTGGGGGTGTCGTACCAGTCGTAGGCCAGGGTATCGGTCACCGGCATGGTGCCCCGAAGCAGCAGGTGCGCCCGCACCCGCCAATGGCCGAAATTGGGAAACGACACGATGGCGCGCCGGCCGATCCGCAGCATGTGGGACAGCACCGTCCGGGGTTCGTGGGTGGCCTGAAGCGTCTGGCTGAGAATGACGTAGTCGAAGGCGCCGGACGGATAATCCTTGAGATCGGTGTCGGCGTCGCCCTGGATCACCGACAGTCCGTGCGATACCGCCGCCGACACCCCGGCCATGGACAGTTCGACGCCGCGCCCGTCCACGTTCTTGGTGCGGCCCAGCCAGTCCAGCAGGGCGCCCTCGCCGCAGCCGACGTCCAGCACCCGCGACCCCGGCTCGATCATGTCGGCGATCAGCTTGAGGTCGACGCGCAGGTTGCCGTTGCCGATGGTCATCATCATGGCCCGCCCCCCTTGGCGCGGGGCAGGCCGCGATGGGCGGCGGCCCCTTCCAGGAAGCCGGTCAGGGTGGCGTGGAACTCGGGCTCGTCCAGCAAGAAGGCGTCGTGGCCCTTGTCGGACTTGATCTCGACGAAGCTGACATTGGCCGCCACCGCGTTCAGGGCGTGGACAATGGCCCGGCTTTCCGGTGTGGGGAACAGCCAGTCGCTGGTGAACGAGACCACGCAGAACCGGGTGCGGGTGCCGCGGAAGGCGTTGGCCAGAACGCCGCCGTTCTCGGCCGCCAGATCGAAGTAGTCCATGGCCCGGGTGATGTAGAGGTAGGAATTGGCGTCGAAGCGGTCGACGAAGGTCGACCCCTGGTGCCGCAGATAGCTTTCCACCTGGAAATCGGCGTCGAAGCCATAGGTGACGGTCTCGCGGTTCTGGAGGTTGCGGCCGAACTTCTGGTGCAGCGCCGGCTCGGACAGATAGGTGATGTGCGCCGCCATGCGCGCCACCGCCAGTCCGCGATGGGGGCGCTTGCCCTCCAGCAGGTAATTGCCCTCGCACCAGTCGGGGTCGGCGACGATGGCCTGGCGCCCGACCTCGTGGAAGGCGATGTTCTGGGCGGAATGGCGGGCGGCGGCGGCGATGGGAATGGCCGCGAACACCCGCTCGGGAAAGGAATGCGCCCATTCCAGCACCTGCATGCCGCCCATGGAGCCGCCCACCACGCAAAACAGCCGGTCGATGCCCAGATGATCCACCAGACGGGCCTGGACCTGGACCATGTCGCCGATGGTGATTACCGGAAACGACAGGTTCCAGGGCTGGCCGGTGGCGGGATTGACGTCCATGGGGCCGGTGGTGCCCATGCAGCCGCCCAGCACGTTGGAGCAGATCAGGAAATAGCGGTCGGTGTCGAACACCCGGCCCGGCCCCACCAGTTCGCTCCACCATCCCGGCTTGCCGGTGATGGGATGGGGATCGGCGACGTAATGGTCGCCGGTCAGGGCGTGACAGATCAGGATGGCGTTGGATTTGTCGGCGTTGAGACGGCCGTAGGTCTGGTAGGCGACGGTGACCGGTCCCAGATCCACCCCGCAATCCAGCCGAATCGGGCGGTCGCGCCCCAGCTCGACCTTGAGGCCGGGCGGGGGAGGGGACGAAGGGGAACCGGAAGACTCGGACATGATCATCAAATCGCTTGTCAAAAGCGGGGAAACGATTAGCTATGGTCGGCAGGCGGGACTGTCAACGTTTTCTTTGATTTCCGGACGGTCCCGAACTACACCTAACTACCTTGACCCGATTGCCGGAACCGCAAGCCGCATCGCCATGAGCCAGGACAGCGCCAGTCTCGAACAGCTCCGCCGCGAGATCGATCGCATCGACGACTCGATTCACGACCTGCTGATGCAGCGGTCCCAGGTGGTCGAGCGCATCGCCGCCGCCAAGCCGGCCGGCCGCGTCACGCTGCGTCCCGGCCGCGAGGCCTCCATCCTGCGCCGCCTGCTGGCCCGCCATCGCGGCAGCCTGCCCAAGATGGCGCTGGTCCGCATCTGGCGCGAGATGATGGGCGCCCTGGTCGGACTGCAAGGCCCGTTCTCGGTGGCGGTCCACGCCGCCGGCCGCAGCACCGCCAGCATCGAGCTGGCCCGCAATCATTTCGGCACGGTGGCGCCGCTGCACGCCTATCGCAGCGCCGGCCAGGTGGTGCGCGCCGTCGCCGACGGCACCGCCTCGGTGGGCGTGGTGCCGCTGACCCCCGGAACCGAGGCCGCAGACGAGGCCGAGCCCTGGTGGGCCAGCCTGACGGTGGGCAGCGGCGAGCCGCCCCGCGTGGTCGCCCGGCTGCCCTTCGCCGGCACCCCGCCGGTCAAGGGATCGCCCGAACCGCTCCAGGCGCTGGTGATCGCGTGTCGCGACCATGACGAAACCGGCGACGACCGCACCGTGCTGGTGCTGGAAACCGGCCCCGAGGTCAGCCGCGACCGCCTGCGCGCCGTGCTGTCGGCCGGTGGGCTGGAACCGGCCGAGCTGTTCGCCATCTACCGCCACGGCGGCGTCTGGCTGCATCTGGTCGAGCTTCTCGGCCATGTCGCCGCCACCGACCCCCGCCTCGCCATGCTGGTGGCTCCCAAGGACCCCATCAGCCACGTCTCGGTGATCGGCGGCTACGCCACGCCGCTGTCGCCCGAAGCCCTCGCCTGATCCCCGCCATTCCGTCCCAAAGTCCAGGAGTTCAGACCAGTGACCGCTCCCGCGCCCCGCCCCGGCATCATGGACATCCGCCCCTATGTCGGCGGCGAATCCGCCATCGAAGGCGTCAGCCGCACCATCAAGCTGTCCTCGAATGAGGGCGCGCTGGGGCCAAGCCCCAAGGCGATGGAGGCGCTGAAGGCCCTGGCGCCCGAAATCCACCGCTATCCCGACGGCGGCGCCGAATCCCTGCGCAAGGCCATCGCGGCGCGCTACGGCCTCGACGTCAGCCGCATCGTCTGCGGCGCCGGCTCGGACGAGCTGCTGGGCATCCTGTGCCGCGCCTATGCCGGCCCCGGCGACGAGGTGCTGTACTCGGCCCACGGCTTCCTGATGTATTACATCGCCGCCAAGGCCTGCGGCGCCATCCCGGTCACCGCGCCCGAGATCGATCTGACCGCCAGCGTCGACAATCTGCTGAAGGCGGTGACGCCCAGGACCAAGATCGTCTTCCTGGCCAATCCCAACAACCCCACCGGCACCTACATCCCGGCCTCGGAAGTGGCGCGCCTGCGCTCCGGCCTGCCCGCGCATGTGCTGCTGGTGATCGACGCCGCCTATGCCGAGTTCGTGTCCCGGAACGACTACACCTCGGGCATCGAGCTGGTGGAAGCCGGCGACAACACCGTGGTCTGCCGCACCTTCTCCAAGATGTTCGCCCTGGGCGGCCTGCGCCTGGGCTGGGCCTACGCGCCCGAGAACGTCGCCGGCGTGCTGAACCGGGTGCGCAATCCGTTCAACGTGGGGTCCGCCGCCCTGGCGGCCGGACTGGCGGCGTTCGAGGACACCGAATACGCCGAGCTGTGCAAGCGCCACAACGACTACTGGCTGCCCTGGCTGAGCGAGCGTATCGCCGGCCTCGGCCTGACCGTGGTGCCCAGCGTCGGCAACTTCATCCTGGTGCGCTTCCCGGCCGAGCCCGGCAAGGATTCCGCCAGCGCCGACAAGTTCCTGCGTTCCAAGGGCATCATCGTGCGGGCCATGGGCGCCTATGGCCTGGGCGATTCGCTCCGCATCACCGTCGGCACCGGCGAGGAGAACCAGGCGGTGGTCGACGCCCTGGCCGAGTTCGTCAAGGCATGACCACGCCCACGACGCCCCTGTTCGACACGGCCTGCTTCGTCGGCATCGGCCTGATCGGTTCGTCGCTGGCCCGGGCCATGCGCAAGCATGGTCTGGCGCGGCGGCTGGTGGCGTTCGACATCAGCGAGAAGGCCCGCACCGCCGCCCAGGCCCTTTCGGTGGTGGACCTCGCCACCGACCAGCCCGCCGACGCGGTGGCCGGGGCCGATCTGGTGGTGATCGGCGCGCCGGTCGGGGCCACCGACGCCGTCGGCGCCGCCATCGCCCCCCATCTGAAGCCCGGCGCCATCGTCACCGACGTGGGCTCGGTCAAGCTGGCGGTGATCCGCGACCTGATGCCCTACATCCCCGAGGGTGTCGAATTCATTCCCGGCCACCCCATCGCCGGCACCGAGCATTCCGGACCGGAAAACGGCTTCGCCGAACTGTTCGAGGGGCGCTGGCAGATTCTGACGCCGCTGCCGGGCTGCAACGAAAAGGCGGTGGACAAGATCGCCGAGCTGTGGCGCCGGGTCGGCTCGATGGTCGAGATCATGGACCCGCATCACCACGACAAGGTGCTGGCCATCACCTCCCACCTGCCGCATCTGATCGCCTATACCATCGTCGGCACCGCCAACGATCTGGAAGGCCACATGCAGCAGGAGGTGATCAAGTTCTCCGCCTCGGGCTTCCGCGACTTTACCCGCATCGCCGCCTCGGACCCCATCATGTGGCGCGACGTGTTCCTGAACAACCGCGAGGCGGTTCTGGAGGTCTTGCAGCGCTTCACCGAGGACCTGACGGCGCTGCAACGCTCGATCCGCTGGGGCGAGGGCGAGGTGCTGCAAAAGCGCTTCACCGAGACCCGCGCCATCCGCCGCGCCATCATCGACGCCAAGCAGGCGTAGTATTGTCCCTCAATCGCCGGGCGCGCGCCTCCGCGCGCTTGGCTTTCGCGCCATAAGGCGCGGGGCCTCAATGGCCCAGTCGCTTCGCTCCATCACGGCCCCTGGGGCCTAATTGTCGCCTCGAAGTTCGGACCAAAGCCATGCGCAGCCACATCACCGGCCTCGACCATGTCATCATCGCGGTGCGCGACCTGGACGCGGCGGCCGAAACCTTCCGCCGCCTGGGCTTCACCCTGTCGTCGCGGGGAAATCATGCCGAATGGGGCACCGCCAATCTGTGCCTGATGTTCGGCGACGATTACCTGGAACTGCTGGCGGCGGTGGCCGAGGGCGGCCCGGCCGAGCGGGTGCGCGCCTTCACCCGCGAGCGCGAGGGATTGATGGGGCTGGTGTTCGCCAGCGACGACGCCGCGGCCGACAGCCGCCGACTGGGCCTGGGCGAGCCCGGCGGGCTCAGCCGTACGGTCGAGACCGCCTCCGGCCCGCAACTGGCCCGCTTCGTCGCCCAGCCGCTGCCGCCCGAGGCCACGCCGGGGGTGGGGTCGTTCCTCTGCCAGCATCTGACGCCCGAGGTGCTGCGCCAGCCCGGCTGGCTCGACCACCCCAACGGCGCCGTCGGCATCGCCTCGGTCACCGCCCTGGTGGCCGACCCGGTGGGACTGATGCCGGCCTGGGACCGCCTGATCGGCCCGGCGGCCAGCACCGCCACCGACGAGACGGTCACCGTCCACACCGGGACCAGCCTGGTCTTCTTGTGCCGGCCGGACGACCTGGACCAGCTTCACCCCGAAGCCGACGAGGAACCGGTGCCGCCGCCCCCCGCCATGGTCGCCATGACCATCACGGTTTCCGACACCGATGCCGCCGCCCGCCTGCTGGCGGCGAACGGAATCGGCTTCGGCCGCGACGCCGGCGGCACCATCCGGATTCCGCGATCCGAGGCCTGCGGCGTCTTTATCGAGATGGTTTCAGCAGCCGGCTGACCGACAGCACCCCTTCCATCGGCCGGCGGCCCGGCGGCGAGATGGTGGTGACCAGGGCCAGCGGCTGGCTGCCGTCGTCGTTGAAGCGCTTGCCCAATTGGGCCGCATACCAGCCGGAGGGCATCACGTAATAATCGTTGATGCGCACACCGTCGCTGTCGCGGGCATCCAGCGCCAGCACCTGGGCGCCGCCCTTGAGGCCGCCCTTTTCCACCATGGCCAGCAGATGACGGTGCAGCGCCGTGATATCGGCGTATTCGGACCAGACCGAACAGATGCCGTCCTGCCCGACCACCAGGGTCACCGCCCCCATGTTCTTGCGGCGCAGCACCCGGACATGCCCCTGGCGGCCTTGCAGGAAGCCGGCGGCCACGTCGGCGGGCACGTCGGCGAAGCCGAATTCGCCAGTGGGCGAGGCGGCGGTGATGATGGCGTTGGTGTCGCCCAGATTCATCAGGCAGATCCGCCCCAGTACCGCCACGGCAAGGCGCGAGGTCTCGTCGCGCATCCGGTAATCGCCGCCCCCGGTCTGGGCGGCGACCGGAAAGGCGGCGCAGAAAAAGACGAGCAGAAGTGCCGCGAAACGTCTCATGGCTGCCTCGTGCCGATGGTGATGATGGCCTGAAGGTTGGGATTGGCGGTTTCGGAGGTCGTCAGGATCATGCGCAACCCCGTCGGCTCGCCGCCGAACCGCTTGACCAGTTCGGCGCGGTACTCACCCTTGGGATTCATGTCGATGAAGCGCGATTGCAGCGCCCCCTTGCCCTCGCGGCCGCCGGCCTGAATGGCGAAGGACTGCCCCAGGGCGGCGCGCAGGTCCTGCTCCAGCCGCCGGTACAGCCTGTCGGGCGGCGCCTTGCGCACGAACACGGCGCACTGGGCCTCGGCGCCCAGCAGCACCAGGGTGACGCCGGCGTCGGGGCGGGCATAGGCCTCGCCTTCCCGCCCTTGCAGGAACAGCCCGGCCTCCTTGGCCGGCAATTGCGGCAGATAGAGGTCCTGCCCCGGTTGCAGGCGGCGGCGCAACTGGTCATAGGCCCCCAGATGGGCGACGCAGCCGTGAATGAAGGTCTGCGACGCCGCCTCGACGGCGTCGGCGGCCGGCTGCTGCCCCCGGGCCGGAGCGGACAGGATTGCGAACCCCAGTGCGGCGCCAAGAAGGACTGGATGTTTCATGGTGACGATGGTCTCCTTGAGGCGAGGAGACCACAGCCGGCCCAGCCAGACAAGATGGATCGGCCCCGCGTCCGGCGATCGGAGAGGGAACTGGAGATGAAGGGGATCACGCGGGTAGCGGCTTTGCTGATTCTGATCGTCGCCACCGGCCCCGTCTTGGCCCAACCCGACCCCACCGCCGCCGGCCTGGAGGAGCGGGTCATCACCGCCACCTTGCCGCGCGGCGCCGAAATCCGGGGCCTGCTCAGCCGGCGCCCCGGCGCCATGCCCGAACATGTCGCCCTGCTGTTCGTCGGCTCTCCCGGCATTCTCCGTCTCGACAACGACGACGGCCAACTCCGCTGGCGGATGAAGGGCAACTTTCTCGCCCGCGCCCGCCGCCACCTCAACGACGACAGGGTGATGACCGTGATGGTCGATTGTCCAACCGACGAATGGGATGGCTGCGACTCCCTCTATCGCCGGTCTTCGCTGCACGCCGAGGATGTGGCCGCGCTGATGGCGGCGGTGACCGCCGTCCTGGGACCGGTGCGCTTCACCGTCGTCGGCACCAGCTTCGGCACGGTGTCGAGCGCCCATCTCGTCCGTTTGCTGGGCAACCGGCTGCGGGGCGCAGTCCACACCTCCACCTTCGCCGGCCCGAACCGGTATGCCTGGGAAGCCGGCATGACCGGCTTCGACTGGAGCAAGTCCCCCACCCCACAGCTATTCATCCAGCATCGCGACGATGCCTGTCCGACCACTCCCTACCGCGATCTGGCGTCAGCCATCGGGGACCTGCCGCTCATTACCGTGATCGGCACCAAGGACGCCGACGGCCCCGATTGCGAGGCTTATTCGGCCCATGGCTTCCGGGGGCGCGAGCGGGAGGTGATGCGCGCCCTGGCCGCCTGGATCGTCTCAGGCGAGGTCGCGGCGGCGGTGGGAGGGCCGTAAAGCGAAAGGGCCGCCCCATGGAGCGGCCCCTTGCAATGTCTCGGCGGCAAGCCCGGTTCAGTGGCGCGCCGCCTCCATGGCCTCGGCGATCAGGATCAGGCGTTCGGCCTTGACCCGCTCGCGTTCGGTCTTGGCGTCGGACAGCGCCTCCTTGGCGGCCTTGGCGCGAGCGGCGGCCATCTCGGCGGTGATGTCGCTTACCGGAATGGCCTCTTCGGCCAGGACGGTGACGCGCTCCTCGTTGACCTCGGCGAAGCCGCCGGCCACGAAGGTCTTGCTGGATTCCTTGCCGCCGTCGTGAACGACGATGACGCCGGGACGCACCGTGGTGATCATGGGGGCGTGACGGGCCAGGGCGCCGAAATCGCCCTCGCTGCCCGGAACCACCACCATGTCCACCGGCGAGGAAACCAGAAGTTTCGCCGGCGACACCAACTCGAACTGAATCTTCTCGGCCATGCCGTTGATTCCTTACCCTAAGCTCAAGCCGCCTCGGCGGCCATCTTCTTGGCCTTCTCGATCACCTCGTCGATGCCGCCGACCATGTAGAACGCGGCCTCGGGCAGGTGATCGTATTCGCCGGCGACGATGGACTTGAAGCCCTTGATGGTGTCTTCGAGGTTGACCAGCTTGCCCGGAGAACCGGTGAAGATTTCGGCCACGAAGAACGGCTGCGACAGGAAACGCTGGATCTTGCGGGCACGGCTGACCACCAGCTTGTCTTCTTCCGACAGTTCATCCATGCCCAGGATGGCGATGATGTCCTGAAGCGACTTGTAGGTCTGGAGGATGCGCTGCACGTCGCGGGCGGTCTGGTAGTGGTCCGGGCCGACGACGCGGGGGTCGAGAACGCGGGACGTCGAATCCAGCGGGTCCACCGCCGGATAGATGCCCAGCTCGGCGATCTGGCGATTCAGCACGGTGGTGGCGTCCAGGTGGGCGAACGAGGTGGCCGGCGCGGGGTCGGTCAGATCGTCGGCCGGCACGTAGATGGCCTGCACCGAGGTGATGGAGCCCTTCTTGGTCGAGGTGATGCGTTCCTGCAACGCGCCCATGTCGGTGGCGAGAGTGGGCTGATAGCCCACCGCCGACGGGATGCGGCCCAGCAGCGCCGACACTTCCGAACCGGCCTGGGTGAAGCGGAAGATGTTGTCCACGAAGAACAGCACGTCCTGGCCCTCGACGTCGCGGAAGTACTCGGCGACGGTCAGGCCCGACAGGGCGACGCGGGCGCGGGCGCCCGGCGGCTCGTTCATCTGGCCGTAGACCAGCGCCACCTTGGAACCGGGGCCGTCCAGCTTGATGACGCCCGATTCGATCATTTCGTGATAGAGGTCGTTGCCCTCGCGGGTGCGCTCGCCGACGCCGGCGAACACCGAATAGCCGCCGTGGGCCTTGGCGATGTTGTTGATCAGCTCCATGATCAGCACGGTCTTGCCGACGCCGGCACCGCCGAACAGGCCGATCTTGCCGCCCTTGCAGTAGGGCGCCAGCAGGTCGATGACCTTGATGCCGGTGACGAGAATCTCGGTCTCGGTCGACTGGTCGACGAAGTCCGGGGCATCGGCGTGAATCGGCAGGGTCGACTTGTTGCCGATGGGGCCGCGCTCGTCGATGGGCTCGCCGATCACGTTGATGATGCGGCCCAGGGTCTCGGGACCAACCGGCATCTGAATGGCCGAACCGGTGTCGACCACCTCGGTGCCGCGGGTCAGGCCGTCGGTGGAGTCCATGGCGATGGTGCGCACGGTGGACTCGCCCAGGTGCTGCGCAACCTCAAGGACCAGCTTCTTGCCCTGATGATCGAGGTGGAGCGCGCTCAGAATGGCCGGCAGGTGGCCGTCGTCGAAGCGCACGTCCACGACGGCGCCCAGGACCTGGGTGATCGTGCCGACGTTCTTGTTTGCCATGGTGTGCTCCTAGTCTTCCGTCACAGCGCTTCGGCGCCGGAGATGATTTCGATCAGTTCCTTGGTGATCTGAGCCTGACGCGACCGGTTGTACTTGATCGCCAGGGCATTGATCATTTCGCCCGCGTTGCGGGTGGCGTTATCCATCGCGGTCATGCGCGCGCCCTGCTCCGAGGCCTGGCTTTCCAGCAGGGCGCGGAACACCTGGGTCGCCAGATTACGCGGCAGGATGTCGGCGAGGATGCTCTCCTCGTCGGGTTCGAACTCGTAGATGGCCTTCGGCCCGGCATCGGCCTTGGCGGCCTGGGCGGGAACCGGGAAGGGAATCACCTGCTGACGGGTGACTTCCTGGGCGATGGCCGACTTGAAGCGGTTGTAGACCACCGTGCAGACGTCGAACTCCTCGGCATCGAACATGGAGGCGATCCTGGCCGCCACCTGATCGGCCTCGGCGAACACGACGCCCTTACGGCCCAGCTGCTCGAAGCCCTCGATCATGTAGTTGCCGTAGTCGCGCCGCAGTTGCTCGCGGGCCTTGCGGCCCACCGGCATGATCTTGACCGTCTTGCCCTGCTTCAGCAGGTCGGCGGCCAGATGCTTGGTGGCCCGCACGATGGACGAGTTGAAGCCGCCGCACAGACCGCGGTCGGCGGTGACCGACACGATCAGGTGCACCTTGTCGGCGCCGGTGCCGGTCAGCATGCGGGGCGCGCCGCTCTGGCCGGCCAGACTGGCGGCCAGGGTGCCCAGCATGCGTTCCATGCGCTCGGCGAAGGGCCGCGCCGCCTCCGCCGCGCTTTGGGCGCGACGGAGCTTGGAGGCTGCAACCATCTTCATGGCGGAAGTGATCTTGCGCGTCGACTTGACGCTCACGATCTTCATCCGCAGGTCCTTGAGACTCGCCATAACCTACACTCCGAAGGGACGGCTACGCGAAGGTCTTGGCGAACGCGGCGAAAAACGCCTTCAGCTTCTCTTCCGTCTGGGCGGAGATCTGCTTCTCGGTGGCGATGGCGGAGAGAATCTCCGGCGCCTTCGACTTGATCTCGGCCAGCATAGACTTCTCGAAACGGCCGACATCCTTGACGTCGATGTTGTCCAGATAGCCCTTCACGCCGGCATAGATGGAGATGACCTCCTCTTCGGTCGGCATGGGCGAGAACTGCGGCTGCTTCAGCAGCTCGGTCAGGCGGGCGCCGCGGCCGAGCAGCTTCTGGGTCGCCGGATCGAGGTCCGAGGCGAACTGGGCGAAGGCCGCCATTTCACGATACTGCGCCAGTTCCAGCTTGATGGAGCCGGCAACCTGCTTCATGGCCTTGATCTGCGCGGCGGAGCCGACGCGCGACACCGACAGGCCGACGTTCACGGCGGGGCGGATGCCCTTGTAGAACAGCTCGGTCTCCAGGAAGATCTGGCCGTCGGTGATCGAGATCACGTTGGTGGGAATGTAGGCCGACACGTCGTTGGCCTGGGTCTCGATGACCGGCAGCGCGGTCAGCGAGCCGGCGCCGGCGGCGTCGCCCATCTTGGCGGCGCGCTCCAGCAGGCGCGAGTGCAGGTAGAACACGTCGCCGGGATAGGCTTCGCGGCCCGGCGGACGGCGCAGCAGCAGCGACATCTGACGATAGGCGACGGCCTGCTTGGACAGATCGTCATAGATGATCAGGGCGTGCATGCCGTTGTCGCGGAAATACTCGCCCATGGTGCAGCCGGCATAAGGCGCGATGAACTGGAGCGGCGCGGGCTCCGACGCGGTGGCGGCCACCACGATGGTGTAGTCCATGGCGCCGTAATCGGTCAGGGTCTTGACGATCTGGGCGACGGTCGAGCGCTTCTGCCCCACGGCGACGTAGATGCAGAACAGCTTGGCCTTCTCGTCGCTGGCGTCGTGCCAGCGCTTCTGATTGATGATGGTGTCGACCAGGATGGCGGTCTTGCCGGTCTGGCGATCGCCGATCACCAGTTCGCGCTGGCCGCGGCCGATGGGGATCAGGGCGTCGACCGCCTTGATGCCGGTCGACATGGGCTCGTGCACCGACTTGCGCGGAATGATGCCCGGCGCCTTGACGTCCACGCGCTGGCGGGACTCGGCCTGGATCGGCCCCTTGCCGTCGATGGGATTGCCGAGCGCGTCGACGACGCGGCCCAGCAGGCCCTTGCCGACGGGAACGTCGACGATCGAGCCGGTCCGCTTGACGACATCGCCTTCCTTGATGGAGCGGTCGTCGCCGAAGATCACGACGCCGACATTGTCGGTCTCGAGATTCAGCGCCATGCCCTTGATGCCGCCGGGGAATTCGACCATCTCGCCGGCCTGGACCTTGTCGAGGCCGTGCACGCGGGCGATACCGTCACCAACCGACAGCACCTGACCGACCTCGGCAACCTCCGCCTCGGTTCCAAAGGTGGCGATCTGTTGCTTGAGGATTGCGGAGATTTCCGCGGCGCGGATTTCCATTATCCAACCCCTTTCATAGCGAGCTTGAGATGCTGCAGCTTCGTCTTCAGCGAGCTGTCAACCATACGGGAGCCGACCTGCACCACCAGACCGCCCAGCAGACTGGGATCGACCTTGACCTCGACGGCGACATTGCTGCCGAACGCCGTCTTGAGGGCGGAGACGAGGGCGTCGTTTTGGGCCGGCGACAACGCCACCGCGGACGCCACCATGGCGGATTGCTCGCCACGGCGGGCGGCGAGCCGGCCCAGATAGGATTCGATCACCCCCGGAAGGGTGAACAGGCGGCGGTTTCTGGCCGCCAGCCCCAGGAATTTCGTTGTCAGCTCGGAAAAGCCGCAGGCCTGGGCAACGGCGGTGATCGCCCTGCCCTGTTCCGCGCGGCTGAGCACGGGGCTGTCGACGAGGCGGCGCAGATCGGCGCTGTCGCGGATCATGACCTTCAACGTCTTGAGGTCGCCGGCCACTTGATCGAGGGAGGACGACGAATCGGCCAGATCGAAAAGGGCGGCGGCGTAGCGGGAGGCGATTACGCCAATTGTCTCGGATGGCACCTGGGCAAGTCCTTGAATCGGGTCGAACCGGCGGCCGTAACCTATTGAAGCACAAAAATATTCCAGCGCTGATCAGGAAGTCCCCCTGATCGCGCGTCGGTTAACTAGCACATCGGGTTTTGCGTTGCAAGACGACTCCTGCCCATTCGGGGGAGGGAATGAAATATCAGCAATGCCGAAAATGCCGCCCGAACCGGCTCCGGACGGCGACGGCGGACGGCCTGTCCACCTACCCGCCTCCCCGCGACAGCGGTTCAGAAAAAACTGTAGGGGTCCACGTCCACCTGCACCCGGACGCCGGAGGGCGGCTCCATCGCGGCCAGCCAGTCGCGCAACAACGCCTGGAGACCGGTTCCGCGCGGCGCCTTGACCAGGAAGCGGCGGCGATGGCGGCCGCGCAGCAGCGCCATGGGGGCCGGGGCCGGCCCCAGGACATGAATGCCGCCCCCCCTGGGCGCGAGGCGCGCCATCCGGACGGCGAAGCCGTCCAGCACCCCGGCGTCGGGGCCGGAGACGATCACGGCGGCCAGCCGTCCGAACGGCGGCATGGCGGCGTCCCGGCGGAGTTCGGCCTCGCGGGCCATGAAGCCGTCGCGGTCGCCCCCCTCCAGCGCCCGGATCACCGGATGCTCGGGCTGCCAGGTCTGAAGCAGCACGCGGCCCGGGCGCTCGGCGCGGCCGGCGCGGCCGGCCACCTGCGACAATAATTGATGGGTGCGCTCGCCGGCCCTGAGGTCGCCGCCCTCCAGCCCCAGGTCGGCATCGACCACGCCGACCACCGTCAGCATGGGGAAGTGATACCCCTTGGCGACGATCTGGGTGCCGACCAGCAGGTCGATTTCGCCCCCGGCCACCGCGCGGACGAATTCGGAGGCCGCCCGGGGACCGGAACAGGTGTCCGAGGTCATCACCGCCAGCCGGGCGGCGGGGAACAGCAGGGCGGCTTCCTCGGCGATGCGCTCGACGCCGGGACCGCAGGCGGCGAAACTGTCCTCCGCCTCGCAATGCGGGCACTTCTTCGGCAGGCGGATATGATAGCCGCAATGATGACAGACTAGGCGGCCGGCCGAACGGTGTTCCACCAGCCAGGCGGTGCAGTGGGGACATTGCAGCCGGTGGCCACAGCCCCGGCACAGGGTCAGCGGCGCATAGCCGCGCCGGTTGAGGTAGAGCATGCCCTGTTCGCCGGCCGCCAGCGCCCCTTCCAGGGCATTGACCAGCAGCGGGCTCAGCCAGCGTCCCCGGGGCGGCGGGTGGCGGCGCAGGTCGATGGCCCTGATCTCGGGCATCACCGCCCCGGCATGGCGATCGGGCAGATGCAGCCGGCGATAGCGGCCGGCCTCCACGTTGGCGACGCTTTCCAGCGACGGCGTCGCCGAGGCC
The DNA here is from genome assembly GCF_902729425.1 of Magnetospirillum sp. SS-4. GTDB lineage: Bacteria > Pseudomonadota > Alphaproteobacteria > Rhodospirillales > Magnetospirillaceae > Phaeospirillum. The sequence goes on along the minus strand of NZ_CACVCH010000053.1, from coordinate 62,350 downwards.
AGGACCACCGGGATGCTCCCTAGGCGGGCGCGGACCACCGCCATGTCGCGGGCGTGGTAGCAGACGCCCTCCTCCTGCTTGAAGGCCTGGTCGTGCTCCTCGTCCACCACGATGAGGCCCAGGCGGGGATAGGGCAGGAACAGGGCCGAGCGGGCGCCGACCACCACCCGGGCCTCGCCCCGGGCCACCGCCCGCCAGGTATCGCGGCGCCGGGCATCGCCCAGTTCGGAATGCCACTCGGCGGGGGGAACGCCGAACCGTTGCCGGAAGCGTTCCAGCCACTGGGCCGACAGGGCGATTTCCGGCAGCAGCACCAGCACCTGGGTTCCCTTGGCCAGGGCGGCGGCCAGCGCCTCGAAATAGACCTCGGTCTTGCCCGAGCCGGTGACGCCGTCGACCAGCGACACCGAGAAGCCGCCCGCCACCGCCGCCACCAGCGCATCGGCGGCAGCGCGCTGATCCGGCGACAGCAGGGCGGCGGGGCGCGAGAGGTCCGGCGGCGGGAACAGCGCCGGACGCGGCATCTCGACGCATTCCAGCGCGCCGGCCTCCAGCAGGCCCTTGATCACCGCCGGCCCCGTCCCGGCCTCGCGGGCCAGGTCGGCGGCCGCCATGGGCGGCAGGCGGGCCGCCGTCTCCAGCACCCGGCGGCGGGCGGCGGTCTCCTTGAAAGGGGGCGGAGCGGCGCAGCGGCGCAGCATCGCCTGCCCCCTGGCCGGTTCCAGCGCCGAGGGCACGCTGACGCACATCTTCAGCACCGCCCCGGCGGGCGCCAGGGTATAGCCGGCCACCCAATCCACCAGGGCGCGGCTGGCCGCCGGCAGGGGCGGCGCCTCCAGCTTGCGGATCACCGGGCGCAGCCTGGATTCCGCCACGTCGCCGCCGCCCCGGCCCCACACCACGCCGATGGCCTCGCGCCGGCCCAGCGGCACCATCACGATGTCGCCGGGGCCGAGCGCTTCGTCGCCGACACGATAATCATAGGCCCCGGCCAGGGGCAGCGGCAGCAACACCGCCACCCGGTCACCAGGCGCGAGAAACGGAGGGGTTGAAGTGGAGGACTCGGAGGACATAAGCTAAAGTCCAAGAAACCAAGCCCCCGCGCAACCGAACTCCGTTCCCCGGAACGTTTTCCCGACGAAGGTGATCCGCATGGCGCGCAAGCGCGACGAAGCAGCAGTGCCGGTGATCCTGCCCGACGAACGGCAGGTGGCGGCCTATCTTCACGCCCATCCCGATTTTCTGGTGCGCCACCCCGATCTGCTGCTCAGCCTGTCGCCGCCGTCCCGCTGGGCCGGGGACGATGGCATCCTCGACATGCAGGTATTCATGATCGAGCGCCTGCGCGACGAGGTCGACCGGGTGAGGGGCACCGCCGAAAGCCTGATTCACACCAGCCGCAGCAACATGTCCATCCAGACCCGCACCCACAAGGCGGTGCTGGCCATCCTGTCGGCCGACACCCTGGCCGAACTGGCGGAAACCATCGGTGACGATCTGCCGGCGCTGCTGGACGTGGACGTGGCCACCTTATGCTTCGAGCCCGCCTGCGAACCGCTGCCCCGGCTGGTGGCCCCCGGCCTCGTCACCCTGCCCGCCGGCATGGTGGCCCGCACCATGGGGGGCCATGACCGCGACTGCGCCCTGACCGAGGAAATGCCCGGCGACCCCGCCCTGTTCGCCGACGGCGCCGCCCTGGTGCAGTCGTCGGCGGTGGTGCGGCTGTCGCCCGGCGGCCCCTGCCCGGACGGCCTGATGGCCCTGGGCTCGCGCAATGGCCGCACCTTCCATGCCGGCCAGGCCACCGAACTGATCACCTTCCTGGCGCGCGTGGTCGAACGCAGCGTGCTGCGCTTCGTCAGTCAGACCTGATGCGGGGATGAAGGTGGGAGACCGGACGGCGACCCGGACCGGAAATCGTTACGGCTGCTTCCTTCCGGACCTGACCGGGTTGGCGACGGGTCCGTCCGCCGCCGATCTCCCGCCGGGAAAATACGGACTCCCCCCTCGACATTGCAAGCCCTAATATGGAGCACGGGCTTTCAAGCGGGGGCTTAAGGTGAGCGAGGTCAAGACCGTTCGCGTGGTGATCGAGGGCCGGGTCCAGGGGGTATGGTATCGCGGCTGGACCATCGAGCAGGCCGCCGCCCGCGGCTTGGCCGGCTGGGTGCGCAACCGCGCCGACGGCAGCGTCGAGGCGGTGTTCCACGGCCCCGCCGTCACCGTCGACGACATGGTCGCCGCCTGCCGCCACGGCCCCACCGCCGCCGCCGTCTCCCGCGTCACCATCGAGCCCTCGGCCGACGCGGTCGGCCACGGCTTTCACCAGCGCCCCACCCAATGACCGTTTCCCGCCGCCAGCTTCTAGCCGGAGTCGCCGCCATGACCATCGCCAGCAAGACCGCCGACACCAAGGCGGCTCCCCGCCAGTTCCCCAAGGATTTCCTGTGGGGCGCCTCCACCGCCGCCTACCAGATCGAGGGCGCCTATGACGAGGACGGGCGCGGCATGACCATCTGGGACACCTTCACCGCCCAGGGCCGCATCCAGGACGGCAGCAGCGCCAAGGTCGCCTGCGACCACTACCACCGCTATCCCGAGGACATCGCCCTGATGAAGGCGGCGGGCTTCAACGCCTATCGCTTCTCGCTGGCGTGGCCGCGCATCGTCCCCGCCGGAACCGGGGCGGTCAATCCCAAGGGCCTCGATTTCTACGACCGGCTGGTGGACAAGATCCTGGAGGCCGGCATCCGCCCCATGGCCTGCCTGTATCACTGGGACCTGCCGCAGCCGCTGGAGGACAAGGGCGGCTGGCAGGGGCGCGAGATCGTCGGCCCCTTCGCCGAATACGCCGCCATCGCCAGCCGGCGACTGGGCGACCGCGTCAAGGACTGGTTCATGCTGAACGAACCCAACGTGGTCGCCATCATCGGCTATGGCATCGGCGAGCACGCCCCCGGCTACACCCTGGGCGAGGACGGCATCCTGAAGGCGCTGCACCACCAGAATCTGGCCCAGGGCGCGGCGCTGCGCGCCATCCGGGCCGAATTCCCCAAGGCGACGCTCGGCACCGTCATCAATCTCCAGCCCTGCCGGTCCCAGGACGACGACCCGAAGAACCGCGCCGCCGCCATCCGCTGGGACGCGGTGTGGAACCGGGTGCCGCTGGACGGGGTGATGCGGGGCGCCATTCCCGACGTGCTGGCCGACAAGATGGCCCATATCGTCAAGCCGGGCGATCTGGAGGCCATCCGGTTCCCCCTCGACCTGCTGGGCATCAACTATTATTCCCGCATGACCATGAAGCACGAGGAGGGCCGGCCCTTCGACGTGTTCTGGGGCGACGCCCATTGCGACCGCTGGACCGCCATGGGCTGGCCGGTCCAGCCCGACGGGCTCTATGACCTGCTGCGCGAGTTCAAGGAACTCTACGGCAATCCGCCGGTGTTCATCGCCGAGAACGGCGCCGCCTATGACGACGTGGTCTCGCCCGACGGCCAGGTGCACGATGCCGACCGGGTCACCTTCCTGAAGGACCACGTTTCCGAGGTGGCGCGGGCGCTGAAGGACGGCTGCAACGTCACCGGCTATCTGGCGTGGTCGCTGCTGGACAATTTCGAGTGGGCCTTCGGCCTGTCCAAGCGCTTTGGCATCGTCAGGGTTGATTACGACACCCTGAAACGCACCCCCAAGGACAGCTACAAGTGGTTCGCCGAGGTGATTCGAACCGGGCGAGTGTAGGTTTTGCTTGCATTCACCCGGCCAAGAGTGAAGAGTGAGGCCATCACTGCCTTGGTAAACGACTCGGTCGCACGGCACTTGATGCGCGACGCATTGGCGCGTCGCGCCACGCTCATCTTTGGAGACATCAAATGCCGAACGGCACTGTCAAGTGGTTCAATGGTACCAAGGGTTACGGCTTCATCGCCCCGGATAACGGCGGCGCCGACGTTTTCGTCCACATCTCCGCGGTCGAGCGCGCCGGTCTCGGCGGCCTCAAGGAAGGCCAGAAGGTCGCCTTCGAGGAAGAGCGCGACCCCCGCAAGGGCAAGACCTCGGCGGTCAATCTGAAGGCCCTCTAAGGCCTGCGGACGCGAAGGGGGCCGGCAGCGACGCTGCCGGCCCTTTTCTTTTGGGAAACCGGTCAGCGCGGCTGGCAATCGGGATTGGTGAGATAGCGTTCGATCCGCGCCGCGTAATCATAGATCAGAACGCCGTCGCGCTGGTGGACGGTGGCGACGGAGCCCCCGGAATCCCTGACGAAATCGGTCACCATGAAGAATTCGGTGCGGTAGACGGCCTCCAGAACCCCGGTCAGTTCGGCCTTGCCGCCATCCGGCGAGATGTTGCAGCGATAGTGGAAGCTGGGACCGCCGGCGCACCACATCAGCATGCGGGCCGCCTTGGGGCAGGCATTGGCCGGCGAGACGGGAACGCGGAAGCTGACGCGCCGGTCGGCATTGCTCCTCAGCGCCTCGGCGGTGGCGTCGGGACTGATGAAACTGCATCCGCCCAGCCCCAGCAAGGCGGCGAGCAGGGCGGCGGATGGGCCAAGGCGATGGTGCATGTCGGTCTTTCCAACGCGATGCGGCGCGGCCGGCTTCCGACAGCGGAGCGCGCCAGGACAGGCTACAAAATCTCGTGGAGCAGACCCGCGTCGACAACGGCGCGCCGGGCCTGTTCCACGAATTCCTGGGGCCAATGATACGGCAGCAGCCCCTTTCCCCGCATCTGGACGGGCCGGTACCCTTCGGCCGTTTTCCGCATGATCCAGAAACCGCCAAACGCGCTGACCGGTCCGAAAAACGTCCCGACCCCAAGGGTCACGCCGGGATGAAATCCCAGCCCCCCGCCCCCGTCCACCAGGACGAAATCGTTGCGGGCATTGGCCTCGACCAGTTCGCGATCAAGCTCATGAAGCTGTACCTCGAGGTCGTCGCCGCACATGAAGCCGCCGATGGACAGCAATGCATCAGCCGATCGCAAGTCATTAAGCACTTCCGGATGAAGATGGCATCCATCCACATAGATTATGTCGAAGGTCATTCCCGCCAATGTTGGAAGGATATCATCGCTGAACCCGCGAAGCTCGGTAACCTTTATGCCGTCACCGACAAATCTCGTGGCGTTCTGAAACACCCGGTAGGCCAGCCCGCTTTGAATATCCTCGGCCATGTGATCGTCATACTGGGCGGAATCGGCGCCGTCCCATGGGTCGAGACAGTAGATTTCACCAATTCCGCCGCTGAAACGCTCGATCGCCCTGGCCCAGGTGATCATGGACGCCCCCATGTAGGTTCCAATCTCAAGAATGGAAATGGGACGGCCGGCGGTGCCGAGCATGTGAACGGCGGCGCTCATGTAGACTTGGCGTTCCGGGGCGTGCGTTCCCTGAAACCCAAAGAACACGGGAGCCGAATCCACCGCCTCCTTGTAATCGTCGAAAGCGGGATGATCGACGCCGCTTGACCTTGCCTCGTCGATAAGCCGCTTCGCCTGCGGAAACATCGCCGCATCAAGCAGGATCAGGATCGCCTTGTGAAAGGCCTCGACGGCTCCCGGGATTTCACCCGCCGCCGCCAAGGCGCGCCCCAGGCCGGTCAGGGCGTCGAGATCGTCATGCCGGCCGTTTCCGGCCTGGACATGCTCACCGGCCGATTTGTCCCGGTCGACGGATCGGTTGGCTGTCATCCTGGAATTTCCCCGGCCACGTCCAACAGGCTGCTGACCACCCGCGTCATCCGCCCGATATCCTGATCGCGCGACAGCCGATGATCGCCATCCTTGACCAGCACCACCTCGACATCGTCCGAGGCGAGGCAATCGGCGATCTGCAAGGCGGTGCGCCACGGCACGTCGGCATCCTGCTGGCCGTGGATCAGGCGCACCGGGCAACCGAGATTGATGGAATCGCGCAGCAGCAGATGATTGCGCCCATCCTCGATCAGGACGCGATGGACCCGCCAGGGCTGGCCGGGGTCGTAGCAATTGGGCAGGCTGATCTCGCCCCGCTCCATCAGCTCGCGCCGCTGCTCGAACGAGAAATCCTGCCACATCAGATCCTCGGTGAAGTCGGGAGCGGCGGCGATCCCCACCAGCCCCGCCATCCGATGCGGGCGTTCCAGCGCCGTCAGCAGCGCAATCCAGCCGCCCAGGCTGGAACCGACCAGCACCTGGGGTCCTTCGGTCAGTTGGTCCAGCACCGCCACCGCATCGGCGGCCCAACGCCCGACCGTGCCGTGCCGGACGTCGCCGGAAGACCGGCCATGGCCGAAATAGTCGAAGCGCAGGAAGGCCCGGCCCTGGTCGCGGCACAGCGTCTCCAACGCCAGCGCCTTGCCGCCGGTCATATCGGAATGATAGCCATGCAGGAACACGATTCCGGGCTTTTTGCCATCAAGGGCGTGGTATGCGATTGTCGCGCCATCGGGGCGTGATAATATCCCGCCCCCGAAGGGAGAAGTCCCGTCGTTTTCGACCGCCGTCATGGATTGAAATGCCTTTCCCCGATGCCCATGGATAACGCCGTTCCCATCGATGCGCCCTTGGACGACACCCGTCAACCCCTTCCGGAAGCGGCCGCCGCTCCCGTGGTGTTGCAGGTGCTGCCGGCGCTGGTGACCGGCGGCGTCGAGCGCGGCACCGTCGATCTGGCCGCCGCCCTGGCCGAGGCCGGCTGGACGTCGCTGGTCGCGTCCGAGGGCGGCCCCATGACCCGCGAACTGACCCGCGTCGGGGCTGAACACATCACCTTGCCGCTGGCCAGCAAGAACCCGCTGGTGATCCGCCGCAACGCCGACCGGCTGGCCGCGATCATCGCCGGCCGCAAGGTCGACATCCTGCACGCCCGGTCGCGGGCGCCGGCCTGGAGCGCCTGGATGGCGGCCGAACGCACCGGCTGCCACTTCCTCACCACCTTTCACGGCACCTACAACACCTCGGGCTGGTTCGGACTGAAGAACCGCTACAACGCCATCATGACTCGGGGCGAACGGGTGATCGCCATCTCGGACTTCATCGCCGAGCATGCCCGCCGGGTCTACGGCCTTGCCCCCGACCGCATCCGGGTGGTGCATCGCGGCATCGACATGAACCGCTTCGACCCGGCCCGCGTCAGTCCGGAACGGATCATCCAACTGGCGCAGAAATGGCGGCTGCCCGACGGGTATCGGGTGATCATGCTGCCGGGGCGCCTGACCCGCTGGAAGGGGCAGTCGGTACTGATCGAGGCCCTGGCCCTGCTGGGCCGCCGCGACATCCGCTGCCTGCTGGTGGGCTCGGACCAGGGCCGCACCGGCTATCGCGAGGAACTGGAGCAACTGGTGCGCCGCCGCGACCTGGGCGACGTGGTCCACCTGACCGACGAATGCGGCGACATGCCGGCCGCCTACATGCTGACCGACGCGGTGGTGTCGGCCTCCACCGATCCCGAGGCGTTCGGCCGCGTCGCCGTCGAGGCCCAGGCCATGGGCCGTCCGGTGATCGCCACCGCCCATGGCGCCACCGGCGAGACCGTCCTGCCCGGCCGCACCGGCTGGCTGACCCCGCCCGGCGACCCGCACGCCCTGGCGCAGGCGCTGGACCGGTTCCTGGCGCTGTCGGCCGACGAACGGGCCGGCATGGCGGAGATCGCCATCCAGCATGTGCGCGCCAATTTCAGCAAGGAAACCATGTGCGCCCGCACCATGGCGGTCTACGAGGAGGTGCTGAGCCGCCCCTCGTCCGATGGCTGACATGAACGTCCTGGTCATCAAGCTGGGAGCGCTGGGCGACTTCGTCCAGGCCTTCGGCCCCTTCGCCGCCATCCGCGCCCACCACCCCGGCGACCGCATTACCCTGTTGACCACCGCCCCTTTCGCCGATCTGGCCCGGGCCACCCCCTGGTTCGACGAGATCCGCCTGGACGAACGTCCCCGGCTGTGGCAGCCGGGCAAGCTGCTGGCGCTGCGGTCGTGGCTGCGCGGCGGTGATTTTCGGCAGGTCTACGACTTGCAGACCTCGGACCGTTCATCCAGCTACTTCCTCCTGATGGGCAAGCAGCCGCGCTGGTCCGGCATCGCGCCGGGATGCTCGCATCCCCACGCCAACCCCGACCGCGATTCCATGCACACCATCGAACGCCAGCGCGAACAGCTAGTCATGGCCGGCATCGCCACCTTTCCCACCCCGGACCTGTCCTGGGCGAGCGGCGACCTCGCCCGCTTCGGCCTGCCGCGTCCCCATGCCCTGCTGTGCCCGGGAGGGGCCGTCCACCGGCCGGGCAAGCGCTGGCCGGCCGAGCGCTTCGCCGCCGTCGCGACCTGGCTGTCCGGAAACGGCATCACGCCCCTATTGCTGGGCACCGGCAAGGAAGCGCCTCAACTGGCCGCCATCGCCGCCGCCTGCCCGGCCGCCCGCGACCTGTCGGGACGAACCTCGCCGCTGGACATCATCGCCCTGGCGCGCCAGGCGGTGGTCGCCATCGGCAACGATACCGGCCCCATGCATCTGATCGCCGCCGGCGGCTGTCCCTCGGTGGTGTTGTTCTCGCACGAATCGGACCCGTCGCTGTGCGCGCCGCGCGGCCGGGTCACGGTCTTGCGCCGTCCCAGCCTGGCCGAACTGGAAACCGCCGAGGTGGAGGCGGCCCTGTCCGGCATCGTGGGAGCGTCATGAACGGCGGCGGCGGAGTGCCCGGATAAAGGGGAGAGCCCCTTGCCTGCCCCGGTCCGCGTGATACTGTGCCGGGGTCTCCCACCGATGCGACATGCTGGCCCGTGACCGACGACCTGCCCCCCATTCCCGACGACGCCACCCCGATGATGGCCCAGTATCTGGCCATCAAGCGGCTTCATCCCGATTGCCTGCTGTTCTACCGCATGGGCGATTTCTACGAGCTGTTCTTCGACGACGCCGTCCGGGCCTCGGCGGCGCTCGACATCGCGCTGACCAAGCGGGGCAAGCATCTGGGCGAGGACATCGCCATGTGCGGGGTTCCCGTCCGCGCCTACGAGGCCTATCTGGCGAAACTGGTCCGCCAGGGCTTCAAGGTGGCCATCGGCGAGCAGATGGAGGACCCGGCCGAGGCCAGGAAGCGCGGCTCCAAGTCGGTGGTCGCCCGCGACGTGGTGCGCGTCATCACCGCCGGCACCCTGACCGAGGACACCTTGCTGGACGCCCGCAGCCACAATTATCTGGCGGCGGTGGCCGAGGCCCAGGGGGCGCTGGGACTGGCCTGGGTCGACGTCTCCACCGGCGAGTTCGCCATGCAGGCGCTGTCGGCCAAGACCCTGTCCGCCGCCCTGGCCCGGCTGTCGCCCGGAGAATTGCTGGTGGGCGACCGGCTGCTGGGAACCGAATCGCTGTCGGAAACCTGGGCCGAATGGAAATCCATCCTGTCGCCCCTGCCCTCGGCCCGCTTCGATTCCGAGAATGCGAGGCGGCGGCTGGAGGCCCTTTACGGTGTCGGCTCGCTGGACGGCTTTGGCGCCTTCTCCCGGCCGGAACTGGCGGCCGGCGGCGCTCTGGTCGACTATGTCGAACTGACCCAGAAGGGCAGGCTGCCCCGTCTTTCACCACCCCGCCACCTGGCCGAGGGCGCGGTGATGGAGATCGACGCCGCCACGAGGCGCAACCTGGAACTGGCCGAAACCCTGACCGGCGAGCGGCGGGGATCGCTGCTCGCCGTCATGGACCGCACCGTCACCGGAGCGGGGGCGCGGCTGCTGGCGGCGCGGCTGGCGGCGCCGCTGACCGACCCGGCCGCCATCGATCACCGCCTCGACATGGTGGCGTTCATGGTCGAGCAGGACGGAACATGCGATTCCCTGCGCGAGGCGCTGAAACGCTGTCCCGACGTGGAACGCGCCCTGTCGCGCCTCAGCCTGGGGCGCGGCGGCCCCCGTGATCTGGCCAATGTCAGGGACGCCCTGGCCGAGGTGCCCAATCTGCGCAATCTGGTGGCCGCGCCGATGCTGGACACGCCGCCGGGACTGGCCGGCTGCGTCCGCGATCTTGGCGAGCATTCGGCCCTGGTGGACCGGCTGACCCGCGCCCTGGCGCCTGATCTGCCGCTCAACGCCAGGGACGGCGGCTTCATCGCCGAGGGATATCACCCGGCGCTGGACGAGACCAAGGCGCTGCGCGGCGAAAGTCACGCCGTCCTGATGCGGCTGGAGCGGCGCTATGCCGAGGAAACCGGCGTGACTGCCCTCAAGATCCGCCACAACAACATCATCGGCCACCACATCGAGGTCCCGGCCAGGCAGGCCGACAAGCTGGGCGACGGCTTCATCCACCGCCAGACCATGGCGAGTTCGGCCCGCTACACCACCTCCGAGCTGATCGAACTGGCCGGCCGCATCACCGGCGCCGCCGACCGCGCCCTGGCCCTGGAACAGGAACTGTTCGCCGAACTGGTGGGCGAGGTGACGGCGCGCGCCGCCGATATCGCCCGAACCGCCGGGGCGCTGGCGGAACTGGACGTCTCCACGGCCCTGGCCCATCTGGCGCGAAGCCAGCGCTGGACCCGGCCGCAGATCGATGGCGGCACCGGCTTCGACATCAAGGGCGGACGCCATCCGGTGGTGGAGGCCGCCCTGACCGCCGCCCACGCCGGCGCCTTCGTCGCCAATGACTGCGACCTGTCGGATTCCCAGCGGCTATGGCTGATCACCGGCCCCAACATGGCGGGCAAGAGCACCTTTCTGCGCCAGAACGCCCTGATGGCGGTGCTGGCCCAGATGGGGTCGTTCGTTCCCGCCGATTCCGCCCGGATCGGCGTGGTCGACCGGCTGTTCTCGCGCGTCGGCGCCGCCGACGATCTGGCGCGCGGCCGCTCCACCTTCATGGTCGAGATGGTGGAAACCGCCGCCATCCTCAACCAGTCCGGTCCCCGCGCCCTGGTGATCCTGGACGAGATCGGACGCGGCACCGCCACCTTCGACGGCCTGTCCATCGCCTGGGCAGTGGTCGAGCACCTGCACGAGGTCAACCGCTGCCGCGCCCTGTTCGCCACCCATTACCACGAGCTGACCAGACTTTCGGCCAAGCTGGCCTCGCTGTCGTGCCACATGATGAAGGTGAAGGAATGGCAGGGCGACGTGGTGTTCCTGCACGAGGTCGGTGCCGGCGCGGCGGATCGCTCCTACGGCATCCACGTCGCCCGGCTGGCCGGACTGCCGCCGGCGGTGGTCGCCCGCGCCGAGGAGGTCCTGACCATCCTGGAAAAGTCCGATCAGGCCTCGGACATGGCCAAGCTGGCCGACGACCTGCCGCTGTTCGCCGCCATGGCGCCGCGTCCCAAGGCCGCTCCGGCGGCGGCCCGGCCGGCGGCGGTGGAAGAGGCACTGAAGGGGGTCAATCCCGACGACCTCAGCGCCCGTCAGGCGCTTGATCTGGTCTATGAACTGAAACGCCTGCTGGGCTGATCAGTGCGCCTCGTCCCACGAGGCGGCGGCGCGGGCGTCGACCACCAGCGGCACCGACAAGGTGGCGGCGTTCTCCATGATCCGCCGGACCACGGCGATGGTGGCGTCGGCCTCGGCATCGGACGCCTCCAGCACCAGTTCGTCGTGGACCTGAAGCAGCAGGCGGGCGGACAGGCCTGCCTCGGCCAGGGCGTCGGGCAGGCGGACCATGGCCCGCTTGATGATGTCGGCGGCTCCGCCCTGGATGGGGCCGTTGATGGCGGCCCGTTCGGCGAAGGCGCGCATGGCGCCGTTCTTGTCCTTGATGCCCGGCGTATAGACCTTGCGTCCGAACGGCGTGAGGACGAAGCCGTTGGCCCGTGCCTCCTCCTTGGTCCGCTCCATGAAGGTCCGGATTTCGGGATAGCGGTCGAAATAGGCGGTGATGTAGGCCTTGGCCTCGCCCTGGGGAATGCCGAGCTGAGCGGCGAGTCCGAACGGGCTGATGCCGTAGATGATGCCGAAATTGATCGCCTTGGCGCGGCGGCGCAGCGACGGGTCGATGCCCTCGACCGGCACGCCGAACACCTGCGACGCGGTGATGGCGTGGATGTCGTGGCCCGAGGCGAAGGCGGTCCGCAATCCCTCGATGCCGGCGACATGGGCGACCAGACGCAGCTCGATCTGGGAATAATCGGCCGAAATCAGCCGGTGCCCCGGCTCGGCGACGAAGGCGTGGCGGATCTTGCGGCCTTCCTCGGTGCGGATCGGGATGTTCTGGAGGTTGGGATCGCTCGACGACAGCCGCCCGGTGGTGGTCGCCGCCAGCGAATAGCTGGTGTGCACCCGCCCGGTCGCCGGGTTGATCTGGGCCACCAGGGCGTCGGTATAGGTGCTTTTCAGCTTGGCAAGCTGGCGCCAGTCCAGCAGGCGGGCGGGCAGCGGATGCAGATGGGCCAGGTCCTCCAGCACGTCGGCGCCGGTGGCCCACTGGCCGGTCTTGGTCTTCTTGCCGCCGGGCAGGTTCAGGGTTTCGAACAGCACCTTGCCCAATTGCTGCGGCGAGCCCAGGTTGAAGGCCTCGCCGCCGTTCAGGGCGATGACCTCGGCCTCCAGCTCGACCAGACGGCGGCCGAAATCCTCGGACAGCGCCATCAGGGCGGCGCGGTCGACCTTGATGCCGGCCCGCTCCATGGCGACGACCACCGGGACCAGCGGCCGTTCCAGGGTCTCGTAGACCGTCACCATGCGCTCGGCCAGCAACCGGGGCTTCAGCAGCCGGTGCAGCCGGAGCGTCATGTCGGCATCCTCGGCGGCGTAGGCGCAGGCCTTGTCCAGCGGCACCCGGTCGAAGGTGATCTGGCTCTTGCCGCTGCCGCACACCTCGGCAAAGGCGATGTTGGCGTGGCCGAAATGCAGCAGGCACAATTCGTCCAGGCCGTGGCCGTGGGCGCCGCCGTCCAGCACGTAGGACAGCAGCATGGTGTCGTCGACCGCCGCCACCGTCAGGCCCAGCCCGGCCAGGACCTGCATGTCGTACTTGATGTTGTGGCCGACCTTCAGCACCGAGGAATCGGCCAGCAGCGGCGCCAGCCTGGACAGAATCTCCGCCGCCGGAATCAACTGGGGGGCCTCGGCGGCGGGGCCGGAGCCGCCCAGATCCAGGGTGCCCTGAGCCTGGGGCGGGCTGTGCATCACCGGGATATAGCAGGCGCGGCCGGGTTCCACCGCCAGCGACACGCCGACCAGTTGGGCGCGCAGCGGATCAAGCCCGGTGGTCTCGGTGTCGAAGGCGACCGCGCCGGCGGCGGTGGCGTCCCTGATCCAGCGGTCCAGCGCCTCGACGGTGAGGACCAGTTCGTATTCCGCCTTGAGGGCGGATGGCGGAGCAGCGGCCTGGGCGGGAGCTGCCTGGGCGGGGGCTTGCGCCGGTGGGGCCTTGACGTTGAGGCGCGACAGCAGCGAGCGGAAGCCCTGGGCGGCGCAGAACGCGGCCAGGGTCTCGGGATTGACCGGCTTCACCGCCAGACCGGCCAGCGGCACCGGCAGCGGCACATCTTCCTTCAACTGGACCAGCCGGCGCGAGACGCGGGCCAGTTCGGCGTTCTCCATCAGGGTTTCGCGGCGCTTGGGCTGCCTGATCTCGGCGGCCCTGGCCAGCAGGGTGTCGAGGTCTCCGTATTCCTCGATCAGCTGGGCGGCGGTCTTGATGCCGATGCCGGGAACCCCCGGCACGTTGTCCGAGGCGTCGCCGCACAGCGCCTGCACATCCACCACCCGGTTCGGCGGCACGCCGAACTTCTCGCGCACCTCGGCCTCGCCGATGACGCGGTTCTTCATGGGGTCCAGCATGGAAATGCCCGGCCCCACCAGTTGCATCAGATCCTTGTCGGACGAGACGATGGTGACGGCCGCGCCCGCCGCCGCCGCCGCGCGGGCGTAGGAGGCGATCAGGTCGTCAGCCTCGAATCCTTCCATCTCGACGCAGCAGACGTCGAACGCCCGGGTGGCGTCGCGGACCAGCGGAAACTGGGGCACCAGATCCTCGGGCGGCGGCGGCCGGTGGGCCTTGTACTCGGGATAGAACTCGCTGCGGAAGGTCTTGCGCGAGGTGTCGAACACCACCGCCACATGATCGGCCTCGGTCTCGGACAGCAGCTTCATCAGCATGGTGGTGAAGCCGTAGACGGCGTTGACCGGGGTGCCGTCCGGCCTCGTCATGGGCGGCAGGCCGTGAAAGGCCCGGAAGATGAAGCCGGAACCGTCGATCAGGAAGACGTGGCGGGGGGCTGACATATCATGCCTCCAGGTACGGGAGCGGCTTTGGAGCGAAGCGACTAGCCCGTTGAGGGCGCGCCGCTCGTGCGGCGAAAGCCAAGGGCGCGGATGCGCCCGCCCGGCAACTGAGGGCAATCACGGTCAGTGATGGCCGACCTTGGCGTCGGCGGCCAGCTTGTAGGTGACCGAGCAATAGGGACAGACGATCTCGCCATGGGCGGTCAGGTCGAGATAGACGCGGGGATGGCCCAGGCCGGCGGCGGCATTGCCGTCACAGGCGACCGAAGCGGTCTCGACGGTGATGGTCTCGAACGTGGACTTGGCAGGGGTGGCGGCGTTCATGGGCTGGAAGCTCCGTTGACCGGGATGTGGGCCGGATGATACCCATTGCCGGCCATGGTTCAATCACTCTCTCACGCCCCCGCCCCTTCCGCCCCCGATCTTGCCGTCGAGGCCGAGTCCCTGGTCAAGATCTATCACGGCCATCGCGGTGAAAAGCGGGCGCTGGATGGCATCTCGCTGTCGGTGCCCCGGGGCTCGTTCTTCGGCCTGCTGGGTCCCAACGGCGCCGGCAAGAGCACCTTCATCAACATCCTGGCCGGCCTGACCGTCAAGACCTCGGGCCGGGTCCGGGTCTGGGACCGCGACATCGATTCCGATCCGCGCGGCGCCAAGGCCGCCATCGGGGTGGTGCCGCAGGAATTGAACCTGGACCCCTTCTTCACCCCGCTGGAACTGCTCGACGTCCAGGCCGGCATGTACGGCGTGCCCAGATCCGAGCGCCGCACCATGGAGATTCTGGAGGCGGTCGGGCTGGCCGACAAGGCCAACGCCTATGCCCGCACCCTGTCGGGCGGCATGCGCCGCCGGCTGCTGGTGGCCAAGGCCATGGTCCACGCCCCGCCGGTGCTGGTGCTGGACGAACCCACCGCCGGCGTCGACATCGAGTTGCGCCGGCAGTTGTGGGTCACCATCCGCGAACTGAACGCCCGGGGCACCACCATCTTGCTCACCACCCACTACCTGGAAGAGGCGGAGCAACTGTGCGACCGCATCGCCATCATCAACCATGGCGCCCTGGTGGCCTGCGACACCACATCCAATCTGTTGCGCCGCATCGACGGCAAGGCGCTGACCGTCACCGTCGGAAGCGACCTGACCGGCATTCCCGAATCCCTGGCGGCGTTCTCACCCGAACTGAAGCCGGGGCGGCGGCTGGTCCTGCGCTACCGCCCCTCCACCACCCCGGTCAGCCGTATCCTGGACGCCTTCGCCGCCGCTGGTCTTTCCATCACCGATCTGTCCACCGACGAGACCGACCTGGAAGACATCTTCCTGCAACTGACCTCCAGCGCCGCCGCGCCCTGAACACGGCCGCCCCCTATCTCTGGTCGAAACGGATCTCGATACGGCGGTTGCGGGCGAGGGCGGCCTCGGTCTCGGCCGGGTCCAGCGGCTGGAACTCGCCGAAGCCGGCCGCCGCCAGCCGGTCCTTGGGCACGCCGTTGGCCGCCAGGGTGCGCAGCACGGTGGTGGCCCGCGCCGTCGACAACTCCCAGTTGGACGGATAGCGCGACGAGGCGATGGGCCGCTTATCGGTATGGCCGTCGATGCGCAGGACCCAGTTGACGCCCTTGGGAATGGTCTTGGCGATATCCTTGAGAGTGGCGGCGAGACGCTTCACCTGCTCGACGCCGTCGGGGCCAAGATCGGCCGAGCCGCTGGCGAACAGAAGCTCGGACTGGAAGACGAAGCGGTCGCCTTCGATGCGGATGCCGGGATGGTCGCCCAGCACCTTGCGCAGCCGGCCAAAGAATTCCGACCGGTATTTCTGAAGCTCCTCGACCTTGCCGGCCAGGGCGACGTTGAGACGCTTGCCGAGATCGGCGATCTGGGCCTTTTGCTCCTTGTCGCGCGTCTCCGACGCCTCCAGGGCGGCGACGACGCGGGCCAATTCCTGCTTCATGGCCTCGATCTGCCGGTTGAGCAGCGCCGCCTGGGCGCGCGCCTCCTCGGACAGCTTGCGTTCCGAGACCAGTTCCCCGTCCCTGACCCCGGCGGCGGCATCCAGTTCCTTGATGCGGGCCTCCAGTTCATCCTTCAGCGCCACCAGGGCGGCGACGTCCTGGCCCAGCCCGGCGGCCCAGGCCTCGACGCGGTCGCGCTCGGCCTTGCTGGCGACCAGTTCCGCCTCCAGCGCCGCGTTGGCCGCCTTTTGCATGTTGAGCGATTCGGCCAGTTCGGCCATCTCGCGGCCCAGCTTGTCCAGCGCCTTCTGCCGTCCCGACAGCGCCTCGCCCAGGAAATACTGGGCCAGCACGAACACCATCAGCACGAAGACGATGACCATGATCAGCGTCGCCAGGGCATCGACGAAGCCGGGCCAGATATCGATGCTGCGGCGGACGCGGCGGGCGAGCGGCATGGTCTCGCCCTCCTATCTGTCCAACGGCTCTTCGGCGATGGCGGCGATGGTGCGGGCCAGCAGGCGGATTTCGGTCCGCAGCTCGGCCACCACCTCCTCGCGGCTGGCCACGGTTTCGTCGATCAGCCGCTTCAGCGAGCCATCCATGCCCCGGATATGGCCGCGGGTGGCGTCGTCGACGCCGCCGCCGGCGCCTTCGGCCAGCCGGGCCAGCAGGGCGCGGGTCTCCAACTGCCCCTCGCCCAGCTTCAGCAGCAGCGACTGTTCGACCCGCATGTGGTCGGTCAGGGTCGACAGCTTGTCGGTCAGGTGGGTCAGGGCGGCATTGACGCTGCCGCGATTGTCCTCGCCCCGGCTGATGACGCGCTGGAGGTTGTCGAGGCTGTCGGCGGTCTGCTCCAGCAACGCCTGGATATAGGCCGGCACCGATTGCTGCTGGTCGTCGGCGCCGGCCAGCGGGCCGCTGCTGATCCCGATACGGGTCTGGCCGGCCAGCCATTCCTCCAGTTCGTTATAGAAGGCGTTCTGCGCCTGCCCCGATTGCAGATCCAGGAACCCCAGGGCCAGCGAACCGGCAAGGCCGAACAGCGAGGTGGAGAAGGCGGTGCCCATGCCGTTCAACGGCTTGGCCAGTCCGGCCTTCAGTCCCTCGAAGGCGGCGGCGGGGTCGTTGCTGCCGGCCGCCAGCGAACCGATCACCTCGCCCACCGAGCCCACCGTCTGCGACAGGCCCCAGAAGGTGCCGAGCAGGCCGAGAAAGATCATCAGCCCGACCACATAGCGCGACAGGTCGCGCTGTTCCTCCAGGCGAGCGGCGATGGAATCCAGCACCGACCGCAACGCCATGGCCGACAGGTTCATGCGGTCGCGGCGTTCGCCCAGCATGCTGGCCATGGGGGCCAGCAGCCGCAATTGGCTGGACAGGGCCGGCTGGCCGCGCCGCCAGCTTTCCAGCCACTCCACCTCGGGACGCAGCAACAGCACCTGACGAACGTTGAGGATGATCCCCGAGAGGAAAACGCCCAGCAACAGACCGTTGAGAGCCGGATTGTGGGTGAAGGCCTGTTCCAGCCCGTCGAACAGCAACCCGCCGACGGCCAGGACCGCCGCCAGGAATGCGGCCATGCGGAACAGGAACCGATTGGGACGGGTCATCGTGAAAAAGCCCCCCTCAGCGGGTAGCCACCACCGCGTCGACCCGGTCGGGGGCGCCACCTTCCAGCTTGTTGCCCAGCGCCCGCACCTCGATACGGGTCGAGCGCACGCCCAACTCCATCAGATAGGTGCGAACCTTCAGCGCCCGGGTCAGCGACAACCGCCGCGCCTTGCTGGCGCTGGCATCCTCGCCGGCGGCATAGGCCAGCAATTGCAGGTTCAGGGTCTCGTCCTTCCCCATCAGGGCGGCAAGGCGTTCCAGGTCGGCATGGGCGGCTTCGGGCAGGTGATCGCTGTCGGCGGCGAACAGGACCGTCAGCCCGCCATTGCCCTTGCGCGGCGTCACCGGCGAAGACGGCGACGACGACACGATCTGCCGGGGTGGCGCGGCGACCACCGGCGGCGGTACGGGCGAAGGAGACGGCGGCGCGGCGACCACCGGCGGAGGCGCGGGCGAAGGAGACGGCGGCGCGGCGGCCACCGGCGGAGGCGCGGGCGGAGGAGACGGAGGTGCTGCGGCCACCGGCGGAGGCGCGGGCGGAGAAGGCGGAGGTGCTGCGGCCACCGGCGGAGGCGCGGGCGGAGAAGGCGGAGGTGCTGCGGCCACCGGCGGAGGCGCGGGCGGAGGAGATGGCGGCGCCTTGACGAACTGCACCGCGCCCGGCTCGGCCTTGGTTGTCGGAGCCGCGGCCGGAGGCGCCGACGACGCATCCGGCTTGGCCTTGGCCGGCGACGGCACGTCGACGGCGATATCGGGCTTGGGCGGCTTGGGCGGCGGCGCGGCGGCGGCGGTCACCGTTTCGGCCGGCGGCTTGGCGGCGGGGGGCTTCACGGCTTCCTTGGCGGCGACGGTGCGGACCGGCGGCACCGGCTTTTTCTCGACGGCGGCCCTGGCCGGCTTGCCCACCGGACGGAGAGGGGCCGCCTGACGATCCGTCGACACGGCCCGGACATCCGGTTCCGGCTTGCGGGTGATCAGGCTGGGCAGGGTGGGTTCGGGGCCAAGCGCGTCAAGGACGCTCCAGTTGACGTCGACGCTGGAACGGGATTCACCGATGACCATCTGCGCGCAAACGGGGGCCGCGGCCAGGGAAATGAGTGTCCCCAGCCCGAGCATCATGAGCCTGCTGCCCCTCGTCATCGTGCCGATCTCCCACATCAATGTGGGCAAGAGACTATCCGATGCCGAGTCCGACGACAACAGGCGCGTTGCGGGCTCAGCCCCGGGCCGAGCGCAGCAGCTTGAGCAGCGGTTGATGCAGGTGATCGTTGGCGGCGACCAGTTCGCCGGTTTCCAGCATGGCGGCGCCGCCATCGTAATCGCTGACATAACCGCCGGCTTCCTTGACCAGTACGATGCCGGCCGCGATATCCCACGGCTTGATGCCGGCTTCCCAATAACCGTCGCAGCGGCCCGCCGCCACATAGGCGAGATCGAGCGCCGCCGAGCCGAAGCGGCGGATGCCGGCCACCTGCCCCATCACCGCCGTCAGTTCCTTGAGGAACGTCTGATGCCCCGGACGGCCGTGAAAGGGAATGCCGGTGGTGAACACGCATTCTTCCATCTTGCGGCGGGCGGAAACCCGCAGCCGCCGCTCGTTCAAGAAGGCGCCCGCGCCTTTCTCGGCATGAAACATCTCGTCGCCCAGCGGCTGATACACCACGCCGGCGACCATTTCGCCATCCCGCTCCAGCCCGATGGAGATGCAGAAATTGGGAATGCCGTGCAGGAAATTGGTGGTGCCGTCGATGGGATCGATGATCCAGCGATGGCTCTTGTCGTCGCCGGCGATCTCGCCGCCCTCCTCCAGCAGGAAGCCGAAGCCGGGCCGCGCCTTCTTCAGCTCGGCCCGCAGCGTCTTCTCGCAGCGGATATCGGCCGACGAGACGAAATCGGCCGGCCCCTTCATGGAGACCTGGAGATGCTCGACCTCGCCGTAATCGCGCACCAGCGAACGGGCCGCCTTGCGGGCGGCTCCCATCATGACGTTGAGCAGGGCGGAACGGACCATCACGGCGGGGGGTGTCCTATCAGTGTCGGCGGGAAAGGCGGGCGGCGCCCCCTCTATCCCTTGAAGCGTTCGAGATAGGTGCAGTCGGCGGTGGAAACCCAGATGACCTCGCCCTCCTCCAGGAAGGGGGGGACCAGGATCTTGAGGCCGTTTTCAAGCTTGGCCGGCTTGAACGACGATGATGCTGTCTGGCCCTTCACCACCGGGTCAGCCTCGACCACCTTCATCACCACCTTTTCCGGCAGCGCGATGGAAACCGGCGATCCCTCGACGAAATCGACCTCGACCACCATGCCGTCCTGGAGGAAGGCGATGGTATCACCCAGCACGTCGTTGGGCATGGAGAACTGCTCGAAGCTCTCGCTGTCCATGAAGGTCATGTTGGAATCGTCGCGGAACAGGAAGGTGCATTCCTTGGCCTCGACGTTGCACTTCTCGACCGTGTCGGCGGTGCGCCAGCGCTCGTTGGTCTTGTTGCCGGTGCGGATGTCGCGCATCTCGACGGTGATGAAGGCGCCGCCCTTGCCGGGCTGCACGATCTGGATCTTGAGCACGGCGTACTGGCGGCCGTTGTGTTCAAGAATGTTGCCGGGACGAATCAGGTTGGCGTTGATCTTCATGGCGCTATCCGGGGGCTGTCGGAAAAATCAGGCGCGGAACCTAACAGGTCGCCACCGGGAAGGCAAGCCGAGCGGGAACGCCGGTTTCCTACAGCGCGTTCCATATCTCGCGGGCGTATTCGGCGACGGTGCGGTCGGACGAGAACTTGCCCATGCGCGCCACGTTGAGGATGGCCTTCCTGGTCCAGTCGTCGGGATCGCGATAGGTCCGGTCCACCTTGTCCTGCGCCGCCATGTAGAGCGGATAATCGGCGGTAAGCAGGTAATGGTCGCCGTCCACCGTCAGCAGGTCCACCAGTTGCCGGTAGCGGTCGGGCTGGTCGGGTGAAAAAAACCCCGAGCCGATCATGTCCAGCGCCAGGGCAAGGTCCTTGTCGGTATGGGCGGCGGCGGTGGCGTCGAAACCGTCCATACGGTGCCGGGCCACCTCCTGGGCGGTCAGGCCGAACAGGAACATGTTGTCCTCGCCGACCTCCTCGCAGATTTCCACGTTGGCGCCGTCCCAGGTGCCGATGGTCAGCGCCCCGTTCATGCTCATCTTCATGTTGCCGGTGCCCGACGCCTCGGTGCCGGCGGTCGAGATCTGTTCCGACAGGTCGGCGGCCGGCATCACCAGTTCGGCGGTCGACACGTTGTAATTGGGCACGAACACCAGCTTCAGCTTGCCGCCGACGCTGGGGTCGTTGTTGACCGCCTCGGCCACGTCGTTGACCAGCTTGATGATCAGCTTGGCCACATGATAGCCGGGCGCCGCCTTGCCGCCGATGATGACGGTGCGCGGCACCACGTCCACCAGCGGGTTTGAGCGGATGCGGGCGTAGCGAGTGACCACATGCAGCAGATTGAGCAGTTGGCGCTTGTATTCGTGGATACGCTTGACCTGCACGTCGAACAGCGAGCCGACATCCACGTCAATCCCCAGGCGCAGGCCGATCATGGAGGCCAGCGCCTCCTTGTTGGCCCGCTTCGCCGCCGCGAAATCCCGGCGGAACCCGACGTCGTCGGCCAGGGGCTCCAGCTTGCGCAACATGCCAAGATCGGTGACCCAGCCGTCGCCGATGGCCGAGGTGATCAGCCGGGCCAGCCGGGGATTGGCGGCCAGCAACCAGCGCCGGGGGGTGACGCCGTTGGTCTTGTTGGTGATCTTGCCGGGCGACAGGTGTTCGAAGTCGGAAAAGATGGTGCTCTTCATCAGCCCGGTATGAATGGCGGCGACGCCGTTGACCTTGTGGCTGCCGATCACCGCCAGATGGGCCATGCGCACCCGCTTGCCCCCCTCCTCCCCCACCAGCGACACCCGGCGCAGCAATTCGCTGTCGCCGGGATGGCGGAAACGGACGCCTTGCAGGAACTCGTGATTGAGCTGGTAGACGATTTCAAGATGGCGCGGCAGCACCCGCTCGAACAGGTCGACGGTCCAGGTCTCCAGCGCCTCGGGCAGCAAGGTGTGGTTGGTGTAGGCGCAGCAGTTCCGGGTGATGGCCCAGGCGCGACCCCACTCGATCTGATGCTCGTCCACCAGCACCCGCATCAGCTCGGCCACCACCAGCGCCGGATGGGTGTCGTTCAACTGGATCGCCACCTTGTCGGGCAGCCGGTCCCAGTCGGAATGGCTCTTGCGGAAGCGGGCCAGGATGTCCTGGATCGAGGCGGCGACGAAGAAGTATTCCTGCTTGAAGCGCAGTTCCTTGCCCCGGTCGGTCATGTCGGACGGGTAAAGAACCTTGGACAGGGTCTCGGACTCGTTCTTGTCCCTGACCGCCTCGATGTAATTGCCCGCGTTGAAGTATTTCAGGTCGAATTCGCGGGTCGACTTGGCCGACCACAGCCGAAGATTGTTGACCACCTTGCCGCCATAGCCGGGAACCGGCACGTCATAGGCCATGGCCATGACTTCCTCGGCGTCCACCCATTGCGAACGGGAATGGCCGAGGACATCGCGGTAGTGGATGACCCGGCCGCCGAAACGGACCGGAAAGATGACGCCAGGACGGGGAAATTCCCAGGGATTTCCATAGCGCAGCCAGTTCTCGGGGCTTTCCACCTGCCAGCCGTTCTCCACATGCTGGGTGAACATGCCGTAATCGTAGCGGATGCCGTAGCCGAAGCCGGCGACGCCGATGGTGGCCATGGAATCCAGCAGACAGGCGGCAAGACGGCCGAGACCGCCGTTGCCCAGCGCCGCCTCCACCTCCCAGGCGGCGATCTCGTCGAAATCCAGGCCCATTTCCGCGACGGCCTGACGGACCGCATCGTAGAGCCCCAGGTTGATCAGGCTGTTGACCAGGGTGCGGCCGATCAGGAACTCCATGGACAGGTAATAGACCCGCTTGCGGTCGTCCCGGTAATAGCGGTTCAGGGTCGGCATCCAGTGCTCGGTCACCCGGTCGCGCACCGTATGGGCGGCCGCGATGAACCAGTCGCGCGCGGTGGCGTTGATCGGTTCCTTGCCCACCGTATAGAGAAGATGGCTGGCGAGCGCCTGCTTGATGCTCGCCACATCGTCGCCCAGCAGCCCGATCACCGGAGGCTTCGTCCGCTTCATGAAGACCGTCCCGCCCTGTATGAGCAAATCATCCCGCCACCATTCCTCCATGAAATGGCGATCAGGGCAAGCATGGACACATTTCGATGAAATATTCGCGGATCATTCCGGCACCCAAATGCCGGTCGCCTTGATGGCGCGGTACATGGCATCGGGGGCAAGGTCAATGTCGCCCGGCCACGTCACGGCCCCATGCTCGACGCGGGCCTCGGCGAAGCGCTCTGCATCCGCCAGCACGGCGAATACCCCCGCCATCCTGGAGTGGACCAGCGGGGCCATATCCACGATTCCCTTGGTGGCATCCTGGAATTCGACGCTCAGCCGGAACGCCGGCAGGATGGCAATTGCCGCAACCCGCCAGGGCATTCGTGAGTGGACCGGCGGGATTACTTGAGCGGCTCGATCTTCTTCGGAGATTGCTTGCGGGAACATAGCTCCCAGTCCTCCATGAGTTCATCCTGGTGCTGGCGCGCCCATTCGAGAATCAATGCGAGCGCGCGCGGCGGAACCTGTCCTTCGACAACGGCCAATGTCCGAATGTCGATAAGAACCTCATCTTCCGCATAGAGGGCGTGAAAATGAGGTGGAGCATGGTCGGCCCAGAACATCTGGATCAGAATGCCATAAAATGTGCTCAGAGTCGGCATCGCCCTATCCGATCCCTCTGTCCTTCAAGCCCCCAGCCAGTCCGATCAGGCGGGAATCGGCCAGAAGCCCCCCGACATCGTCATTGTAGCGACGGCGCCAGTTGGGATGCTGGACCGTGGTGCCGGGCAGGTTCATCTGAAGGTCCTGGCCCAGGACGTCCTCCATCTGCACCATCGCCAGCCGGGCCGCCGAGCGGCCGAGGAAGGCATGGGCGGCGGCGGCAAGGTCCTCCGCCTCGCGGTCGGTCAGGACCGGCTTCGTCGTGAAGTCGGCCGCCAGCAATCCCTCGGCCGCCAGGGCCGCCCGCATGGCGTCGCGATCCTGCTGGCGGGCGGCGCGTTCCTCTTCCGCCTGCCCGTCGCGGGGATAAAGGTCCAGCCTTTCCCGCAGGTCGATGTCGCGTCCGGCCCACCAGCCCCGGGCCGAGGGCAGGTCATGGGTGGCGAAAATGGCCAGCGCCTGGGAATCGTACTTGTCCGGAGGGCGGTAGCGGCCGCCGGCGGTCTTCTCGAACACCATCACCCGGTAGGCGAAGATGCCCGTGCGGTCCATGCGCTCGCGAAAGCCATCCGGCACCGTGCCCAGATCCTCGCCGATCACCAGACAGCGGTTGCGGCGGCTTTCCAGCGCCACCAGCCGGAACAGGTCGTCGACCGGATAGCGGACATAGGCGCCCTGATCGGCGGCAAGGCCCGGCGGCACCCAGTACAACCGTTGCAGGCTCATGGCGTGATCCAGGCGCAACGCCCCGGCATGGCGCATGTTGGCGGCAAGAACGCCGATGAACGGCGCATAGGCGTGCTCGCGCAGCGTGATGGGGTTGAACGGGATCAACCCCCAATCCTGCCCCTTCAGCGCCAGCGGATCGGGCGGCGCCCCGACCGAGACCCCCAGGGCCAGCGAATCCTGCTCGGCCCAGGCTTCGCCGCCATCGCCGGCGATGCCCACGGCGAGGTCGCGGTAAAGGCCAATGGCGGCCCCGGCGTCCTTGCCGGCCTTCTGGGCGGCGGCCAGTTGGCGGTCGGCGACGAACTGGAGCCACTGGAAGAATTCGACTCGTTCGGCATTCTGGCCGGCGAAGGCGATGACCTCCGGCGAATCGGGACGGCGAAGCCCTTCTGGCCATTGCCGCCAATAGCCGTTGCCATCCCGCTCGAAGCGCTCGTGCAGGGCCTCGAACACCGCGAAGCGACGGCCGCCCTCGCCGGATTCCTGCTGGAAATCGCGGAAGTCCCGGCCACGCTCGTCGCCCTGGTCGAGATGGGCCTTGCGGAACCAGCGGTACAGCGCCTCCAGCATGGGGCGCGCCAGTTGGGCCACGTCCGGATATTCGATCAGGCGATAGCCGCGCACCCGGGCCAGCGAGGCCTGGAACCCCGGCGACGCGAACATGCGCCGCGCCTCCAGGCATTCGGCGAATTCGGGAATGGCCTCGACGTCGATATAGGCGGTGTTGAGAAAGCGGCGCGACGACGGCGAATAGGGGCTGAAACGGTCGGGATGGCTTGGAAACAGCGCATGCAGCGGGTTGACGCCCACCGTACCCGCCCCCAGCCGGGCCGCTCCCGCCGCCAGTTCGGCCAGCCCGGCATAGGTGCCGACACCCCAATCCCCGGGGGTGCGCAGCGAGTAGATCTGGGTGGCGATGCCCCAGGCGCCGGGGGGCTGGTCCAAGATGGCGGGGACGAAGGCGCGGGCAGGCGTCACCACCAGCATCATCGAGGCGGAATGTCCGCCGGGGCCGACCAGGGTCAGGCGATGATAGCCGCAGGGCGGCAGCGCCGGCAGGTCGAGCCAGCGGCGATGCAGCAGCCGGCCGTCAAGCTGGTGCTCCTCGGCCCAGCGCAGGTCGCGAGGGTGGAAGCAGCCGCCGTGGCGGATACCCAGTTCCTCGTCCAGCGTCCATTCGAATCGCCGGTCATCGGCCTCGGCCGGCAGGGTGACGGAAATGCCGGGCGGCGTGGAATGCTCCTCCACCACCAGCACCGGCTCCAGCCAGCGTTGCCACGGCCGCGCCAGCAGGTCGCGCAGCGAGGCGCGGACCTCGTCGTCGTCGCCGGCCGGCAATCCCATGGCGGCCAGGAAGACCCGCTTGGTCTCGGCCGGCACCACCCGCCATTCTCCGAAAAAGTCCCACCAGCCATCCTCGATGCCGGCCAGCCGGGCCAGATGGTCGAGCGCCGCGTTCATGCCGGTCTCTCCTCGTCATGGCCGCGCCCGGCACCGCCCCTCGTCCTGCCGGAACGGCGCAGCACCGCCAGCGAACGGGGGCCGAGCGGAAAGCTGGCTCCGGCCGACCACTGCGTCCGGGCGTCGTCGGCGGCGAAGGTGTCGACCTCCACCTCCCAGACCCGACCCAGCGTCACCGGCGGCAGGGTATAGGCGATGGTGTCGTGGTAGGCGTTGAGCAGGACCAGGAAGGTGTCGTCCATCTCCTCCTTCCCGGTCAGATTGTCGATGGCGCAGGATTCGCCGCCCAGCACGAAGCCCAGCGAGCGGGCATAGGGCAAGGTCCAGTCCGCCTGGGTCATCTCGCGTCCCTCCGGCGTGATCCAGACGATATCCTTGAGCGCCGACCCCGGCAGATGCCTGCCCTCGAAGAAGCGCGGCCGCCGGAATACCGGATGCTTGCGGCGCAGGTCGATCAGCCGGCGCACGAAGGCCAGCATGTCCTCGTCCACCTCGGACCAGTCGACCCAGCCCACCTCGTTGTCCTGGCAATAGGCGTTGTTGTTGCCCTTCTGGCTGCGGCCCAGTTCGTCGCCGGCCAGGATCATCGGCACGCCCTGGGACAGCAGCAGCGTCGCCATCAGGTTGCGGGCCTGGCGCTTTCTCAGCTGGCGGATCTCGGGATAGGGCGACGGCCCCTCGTGACCGCAATTCCAGGCGTAATTGGCGTCGGTGCCGTCCTTGTTGTGCTCACCGTTGGCGTCGTTGTGCTTGCGCTCGTAGGTCACCAGATCGGCCAGGGTGAAGCCGTCGTGGCAGGTGACGAAGTTGAGGCTGGCCCACGGCTTGCGCCCCCCCCAGCCGAAGATGTCCGACGACCCGGTCAGGCGCGAGGCCAGATCGCCGATCAGCCCGCCCTCGCCGGTCCAGAAACGGCGCACGGTATCGCGATAGCGGCCGTTCCATTCGGACCAGCCGGGAGGAAAGCCGCCCAGGCGATAGCCGTCGCCGCCCAGGTCCCACGGCTCGGCGATCAGTTTCAGCCGCGACAGCACCGGGTCCTGGCGGACGGTGTCGAGAAAGGACGAACAGCCCAGGTCGAATCCGGTCGGCCCCCGCGCCAGCGACGCCGCCAGATCGAAGCGGAAGCCGTCCACCCGCATCTCCTCCGCCCAGTAGCGCAAGGAATCCATCACCATCTGCAAGACGCGGGGATGGGCGAGATTGAGAGTGTTGCCGCAACCGGAATAGTTCTCGTACCAGCGCGGCCCGTTCGGCCCCAGCATGTAATAGCTGGCGTTGTCGATGCCGCGGAAGCTGAGTGTCGGCCCCAGGTGGTTGCCTTCGGCGGTGTGGTTGTAGACCACGTCCAGGATCACCTCGATGCCGCTGTCGTGCAGGCGGCTCACCATGGTCTTGAAGTCGCCGTGGGCGCTTGACGCGTAATAGCGTGGCTCGGCGGCGAAGAAGGCGATGGGGTTGTAGCCCCAGAAATTGCGCAAGCCCCTGTCCACCAGATGGCGTTCGTCCACCATGGCGTTGATAGGCAGTAATTCGATGGTGGTGATGCCGAGCTTTCTCAGGTGCTCGATCACCCCGGGCTGGGCGAGGCCGAGAAAGGTGCCGCGCCACGGCCCCGGCACGCCGGGATGCCTCATGGTCAGGCCGCGCACATGGGCCTCGTAGATCACGGTTTCCGGCCACGCGACATTGGGCCGCCGGGACTCGCCCCAGGTGAAGGCGGTGTCCAGCACCCGGCATTTCGGCATGTAGCGGGCGTTGTCGCGCCGGTCCATCAGGAGGTCCATCCGGGTCGAGCCGGGCCGGAAGCCGAAATGGGTGTCCGACCACTCGAACGAACCGGACAGTTCCCTGGCATAGGGATCGATCAGCAGCTTGTGTGGATTGAAACGATGGCCCGCCATCGGATCGTAGGGACCGTGCACCCGATAGCCGTACAGCTGGCCCGGCCGGATATCGGGCAGATAGCCGTGCCAGACCTCGTCGGAATACTCGGGCAGCACCACCCGTTCCAGCTCGCGCAGGCCCAAGGCGTCGAACAGGCACAGTTCCACCCGCTCGGCATGGGCCGAGAACAGGGCGAAATTGACGCCGTTGCCGTCCCAGGTCGCCCCCAGCGGATAGGATGATCCCGGCAGGATGCGGCGGCGTCCGGTCATTCAGCCATCTCCGGACGGTGGCAAGTCAACGCAGAAGGTCATGCTTGGCACGCAGGTTACCGGAGATCTTGGCGGCCGAATGAGTCTGTCCGCTCTCCAGATCCGCCAAGCCCTGCCTGATTCCCTCTCCGGCGCTGGCGAGCGCCGCCATATCCAGCAGTCTCTGGTAGGCCTCGACATCCTGAATCACCGCCGCCGCCTTGCCGTTCACCGTCAGGATCAGCGGGCGGCCGGTCTCATGGATATGCTGAAGGAACGCGGCCGAATGGTTGCGGAAGGTGGTCATCGGCTGGATATCCTTGACTATGTCCACGGCAGACTCTCCAACAACCACGACATTACCTTTTAAGGTACGACATCGGTGCCGGGTGGTAAAGGTTCATTGCCCTGCCCTATCGCTCGCGCTTGAACACGCAGGTGGCCAGCGGCGGCAGGCGCAGCATGATCGACCAGGGCAGGCCGTGCCACGCCACCTCCTCGGCCCAGACGCCGCCGCCATTGTGGACGTTGGAGCCGCCATACCATTCCGAATCGGTGTTGAGCGCCTCGCGGTAAAAGCCCTGACCGGGCACGCCGACGCGATAGCCGTCGCGGACCATCGGGGTGTAATGGCCGACCATCACCATCACGTCCTCGGGATCGAGACCGCGTCGCAGCCACGACAGTACCGAATTGTCGCGGTCGTTGCAGTCGATCCAGGCAAAGCCGTTCGGGTCGTTGTCCAACTGGTGCAGCGCCGGCTCGGCGCGGTAAAGGCGGTTGAGGTCGCGGACCAGCCGGCGGACGCCCTCGTGCCGGGCATCGTTCAGCAGGTGCCAGTCCAGGCTGGCGTCCTCGTTCCATTCGCGCTCCTGGGCGAATTCCTGGCCCATGAACAGCAGCTTCTTGCCCGGCTGGGTCCACATGAAGCCGTAATAGGCCCGCAGATTGGCGAAGCGCTGCCAGGAATCGCCGGGCATGCGGCCGAAGATCGACCCCTTGCCGTGCACCACCTCGTCATGGGACAGCGGCAGCACGAAGTTTTCCTGATAGGCGTAAAGCTGGGCGAAGGTGAGGTCGTCGTGGTGATAGCGGCGATGGATGGGGTCCTTGCTGAAATAGTGCAAGGTGTCGTGCATCCAGCCCATGTTCCACTTGAAGCCGAAGCCGAGGCCGCCAAGATGCACCGGCCGCGACACCATCGGCCAGGCGGTGGATTCCTCGGCGATGGTCATGGCGCCGGGATGCTCGCCATAGACCACCTGATTCATCCGTCGCAGGAAGTCGATGGCCTCCAGGTTCTCGTTGCCGCCGTGGCGGTTGGGCAGCCATTCGCCGTGATTGCGCGAATAATCCAGGTACAGCATGGACGCCACCGCGTCGACCCTGAGGCCGTCGACGTGGAACTGCTCCAGCCAGTACAGCGCGTTGGCGTAGAGGTAGTTCATCACCTCGTTGCGGCCGTAATTGTAGATCAGGGTGTTCCAGTCGCGGTGAATGCCCAGGCGCGGGTCCTCGTGCTCGTAGAGATGGGTGCCGTCGAACCAGGACAACCCATGGGGATCGCTGGGAAAATGCCCGGCCACCCAGTCGACGATGACGCCGATGCCGTGCTGGTGCAGACGCTCGACCAGGGTGCGGAACTCCTCGGGCGTGCCGTAGCGCGAGGTCGGAGCGAACAGCCCCACCGGCTGATAGCCCCACGACCCGCCGAAGGGATGTTCGTGCACCGGCAGGAACTCCACATGGGTGAAGCCCATCTCGGCGACATGGGCGGCCAGCTGGTCGGCCAGTTCCAGATAGGACAGCGGCCGGTTGCCGTCCTCGGGCACGCGCCGCCACGACCCCAGGTGGACCTCGTAGATACTGATGGGGGAATGACGGTCGTTGCGCCCCTTCTGCCCCGCCATCCATTCGGCGTCGCGCCAGTCGCGGTCCGCCATCTCCCACACCACCGAGGCGGTCTTGGGCGGCACCTCGGCGAAATGGCCGTAAGGATCGGCCTTCAGCGGCAGCACGATGCCGCCACGCCCCATGATCTCGAACTTGTAGACGGCGCCGTGGCCCAGGCCGGGAATGAAGATCTCCCATACCCCGGCGTCATGGCGTCGCCGCATCGGATGGCGCCGTCCGTCCCAGCCGTTGAAGTCGCCCACCACCGACACCCGTTCGGCATTGGGCGCCCATACGGCGAAATGGACGCCGTCGATTCCGTCGACGCGGCGCAGATGCGCCCCCAGTTTCTCGAAGGTCCTGAGATGGGTCCCCTCGGCCAGCAGGTGGACGTCAAGATCGCCCAGCAGCGGCGGAAAGCGATAGGGGTCGTCGATCTCGAACACCTGGCCGTCGTGATGCTCGACCACCAGCCGGTAGGGCTCCGCCTTGGCCAGCCGGACCGCGAACAGGCCATCATCGTGGACCCGTTTCATGTCGACCTCGCCCGCCGCCACCAGCACCGACACCCGCCGGGCCTGGGGCTGGATGGCGCGGATGATGGCCCCCCCCTTGGCGCGGTGCGGTCCAAGAACGGCGAAGGGATCGCCATGACGGCCATGGGCGAGTGCCTCGGCGTCCCCGAAGCTCACCAGTCTGTCGGTTCCAGGCATGACGCCTCCGTGCTGCGCTGTCTGCCGGAGAGAGTCACACCTTCGCCCCGAAACACAAAGAAGGATTTCATCGGAGCCGAGTCGGGCGCACACTGGAATTGGAGGGATTTGACTTTCGTTAAATCCACAAATCTGGTAGTAGCTTTGCCAAGGAAACCTGCCGCCGCGCCATGGCGGTTCAATTGATGGAGCGTAACATGGGCGTCCTTCCGAAGGTTCTGGGTCTCACCGTGGCCGGCGTCACGGTCATCGCGCTGTATCTGCTGGTCCCCGTGCTGGGCGCCGTGTTCGGCGGCGGCGTCGACCCCAGCCCCGCCACCAGCCCGCTCGGTTTCGCCGTCTATCTGGGCCTGCTGCTGACCGCCGTGTTCACCAGCCTGGTCATGTACCTGGCCTCCACCGGCGGCGGCTCCCAGGGCTAGGCATCCTGGCCGGAACCGTATCGAATGCCCCGGCCGGTCCGGGGCATTTTCGTTATGGGGCCACCGGCGCGGAACGGCGGCTCAGCAGCGCGTAGCCCAGCACCGCCGAAAGCAGCGACCCGCCCAGCACGCCAAGACGGACGGCGGTGTCGTGGCCGCCCTCGGGGAAGGCCAGGGTGCCGATGAACAGGCTCATGGTGAAGCCGATGCCGGTCAGAACCGCCATGCCGTGGAATTGCCGAAGCGAGGCGCCGGCCGGGAATATCCCGATTCCGAGGCGGGCCGCCGCCAGGGTGGCGGCCATGACGCCGGCCTGCTTGCCGACGAACAGTCCCAGCATCACCCCCAGCGTCACCGGGTTGGTCAGGGTATCCAGCCCGACCCGGTCCAGCGGAATTCCGGCGTTGGCGAAGGCGAACAGCGGCAGGATGCCGAAGGTGACCCAGGGGTGAAGGTCGTGTTCCATGGTCTTCAGCGGCGACGGCGCCTTGGGGTCGCGGGCGCGCAGCGGAATGGCGAAACCCAGCGCCACCCCGGCCAGGGTGGCGTGAACGCCCGATTCCAGCACGAAGCTCCACAGCAGGATGCCGGTGACGATATAGGGGGCCAGACGGGTGACGCCCCCCATGTTGAGGGCGGCCAGAACCGCCAGGGCGCAGGCCGCCAGCACCAGGGCCGGCATCGACAGCTGGGCGGTGAAGAACAGGGCGATGATGATGATGGCGCCCAGATCGTCGATGATGGCCAGGGCCAGCAGGAAGATGCGCAAGCTGGACGGCGCCCTGTCGCCCAGCAGGGCCAGCACGCCCAGGGCAAACGCGATGTCGGTGGCCGCCGGAATGGCCCACCCCCGCATCGCCGCCGCGTCGGGCCAGGTGGCGGCGACATAGACCAGGGCCGGGACCACCATGCCGCCGATGGCGGCCACCAGCGGCAACGCCGCCTTCCTGGGGCTGGATAATTCGCCGGCCATAACTTCCCGCTTGATTTCCAGCCCGACCAGCAGGAAGAACACCGCCATCAATCCGTCATTGACCCAATGCAGCAGCGGATGGGAAATCTCGGCGCTGCCGACCCGAATCGTCATGGGCGTATCGAGAAACGCCGTATAAAGATGGCTGAAGGGGGAATTGGCGAAGATCATCGCCGCGACCGCGGCGGCGACCAGCAGAAGCCCGCCGGCGGTCTCGGGACGGAGAAAGGCGCGGATGGGAGACAGGGGCACGGCGATCTCCGTCGGTTCCAGTCCTCGAAAGATAGCGTGATTCCCGCCAGAGGCAAGGCCTTGCCCGGCGCGGACAAGGTCAATTACCACTTAGGGTGCGTGGTAAAATATTTTTTCCTGGACGCCAGCCGGCGGTTTGCCAATTCTGTGGGGAACAAAGAAAGATGGGAAGAGGACAGGGGAGACTTATGGGGACAATCGGACGTTTGGCCGCGGCCTCGCTGGTTTTCGCCAGCCTGCCCGGCAGCGCGTGGGCCGCCTCGGCCGGAATGGTCGACCTGACGGCGCACTGGGTCGGCTATGCCGGACTGGCGATCTTCGTCACCGCCTACGCCCTGGTGATCGCCGAAGAAAACCTGCACATGCGCAAGTCGAAGCCGGTGGTGGTGGCCGCCGGCCTGATGTGGGTGTTGATCGCCATCCATTACGCCGGAATCGGCCAAGCCGACGCGGCCGGGCAGGCGGTGCGCCATGTGCTGCTGGAATACGGCGAACTGATGCTGTTCCTGCTGGTGGCGATGACCTACGTGAACTGCCTGGAGGAACGCGGCGTGTTCGATACGCTGCGTTCGTGGCTGGTGCGCTCGGGCTTCAGTTATCGCCAGCTGTTCTGGATCACCGGCTGGCTCGCCTTCTTCATCTCCCCGATCGCCGACAACATGACCACCGCCCTGCTGATGTGCGCGGTGGTCCTGGCGGTGGGAGCGGGACAACCCCGCTTCATCGCGCCCTCCTGCGTCAACATCGTGGTCGCCGCCAATGCCGGCGGCGCCTTCAGCCCGTTCGGCGACATCACCACCTTGATGGTGTGGCAGAAGGGGATCGTGCCGTTCGGCGACTTCTTCCTGCTGTTCGTCCCCTCGGTGGTGAACTACCTGGTCCCGGCGGCGATCATGCATTTCGCCCTGCCCACCGGCGCCCCCCCCCCCAGGGACGAGGTGGTGCGGATGAAGGACGGCGCCAAGACCATCATGGCGCTGTTCGGGCTCACCATCTTCATGGCGGTGTCGGCCCACAGCTTCCTGCACATGCCGCCGGTCCTGGGCATGATGACCGGACTGGGCTTCCTCAAGGTGTTCGCCTATGTCCTGAAGAAGCGCCCCCGCCCCCATGGCGAGCCACCCTACGACATCTTCCGCAAGATCGCCCGCGTCGAATGGGACACCTTGCTGTTCTTCTACGGGGTCATGATGTGCGTCGGCGCCCTGGGGGTGATCGGCTATCTCGGCAACATGTCCCACCTGCTGTACGGCCAGCTGGGGGCGACGCCGGCCAACATCATCATCGGCCTGCTGTCGGCCATTCTCGACAATATCCCGCTGATGTTCGCCGTGCTGACCATGCAGCCCGACATGGGGCTGGGCCAATGGCTGCTGATCACGCTCACCGCCGGGGTCGGCGGCTCGATACTGTCGATCGGCTCGGCCGCCGGCGTGGCGCTGATGGGACAGGCGCGGGGCATCTACACCTTTGCCTCGCACCTGAAGTGGAGCTGGGCGGTGGCGCTGGGCTACGCCGCCAGTATCCTTGTCCACATGGCGCTGAACGCTCGGTACTTCTGAGCGGGCGGACAACCGGGAAAGGGAAGGGACCGGCATGCAGGTCGTACTGGACGTCGCCCTTCCCGTCTTCGCCATCGTGGTGGCCGGCTATTGGGGCGGGCGGACCGTTCTGGGGCAGGAATCCTCGGCGGCGCTGTCGTCGTTCGTCTACTGGTTCGCCCTGCCGGCGGTTCTGTTCCTGGGCATGGCCCGCCAGCCGCTGGCCGACATCTTCAACCTGCCCTTCATCGGCGCCTTTCTCGGCGGCATGCTGCTGACCTATGGCCTGGGCTGGCTGATCGGCTGGCTGATCGGCCGCGACGGGCCGGAAATCCAGTCCATGCAGGCGCTGAACGCCAGCTTTTCCAATACCGGATACATGGGAATTCCGCTGTTCCTCGCCGCCTTTGGCCCCGACAGGCTGCTGCCCGCCCTGATCGGCACGGTGATCATGGGGGCGGTGATGGTGGGCCTTGCCGTCGTCGCCATGGAAATGGCCCGCTCGCACGGCCACGGCCTCGGCCGTGCCCTTCGCGACGTCGGCCGCGCCCTGATCCGCAATCCCCTGATCCTCTCGCCCGTCGCCGGGTTGGCCTGGAACGCCGCCGGCCTGGGCGTGCCGGCCCCCATGGTCAATTTCTGCCAGTTGCTGGGCGCCGCCGCCGGCCCCTGCGCCCTGTTCGCCATCGGGGTGTTCCTGGCGGGGCGGCCGCTGGACCTGGGCTGGCGGCAGGTAGGATGGATGGTGCCGCTGAAGCTGGTGGTGCAACCCTTGCTGACCTGGGGGCTGATTCTCACCTTGTTTCCGCTGGACCGGTTCTGGACCGGCTCGGCCCTGCTGCTGGCGGCGCTGCCCACCGGGGCGCTGACCTTCGTGGTCGCCTGCCAGTATAAGATCTACATCGAGCGGACCTCGCAGGTGATCTTGCTGTCGACCATCGCCTCGGTGCCGGTGCTGTCCCTGATCCTGGTGATCTACGCCGGACAATAGGCCCGGCCCCGACAATCGCGACATCGGCCCTTCCCAATGGACCATCCGATCGGTGGTCCCGACGGCCGTCATTCGCTTGACTCCATAAATCTACTGTTATACAGATTAATAGTCTTGTTGGTTTGTAGATTAACGAGCGCCGGGAGGTCGCCATGACACGTTCGCTGTGGATCGACGACATTCGCCAAGTCCTGTTGTCCATCGTTGTGGTGGCCCTGGCCGCGCTGGCTCTGGCATGGGCGATACCGGGGGCAAGGGCCGCCGAGACCAAGGTCCTGCTCAATGTCAGCTACGACCCGACGCGGGGACTGTATCAGGCGGTCAACGAGGCTTTCGCCAGGTCCTGGAAATCCCGCACCGGCGAGGTTCTGAAGATCAACCAGTCCCATGGCGGTTCGGGCAAGCAGGCCCGTTCAGTGATCGACGGCCTGGCGGCCGACGTGGTGACCCTGGCGCTGGCCTACGACATCGACGCCATCGCCGACAAGGCCAAGTTGCTGGCGCCCGACTGGCAACAGCGCCTCGGCCACAATGCCTCGCCCTACACATCGACCATCGTGTTCCTGGTCAGGAAGGGCAATCCCAGGCGGATCAGGGACTGGGACGACCTGGTGAAGCCGGGGGTGGCGGTCATCACCCCCAATCCCAAGACCTCGGGCGGTGCGCGCTGGAACTATCTCGCCGCCTGGGGCTACGAACTGAACCGCTCCAGCGGCGATGCCGCCAAGGCCGAAGCCTTCGTCACCGCCCTGTTCCGGAACGTGCCGGTGCTGGATTCGGGCGCCAGGGGGGCGCTGACCACCTTCGCCCAGCGCGGCATCGGCGACGTCTTCGTGTCGTGGGAGAACGAGGCGGTGCTGGCGCTGAAGGAATTCGGCGACGGTTTCGAGATCGTGGCGCCGTCCGTCTCCATCCTGGCCGAACCGCCGGTCGCGGTGGTCGACAAGGTGGTCGACAGGCGCGGCACCCGCGCCGTCGCCGAGGCTTACCTCCAGTTCCTCTATACCCCCGAGGCGCA
This sequence comes from Magnetospirillum sp. SS-4, assembly GCF_902729425.1. Taxonomy (GTDB): domain Bacteria; phylum Pseudomonadota; class Alphaproteobacteria; order Rhodospirillales; family Magnetospirillaceae; genus Phaeospirillum. The sequence goes on along the minus strand of NZ_CACVCH010000053.1, from coordinate 26,649 downwards.
GGAGATCATCGCCCGCAACCACTACCGCCCCCGCGACCCCGACGTGGCGAGGACGCATGCCGCGAGTTTCCAGCCGGTACGGCTGTTCACCATCGACGACACGTTCGGCGGCTGGACCAAGGCCCAGGCCACCCACTTCGCCGATGGCGGCGTGTTCGACCGCGTCGTCGCGGCCAGGAAGTAGGGGGAAACGTGGCCGCCATCGCCCTGCCCCTGTCGCGGCGGACCCGCGCCTCCGCCAGCGTCATCCCCGGTTTCGGGCTAACACTGGGCTTCACCCTGTTCGGGCTCGGCCTGATCGTGCTGCTGCCGCTGGCGGCCCTGCTGCTCAAGGCCGCCGGCACCACCTGGGAGCAATGGGGCGCCATCCTGGGCGATTCCCGCGTGCGGTCCGCCCTGTGGCTGTCGTTCGGCGGCGCCCTGGCGGCTGCCTCCATCAACACGGTGTTCGGCCTGCTGGTGGCCTGGGTGCTGGTTCGTTATCCCTTTCCGGGACGCAAGCTGGTCGACGCCTTCGTCGATCTGCCCTTCGCCCTACCCACCGCCGTCGCCGGCATCGCGCTGACCGCGCTTTACGCCCCCAACGGCTGGCTGGGCCGGGTGCTGGAACCGCTGGGCATCAAGGTCGCCTTCACGCCCTTGGGGGTGGTGGTCGCCATGGTGTTCATCGGCCTGCCCTTCGTGGTGAGAACGGTGGAACCGGTGCTTCAGGACGTGGACCTGGAACTGGAGGAGGCGGCGGCCTCGCTGGGGGCCGGGCGGTTGCAGACCTTTGCCCGCGTCATCTTGCCCGCCATCGCGCCATCGCTGCTGACCGGGTTCTCCCTGGCCCTGGCCCGGGCGGTGGGAGAATACGGCTCGGTGATCTTCATCGCCGGCAATCTGCCCGGCGTGTCCGAGATCGCGCCACTGCTGATCGTGACCCGCCTGGAACAATACGATTACGTCGGCGCCACCGCCATCGCCGCCATCATGCTGACGATCTCGTTCATCCTGCTGCTGGCGGTCAACCTGTTGCAGAAGTGGCGCCGCGCCCGGATGGGAGGCTGAGATGACCAAATCCGCGACCCGCGATCCGCTGATCGTCCGCTGGGGCCTCACCCTGCTGGCGCTGGCCTTCCTGGCGCTGTTTCTGGTGCTGCCGCTGGCCGCCGTGCTGGTCGAGGCCTTCGCCAGGGGCTGGGACGGCTATGTCCGCGCGCTCGGCGGCGATGACGGTTTCGCCGCCATCCGCCTCACCCTTCTGGTGGCCGCCATCGCGGTGCCGTTCAACATCGTCTTCGGCCTGTGCGCCAGTTGGGCCATCGCCAAGTTCGATTTTCGCGGCAAGAGCCTGCTGGTATCGCTGATCGAACTGCCGTTCTCGGTCTCGCCGGTGATTTCCGGCCTGGTCTACGTGCTGCTGTTCGGCCTTCAGGGCTGGCTGGGACCTTGGCTGGCCGAGCACGACCTGAGGGTGATCTTCGCGGTGCCGGGCATCGTGCTGGCGACCGTGTTCGTCACCTTCCCCTTCGTGGCGCGGGAGTTGATCCCGCTGATGGAGGAGCAGGGCCGGGAGGAGGAGGAGGCGGCGCTGACGCTGGGCGCGTCTGGTCTGGCCACCTTCTGGCTGGTGACCCTGCCCAACGTGCGCTGGGGCCTGCTCTACGGCGTCTTGCTATGCAATGCCCGGGCCATGGGCGAGTTCGGCGCGGTGTCGGTGGTTTCGGGACATATCAGGGGGCTGACCAACACCATGCCCCTGCATGTGGAGATTCTCTACAATGAATACGACTTCGTCGGCGCTTTCGCGGTCGCCTCTCTCCTGGCCATCCTGGCCCTGGTCACCCTCGCGGCCAAGACCGCCCTCGAATGGTGGCACCGGGACGAACTCGTCGCCACCGGACATTAAAAGGGACGGCGACATGATCGAGGTCGAGGCGGTCTCCAAGCATTTCGGTGATTTCGCGGCGCTGGACCGGGTATCGCTGCGGGTCAGCCAGGGCAAGCTGGTGGCGCTGCTGGGGCCGTCGGGTTCGGGCAAGACCACGCTTCTGCGCATCCTGGCCGGGTTGGAACAGCCGGATTCAGGCCGCATCCGCCTGGGCGGCGTGGATGCCACCGGCCTGGGCACGCGGGACCGCCGGGTCGGCTTCGTGTTCCAGCATTACGCCCTGTTCCGCCACATGAGCGTCGCCGAGAACGTCGCCTTCGGCCTCAAGGTCAGAAAGGGCGCCGACCGGCCGCCCAAGACCGAGATCGCGCGCAGGGTCGAGGAATTGCTGAGCCTGGTGCAACTGGGCGGCCTCGCCGGGCGCTATCCCAGCCAGCTGTCGGGCGGCCAGCGCCAGCGCGTCGCCCTGGCCCGCGCCCTGGCGGTCGAGCCGCGCCTGCTGCTGCTGGATGAACCGTTCGGGGCGCTTGACGCCCAGGTCAGGAAGGACCTGCGCCGCTGGCTGCGCAACCTGCATGACGAAATGGGCCTGACCGGCGTGTTCGTCACCCACGACCAGGAAGAGGCCATGGAAGTGGCCGACGAGGTGGTGGTGATGAACAAGGGCCGCATCGAGCAGATCGGCACGCCCGCCGACATCTACGACAGCCCGGCCTCGCCTTTCGTCTATCGCTTCCTCGGCAATGTCAACACCGTGCCCTGCTCGGTCAGTGGCGGCACCGCCCGGGTGGGGGGATTGCATGTCGGCGCCAGTTCCATGGATGGCGGCGGCACCGCCTTCGTCCGTCCCCATGACGTGGAAATCCTGGAACTGTCGCCCGACCTGCCCCAGGCGACCATCCGTCAGGTGATGGTGCTGGGACCGCTGGTGCGGGTCGAACTGGCGCTGCCCGACGGAACCGTGCTGGAATCCGAGGTAACGCGCGAGCACAAGGAAAATCTGGCGCTGCGCCGCGGACAGGAAGTTTCCGTCTTCCTCAGGAAGGCCAAGGTGTTCGTCGGAGAGGTGTAGGCTAACGCCGGGACTGCGGCGGCGGCAGGGACTCGGCGCGAATGCCGCCGCCGACGGTGCCGGCCTCGGCCTGACGCGGTGCCACCGTCACCGACACCAGGGCGCCATAGACGGTGCGGCGCTCCACCTGAACGTTGGCGACGCGGTCGCCGCGGGTGTAGGTCATCACGCTGACCTCGGAGGTCACGCTCATCAGCGGCTGCCAGTTGAAGTTCGGCATCTGCGCCTGATAGAAGGCGGTGACCTCGTTGGCGGAGCTGCCGACCTGCATCACCACCCGGCCGATCCAGCGGTCCCGGTCCGACAGGATCAGCGAGCGTTCGTTGTCCATGGACGCCCCCGCTGGAATCGGGATGTCGGTCACCAGCTGGAAATTGGCCGGCTGGTCCGACGGCGAACCGGAACTGGCCGGCAGCGATGTGCTGCTCGCGCATCCGGCGAGCGCCAGGATGGTGGCCAGGGGCAGGAGGAGTTGGCTGACACGCGCGATCATGCCTTTGAAAATACTGTGGCGACGGTTTCCGGACAAGGGAATGTTTGCAACGGGCCTTCCACCCCCAACGGGTAGCAGGACAAGAATCCAATATGCATATAAGGCGATTCTGTATTAGCATTCGCCCCCAACGGATCACTCCGGTGCGATTGACACCAAAAAAAGAGTGACCGGCAGGGAGGCGCGCATGGAAAGCCCCGGGGGGATCGGACCCTATATCGGCGGCATCTGGGGTCAGCTGGCCGATGTGTCGGTCGACATCGACGTCATCGCCAGGCATTTCGAGGAACAATCCCGCAAGGTGAGCTTTCTCAACCAGGTGGCCGGCGGACTGGCCGAGGCCAATGTCAAGTCGAGCGAGATCGCCGATCTGGCCAAGCAGGTCTCGGGAACGGTGGGCGAGGTCACCGAGGCGTCGCGGGCGACGCTGGAAGACGCCAAGGCCCAGATTCAGGAATTGGTGGACAGCGTCCGCCGCAGCCAGGACAACATGGCGGCCCTGGCGGCGGCATTGTCCGAGGTCGGCGCCATCTCCGAGCGGATCAGCATCATCGCGCGGCAGACCCGCCTGCTGGCGCTCAACGCCACCATCGAGGCGGCCAGGGCCGGCGACATGGGCAAGGGCTTCGCCGTCGTCGCCAACGAGGTCAAGGCGCTGGCGGGACAGACCAGCGCCGCCACCCAGATGATCGGTTCGACAGTAGAGCGCCTCGCCACCCTCAGTGGCCGGGTCGGCGAGGAGAATTCCGCCAGCCTCGGCCGCGTCGACAAGGTGATGTCGGCCACCGGCGACCTGGGGGATGCGGTCGATGACCTGCAAACCCTGTTCGGGCTGCTGGAAAGCCATATCGACAACATCGTCGACACCGGGCGCTCGGCCGAGGCCGACCGCCAGAAGGTCGCGTCCTCCATCGGCATCCTGACCGCCGACATCCAGGAGGGCAGCGAACAGCTCAGCGGAGCCAACGCCAAGCTCGACCATCTGCTCTCCGATACCGAATCGCTGATCGAGGTATCGGTGGCCGAAGGCGTCGAACTGCCCGACACCCCGTTCATCCGCAAGGTCCAGGAAGCCGCCGCCACCGTCGCCGCCCTGTTCGAGGGCTGCGTCGACCGGGGCGAGATCGCGCTGGACGACCTGTTCGACGAACGCTACGTCCCGGTGGAGGGAACCGACCCGCCACAGGTGACCACCCGGTTCACCCAACTGGCCGACCGGCTGCTGCCCGGCATCCAGGACGCCGTCCTGGCCTCGGACCAGCGCGTCACCTTCTGCGCGGCGGTGGACCGCAACGGCTATCTGCCCACCCACAACCAGAAATATTCCGAACCGCAGCGCCCCAACGATCCGGCCTGGAACGCCATTCACAGCCGCAACCGGCGGATCTTCGACGACCCCGCCGGACTGGCGGCGGCACGCAACACCGCGTCGTTCCGGCTGAAGACCTATCGCCGCGACATGGGCGACGGCAACACCATGATGATGAAGGACTGTTCGGCCCCGGTCATGGTCAAGGGCCGCCATTGGGGCGCCCTTCGCATGGGCTATGTCTGAAGGCTCATCATGGTGGCCAGCATGGCCGCCACCGGCGTTTCCGTCCCTTTCCCGCGCGCCGTCACGTCGGAGCGCACCACCATCAGGGTGCGGCCCGACTTGATCACCTCGGCCCGCGCCACCAGCACTTCGCCCTCGGCCGGGTTCAGCAGGTTCATCTTGAATTCCACCGTCAGGATGTTGGCGCCGGGCGGCACCAGCGAGAACGCGGCATAGCCGGCGGCGGTGTCGGCGATGGCGGTGGTGGCGCCGGCGTGGACGAAGCCGTTCTGCTGGCACAGATCGGGGCGGCTCGGCATCTCCAGCACGCACGATCCCGGCTCCAGCCCGGTCATGCGGACCCCCAGGGTCCGCATGAAGGTCTGGCTTTCGAAACTGGCCCGCACCGTCTCGCGGAAGGCCGGGTTCCTGGCGGTGAAGCCGGCCATCAGTTGGAGAACAGCACGGGGACGGTCATGTGGGTCAGCACATGACGGGTGCCGGTGCCGCGCTTCAGCGACAGGCCGTAATGGCCGTGCGCGCCCATCACCAGCAATCCGGCCCCCAGATCGCACAGCCGCGACAGCAGCATGTCCATCTTGCCGATATGATCGCCGGCCAGATGTTCGCTTTCCGCCTTGATGCCGCAGACGGCGAGATGGTCGATCACGTCGACCCGGGGAACCTCGCCCATGGTGCCGGGACCGGCGTCGTGGGGATCGCGCATGGACAGCACCACCACCGAATGGGACGCCGCCAGCAGCGGCTTGGCGTCGTTCAGCGCCCGGACGGCCTCCTTGCCGGCGTTCCAGGCGACGGCGGCGCGGCCGCAGACATCGGTGAAGGTGCCGGCGTGGGGAATCACCAGAACCGGCCGTCCGCAATTGAGGATGGTGTGCTCCACCAGATCCTCGGGGACCAGCTTGCTCTTGGCCTCGGTCTGCCCCATCACCACCAGATCGGCGAAACGGGCGCAGAACATGGTCTCGGCCAGGACATGATCGGGATCGCCATGGGCCAGTTGCCACCAGCGCCCATCGATGCCCGCGGCCGAACAGCGGTCGGCGAACAGGACCCTGGCGCCGTCGCGAGCCGCCGCCAGCGCCTCGCTGGCCTTGTGGGCGACGGCGGAGGGCCTGTGGCTCTCGGTGCGGGCGAACAGGCCGGTCAGGCGCCCGCCGAACCGCTTGACCAGGGTGATGGCGATATCGAGACGGACGCCGCAACGCTCGCCGTCATCCATGTGAACCAGAATGTCCTTCATCTCATTTCCCCCTATTCGGCGGCCAGGGCCCGCGAGATCACCAGCCGCTGGATGTCGCTGGTGCCCTCGTAGATTTGACAGACCCGGACGTCACGGTAGATGCGCTCCACCGGGAAGTCAGCAAGATAACCGTATCCGCCGTGAATCTGAATGGCGTCCGAGCAGACCCGCTCCGCCATTTCGCTGGCGAACAGCTTGGCCATGGACGCCTCCTTCAGGCAAGGCCGGCCGCAATCGCGCAGATGGGCGGCGTGCAGGACCAGTTGCCCGGCCGCCTCGATGCGGGTCGCCATGTCGGCCAGACGGAAGGCCACCGCCTGATGCTCGATGATCGGCTTGCCGAACTGGCGGCGCTCCTTGGCGTAGGAAAGCGCGTGTTCGAAGGCGGCGCGGGCCATCCCCACCGATTGGGCGGCGATGCCGAGACGGCCGCCCTCCAGGTTGGCCAGGGCGATTCGCAGGCCCTCGCCCTCGCCGCCCAATCGGCACGATGCCGGCACCCGCATGTCCTCGAAGGCGAGCTGGCAGGTGTCGGACAGGTGCTGGCCCAGCTTGTCCTCGATTCGCACCACGGTGAAGCCGGGGGTGTCGGTGGGCACGATGAAGGCGGAAATGCCCTTCTTGCCGGCGGCGGGGTCGGTGACGGCGAAGACGATGGCGACCTGGCCGTTCCTGGCGGTGCTGATGAACTGCTTGGCGCCGGTGATGACGTAGTGGTCGCCATCCCGGACCGCCCGGGTGCGGATCGAGGCGGCATCCGAGCCGGCCTCGGGCTCGGTCAGGCAGAAACAGCCGATCCATTCGCCGCGCGCCATCGGCTTCAAAAAGCGGTGCTTCTGCTCCTCGGTGCCGAAATTCAGGATCGGAACGCAGCCGACCGAATTATGGACGCTCATGATGGTGGAGACCGGGCCGCAGCCGGCGGCGATCTCCATCACCGCCATGACGTAGGCGACGTAATCGGTGCCGGCGCCGTCCCATTCCGGCGGCACCACCATGCCCATGAAGCCCAGTTCCCCCATCTCGGCCAACGCCTCGGACGGAAACAGGTGCTCGCGGTCCCAGGCGGCGGCAAAGGGGGCCAGCCTGTCGCGGGCGAAGTTCCGCGCCATGTCGCGGATCAGGCCCTGTTCCTCGGTGGCGATCATGGCAGTTCGACCATCAGGGCGGTAGCCTCGCCGCCGCCGATGCACAAGGACGCCACGCCGCGCTTCAACCCGTATTGCTTCAGCGCCGCCAGCAGGGTGACGACGATGCGGGCGCCCGAGGCGCCGATGGGATGGCCCAGCGCGCAAGCGCCGCCATGGACGTTGACCCGTTCGTGATCCAGTTTGAGGTCGTGCATGGCCGCCATGGCGACCACGGCGAAGGCCTCGTTGATCTCCCACAGATCGACGTCGCCGGCCTTGCAGCCGACCTTGTCCAGCAGCGCCCTGATCGCGCCCACCGGGGCGGTGGTGAACAGATTGGGCGCCTGGGCGAAGTTGGAATGCCCCAGGATGGTGGCCAGCGGCGCCAGACCAAGCCTCTCGGCCTCGCTCCGGCGCATCAGCACCAGGGCAGCGGCACCATCGGAAATGGAGGATGAATTGGCCGCCGTCACGGTGCCGCCCTCGCGAAATGCCGGTTTCAGGGTTGGGATCTTGTCGGGCTGGGCCTTGCCCGGCTGCTCGTCGATGGCGATCACCGTGTCGCCCTTGCGCCCCTTGATGCTGACCGCCGCGATCTCGGCTTTGAACGAGCCGTCGGCCGACGCCTTCTGGGCGCGGGCCAGCGAGGCCAGGGCGAAGCTATCCTGGGCCTCGCGGGTGAATTTGTAGGAATCGGCGCATTCCTCGGCGAAGGTGCCCATCAGGCGGCCCCGGTCATAGGCATCCTCCAGCCCGTCGAGGAACATGTGGTCCAGCACCCGGCCGTGGCCCAGGCGATAGCCGCCCCTGGCCCTGTCCAGCAGATAGGGCGCGTTGGACATGCTTTCCATGCCGCCGGCCACCATCACCCGGGCAGTTCCCGCCACCAGCAGGTCGTGAGCCAGCATGGCCGCCTTCATGCCCGAACCGCAGACCTTGGAGATGGTGGTGCAGCCGGTGGCAAGCGGCAGCCCGGCCCCCAACGCTGCCTGACGCGCCGGCGCCTGACCCACGCCGGCCGGCAGGACGCAGCCCATGAACACCTCGTCCACCTGATCGGGCGCTATGCCGGCGCGTTCCACCGCCGCCCGGATGGCGACGGCGCCCAGTTCGGGGGCGGCGAGGCCCGACAACTCGCCCTGGAAGCCGCCCATGGGAGTGCGGGCGGCGCCGACGATGACGATGGGATCAGCGGTGGTCATGGGAACGGTCCTTTGCCGGTTTGCAGCGATTTTGATAGACTGGGCTCATCATCGACGGAGTATCGTCATGCGACAGCCCCCCAAGCTCGACGAGGTCATCGCCATCCTGAGGGAGCACGAGGATTTCTACCGCGCCAAGGGGGTGACGCGGATGGCGGTGTTCGGTTCGGTGGCCCGCGGCGATTCCGGCCCGGACAGCGACGTCGATCTGGTGATCGATTACGATCCGGAATCCCGCTTCAGTCTGCTCACTCTGTGCGGTGTCCAGAATGAAACGTCCGACTGGTTGGGACGCAAGGTCGACATGCTGACATGGGATGGTCTCAATCCAAGGCTTGGCCGCAGGGTGAGGAAGGAAGCCGCCGATGTCTTTTGACGGGAAGGAGCGTGCTCTCCAGCGCGTGGCCGATATCCTGGACTCCATAGCCGAAATCGACGGCTTCATCGGCGAGGCCGCCAAGCATCTCGCCCCCGGCATCGAAGACCGTTTTCCCGAGATACCCTGGCGCGATATCCGGTCCATGCGGGACCGGATCATGCACGAGTATGGTTCGATCAATCCCAGGCTGGTCTGGAGGATTGCCACCACCGACCTCGCTCCTCTCCGTGACGCCCTGACCGCCGAGCGGGACTTCCTCACTTCATGTTGAAGATGATGGTCTTCTTGTGGGTGAAGTGCTCCAGCATGGATTCCAGCGAGGCCTCGCGCCCCAGGCCCGAGGTCTTGACCCCGCCATAGGACAGGGCAGGCTGCACCACCAGGTTCTGGTTGACCTGGACGAAGCCGGCCTCCAGCCGCCGGGTGGCGTCCATGGCGAGCTTGAGGTCGCAGGTCCAGATGGAGGCGGCAAGACCGTATTCGGAATCGTTGGCCTGACTGATGACCTCTTCGTAATCGGTCCACTTGATGACGGCGCAGACCGGCCCGAAGATCTCTTCCTGGCAGATGCGGTCGGTATTCCTCACCCCGGTGAAGATGACCGGCTGGACGAACCGGCCCTTGGCCAACTTGGGATCGGTCGGCATGGCGGAACAGGTGATCCTGGTGGCCCCCTTGGTCTCCTCGCCCAGCTTGATGTACGAGCGGACCCGCTCCAGCTGGGCGTCGGAGACGATGGTGCCGATATCGGTCTTCTCGTCCAGCGGATCGCCCATCACCATGGCATCGACCTTGGCCTTCACCCTGGCGACGAACTCGTCATGGATGGATTCGTGGACGAACAGGCGCGAACTGGCGGTGCAGCTCTGGCCCTGGCGGGTGAAGCGCATGCCGGCCAGGGCGCCGGCCACCGCCTGATCCATGTCGGCGTCGGCGCAGACGATCATCGGGCTCTTGCCGCCCAGTTCCAGGGTGACGGGGATCAGCTTCTCGGCCGCCGCCTTGTAGACGATGCGGCCGGTCTCGACGCTGCCGGTGAAGCTCACCTTCCTGACGTCGGGATGCTCGACCAGCGGCGCGCCGCATTCCGGGCCGAAGCCCGACAGCATGTTGAACACGCCCGGCGGCAGCACGGTGTTCATGATCTCGGCGACGCGCAGCACCGTCAGCGGTGCCTCTTCCGCCGACTTCACCACCACGGCATTGCCGGCCACCAGGGCGGCGGCGGCCTTCATGGCCATCAGCAGCAGCGGCACGTTCCACGGAATGATGCAGGCGACCACGCCCACCGGCTCGCGCACCGTCATGGTCAGCATGTCCGGGTTGAAGGGGATGGTCTCGCCCTTCAGCTCGCTGCCCAGCCCGCCGAAAAAAGTGAACATGTCGGCCAGCACCCCGGCCTCGATGCGGCTTTCGGTCCTGAGCGCCTTGCCGGTCTCCAGGGCGACCAGCCGGCCCAGTTCCTCGACATGGGCGGTCAGCACCCGGCCGCATTCGGCCACCAGCTTGCCCCGCGCCCTGGCCGACAGCTTGGCCCAATCCTTTTGCGCCGCCTTGGCCGAGGCGACGGCGGCGTCGACATCGGCCCTGGTGCCGAAGGCGGCGGCGCCGATCACCGCCCCGGTGGCGGGATTGTCGACGTCGAAGGTCCCGCCGCCAGCGGCCGCGACGAAGGCCCCGCCGATGAGGTGCTTGCCCGACAACGCCCTGGCCAGCGTGAAGGGATCGAGTTCCGGAGTGATGGTCATGGCGTCAGGCCCTCTTGTCTTGAATGACGATGCCGTCGTTGGGCAGGGTGCCGGGAGGGGTGAAGGTCACCTCGGCCCTCAGCTTGCACAGGGTCTGGAAGGACTGGCGGATGGCCGAGGCCAGCGCCTCGCCGTCCTGGCCGCTTTCCACCGCAAGGGTCAGCGCGTCGCTGTCGCCGGCCCTGTCGACCACCAGCCGGGCGCGGATCAGCTCGGGATGGCGCCGGACGACCTCGGCGATCTGGCGGGGATGAATGAACATGCCCTTGACCTTGGTGGTCTGGTCGGCGCGTCCCATCCATCCCCTGAGGCGCATGTTGGTGCGCCCGCACGGGCTTTGCCCCGGCATCACCGCCGACAGGTCGCCGGTGGCGAAGCGGATCAGGGGATAGTCGGGATTGAAGGTGGTGACCACCACCTCGCCGACCTCGCCCAGGCCCACCGGATCATCGGTGCCGGGGCGAACGATCTCGACGATGACGCCCTCGTCGACGATCAATCCCTCGCGCGCGGCGCTTTCATAGGCGATCAGGCCGAGATCGGCGCTGGCGTAGCACTGGGTGACCTCGACGCCCAGATCCTTCAACCCCTGGCGCAACGCAGGCGGCAACGCCTCGCCCGAGACGCAGGCCTTGGTCAGCGACGAGTGGTCCAAGCCCATCTCCTCAGCCTTTTCCAGGATGATCTTCAGAAAGGACGGCGTACCCCCGTAGCCGTCGGGACGAAGGTCGGCCACCGCCCTGGCCTGGCTCTCGGTATTGCCGGTGCCGGCGGGAAACACCGGACACCCCAGGGCGTGGGCGGCGGTCTCGAACATCACCCCACCGGGAGTGAAGTGATAGGAAAAGCAATTGTGCATCAGCTCGCCCCGGCGAAAGCCGGCGGCGAACAGGGCGCGGGCGATCCGCCACCAATCGTTGTCCCAGCCTTCGGGATCGTAGATGGGACCGGGCGAGACGAAGACGCGGCGCAATTCGCTCCTGGGCACGCTGATCAGCGAGGCGAACGGCGGATCGGCCTGCTGCCGCTCGATCAGGTCGGACTTGCGCAGCACCGGCAGGCGGGCCAGCGCGGCCCGGTCGACGACCGTTTCCGGATCGATGCCGGCCAGCGACGCGGCGAAGGCGGGGGAATCGGCCTTGGCCAGCGCCACCTGTTCGGGCAGCGCCGCGAACAGCGAGGTTTCGCGCTCGTCGGCCGAGCGGACTTCCAGGGAATCGTAGAATTCCGCCATCACAGCCACCGCTTGCGGCGCTTGTAGGATTTCAGGTTCTTGAACGATTTCCGCTCCTTGTCGCCGCCCAGATAGAATTCCTTGACGTCTTCGTTGTTGACGAGGTCGTCCCTGGCGCCGTCCAGCACGATCTTGCCCGATTCCATGATGTAGCCGAATTCGGCGATCTTGAGCGCCATGCGGGCGTTCTGCTCGACCAGCAAGATGGTGATGCCGGTATCCCGGCACAGGGTCTCGATGATGCCGAACACCTCCTTGACCAGCAGCGGCGACAATCCCATGGAGGGCTCGTCCAGCAAGATCATCTTGGGGCGCGCCATCAGGGCGCGGCCGATGGCCAGCATCTGCTGCTCGCCGCCCGACAGATAGCCGGCCAGACCGGTGCGTTCCTTGAGACGGGGGAAATAGTCGAACACCATGTCGATATCCTTGCGGATGGCGGCATTGCCATCCTTGCGGGTAAAGCCGCCAAGCCGCAGATTCTCGATGACGGTCATGTCCTCGATGATGCGGCGCCCCTCCATCACCTGGAAGATGCCGCGCCGCACGATCTCTTCCGGCGAGCGGTTGGCGATCTCCTCGCCCATGAAGGTGATATTGCCCCGCGTGACCTCGCCGTCCTCGGTTCCCAGCAGGCCGGAAATCGCCTTCAGCGTGGTGGACTTGCCGGCGCCGTTCGGTCCCAGCAAGGTGACGATGCGGCCCTTGGGCACGTCGAGGCTGACGCCCCGCAGCACCAGGATGACGTCGTCATAGACCACTTCGATGTTGTTGACCGAGAGCAGGATCTCTTCGGGGGCAAGCTTGACGGCGGGTTCGCCCATGGGACTCTCCGGAAACAAAGAATGCGGGGAACGGCGCGCGGCCGCCCCCCGCCCGCATGCGCCGCTTACCAGCCCAGCCATTCCTTGCGGCGGGGAATCTCGGCGGTGAACAGTTGCTTCATCCCGATGGCGCCGCCCTTGGTCGAGGCCTGATAGACCTTGACGGTGGTGGTGCCGCGATGGTCGTCGCCGGTCCAGGTCGACGGCAGGCAGACGCCTTCCAGTCCGGCCGGAACCTTGTCCTTCATGCCTTCCATCGCCTTCTTGATGTTGGGGCCGGTGATGCCGCCGGCCTTGGCGGCGGCCTCCATGGCTTCCTTCATGTAGAAGACCGAGCAGACGGCGCGGACGTAGTGAACCGGCCGGGCCTCGGCGCCGCTGGGATCGGAAACCTTGGAAATCTCCTTGACCAGGGCCATGCCAGGAACCGAATCGGCCCAGGTCGCGGCACCCACCACCCAGACGAGGCCGTGGGCGGCATCGCCGGCGGTTTTCAGCGAGCCCTCGTCGGTGCCCCAGATATTGGCCAGGAACTGGACGTTGACGCCCACCGTCTCGCACGACTTCAAGAGCGAGATGGTCGAACCCGAGGTGTTGGCCAGATAGGCGTAATTGGCGCCGGATTCCTTCAACGACAGGCACTGGGCCTTGAAGTCGCCGGGCTTCAGCGAATACTGGATCTCGTTCAGCACATCGAAGCCCAGTTCCTTGGCATAGGCGCCGCAGGCCTGCTTGGGGGCGTTGGGATAGGGATGGTTGTCGCCCATGTGGACGTATTTGGGCTTGCCCGCGCCGCCCTTCTTCTTCCAGTCGGCGGCGGCCCACTGGACCAGACCGCGGCAGGCGTCGGAATAGCTGGGGCCGTAGAAGAAGTTGTAGGGCGCGCCCTTGACCGAGGTCTTGCCCTGCGGATCGGTCAGATGGCCGGAATAGGATGCCGAGAAGTAGGGGATCTCGTCCTTGGCGACGTTGCTGATCAGCGCCTCGGTGTCGCCGGTGCCCCAGCCCTGGATGGCCACGGCCTTGTCGGACCCGGTCAGCTTCTTGTAGGCGGCCATGGCGCGCGGCACTTCATAGGCGTAGTCGACGGTCTCGAAGATGATCTTCTTGCCGGCGATGCCGCCCTTGGAATTGATGTAGTTCATGGCGTCGGCGATGCCCTGGCCGTAGGGCTTGCCCACCGACGAGGTGGCGCCGGTATAGTCGGCGATGTGGCCGACCAGGATGCCGTCGGCGGCCGAGGCCGAGCCGGCGGTGACGACGGCGGCCATGGCGGCGCCGGCAAGCAGAACCTTCTTCATTGCGTTATTCCTCCCAGTGTGTCGTGTCGCGAAAGCCCCGATGACGTTGTTGTTGTTGGTTCAGTAAGAGAACGGGTACAGCTTCCAGTAGGACTTGATCAGACGCCAGCGATGGACAAGTCCATCGGGCTCGAAGATCAGGAACAGCACGATGGCGAGGCCGATGGCGGCCTCCTTCAGATAGGCGAGCGCGCTGGTCAGCGCCGGAATGTCGCCGGTGAAATGCTTGATGGTGCTGACGGTGCCCTCGGTGGCCTCGGGCAGCAGCACCATGAAGGCGGTGCCCATCAGGGTGCCCATCACCGAGCCCATGCCGCCGATGATGATCATCCCCAGGAACTGGATCGACAGCAGGATGGTGAAGCCCTCGGCCGAGACATAGCCGAGATAGTGGCCGTACAGCGCCCCGCCGATGCCAGCGTAGAACGACGAGATGCCGAACGACAGGATGCGGTACTTGGTGAGGTTGATGCCCATCACCTCGGCCGACAGATAGTGGTCGCGCACCGCCACGAAGGCGCGGCCGTCGCGGGTGCGCAGCAGGTTGGTGCCCAGCAGGTACATGATCACCAGGAAGAACAGCACCACGTAGAAGAAGCCCCGGTCGCCGCTGATCTCGTAGCCCAGCACGTTGATGGGATTGGCCTGGGCCCCCGAGGACCCGCCGGTGAACCAGTTGGCCCGCGAGAAGAAGTCCTCCAGGATGAATTGCGAGGCGAAGGTGGCGATGGCGAGGTACAGGCCCTTCAGGCGGCCGGCGGGAATGCCGAACAGCAACCCCAGCAGGGTGGTCATGACGCCAGCCAGCGGAATCGCCAGCAGCACCGGAATGCCGAACTTGTTGTTGAGCCAGGCCGAGGCGAAGGCGCCGAAGCCGAAGAAGGCGGCGTGTCCCAGCGAGATCTGGCCGGTGGAGCCCACCAGGATGTTGAGCCCCAGCGCGGCGATGCCGTAATAGCCGATCTGGATCAGGATCGAGAGCACGTAATTGGAGGCGACCAGCGGCACCATCAGGGCGACGGCCACCCCGACGACGCACCAGTTGCGCGACGCCGGCGTCAGGAAGATGGTGGTGTCGGCCCCGTAGCTGGTCTTGTACTGGCCGCAGGGAATGAGGCTGCTGGAAATCATCGCCTTAGACCCTTTCGATGGTCTTGGTGCCGAACAGGCCGTAGGGCTTGATCATCAGGATGATGACCAGCACGTAGAACGGCGCCACCGTGTAGAGATTGCCGACATGCAGGTACTGGCCGTCCACGTATTCGGCCATGTTCTCCAGCAGGCCGATGATCAGTCCGCCGACAATGGCGCCGACGATCGAATCGAGCCCGCCGACGATCACCGCCGGAAACACCTTGATGCCGAAGAACGACAGGGCCGACGACACGCCGTTGACCATGCCCACCACCACGCCGGCCAGGGCCGAGACCATGGCCGAGATGGCCCAGGCCATGGCGAAGACGGTCTTGACCGAAATTCCCAGGCTTTGCGCCACCTGCTGGTTGAAGGCGGTCGCCCGCATGGCGAGCCCCATGCGCGAGTATTTGAAGAACCAGGCGAACAGCCCCATGATCACCACCGAGACCACCAGGCTCATCAGATAGGCCGGCTGGACCTGAAGCCCCAGGATGTTGACCGACTTCACCGGGAAGATTTCCGGAAAGGGTTGCGGCCACACCCCGAAGATGGATTTCATCACCGCCTGGAAGAAGATGGACAGGCCGATGGTGACCATGATCACCGAAATCACCGGCTCGCCGATCAGGGGCCGCAGCACCACGATCTGCAACACGATGCCGAACGCCATCATGAACAGGAAGGTCAGCGGAAAGGCCGCCCAGAACGGCAGTTCCATGCTGGTGACCATCCACCAGCATGTCCAGGCGCCGATCAGCAGGAATTCGCCCTGGGCGAAGTTCACCACCTGGGTGGATTTGTAGATCAGCACGAAGCACATGGCGACGACGCCGTACAGCGTGCCGACGATGACGCCGTTGACCATGAGCTGGAACAGCAGGCTGGATTCCATGGCGGGGCTCCTACTCGGCGGCGATCTGGTGGGCGGGGGGCGCAAGCAGGGTGACCACCTTCAGCTCGGTCTTGATGCGCGACGTCGAACCGTCCTGGAAGGTGATGACGGCATCCACCGGCACCATCTCGCGGCCGCCGTAGACCGCGTCGATGATGTCGCCGTACTTGTCGTTGATGACGCCGCGTCGGACCTTGCGGGTGCGGGTCAACTCGCCGTCATCAGCGTCCAGTTCCTTGTAGAGCAGCAGGAACTTGCGGATTCGCTGCGGCTCGGGCAGCGTCTGGTTCACCTTCTCCACCTCGGCGGTCAGCAGCTGATAGACCTGGGGCTGCGCCGACAGATTGGTATAGTTGGTGAAGCTGATCCCCTTGGCCTCGGCCCATTTGGCGACGATGGAAAAGCGGATGCAGATCAGCGCCGACAGATAGGGCTTGGCGTCGCCCAGGATCACCGCCTCGGCGATGAAGGGCGAGAACTTCAGCTTGTTCTCGATGAATTGCGGCGAGAACCGCACCCCGAGCCCGGTGGTGGCCAGATCCTTGATGCGGTCGATGACCACCAGGTGCCCGTTCTCCTTCTTGATGTAGCCGGCGTCGCCGGTCCTCAGCCAATCGCCATCCACCAGATCGGCCTTGCTGGCCTCGGGGTTCTTGTAATAGCCGGTGAACATGCCGTCGGTGGTGGCGACGATCTCGCCGACACCATTGGAATCGGGATTGTCGATCCTGAGCCGGGCATCGTCGAACGGCACGCCCACCGAGTCGAAATCGATGTCGCCCTCGCGATGAACGGTGTAGGCGCCGGCCAGTTCGGTCTGGCCGTAGATCTGGCGCAGCGGCACCCCCATGGCCAGGAAGAAGCGGAAGGTGTCGGGGCCCAGCGCCGCGCCGCCGGTGGCCGCCGAACGCAGGAACGAGAATCCGATGCGGTCGCGAAGCGCCGAGAACAGGATAATGTCGGCCAGTTTCGACCGTCGCCCCTGGTCCAGCGCCTTCATGCCGAGCTTCATGCCCAGATCGAACATCCACTGCTTGAACCGGGTGGAATCCATCATGCGGGCCCGCACGTCGGCGGCGATGGCCTCCCACATCCTGGGCGCCAGCAAGATGAAATTGGGGCCGATCTCGCGCATGTCGGCCATCATCGTCTCGGGCTCCTCGACGAAATTGACGACGTTGCGGCAGACCAGCGGCTGGGCGACCGCGTAGATCTGTTCCATGATCCAGGGCAGCGGCAGCACCGAGACGTAATTGTCGCCGGCCCGCTTGGGATCGGCGCGCAAGTATGCGGTGGCGTGGCGCAGGAAGGCGCCGGCCTGCAACATGGCCAGCTTGGGATTGGCGGTGGTGCCCGAGGTGGTGCACAAAATCGCAACGTCGTCGCCCTTGCCCCGGGCCACCTCCTCCTCGAACAGGGACGGATGCGCCTCCAGCCGGCCGGCGGCCATGGCCCGCAGGTCCTCGGCCGAGATCAGGCGGGCGTCCTTGTACTTGCGCATGCCGCGCGGGTCGAAATAGACGATGTGACGCAGATGCGGAACCTCGTCCGAGATTTCCAGCAGCTTGTCCACCTGCTCCTCGTCCTCGGCCAGCACGGTGGTGGCGCCGGTATAGGTCAGCAGATAGGCGACCTCGTTGTTCATGGAATCGTGATAGATGCCCACGGACAGGGCGCCCAGCGCGTGGGCCGCCACCTCGCCCCAGATGCTTTCCGGGCGGTTCTTGCCCAGGATGGCGACCACGTCGCCGCGCTTGACTCCAAGCGCGTGCATGCCGACCGCCAGGGTCTTGACCCGGCCCAGGTAATCGGCCCAGGTGAAGCTGTTCCAGATGCCGAATTCCTTCTCGCGCATGGCGATGTCGCCGGGCCAGCGGGCGGCGTTGTGGATCAGCGCCTTCGGGAAGGTGTCGTGGACGGAGGCGTCGAGGTATTCGGTCATTGTTGTTGTCCCTCAGACGCCGGGCACGAACTCCGTTCGCTTGGCTTTCGCGCCACGAGGCGCGCCGGCCGTCGGCCGCAACTCCCTTCGGTCGGGGTGTTGTGTCCCTCGGACGCCGGGCTGGCGAAGACCATCTCCATCACGCCACCTTCTCCCCGTTTTCCGCCTCGTCGTCGTCGATGCCGAGATAGGCGACCTTGACCCGCTCGTTGGCCATGACCTCGTCGGGCAGCCCCTCGGCGATCTTGCGGCCGAATTCCAGCACCATCACCCGGTGGCTGATGTCCATGACCACGCCCATGTCGTGCTCGATCATCACCACCGTCATGCCCCATTCCTCGTTCAGGTCGACGATGTAGCGGGCCATGTCCTCCTTCTCTTCCAGGTTCATGCCGGCCATGGGTTCGTCCAGCAAGATGATGGAGGGCTCAACCGCCATGGCGCGGGCCAGTTCCACCCGCTTCCGGAGGCCATAGGGCAAGGTGCCGGCCACCGCCTTGCGGATATGGGCGATTTCCAGGAAATCGATGATGTCCTCGACCTTGCGGCGGTGGGCCAGTTCTTCCTTGCGGGCGCCGCTCAGCCAGTACAGCGCCCCGGTAAGCGCGTTGTTGCCGAGCAGGTGGTGGCGGCCGACCATGATGTTGTCCAGCACGGTCATATGGCCGAACAGCGCCAGATTCTGGAAGGTGCGACCCAGGCCCAGGGTGGCGCGGACATTGGGGGTGAGGTCGGTGACGTCGCGGCCGTTCAGCAGCACGCGGCCGGAATTGGGCCGGTAGCGGCCGGAGATGCAGTTCAGCATCGAGGTCTTGCCGGCGCCGTTGGGGCCGATGATGGAGAACAGTTCCCCCGTCCTCACCTCGAAACCCACCTCGGTCAGCGCCCGCACGCCGCCGAAACCCAGCGACACGTCGCGCACTTCGAGCACGGGGGATACTGACTCGGACATCAGCCTTGCTCCTGGACCGGGCCGGCGCAAGGGCCGGCCGCGTTTCTCACCCTGTGGCGACCCCTCTTTGGCGGGGGTTCGCCTTGAAAACGAGCATACGTTTTTTTAATTGGGGCGCAAGTGAGTTCACGCCCTGCCGCGCAGCAAATGGATGATGGCGGAGAAGTCGAGCCCCCCCTCGCCGCCGCCCACCATCATGGAATAAAGCTGGGCCGCCTCACCGCCCAGCGGCACGGCGGCACCGGCCACGCCGGCCGCCTCCACCGCCAGCTTCAGGTCCTTCAGCATCATGGCGGCGGTGAAGCCGGCCTTGTAGTCGCGATTTGCCGGCGAGGTCGGCACCGGTCCCGGCACCGGGCAATAGGTGGTCATGGACCAGCACTGCCCCGACGATTTCGAGGCGATGTCGAACAGCTTCTGGGCGTCCAGGCCCAGTTTCTCGGCCAGGGCGAAGGCCTCGCAGGTGCCGATCATCGAGATGCCCAGCAGCATGTTGTTGCAGATCTTGGCCGCCTGGCCGTTGCCGGGACCGCCGGCATGGACGATGGTCTTGCCCATGGCCTCCAGGAACGGCCGCGCCCACTCGAACGCCGCGTCGTGACCGCCGACCATGAAGGTCAGCGTTCCGGCCTCGGCACCGCCGACCCCGCCCGATACCGGGGCATCGACCATGGCATGGCCGGCCGCTTCGGCCTCGCCCGACAGCAGGCGGGCGGTGGCGACGTCGATGGTCGAGGAATCGATGAACAGGGTTCCCTTGCGGGCGGCGGCGAACGTGCCGGCCTCGCCCAGCATCACCGCCCTGACGTGGCTTCCGGCCGGCAGCATCGAGACCACCACGTCGGCCTCGCGGGCGGCGTCCGCCGCCGTGGCGCAGGCGGCGGCGCCGGCATCCGCCGCCGCCTTGCGGGCGGCGTCCGACAGGTCGAAGGCCCTGACCGCGTGTCCCGCCTTCAGCAGGTTGCGCATCATCGGCGCGCCCATGTTGCCCAGACCGATGAAACCGACGCTCGCCATCCGCATCTCCCTTGTTATCCCGTCAGCGCGCGGCCGACGATCACCCGCATGATCTCGTTGGAGCCTTCGAGAATCTGGTGCACCCGCAGGTCCCGCAGATAGCGCTCGATGGGATATTCCTTGATGTAGCCGTAGCCACCGTGCAGTTGCAGCGCCGCATCCACCACCTGGAAACCGATATCGGTGGCCATGCGCTTGGCCATGGCGCAGTGCACCGTGGCCTCGGATGACTTGCGGTCAAGCGAGTCGGCGGCGCGGTGGATCATCAGCCGCGCCGCGTCCAGTTCGGTCGCCATGTCGGCCAGACGGAACTGGGTGGCCTGGAACGAGGCGATGGCCTGCCCGAATTGCCGGCGCTGCCCGGTATAGTCGATGGCCAGTTCCAGGCAGCGCCGCGCGCCCCCCAGCGAACAGGCCCCGATATTGATGCGGCCGCCGTCGAGGCCCTTCATGGCGATCTTGAAGCCCTCGCCCTCCGGCCCGATGCGGTTGGCGACCGGCACGCGGCAATCCTCGAAGATCACCGAGGCGGTGGGCTGGCTTTTCCAGCCCAGCTTCTTTTCCTGCTTGCCGAACGACAGGCCGGGGGCGCCGGCCTCGACCACCAGGCAACTGATGCCCTTTGGGCCGGGGCCGCCGGTGCGCACCATCACCACATAGACGTCCGAGCGCCCGCCGCCGGAAATGAATGCCTTGCTGCCGTTCAGGATGTAATGGTCACCGTCGCGGTCGGCCCGCGTCCGCAGGGCGGCCGCGTCGGACCCCGCGCCGGGCTCGGTC
Organism: Magnetospirillum sp. SS-4; assembly: GCF_902729425.1. Lineage (GTDB taxonomy): Bacteria > Pseudomonadota > Alphaproteobacteria > Rhodospirillales > Magnetospirillaceae > Phaeospirillum. The sequence goes on along the minus strand of NZ_CACVCH010000053.1, from coordinate 5,875 downwards.
AGGCAATAGCTGGCGAAGCGGCGCATGGCGGCGAGGTCGGGCAGAAAGCGGCGGCGCTGCTCGTCGGTGCCGAAGCTGTCGATCATCCAAGACGCCATGTTGTGGATCGAGATGTAGGCGGCGGTGGACGGACAGGCGGCGGCCAGTTCCTCGAAGATCAGGGCGGCGTCGAGCCGGCTCAGTTGCGATCCGCCGACGTCGTCCCTGACGTAAATTCCGGCGAAGCCCAGTTCGGCCGCCTTGCGCAAGGTGTCTTCGGGAAAGATGGACTCGTCGTCCCACAGCGCGGCATGGGGCGCCATCTCGCCCATGGCGAAATCCCGCGCGGCGCGACGAAAGGCCTCCTGATCGCCTGACAGGCCGAAATCCATGCTTGTCCATCCCTGGCCCCGGACTCTGACGGCCCGGTTGATAACCACCGGCCAAACCCGCCGGACGGTATCGGCTTAGCACATCGGGCCGATGGCGTCCACATTCTGTATACGACGCAGTATGATTTTGTGTGCATGAAACCGATACGGCTTAGACATAATATTGTCGGCATGTATAATGCCGACCGGATGCGCGGGAGAGGCGGACGGCACCATGAGCGAACGGAAACGACCGGCGACACGGGCGGAGGAAATCCGCCAAGCCATCGAGAAGGACATCTTCCAGGGCGCGCTCCGGCCGGGCTCGCGCCTGGACGAGGAAAGCCTCGCCGCCCGGTTCGGGCTGTCGCGCACCCCGGTGCGCGAAGCCATCTTGCAACTGGTCCATTCGGGACTGGTGGTGAAGCGGCCGCGCCAGGGCGCGGTGGTGGCCCCGCTCGACCTGCACCGCATGGTCCAGATGTTCGAGGTGATGAGCGAGATCGAGGGATTGTGCGCCCGCTTCGCCGCCCGGCGCATGTCGCCCGAGGAAAAGACCCGGCTGGCGGAGATGCACGGCAAGGCGGCGCAATTGTGCGAGGCCCGCGATCTCGATGAGTATTACGCGGTCAACCGCGCCTTCCACGACGCCATCTACGACGGCAGCCACAACGACGTTCTGAAGGACATGGCGCGCTCGCTGTTCGCCCGCCTCGCCCCCTATCGCCGCTATCAGCTCAACCACCCCCAGCGGGTCGAGGGCAGCTTCGGCGAGCATGGCGAAGTGGTGGCGGCCATCACCGCCGCCGATCCCGACCGCGCCCAAGCCGCCATGCGCAAGCACGTCACCATCCAGGCCGATATCTTCGCCGAATTCGTGTCCATCATGGCGTGATATTGTATCCATTAATCCACGTTCATGGATACAATATGATGGAATCCCGACGACATCCGTGCTATCGCGACAGGGTCGCCGACGCGGAGCGGGAGAAACACCATGCAGGGCAATCTGTTCGAGCTGTTCCGGTCGCGCTTTCCCGCCGACCGCTCGCGCCCCTTCATCGAAATCCCCGGCGGCGCCATCCTGAGCTATGGCTGGCTTGAATCCACCTCGGCCCGCTTCGCCAACGCCCTGGCGGCGGCCGGCGCACGGCCCGGCGACCGGGTGGCGGCGCAGTTGGACAAGTCGGCCGAGGCGGTGGCGCTCTATCTCGCCTGCCTTCGGGCCGACGCCATCCTGCTGCCGCTGAACACCGCCTATCAGGCGGACGAACTGGACTATTTCCTGTCCGACGCCGCCCCGACGGTGGTGGTCTGCCAGCCCCACCGCCGCGCCGAGTTGGAGGGGCTGGCGGTCAAGGCCGGCATCTCCGCCCGGGTCCTGACCCTGGGGGCCGAGGGCGACGGCACCCTGCCCGAGCTTGCCGCCGGCCAGCCCGCCGACGTCGCGCCATCCTCGCGGGGCGGCGACAACATCGCCGCCATCCTCTATTCGTCGGGCACCACCGGACGCCCCAAGGGCGCCATGATGAGCCACGCCAACCTGGCCAGCAACGCCCTGACCCTGCACGAATTGTGGGGGTTCCGGCCCGACGACGTGCTGTTGCATTGCCTGCCGATCTTCCACACCCACGGGCTGTTTGTGGCCATCAATTGCGTGCTGCTGAACGGCACCGCCATGATCTTCTGTCCCAAATTCGACGCAGAGCAAGCCATCGGCCTGCTTGGTCGCGCCACCGTGTTCATGGGGGTCCCGACCTTCTACACCCGTCTGGTCGCCAGCCCCGACCTGACGCCCGCGGCCTGCCGCTCCATGCGGCTGTTCATCTCGGGCTCGGCGCCGCTGCTGGAGGAGACCTTCAACGTCTTCAGGGACAAGACCGGCTTCACCATCCTGGAACGCTACGGCATGACCGAGGGCGGCATGTTCACCTCGAACCCGCTCGACGGCGAGCGCCGGGCCGGAACGGTGGGCTTTCCGCTGCCCGACGTGGAACTGCGCGTTACCGGCGAGGACGGCCGCGTCCTGCCCCGGGGCGAGGTCGGCATCATCGAGGTCAGGGGGCCGAATATCTTCAAGGGCTACTGGAACATGCCCGACAAGACCAAGGCCGAGTTCACCGCCGACGGCTTCTTCAAGTCGGGCGACGTCGGCGTCATCGACGACAGGGGATATGTCTCCATCGTCGGCCGCGCCAAGGATCTGATCATCTCGGGCGGCTACAACGTCTATCCCAAGGAGGTCGAGGACGCCATCGACCGCATGGCGGGCGTGGTGGAATCCGCCGTGATCGGCATGCCGCACCCGGATTTCGGCGAAGCCGGCCTCGCCGTCGTCGTCGCCGCTCCCGGCGCCGCGCTGACCCCGGACGGGGTGATCGGCTCGCTGAAGGGGAGACTGGCCAATTACAAGGTGCCCAAGCAGGTGGTGCTGGTGAAGGACCTGCCCCGCAACGCCATGGGCAAGGTGCAAAAGAACGTGCTGCGCGATTCATATGCCGGGATGTGGAAGGCCAATCTGTGATGTCGTCGGAAATCCATTTCGAACGCCAGGGGCGCCTGGGTCGCATCGTCCTCGACCGGCCCAAGGCCTTGAACGCCCTGACGCTGGATCAGATTCACCTCATGCATCCCCGGCTGGAGTCCTGGGCCGCCGACCCGGATGTCGTCTGCGTGGTGATCGAGGGGGCCGGCGACAAGGCGTTCTGCGCCGGCGGCGACATCAAGATGCTCCACGAGGCCTGCAAGGCCGGCGACTTGGCCTATGTTTCATCGTTCTATCGCGACGAATACCGCCTCAACCGCCGCATCAGGACCATGCCCAAGCCCTATGTCGCGCTGATCGACGGCATCGTCATGGGCGGCGGCGTCGGTGTTTCCGTGCACGGGCGATATCGCGTCGCGACCGAGCGCACCCTGTTCGCCATGCCCGAAACCGGCATCGGCTTCTTCCCCGACGTCGGCGGCAGCCATTTCCTGCCGCACCTGCCGGGAGAGATCGGCCTGTATCTCGGCCTGACCGGGGCGCGGCTGAAGGCCGCCGACGCCCTGCATGTGGGCGTCGCCACCCATTACGTCGCCAGCGAGCGGATCGATGCCCTGCGCGAGGCGCTGTCCGAGGCCCGCGACGCGGCCGAAATCCAAGCTACCCTGGCCGGCTTCGCCCAGGACCCCGGTCCGGCGCCGCTGGACGGCCGGCGCGCCCTGATCGACCGCTGTTTCGGCCACGACAGTCTTGCCGGGGTGATGGCGGCGCTGGCCGCCGAAACCGATCCCTTCGCGGCCGAGACCATGACCACCCTCGGGGCCAAGTCGCCCCACCTGCTGGCCGTCAGCTTCGAGATGATCCGGCGCGGCCGCGCCCTGTCGTTCGACGACTGCATGCGCATGGAATTCCGTCTCGCCCTCGGGCTGGCGCCGGCCCACGATTTCGTGGAGGGCATCCGCGCGCTGCTGATCGACCGCGACAACAGGCCATCCTGGCGCGAGGCGGGCAGCGAGGCCGAGGTGCTGGCGGCGTTCGACCGGGCGCCCGATTGCGGTGATTTGAGTTTCTGAAAGGCAGACGCATGAATATCGACGGATTGGCCGCCATCGTCACCGGCGGCGGCTCGGGCCTCGGTCAGGCCACCGCCCGCGCCCTGGCCGGGGCCGGGGCCAAGGTGACGGTGCTCGACATCGATTCCGCCAAGGCAGAAGCCACCGCCCGCGAGATCGGCGGCGTCGGCGCCGGCTGCGACGTCGCCGACGAGGCCTCGACCATCGCGGCGCTGGCCAGGGGACGCGCCGCCCATGGCCCGGCCCGTGTCTGCGTCAACTGCGCCGGGGTGGTGACGCCGGGCAAGGTGGTCGGCCGCAAGGGGCCGATGCCGCTGGAGACCTTCGCCCGGGTGGTGCAGGTCAACCTGATCGGCACCTTCAACGTCATGCGCCTCGCCGCCGCCGACATGGCCGGGCTGGAACCGTTGGAGGGACTCGAGCGCGGCGTCATCGTCAACACCGCCTCGATCGCCGCCTGGGACGGTCAGATCGGCCAATGCGCCTATGCCTCGTCCAAGGGCGGCGTGGCGGCGCTGTCGCTGCCGGCGGCGCGCGAACTGGCGCCGCTGGGCATCCGGGTGATGGCGCTGGCGCCGGGCTACATGGAGACCCCCATGCTGGCCGGCATGCCCGACGAGGTGATGGAGGGGCTGGTGGCCTCGACCCTGTTTCCCCATCGCCTGGGCCGGCCCGAGGAATTCGCGAAGATGGTGCTGGCCATCATCGACAATCCCATGCTGAACGGCAGCGCCATCCGGCTGGACGGCGCCGTCAGGATGCCGCCGCAATAAAGCGCGCGGAGCGGAACGGCGGCACTGTCCCGGCCCGTCATGGACTTGCCATAATTTCAGGGAAAATGGCGGGCGTTGAACCGTAACCGAACCTTCGTTTGAAGGTTCGACCCCATGGATTTATTCAATGCCCACCGTCACCGACCGAGTATTCCAGGCCATGAGCCCCCATCACGACGACATCTGCCATTGCCCCCATTGCGGCCGCCGCACCCGCCATTCGATCGTGCGGGAACGAGTGGTGGCGCCGGTGCTGTGGTGCCTGTCTTGCTTTCGCACCCGGATCGAGGGCGACGATCACCCCAGGTCGATGGTCTCGATCTCGGACGGCTCGATGGCCCAGGGCACGAAGGTGCGGGAGACGCGGGCGAAGCGCTCGGGAGCGTCGGTGGCGAGGTAGCGGACCGAGCCGGGAGGACCGTCCGGAGCGCAAAGCCGGCGCAAGGCCAGCAGATCCTCCAGCACCATGGCGGTGGTGGTGGCCGAATCCACCACCGCGACGCCGGGGCCGAGCAGGCGGTGGAACAGCGGCGTCAGCGCCGGAAAATGGGTGCAGCCCAGCAGCAGGCAATCGGCGGCGTCGGGACCGCTGAACAGCGGGTCGAGATAATGGCGGGCGATCTGCTCGGCGATGGGGCCGTCGACCATGCCTTCCTCCACCATGGACACGAACAGCGGACACGCCAGTTGGGTCACCCGGGCATTGGGACGCGAATGCAGGATGGAACGCAGATAGGTTCCAGCCTGCACCGTGCTTTCGGTGGCGCCGACGACGATGCGGCCATGGGCCGAGGCGGCGGCGGCGGCGGCGGCGCCCGGTTCGACCACGCCGATCACCGGCAGGCCGGGAAACTCGGCCCGCAGAACGTCGAGCGCATGGGCGGACGAGGTGTTGTCGGCCACCAGCAGCGCCTTGATGCCGAACGACACCAGCCGCCGCGATGCCTCCAGCGCATAGGCCGCCACCGTCTGGGCGCTCTTGGTGCCATAGGGCAGGCGGGCGGTATCGCCCAGATAGATCAGCGATTCCGCAACCAGACGCTCGCGAACCGCCTTCAGGACCGTCAAGCCGCCGACGCCGGAATCGAATATTCCGATCGGCAGGCGCCGAATGTCGCCCATCGAAGAACCCCCGTTGCCCCGGACAGGTTCTAACCTTGGCGAGAACGCGGAGCAACCCATAATACCGGAGCC
>NZ_CACVCH010000052.1 GCF_902729425.1 Magnetospirillum sp. SS-4 | reverse complement strand
AATGTGAGGTTCCGGTGTGTGTTTATATTTTTCGCGGGGTGGAGCAGCCCGGTAGCTCGTCAGGCTCATAACCTGAAGGTCGCAGGTTCAAATCCTGCCCCCGCAACCAAATTAATGGCGCTAAGTCAAAGGCTTAGCGCCATTTCCATGTCCGGGACCGTGTTGCAAGTGAACGCAACGCGAAACCACGCGATTCCAAACGGTTACAGACGGTGACGGCGATTCCGTGCAACACGGATGCGACATGGAATTCAACAGATGTTGCTGGTATGTTCGTGGCAAGGGGCGTTGCTCCGAGGCCCGCATCCGGTTGCGCCGAAAGCCGCCATGTCAACGCCGTGTCAGCAGATTGGACTTGCCTGGGCGGCGGTTCAGCGCCGTCATGTGGGCACCACGAACGGAGCCCACCATGCCCAAGACCAAGGATTCCGCCCTCGCCGCCTTCGTCGCCCGCAAGGCCGAGATCGACGCCATGCTGGCCCGGCTCCAGGACGCCAGCGCCGATCACTTCGGATTCGCCCCGGACGACATCAACTGGGGCCACGTCGGCACCCTGGCGCACTACGCCGACCGCCTCAAGCGGATCACCGACGCGGCCTTCAACGAGGGCGAACACGCCGCCTGATCGGCGGCGCTCCCGTTCACGATTACGCGGCCGCCGTCGCCACCCCGTCCAGACGCACCCGCACGGTGACGGCGCCATTGCCGGCGGCAGTGATGGCGACGCCCACGGGGTACAGCCCGGCAGCGGGCGGGGCAATCACCTTGGCGGTATCGTCCCACGCCACCCGGTCGCCAAGGGCGAACACGGTCGCCGGGGCCTTGGGAAGATCGTAGACTCCGGTGGTGGCGATTTCCACATTGGTCGCTTCCGGCGCGGTGGTAGCGGCGATGCCGAACAGGCAGCCGACGATCATGCCCTGGCCCGAGGCCACGCCGCCGGTCGGGGCAGGCACGGTGATCATGTGGCCATTCTGGATGAAGTTCTTCATGCTCTCATACTCCCTTGCTCGAATTGATCCGCACCTGGGTGATTCGGGCGTTGGTGCCGAGGCGGCGCTCCAGATCGGCCAGGGCCGAGGCCATCTCGGAATCGGAGCGGTACTCCACCTTGCGCCCGTCGCATTCCACAATGCGGGTGCCGGCGTAGCGGGCGCGCAGCAGCGCCTCCCGCCAGGCCAGCAACTGGTCGCGGTCGGCCATCACGCGGCCCCCGCATTGGCGTACCAGCCCCGGTGATCGACGAAGCCGGCGCCGAAATCGAGGATCACCCGGATCTCGACACCATCCACGTCCCAGCCCGACTTGCTTTCCACCTGCGGGCCTTCGGCTCCCGACAGGTAGGCGAATTCCAGGCCGTCGATCTCGGCCGGGTCGGCGGTGACGTACCACCGGGCAGCGCTGGACAGGCGCGGCTCGACCACCATGGTCAGGGAACCGGCGAAGGGATTGACGTCGGCCGCCTTGGCCGCCGCCACCGAGGCCAGCCAGCGTTCGGCCTCGGTCTCCAAGGCCGGCGGCACCAGCAGGTATTTGGGCGTCACCCGGATGATGCGGTCCTCGATCCCCTTCTGGGTGCGCAAGCTGAGTCGGGCGGCGGACAGGGTGGTGTCGGAAATGGCCGCGCCCGAACCGGCCTTGTTGCCGTGGTCGGCATGGAACAGCGGCTTACCGTCGGCCAGCTTCGGCCCGTTGCCGGAATTGGTCTCTACCAGCTCGACCAGAACACGGGCCTCGGTCTCCGCCGCCCCTTGGCCCATGCGCCGGGCGAGGTCGGAGAAGGCGCCGAGGTCGTCATTGACGATGACCCGCCGGGTGATGCCGATCTTGCGCGCCCAGGTCTCGATCTTGTATGCCTCGCGGGCCTCGGCCATGGTGCCGGCCTTGATCTCGCCGTGCTCGCCCAGCTTCTCCAGCAGGGGCGCTTCGCCCAGCATGATCTTGTTGACGGCGCGGAAGTCGCGGGCCGAGGTCTGGCGGCCCAGCTGGCGGATGCCGGACGGCGCGGCCTGATAGGCGGCGCGCAGGGTGCGGCCCACCGTATCGCCCAGGATGATGCCGAAATCGCTGGTGGTGTGCAGCGCCCGGGTGACCATGGCGGCGGGCGACAGGCCGGTGACGGCATGGCCGCGCAGGGTCAGCAGTTCCCGCGCCATCTCGGCGCAGGTGGAATAGGCGTAGCGCCGGGCCGGTTCCGAGAGCGTATGGGTCGGATTGATGCGGGCATACAGCGCCTCGCCCATCTCGCGGGTACGGGTGTCGGGATCGTCATGGCTGGCAACGTGCTCGACGCGGGGCTGCTCGGTGCGGATCTGGGCGTTGCTGCGCTGGGCCAGTTCGGTGAAGGCGGCGCGGCGGGCCTCGTCGGCGCTGGCGTCACGGTCGATCAGGCCATCGACGAAGTCCTGTCCCAACCCGGCGACACGGGCGACGGAGCGGATTTCGGCATTGATGGCGGCGCGGGTGTGGACACCATCCCCTTCGGGGATGGTGGGGACGGCTTCGGGCATTCTCTCCTCCATGCGGATATGGGCGCCGGGATCGGCCGGCGTCGGGACCAGGGAAATCTCGATGGGCGTCCAGCTTGTGGCGGTCAGCACCCGCACGCCCCTGTCGGTGCTTTCGGCCCATTGCTCGACGGTGTAGCCGACCGAGATGTGGCGCAGGATGCCGCTCACCACGTCCTGCCAGACAGGTTCCACCTCGGGGCGGGCCGAGAACTGCACCAGGGCCACGCCCCGGCTTCCATCGACCGAGGCGGAACGCACGGTGCCCAGCACGTCGCGCACCGCGTCCTGGCGATGGGCGTCGAGCACCGAGGCGCCGATCAGGCGCGACAGGTCCACAGCATCCGGGGCCAGCGACAGCCGCTCCTCGTAGGGGCCGGAGAGGTCGCGGCGGCGGACACCGGCCCCGGTGCTCCACACCACCTCGGCGGTGCGGGCCTGGGCATCGATGCTGGCGGGGGCCAGTGAGGTGCGGCGGGTGATGAGATCAGCCACTGGGCACCTCCATGGTCAGGCCGAGGCGCTTCTCCCGCTCGCGGTCGGCGGCGATGGCGGCGTCCACGTCCTCGGCGTCGTAGCCGCGTTCGGCGATGCTCTGGCTGCGACTCTTCAGCCCCGCCTTGATCTGCTCGATCTCGGCCCGCGCATCCTTCAGCGGATCGACCCAATCCCATTTCGGCGGCAGCCAGTCGCAGGCGAGGAAGGCCGACGGATCGCGGTCGAAACCGGCGGCGGGCAGGTGGCCGGCCAGGACGGCGAGCCGCACGAAACGCTCCCACACCGGGCGGCAGAACTGATGCACCAGCACGGAGTGCTGCACCTGCTCGATGCGGCGGCGGAATTCCACCAGACCGGCCCGGATGCTGGAATAGGTCACGCCCTCCAGGTCGCCCGACACCAGTTCGTAGGGCAGGCCCAGCCCGCTGGCGATGGCCCGGATGTGGGTCTTGGTATAGGCGCCGTAATCGCCGGGATCGGCCGGGTCGGAGAACTGGATGTCGGCGCCGGGCGGCAGCGGGATCAGGCTGCCCGGCTCCATGCCGACCTGGAGCACGCCACCGATGCCGCTGCCGTCGTTGAAACCGGCCACCGTGCCGTCGGGATCGCGGATGAAGCCGGTGAACAGGGCGGCGACCTTGGCCTTGACCAGGGCCGCGTCCTCGTACTGGTCGAGTTCGTGGACGCGCAGCAGCACCGGCGCCAGCCAGGTGACGCCGCGCACCTGTCCCGGCGCCAGCGGCTGGAACAGATGGGCCACGTCGCCGGCCGGCAGGCGCACGGTGTCGAGCGACAGCGGCGCCAGGGCATCGCCGGGGCGATGGGCATAACAATGATAGGCGACGCGGCGGCCCGAGCCGTCGAACTCGATGCCGGCCCGGATGCGGGCACCGGCCCCGATGTCGCGATGAAGGTCCATCGGCACCTGTTCGCGGTCGAGCAGGTCGATGGCCAGGGGCAGGGGGAAAACATCCTCGGCGACGCGCAGGCGGGCGAAGCTCTCGCCGCTTTCGACCATGGCGCGGAAGGCCAGGGCCTGGAGGCCGTAGAAATCGGTCAGGCCGGCGGCATCGGCCCGATCCGTCCAGCGGTCCCACAGCGAATGCAGGGCGTCGCGGACCTTGGCATCGGGGTGGCGGGAACGCGGCTTGATGCCGGCCCCCACCGCGTTGGCGGCCAGCGACTGCACCGCCGCCGACACCCAGGGATTGTTGCGGGCGTACCAGCCGGCCCGCCGCGCCGCCGTGGTGGCGCCGGCCTGGATCGAGCCGTTGAGCCCGTCCACGGTGCGGGCGCCGTCCCAACGACGACCACCGCCAGCCGCATCAAACGAGCGGCGGCGGTCGAGGCCAACGGCACGGAGAAGGGATTTCCACATGCCGCCGATTATCGGAGGCGGCGGATTCCCTGGCTATTCAGAGAGTTTGGGAAAGATTGTGGGCCGATGGTACATAAGGTCAGAGATTGTAAAATGAGAGGTGACGGGTTACACTCCATCCATGATCGTCGGATTTCGACACAAGGGGCTGAAGCTTCTCTATGAGAAGGGGGATCGGCGTCGGGTTTCGCCCGAACTGGCCGACAAGGTGGAACGCATCTTGGCGCGTCTGGACGAAGCGACCGAGTCCGCCAGTATGGACCTGCCGGGATACCGGCTCCATCTCTTGAAGGGCGATTTGGCGGGATACTGGTCGGTCAGCGTCTCGGGTAACTGGCGTATCATCTTTCGCTTCGATGGCGTTCATGCCAGCGACGTGGATCTGGTCGATTACCATTAGGAGGACGAAGACATGGCGATGAAGAACCCACCCCACCCTGGGTTGTCTGTGCGTCACGATTGTCTGGAACCGCTGGGCCTCAGCGTGACCGACGCAGCCAAGAGGCTCGGTGTCAGCCGCAAGCAGGTGTCGGATATCGTCAACTGCCGTTCGGGTCTCTCGCCAGAAATGGCGATTCGTCTTGACAAGGCCTTCGGCGGCGGTGCGGAGACGTGGTACCGCCTACAGGCGGCCTATGATCTCGCCCGAGCCATGGAACACGCCGATGAGATCAAGGTGAAGCGCGTCCAGCACGCGGCGTGACGAGGCACTATACAGGGGGGATATAACCGAATGCGCTTGTCCTGGAACGAAATTCGTGCTCGCGCAGCCGCCTTTGCCGCGGATTGGGCGGACGAGGGCTATGAGAAGGGACAGACGCAGCTTTTCTATCGTGACTTTTTTGAAGTGTTTGGCATGTCGGTCCGGCGAGTCGCCAGTTTCGAGGAGCCGGTCAAGAACCTTGGCGACAAGCGCGGTTTCATCGACCTGTTCTGGAAGGGCGTGCTTCTGGTCGAACAGAAAAGTGTCGGCCGTGACCTGAAGAAGGCCAAGACGCAGGCGTTGGATTATTTTCCAGGACTGAAGGACACAGATCTCCCGCGTTATATCCTGCTCAGTGACTTCCAGACCTTCGAGCTTTACGACCTCGAAGAGGGTGACGAACTGTTCTTCGCGCTCGCTGATCTCCCCCGCCACGTCGAAAAATTCGGCTTCATCCTTGGCGTGCAAAAACGCTCGTTCAAGGATCAGGATCCGGTCAACATCGCCGCGTCAGAACTTGTCGGCAAACTGCACGACGCCCTTGAAGATGCCGGATACACCGGCCACGACCTCGAACAGTTCCTCGTCCGTACCGTGTTCTGTCTGTTCGCCGACGACACCGGCATCTTCGAGCCGCGCGACATCTTCCTCGACCTTCTGGAAAACCGGACGCGCGAGGACGGATCGGACATGGGCGGTTGGCTTGCCCAGTTGTTCCAGGTGCTCAACACACCCGAAGACAGGCGCCCGAAGAACCTCGATGCCGACCTTGCGCGGTTTCCCTACGTGAACGGCGATCTGTTCCGTGATCCGCTGCTCATCCCGTCCTTCGATGCCGGGATGCGCCAGCGCCTCATCGAAGCCTGCCGGTTCGACTGGTCCGGCATCTCCCCCGCGATTTTCGGCTCGCTCTTCCAATCCGTGATGAACAAGAAAGAGCGCCGGGCGAAGGGTGCGCATTATACGACCGAGAAGAACATCCTGAAAGTGATCGAGCCCTTGTTCCTGTCCGAACTCAGGGCGGAATTCGAGCGCCTAAAAGCGCGCAGGGACAGCCGTCGCCGCCCGGATCTGCTGAAATTTCAAGAAAAGCTGGGCCAGTTGCGCTTCTTCGATCCGGCCTGCGGGTGCGGCAACTTCCTCATCATTGCCTACCGGGAGTTGCGCGCCCTGGAAATCGAGGTGATGAAGGAGGTTTTCAACACCGGTCAGTTGGATGCACTGGCCCAGTCCTTGTCGGTGATTGATGTCGATCAGTTTTATGGGATCGAGATCGGCGAATTCCCTGCCCGCATCGCCGAAACGGCGCTGTGGATGATGGATCACATCATGAACAACCGGCTGAGTCTGGAATTCGGCCAGACCTACGTGCGCATTCCGCTGAAGAAATCGCCGCACATCCTGCATGGCGACGCCCTGGAAACGGAGTGGGCGGCGCTGTTGCCGCCGGAGGAATGCTCCTTCGTTTTCGGCAATCCGCCGTTCGTCGGCGCCAAATACCAGTCGGACAGGCAGCGTAACCAGGTCCGCCGCATCGCGGCCCTCGGAAAGACAGGCGGTACGCTCGATTACGTCACTGCGTGGTTCATCAAGGCGGGAGAATACGTCCGCAACAGCAATGCCCGTATCGGCTTCGTCTCGACCAACTCGATTACCCAGGGCGAGCAGGTGGCGCAACTCTGGCCGATCCTGTTCGACCGCTGCAAACTGGAAATCGCCTTCGCCCACCGCACCTTCGCCTGGGGCTCGGATGCGCGCGGCAAGGCGCATGTGCATGTGGTCATCATCGGGCTGGCGAAGCGGGACGCCGCACCGAAGGACCGGCTTCTGTTCTCCTATGACGACATCAACGGGGAGCCGCTCGAAAGTACCCATGCGGCACTCTCACCCTATCTGTTCGACGCGAGCGCCCTCTCCGATGTGCATCTCGTCGTGCGCGAAGCCATGCGGGCGCTGAACGGGTTTCCGCCACTTTTGAGCGGTTCTCAGCCAATCGATGACGGAAACTATATCTTCGACGTCGATCAGCGGACAGCGTTTCTTGCAGAGGAACCGGGGGCTGCGAAGTTCCTGCGCCCCTATGTAGGTTCACGCGAGCACATCAATGGTGGTAAACGCTGGATACTCATGTTGCAGAATGCGAGCCCTGGTGATCTGAAGGGATTGCCGAAGGTTCTTGAGCGGATGCGGGCTGTTAAGGGATTTCGTGCCAAGAGCCCGCGAAAGAGCACGCTGGCAATCGCTTCGTTCCCTGAAAAATACAACGTAGAGGTCATCCCGACCGTGCCCTTCCTTGTGGTACCTGAAGCCAGTTCAGAGCGGCGTGAATACGTGCCGATTGGTTGGCTTGAGCCTCCGACGATCCCCAGCAATCTGGTTCGGATCATCGAAAACGCAAGCAAGCCTCTTTTCGGCCTTCTGACGTCAGCCATGCACATGAGTTGGCTGCGCCACATTGGTGGGCGGTTGAAGAGCGACTACCGCTACTCCATCGGCCTCGTCTACAACACCTTCCCCCTGCCGCCGGTGTCGGAGGCTGGCTTGGCGAAATTAGAGCCACTGGCCCAGGCTGTGCTCGACGCCCGCGCCGCCCATCCGGGGGCGATATTGGCCGATCTTTACGATCCCGATACCATGCCGACCGCGCTACGCAAAGCTCATCAGGCGCTCGACAGAGCCGTGGACAGGCTCTACCGCAAGCAGGGCTTCACCTCAGACCGTGAGCGGGTGGAACATCTTCTTGGGCTCTACGAGAATATGACTGCACCAATTAACGCCGCAGCAAAAATAAAGGCAGGACGCCGTCGGGCGAAGCGTCCCACGGCATGAATTGAGGTCAAGAAACTGACGATGTCGCCACGGGAACACCTTGAATTGATCGTCAGCCCGAACCTGCGCGAACTTAGAGAGGGTTACGGGGATATTCGCCATGCGTTCAATGCCATTGCGGCTGTCGACGCATTGGCTGGGCACATATGGCGGTGGTGTCGCGATCATGCCCCGCAAGAGATCGTGGGGGCCAAGAACGACATTGGCTTCAAGCAGCGGTTGGCTGAAGCGAATGCGGATTTCGCCCTTGTCCGCGACATGGCTAAGGCCCAGAAGCATGTTCACCTGGATCACGGAGCCCCGGCGCTTAAAGGGGCGGATCAGATTGAGGCTCGCCGCATGGGATGGGGGCAAGCGCGCTGGGGTGAAGGGCGCTGGGGCAGTCCGCAGCAAGTTGTCGTAGAAACGGACTTAGGCGAAGTGCGGGTCGTGGAAGCTGTGCTTGGACGGGCCTTGATGTTTCTTGAATGTGAGATGGAACGTGTTGGCATCACCCCATCCACGTCGACCGGATGACGGGCGGGGCGGGCCTGGCCGCTGGGGCGGGGGCGGTCGCCGTGACCGGCGCCCCCCGTGTCGGCAGCATTGCCATCGCCGCCGCTTCGTCGTTCAGCCGCAGCCCCATGGCGACCAGACCGTGCAGGGCGGCGGTGGCGTAGACGAAGGTGTCCAGTGCCTCGTTGCGTTCGCCGTCCCGCTTGGGCTGCCACGAGCGGATCGGGCGACCCCGGTCGTAGCGGGTGACGACCCGCTCGGCGGTGAGCTGGCGGAAGTAGTCGGCATCCATCCCGCGCGGGAAATGGACGGCGCCGGGGCCGGGTTCGGTCAGGCGCAGGCGGGCGTAAAGGGCGTCCTTGACCGCATCGACGCCGACGATGAACAGCGGCACCTTGCCGCGCACGCGGGTGGGGCGCCGAGGCCAGACCGGGATGGCGGCACCGCCACGGCCCTTGATCGCCCAGATGCGCCGCGCCAGCCGGGTGCGGCAGAATTCGTAGGCGGCCTTGGTGTGGTGGCCGCCGGTATCGATGCAGGCCGCGCGGATGGGCAGATCGGCGACGGATTTGGGATGAGCGAAGGTGGTGGCCAAATAGGAATCGAGATCGGCCCAGACGCGCGGGCCGGAGGGATCGCCCCACAGCACGCGATAATCGACCACCCAGGATTCCTCGTCGGCGCCCCAGGCGATCACCTGCACCTCCAGCCGGTCGCCCTGGACATCTACGCCAGCGGTCAGTACGGCGGATGCCTCGGGCAGGCGGTCGCCCCAATCCTCGCGCCGGGCCATCAGCGGATCGGCGGGCACGGTGTCGCCGGCCTGGTCCTCCCAGGATTCGCCCAACTTGGTGTTGACCCACACCTGCAAGCGGGGCGGGTCGGATTTGACACGGCCATGCTCGGTGGCGATCTCGGCCCAGGTTTCCCACGGGGAATACAGCGCCGACAGGTGGAAGCCGGCGGTGCGGCCATCGCCCGCCGCCGTCGGTCGCCATTCGCCTGCTGCCAGCAGGGCGGGCTTGTCGTACTCGTGGTGGATGCCGCCGCAGGATTCGCAGACCAGGAACGCCTGATCGCGGAAGCCCTCGGGCCAGCGGATCCGCGCCCAGGTGATCGGGGCCATGTCGCCGCAATGCAGGCAGGGCACATGGAAATAGCGCTGGTCGGAATCGAGGAACGCGGCCTCGATGCGGGAATGGCCCTTCAAGGTCGGCGTCGATACCATATAGATTCTGCGCCGACCCCGGAAGGTGGCGGTGCGCTGGATGGCGAGATCGACCGGATCACCCTCGCCGTCGGCGTCGCCGGGATAGCCGTCCACCTCGTCGAGAAACAGGTAGCGCACCGGGGTGGAGCGCAGGCCGGCGGCGGAATTGGCCCCGGTCATCACCAATTGTCCGCCGGGGAAGGATTTGCGGAACAGGCTGTTGCCTGCGTCCCGCGACCGGGCGGGCGAGACCAGTTCGCGTAAGGCCGGGGTGGTCTCGATCAGCGGATCGATGCGCACCGTGGTGTTCCGGCGCACCATGTCCAGCGAGGGCTGGACCAGCATGGTGATGCCCGGTGCGTTGTGGATGATGTAGCCCAGCCAGTTGAGGCCGGCCTCGGTGCCGCCGGTCTGGGCACCCTTCATCAGCACCACCCGCTCGAAGGGGCTGGCGGTGGACAGGGCGTCCATCACGTCCTTGAGATAGGGCGTGCGGCTGGTGCGCCAGCGGCCCGGCTCGGCCGAGGTGGGCGGCAGCACCCGGTGGCGGTCGGCCCATTCCGACACCGGGATCGGCGGCTCGGGCCGGATGCCGCGCCGCCATGCCCGATCCACCACCGCCAGGGCGCCATCACCCTGCATCGCGCAGGCTCCACACCGGGGTGTCGGACAGGTGCTCCAGATGCTCGCGCATGAAGCGGTCGAGCGCCGCGAAGGTCGCCCGGGGATCGGCACCGGTCTCGGCCGCCAGCAGCGGCGCGGTGCGGCT
This sequence comes from Magnetospirillum sp. SS-4, assembly GCF_902729425.1. Taxonomy (GTDB): domain Bacteria; phylum Pseudomonadota; class Alphaproteobacteria; order Rhodospirillales; family Magnetospirillaceae; genus Phaeospirillum. The sequence continues at coordinate 69,626 of NZ_CACVCH010000052.1, read as the reverse complement.
GACCCAGGCCATGTGGGAATCGCGTTCGGCCTTGGCCCGCGAGAATATCGCCGCCGCCGCTTCCTTGGCGTCGATCACCTGGCCGCGTTCCTTGTCGTAGGCGAGGCGGGCGCGTTGCACCTGCACCACCATGTACATGCGCCGGGCCTCGGACAGCGACAAGGTGCCGCTGGCGGCGGGGGCAGGGGTGCCGCCCTTGTTGCGGCGGGCGGGATCGAGGTTGGCTTCCATCCAGGACAGTCCCTCGGCAATGGCGATGGTGCCGTCGGGCTGGACCGGCAGGCCGTCGGCGACCAGCTGCGAGATGCGGCCCTTGGTGAGGCCGACGCGGGCGGCGAACTCGGTCTTGGTCTCGTCGGTGTTTAGTTTAGTCATTGTGTGGCCCCAGGCTGGCAAGGTCGTGCGCTGAGGCTCCCCGCATAGGGAAAGGCCCAGGAGGAACCGTGCCTTCCGGGCTGGTGGAGGACGTTCCTTCGTTCGACCTCAAAGACAGTATAGCCTGGGCGGCGGACCAGTTCATTGGGAACGATTTGTAGAGATTTGAGGGGATGCGTTGCTTGAGACGGGGTGGTGAAACGCCATCCTCCTGCCCTGATCCGGGAAGGGGGTAGCGAAACGTGCCCCCCCTTCAGGTCGTGGGTGGAATGCGGGCCGTGTGTCGCACCAGTGTCGCATGAATGACGCACCTGTGACGGCTAACCCTTTGAAAGTGTTGCAATGACGCACCAAGCCCCTAACCATCGCGTATGCGTGCGCGTGTGCGCACATAGGAAAGTTCTGTTGGGGTAAGTGCGTCATTGCAACACTTTCAAGTACTTGCACATCATTTCCGCGTCACTGGCGCGACATTGATGCGACATGGCCGTAGCCGGTGAGCGCCATGCCGAAGAAGAAGCGGCCCTCGCCGGTGCGGCGGTACTCGATGCCGGTGGCATTGGCGGTGATGCGCTGGACGAAGCCGTTGATGGACGGCAGGGTGCGGTCGGAAAAGCCCTCGGCGATGGCCCATTCGTGGAAGCGCTCGAAGGCGTGGCGGGTGGCGACGCGGGGGCCATGGCCGAGCAATGGGCGGACTTCCACCTGTTCGGACAGCCAGGCCAGAACCGGATCGGCGCCGAACAGCCAGTCGTTCATGGCCACGCGGCTGGACGGCGGCAAGGTGAAACCCTTGTTGCGGATCAACCGCGCCGCGCCCGCCACGGCCCAGGCCAGCAGCAGGTCGGGTTCCTCCTCGCCGATGCGCCGACCGATGGCCTCGACACGTTCCTCGGGCGGGATAACGCGGTTGAAGGAAACGACCTGAAGGCGGCGCTGGACGCCCCGGTCCATGCCGCCCTGGAACACCGGCAGGGTGTTGGTGGCGAACAGATGCTGGGCGACGGGGCGGAACTCGAGGCGGGACTTGTAGACGTCGCGCCCCTGCACCGGCTCACCGGTGACGATGGCCTTGAAGGTGTCGGAGGCGATGGCGGTGGACGAGGACAATTCGTCGCTGGCGTTGAGTAATTTGCCGACCAGTCCGACGATGTGGCGCTCGTCGCCCATGCGTCCGGCGGTGACCGAGGAAATGGCGCTGGCGGGCAGCAGGCTGCGGATGAGATCGAGGATCTGGCTCTTGCCGTTCTCGGCGGTTTCGCCCTTCAGGATAATGGCGCGGGGCTGGCGCAGCTTGGTCGCGTAGCCCAGGGCGGCGGCGCCCGCCGCTTCGGCCAGCAGATCGACTTTCTGGGTGGCGTCGGGATCGCCCTTGAAGACGCCATCGAGCAGGCGGGCCAGCAGCGAGCCTGCCGTGGGCTGGGCCTCGGCGCCGGGCAGCCAACGACCGGGCAGGGTGTGGCGGCAGCGGTGATCCTGGTGGTGTGGTTCCAGCACCGGCATGCCGTCGGCGGTGAAGCGGATGAACCCGGAGGCGCAATTGATGCCGATGGGGGCGTGGGCGAAGAAATCCTGTTCCGCCATCATGGCCCCCATTTCATTGAGGACGGAATCGACGCGCGACTTGGACAGCTTGACGTTGGACGGCTCACCAGCCGGTGTCATGAACTCGGCGCCGTCATAGGCGTGGACGGCGCAGCGCAGATCCGAATCGGGGATCGGGCGCCAGCAGGTGCGCTCGTAGCGCCAGAACGCGCCTTCGGTATGGATGATGTCGCCGAAGGCGCGGTCGAGATCGCCGCGGACACGTCGTGCGATCTCGATGTCCGACCCGATGGTGACCACGGCGATGCGCGGCGCCTGCGAGTTGGGCTGATTGAGGCGGGCAAGGTGATCGAGGGGATCAGCGTGCATGATGTGCCTCCCGACGGCCAATTTCCTTGCGGGCAATACTGCGCACCGTGGCCGAGACTTCCTCGTCGTCGAGGGGCGGGGTGCAATGAATGCGGTTCCAGCACAGCATCAGGTCGAGGACCGCGAACGGATCGATGCGATTGCGCAGCAGGTGACCGCTAAGACTGGCCAGGGTGGTGTTGCGGGTGCCCTCGACATGGGTTGTGCCGACATGATCGCGCCAATCGGTGCGGGCCTGGGGCGTACCCTTGGCGGCCGGATTGCGGTGGGCAAGGCGCTGCATCAGCCAGTCGGGCGGCGGGGCGAGCAGCACGTCGCTGGGGTGGTGGTCGACCGAGATGGCGTAGGCGCGTCGGGAGATGTGGCGGGACGGTGGCGCCACGATGTATCCGCCATCACCGCGCACGTCCAAGCCAGGGCCAAGCAGGCCGGCACTGTTGGCCACCGTGCCGCCGGGGTGGCGGAACAGGATGTGTTCGCCGCCGCCGCCGGTGAGAAAGCGCCAGGTCGGGGGAAGGGGGCCGTGTTCGGCCTCGAGACCCGCCAGTGTGGCGTCGCCGTCGTGGCGGGGATCGACGTCCAGGGCGATGATGCCGCTGATGGTGCCGGTGACGATGCCGACGTTGAGCGATCTGCCGTCGAACCACCGCTGGACAGTTGCCGGGTCGCGGCTGGCATCCTTGAGACCGTTCTTCACCAACTGCCCGAAAGGATGCTTGGCCGGCTGGCGGCAGCCGTCCTTGCCGCAGGAACACTGAGGGCGGCCCTCCCGCTCGAACGGGAAATGCAGCGGCAGGACGGCGAAGCCCTGCGAAATATACTGGAGGGCGTGGTCGAGGACGCTGTTCATGGTCAGCGCGCCAGCCCCCAGACGGCGAAATCGTCAGTAACGATTTCCTCCATGCTGTAGTCACGCCAGACCAGATTATCGGTTCCGGAATATACCTTGGAAACCATCTGGCGCGGATCTCTGCTTGCACGCACAAGCATGTGGAGATCGCAGTCGAGGTGAGTCCGCACTCGGTCCAGAGCCATGATGGCTGCGAGGGCGTCGTCGTGAATCGGGGAGCCGAGCAGCATACGGCGTACCACGAGCATCAGCGAAGCGCGCATGTCACGCATGCGGTTGCCGATCTCGATGTGCTCTTCGGGAACGAATGGGGGGATCGGGCGGGCCTTCATTGGATGCCCTCCTGCTGCTTGATCCACGCCAGCAAGGTGCTCTTGCGGGCGCAGACCACGTTGCCGATGCGGAAATGGGGCATGCGGATTTTGGCGTCGCTCGCGTAGTAGTAGATTTTGCGGCGGTGCTTGGCCGAGCCGAAGACGAACTCGGCGATGGCGTCGGCACCGCGCAGCAGGTCGTCGGCCAGCGGGGTAATCTCTGAAGTCATTTCCTGTCCTCCTCAGATTTGGTCCGAGGCGGTCATCGCCGCTTTCACGCGGGACTCGACGTGGTCGATATTGACCACCGCCATGGAGCGGACATCGGGATTGGCGGCCAAATCGCCCAGTTCGGAGATCTTGATGATCTCGCCGACCATGGGCGGCATCGCCGGATCGTAGAACTTCACCCCCGACGGCTGGGTGGGGGGAGGGGTGCCTCGTTCCGAGGTCGCGATCAGTTCCTGCGGCCCCTGATACACCACCAGCAAAGCGGCCTCGTCCTTGAAGCCGTGCAGGAGCCTGCTGTGCTGGGCGGCGACATCGTAGGGAACGCCGATGCGGGTGAGTTCGGCGAACACCCCCAGGGTGATGGCTTCGTTGATCGAGAAGGTCCGCGCCTTTCCGTTCACGGGTTCGTTGGCGGGACGGAAATAGCCCCGTGAGATCCATTGATTGAGTTGTATGCGCGTGATGGCTGCGCCCTTGCAGACTTGGTGGATGTCGAGATCGGTATTCACAACTTTCCTCCGTTGACGATACGCGAGGGGTAGTCTATGTGACCCCTAGCGGTACGTCAACGGTCTTCGCCCGGCGCCAATGGTTGGGGATCAACGAACTTCATTGGCAACCCGCTCGATGGCAATGTCGCTTGGCGTAATGCGTTGAAAATGCAGGGGGAGTATCTCAATGGCGACCATCAGAAAGCGGACCCTGCCCAGCGGAAAGGATCGCTGGCAGGTTGATTTTTTCGATCAGGCCGGAAAACGGCGGGCCAAACTGTTTACCCGCAAGAAAGACGCCGACAATTTTTTGGTGACGGCCCGCGCCCAGGTGGCCACCGGCACCTACGTCCATGATGCCGAGAGCATCACCCTGGGCGAGGCGGCGCAGGCGTGGCTGGATCATTGCGCCACCCGCCGCGATACAGGGCGGCGGATGGAACGGGCCACCTTTCGGGATTACGATGACAAGGTCCGCCTGCACATCAAGGACGCCGAGGTGGGGATCACCACCATCAAGCTGTCGCGCCTGACCCGCAAGGAGGTGAACGAGTTCCGCGACCGCCTGCTGGCGTCGGGCCGATCCGAGGCGATGGCGCGCAAGGTGCTGGGCGTGCTGCGCCTGATTCTGTCCCACGCCATGGACAACGGGCAGGTGCCCGGCAATGCCGCCCAGGGAGTGAAGGTGCTGCGCGCCAGCCGCATCGACCAGAAGGTCGCCGTGCCCAGCAAGAAGGACGTGAAGACGCTCATCGACAGCGCCATCGGTCGCCTGCGCCCATTGCTGATCGTCAGTGCCCTGTGCGGACTGCGGGCCTCCGAGGCGCGGGGGCTGCGCTGGCAGGATGTGGATTTCGCCGATGGCTACCTGCATATCCGCCAGCGGGCCGACTTCTACTGCGAGATCGGCGAGCCGAAATCAGCCGCCGGCCACCGCTCGGTTCCGGCGGGGCCGATGGTGCTGAACGCCCTGCGTGAATGGAAGCTGGCCTGCCCCAAGGGCGATCTCGATCTGGTCTTTCCCGCCAACGACGGCTCGGTGTCGGACCACAACAACACCATGCGCCGCCATTTCAAGCCGCTGTGCCAGCGCCACGGCATCCAGACCCGCTGGCACGACCTGCGCCATTTCGCGGTGTCCCTGTGGATCGAACAGGGGTTCGGCATCAAGGAGGTCATGACCTTCGCCGGCCATTCCTCGGTGCAGATGACCATGGAACGCTATGGCCACATGTTTCCCAGCCCCGACCACCAGAAGGCCATGGCCCAGGTCGAGGCCCGGCTCCTCGGTTGACGGGGAGTACCAAGCATTCCGTGCAACACGGGCGCGACACGGGCTGTGCGACGCGCTGTAACATTTTGATATATCGACTGAAATCGGCCTTCCAGATGGGCCTCATAACCTGAAGGTCGTAGGTTCAAATCCTACTCCCGCAACCAAGACAAGCCCTTGAAACCTAACGGTTTCGAGGGCTTTTTCGTTTCTGCGCCGACGAATATTCCCGATTTATTGGGACAAATTTGGGACAATGCGGAAGCCGCCGGTGTCGCGGGGATTCCGTGGGACAGGCCAGATTTCCCCCTTGGCGTCGGGTCCGCCCCGTGTCCGTGACCGATCCGTCAACCGATTATCGCCCCCGCGCATGTGTGGGGCTCCGGAATATCCCGAAGCGCGCTTCAATGAACCCGAAGGCACACCAATGCGCGAGGTTCAGGAAGCATGGCGACGATCACCAAAAGGGGAAACCGGCAGTGGCAGGCCAAGGTCCGCCGCAAGGGCCAGCCCGGCATGTCCAAGACCTTCGAGACCAAGACGGAGGCCCAGGCATGGGCCGCCGTCATCGAGGGCAAGATGGTGACCTCGGAATTCAGGGACTACCGCAAGGCGGCCAAGACCACCCTGCGCGAGGTCCTCGAGGATTATGAGGAAAAGGTGGTCCCGTCCAAGAAGGGGCACCAGCTGCGCTACGCGGTCAGAGCCTGGATGGAGCGTCCGCTGGCCGACCGCTACATCGGCTCCATCACTCCCGCCGACGTCCTCGACTGGATCCGCGAGCGTCTGGCCAGCAAGTACACCGTTTATGAGAAGACCCGGAAGGGGGATATCAAGCGCGACGCCGATGGCAAGCCGATCATCCGCTACACCAAGGCCATCGCCCCCAAGACCGTGGCCAACGAGTTGATGGTTCTGTCGGCGGTGTTCACTCATGCTGAACTCGGCATGGGAATGGAAGCGCTGGAAAACCCCGTCGCCAAGATCAAGAAGGGCGACCGGCCGCGCGGGCGTCCCCGTAACCGGCGGCTCAGCGAGGACAAGGGCGAGTACGCCAAGCTGCTCGAAGCCCTTGACGCCGACCGGAACCCCTATGCGGCCGCGCTTCTGGAATTCGCCGTGGAGACCGCCATGCGCCGCGGCGAGATGGCGGCCCTGCGCTGGCGCGACGTCGACCTCTTCCGCCGCCAGGCCACCTTGCGCGGCACCAAGAACGGGACCGATCGAATCATCGGCCTGTCCACCAAGGCCGTGCAAATCCTCGAAGGCCTTCCCAGCCGCCCCGCCTTGGGTGCGGAACCCGGCGCGGACGACCGCGTCTTCCCTCTGGCTGCGGATTCCATCACGCAGATTTTCATGCGGGCGCGGGAGCGGTGCGACATCCAGGGAAGGCATTCCGCCATGGGCCTGACCTTCCACGACTTGCGGCACGAAGGCACCAGCCGCTTGTTCGAGAAGGGCCTGAACGTCATGGAAGCCGCCAACCAGACCGGGCACCAGACCCTTCAGATGCTCAAGCGCTACACCCATCCCGACCCCGCACAGATCGCCGTGAAGCTGGGGTGAGGCGGCTCACCGGACAAGAAGAAGGCGGTCGGATCGTCCCGGCCGCCTGTTCTTTTTGCCTATTGTCTTGGCGTCATTTGCCGAGGTCGGCACGGATCGCGTCGCGCATGGCGGCGTCCATAAGCGGCCAGCGGCGATAGAGCATGGCGATCTCGGAATGATACCATCCGGTCGTCCAGCGGCCCGACCGGGTCTCGGCGACCTGATCTGCCACTGCGGCTTCAATCGCCTCCATCAACGTCGGGGGAATCGTGGCGCCACGGAGCGCCTTCACGATTCCGAAGGCGTCCTGCAGCACGATGGTCAGCAGCAGGTGCTGATAAGGCAGGCGGTCGGGAAGGGCCCACATCTCGGGGCGCGGGTCGATGCAGACGTTGAACGGGGTGTCGAACATGAGCGGATTCGCGCCGGCAAGCCGCCAGACCAGCAGAGCGGTCGGGATCCCTTCCGCTCGCGCCAGGCCGACCGTCAGCGGCGCCTTCCTCACCATCTTGATCTCCTCCGTCTTGGGGGAGGAAAAGGAAAGGATCAGGTTGATGCCGTCAGGGCCGATCCTGAGGGTTGTGCCCTCGGGGAGCACGCCGAACGGGGAAGGGGAGTTGACGCCGAAAGTAACGAAGTGGTTCATGGGTTGCCTCTGTCCTGGTTTTCCTGCCGGGCGGTTTTCCGTCCGACATGGGCAACCCTGGCGCGCGGGGTGCTTCTTGTCCGGAGGCCAAGTTTGGCGACAAGTCAAATTGGCTGGACGCGCGCTATTTTTAGCGCAGCCGGTTGGGGCGGCAGTTTTGCGGCGCTGAAGGGACCGGCACCGAATCGCGAGCGGTTGGCCGTCGGCGAGGAATTCGGCATGATCCTTCAACCTGTCCAACGACCATGGATCGCGCCGCGCAAGAGCCTGTCGTCCCCACCCTGCACATCCTTCCGGTGTTCTTCTGCGACACCGACATCGCCTCGATCAAGGCGCTCAAACTCACCTGTGATGTGGAGGCGCTCGGCCAGTCCATCTCCGGGTTGAAGACCCGTCGCCTCTATCCCAACAAGCACTATTTCGTGGCCGGAACGCGGGATTTTCCCCATGGCCTGCTTCTGGCATTGCCGGATCCGATGCCGGAGACTGTCATGGTCAAGATGCTTTGGCGGCTTCCTCTGGCCGCCATCGAGCTGACCGGCGTCGATACCGTGGACCATGAGGTCGAGATGATCCTCGAACCTACGGATCGGGGGCAGGTCTTCAGCATGGAGCGCATGGCCTTGTATTGGCGCGGCGTTCCCGAACACCCTCCGGTGAACACGGCGCCGAAATCGACATATTCGAGGGACTTGCTTTCGGACCTTCGCAAGGACGTCTGGGGCGGGCAGGAAGGTGGGACCGTCCGGCTGAAGGAGAAGCTCGACGTTCCAGCGTCCCTTCTGGCCGACGTTTTCAAGTTCAGGCGATAGTGCTGGGAGCCGTCGTCGGCTCGACGAGGCGGCTTTCATATATGACAAATTTGGCGACAAGGCGAATTGGCAGGACTCGCCCCTCAGTGGCGGCGGCTGGGCGACGTCGTTTCTGCGCGAGGGACCGGAATTCTGCAGATCGGCGCGCTATGGTTGATGTGGATCAACCATGGAGCCGATAATGACCGATTGTTTGCCATCCTTCATCGATGACGTGCCTGAAACCACTTTGACCACGACGCCGACGGACAGTCCGATTTCCCCAAGGCCAAAGGCGGTTCGCATCAACGGACCCGCCATCGATGCCATCAGAAAGAGGATGGACGTGCTGGGCGAGGTCCTCGCCGGTCTCGAAGGGAAGCCCTTTGACTGGAATGGCGCCGAGGGCGAAGGCAAGGTCAAAACCTTGGCGACCATGTGCATCGTGTTGGTCACCGCCAGCGGCATGCGGAAGCGGGACCATGTCCTCAAGAGGGGAGCCGTTCCCGTCGGCAGGCGATATTACGGCGCGCCGATCCAGCGTAGCGCGGACCTTTACGTCCTCGGCCTTCAGACCAAGCCGTCGAAGTAGCCGGCAGGGGCGTGCTTGTCGGTCAGACCTCGACGACCAAGTCTTCCCTGAACGACGGGTTCAGCTCGTCGGGGCCGTAGCCGCGAGGATTGTACACCACCCTGGTGCGGCCGACCATGTAGTCGCAGCTGTCGTGGACATGGCCATGGACCCACAGGGACGGCTCGAACTCCTCGATCAGATGCTCAAGATCGGAGGCGAAGGCCGCCGACAGCCTGCTATCGGCGTATCTGGCAGGAATCGAGCGCGGCGACGGGGCATGGTGCGTCACCACCACCGTGGGGCCGTCGAACGGGACGGAAAGACTCTCGGCGAGCCACGCGACCGAACCGGCGAAGATGCCTCCCGCGTCCTTCGGGCGGAATTTCCGGTACTTGTCCCGTGCGACCCTGATGACGCGGAAGTCCGTCATCCTGTCGGCGCAGAAGGTCGCGTCCATCCTCATGCGCGCGTCGTCGTCGCCCGCGAACAGCCTGAAGTCCGTCCACAGCGTGCATCCCAGCACGCGGCAACCGGAGAGAACGATCTCCTCGTTCTCCAACAGATGGATGCCCTTGGCTTCGGTGACGGGGCGCATCTTGTCCAAAGTCCGATCGATCTTGCCGGCGTAATGCTCGTGGTTGCCAGCCACCATGACGACGGGGCAGCCGAAGGCCGTCTGGGCGTCGGCCATCGACCCGGGCAGGCAACGGCACCGGGTGTAGATGTCGCCCGCCAGGACGCAGAAGTCAGCCTCGGTCCGCGGCGGCGTCCAGGGCATGAACTCAAGATGCAGGTCGGAGTAGACGGCGATTCTGGTCATTGGCTGGAACGACAAGTGGAGAGAAGGGCGCAACGATTGTTTATGCCGGAATCCGGGATTGTGGGCCACCGCCGCGCGGCCCCCGATTCTGACGTCCGATAATATGGTGATAACGGACGCCGAGGGGGAAATCGGCGTGGACAGGCGCTAAATGATGTCCGGCGAGCCGCTCTCGAACATGACCGCCTCGCCGTCCATGTGGCACCTGTTCCGCCCCTCGGACTTGGCCGCGTACATCCGCCGGTCGGCCTTGTCGATCAACGCCTGCCAGCTTTCGCACCGGTCGAGCCGCCGTTCCGCCACGCCGACGCTGACCGTAACCGGCAGGCCGTCCGGCGTCTTGCCGATACCCGAGGCGCGGATGCGAGCGAGGACCTGACGGAAGCCGTCCGCCTCTGAATTGGGAAGGATCATCAGGAATTCCTCGCCGCCCCAGCGGACGAGCTGGTCGCTCTGGCGCAGGCAATCCTTCAGCGCGGCGGCCGCCATGCATAGGACCTTGTCGCCCGCGTCGTGCCCGAAGGTGTCGTTGATGCGCTTGAAGTGGTCGATGTCGGCGAAGGCGACCGTCAGCGGCAGGTTCGCCCGCGAGGCAATCTGGAAATGCAGGTCCAGCGTCTCGCAGCCCGACCGTCTGGTGAAGGCGCCCGTGAGCGGGTCGTGACTGGCCTGCGTCACAAGGTTCACCATGTAGCCGAGCTGGCCCATGCAGGACAGCCCCGAAACCCCGATCAACAATGCCACCAGCCACAGGCCTTTCACGATCTCGGGCGTCGACGCCCCCGGTCCCATGACCATTCCCGCCAGCGTGACCCCAGCGACGGCAATGGACGCCGCCGTGACTTCCAGCAGGGTCAGGGGGAAAAGGCTGAGACCGGCGAGGACGACCAGCGGCAACAGGGAGTAGGCGTGCAGGGCGACATCCAACGCGCCGCCGCCTTCCAGCCCCTCAAGAAGCGGAAGCGAAGCCAAATAGAACACGGGCGGGACGGCCAAGAACGTCAGCAGTCGAACGGAGGCGGAGGCGAAGGTGGGCGCCGCGCCGCCCTTTCTTCCGAAAGCCAGCGTGACGAAGACGACCGTCGAAGCAAGCCGCAAAGCCGCCATCTGCTTCCAGACCGGCGAGGGGAAGACAAGAAAGTCGATTACGATCCAGGCGGGAGTGAGGACGGCGAAGACGGCCGCCAGCATCCGGACGCGGCCAAGGATGATCTTCGCACGGTGGCGCCGGACATGCTCGGGATGGGCGGCGGGCGTCAGAAGCTCGCGAAACTCCTCGGACCGGAGCCATTTGGCCAGTTGGGGCCAGTTCAACGATTCGTCCGACATGTCCGTCCATCCCATTCAGAATTGTGGTGGGCGGCGCCCTCTGGGGTTGGGGGCATGGACGCCGCCCTAGGCACGCGGCGTTTGGGGCGCACCGCGACCTATGTCGCAAGTATGATGAAAATGGGGGGAAGGGGAATGGCGATTCGGCCGATGAAGGGAATGTAACGAAATATGACTTGGTAGGTGGCGGAAGGTCATTCCATTGTCGGAACCGACGCTTCGGGACGGTGAATTTCATCGCCGTTTGCCAAAACGCCAAAATCGACGAAATGCGCGAGACCGCCGCGATATAGGCCGAGCGACGGAGGGGCTTGCCGGAAATGCCGAAAATGCGCTGCGAGGGAAAAGGATTCCGCCCGCGACCGTTACGGCTCCATCGCGTCGGTCCAGGCCCTGCCGTCCTCACCATCGTGAGGCATCGCGGGGATCGCGCCGAGGCTGACGTCAAGCGACCGGACAAGTGCCTCCAACCTGTCAGCCTCGCGGAGGATGGCAGCCTCGCCGCTTTCCACCTGCTTCAGTTCCGCCATCAATTCGTCCTCCTTGACCTCCGCCCGGCGAACTTCGTCCAGAACTTCGTCCTCCTTGCGTTCAAGGCGCTCCCCGAGAAGCGCGACCGCCTTGGACACCGTCGCGACATCCGACCGCAGCGCGGCGATCTCCTTCAAGACCACGTGCAAGGCGGCAAGGTGGTGCCGCTGCAGGACAAGAAGCTCGTGGCGCACATTTTCTGTGTGCTTGTCCTTTATGCGGCGATCCAAATTTTGCGGATGTGCTTGGCTTTCCAATTACAATGTCCTCGGCAGCATGGGGAAGGCTTAAAAGTCGGGCGATGATCCTATGCAATCAAGGTCAAGGATAGGCGCGCGCGTAAAAAACTCAGAAGACCCCTCTTTCATTAAGGAAAATCGCATATTTCCGATCCTCGACGAGGATGTGATTGACGATCCACCCATGCAGGAATTCAAGCAGTTCCGGCGCATCCACACCTTCTGCTCCCATCACCCTGTCCGCCATGTCCCGCACCTGATCGATCAGAGCCTTGTGACGCCCCTGATGTTCGCCGTGATGCACATAGCCGTAATGGGCGAGCAACTCCTCTTCCTCCTGGAAATGGTACTGGGTGTAGTCGAGAAGAAACTCAAGCGATTGGATCACCTCCGCGCGACCCTGTCCGCTTTCGATGGAATCGAGAAGAGCATTGGCGGTGGCGAATAGGCGTTTGTGCTGCGTATCGATGCGTTGGATGTTGACGCTGTATTCAGGGCGCCACGCCAGCAGGGTCCTGTCCTCGGCACCCATGGCGGCGACAAGATTGCTGCGGCGTTGAAAACTTTCGAAAAGTTTCCAACGGACGTTGGGGATGCTGCCCAGCAGGCGAGCCGGAACCATGTGAACGCGGCAGGGGGCGGTCGCCGTCAAGGTTGCGATTCCAGGAGTGTCGAATACGGCGTACTCCTCGCCGAAGAAATCGCCCGGCCCCAATTCCTCGATCACCGAGGTTCCGACCATGCGCGAGAATTTCCCGTTCTCGATCAGGCCGATCATGCGCTCGCGGGTGTCCAGCAGCGCGCCCTCGGGATGCTCCCGCACTGTCATGGTGCCTGCGATGGCATTGAGGGTGCCGGTTGATACCACCGCCGCCAATAATGGTTGCCGGGACAGGAACTCCCTTCGTTCCATCAGGGCGGAGATGGTGCCGAACAATTCATGGCGGCGGACGAAGGTCGCATAGAGTTCACACGGGATTTCCAGCACCTGCACGAAGCTCATCGCCCGAACAGTCTCGGCCGACGGCAGTCCGTGCAGTCCGGTCATCTCACCCAGAAGGGCACCGGCGGACAGCACCGCGCGAAAGTCGGAATCTTCAGCCAGCACCTCGACCTGTCCCGTCAGAAGAAGATGGATGTTATCGGGGATTTCCCCCACCTTCTGAAGGATAGTTTCCGGATTGAATGTCCGAACCGGACCGTTCAGCAGCGCACCGAGGTCGTCTCCATCGACGCCGGGGAAGTAGTCGTGCAGGAAGTGGTAGGCCGCACGCCCGAGGAAATCGCGGTGGCTGCCGATCAGCACATCGGCGCTTCCGAACGAGGCGCCCGATCCGATCCGCCGCTGTTCGGGATTCAACGGCAGCGCAGTATGGGCCAAAATAATCTTCCGCGACGTATCGGCTGCGAAATCCAACGCGTTGCCATGGATCATTCCGCCGCCGATATCCACCTTCTTGACGTCCGCGGGGGCGAGATAGGCCTCGGCCACCTCGTCGAACATGACTTGGCTGAGACCGGGCTTTTCGGAATCGTCTGTGACCATGCCTTTCAGGATGCCCAGTCCGACGATGTCGGCGAAATGGGCGTAGGTCCGATAGCCGTCCGCGGCCATCGCCCGAAACTCGAAGATCGTCGTTTCCACCGGGTGGGGAGAAAAGATGGGCTTCACGTCCAGGCCGCCGACCCCGTTCCATGCCCCCATTTCAAGATCCACCACGTCGAAGAAGTCCTCGAAGTCGGTCTCCTCGATGGACAGCAGGGCCGACAGCTTCTTGGCCACCGTCGCCCGGACCATGGGGACGGCCAGGAACTTGATCTTCCGGTCGGCCTGCATGAGGGTGGTCAGACCGGCGAAATGGTCGTCGTGGGCGTGGGTCTGGAAGACGCCTTCCACCTCGTTGATGCCGATGCCCAGAGCACCGAGGGTGTGTCCAAGATTGGGGCCTGCGTCGATCAGGTAGATGCGGCCCTGGAAGACCAGCACGGATCCCATGCTGGGGCGGCGGATATCCCAGCCGTCGCCTTCCCCGGAATGAACCACGGCGAAATAATCGCGGCGGAACTGGAACGCGCCCAAAGGAAACGGGCATTCGTATTCGATGCCGTGCGGCAGATTCAGATCGACGGTCACCGTCTCGCCGTCATGTGAAATCTCGAAGATGTTGATGCCCGTCCGTCGCAGGGTGACGCCGCGGATCTCGACCGGGTCGTCATCCAGCGCCAGCCCTTCGATCAGCGCACTGGGATGCTGAATTCGTCCGAAGGCGAACCGAAGCTTCAACCGCATCATCCATTCGGCGTCATCGGACGTGATCCCGGCTTCGGTCAGTTCCTCGCGTGAGATGAGGCCGTAATTGCCGCGATAGATGTACTGCATCTGCGCCTGAACCTGATCCCGACGGCCGACCAGGATGGGGCGCATCCCGGTATTGCCGGGATGGTTGGGCAACAACATCCCCTGGCGATAGAACATCTGAAGGACAGGGAACTCTGCCAGATTCGAAAAAGCTCCGTTCTGGACCATCACGTCGGACAGCAGGATTGCGTTGGGACCGGTTTCGCAGCGGACCCCGCCAATTTCGGTGGGGCGGATCAGGCCGCGGCGCATCATGTGCTTGACCGCGTCCGCCGGACAGCCGCACAGAAGCCGCAGGTCAGCTTGGGGGACTTCCACCCAATAGACACCTTGGGTGATCTCGATGCGAACGATACCGGCCATTTGCCAATCCCCACTGTTGTCGGTTTCAGAAAACACCCCTCGGCCACGGCGGGCGGCGGGGAAGAAATTAGCGCGTCTCCATCGCGATGGCTTCAAACAAGGAACGGCACGCAATCGGCGACGAGACGAGGGCTTGGAACAACGACATCACGCCATCAGGGGGATCCGCGAAAGATGTAGCGTCAAGACTCCTGACACCCATCGTCCAGCCTGCGAACAAGCGCCTGACCAGCCTTCCTTCGCTCACCAGCGTCACATCCCTATGCCGAGGGTCCTTGCGGATCATGGCGTATAGGCGCCGGATGTCTGCCTCGCCTCCTTCCAAATACTGCACGAAGGTGCCGTCGAAATGGATGAGGTGGCCGGTAATCCCGTTCAATTGGTTAAAAGCCCGCGCTTCGGTGACGATGGAATCGATGAGGGACGGTGTCACGTCCATGGCTGGGCGGCTGGCATAGACAAGAAAGTGAAGATTGGTTTTGTCTAGTTCCTTGGCGCGACGGGAATTTGCCGCCACAGCCAGCAATTCGTCAGAAGGCATGGGGCGATGGAACAGAAAACCCTGGATGCAGTCGCAGCCGAGGGCGCGCAAGGCGTTCCTTTGGTCTTGCGTTTCCACGCCTTCGGCGACAAGGCTGAGCTTCAGGGATTTCGACATTCGGCACAGCGCCGAGACAATGGTACCGCTATCAGGATCGGTGTCGATGCCTTGAATGAATTCCTTGTCGATCTTGAGGACATCGACGTTCAGTCGCAGCAATTGCGACAGCGACGAATAGCCGGTGCCGAAATCGTCGACAGCAATGCGCATCCCCAGCGCAGCCATCTTGTCGATGATTTCGCGGTTGGCGTTGGTATCGGCCATAAGGGAGGTTTCGGTGATCTCCAGCAGCAGGCGGCGGGGATCTGCCCCGGTTTCCTCGATGATCGAGGTGAAACGCTCCACAAGCTTCGGGTCCGCCATCTGGCGCGTCGACATGTTGAACGAGACATAAGGCGCGTCGTCGCCCGCCTGTGCGTGCCATCGGCGCTCGGTGCGGCAAGCTTCCTCGAAGGTCCAATAGCCGATGTCGATAATGGAGCCGTTCATTTCGGCGACAGGGATGAAAACGGCCGGAGAAATCTCGCCGTCGGTCGAACGCCACCTCAGCAGCAACTCGGCGCCAACCACCACCGACGACCGCGTGTCCACGATGGGTTGGAACACGGTATGGAACTCGCCCTTTTCGAGGGCTGAACGCAAACCGATCGAAATGGACAAACGACGTTGGGCTTCGTCCTGGAGGCCTTCATTGAAGAAGCGCCATCCCGCACGTCCCGATTCCTTGACGGAATACATCGCGGTGTCGGCCGCGCGGATCAGGTCGTCGGCGGCGTGGGTCGATCCGTGTCCGGCAGCAATGCCGATGCTGGCGGTGACGAACATCTTGTCCGCCCCATAGAGGACCGGTTTCTTGGCGGCAGCGAGTAGTCTTTCCGCCAAGGACGACAGCATGGACGGTGAGTCCACATGTTCGCACAGGATCACAAATTCGTCGCCGGCCAGTCGGCCGACAGTGTCGCCCGGGCGCACCACATGGATGAAGCGCTGGGAAATTTCCTTGAGCAATTGGTCTCCGGCTTCGTGGCCGAATTTGTCGTTGACCGCCTTGAACCCGTCCAAGTCAATGAACAGCAGCGCAATGTTGTCGCCGCGCGTCTTCGAGCGATGCAGGGCCTTTTCGAGGCGCTCGTGGATCAGTGCACGATTGGGAAGGCCTGTAAGGGCGTCGTGTGTGGCACGGCGGGTCAGTTCCGCCTCTGCTTCCTTCACCGCCGTGAGGTCGCGCATGGTGGTGACCAACACCCAGGTTCCGTCGCTGTGGAACTTGGCGATGGACGCTTCCAGGGGGAAGAAGGTTCCGTCCTTGCGGTAGCCGGTGATTTCTCCCCGTTGGCCCATTCGCCGCTCGGTTTCGTCGCTTGCAAGGAAACGGGCCAGATGTTCTTGATGAATGCTGCGGATGTGCGGGGGAACCAAAAGATTGACCGACAAGCCGATCAACTCGTCCTCGGCATACCCAAACAACTCGCATACGGCGCGATTGGCGTCCGTGATGAAACCGTTTTGGTCGGTTGCCAGGATCGCCATATCGGCAAACGCCAGGATCTGCTTCGCCGTTCCAATTTTTCGGTAGGCGTCTGCCGCCTCGGACGCCAAGCGAGCCGCCACTTGAGGGTTGGAAGGCGATTCGGTGAAGTGCGGTCTTCCGGGAGGTGACCGATACCGTTCGGGAATCGCCGGCGGGATCGGGCCGAATGCCTTGACGACCTCGAAGGTGCCGTCTTCCCGGCAACGGGTCAGATAGGAATTGACCGTTGCATGGTGGGTCAAATGATCCATCGAAACCAAGCCTTGCGGGCTGGAAACGTGCATCGTCTCCAGTGCTTGCGCAAGCGCCTCAGGCTCCAGGCCGCCAGCCACGCGCACGGCTTCGGCGAAAGCCTTGACGCAAACATAGGTGCCTTCGCCGAAATTGGTCAGCACGCCGTTTCCGCTGGGCCACAATCCCGAGACATCCGGCAATTCGTGCAAACGCGAAAGGTAGGTCCGCGATTCCGGGGTTTCGACGGACATGAAGTAGGTGTTGCTGGAATAGAGTCCCTCTCGGGCTTTGGGGGACAGGCGACCGGCGATGATTTCGTCGAAATGTCCCATCACCACCGCCATGCGCTCTTTGATGCCCATTTCAGCGAAGCGTGACAGAAGGGTGATCTGGTCTGCCCCAGCGAAGTAAGGGACGAAGACGTCGGCACCGGATCGTGCCACCCGCTCCAGCAAGACGTCGATCTCCTCGGCGCGGACCCCGAGGGGCAGGTATTCTTCGCCGACGATCTCGCCGTTCAGGGCTGCCAGCGAACGTTTACAAGCATCGATCGAACCTCGCGGCCATTCATAATTGTTGCCGGCGAAGAACATCTTCAGCCCGTAACGCTCGGCCATGAACGGGATCATCTTGTCGATCTGCTGGTTGGGCAGGGCGGCAAAGTGAAAGAACCAGCGCGACGAAATGCTGCCTTCGTAGAAAGAGAAGTTGAGGTAGGGAATGCCCATGGGATCGGCCACCTTGGCCGCTACGTCGATGCGCGCATTCGACAGCAGGTTGCCGATGATGGCGCTGCATTTGTGCAGCTCGACAAGTCGCCGTGCAGCCGGGACCGCCGTCTGCGGCAGGCTGCCGTCGTCTTCGATGACCAACTCCAACGGTCGTCCCAGGACGCCGCCGTTTTCATTGATCTCCGCGCAAGCGATCGTCGCCGCCCAGACAATCTCTTGTCCGTACATGTCGACCAAGCCGGACAGCGGGGGCATCAGCCCCAGGCGTACAGGGGCGTTCGTCATGCGACCTCGACACGGTTTCGACCGTTCTGCTTGGCCCGATAAAGCATTTCGTCGGCGGTCTTCAGCATGGTCTCCAGCGACGTGCCGACGCCGTGACAGACTCCGAAACTTGCAGTGACCGGAATTCGACGCCCCGCATGCACGATCTCCTCGGATTCCAGGGCGGCCCGCAATTTGTCGAAGAAGGGATGCACGGCGCCGTCATCCATGTTGACGGCCAGAATGGCGAACTCTTCGCCGCCGAAGCGTGCGACCACGTCGGTCTGGCGGCACAGACTGCGCAAAAGGGCGGCGACGCGCTTCAAAACCGCGTCGCCGCCGTCATGTCCATAAGTGTCGTTGACCTTCTTGAAGAAGTCGACGTCGATCATGGCCGCGGTCAAGGCGACTTGGTCCCGTTTGGCGCTGGCGAACAAAGTTTCTCCCGCCTCGAAGAAGAACCGCCGATTATGGATGCCCGTCAGAGCGTCCTTGGTCGCCATCTCGGTCAGCCGCTCCACCATATCCAGCACGCGGACGTTCTGCATGACGCGGCAAAAGAACTCCTCGCGCAGGAACGGCTTGTTGATGAAGTCGTTGGCGCCGAACTTGATGAACTTGGCCGACAGCGCGTTGCCGCCGCCCGAGGACACGCCGATGATGGCCAAGCGGTCCTGATCATGCGTCGCCCGCATGCGCTTGACCATCTCCACCCCATCCATGCCGGGCATGTTGTAATCGGTGATGACCAGACGAATGTCCGGCGTCTCGGCAAGGACGCCCAAACCCGCCTCGCCGTTTTCAGCCTCGAACACCTGAAACTGGTAGCTTCTCAGCAGATCGGCGGTATAGCGCCGTGCCGTCCGGGAATCGTCCACCACCAGAACCTTGGTGTTTCGATTGCGGTACAGCCTTCCTACCAAATCGACCAGATAGTTGAGGCTGGAGGGCGTCTCCTTGACCACGTAGTCGATCACATGTTCGGCCAGAAGACGCTCGCGCAGATCTTCCGAAAAGACCCCGGTGAACACGATGCAGGGAATGCCCTGATCCTGAAGCCAGTTCACCGCCTCACCGTTGGGGGCGTCGGGCAAGACCAAATCCACCAGGGCGAGACCGAACCGCGAACCGCCATCCGAGACGGCGTTCATCGTCTCGGCCAAAGAAAAGGCTGAAACGACTTCGGCCCCTACGCGTTCCCGAACCGCCTTGCTGACGATGGAATTGAAGAATTTCGAATCCTCGACCACCAGAATACGGGAATCATCCATCGTCAGCGCTCCTGAATGCATGCTTGTGACCTGTTCCGCTTGGCCGATCAGGCGGCTCGGATTTCGGTCAGGAAGCTCTTCACCTCGCCTGCCAATTGCTTCGACACATCCTGCAAGCTTTGTGCTGCGCTGGTAACCTGATCCGACATCAGCTTTGTCTCTTCGGCCGCGCTTGCCACCACAGCGACGTTCTCCGCCGCTGCATGGGTTCCTTCGGCCGCCTGACCGACGGAACGGGCGATTTCCTGTGTGGCGGCTCCCTGTTCCTCAACCGCCGCCGAAATGGCCGAGGACAATTCGTTGATGTTCTCGATGGTGTCGGTGATCGCCTTGATGGCGTCCACCGCTGTCCGGGTTTCAGTTTGAATGGCTGCCACTTGCGAGCCGATTTCCTCGGTGGCTTTGGCGGTTTGGTTGGCCAGCGACTTCACTTCGTTGGCGACAACGGCGAAGCCCTTACCCGCTTCCCCGGCACGGGCTGCCTCGATGGTGGCGTTCAGCGCCAACAGGTTGGTCTGGCTGGCGATGGTATTGATCAGGGCCACCACTTCACCGATGCGACCGGCGGCTTCGGCCAAGCTCCGCATGACTTGGTCTGTCTTAGCCGCTTGGTCGACCGCTTCGGTCGATATGACGGCGGCATGGCTAACCTGACGTGAGATCTCATCTACTGACGACGACAATTCGTGGGTGGCGGCCGATACCGCTTGGACGTTCGAGGTGACTTGGGTGGTCATGGCGGTGACATTGCCGGCCTGCACCATGGTCTGGTCGGCGTTGCCCGATAGGGTTTGCGAATTGCCCAACAAGCTGTCCGACGAGATTTGGATCAGATCGACCACGCTGTTGATGCGGCTTTCCAAAGACGCGGCGATGCGTTCCATGTCGGCTTTACGTTGAGTTTGGGCTTGAGCCTCCATCTCCGCCTTCTGGATTTGCGAGTAGCCCAGGATGGCCTTCATGGCGCGCATCGATCCGTTGATCGCCTTGAACTCAAGCAAAGGTTCGTGCTCCACCCCGGCGTTGTAATTGCCCAGCGCCACGTCGCCCATGATGCTTTCCATTCGGCTCAGCGGTGCGGCGATGGATTTCAGCAGCGCCCCGCCGGCGAAGACGGACAAAGCGATGGCGGCCAGCAGCACCAAGGCCGAGGTGGTCGTGCTGACGGTGAACTCGCCGACTGCGGAATCATATTCCTGCTTGGCCATGTCCATTTGCAATTGCATCAGCGCCTTCATGGTTTTGGCGACAACTTCGTACTTGGGTTCGACCACATTGCGAATATGGGCGGTCAAAGTTGCACGGTCACCGGCTTCGGCGATCGTCAGGCCCGCGAACAGGCCGTTGACCACGAAATCCTTACGTTTGGCGACGTAGTCTTCGGCCAAGGTCATTTCGTCGGGAGCCAGATCGGTCGCCATATAGGCTTCCCATATCTTGTCGATCTTGGTCTTGGTGGCGGCGACTTCCGCCTTACGTTTGGCCACATCCGGATCGCCCGAGGCGATGTAGAGCAACTGCTCGATGTTGTGGCGCATCAATTCCGAGATTTCCGCCAATTGCCCGGCGGGCACGACACGATCTTCATACACGGTCTTCAGGTGATTGTTGGATCCGCTCAAACCGGAAAGGCTGACCCCGGCGATGGCGCAAGCCGCCAGAACCAGAACGATGAAGGCGGCGCTCAGGCGGCCCTTGATGCTGTTGCGGATTGCGGTCAATTTGGCTCCGGCCGACGTGCCGACCACTTCGCCGTTTTTGATGGCGACGTCCTTGATCTCGCCTTCGCGCAGACCGGCATACAACTGCTCGGCGGCGGCGACCTGTTCGCGGCTGGGCTTGGAGCGGATGGAAACATAACCGGCGATCTGGCCGTTTTCCATGTAGGGGGTGACGTTGGCCCGCACCCAGTAATGGTCACCGTTCTTGCAACGGTTCTTCACGAACCCTTCCCACGGCTTTCCGCTCTTGATGGTGGCCCACAAATCGGCAAAGGCCTCCTTGGGCATTTGCGGGTGGCGGACCAGGTTATGCGGCTGTCCGAGCAACTCGTCGCGGGTGTAGCCGCTGATGTCGATGAATGCCTGGTTGACAAAAGTGATGCGCCCGCCCGTATCGGTGCGGGAGACCAGCATTTCGCCGTCTTTCATCAAAACTTCTTTATTCGTGATCGGACCGTTGTCGCGCATTGATACACCCTTACTAGAAAGCCTAATGCCTTGTGCATATCTTCGAGACAGGCATTTATGAGTATTAAGTATGGGGCATATATTGGCAACACCCGTTGCCCCTGTGTTTGAAGGGAATGGAGGCCTCAAGGGCAGAAGCCCCAGGATATCCGGCGCGGTCAGCGTCGCTCCGTCGCGAGATCGGCGACGGGAATGTCGTCGACATCAAGTTCGGCTCCGCGCAGGAATAGTCGTTTGAGAGGTGGGGGATGTTGCGGAACGTCAAAAAACACCGCTTCAACCATCGTCAGCTCCGAGAATAGAGTGGCGGGCTGGAACCAAGGATCAAATGGTTGGCAGCTGCCAAAACGCCAAAATCGACAAAACCATCTCGTCGGGGGAGAAGGAGAAAGGGCCTTGCCGTAAATGCCGAAAATGGTCGGTGTCGGATCAAGGCTTCTCGGCAGGCGCCAGCTCCGCCATAACCAATCGACGCAGGTCAGGACAAGCATGGCCCTGTCCCGCTCCCTGCCGACCGGAACCATATCCCTGCGTCGGAGGGCGACGTCCACGGCCGACGAAGCATATTCGCGGACCAGGGCACGGGCCTCCGCCTCGACGTCGCCGGTCACGGGTATTCTCCTCGACAAGAACTTTCTGCCTGACGATTCCAGCTTCAAGGGCCGCGTCGAGGACGACGTCGGAGAACCCGTCCTTCACCTCGTCCGGCAGATCGATCCGCGGCCTGCCGTCGCGGTCGATCGGAAGCCGGACAGAGACGCCGTCGGCCTCTTTCTGGACCCGCACCGAATTGACCACCACGGGGACCCCGTGAAAGTCCAACTCCACGTCGGCAAGTCCCAGCAACCTGCCGGAGGATCGGGCCATGACTGAAAGGACGGTGTAACGGACGGGACAGACATGCCCGAATGGTGACACAGGCTGGCGATGGTCGAAAGACAGGTCGTGTCAAAACGCCAAAATTGCCGCAACCGCCGTGAGCGGCCCCCGATGCAGGTTCGGGTGAAAGGGCCATGCCGGAAATACCGGAATGGTCGCGCCCGGCCAAACCCGTGGGCCTTGGCCCTGCCGCCTCCGCCCGCCCAACCTTCCTTCCCCACTTTTCCTTCTCGGCCCCTGTTCATGCGGTCCGCGTGTTCCTTTGTTCTATTGTTCCCCCCGATCCTAAAACTTTCAGCCTTAGGGCAACATGGCTCCGTCAACAAATGGGCTGTCGCATGATGGCCTCTTTAACATAAAGAGAATGTTCTTTTTGTAACCAAAATGGCTGTTATGATTGGGGGTGTTCGATCCTAAAACCTCTCGGAGCGTGAATGGCAGGAAAAGGCAGGCCGCAAAAGACAGGGCGAAGCAATGGATTCCAGCAAGTGCCGAAGGACGCCAGTGTGCCTTTGCCTGCGTCCCTGTCCGATCTCCGGTGCGTTGGTATCGATGCCGCCGTGTGGAGGCATGCCTCCGACGGCAAACCCGTTCCCGAGGAGGATGACCTCGACACGACGGCGATGAGAGTCTTGGTGGCCTTGGTCTGGCACGCCTACGACGGGATCACCGAAGCAGCGGCTCGGCATCGGATTTCGGCTGCCGCGCTCAAGGCATATGCCGTGGCCGGTTCTGGGCATGACAGCTATGACGGACTGCGGCAGGCGCTTCGACTCTTGGCCTCGACGGAGTTAGGCGGCAAGGACCCGGCGAGGCTACTCGACATTCACTTGCCTGCGGGGTTCCTGCTGACTTCGGGGATGGTGGAATACAGTTTCACCGACAGGGGAAGGGCGCTTTTCGGCCTGAAGGAAGACGGCGGGCGATTCGTCCGGGCAGAATTGGCGGTGATCAAGGCGCTGAAATCGCCTTTCGCGATCCGTCTCTATCTCTTGCTGGCCCGTTACCCAGACAGGCGTGACAGTACCTTGACCGCGACCCCATCCGAGTTGTGGGATTTGCTGGGCTTCCCCGCAGGATCGGTCTACCGGCGGCAATATGCCGCCCTCAAGTCTCGGATCATCGGGCCTTGCCTGGAGACCATCGCAAAACATGCATCCATGACGGCGGAAATGATCGAGCATGTCGCCGGTACGGGCCGCAAAGTGCAGGCATTGGAATTCAGGATGGGGCGGCGTGAACGCGAGAAGCCGAAGGCGGAGAAGCCCGCGCCGAAGTCCAAACCCACGGGCTTGCCCGGCATCCTCGCGGACGTGGACACCTTCGTGGCCGCCATGCCGGAATACATCCGCCACAGGGAAGCCTCGGTGCGGCGGAATTTCGACGCCTTCATCGCAGAGGTGAAGGCAGGGAGGATCAAAGTCGACTTCTCCAGCGATGCCCACGTCATCAGCGATCTGAGCGATTTCATCGTCGATGTCGAGAGCGATGCGCTGTGCCAGGCGGAACAGGCTAGGATGAGCCAATGGGTGGACTTCGACGCCAGCGACCTCGACACGGACTGATTTCCGGCAATTTCGGCATTTCCGGCAAGGGGCTATCTATGGTCTCTTCGCCGAGAGGGTACCGTCGGCCTCGTCGGCAGGACCTCCATCGCGGTCGGCCAGCGTGCCGCCGGATGAGTTTCCCCCCGATCTCCCCGCTTCGGCCACGGGGACGGATGCCTTGGGCGGCGCCCTTTCGGCTTCGATGAGCATTCGGCCCCACGACCGCCAAGCGGGAAGGCACCGGATGATCGCGGGCAAGGGAAGAGGTTCGGTCCCCTCGGGCTGATGGCCGCGCTTTCGCTTGCTCCTGACGCGATCCCTCTCCTCAGCCCAGGCACCGGCCTTGGTCACCGACCGCAGAAATGCGGTCAGTTCAGGGTCCGCCAGGATCACCCGCTTGTCCCGCGGATGGCACCAGCCTGCCGCCTTTGCCCCACCTTCTCTCAGCAACCGTCGGACCCCTTTGGCGATCTCCATATCGCGGCGCGCGGACTGCCATTCGGCCACCGCCTCGGAGAGGGTGCCGGTCGGGTTGGTCATATCCTCGGCCCCGAATAACGGTATGCAGGCTCGCCCTCGTCGGCGACCACCACGGCGATCTCGCCGTCCTCATCGATGGCGCGGCGGACATGCTCGGGCAGGCCCTCGTAAGCGCTGGCATCCGGCTGATTTTTCGATTTTGTCGATTTGTGCGAGTCCGTCGAAGCGGCGGGCATGTCCGCCAGGTCGCGGGCGCGACGGTACTCGGGATGCAGATCCAGGATCGCGTCGGCGGCGCGCTGGGCCTGACCGGCCGCCGTGAAGATGGCCTTCTTGTCGTCCCGTAGCAGGTCCAGCCACGAATCGATGTAGCTGGCGTGCTGCTCCAGTTCCGAGCCGACGCCGAGTTCGGCGCCGAGGAAGGCGGAGGCCATCTCGGCGATCAGTTCCTCGGCGGCATAGGCGCGGGAGCCGAAACGCCCCGAGAGATTCCGGTTCAGGCGGCTCGGATGTCCAGAGGCGTGGGCCAGCTCGTGCAAGGCAGTGGTTGCCCAGCCCTCGGGTGACCGGAAAGCCTGAGCCACCGGCATCTGGATGTGATCAGTGCTCGGGCTGTAGAATGCTCGGTCGCCGCCGACTTTGATGGGCACGCCCGATGCATCGAGGATGGCTCGCACCGCCTCGGGCTCACGCCAAGGGGCCTCTTCCAACGTGGGAGCTTGGTAGGCAGGAATACCATCGACCTGCGAGGCGTGGAATACGGTGTAGGCCCTGATCACCGGCACTGTCTTGGTTTCCAACTGACCGTCGCCATCTGGCTCGCCATCCACCTCGACCTTCTTAAAGAAGTAAACTGGCGAGCCTTTCTCACCACCTCGGACTTGCCAACCGCGAGCTTTGGCCTGCTCGTAGGACACCCAGCGGGGATCGCCGGTCTCGAATGCACGGGGACTGGAGCCCAGCATCAGCACGTTGATGCCGCGGTAATGCCTGCCCGTGGCGGCGTTGATCGGCCCGAACGAACTTGCCTTGCTCGGGTCCCATGGGCGACGCCAAGGCACCGTGCCCTGTTCCAGCATTTGGACTATCCGGTTAGTGACATCCTGATAATGATCCCTTGGTGTGAAGCCTTTCCTGTCGCTCATGGTGCATCTCCTGTCAGTCGTTCGGGCCGAAATCCGCTGGCGCCTCGTCGAGGCCGAGGTCGGCAAGGTCGCGGGCGGTCATCGGCTGGTCATTGGCCTTCGGGCGAGCAGGCTTCCCAACCTGACCGCGGCGGTCTTGCCCATTGTCGCGGGCACGGTTCCCGTTTCGGGGAGGCGGCGGACGGCGGGGCGGTGCGTTGGGGTCTGGAAGACCAAGCGTCTTGCGAACGTGCTCGGGCATCGGGTCCTTCGGAGCCGACGGCGTGCCGCCGCCTTTGCCGACTTCGCAATCGAGCGAAATCTGGTCGGGGCGAAAGAGGTTGTGTTTCATGGCGATCGTTCTCGCTCTATACTGGTATTCCTCGCTTCCAAAGAAGCGGATACCCGTCCAGCCGCGATCCCGACCGGCTTGTATGATCGCAAGGATCTGCTTGTCGGTGGGCATGCCCGCCCCATCGATCACCAGCCGGTCGCCGTAATCTGTGATCCAGCCGCCGTCGAGCCAGATCCAAACAGCGTCCCACCTCTTTTCTGGCTGGTGGCCGATTTCGCGCCAATACCGTTCGATCGATTCCCAATCCGGCGGGCCGCTGTCGCCCCATGTGGGCGCGATGCCCGGCAGATCCTTCTTGCTCTTCATCCTCTTTCTCCCAGTCAGATTGTGGATACGCTTTGTTCTCGCCTTGACTTCATCGACGGTGGGCAGTTGCCGGACATCGACGTCGGCCAGCTTCCGCTGTACCTCCACGGCCTTAATCCCCAGCCGCCTGCCAATGCTGTGCGGCGTCCCCGCTTCGTCCACGACCACAATTCCGCGGCGTGCCGATGCAAGGCACAAGGACCGCTTCCGCAGTTTGACGCCGAATTCGTGGCCGTCACGGCTCGCGCTCCACGCGTCCTGAATACGGGCGGCCACGGAGGCGACGCTCACGCCCGTGCGGACACTCGCTTGCCAGTCGGAATGCGTCGCCACCGCCACCGGCCTCGGGGTGGTTTCAGGTCGCGTATGGGCGCCGACGACCCGGCGGAGGTTCCACCGATCCTCCAATGCTCGGGCACACTGCTCATGCTTTCGGTAGTTGTGGGAATCGGACGCCACTTTGAGCGTCGCCGGATCGACGCGGGACCACACGATGTGGACGTGCTCGCGTCCAGCTTTAACGTGGCGAATGACGACGCGCTGGTGGCCCGCCATCCCGAGGCGCTTGCCGAGTTCATCGACTGCCTCGCGCCACATGTCGGGCGACATGGTCCCGACCTCGGCGCGGTCCAAGTTGATCGAAGCGTGATACAGCGGCTTGCGGCAGCGGGTTCCGAGGCTGATCGCCCTCATTTCCTTCAGCGCCGCATGCAGGTCCATCGACACCGTGCCGTCGATCTCCAGCACCTCAGCGACCTCATTCTCGGCTGCGAGGAGGTGGTCGGCGAGGCGGCGGACATCGCGCCAATCGTGGCCCCTGCTACTCCCCTTGATGATCATTACGATCCCCATGCAGGGCCTGTTCGAGGGCTGCCTTCATGGCCTCAAGGTCGGCGGCGATGGCCTCCAGCTTTTCGAGTTCCGGCAGGCGGTGGTAGCGGTTATAGGCCCTTGCCAGTTGATTGACGTTGCTGCCGATTTTGCCGAGTTCACCCATGAGCTTGGCCAGCAGGCCGATATCGGCTTTTGGCATCCGGCGAGGGGGCAGTCGGCGTGGTTGGATTGGTTCCGGCACCTTGGCGTGCGCCCACTTGCATACAATTGCCCGTGCGAGATCGCCGCGTGTCCGTCGCCGCGTCAGCCTGCGTGCCGCCTCCTCCAGCTTGGCGAATTCGTCGTCCGACAGCCGGAACGCGACCACATGAAGCCTTTTTGTCGATTTTGGCATTTTGTCCGGCATCGTTCTCATGCTCCCAACGAAACCAAGTAGGGAAGGTGGGGATCGGCCATCTCGACGGCGTCGGCGACGGACCGCAGGTATTCGGCCATCTGGGGGCGGGCGACCAGGCCGCCATGGATCGCAAGCTGGGCGCCGTGCAGGACATGGGCGGAGCCGATGAGGGCGGCATCGACGGGCAGGCCGAGGGCCGCGCCGGACGCCAATTCGGCGTCGAGGCGGGAAAGCAGAAAGCGGGACCAAGCGTTGTCGGCAAGCATGGCAAAAGCTCCATCATCCAAAATGATGACGGGGTCGACGGGGGAGGATTCCCCCTCGCAAGCAGTCGTTCGCCGAAGGGCGTAAACGACATGGCTTGCTTACTGTTCGTCATCTTTGGAGATTCTGCCGGATTTCCGTAAACAATGGAGCTCTTGATGTTTTTTTGCAGAATAGGCATTTGTTGACGCCGCTTTTCAACGCAATAGTCATGCCTTGAAAATTTTCATGTTTACGCTCTCTGCTGGGTAGTTGTTGCGAGCCATTCTCTGCAACGGTTTTGTCGAGTTTTGAAGCGGAAACGTGCAACCTGAGTCAGGTTCCCTGAATTTGAGGGGCGTCGAATTATCCAATTTGCAGCATCAGTCGTCGTGGATACGCCTAAATCTTCGTTTGTCGAGAAGAACAGTTAAAGCAATCGTCATTTCCCTGTCTGCACATCCTCCCACAAGTCTAACGTGTGCGGGAAGGCCGTCCCATTGATAAATACTGCGTACCACCCAAATATTTTGCATCTGACCATATCCTTCAAAGCAGTCACCGATGAAAACACTGCTTTCACATTTATCGGAGTTTTGGCTAGGAATTCGGGTTGCTTTCATCATCGTTCGCTCAGGCCGTTGCTTAGACCGCCAATAAATGGATCAAGCACGTATTTCAGGACCGAGCGCCGGCCTGTCAGGATTGAAGTTTCAACCTCGACACCGGGGCGTAAAGGGTATCGAACTGCATCATCGACGAAGGCGTCGGCGGCTGGCGCGATTCGCACAAGGTAGAATGGTTCTTGGTCTTGT
The DNA here is from genome assembly GCF_902729425.1 of Magnetospirillum sp. SS-4. Taxonomy (GTDB): domain Bacteria; phylum Pseudomonadota; class Alphaproteobacteria; order Rhodospirillales; family Magnetospirillaceae; genus Phaeospirillum. The sequence continues at coordinate 41,177 of NZ_CACVCH010000052.1, read as the reverse complement.
TCAGCGATGCTGTCAGGGCTGATTTGGATGACTTTACCATCCAGGGGCCTGAAGCCACGGCCTGACGAGGAAACAAGTTGCAGCCGCGCCCTTTGCCCAGGGCGCAAAAAGCCAACCTCGCCGACGGGCAGACGTGCCTCGACCATCAGCCGGTCGCCTCCGGGAACCATGCTTAACACGGTGCCTCCCGGCGCCACGACGCCCCCTTCGGTCACCACATAAAGGGTCATCACAGCACCGTTGATGGGGGCTCTGATGGTCGTGCGTGCGCGGCTGTCGGCAAACTTTCGGACACGTTCACTGAACTCAGTCAATTCGCGGCTCGTCTCGCCCAGCTCTTTTCGCAATTGTTCATTTTCGCCAAAGCGCAGCGATTGCAGCGCGACTCGTTCCTGATCCAGGGCCGCTTCAAGCCTGTTGATAGACGCTCGGGACTCGGCGATCCCGCCGCGCAGGCTTTGTTCTTCCTTGCGTAATTCCAGGTGTTCGTATTCGTTCATTAAGCCCTGGGAGAGTAGCTTCTGGTTAATGGCAAGCTGCTCTGACAAAATTTTATGCCGTCCCATCGAGTGTCCAAGACGGGTACGAATTTCCGCCAACTCGGCTTCACGTTGTTTGATCTTCAGTTCCTGTTCCGAGACGGCGCTGGTCAATCGGTCCTGCTGGGCTAGGAATAAGGCCCGGGCGCTTTTGACTTGCTCAGGATAGGCATCTTTCAGGTCCAGGGGGAATTTCAGCTCCTTGGCACCATCCAGTTGCGCCTGCAGCCGAATGGTATTGATTTTCAGCGTGCCGATTCGGGCTTCGATCTCTTGCAGATCGGCTTCGGACGCGGTGCTTTCCAATTCCACAAGGGGTTGGCCAATGCTGACGATGTCGCCTTCCTTGACATGGATCTGCCGGACGATGCCGCCCTCGAGGTGCTGAATGCGCTTGATCTGTCCTGCGGGAACGACCTTGCCCGGGGCGTTGGCGGCGATATCCAGATCGAACAGGGCGGCCCATGCGATGAAAAGAAGCATGGTCAGCGCCGCCAGCCTGACAAGGCGGCGTTCTCCTTGCACCTGTGCTAATTCCGGACTATCCGCAGCCGTCAGGTAAGCGATGGCGGCCCGGACGCGCGGATGATCGGCCCACGCCTCGATGAGGTCCTTGATGGCTTGTAATCGTTCATGCATTGGCGGAGGTCATTTCGCTCGCGGCCCCCGTAGGGGCAGTGACCAGCCGAGGCGTCGGCTTTTGGTTAAGGTCCAAAACCATTTCGGCGGCCCGGATGATGAACTCATCCTTGGTCATGACGATGACCGTGCATCCGCGACGGACCATTTCGTTCAACTGGCGTGCGATGGCCTGGCAGCCTTGCGCATCCACGCCCTCGGTCGGTTCGTCGAGGATAGCGACCTTGCCGCCGCCGACAAGACCGCGCACCAGGGCGAAGCGGCGCCGGATACCAAGTGGCAACATGGCGCCATTACCCCGGATCGCCATATCCAACCCGTCGGGCGAGGAATCCAGGTAGTCGCCGAGATCCAGGGCGTTGCAGAGCTCGAGTAACGCGGAATCTTCCATGCCCGGGGCTAGCACGGTCAAATTTTCACGTAGTGTGCCGTCAAAGAAGACGGGTTCTTGAGGCAGATAAATAAGCTGCTGACGCCACCATTCGGGCACCAGATGACGAAGGTCCATGCCATCTATCTTCAGATGCCCGCGGTCAGGCTCCAGAAGGCCGACAAGAAGTTTGGCGAAGGTTGTCTTGCCGGTGCCGTTGCTGCCCACCACAGCCATCACCCCCCCAGGTCTCAGCATGAAATCCAGCCCCTCGAAAAGGGGCAGGGGGTGGCCGGGGAAGCGGAAGGACAGATCTACAGACTGCACTTCGCCCTTCAATGTTCTGGGCACGCTGCCTTGTTGCTTTTCAGTGGGCAATTTGGCCATGGCCTCTAGTTGGGCAATGGCGTGACGGGCCTTTTCCAGAGGTTCGGCAAGCTGCGCGACTCGTCCGATGCTGGCCAGGGCGCGGGTGCCGAGGATCGACGCGCCGATCAAACTGCCCACGTTGAGGTCGCCCGCGATCACCTCGCGCGCGCCCACGGCGAACAGGCCGATGGTCAGGACGGTCGTGGCGGATTGGGTCAGTTGCTGGACGAGGTTCTGGTGGCGTTGGACAAGGCGGCGAAGGGCCGCCAGATCTTCCTGCCCGGCATCCCATTTCCGCTGCAATGCGGAATAACAGTTAAAGGCCCTAATGGTTTCCGTGCCGGAGGAAAGGAACTGCGCTAGGCCGTTCGTTCGCACCGAATGCTTCACCAATTCTCCCGCAGGTTCGGTCATGCTGCGCTGGATGGCGAAGATGAAGGCGGTCAGAGCCAGGGCCACCGCCAGCGCCAGAAGTCCGAGGGTCGGGCTGAGAAGGGACAAAACGGCAATGAACAATAGCGCAAAAGGTCCATCAAGTATGGCGGCGAGGTTGCCGCCATTGATGCCTTGCTGAATTGTCGCCAGTCCAGCCAGCGCCTCACGCCGCTGCCCCAGGGGAATTTGTTCGAACAATTGGAAGCGGGCCGTTCCGAAGGCGGAGTAGGCGAGCCCGGAATATTCTCGCTCGATGCCGCCACAGAAGAGTTGTGCAATGCGTAGACGAGCCTGACGCAACCAGAATTCCATGATCACGGCGATTGCCGCTCCGAGGGTCAGTGTCACCAATGTGGCATCCACGCCCTGGGCAAGATAGCGATTCATCACATGGATGGAATACACCGACGAAACCAATGCCAGCACATTGACAAGAATGGAGGCGAGCAAAAGCTCGCCTCCACTCCTCTGACTTGCCCACATTCGGGCGATCAGCAGCTTCACTGAAATCTCCTACAGCGAGGCATGAGGCTGAATGATTTCGTCCGTGTTGGCGGTCGCTGATCCGAAATCATTAAGGACAGCGATTTCCACCATGCCCGATCCATCGCTGCCGGCATTGGTGTCGGCATCGTAGAAAAGACGGGCCTGGCTGCCGCCGTCATTGATAAGGAAGAATGCCGCGCCGGTATGGCTGCCAGTGGTCATGGCTGCTTCCAGATTATCCAATTCACCGCTGGCGCCCGTTCCAAAACGGAAGGTGCCCGAGGCGAAATCAAGACGATAGAAATCGGAATCCGCATGGGCGGTGATGGCGGACAGGGCGTCGGCCAATGTTCCGGAAGATGCCAGCGAGGCAACATCGATAGGATTGCCGCCCGCGCCGATATTGCCGAAAGCCGAGGCCACATAGGTAATCCGGTCGGTACCGCTGACGAAATCAAGAATCGTGTCGCCGCCTTCGCTCGCCGATTCATAGTGGAACAAATCCGCCCCGGCGCCGCCGGTCAGCACATCGTACCCCTGACCGCCATACAGCAAATCGTCACCCGCCAGCCCATCAAGAACGTCGGGCGAGCTGGTTCCCATCAAACGGTCGGCGTTCGCCGAAGCCGAATCGTCGGCGGCGATAACGGCATCCGCCGTGGCATCGACGATGACGATTCCGGCCCCGCCACTTATGGTCATGCGGAAATTCTCGGCCGCTTCCACGTCGGTGTCTCCCGCCACCTGCACCGCTACCTGCTTGGAGGTTTCGCCCGAAGCGAACGTCAAGGAACCGCTTGGCAGGACGCCGCCCACGAAATCCGTGGCATCGGCGGCCGACGCTCCCAATCCGGTCAGCGCCCAGTTGACGGTCTGAATGGCTGTCGCGTCGCCGGCGCGGGTAATATCGTAGACGAATTCCGTGACGGCACCGGTACCGCCTTCCGCCTGGTTCGCCTGATTGACGGTCACCGAGAAGCCGCTGTCATCGTCGACGATTGTTCCGTCGGCGGTTCCGGTCAGGATTGAGGCCCCCGTCGCCGAAATGGTGATGCGGAACGTTTCGTCAGCCTCGGCGACGGTGTCGGCGGCCACGTCCAGCGAAATCAGGGTGCTGGCGACGCCCGCCGCCAGGACCACGCTGCCGGTCATGGCGCTGCTGAAATCGGCTGCGTTGGCGGCGTTGGCGCCAATTCCGGTGACGGCGTAATTGATCGTCACCGCGCTATCGCTGGCACCGGTGCGGAACACCTTGAAGGTAAACGGAGTAGCCGAGGAGCTGCGCCCCTCTGCCTTGTTGGCGGCCACGGCGACAATGGACAGGCCGACATCGTCGGCGAGGATGGCGCCCTGGGCGCTGCCCGATACCGCGCTGATGGTGACATTGGTGCCGGGATTGACCAGCTCGACGTTAAACGTCTCGGTGTTTTCCGCCGTCGCGTCGCCAGCCACCTGGACTGTGACGGTCTTGGTGGATTCGCCCGCCGCGAAGGTTACGGATCCGGTGGGAAGGGTCCCGCCCACGAAATCGGTGCCGTCTGCTTGTGCTTCGCCCGCGCCGACCACCTGCCAGTCAACAGTGGCGGATCGGGTGGTGTCGCCGGTCCGGGTGACCTGGAAGGTCAAGGCGGTTGTCCCGCTATTGCCCTCGGCCACGCTGGAGGCCAGTGTGTTGATGGCGATTTCGCTGTCGTCGTTGCGGATGGTTCCCGACGCGGTGGCGTTGATCACCGTGGCGCTGGACGCATTGGACAGGGTGACTGTGAAGCCTTCGTTCTGGCCTGCTGTGGCGTCGCCCGCCACATTGACCGTGATGGTCTTGGTGCTCTCGCCATCCGCGAAGTTCAGGCTTCCAGAAGGCAGCACATTGCCAGCGAAATCGGTGGCATCGGCCCAGAAGTCGCCTGATCCGGTGACGGCCCAATCCACGCTGGATGCCCCCGAGGTCAGACCCGAGCGGGTGACCGTGAAGGTGAAGGGCGTGGTGCCGCTGTCGCCTTCGGCCTTGTCTGCCGACGTGGCGGCGATGGACAACGCCGTGTCATCGTTGGTGATGGTTGTTTGGGCGCGGTCAAGAATGATATCGGCCCCAACGGCGCCGCTCAGCACGACCGAGAATGTCTCATCCTTTTCACCGACAGTGTCACCAACAACGGTCACATTGATGGTCTTGGTGGATTCACCGGCGGCGAAGGTCACGGTCCCCGACGGCAGGTAGCCGCCGAAATCCAACACGTTGGCGGCGTCGGTGCCGCTGCCCTGGACCGCCCAGGCCACGGACGACACACCCGCCGTGCTGCCGGTTCGGGTCACTGTGAAGCTGAAGGTGGTGTCGCCGCTGCCTTCCGCCTTGCTGGCCTGATCGGCCGTGATGGACAGGGCGGGATCGTCGTTGCGGACGGTTCCATTGGCCGTTGCGCCGATGATGTTGGACCCGAAGCTGGCGTCGGACAGGGTGATGCGGAAGTTTTCGTCGAATTCGCCCACGGCGTCGCCACGGACGGCAACCGTGACCAGGGCGCTGCTTTGACCATCGGCGAACGCGACCGTGCCCGAGGAGGCGACGAATTCCGCCGATGAAACGGGATGGCTTCCAATTCCGGCGACGGCCCAGTTTACGCTGGCGGTGCCGTCCAGACTGCCGGTGCGGTCGATGCGGAATGTGAAGTTGGTGATTGCCGAGCTGGCACCTTCCTGCTTGTCGGCATCCACCGCCACCACGGCCAGCGAATCATCATCATTGAGAATGGTGCCGCCCACGTTGTTGGCGGCGATTTCGGCGTTACCCGAAGGCGACGCCAAACTGAGGGTCAGAGTCTCATTCGCCTCGTGGGCACCGTCATCGGCGACGATGACGGTGATCTGCTTGACCGTTTCTCCGGCGGCAAAGGTCACCGTTCCCGACGGCAAACCGCCATTGGTGCCCAAGATGTCTTGGCTGCCCGAGAAATCGGCGGCTGAAACCGGTGATGCTCCGGTGCCGGAAACGGCCCAGTTTACCGTGGTCACTCCATCGGTCCGGCCGGTCCGGGTGACGGTGTAGACCAGCTCGCGGACCGAGGCGTTTTCCATGATTGAGGTGGTGCTGCCGGTCAGGGTCAGATCAATGTCGTTGTCGGTGATCGTGCCCGTTGCTTCGGCCGTGGTGATCACGCTGCCCGCACCGGGATTATATAGCTCGACGGTGAAGTTTTCGGCGGATTCCACGGTGGTGTCGCCGTTGAGTGCCAAAGAGACCGTCTTGCTGCTCTCGCCGTCGGCGAAGGTTATCGTGCCCGAGGTGGCGGCAAAGTCCGAGGCGTCGGTGTCGCTGCCCGCCTTGATGCGCCATCCGGTGGTGGATGTCCCCGAAAGGCTGCCCGTGCGGGTGACGGTAAAGGTCAAGGCCGACGTCCCGGAATCGCCCTCTGTGGCCGACAGCGAACTGGCAGTGATGGCCAGGGTGTCGTCGTCATTGGCGATGGTCGCGTCCACCTGGGTGGTGCCAAGGGTGTGCACCCCCGTGCCGGTGGGATTGGCGATGGAGACCCGGAAACCCTGGTCGGCTTCCAGCACATTGTCGCCCAAAACGGTGACCGTGAAATCCTTTGTGGCTTCGCCATCGGCGAAGGTTACCGTGCCCGAGGGGAACGTTCCTCCGAAATCCTCGACGGTTGCTGCGTCAGCACCTTGGCCGGCCAACGACCAATCCACGGTGCCCGCGTTCAATCCGCCATCACGGGTGACGCGGTAGGTGAAGGTCGTGCCAGTGGCGTCGCCTTCCATTTGGGTCGCCGAGGAGACCAGCGACAAGGACCAGTGGGTGTCGTCCGATCGGATGGTGCCAGACGCGCTGGCCGTGATGATGTCGGCACCTGCCGAAGCGTTGGACAACTGAACGGAGAAGGCCTCGGATGCCTCCACCGACACATCGCCCTGAACCGTGACGGTGATGATCTTTTCGGTCTCGCCCGATGCGAAGGAGACGGTGCCCGTCGTCGTGCCGGTGAAATCCGTGCCATCGGTGGTGCCGTTGACCACGGCCCAGTCCGCAGTCACCGCGCTGCTGGTGTTGCCCGAGCGGGTGACACGGAAGGTCAGGTCGGTGGTGGTGCCCGAACCTCCCTCGTACTTCACGGCATCAAGGGCACTGACACGCAGCGATGCTTCGTCGTCGGTGATGGTGGCATCGGCGGTGTTGTTGGTGAAAACCACGCCGCCAGGTCCGGTCAAGGTGAGGCGGAAACCCTCATTCGCCTCGCCCGCGGTGTCGCCCGCCACGGGCACCGAAATGGTCTTGGTTGTGTCGGATGCATTGAAGGTGATGGTGCCGGTCGTGGCGCCGAAATCGCCGGCGGAAGCGGGGTCCGCGCCTGTCCCGGCAACCGTCCAGGTCAGGGTTTGGCTTCCGCTCAAATCGCCGGAACGGGTGACGACGAAATCGAAATTCGTCGTGCCGCTGTCCCCCTCCAGCACAGCGCCGGGGGACGCCACGGCAAAGACGATGTCGTCGGTTCGGATGGTGCCGGTGGCCGTCGCTGTGCTGACGGTGATGCCGGAAGGCGGGTTGGACAAGGTCACCGTGAAGGCTTCGTCACCGTCGCCCGTCACGTCACCTTGAACATTCACGGTAACGGTGGCCGTTGCTGCTCCGGATGCGAAGGTGGCCACGCCGGACGGAAGCGCGCCGCCGCTGAAATCGGTGCCGTCCGCCTGGGCCGAGGTTACCGCCCAATTGACCGAAGCCGACGTGCCCAGGAAACCGGTGCGCGTTATGGTGAAGGTGAACGGAGTTTGGCCGGAATTGCCCTCGGCCTTGTCGGCATCCGTCGCCGCGATGGCGATCGTGGCGTCGTCATTGGTGATGGCGCCGGTGGTGCTTGCCGTAACAATTGTCGCGTTCACCGGGTTGGACAAGGTGACGGTGAAGCCTTCCTCGTTTTCCACCACGGAATCGCCGGCCACGGTCAAGGTAATGGTCTTTACCGCCTCGCCGTCGGCGAAATTGACAGTGCCCGAAGGCAGGGCGCCACCGCTGAAATCCGCACCTTCCACCGGGTCGGCACCGCTTCCGGTGACCGCCCAGTTCACACTGGCGGTTCCGGTGGTATTGCCGGTGCGGCGGACGGTAAAGGAATAGGTCGTATCGCCATGTCCCTCGGCCTGGGACGTCACCACCTGTTCAATGGCAACGGCGGCATCGTCGTTGCGGATCGTGCCGCCAGCCGTAGCGGTGGTGATGGTGTCCCCGGTGGTGCCCGCGCCGCCAGAGATGGTCACGTTATAGGCTTCGTCCCCCTCGGCCACGGCGTCATCGGTGGGGGTGACGGTGATGGTCTTGGTCAACTCGCCCGGCGCAAAGGTCACGGTTCCTGACGGCAAGGAGCCGCCGAAATCAGCTGCCACCGCACCGTCCGCCACGGCTTGAACCTGCCAGGATATGGTCTGGTTCTGCGCTGTCGAGCGGTCACGGGTGATGGTGAAAGTCTGGCCGCCCGCGCCTTCCAGCCCGTTGGCCGAGGTCGCGGCAATGCTGAAGCTTGCATCGCTGTTGGCGATGGTGGCGGTGCCGGTATTGTCCAGCACCTCGTCCACATTGGTGAAGCCGCTCAGCAAGACCGAAAACGTCTCGTCGTTCTCCAATTCATTGTCGCCGGCGACCGCGACGGTGATCGTCTTCGAGGATTCGTTGGCGCTGAAGGTCAGCGAACCGGAAGTGGCGCCGGTGAAATCCGCCGCGTCGGTGCTTTGGTGCGTCACCGCCCAATTCATGGTCGATGTGACGGTCAGATCGCCCGAACGGGTGACGGTGAACGTCACATTTTGCGACCCGCTGTCCCCTTCGGTGATCGTGCCGCCATCGGCGATGGCGATGCCGGTGTCGTCGGTGGTGATGGTGCTGTTCGCGGTGCCGCTTCCCACCAGACCCAGTGACGGGTTGGACAGTGCAACCTGGAAGGTCTCGCTGTTCTCGGCGGTGATGTCGCCGCGAACCAGGATGGTGACGGTTTTCGAGAATTCGTTGGTTCCAAAGCTGACCGTGCCGGACGGACGTCCCCCATTGTTGCCAAGGGCGTCCGAGGTGGCGAAGTCCGTCGCATCGGCCGGGTTTGCCCCGGTGCCGGTCACGCGCCATTCCACGGTCGACGCGCCGGTATAGCCGTTGGCCGCACGGGTGACGGTGTAGGTGTAGGTGGCGTATTGGCCCTGGTCGGTTTCTACCTGTGCGCCTTGGTTGGCCACGATGGCATAGGTGGTGTCATCATTGGCCAGGGTGCCGCTGATGGCCATTGTGTTGGACAGGTTGTCTGCGTTGCGACCGAAGCGGACGCTGGTGTCGGAATTGGTAAAGGTCAGGGTGAAGGATTCGTTGTTTTCGATGTCGGTATCCGAGGCGATCAAGGGCAGGGTCAGAACAGGGTTGGAACTGCCGCCCGGCACGGTCACGGTCCCAGTCATTGCCGCCCAATCGGCGTTGCTGGTGGTTCCGTTGGTCAGGGTATAGGAAAGCGTGATGTCGGTGTCGAGCCGGCCATAGCGCACCAGCGTCACCGAAAGGGACTTGGTCCCACTGTCGCCTTCGGTGATGGAAAGCGACGGAGTCGAGACGCCTTCCTGTCCCGAAAGCCACAAGCGGGTGTCGTCGTTCAAGATGGTGATGGACAGCGGGTTATCAGCGGCGTTGGACGTGTCAGGGTTGTTGTCGGTGTCGACGCCAGCCGATCCGTAATTCTCGCCATTATAAGCGGAACTCTCACCGGCATAGGTGGAAGACCACGGATATTCCGTGGTGTCGCGCGGTGACAGGATCGAGAACTGGAATTGGTCGTCGCTTTCCACATTCACGTCATTGACGAACGTGACGGTGACGGTCTTCGTTGTCTCGTTGGCACCGAACGTGACGGCGCCATAGTAATTCCCGTAGGTCAGGCTATGGTTGGATATGGAGGAGTCACCGGTCACGGAGGTCACATCTTCGCGGCGGCTGCTTTCACCGCTGTCGGAGGGATCCATGTTTTTGATTTCCCACCCCACTGTGATGGGATGGGCGATGGATCCGCCATTCGCAACCGAGCGGGTCAGGGTGAAGGTCACCGTGCTTGCCGAATCGGTTCCTTCATAGAAGGAGGTCTTGTCGGCAACGACCGTGATCAGGTTGCCGGGTTCATTGTCAAACACCCAGGCCGAGGCCGTCGAATCCAGGATGGTGGGCGTCTCAAGGTCATGCTGGGCTTCACCCTGGTTTACGTTTTGGGCATTGCTCAGGTTGATTTCGATATATTCCCGCCAGCTTTCCGGCAACGTGTCGGCCAAGATGGGAAGGGTAACGGTCTGTGAGGTCTGGCCGTTCGCGAAGGTCAAAGTGCCGCTGAGCGTCCTGCTGTTCGTATCGTAACTGGGCGTGCCGGTCGTGGACGCCACGCTAGCCAGATCCACGTCCGACGGGTCCAGCTTGTACCAGTCGGCGGGGGTGTCAATGGCCTCGTTCCCCGTCTCGCTGCCGGGGAAGACGATGCTCCAATCCACCGTGTCGGTGCCTCGGGTGTCGCCGTCCCGATTGATGGTGAAGACGACGTTCGCGGTGCCGGAAACGGGCTCGTCCACAGTCCCGTTGGACCCCACCGTGAACACCGTATCGTCGTTTACGATGTTGGCGCTGTTATACGATTCCGAGATGCTGCTTCCGCCGCTTGGGTTTTCGGCAAAGACGCGGAAATCTTCCCCTAACTCACCGATATTGTCGGTCGCGATGTTGAAGGTCACATAGGCGTTGGCTTCACCGTCGGCGAAGGTCACTGTGCCACTGGGATAGCCACCTTTGGTGCCAAGGCTGTCTTGCCCCGCAGCCCAGTCGTCTGCATTGGTCGATACTGGCGACACATACCAATCGAAGCTGGCGGTTCCCGATGTGCTGTAGAGACGGTCGAACCACCAGGTCACCGTGGTCGTGGCGCCGGAGCCGCCGTCGGCTGCGGTGTCGCCTTCGGTAATGGAGCTGAGAATTGATTGCGACCCGACACTGGCGACCGCGCCGCGGCTGCGGATGCCGGATTCGTCGCGCAGCAATTCGCCATAGACTTCACCGCCAGAATAATCCACAGACGTCGCGCCGCCAGATGCGGGGAACAAGCGGAACCACTCGTCATTTTCAACCGTATTATCGCCGGTGGTGGTCACGGTGACGGTCTTTGTCATCTCTCCGGCAACAAATGTCACGGTGGTGTAGTTACCGAACGTCAAGGAATCCGTGCCGCCGCCCTGGCGGCTGACGACTGCCGAGGAGAAGTCATTGGCGGCAGCGGGATCTTCCAAGCTGCCGCTTGGGTCGTAGGCTCCCCAGTACAGATTGAAGGTTGCTTCGCGGGTCGATCCTGTCCGGGTCAGGGTGTAGCTGTAGGTGTCCGACTCCGAGGCCTTCCCTTCGGCCTTGGAGATGGTACCACCGGTGATGGTGACACCGGTGTCATCCTCCAAAACGGTTCCGGTCGCGGACCCGGTGGCACCGATGCTGGTGCCCGCGCTCGTTCCGCTCAGACTGACGGCGAAGCTCTCGTTGGATTCGACGGAATTGTCGCCGTTGACGTTGACCGTTACGGTCTTCGAGGTCTCACCCGAGGCGAAAGTGATGGAACCCGCGCTAAGCGTGTATTCGCCGACACTCAGATCGCCCGACACGCCCACATTCACGGTGGAAATCTGGCTGGTGTTTCCCGATCGCGTGATGGTGTAGGCGTAGGCGACCGAGCCGCTGTCGCCTTCGGCATAGCTCAGGGAGGTGGACCCGGTAAAGTTCAGCTCGGCGTCGTCGTTCTGGATCGTGCCGTTGGCCGCAGATCCGCCGACCACGGTTCCGGTCGAGGAATTGGACAGGGCAACCTGGAACGTTTCGTTGTTTTCAAGAATGCTGTCCGCGGCGACTTGGATCGTGATGGTCTTGGTGGTCTCGCCCGAAGCGAAGGACACGGTGCCGCTGGGCAGTCCGCCATTGTCGCCGATGGTGTCGCCGGTGGCGAAGTCGGACGCTACCGGATCGTTGGAGCCTGTTCCGGTCAGCCGCCATTGCACCGAGCTGGATTGGGTCAAGAAGCCGCTGCGGGTGACCTCGAAGGTGAAGGGCACGGTACCGGTGTTGCCTTCGGCCTTGTCGGCCAACTGCGCGGTGACCGCCACTTGGGCGTCGTCGTTGGTGACGGTGGTGGTGGCGCTGGACGTTGCCAAGGTCGCGCCTGTCGAGGGCGAGGACAGGGAAACGGTCAGCACCTCGTCAGTCTCGACGGTGGTGTCGGCGGCAAGGTTGATGGTGATCGTTTGTGACGTCACGCCATCCGCGAAGGTCAGGGTGCCATTGGGGATCGCGTTGCCGACGAAATCGTTGGCCGACAGACCGCTTGCCGCCCAATTGACGGTCTTTGCCCCGTGGGCCGGCCCGGTGCGGGTCACGGTGAAGGTCAGGGCGTTCGTGCCGGAATGCCCCTCGGCCACCGACGCGGTGTCGGCGGCGATGGAGAAGCTGTCGTCATCGCCGATAATGGTGGTGCTGGCGGTGGCGTTGGTGATGGTGCCGATGCTGGCGCCGCTGATGGTCACCGACAGCGTTTCGTCGTTTTCCACCGTCGTGTCACCGGTCACACCAACCGAGATTGTCGCCGAACTTTGATTGGCGGCGAAGTTCAGCGTGCCGCTGGGGACGCTGCCCCCGAAATCGGCCGCGTCGATGCCGTTCCCCGCCTGTGCCGCCCAGGTCACCGTGGCCGCCTGGCTGAGATCGCCGCTGCGGGTTACCGTGAAGACCGCGTTCGACGAGCCCGAGTGTCCTTCGGTGTGGTTGGCCGAATTGGCGCTGATGGCGAAGGACGAGTCGTCGTTGGTGACGGTGGCCGACGCGGTTGCTCCGGTCACCACGCCCTTGGACGGTGAAGACAGCGTCAAGGTGAAAATCTCGTCGGTTTCCACCACGGTGTCGCCGACCACATCGACCGTCACGGTCTTGCTGGTCTCGCCCACACCAAAGGAAATCGTCCCGGACGGCAGAACGCCGCCCGACAGATCGGCCCCGGAGCCGCCATTGGGCGAAGTCAGCGCATAGGCGACCGTGCTGGCTTCGCTGGTGTCGCCGCTGCGTGTGACCGTGAAGGTCATGGTGGTGGCGCCGGAATTGCCTTCCGCCCAACTGGCTTGGTTGGCCGCAACCGAATAGGTCACGTCCTCGGTGCGAATGGTCCCGGAAGCCTCGGCGGTGATGATGGTCTGAGGTGTATTGTCGGCCAACTTGGCGTTGGACAATTGGACCCGGAACCCCTCGTCGGTCTCGACCACCGTATCGCCCGATACCTGGATGGTCAGCGTCGCCTGTGACTGGTTCGCCGCAAAGGACACGGTCCCGCTGGGGAACCCGGACGGGAAGTCACTTCCGTCGGCGCTGTCCCCCGAAGCGGCTGCCAGTACGGCATAATCCACGGTGGCGGCACTGGAGATGCTGCCCGCCCGGGTCACCGTAAAGGTGAAGCTGGTCGTGCCGCTGTTGCCTTCGGCCTTGACGGCATCAAGGGCGGCAATGGAGAAACCGACATCGTCGTTGGTGATGGTCGCGGTGACGGTCCCGGTTACCACTTCCACGTTGCCGCCGGGATCGCTCAGGGTGATCTGGACCGTTTCGTCCGCCTCGACCGCTCCGTCGCCCTTGACCACGAGTGTGATGTCCTTGGTGGTCTCACCCGCGGCAAAGGTGACCGTGCCGCTGGGAAGGCCGCCATTGTCGCCCAATGCGTCCTGACCGGTCTGGAAATCGTTGGCGTTGGCCGTGCCTCCGGTCATACGCCATTGAGCGGTGGTCGCTCCATCAGTGCGACCGGCGCGGGTGACTGTGACGACGATTTGGGCCGTTGTCGAATCCGCGCCTTCGGCCAAGCTTCCCACGCTGGCGGGAAGCGCGAGCGATGTGTCGTCGTTGATCACGGTCGTCGAGGCCGATGCCGTGGTGATGGCCGTCCCGGCGCTGGGCGACGACAATGTGACGGTGATGCCTTCATCCGCCTCCACTGCATCATCGCCTGACAGTGACAGCGAAATGGTCTGGGTGGTCACGCCGGGATTGAAGGTGACGGTGCCGCTGGGCAGCGTGCCGCCGAAATCCGCGGCGTTCACATCACCCGACAGGCTCCAGTTGGCCGTGGACGTTCCGGCGGTGTTGCCACTGCGGGTGACGGTGAACTGGATGGTGGTGCCGGAACCGTTTGCCCCTTCGTTTACCGTAGCGGCGACAGCAGAAATCGCTAGGCCGGAATCATCGCTGACGATTGTGCCATTGGCCGTGGCGGTCTGGATGTGGGCGTTGCTGCTGGCATTGGCCAGTGTCACCGTGAACGCTTCGTTGGCCTCGATATCGGTGTCGCCCTGGGCCTGGAGTTGGATGGTCTTGCTGGTTTCACCCGCCCCGAACGAAACCGTTCCCGAGGTCACGGCGAAGTCTGAGGCGTCCACCGCTCCGCCGATACTCCAATCCACCGTGGTGGCACCCGTCACGATGCCCGAGCGGGTGACAGTGAAGACATGGGTCTTCGAGCCTGAATCCCCTTCTGTCAGATTGGTCGTGGTCGCGGCTATGGCCAGGCCGGTGTCGTCGTTGCGGATCACCCCGTTGGCCGAGGCCGTGCCCAGCGTGGTGCCGGCACTGGCCCCCGACAGGGTGATGGTGAACGCTTCGTCGGCTTCGTTGGAATAGTCGCCGGCCACATTCACCGTGATGGTGCGCGACGTGACGCCGGGATCGAAGGTGACCGTTCCGCTGGTGGCCTGGAAATCCCCAGCACTGGCCGGATTGGCGCCTTGCCCCGCTACCGCCCAATTGGCGGTGGAGGTGGTCGAGGTGTCGCCCGTGCGGGTCACGGTGAAGGTCAGGGCCGCGCCGCCGCCGGTTCCACCCTCGGCCGCATCGGCACTGGAAGCGGCGATGGACAATTGGTCGTCATCGTTGGTGATGGTGACCGTGGCGCTGGAGGCGGTGGAACTGACCAGAGAACCGGCGCTGGGTGAAGACAAGGACAGGGTGAATTGTTCGGCGGCCTCGATGACGCTGTCGGTGGCGATGTTGATCGTCACCAATTTCTCGGTCTCGTTGGCCTGGAACGTGACGGTGCCGCTGGGCAGACTCCCCCCTTGGAAGTCCGCTGCGGAGGCTGCGTTAGCCCCGCTTCCCGTAACGGAATAGTTCACGGAATCCACGCCCGACGTATCGCCGCTGCGGGTGATGCGGAACGTGGTTTGGGTGACACCCGACTGACCTTCGGCAATGCTGGATGCATCGGCCGCCACGGAGAACAGCGCGTCGTCATTGAGGATGGTGCCGACCGCGTCATTTACGATGACCTGGGATCCGACGCTGGCGTTGGACAGGCGAATCACGAAGCCTTCATTCGCTTCAACCACCGCGTCGGTGGTGATGGGAAGAGTGACAAGAAGGCTTTGTTCGCCCGCTGCGAAGCTGAGGGTTCCCGAAGGCAGTACACCGGCAACGAAATCCGCCGTATCCACCCCGTCGGCGCCGGTTGCCACCACCGCCCAGTCCACCGTCGAGGCATTTTGGATGACGCCCGACCGAGTGACCGTGAAGGTCAGAACGGGATTGCCGCTGTCGCCCTCGGCCTTTACCAGATCGGTGGCCGTAACCGTCAGGCCGATCTCGTCATTGACCAACAGACCGCTGGCGGAACTGGTGACGATCGCAACACCCTGCTGCGCCGTCGAAACGACCACGGCATAGCTTTCGCTTTGCTCGTAGGTCAGGTCTCCGCTTGGGGTAAAAGATATGGTCTTCGAGGTTTCACCAACGGCAAAGCTTACCGTGCCGCTGGGCAGCGTGCCGCCGAAATCGGCAGCATTCACGGGATTGTCGCCGGTACCCTGGACCGCCCACGATACTTGAACGCTTTGTGCCAGATTGCCGCCACGGGTGATGACGAAGCTGTGGGCATTTCCGGTGGCCGCCGTAGCGCCCTCGACCTTGACCGCATCAAGGGCATGGATGGCGATGGTGGAATCGTCTTGCTGGATGGTGCCGATGGCGGTCGAGGCCAGGATCGTCGAATTACTCGACGGGCTGAGCAACGAAATCCGAAAGCCTTCCTGGCCCTCGATCTGACTGTCACCCGACACCGACACGGTCACCGTCGCGGTCGTCTCGCCGGCGGCAAAGGTGACCGTGCCACTGGGCAGAGAACCTCCGAAATCAGCGGAATTGGCCGGGGCCTCGCCATGCCCTTGCACCGCATAATTCACGGTCTGGCTGGCGGAAGTGTCTCCCGAGCGGGTGACAAGGAAGGTGTACGCCGTGGCGCCCCCGTTACCTTCGTTCTTGTCAGCGGAAATGGTCGAAATCGCAAAGGTCGAATCGTCGTTGCGAATCACTGCGGCGGCTTCACCTTGCAGGATGCGGGTGCCGGCCGGGGGATTGGCCAGAACCAAGGCGAAGGATTCGTCGCTTCCCTTTGCATTGTCGCCCACCACATTGACGGTGATGGTCTTCGAGCTCTCGCCAGCCTGAAAAGACACTGTTCCGCTGGGCAGGCCTCCATTGCTGCCCAAGCCGTCCTGCCCAGCGGCAAAATCGGAGGCATCCGCGAAGTTGGTTCCGACCTGGATCAGCCGGTAATTGATGCTGGCCGGAGCATCCACGCCAACCGATCGTGTGACGGTGAACGTAAAGGGAGTCGTCTGTCCGTTCGCGCCTTCGGCCTTGTCGGCGGAAGCGGCGGCGATGGAATATCCGCCCGTGTCATCATCGGCAAACGCCATTTGGGCGCGCCACTGGGTCCCATCCAGGGTCAGGTTGCCGTCGGGCGAATGCAGCTCGAAGACGACAGTGCTGTCGGCTTCCACCACATTGTCGCCCGGCACCGAAACGGTGACCGTCTTACTGGTTTCCCCATTGGCGAACTGGACCGTTCCAGATGGCAAGGTTCCGCCGAAATCGGCTGCGTCCAGGCCGGTTACGCGCCAGCCAACACTGGAGGCTCCGGAGCCCTCGGTGCGGTTGACCACGAAGCTTAGCACGGTGGATTGGCCCGCGGCGCCTTCGCGGGCCGAGGTGGCCGCCGCGGTTACCCAGGCAATGCCGTCATCATTGCTTACAGTGGCGTCGGCCCTGATGCCCGTCGGATTGAGAATCATTTTACCCGAAGGGGTGCCGAGAGAGAGGGTGATGACCTCGTCTTTCTCGATGGCGCGGTCCGCCGCAAGGTTCAGCGTGACGGTCTTGGAGATTTCGCCAGTGCCGAACGACGCGACGCCCTGGGGGATCGTTCCGCCAGCGAAGTCGTCCGCGGACAGGCCCGACACACTCCACGACACGCTTCCTGCGGAATAAGCGTTGCTGCGCTCAATCTGGAACGTCACCTGTCGGGGCGATCCGATTCCGCCTTCCAACACAGTTTGGCCGGGACGAACACTGACCTGGGCATCGGGATACACCGTATTGACCACGGGATTTTTCGCGACCGGATCGCCCACGTTCCCCAAAGGCTCATTTCCAGTCGGGTTGAACTTGCTGACCGATGGTTCGACGATGACTTGGCCGCCGCCCACCTGATTCAGATTCTGTCCGGTCGCTTCCGTGGCTCCCCTGACGATTTGGGCCGCATCCTTGGCCGCATTGGCAAGAATAGGGTCGGCCGCTGGAGCAAACAACGAGCCGCCCACGCCCAGTTTCTGGGTGACGAATTGCCCCACCAAGGCAGTGTTGGACAGGCCAGAATCGATACCCAATGATTGGGAGGTCTGGCGTGACCCAAGGGAAATTTGATTGTTGCCGAAGGTCGCGGGGCTCGTCACCCCGCCAAAACCCGCGCCGTCGCCAGTTGACGGAAGCTGCGTGCTGTTTGTCTGTCGCGCAGCCTCATTGCCGCGATCGGCGCCACCGCCGGTCAATTGCGGTGAGGCCTGGGGCGTCGGCTGGGTTTGGGGTGATTGCTGGGTTGGAGTGAAATCGCTCTGAGCGGCGCGAACGTCGCCTTGGGCGTCTTGCCCAATGCCCTGGGACAGGGCAGCCGACAGCGCTTCACGCGCCTTGATCGCGGTCAGTTCAGCCTCGGCATTCGTGGCACCGGTGCGCAAGGCTTCCTGACGGGCCGCGTCAGCGGCCTCGTTCAAAGCCGAATTGACGTCGGCGCCGGTCCCGCGGAGGGCCGTGAACGTTTCCTGAGCCACCTTCAATCCGGCCTGCGCAGCGTCGCTATTGGCGTCGGCGCTTTCGCCGGTGGCGGGTTCCTCTTGGCCTTGGGTCGGCTCGGCGGGGGTTTCCCCGTCTGCCGGGGAATTTTGTTCCCCGTTCCCTGCGTCATCGGTTGCTCCCTGCACGGCGGGAGCATTGGGGCCGCCATTTTCCGCCGCCTGGGCGAGCTGAGTGCCATCCACACCATTGTCAACGGCATTGCCGAATTCAGTTGCGTTGCCGCTCATTTCCAGATTCTCAGTCATTTGATTTTCCCCATCCCAGATGACGGATCGACGCGCGGACGACCGTTCAGGGTCTATCTTTCAGAAACGAATTGGCCCGGCAGAGGGCTGCTGCGCGCGGGCAATGCGTGCAACTTCGCTTCATCTTCGCGGATAGAGGAAACCTCTAGCTGACCGATGGCCTGCAAAAGGGTGTAAGAGGCGATGGATAGGTCATAGGTTGTTGAAATGTAGTCGCTTTGAGCGTTGATGAGATTGGTTTCCGCCGTCAGGACATCGAGCAGGGTACGGCGACCAACCTGTCGCTCCTGGCGCGCAATCTCCAGGAATTGAGTGGCGATATTCATCTGGTTGGAGAGGTTGGCCATGTTTTCCTTGGCCGTAAGCAGGTTGCGCCACGCGATATCGACCTGCTCCAAGACCAGATCGCGGGTGTCGTCCTCGCGGCGTCGGCTGGCCAGCAGTTCATTGGTGACGGCTTCGACGGCCGCCACGCCGCCAAGGCCCACATTCAATGGCAAGCTGACCTGAACCATTGCCTTGCGGTCATCGACCATGCCGCGAGTGCCGTCCGAATTGAAGTCGCGACTGGCTTCGCCGACAAGCTCGATTCGGGGGGCAAATTCAGAGGCGGTCGTGCTCCATTTGCGTTCCTTGATCGCGTCCGAACGCAGTTGCCCCAGGGCAATCTGAAGATTGTTCTTCAGCGCAAGCTCGTGGGCCAGCTCCCTTGAGGTGGGCAAAAGTTCCTCGGGAAATGCCACCGCATCCTTGTAGGAAAGGCGGCTGGCCTGAACGCCAAACACGGCCCTGACACGGGCCTGGGCAACTTCCAGAGCGCCCTCTGCGCGCACCCTGCGTGCACTGGCGCCGGCCAGTTGGGCCTTTGCCTGAAGCACATTCGAAGCATAGCCCTTGCCGCTTTCCACCAGGGCGTTTTCCAATTGGGTCTGTTCGCGAATATTGGCTTCGGAATCCCGGGCGAAGCGAAGGACCTGCTGAGCGCGCTGGACGCTGATGAATGCGGTCACCGCCTCAAGCAACAAGCCCTGTCCAACTGCTTCGAACGCGACTTGGTTTTGCGCAGCGACCGCGTCAGCTTCGGCAACCGACGACGAAGATTTGCCGAAATCGTAGATCAACTGGGTGAGCTGCGCGGACGAGGTCCGCGCATCATAAAAGCGGGTCGCCGCGTCGGGCTTTTGATAATTCTGATAGCCTTGGGCGAAGCTGAGGTCCAGTTGCGGCGTCCAAGCCTTGCGCCAGGTTTCCGAGGCGCGACCGTTGGCCGCATCCCAGTCGGCTTTCGCAGCCGCCAAACGCGGGCTGGAATCCATCAGATCCTTCAGGACGGCCTGCAACGGGTCGGCCTGGGCCGGTGAAGTCATCGCCAAAATGCCCGCAAGCAGCGTCACAGGGGCAGCCGCACGGCGCCATCCAAAATGATGGCGGATAGGTCCGGCGGCTTTGCGGCCTGGCACAAACAGGACGCTCAAGTAAGTCATTTCCTTGCCCCCTCTGGCAGATCACCCAATAAGGTTTTCGCCAGTTTAGCGGAGCAATGAAGGCGCTTTTAGAAGGGGGGGGTATGAGTGATTGACAAAGAGATATGATCTTTTGCGCAAGCCTGTGCGCAAGTGGCGTGCATTAATCCCTGCCGATATCCACCCTTTCGGTAAGTATGCTTTTGGTTGAATTTGTCGCTTTGTTGTCTGGGCGGCAATGCGGAATCTCCCTCAATCACTCCTTACTTCGCCAACGGCCTGGCGAAATTCCGAATCTACGGCGAAAAGCATATACAAAATTATTTGGATGTGAGTATCCAAGCATGTAAGCAACTTGCTTTACCGACAGCTCGCCACGCTCAAGCATTGATTTTGCCAAGTCCAGGCGCCACGCCACCAAGCACGAAAAAACGGTCATTCCAAATATGTCTTTGAAAATCATATTTAGGCGCCTGTGCGATATGCCAAGCTGTGTTGCGATGTTCTCAATTGGGGGCGGGTTGATCAAATCTGCCATCAAAATATCACGTGCGAGCTGTGCCTTCCGCTCATCTGCGGAAATCGTTCGCCTTACTTCGGTTGGAACGCTCTCATCCAAATCATTTAGCGCCAATGCCATAGACTCAATGATTTTTCCCCTTCGATATAATTCACCAAAGGGGCCGGAGAAGGGCGCGCACTGGATATGTTTCATGGTTTCATGTAGCGCCATCGACATTCTCGGAGTTGCGCTAAAGAAGTCTGTGTGCCCGTTGAAAATGCGATCCATTCGTGGGCCGAAACTCAGGTCACCCGCAATTTTGCGCAGTTCGCTGCATGAAACCTGCACAATAAAGGCCTTATTAAGCTCGTTGTGGCGGTTAAAAATAGCGTGATCTGCTGATGGATCAATAATGTAAAATCCGTAATTATCCTTTGTTTCAGTAAGGTTATCGGAAAGAATGGTTTTAACGTGACCGCTTTCAATCATTCTAAGCATTATGCTTGGTTCGTTAGAGAACGCTGAAACCGGATTGATATCTGCGCAGAAGGCGGTTGGCTGATAAAGTTCGCCCTGATACGAAAATGCACAGATGCCGGACCCGGCGGAAACAGGCGTAATGGCTTCCCACCCAACATCTTTTGGCAACTGCGCAGGCCAGCCTGGAGCCAGGTCATGGCTTGACATGCCATTTTCAAGCTTCCAGCTTACAATCCAAGGAAACTCGGACATTTTATTCAGGCTGCTCCCCTAAACTTGACGCTTTGCTCGCACCTATCTAGGAGCCAAAGATTATACGGCTTGTATGCCAAGTGTCCATTTATCCCAGCAGCCGCCTCAATTCCGTCTCAAGATCAGGCTCGTCGCCGAGGTCGTTCCACGCAGCGACGCTCCCGTCCGCGTCAAAGCAGTAAAGCATACCGCCGCGGATCAGGCTCGCCGTCCCTGCTCGATCAGGGTCCACGCCATGCACCGTTCGAGATCGCCGAGCAGGCCGATGGTCTGCGTTCCGGAGAGGAACATATTCGGGGTGATGGCGACGGCGAGCCAGGGCGTCCTGTCCGGGCGCCGCAACCCGGGGCAGGACGGCAGCCCCGTCTGCCGGGCAAGGTCTTCGGCCTTCGCCCAAGCCATCTCGCCCATGTCCGGGTCCCAACAGGCGACACAATGGACAAAAGGCACCTGTCCCCGGGTGAGGATGCTGGACACGGTGAAGCTGGCGGTCCCGTTAAGGGTTTCGTCGTCCTCGCCCTTGGGCCGGAAGACGTCGATCCAGAGGCCGACTTCAGGGATGTCGTGGCACCTGCCTTCGGCGATGGGGGCCAGATAGGCGACGGCCTGGTCGAGGACCTCCGTGCGGGGAGTGCGGGCCACATGGCCGGTCATGAGGGTGATGTGGGTGAGGAGATGTTTCTTCATGTCGTGAGACCTCCGCGTTGTTGATGCAAAGGTCGTAGCGCGCAATGTCGATGCCGTCCGGTGGGTAAAATCGTTGACGAGGATTTGTCGTTTCGTCGGTTTCGTCGCCTTTGATTTGTCGATTTTGTCCACGGATAGCACCGAAGGAGGCCGGGCGACCTCGCCGCCCGGCCATTCCATTCAGGCCACTTCCAGCAGCAGTTCGGCCACCGAGCGGGCCTCGTCGCGGGAGCAGCCGAGACCGGCCATGACGATCTCCTCGTCGCCGCGGCCTTCGTGGCGGGCGCGGTCCTCGGCCAGACAGGTCGCGATGGCGTCCACGGTGTCCAAGCCGCCGCGCTTGGCCGCCTCGATGCGGGCCGGCCAGTCGGCGGCATTGTCGTTGGCGGGCTTGGCCAGCAGGGGCGCCGCCACCTTGGCGACGTTGCCCATCAGGAAGTCGAGGCAGACCACCGCGATGGAATTGCCCGCGCAGGCGTACTGGTCGGAATCGGAGACGAAGCTCTCCAACTGCTCCTTGGTGTAGTGGCGGCCTTCCGCCGCATGGAAGGCGATCAGTTCCGCCGCCTTGGCGTCGCTCAGCTTGCGGGGGCGCTTGCCCTGGTACGGCACCATGCAGTGGTCGGGTTCGAACGCCTGAAGGCGCATGCATTCCATGGGGGTGAGGCGGCGCAGGAGGTAGCGGCGGCCGACACGGGCCACATGGGCCTGCGCGGCGGCCGCAAGCTGGTCGACATCCATGCCGGAGACGTCCAGCGGAACGCCTTTGGCAGTGTCCGCCTCGATGATGGTGGGGACCTGGTTGGTGCCGGAGGGGGCCGCCTTGAGGGTGGGGGACACCTCGGCGTCGAAGCCGATGCCCTTGGCCGCGCTGCCCTGACCGGCGCTGAAGGCGCCCACCACCATGTCGTACTGCTTGCCCGACGGGCCGCACAGGGACGAGGCGCGGCTGCCGTCGCCGCCCACGGCGCGAAGCTCGTCGCGGGTGTTCTGGGCGTAGAGGGTGACATCGGGCGTCACGGTGACGACGAGGTCGAGGGGACCGCCAGAGCTGTCGCGGGCGGCCAGGGTGCTGGCCACGCCGCTCTCGCCGTGGCGGCTGGTCGACTGGCGGTCGAAGAGGAGGTCACTGATGCCCACGCCCTCGGCGCCCTGCTGGGCACGCAGGGTGTTGGCGACGCCTGAAGAGAACTTGGGCGTGACGTCGCCGACCCAGTAGGTGGGGCCGTCTGCCTGGGCGGCGACGCGATGAACCTCGGCGTCGCAATAAGTGCGCAGAAGCATCTCGGCCACCAGCACGCGGTATGCCGCGTCGGCCACCTCCTTGTCGCGGTCGTAGACCTTCTTGCCAGGCTTCTTCGGCGGGTTCTTGACCGCGCGGGCCTTGTTCAGCGCCGCCACCGCGTCGGCGGCGAAGGTCTCGGCAAGGGCAGCAAGCAGGGCCGGAGGAATGGGGTTGTCGCGGCGCTTGGCGCGGGCGGCGATGCCCAGAGCGGCCGTGGCCGTGAGGTGATAGAGCGGGGGCACCGGCACCTTGTGCAGCACGCGGCTCAGGGTCGAAAGAGTTGGGCCGTTGGCCGGAGCCTCGCCCACATGGTAGCCCAACTTGGCCATCTTGGCTTTGGTGAGCATCCAAAGCTTGGTGGTGGCGGTCTCGATGGTCGGGGTGGTGTCGAACATGGTCGGGGCCTCCTCAGGCAGCGGTTTCGAAAACGATTTCACGGGGATCGATGCCGGACTCGATGGTCGCGGCGGCAAGGAAGACGCGGCGGCGGCGCTGGGGGACACCCCAATACTGGGCGTCGAGGACGCGCCAGGCGACCAAGCGGTCCGGTCCGGAAGCGAAGCCGAAATTGTCCCAGCGGCCCTTCGGGGCGACCAGAGGCTCATCCTCGCCGACCAGGGCTGCAAGCATGGTGCCGAAGGCGTTGGTTTTGTCGGACAGGGCGCCGAGGACGTTCTCCCACATGTAGAGGGGAGTGCCGAGCGTGTTGAGGATCGAAATGACGTAAGGAGTGATAAGGCCACGCTCGTCCGCAAGACCCTTACGGAGGCCCGAGAGGCTAAAAGCCTGGCATGGGGTCGAGGCGAACATCAGGTCGAAACCGGAGGGGCAGACTTCCATGGCGCGGGGGCAGAAATCCGGCGCGGTCAGATCGCCGAGATTGACCGCTTGCGGGTGGCGGGCGGCGAGGATGGCGCTCTGCACCTCGCCGATCTCGCTCATGGCGACGACGTCGATTTCAGCGCCGATGCGGCGAAGGGCCTCCGCCTGGGCCTCGATGCCGGAACACAGCGTGATGGCCTTCAGACGACGTCGGGTGGCATGGTTGGCGCCCATGGCGCGGAGCATGGCGTCCAAGCGGCTGACGGCCTCTTGGCGGCGGTTGTCGTTGGCGGGAAGGCGGACGACATTGTCGACGGGAAAGAAGTAAGGCGCCGTCGGCGTACGGGCGATGGGCGAGGACGGGCCGACCTGGGCGATCTCGATGCATTGGATGGCGGCAACAAGTGCGGAGACGGGGGCGAGCTCGGGGATCGGCGCCTCTTCCGCTTCGGCTTGGACGGTCACTTCCGTCGTTTCCGCCACGGCCTGCACGGGCTCCTCGGGGCAAGCCTCAGTCTCCTCGGCTTCCGCAGTGACATGCGGGGCGCAGGCGCATTCCGAAGACACATCCTCGTCGCCTTCGCCGCTCTCCAAAACGTATTCGGGATGGCTGTCGCCTTCGCCATCCCCAGCTTCGGGGGCGTCACCGCCAGCCAGGGCAGGAGCCATCACACCCATGGCGCCGTCGGCCAGGGGAAGGACGCGGGTCTCGGCGCCCAGCGCCCGCAGGGTGGCGGACAGGCCGTCGTCGGCCACCAGCAGGGCCACCTCGGCATCCATGCGGCAAGAGCCGTTGCGGATCACGCGGGCGTTCTCGGCGGCATCAGAATGGGAGGTCAGGTCGGCGACAACCAGGCCGACGGGGGCCGCAAGAGCGCCCGCGGCGGCGAGGTCGGCCATCCAGGAGGCGGCCTGACGGGGCGAAGCGCCCGGCAGGGCCACCGCGACACGGCCGGAGGCGCGGGCCACCTCCACCAGCGCCGGGGAGCGGTGGACCGGATCGAAGACGATCGTGTCCGCCTTTGCCGCCGAAACGGCGAAATCGACAAAATGGCGGACGGTGTCCTCGGACAAGGGGGGTGCCGCCTGCGGGGAAGCGTTGGTGTTTGCGGCCAAGCGGGGCGCCGCATCCGCAACCACCTCGGCGCGGACGGTTTCGGTATGGACGGTGACCGGGCCGCAGGTGGCTGCGGCAACGGGGGTGGGGGCAGTGACGACGGACAGGTCGGTGGGGTCGTCACCAAACATGCGGTCGAATTCGGCGAGAATATTCATCACACGGCCTCCGGCAGGTCGAAAACGGCGGGGTTGACGTCGTAGTCCTCGGGCTTGCGGCCTGCGCCGGTCTTTTCGGAGAGGCGGCGGAGCCAGCCGAAATGCATCAGCTCATCGAGGGCGGTCTGGACGGGGGCGGGATCGGTCAGGCCCGGCAGACCGGCGTGCTTGTAGATCTCGCGCTTGTTGATGCGGGTGTAGCGGCCGGCAAGGATCCAGCGGGCCAGCTTCTGCGCGTCCTCGGACGCACCGGTTTGGGTGCGGAGGCGGTAGACCTTGCGGGCCATGGGCTTCCAGTAGCGCTCGATCATGCCGATCGCGCTGACGACAGCCGGACGGGAAAGGGTGGTCGGGAAGGAACGGCCCTCGGCGGCGGCCCAGGCATAATCGAGCACCATGGCCAGACGCGCCGCGATGCCGCGCAGCTTGGCGAAATGGTAATCGAGAGCATCCTCGACTTCCTTGGCGTCATTGGCTTGGGCCCACGCCTCGAAGTCGGCACGTTCCTGACCAACCAACTCCACGGCAACCGGGGTCTCGCCCAGGGGAATGGCGCGAAGAGCGCGGAAGATCGGAGACAGATCCGGGTGGCTGTCGATTTCGTCAGGGAACGCGAAAGGGCGACGCTCCGGCTCGGTGACTAGGCAACGCGCCAAGCCGCCGTCACCAACCTTGCGGGCGACCAGCTTCTCGACATCGCAGGGATGAACGGCGCCCACGCAGCTGGCGAGGAGACGCTCGCAAGCATTGCTATTCGTGCTGATGCGGTCACGGGTCACGGAATCGGCGCAGAACGAGTCGAGGAAGAAGTCGTTCTTGCCCTGAAGGAACGGTGCGCCTTCCTTGCTCAGGATCAACTGGCCGCGGGGATTGAGCTCACCCTGCTGGACCAGCATTTCGTTGCTCATGTTGCTGGAGATCCAGCGCACATTGCGGGGAGCGCTGGGAAGGTCACCGGCTTCGTAACGCTTGAAAGCCTGGCGATACTCCTCGGCTTCGTCACGGAGGACCGGCTGAAGGGATTGGGTGACCGCACGCATGCCGGGCGACTTCGAATTGGAGGCGCGGCCGACCAGCAGGAACCAGAGGGCACAGGGCTCATCCCAGCCCCAGCTGAGACGGATCACGCGGGTGTTGCCGATCAGGGCGGCCATCACAGCCAGAGCGGTGGCGACGATGTAGTCGACGGGCGCGCAGGCGCCGTCCGCCAGCTTCTGGAAGGTGCTCGCAAGCGGACCGAGCGCCGGAAGCGGGAACTTCGGCGTTTCGATGGGATTTTGGATGGGCTTGGGCGTGGGAAAATTCTGGAATTGAGACATGACTCTCCTTTCGCCGCCGAAGCCGGCGGTCGCCTTGAATTTTCAGAATTCGGGGATTGACGGCGGGGGGAGAGCCCGATAAAGCTGGGATTGCGTAGATCGGAGCTTTCAGGCTCCCGGCGGCAAAGCTGCCTTCCCGACCGTCCTCAAATCAGCTGTTCTTGTTGGCCACCTCCGCGTTGTCGTTCGCGGGGGCGGGGACGGTCATGGCTTGGCCGAGGATGATGACGGCGAAGCGGCGGTGGCCACCAGCCTCAGTCTTTTGATTGTCGACCTGTTCGTTAAGGTCATTCGAGGAAACCTGCATTCCATTCCTCCGTCGTTACGGATCTGCGCATAATGCCAGAATCGAATGACAGCCTATCTCACCGGTGTACGTTTGTCCACTTTTTAATGATCGACGATATCGTGATACTTCCCAAAAAATATCACCTGCGCTATAATCGCGGATCGCTGGATGGAGGCTCCAATGTCGGTTGATGTCAGAACCGTCGAACTGATCGAGCGGCTCGTCGCGCTGTCGCCCAAGACCCAGAAGGAGATCGCGGAGTCCATCGGTTGGTCCCAGCCCCCCATGAACGGCGCCCTGAAGGGGCAGCGGAGTTTCCCTCCTACAAGAGTATTGCCCATCCTTGGCGCTGTCGGTGTGGGGCCGGACATAAAGCCCTTGCCCGGGACCGTATGGCGAGGCATCTGCGAGCAGTCCGAACTCGACGCAGTGATGTCGGTTCTCAGACGCTTCGTTGATCAAGATTGCGGAGCTTTCGAGGTCGTCCGGGGGCGGGCTCCGAGGCGAGGAAGGGTATCCCTGTCCGACTATAATGCGCCCGGGGTCACCATCCTCGGTTTCGTCTGCCGGAACCTGGGTGTACGGGGGGTCCTGAGCATCCATCATGACCCGGACCCCAACGAGGAATTCGACTGGCGACCTCCCCAGGTTGCCGAAATCGCAAAGGAGCTGGGGGTCACCTATCTCGGCGTGGCCACCATCCTGCGCGGCGAATTCCGTGTATGGAACAGCAAGGATGCGCTGACCGTCGAGGAATTCGATGCCGTGGCCGGACAGGTGTCCGATACTGCCGGCCCCACTTGGGACGACGTCCGGGCACGTCTGGAAGAACTGATCAAGGAAGGGGCCGATCCGGCGGTGGTCCTCCGAGCCTTGGGATAACGCTCGGCCAATTCGACAATTCGACAAAACATGACCGGCGGAGGTCAGCCCCCGCCGGTCTTTGTTCGTCACCTACTGTTCCGCCCGCGCGCGACGGGCCGCTTCGGCCTTGGTGGGCCGCCCTCGGCGCCGGGGAGGCTCCTGCCTGGGCGATACCCGCTCGCCGACCGGGGCGTGAACCGGCTTGGCGCAGGTTGACGGATCCACCCTATGGGAATCCAACCACGCCTCGACGTCGGCGCGCCGATAGAATATCCGGTTGCTGATGCTGTAGTAGGCGGGACCGCCACCGGTCTGGCGCCTGCGCACCAGGGTGGTCGCCGACACGGGGTATTCGGTCGCGACCTGTTCGGCGGTCAGGTAGTCGCGGGCGGGGGAGGGGGAAACGGTGACACGGGACTGGCTCATCATCCACCTATCGAGGCGATGGTGACCCGGTCCGCTTCCGTCAGGCGGGCAGGTTGGAGGAGGCCGTAATCCCGCGTCCCGACCCGGAGGTCTCTGGTTCAGCTTCCGTAGTCCCGGAGGCCCCTCGCGGTCCGTCATCGGGACCGTCGCCGCCGCCGCGGACGTCCTGCTTCCCATGGTGGGCGCAGGCTCTCCGTCGAAGCTTGCCGACAAAAACGCAGGCAACCTTGTTCGAGATCGACGCTAAGAAATCCGGGGCGACGGCGCAAGCCAAAAGAAAACGGAGGATCGTCGGAGGCTGTCTGGACGGGATGCCCGTTGGGACAATTTGGGACAGCAGGGGAGAGAAACGCGGGTAATCCGTGACAATCAGAGACAACGGGAGAACTCGCTCAACCCTTTGATCCTGCGACAGAAATGGCGGAAATGCTTGGCTTGACGGGATGTCTATTTTTAGGCTCATAACCTGAAGGTCGTAGGTTCAAATCCTACCCCCGCAACCAAATTAGCCCGCAAGTTCAAACACTTGCGGGCTTTTTGATTCTCGATCCGCGATGTGGCGGAAGTCATGTCAACGCCATGTCAACAAATCCCCAGGCGACCATTGGCGCGGCGTGTCAACGCTTGGCGACCGTTATGCCGCTGCCGTCACCACCCCGTCCAGCCGCACCCGCACGGTGATGGCCCCATTGCCGGCTGCGGTGATGGCGATCCCGATCGGGTACAGCCCGGTCGCGGGCGGGGCGATCACCTTGGCGGTGTCGTCCCACGCCACCCGGTCGCCCAGGGCGACCACCGTCGCCGGGGCCTTGGGCAAATCGTAGACCCCGGTGGTGGCGATCTCGACACCGGCCGCTTCCGGCGCGGTGGTGGCGGCGATGCCGAACAGACCGCCGACGATCACGCCCTGGCCGGACACCACGCCATCGGTCGGGGCCAGCACGGTGATCATGTGGCCATTCTGGATGAAGTTCTTCATGCTCTCATACTCCCTTGCTCGAATTGATCCGCACCTGGGTGACGCGGGCGTTGGTGCCGAGGCGGCGCTCCAAATCCGCCAGGGCCGAGGCCATCTCGGAATCGGAGCGGTACTCGACCTTGCGCCCGTCGTATTCCACAATGCGGGTGCCGGCGTAGCGGGCGCGCAGCAGCGCCTCCCGCCAGGCCAGCAGTTGGTCGGTGTCGGCCATCACGCCGCCCCCGCATTGGCGTACCAGCCCCGGTGATCGACGAAGCCGGCGCCGAAATCGAGGATCACCCGGATCTCAACGCCGTCCACGTCCCAGCCCGATTTGGATTCCACCTGCGGCCCTTCGCTGCCCGACAGGTAGGCGAATTCCAGGCCGTCGATTTCGGCAGGGTCGGCGGTGACGTACCACCGGCTGGCGCTGGACAGGCGGGGCTCGACCACCATGGTCAGGGAACCGGCGAAGGGGTTTACGTCGGCCGCCTTGGCCGCCGCCACCGAGGCCAGCCAGCGTTCGGCCTCGGTCTCCAGGGTCGGCGGCACCAGCAGGTATTTGGGCGTCACCCGGATGACGCGGTCCTCGATGCCCTTCTGGGTACGCAAGCTGAGCCGGGCGGCGGACAGGGTGGTGTCGGAGATGGCCGCGCCGGTTCCCGCCTTGTTGCCATGGTCGGCATGGAACAGCGGCTTGTTATCCGACAGCTTTGGCCCATTGCCGGAATTGGCCTCCACCAACTCGACCAGCAGGCGGGCCTCGGTCTCGGCGGCTCCCTGGCCCATGCGCCGGGCGAGGTCGGAGAAGGCGCCGAGGTCGTCGTTGACGATCACCTGGCGGGTGATGCCGATCTTGCGCGCCCAGGTCTCGATCTTGTACGCCTCGCGGGCCTCGGCCATGGTACCGGCCTTGATCTCGCCGTGCTCGCCCAGCTTCTCCAGCAAGGGCGCCTCGCCCAGCATGATCTTGTTGACGGCGCGGAAGTCGCGGGCCGAGGTCTGGCGACCCAACTGACGAATACCCGAGGGGGCGGCCTGATAGGCGGCGCGCAGGGTGCGGCCCACGGTGTCGCCGAGGATGATACCGAAGTCGCTGGTGGTGTGCAGCGCCCGCGTGACCATGGCGGCGGGCGACAGGCCGGTGACGGAGTGTCCGCGCAGGGACAGCAGTTCCCTGGCCATCTCGGCGCAGGTGGAATAGGCGTAGCGCCGCGCCGGTTCCGATAAGGCATGGGCCGGATTGATGCGGGCATAGAGCGCCTCGCCCATCTGGCGGGCACGGGTGTCGGGATCGTCGTGGCTGGCGATGTGCTCGACGCGCACCTGCTCGGTGCGGATCGCGGCCTTGCTGCGCTGGGCCAGTTCGGCGAAGGCGGCGCGGCGGGCCTCGTCGGCGCTGGCGTCGCGGTCGATCAGGCCATCGACGAAATCCTGGCCCAGCCCGGCAACGCGGGCGACGGAGCGGATTTCGGCATTGATGGCGGCGCGGGTCTGGACACCATCCCCTTCGGGAATGGTGGTGGCGGGTTCGGGCATTCTCTCCTCCATGCGGATATGGGCACCGGGATCGGCCGGCGTCGGGACCAGGGAAATTTCGATGGGCGTCCAGCGGGTGGCGGTCAGCACCCGCATGCCCTTGTCCAGGCTCTCGGCCCATTGCTCGACGGTGTAGCCGACCGAGATGTGGCGCAGGATGCCGCTCATCACGTCCTGCCAGACCGGCTCCACCTCGGGCCGGGCCGAGAACTGCACCAGGGCCACACCCTGGCTTCCATCGACCGAGGCAGAACGGACGGTGCCCAGCACGTCGCGCACCGCGTCCTGGCGATGGGCGTCGAGCACCGAGGCGCCGATCAGGTGGGACAGGTCCACCGCCTCGGGGGCCAGCGACAGCCGCTCCTCATAGGGGCCGGACAGGTCGCGGCGGCGGACACCGGCGCCGGTACTCCACACCACCTCGGCGGTGCGGGCCTGGGCATCGATGCTGGCCGGCGCCAATGTGCTGCGGCGGGTGATCAGATCAGCCATTGGGCGCCTCCATGGTGAGACCGAGGCGCTTCTCCCGCTCGCGGTCGGCGGCGATGGCGGCGTCCACGTCCTCGGCGTCGTAGCCGCGTTCGGCGATGCTCATGCCTCGGCTTTTCAGCCCCGCCTTGATCTGTTCGATCTCGGCCCGCGCGTCCTTCAGCGGATCGACCCAGTCCCATTTGGGCGGCAGCCAGTCGCAGGCGAGGAAGGCGGAGGGATCGCGGTCGAAGCCGGCGGCGGGAAGATGTCCGGCCAGCACGGCGAGGCGGACGAACCGCTCCCACACCGGGCGGCAGAATTGTTGCACCAGCACGGAGTTGCGAAACACCCTGAGCGCGTCATCGGAGCCCTGGGCGGCTTCCCACAGGCGGGCGATGCTCTCCCAGGATTGCCAGCCGGGCGGCGAATAGAGCGCCGAGATGTGGAAGCCGACGGTGCCGGGATCCTCGGCCACCGCCATGGCTCGCCAAACGCCTGCCGCCAGCATGAAGTCGTCGAGCTTCTCGTCGAGGATGCCGACGAACCAGACGTTCTTGGCCCTGGTATGCTGCAGGTGGGTCAGCCAGGCGATCATCTCGCGGCCATGCAGGCCGTAGGCGCCACGGCTGTCGGGGCGGCCGGTGCGATCCGAGAAGGCTTCCGGCTGGCCCTTGCACCATTGCAGGCACAGGCGCCCCGCCACCGTGATGCTGTCGATGAACACGGTGTCGTAGCGGTCCAGCGCCGCCGCCTCGCCGAAGCGGTCGCACACCGCGTCGAAATGGGCCTGGCTGTAGGGCTGGTCGTCGCGCAGCGCCGGATTGGGGCCACCGATGAACACCGCGACATCACGGCATTCCTGCCAGGTCCGCGGCCGGATGCTGTCGCCGCCCCAGCCCTCAATGGCCAGATCACCGGCCTCCAGGTCGAAGAACAGCGTCGTGGGCGGAGCCATGGTCAGCAGCAGGGTGGTCTTGCCGATCCCCGACTTGCCGAAGATCGCCCCCTTGATGCCGCGCCGCTCGGCGAGGCGCTGGTCGGCGGAAATGATGGGGAGGCTCATCGCACGCCCTCCCCGCTGCCGATCTGCAGCGCGAAGGTGGGCTTGCCGGTCCTGACCGTGCGCGCCGCTTCGAAGGCCGAGCGGATGGAGCCGGGCCAGGCGCCGTATTTGCGCTCCGACACCTTGTAGGAGATCTCGACGAACTCGGCCGGATCGTCGCCTTCGGCGCGGATGCGCTCCACCAGGGCGGCGAGACGGGACTGATCCCATTCCACCCGCTTCGGCAGATCGGCGACGATGGTGACCTGGCCGTCGGCGAAGCGGACGGTGCCGGTGTCCTTTCTGGCGACGGCGCGGGCCTGATCGGCCAGGGAGCCGTATTTCAGCGCCAGCGCACCATCCAGCCAATCCTTGACGGTCTTGGCGGCACGCAGGGCCTCGTCGGCCTCCTCCTGGAGCAGCGCCAGGGTTTCGGCGGGCAGAGCGGTCACCGCGCCGACCGGCATGGTGACGAGATCGGCCAGACGGGGACGATTGGGGATGGTCATTGCCGGCCTCCCTTCACCGTCCGGCGGGTGGCCATGATGGCGAAATAGGCCACCCGGTCCTCGGCGACGCGGCCCTGGGCCAGCAGCAGGTGGCCATTGTCGGCCAGGGTCATGGCCAGGCCGGCGACCCGGTCCAGCTGGCACCGCGCCGGTTCCGCGAACGGCGAAATCCGCGGCGCTCGGTCACAGCCGAGATGGCCTTCGTGATAGGTGATGCGCTCACCGGGCGCGGCCCGGTCGATCCAGGCGAGGAAGCCCCGCTCGTCCAGCACCGGCGTGGCGATGGCGGTTTCGACGGCGGCGATCATCGCGCACCGTCCTGGGCCGTCGTGCTGTCGCGCGACCGCTCAGCCTCGAACGCCTCGATATCTTCCAGCCGGTACACGACCCGGCCGCCCATCTTGAGGAATTTCGGGCCTTCGCCCGTCCACCGCCACCTTTCAAGGGTGCGGTGCGAAATGTTCCAGCGAGCGGCAAGCTCGATCTGGTTGAGATGCTTGATGGTCACCGTGCTCTCCATTGAAATATGGCGCCGAACCTCCCGCCCCGCTTCACGGCTCGGAATTGCGTTTATTTTCAATGGATTGCGCGAACACTTATATGGTCAGCGCCGAACTTTCTTGTGACATGCGGACATAAAAAAAGCCCCGGAAACCGGGGCTTGGGGGAACACGATGTGACGTTGAAGGATCAGGCTTGTGACATGGCCACTTTGCCGGGCTACAGATCCCCCTTGGAGACCTCCCGCAGTTCCGGGTTCAGGCGATACCCCTCCCGCTGCTTGTTCTCGATGAATTCGAGGACGATGCCCAAAGCCGCCGGCAGGGTCTCATTCACGGCCTTCTTCAGTCTGGCGATCTGCTGGCGCAGGGATTGCTCGTCGATGGACAGTGCATCGGCAAGAGCCGAGGGGGCGACATAAGCGATTTCCGCCGCCGCCTTTTTGCCTATCCGGTGATTGTCCAGCAATGCCTGCACCAGCTTGAAATTG
Source organism: Magnetospirillum sp. SS-4 (assembly GCF_902729425.1). Classification (GTDB taxonomy): domain Bacteria; phylum Pseudomonadota; class Alphaproteobacteria; order Rhodospirillales; family Magnetospirillaceae; genus Phaeospirillum. Next base: position 7,715 of record NZ_CACVCH010000052.1, on the reverse strand, counting down.
GTGCCTTCCAGGAAGAATCCGCCCTTGAACAGGATCCGCCCGGCATCGGCGTCGACCGCGAACTCGCACACCGGCTTGCCCAAGCCGTCCATGAAGTCCTTGACCTTCTGGTCATAGCCCGATGGCGGAGGAATATCGATATGTCCTCGGCTGAAGCACATGGACAGCAGGGACCCGGCCGGCAGTTCCCCCCGCACCAGTTCATCGGCATGAGCCTGCAGCCCCCCACGGATGACGTCGAGAACGTCCTGGGCGTGGCGACGATAGAGGTCATAGATTTTATCCCTGGCCTCGTCCGCCGACAGCCCTGGGAGGAAGCGCAGCGCCGACGTGATTTGCGGATGTTCCGAAATGAATCCCACCTTGGTCAGCGACGAGAAGGTCTGGCTGAACTTGACGTAGGCGACCGCCATCCTGATGTCGCGTTCGAGGCTGCGATCCCCCAGCAGCAGATCGAGTTCGTAACCGTCGGCCGGATCGAGCTCGCCCATCCCTGCCGCCAAAACGCCGAATCTGCGGTCGATGCATTGGGAACATGCGCCGCAATGCCGCCTGTGCTTCGTCCACGTTTTCGGGCGGGTGCAACTGCTCGTCTTGGAAAGCAGGTGGCCGCAATTGTATTGGCGAATCTTCTCCGTCACCTCCCGCTTGGTCAGCCACTGATAGGGCGTCTTGACGCTGACCTCCCGATCCAGCAAGGCCGAGAAAATCGCCTCGAACCCCTGAACGACCTTGGGGTGAGTGGTCCGCGTCGCCCGGGCTCCCAGGACGTCCTTGGCGATGGGAATGTTCAGCCCGACCACGCCATTCTCATAAAACGTGAATTCGTCCTTCCCGAACATCCTGGCCACCACCAGCGCCAGGCTGGCGAACAGGAATGAGCGGGTGCGCTGGGTATATTCGGTGACCTTGGCTCCGGTATTGGTGACGTTGACCGAGACATAGAAGATGTTGCGACCGGCGCCCATCTTCTGGAGACCGTCGATCAACTCCTTCTGAACGCTGAACACCTTTGTTGCCGAGTGGTGCCCAACCAGAACCATCTTCTTGCCGTTTCCGATGACATCCTCGACCGCGCCGGCGAAGGAATCGACACCGCCGGAGAACAAGGCGATGTCGTCCGGCACGAACGTCCCATCGACGAGATTCGGGAAATACAAGGACCGTTCGGCCAGCGGCTTGGTCGCCTTCACGAAATCGAACGAGTAGGCATCGTCGGACAGAAAGCCCAATGTGTCGCGCAGGGCGGTACTGACAGCATCGCTGTCCCAGAGGTCGGGTTGCCGCAGCGGAATGGTGAAATGCAGGGACCGGCGCCACTTCCTGCCATGATCCGTCAGCTTGTCCGATCCGCGGGAAATCCTCTGGTCGGCACAATAGACATAGGCCGCAACCTCCAGGAGATCGAGGAGAACGTCGGGAATGTTGCTCAGGAGGGCCTTGTTCAGGTCCTCGATCCGCAGGTTCACATTCTTGGACGGCCCCTGGACGTCGAGCTCGATCACCTCCTCGTCTTCTGCGCCCCCAGAATGGGTCGCGCCGCCACACACGACGCTATACTGAGACATGAGCGTTTCTCCTGATCGTCAGTTCGCTTCTTATTTTCTTGAAGGCCGTGTAGGAAAAATTGGAGGCATCCTTGCGCGACAGGTCCTTTCCCTGGTGGAATCCGTGGCTCCCAAGCCAATCCTTGGCATAGGCGCGCATAATGACCGTGGTTTCCTCGCAGTGACGCCGCACAGCCCCGTCGAAAGCGACCATATCGCCGATCGAGTGGTTGATCCGGTCCGGGCCGATGTGCTTGGGCATTTCACGGTCGAGGAAATACTGGATGTTATGCTCGACCAGCCGGGAGAAAAACCGCTGCGACAGATCACCAAAGCGATCAGGGGCATCCAGGCTGGCGAGCGTCGTTCGTTCATCCTCCCGGGTCGGCGCCCACAGGGATGGAAGCCGGTCCTGGACAACGCCGTATAGCGCGGCAATTCCAGCCTGCTTGGCCATTTCCCCCAGGTCCGTCACGCCCTTCCCACCCTGGCGCTGCACGGCCTCCACGGCAGCATCAAACCCGGCCACCACGTCGATGACGCTCGGGTTGGCGGGAACGGAGATTCCCAGGGCACGTAGTTCCTGGGCAAAATTCGGTGACCGGGCTGCGTGCGGGATTTTCATGAGCAGCCAGATCGCCTCGATCAGGGCCGGATCACGAATGGCCTTCATGAGCGACTTGTCCGAGGCGTCGGCGACGGCGTCGGCAAGCTCGGCGACGGAAACATCCCCCGCCGCCACAGTGGCAACAATCTGCCGCCAATCCCTCGACGAGGGAAGACGCCCAAGCCTGACGTGGCCCATGCTTTTTGCGCCCCTTCGGTCGCACCCACAGTTGTCGCCAATCCCCACTCTTCCACCACCTAAAATACCCCCATCAATCGGACGGTCAAGGATGTTTTTGACATTTTTTGTCCGGCTGCGTACAGTAGGGAAATGAAGTGACCCACACCGGGAACACCCCATCAACCACGGTTGCGAGGCATTGACCGACATGATGAACTTGGGAGCCCGTTTGCGCGCAGCCAGGGAACGTCGCGGCATGAGCCAGCAGGCCGTCGCCGACACCCTCGGCCTTCCCCGCACCGCAGTGACCAACATGGAAACCGGCAACCGTGCGGTGTCCACCCTCGAACTGGGCCGCCTGTCGGAGATTTACGGACAGTCGGCCGCCTTCCTTCTCGGCGAGGATGAACCCGCCGCCGAGGACATTTCCGTGGTGCTCCACCGCGCCCTGCCCGAAATGGGCCAGACGCCGGAAATCGATCAGGCCGTCACCCACATTATCGACCTGTGCCGCGAGGGTGCCGGCCTCAAGCTCATGCTGAACCAGGCAACCGAACAAACGGTTCCTGATTACTCCGCCCGAATGGCCTCGTCGGGTGATGCGATTCGCCAAGGCCAGCAGGTGGCGCAGGAAGAGCGCCGACGGATGGGGTTGGGCAATTCCCCGCTGGGCAATATCGCAGGCATGATCACCGAGCAGGGCATTTGGGCCGCCGCTTCGGACCTTCCCGACAGCCTGTCGGGATTTTTCGTCAAGCACGCCTCGATCGGTCTGGCCATCCTGGTCAATGACCGCCATTGGCCGGTACGCCGACGCTTCTCCTACGCCCATGAATACGCCCATGCGCTTTTCGACCGGCAGGCTCCCGTCACCACGACGCGGCGTGAGAACTCCTCAGAATTGATCGAGAAGCGAGCGAACGCATTCGCCGCGGCCTTCCTGATGCCGGCGGAGGGAGTTTCCGAACAGTTGGCGCAACTCGACAAGGGGCGGCCGAGCCGACAGGCCCAGGTCATTTTCGACGTCGCCAACAATGCCTCCATCGAGGCGGAAATTCGCCCCCGTCCTGGTTCCCAGGCTATCACTTATCAAGATGCCGCCGCCCTGGCCCGCCACTTCGGTGTCAGCTACGAGGCGGCGGTGTGGCGCTTGAAAAGCCTGGGTCACATCGGTCAGGGGGAAACCGACGCGCTCATCGAGCAGAAGGACGTCGGCAAGCGCTACATCAAGCTGCTGGGATTTCTGGACATCCTCGACGAAGGCGAAGCGCCGCAGGCGAACGAGGTCGAATTGCGCAACCAGTTGACCCGGCTGGCGCTGGAAGCCTATCGGCAAGAAGAAATCTCCCGCGGGCGCCTGTCCGAGATCAGCCGCAAGCTGGCCATCGATCCGGCGGAGATGATCGACCTCGCCGAAGCGGCCCGCGCAGGCTGATCCGGAGCGAACGAATGCCCCCTGGGGTCATTATCATCGCGGACACCTCCGTCCTGATCAATTTTCTCCGGATCGACCGGATGGATCTGATCGGCGCGCACCCGTCGGCGTTCGTGGCGACCGAGCATGTCGCGGTGGAGATATCCGACAGCTATCCCGATCAACAGGCACGGTACCGTGCTGCGATAGCGGCGGGATACCTCTCCGAACTTCGAGTCGACGATCCGACGGAGGTCGAACTGTTCCTGAGGCTCCGCCAGACACCGCGCCTCGGCACAGGGGAATGCTCTGCCATCTCGGTCGCCCTGAACCGGGGACATCGGCTGGCCATCGACGACAATCGCGCCATCGGCCGGGCGCTCCACGAGGCCGGATTGGCGAAGCGGACTCTGGATATCGTGCGCACACAGGACGTCCTCGCCGATCTGACCCGGGCGGGCACACTGACCATTATGGAGGCCGACGCCATTCTGTCCGATTGGGCCGCCAACCACCGTTTCCGGGCGAAGGTCGCGAGCATCGCCGAACTGCTCTGACCCGAGCGCCATCCTTGCAAATCTGCCGCGCCATATCAGAATTGCAAGGTTCCGCACCCAATTGACCGGCTGCGAGGTCACCATGGACATCGACCACGACCGCATTGATGACGCCGTGCTGGCGCTGCTGTACCTCGGGCTGCATGACGGCGGCCGGACATGGAAGGGCTTCGACTGGGAGGCGATGAACCGCCTGCACGAGAAGGGACTGATCTCCGATCCCGTTGGCAAGGCCAAGTCGGTGATCTTCACCGAGGACGGCGAACGACGATCAAAGGCGCTGTTTCATGAGATGTTCTGCAAAAAATGATCAATGGCACCTCACGGGACGGAAGGAAGATTGCAGATTCTGTCCAAACTGAAGGACATGTCACCCGACGAACTCAAGGCCCTGGAACGGAATGCCCTGCGCCTTGCGGAGAGCGGGGATGGCAAGAGGAAGGCCGACGCCCAAGCGGTTCTGGACGCCGTCGCCGAAGAGAGGGGGCGGCGGGGCCTGTCGGACGGCCGGCTCGTCGTCGGCAGGCGGTACAGCCGCAAGGAGATCGGGGAGATCGTCGGCGGAAGCACGATCACCTTCATTCCGGTTGTGGACGGCGAGGCCACATGCGTGTGCCTCGACCCTGCTCTGAACCCCGAGGCACCGAACGTGGTCCTCGCCGGAGAGGGGCCGCAGCGCGTGTCCAACGCCGAGACCCTGGCGCGGCAGACCGGCAAGGTCCCCGTCTTCCTGAAGCGAGGGGATGCCGACTGGGAATACGTGGGGGACCACCGCGTCACCGGCTCATCGACTGACCGAGAGGTGGTGGCGAAGCATGCCGCGAAGGCCGGGCGCGACGAGGTAAGGCTGGTGGTGTTCTTGGCTCCCTGAAGCACCTGGGTATCCTGAACCCGTCGGTCGCGGAAGCTGCCCGCCTGCGCGGGATTTCGATTCCTGGTGAGTCCATGGTGAGTCCATGGGGATGGTTCAAACGCAAAAAGCCGCCCCAAGGGGCGGCTAATTGTTTGATATTTCTATCGAATTTTGGTTGCGGGGGCAGGATTTGAACCTGCGACCTTCAGGTTATGAGCCATGAGACACCCTATATATAGCGCCTTGATCTGTTGACATATTTTTCTGGTTCGTCCTGTAACCCCTGCATTTCCGCGCTTTTCTATTGATGTCCTCTGTAAATCGACGCAATGTCACGTCAAACGGCACCATACGGTGTGTTGACATAGTGTTGACAGGAAAAGCCCAATGTCAGAACGCATCACCGACGCCATCGCCAAACGGGTCAGCGCGGGCGACCGGCCCCAGGTCTTCTTCTGGGATGCCGACGTCAAGGGATTCGGCCTGCGCGTCACCAATCGCGGCGCCAAGTCCTTCATCCTGGATTACCGCATCGGCGGTCGCCAGCGCCGCATCACCATCGGCAGTTATCCCGACTGGTCGGTGGCCGCCGCCCGCACCGAGGCCGGCAACCTGAAGCGGGAAGTGGACCTGGGCAACGACCCCATGGGCGAGCGCCATGCCGACCGCTCCGCCCCCACCATGCGCGACCTGTGGGACCGCTACAAGCGCGATCACCTGCCGCGCAAGGCGGCCCGCTCCCAGGCCGACGAAACCATGATGTGGGAAAAGCTGGTGCTCCCCACCCTGGGCAAACACAAGGTGACGGACGTCACCCATACCGACATCGAGGCCCTGCACCGCGATATCACCACCCAGCGCGGCACGCCGGTGCGGGCCAACCGCGTCATCGAGGTGGTACGCCGCGCCTTCAATCTGGCGATCCGCTGGGAATGGGTCGAGAAGAATCCCGCCTCGGGCCAGTTGCGCAACCCGGAAGAGAAGCGCCAGCGCTACCTGTCGCCCGAGGAACTGTCCCGGCTGTCGGCGGCGCTGGCGGCCCACCACGAGCCGGTGTCGGCCGATGCCATCCGCATGCTGATGCTGACCGGCGCCCGCAAGAGCGAGGTGCTGGGGGCCACCTGGGAGATGTTCGACCTGGATGCCGGGGTGTGGACCAAGCCCAGCGCCCACACCAAGCAGCGGAAGGAACACCGGGTGCCGGTCTCGGCCAATGCACTGACGCTGCTGAAGCGGATCAGGGAAACCGCCGAAGGGCCATACGTCTTCCCCGGCAAGGGAGGCGACCAGCCGCTGACCGACGTCAAACGGTCCTGGGCGGCGGTGTGCAAGGCGGCCGACATCACCGGCGCCCGCATCCATGACCTGCGCCATTCCTTCGCCTCGCTGCTGGTCAGCGGCGGCGCGTCGCTGCCGATCATCGGCGCCATGCTGGGCCACACCCAGGTGCAGACCACCCAGCGCTACGCCCACCTCTACGACGAGCCGCTGCGGGCCGCCGCCGACCATGTCGGCAAAACCATCGACATGGCGGGCAAGAAATAGCAAACTCGCCGCAGATGGAACGAATAGAGAAACTGCATGGCCAGCCGTGTCCCTCCCCTTCAGTGGCGAACCCTACAGGACATCGTCAACCACATGATCGCCACCACTGTCATGTCGGATGGGCGAACCATGGCCGAAGTATTGGAGCACTGGCAGAACAGCCGCGACAAGGAAACGGCGCTATACCATAGAAACGCGAACAACACCGCCGAGGACCACAAGCTTTACCAAACGGTCATGGAAGGGCATGACCAGCTGCTGTCCACGGCCATGAATAAGCTTCACCGGGCCATGATCAAGGACGCGGAAGCGGGCTTGTGGTTTGCCTTTGGGCTCCGCCACCCTGACACTCCGCAGGAAGTGATCCCACCCCGGTACTGGCCCTTCCTGACTCTTGATATTGAGGGTGAGATCGTGACAGGCGAGGGCATGACCTTCCGGGCCATCCGTTGCCTGCGGGCAGAAGACATCCCCCTTGACCATCCGATCATGGAACAGATCCGCGCGGCACGGCACCCGAAGGCCGCGCCTTGCCCAGCCGCGCCAGAGGTCGCCAATGACGCCCAACCTGTCGAAGGGGAATCCATCCCCCAGCCTCCAGTGGTTCTGTACAGCGGCACCCAGGGACGCCCGTCCTCGGTCGAGACCCTGATCATGCCGGAACTGCGCCGCCGGGCTGGCGCAGGCTGCATGGAACCCAGCCTTGCCAGGGAATGCAGGTATCTTTCCGAGTGGCTGCGGAGCAATCACCCCACCGCACACCAGATAAAACCGGTCTCGCTGGAGAACAGCCTGCGCCAGCTTCACCGCGAACTGAAGAGTACCCCCACGAAACACTGACCACCCCGGCGGGGCCATTAAACACCCCATTAAAAACCCCATTAAATTATGATTTCATGGGCATTTTAATGCATCTAATTCATGGGATTGATTGGCGATATCTGGATTGCCGACGCGGCGTTGCGCCGCTTGGCATGAAAGGAATCGACCATGACGGAGACCTCCCCCACCA
>NZ_CACVCH010000051.1 GCF_902729425.1 Magnetospirillum sp. SS-4 | reverse complement strand
GGTGCCCCCCTTAATTCCGCATGTAAGATGTGGTTGAGATTCGGGGGGGCGCCCCCTATCATCGCCGCCATGACCACATGCAGCCTGCCGACCGATTGTCAGAAGAAGTTCGCGGCCACATCCAACTGCATCGAATGCGGCGTATGGGTGGATGCGATGGTTATATTGGGGGACATTGCGTTCTGTCCGCTGGATAACGACTGCACCCACCACGACGAATGCGCCCAGGAGGCGGCGCGGTGCGCCAGCGACCTGCACCAGGGGTCCCCCCTGCGCTCGCGACTGCTGAACCGGTTGCGGCATCTCCTGCCGGTCCAGCCCCTGACCACCTGAGACGCTGTCCGTCCTTAAACATCGCCGATCACGTCAATCATGCAAGGGGAGGCTTGCCATGACCGATGCTTCTGTCGCATGCGACCTCGGCGGGGCCGCTTCGCTGCCTTGCGCCGGATGCGACGCCGCGGTCGCCGCCCGATGCGGCAGCGGCGGGGCGCACGCCGTCGAGCGCTCCCAATCCGATGGCTGCTGGGTGGTGCGTATCGGCTTCTTTGAAAGGTTGCGCAGCGACAATCCCTGTCTGGCCTGTGCGTATTTCCGCAACAAGACCGAATTGCTGGCGGGATAAAGGCGATTCCGGCCCGGATTAAGCGGTTGTCACTTGCCGGGAAGGCGGTGACCGGTTATGACCGCCGCACTCAAGGGAGGAAAAGCGCAATGACCTGGAATCAGGCATCGTGAACACGTCCGTCATTTCCCGTCTGGCGGTCCAGGTGATCGCCAATCTCGACGCCGCCGCCTCGCCCGACGACATGGTCAGGGCCTGCGTCGGCATGGCGCTGTCCCACGATCTTGGCGACGATCAGTTGCAGGAATTGTTGGCCGAGGCCGACCGCCTGCTGCGGCGGCCGGAGGAAATGGTGGCGTAGCCGCTCATCCCGGCCGGGCGGCGCCCCGGTTGAGATTGCGCATGGCGGCGTCGATTCCCTCCAGGGTCAGGGGATACATGCGTCCGCCCATGATCTGGGCCAGCATCTGGGTGGAATGCGTCCATTGCCAGCGCCCCTGCGGTGCCGGATTGAGCCAGGCGGCGCTGGGCCAGTGGTCCAGCAGCCGTTCCATCCAGGCCAGGCCGGGTTCGTCGTTCCATTCCTCGACGGCGCCGCCCGGCATGGTGATCTCGTAGGGGCTCATGGCGGCGTCGCCGACGATGACCAGCTTCCAGTCGGATGGATAGGTGTGGATGACGTCCCAGGTGTTGGTGACGTCCTCGTGACGGCGGCGATTGTCCTTCCACAAGCCGGAATAGGGGCAGTTGTGGAAGTAGAAGTGCTCCAGGTGCTTGAACTCGGAACGAACCGCCGAGAACAGCTCCTCGCAGGTGCGCACATGTTCGTCCATGGAGCCGCCGGCGTCCAGCAGCAGCAGCACCTTCACCTTGTTGTGGCGCTCGGGCACCATCTGGAGGTCGAGCATGCCGCCGGACCGCGCCGTCGAGCGGATGGTGCCGGGCAGATCCAGCTCGGTGGCGGCGCCCTCGCGGGCGAAGCGGCGCAACCGGCGCAACGCCAGCCGGAAATTGCGGGTGCCCAGTTCGATGCCGTTGTCGAGATTGCGGTATTCGCGGCGGTCCCACACCTTGACGGCCCGGCGGTGACGGGATTCGTCCTGGCCGATGCGCACGCCCTCGGGATTGTAGCCATAGGCCCCGAACGGCGAGGTGCCGGCGGTGCCGATCCACTTGGAGCCGCCCTGGTGGCGCTCGTTCTGCTCCTTGAGGCGCTGGCGCAGGGTTTCCATCAGCTTCTCGAAGCCGCCCAGCGACTTGACCTGCTCCATCTCCTCCGGCGTCAGCAGCTTTTCCGCCAGCTTGCGCAGCCATTCCTCGGGAATGGCCGCCTTCAGGGCGTCGGCCAGCATGCCTTGCTCGTCCAGCACGCCCTTGAACACCTTGCCGAACACCCGGTCGAACTTGTCGAGATTGCGTTCGTCCTTCACCAGGCACGAACGCGCCAGATAATAGAACGTGTCCACCGAAAGCTCGGCGATTCCGCCTTCCAGCGCCTCCAGCAAGGTCAGGTATTCCTTCAGGGTGACGGGAACCCTGGCGTCGCGCAGTTCAAGGAAGAGGGTCAGGAACATGGGGAGAACCTAATACCAACGGGCCAAGGCATTCATGGGGGCGTTCACAGCGTATGCCGGGCCTTGCTCCAGGCGGCGTATTTCTGGTCCTCGATCAGGATGTGCCCCTTGAGCCAGGTCCACAGGAAATCCGCCACCCGCTGGTCGGTGTCGGCGAAGCCGTTCTCGCGATATTCCTTCAGCATGGCGGAGACCTTGTCGGCGAAGGCGTCGTGCTGGGTGCGGTGCGAGGCGAGGCCGGGATAGCCGATGGTTTCCAGGTGGGTCTCCTCGCGCTCGAAGTGGGAGTTGGTGTAGTCCAGCAGCGCGTTGAACAACTCGATGAAGCCGGCATCGGAATAATGCAGGCCGTTGATCATGTGGATCAGGCGCTTGTGGTCGTTGTCGAGCGCCTCGACCCCCACGCTCATGGCTTCCGTCCACTGGACCACGGTCATCAGCGCCCCTCCCGCCGGTTGATGAAGGCCAGCCGCTCGAACAGGTGAACATCCTGTTCGTTCTTCAGCAAGGCGCCGTGCAGCTTGGGGATCAGGGTGCGGGAATCCTTGGCGCGCAGGTCGTCGGGGCTCAGGTCCTCGGCGACGATCAGCTTGATCCAGTCCAGCAGTTCCGAGGTGGAGGGCTTCTTCTTCAGGCCGGCGACGTCGCGGATGTCGAAGAAGGCGGTCAGCGCCTCGTGCAGCAGGGCCGGCTTGATGCCGGGGAAATGGACCTCGACGATGCGTTCCATGGTCTCGCGGTCGGGAAAGCGGATGTAGTGGAAGAAGCAGCGGCGCAGGAAGGCGTCCGGCAGCTCCTTCTCGTTGTTGGACGTGATGATGACCATCGGGCGCCGCTCGGCCCGGACCACCTGCTTGGTCTCGTAGACGTGGAACTCCATGCGGTCGAGTTCCAGCAGCAGGTCGTTCGGGAATTCGATATCGGCCTTGTCGATTTCGTCGATCAGCAGCACCGGAGGGGTGGGGGCCTCGAACGCCTCCCACAGCTTGCCCTGGTTGATGTAGTTGGAAATGTCGTGGACCCTGGGGTCGCCCAGTTGGGAATCCCTGAGGCGCGCCACCGCGTCGTATTCATAGAGGCCCTGCTGCGCCTTGGTGGTCGACTTGATGTGCCATTGGATCAGCGGACGGCCCAGCGCCTTCGCCACCTCGGTGGCCAGCACGGTCTTGCCGGTGCCGGGCTCGCCCTTGATCAGCAGGGGGCGTTCGAGCCGCAGCGCGGCGTTGACGGCGACCAGCAGATCCTCGGTCGCCACATAGGTATCGGTACCACGAAAACTCATGATGGGCTCCTCCTGGCCTCAGGTTAGTCGGGCGCCGGGCGCCGGGCAAGGACCATGGATGTGGGGGCGCTCGGCGCGTGTCCGGTGGGGGCCGGGGCTAGCGCCGCTTCCCAGGGGATGTCGGGGGCTGGGTCGAATTCCGCCTCGCGGTCGATGGCCTCGGCCAGCCGGCGGTGGTAGTCGTCGCGGGAAATCTCGACGGCGCCGAAGCCTTGCAGGTGATCGGTGACGAACTGGGTGTCGAGCAGCGCGAAGCCGCCCAGCCTCAGCCGCGCCACCAGATGGACCAGCGCCACCTTGGAGGCGTCGGTGGCGCGCGAGAACATGCTTTCGCCGAAGAATGCCCCCCCCAGGGCGAGGCCGTAGAGCCCGCCCACCAGTTCCCCATCCCGCCAGCTTTCCACCGAATGGGCCAGCCCCCGGCGGAACAACTGGGCGAACAGGCGGATGATCTCGTCGTTGATCCAGGAATCCGGCCGCCTGGCGGTGGACTCGCCGCAGGCCCGCATCACCGTCTCGAAAGCGGTGTCGACGCGCATTTCAAATCCTCCCCGCCGCAGCGTCCGTCGCAGGCTGCGGCTGACGTGGAAGCCGTCCAGCGGCAGGATGCCGCGCCGTTCGGGGTCGATCCAGTGCAACCGGGCGTCGTCGCGCGACCGCGCCATGGGAAACACGCCCATGGCGTAGGCTCGCAAGAGGATATCGGGCGTCAGGGGGCGCATTCCCATAGTGCTATCCCAACCGGCCGGGCGATGAAACCGGTTTCAGCGGGGCCGGTTTCAGTCGGGCCGGGGCAGATGGAACCGGCCGGACAGTCCGACCCGTCCGACCCGGTAGGAGCGGTCCAGTTCGTCGAACACCGCGTCGCTGAAATTGACGAAGCGCTGGGGCATCACCTGCATGCCGGGGGCCTCGTCGGCCGGATGCTCGCGGGTGCTGCTGATCTGCAACACCGCGATCTCGCGGCGTTGCAGCATCCCGGTGAAACGGTCGGGCGGCAGCCGCCCGGTCAGGGTGGCCTGAAGCACGCCGAACGGGTCCATCAGCATGGGCTTGCCGGCCCGCAGGCACAAAAGGTGCGATTCGCAGATGGCCGGGCCGGGAATGCTCCGCAGATAGGCGACGTCCTCGCGGAACAGCCGCTGCCTTTCCTCCATCTCGCCCAGCGCGTCCACGGCGAGGCGGCCCAGCGCCTGGGGCGAGAACAAGATGATGCCGGCGTTGGCCGCCAGCGCCAGGATAGCCGGCGCCGAGGCCGGCAAGCCGGTCTGGCGGCCCACCCACGCCGCCGCCAGACCGGTTCCCATGGCCAGGGCGATCATGACGTCGAAAAAGACGTTGATGTCGATGCCGGCGCCGCCGGAAAAGCCGATTCCGATCAGCAGGCCGATCACCAGATAGGCGGCGACAAGGGCGTCGACCCGGCCGCGGCCGGCGACGATCAGGTAGAGGCCGGCCACCGCCAGCGGGGCTTGAAGCCGGCTCAGCATCTCCATCACCAGCAGAAATCCCCGCGTCACGTCATAGACCCGCGACGCCAGCAGCTGGTGGAAGAATTCGTCGCCGAACAGCAAATAAATGACAAAGGTCGCCAGCCCGGCCAGCGCCAGCCCGACCCCAAGATAGACCCATCGCGCCGCCGACGGCCCCCGCCACAGGATGTGGAGGGTGACCGCCAGCGGCAGCGCCAGGACATTGTGCTTGATCAGCAATCCGAGGCCGAACAACACGGCCACCCAGGCCAGTCGGGCCGGGCTGTCCGGCCGCCGGACGTAAAGGGCGAAGCCGGCGCACAGAAAGGCCTGGGCCAGAATCTGCGGATCGTTCACGCCGACGTAATCGGTGGCGAAGGCCGAGAACAGGCCGAGAGCGGTGGCGAAGGCCAGCCAGGATTCTCGGCGTCCGCCGCCACCGGCCCGCGCGACCACGCCGCAGCAGACGGCGATCGCGCCGGTCGCCAGGACCGACAGCAGCCGTCCGGCCAGCACCGGGTCGCCCAGCGCCAGCCCCAGCGCCCCGACCAGATAGAACGACAGTGGCGGGTAATTGTTGAAGTACAGCGGCCCGGCGCCGGAATAGATGGAGGCGCCGGTCATGGCCAGCATCTGCTCGTAGCCGTTCCAGCCCTCGTTGAGGTCGATCTCGAAATCCATCCCCAGCCGCAGCCAGGGATAGGCGTACATGGCCGTCGCCAGAACGGTCAGGGCGATAAGGGTCACCCGATATGATCCGGCGTTGCGCACGCGGCTGTCCTCCCTTTGATCGAGATGGTGTAGCCCGGTCCCCGGGCAGAGTCAAAAACCGTTGGAAAATGAAGGCGGGCAGAAGCTTGCTCTGGCATCGCTCCCACTAGATGTAGTAGTGTCCACACCTGAATCCGCCCCACGGTCCGGGGTGGTCGGGGCAGCGGAGGAAAACGGTGAAGCAGTCGGGTGCGACAGGTCGGCTCGCGACGGTCAGGCTGCTGGTCCAGCGCTTCGCCTTCCTGTCGCTGATCGTCGCCTCGGTCGCCCTGATGATCCTCGGCAAGGCCGATATCGTGCTGATCGAGCGGACCCGCGCCCTGGTCGGCGACGCCCTGGCCCCCATGCTGGACGCCATGGCCAGGCCCGCCGCCACCATCGCCCGCATCACCGAGAATTTTCACGAACTGGCCAATATCCGCACCGAGAACGCCCGCCTGCGCGAGGAAAACGCCCGCCTGATGCATTGGCAGACGGTGGCGCGCCGCCTTGAGGCCGAGAACGTGGTTCTGCACGACCACCTGAACACGGTTCCAGATCCGGGCAGCGCCTTCGTCACCGCCAGGGTGATCGGCGACATGGGGTCGGCCTTCGGCCATTCCATGCTGCTCGGCGCCGGCTCCAAGGACGGCGTTCGCAAGGGGCAGGCCGTGCTGTCGGGCGAGGTTCTGGTCGGCCACATCGCCGAAGTGGGGATGCGCTCGTCGCGGCTGCTGCTGATCACCGACATCAACGCCCGCACTCCGGTCCTGCTGGAGGCCACCCGCACCCAGGCCATCCTCACCGGCGACAACACCGCGCGGCCCCGCCTCAACTACGTCGCCGGCAGCCCCGCCATTTCGGTTGGCGACCGCGTGGTCACCGCCGCCGCCGGCGGCGCCTTTCCTCCCGGCATTCCGGTCGGGGCGATCTCGTCGTTCAACGACGGCATCATCCGGGTGGAGCCGTTCATCCAGCGCCATCATCTGGAATTCGTCGCCGTCGTTGATTACGGCCTGGGCGGCATCCTGCCGTTCGAGCGTCCGCCGCCGCCCGAGCGTCGCCGCCGGGGGAAGGAGGAGTGAAGGCCTCCATCTGGGTTCGGATGGACATCTGGGTCCGCCACCTCGTTCCGTTCGGGGTGACGCTGTTTTTACTGCTGCTGACCGCCGTTCCCACCCATCTGCCCGGCTTCGCCGGGATCACGCCGATGCTGCCGCTGATGGGGGTGTGCTACTGGGCCATCTACCGTCCCGACCTGTTGCCGGCCTGGCTGGCCTTCATCCTCGGCCTGCTGTCCGACATCGTCGACGGCACGCCGCTCGGGGTGAACGCCCTGGTGATGATCCTGGTTCAGGCGACGGCGGCGTCGCAGCGCAAGTTCTTCCTGGGCAAGTCGTTCGCCGTCACCTGGTGGGCGTTCGGGCTGCTGAGCGCCGGGGCGGTCTTTCTGTCCTGGGTGTTGGCGTCGATGCTGATCGGCCGGGTGATCGACCCGCTTCCGGTGGCGTTCGTCTATCTGATGACGCTGTGCTTCTTTCCCATCCTGACCTGGTTCCTGGCCCGGACGCAGATGGCCTTCCTCAGGGACGTCTAGGGAGGGCGGCCGATGCATAACGACACCGACCGCTCCAAGATGTTCTCGCGCCGGGCCATGTTTCTCGGCGGCGCCAAGGCGACCCTGATCGGCGCCCTGGCGGCGCGGATGTACTACCTCCAGGTGATGGAGGCCGACAAATACGCCATGCTGGCCGAGGACAACCGCATCAGCATCCGCCTGCTGGCGCCGCCGCGCGGCCTGATCCTGGATCGCAACGGCGTCGCCATGGCGGTCAATCAGCACAATTACCGCGTCATGGTGGTGGCCGAACGCTCTCCGTCGCTGGACTACACCCTGGACGGACTGGCCCGCATCATCACCATCGGCGATGGCGAGCGGTCGCGTATCCACAAGGAAGTCCGCCGCCGCCGCAGCTTCGTTCCCGTCATCGTGCGCGAGAACCTGACCTGGGAGGAG
Organism: Magnetospirillum sp. SS-4; assembly: GCF_902729425.1. Taxonomy (GTDB): domain Bacteria; phylum Pseudomonadota; class Alphaproteobacteria; order Rhodospirillales; family Magnetospirillaceae; genus Phaeospirillum. The sequence continues at coordinate 73,776 of NZ_CACVCH010000051.1, read as the reverse complement.
GTCGCCCGCATCGAGGTCAACGCCTCGGACCTGCCCGGCGTCGTCATCGATGTCGGCCAAAGCCGCCATTATCCGCTGGAAAGCCTGGGAGCCCATATCCTGGGCTATGTTTCCGCCGTCTCGGAAAGCGACCTGACCGACGATCCGCTGGAGGAACTGCCGGGATTCCGCATCGGCAAGGGCGGCGTGGAGCGCATCTACGACATGGCGTTGCGCGGCCGCCACGGCACGTCCTCGGTCGAGGTCAACGCCGTCGGCCGGGTGATCCGCGAACTGGAGCGCCGCGAGGGCGAACCCGGCATCGACCTCAACCTCACCCTGGACGTCCGCTTGCAGGAATACGCCGCCCAGCGCCTGGGCGACGAGAGCGCCGCGGTGGTGGTGATGGACATCCATACCGGCGCGGTGCTGGTGCTGGCCTCGACGCCGTCCTTCGATCCCAATTCCTTCAATCGCGGCCTGACCGTCGAGGAATGGAAGGAACTCAGCACCGATTCCCGCTCGCCGCTCAGCAACAAGGCCATCGCGGGGCAGTTCGCCCCCGGTTCCACCTTCAAGATGCTGACCGCCCTGGCGGCGCTGGAGGGACGCGACATCACCCCGGAAATGCGGGTGTTCTGTCCGGGCCACATGCAATTGGGCAGCATCAAGTTCCATTGCTGGAAGAAGGAAGGCCACGGCGCCCAGGACCTGATCAGCGGCATCAAGAATTCCTGCGACGTCTACTTCTACGAAATCGCCCGGCGCACCGGCTTCGAGAAGATCGCCGAGATGGCGCGGCGCTTCGGCCTCGGCGTGCCCACCGGCATTGACCTGCCCAACGAGAAATCGGGCCTGATGCCGGATAAGGCCTGGAAGCGAAAGGCTCTGAAGCAGCCCTGGTATCCCGGCGAGACCCTGGTCAACGCCATCGGCCAGGGCTATGTCACCGCCACGCCGCTGCAACTGGCGACCATGACGGCGCGCATCGCCAATGGCGGCTATGCCGTGGTTCCGCATGTGGCCCGCGATCCCATCGTCGACAAGGTGGTGCGTCCGCGCGGCGCTCCCGACTGGCCCGGCGTCGGCGTGTCGCGCCAGTCGCTGGCCCTGATCCGCAAGGGCATGTTCGGCGTTTCCAATGAACCCGGCGGCACCGCCTACAAGGCCCGCATCACCCAGGAAGGCATGTGGCTGTCGGGCAAGACCGGCACCGCCCAGGTGCGGCGCATCACCATGCGCGAGCGCGAGACCGGGGTGAAGAAGAACGACCAGTTGCCGTGGAAGGAACGCGACCACGCCCTGTTCGTCGCCTATGCCCCCGACCACAACCCCCGCTATTCCATCGCGGTGGTGGTCGAGCACGGCGGCGGCGGCTCGGCGGTCGCCGCCCCCATCGCGCGGGACATCATGATCGAGGTGCAGAAGCGCGACCTGGCCCGTGTCGCCGGGAACGCCGGTTCCGGCGAGCCTCCGCCTCCTTCCGATCTCAGGAGATTCTGATGCTGCGCCCCATGCCCCGCATGCCGTCGCGGCTGAACCGGACCGAGATGTCGCTCCGGGACAAGATCTGGCAGATCAACTGGTCGCTGATCGCGGTCCTGACCGCCATCGCCGGAGTGGGGTTCGCCACGCTGTATTCGGCGGCCCAGGGCTCGCTGGAGCCGTGGGCGCTGAAGCAGATCGTCCGCTTCGCCGTCGGCATCGGAGTGATGATCACGGTGGCGCTGATCGATCTGCGCTTCTGGATGCGCAACGCCTATATCCTTTACGCCATCGCCATGGTGCTGCTGATCGCGGTGGAGGTGAAGGGCACCATCGGCATGGGAGCCCAGCGCTGGATCAGCCTGGGATTCATCCAGTTGCAGCCGTCCGAGATCATGAAGATCGCCCTGATCTTGTCGCTGGCCCGCTATTTCCACGGCGCCAGCTGGCAGGAGGTCGGGCGGCCGCTGTTCCTGATCGTTCCCCTCCTGATGGTGTTCGCCCCCGCCCTGCTGGTGCTGAAACAGCCGGATCTCGGCACCGCGCTGATGCTGGTGATGTCGTCTGGCGCCCTGTTCTTCATGGCCGGGGTCCGGGTATGGAAATTCGTGGTGGTGATCGGCGCCACCCTGGCCGCCCTGCCGGTCGCCTGGCAATTTTTGCGCGAATACCAGAAGAAGCGGGTCCTGACCTTCCTGAATCCCGAGACCGATCCGCTGGGGGCCGGGTATCACATCACCCAGTCGAAGATCGCGCTGGGATCGGGGGGGATGTTCGGCAAGGGCTACATGATGGGGACGCAGAGCCGTCTCAACTTCCTGCCCGAGAAGCAGACCGATTTCATCTTCACCATGTTCGCCGAGGAATGGGGAATGATGGGCGGCCTGGTCCTGCTGGGGCTTTACGCCCTGCTGCTGGCGTTCGGCTATGCCATCGCCATGCGTTGCCGTAATCAGTTCGGCCGTCTGGTGGCGCATGGCGTCACCACCATCTTCTTCCTTTATTTCTTCATCAACACCGCCATGGTGATGGGGATGCTGCCGGTGGTGGGCGTGCCGCTGCCGCTGATTTCGTACGGCGGCACCGCCATGCTGTCGCTGCTGTTCGGCTGGGGATTGGTGATGAGCGCCTATATCCACCGCGACGTCCCCATCTCGCGCCGGGGCATCAGCGACGAATAAGGCGGCGCCTTTGGCGCGGGGACAAATAAGGTGGCGCCTTTGGCGCGGGGACGCGCCGTTCCGGTATATTGGCCGTCCTGGGAATGGTGGGCGGTACTGGGATTGAACCAGTGACCCCTACGATGTCAACGTAGTGCTCTCCCGCTGAGCTAACCGCCCATCTCTTCGACTTCGTGTGCCGGCGGTGTTGCGGGAGCCGCCAGCGAGGAAGGGCCGCTTTCTACCGTGTTTGATCGTTCCGCGCAACGTCAAAATTCACATGTGCCCGCCATTGCGTTTGCGGTCGTGACAGGGTGCGAAATCCGGGATAAGACTCCGGTCGATACCATGGATACGATGCCCGCCCCCGCAACCGACAATCAGGCCGTCCTGAAGGTACATGCGCCGCCCCGCCAGACGGTGCCGCTGGTCTTCGCCTCGCCCCATTCCGGCCGCGACTATCCCGCCGAGTTCGTCGCCGCCTCGCGGCTGGACGCCATGACCCTGCGGCGGTCCGAGGACAGCTTCATCGACGAGTTGTACGACTGCGCCCCCGCGCATGGCGCGCCGTTGATCAGCGCGGTGTTTCCCCGGGCCTATTGCGATCCCAACCGCGAACCCTACGAGCTTGATCCCGCCATGTTCGCCGGCCCGCTGCCGCCGCACGCCAATACCCGCAGCCCGCGGGTGGTGGCCGGGCTGGGCACCATCGCCCGGGTGGTGGCCAGCGGCGCCGAGATTTATGCCGGCAGGCTGCCGGTGGCCGAGGCGGAAGCGCGGATCGAGCGCTGCTACAGGCCCTATCACGACCGGTTGCGCCAGTTGGTCGAGGCCACGCGCGAGGCGTTCGGCTGGTCTTTGCTGGTGGATTGCCATTCCATGCCGTCGGTGGGGGGGCCGATGGACCGGGATTCCGGCCTGTCGCGGGTCGACGTGGTGCTGGGCGATTGCTTCGGCGCCTCGTGCCTGTCGCTGTTCACCCAGGTGGTCGAGGATGCGTTCCGCGAGCGGGGGTATCGGGTGGTGCGCAACACCCCTTACGCCGGCGGCTTCACCACCCGGCATTACGGCCATCCCCGCCAGGGCAGCCACGCCCTTCAGATCGAGATGAACCGCGCCCTCTACATGGACGAGTCTGTCCACGAGCGCCGGCCCGACTTCGCCCGTATCCAGGCCGATATCGATGGGGTGGTCAAGTCCCTGGCGGCGACGGCCGCCGAGGTCATGCCGTCATGACCCCCGGCGCCGTCCCGCTGCCGGTCCGGGTCCGCGACGCCGCCGCTGGCGACATGGCGGCGATTCAGGCGATCTACGCCTTCTACGTCACCCGCACCGCCGCCTCGTTCGAGGAGGCGGCCCCCAGCGTCGAGGAGATGGCCGGACGCTGGCGCGATGTGGTGGGGCGCTCCATGCCCTTCCTGGTGGCCGAGGACGACGGAGAGGTGCTGGGCTACACCTATGCCGCCCCGTTCCGCCAGCGCTCCGCCTATCGCTACACCGTCGAGGATTCCATCTACGTGGCGCCCTTCGTGGCGCGGCGCGGCATCGGCCGGGCGCTGATGTCGGCGTTGATCGAACGCTGCACCGCCCTGGGCTATCGCCAGATGATCGCGGTGATCGGCGATTCGGCCAACCAGGGTTCCATCGCGTTGCACCGTTCTGTCGGCTTCGGCCAGGAAGGGGTGCTGCGCGGCGTCGGTCTCAAGTTCGGCCGCTGGGTCGACGTGGTCATCATGCACAGAACCCTTGGCGGCGACGACCGGTTGCTGCCCGACGGGGCCAAGGCGCCGCCGCTCGATCAGCCGCAAGGATATCCATGACCGACAAGATACCCGACGATGTCAGGACCAGCCGCCGTCTGATCGTGGCCATGGCCGTCCTGCTGGCCATCCTGCTGGGGTCGCTGGCCTGGGGCGCGCTGCGGGACTTCTGATCCCGGTCAGCTTGCCGCCGGCAAGGTGATGGTGAAGCGGCCGCCGCCGCCGGCCCGGTTGGCGGCGTCCAGGCTGCCGCCGTGATCCTTGACGATGCCGTAGGAGATCCATAGCCCGAGGCCGGTTCCCTTGCCCACCGGCTTGGTGGTGAAGAACGGATCGAACACCTTGAGCAGGATGTCCTCGGCCATGCCGGGGCCATTGTCCTCGATGACGATGGTGATGTTTCCGTCGGCGATGGCGCCGCTGATCGAGACATGGGCGCCGGCGAGGCCGGCAACGGCGTCCAGGGCGTTTTCCACCAGATTGACCACCACCTGATGCAACTGGCCGGCGTTGCCGCGGACCGGCAAGGCCTCGGCCAGGTCGAGTCCGATGGCGCCGGCCCCGCGCTTGCCCGAGCCCGACCACTGCACCGCCTTGGCGATCACCTCGGCCAGGTCGAAGGTCTCCTGCCCGCCCGAGGCCGAGAACGACAGCCGCTTCAGGTTGCGGACGATGTCGGCCACCCGCTGGGCGCCTTCCGAGGTGCCGCCGATCAGGGCCGGCAGGTCGGTCATGATTTCGTCGATGCGCAAAGAGCCGCGCAGCCGGTCGCGGCTGGCCGGATCGGCGCCGCCGTGGATGGCGTCCAGATAGGCGGTGATGCGGTCGGTGTACTTGGACAGGGCGTGGACGTTGCCGTAGACGAAGCTGATGGGGTTGTTCAGTTCATGGGCGACCCCGGCGATCAGGCGGCCCAGTGACGCCATCTTCTCTTGCTGCACCAATTGGGCCTGGGCCTGTTTCAGCGCCTCGTAGGCGCGGCGCAGGTCCCCCACCGGGCGTCCGGTCAGCACGATGCCGGCGGGCAGGCCGCGGTGGTCCAGGCGGGTGGCGCAGTTGAGGGCGACCGGGTCGGTGGCGCCGCCCTCGGCCGAGCGGAACCGGACCTCGCGGTCGCAGGCGGTGCCGGAATCGATCCAGCTGTACAGGCGAAGGGAGCCGGATTCCTCGGCCATGACATCTTCCAGCGGCCGTTCGAACAGATCGATCTCGGCGAAGCCGGTCAACTGGAGGAAGGCGAGGTTGACCTGCTGGATATGCCCCTTCTGGTCGCAGACGATGAGGATGTCCGACACCGCCGAGAGGACCGAGTTGATGAAGCGCTGCGCCTCTTCCAGGGCGGTGTTCTTCTCCTCCAGTTCGACCTCGTACTGGATCAGGTCGGAATAGACCTCCTCCATCTTGCGGATCACCTCGATCCAGGCGGTTTCCTGGGCGCTGGCCGAATCGGATTCGGCGCCGCCGGCGAATTCATAGGATGAGGCGGGACGGGGATCGGTATGAATCGGCATGTTCAGGACACCCACATCGGGATCGAACGGGCACTGTCTCGAAGGAGTCTGCGCCCCCGCCGCCCGATAACAAAGCGACGCATGACGAGGATGGGGGCATTGTTTTCCTTGCAACGATTCCAGTCAAGCATTACGGTCGGGTTCGCTCGCCCGGCTTAAAGGGATGTGCCAGGTGCTTGTTGTTAAAAGCTTTATAAAGAAAGTCCTTGCCGTCGTGTTCTCCGGAATGACGATGGCGGAAATCTTTGATCTGTTTCTGCCCACCCGGCAATCCGCGTTCGTTCAACGGCGGCGGGCCTTGCTGATCCTTTCCCGCGTCCGTCTGGTGGCGGCGACCTTTGCCGTGCTGACGCCGCTGTGGATTCCCATCGACCTTCTGATCTTCGAGACGTCGCTGGCCATGTATCTGGCGGCGTTGCGGGTTCTGGCCGCCATCGCCTTCATCTTGCTGGCGCTGTCGAACCGGGGGTCGGACAGCATCCTGGCGGCCCGCTGGGGGCTGGTGTGGCTGTTGTCGATTCCAACGGTGTTCTTCCTGATCAGCCATCCATTGCTGGGACAGTTCACCATCAGCGATCCGGCGCAGCAGGTGATCGCCGCCGGCTACGCCTTCCTGCCCTTCGTCATGGTGGCGGGGCTGTCGGTGTTTCCCATCACCGCCCTGGAAGGCGCCCTGCTGGGGTTGCCGCTGGTTTGCGCCTACTTCCTGACCGGTCTGCTGGGCTATCAGTTGCTGCCCTTCGCCTCGCATCTGGGGGCGCAGTGGCTGCTGCTGCTGCTGGCGATGGTTTCGACCCTGGCCGGCATGAGCCAGTTGCACTTCATGAGTCAGCTGGTGGACCAGTCGTCCCACGACGGGCTGACGCGGGCCTACAATCGACGCGTAGGTGAGGAGATACTTATTCAGCAATTCGTCAGCGCCTGCCGTTCGCAGACGCCGCTGGCGCTGGCCTTCGTCGATCTGGATAATTTCAAGTCCATCAACGACCGCTATGGCCACGAGGAGGGGGACAACGCCCTGCGTTCCGCCTCGTCGGCCCTGCGCAAGATCCTGCGGCGCGGCGACATCATGATCCGCTGGGGCGGCGAGGAATTCCTGGTGCTGATGCCCAACACCGACCCTTCCGGCGCCATGATCGCGGTCAGCCGCTGGCGGGCGGCCGGGTTGGGCATCCGTCCCGACGGCAAGCCGCTTACCGCCTCCATCGGCGTCGCCGAACGCATGGTCGACGCGGCCGAAACCTGGAGCGATCTGGTGGAGAAGGCTGATCAGCGCATGTATGCCGCCAAGCAGAGCGGCAAGGACCGCGCCATCGGCTGCGGCGACATCGTCATCGCCCAGGCCCTGGACGCCTGATCTCGGGAACGTCCCTTATCCCAGTTCGAAAACCGCTTCGATCTCCACCGCCGCGTCCAGCGGCAGCGACGGCACGCCCACCGCGACGCGGGCGTGCCGGCCGGCCTCGCCCAGCACCTGGACCATCAGGTCCGAGGCGCCGTTGACCACCTTGGGCTGATCGGTGAACGACGGAACGCAAGCCACGAAGGCGGTCATGCGCACCAGCCGCCTGATCCGGTCGAGATCGCCGCCGGCGGCCTGACGCGCCTGGGCCAGCAGATTGATCGCCGACAGCCGGGCGGCCCGGACTCCGTCTTCCAGCGTCACGGTCTCGCCAAGCTTGCCGGTGACCGCCATCGCGCCGTTCTCCAGCGGCAACTGGCCCGACACGAACACCAGGTTGCCGGTGATGACGAAGGGGATGTAGTTGGCCACGGCCGCCGCCGGTTCCGGCAGATGCAAGCCGAGATCGGCGAGGCGGGCGGCGACGGTTCCGGTCATGGTCGAATTCTCCACAATGATCCCTGAAGGGTAGCGCGGCCGGGGTGGCGAATAAAGGCCGGCGTTTGCGCAAGCAAGCCATGCAATGGCGTGGGTTGCCCTGAACCGGGATTATTTCATATGAATATTACACTTATTCGAAAGACAGGAGCCCCGCCATGTCGCTCTCTCCCACCTTCAGCCCTTGTGCCCCCGGGCCCAGCCCCAGCCTGCGCCACCATGACGGCCTCGTCAGCCTGCTGGTCGACTTCGTGGTCGAGCGGGTGATCCGGCCGCTGGAAATCCACTCCGCCCGCCAGGCGCTGCGGAGCGAGCTGAAAACCCTGGATTATCGCGAACTGCGCGATCTCGGCATCAGCGAGCACGGAATCGACGGCTTTGTTTCCACCTGGTGCCCTGGCCGCAAGGCCTAATTGAGTATAGACTTCCGCCGTGGTTCAATCCGGCCGGGGTTATGACCGGCCGGGGAGGGGGGAATGGAATCGCGGTGGATCGACAGGCTGTTGCGGATGCTGGCCGTCGCCGTGGCCGCCGTGTCTGTTTCCCCCGTTCAGGCCCGCGACCTGGTGGTCGGAGTCGAGGCCATCGACTATTCCCCGGTCTACGGCTATCGCGACGGCCAGTTCACGGGCGCGGGGCGGGAAATCCTGGATGCCTTCGCCCAGGCCAGGGGATACCGGATGGTCTATCAGGCCTATCCGGTCAAGCGTCTGCTGGCCGAATTGCTGCATGGCGGCATCGATCTGAAGTTTCCCGACAGTCCCGACTGGCAGCAATCCCTGCGCCAGGGCCGGGGCATCAGCTATTCCAGGCCGGTGATCGCCTATATCGACGGGACGGTTGTCCGCAGGGAGCGGCTTGGCCTGAAACTCGGCGACGTCCAGGGGATTGGCACCGTGGCCGGCTTCACCCCCTTCGCCTGGCAGGAGCATATCCAGGCCGGCAAGGTGGAATTGAAGGAAAATCCCAGTTTCGAGCAATTGCTGCGTCAGGTTCAGGCCGGCCGCATCGACGGCGCCTATGTGAATGTCGCCGTCGCTCTCAGCGCCGCCGAAACGCTGCTGGCCCCACCGGGGGCGCTGGCCTTCGCCCCCACCTTGCCCCATATCGCCGAATCCTACCGGCTGTCGTCCCTCAAGGTGCCGGAGGTCATCGCCGAATTCGATGCATGGCTGGCTGACAACAGATCCCTGGTGGCCGACATCATCGCCCGTACCGGGGCCGAGCGCGGCGTGCGCTGACCGACCGGCCTCAGCGCGCCAGCGCCGCCATGCCCAGGAAGGCGGGCATGGGGTGGATGACCAGCCACGTCGGAATGGTGGCGAGATAGGGCTGGAACCGGCCGTGTTCCTCGAAGCGGGCGCGGAAATCCGACAGGCGGAACGCCTCGGCCATGCGCGGCAGGATGCCGCCGGCGATGTAGACGCCGCCGCGCGAGCCCAGGCTGAGGGCGAGATTGCCGCCGATTGTTCCCATCATGGCGAAGAACATGTCCACCGCCTCGCGGCAGATGACGCAAGACCCGTCCAGGCCGTGCCGGGTGATGACGTCGGGAGTGCTGTACACCGCCTGACGGTCCGACAGCGCCGACAGCGCCTGATACAGGTTGACGATCCCCTGGCCCGACAGCACCCTTTCGGCCGAGACGTGGTCGAAGCGCCGCCGCAGCCAGGCCAGGACGGCGGCCTCGCGGTCGTTGGCGGCCGCCATGGTGGCGTGGCCGCCCTCGGTCGACAACGGAATCCACTGTCCGTCCGGCGCGGGAATCAGGCCGGAGACGCCAAGGCCGGTTCCCGGTCCCAGGATGGCGATGGGTTGGTCCGGCACCGCCGCGCCGCCGCCGATGGACAGCAGGTGTTCGGGCTTCAGGTGGCGAACCGACAGCGCCACGGCGGTGAAGTCGTTGACCACCTGGAAGTGGTCGAGCGCCAGCGCCGCGCGGGTCGCCTCTACCGAGAATTTCCATGGCGAGTTGGTGATGTCGACATGATCGCCGTCAATCACCGAGGCTACCGCGAAGGCCCCCCGGCGTGGCCGGGAATTGGGAAAATGCGTCGTCAGGAAGGCCCTGGCGGCGCTGACCGGGCCGTCGTAATCGGCACAGCGCAATTGCACCGGGTCGAGAACCTCGCCGTCGTCCACCAGGGCGAAACGGGCGTGGGTGCCGCCGATATCGGCGACCAGGGCGATGTCGGAGGATGTCATGCCTTGGCCCGTCCCTTGCCGTTGCCGCCCCCCTTGCCGGTACCGGCCAGCGACTTGTAGAGGTCGAGATAGCGGAGCGCCGAACGGCCCCAACTGAAATCCTGGGCGACGCAGGCCTTGACGATCTTGCGCCACTGGTCCGGCCGGGCATGCAGCGCCACCGCCCGTTCCACCGCCCACTGGAAGGCGCCGGCGTTGCAATGCTCGAACACGAATCCGTTGGCGGTGCCGGTCATCAGGGTGTCGTAGCCGGTGTCCACCAGGGTGTCGGCCAGTCCGCCGGTGGCATGGGCCACCGGGACGGTGCCGTAGCGGAAGGCGTAGAACTGGGTCAGGCCGCAGGGCTCGAACCGTGACGGCATCAGCAAGATGTCGCCGCCGGCCATCATGCGGTGCGCCAGTTGCTCGGAATAGCCGATGCAGGCGGCCACCTGGGCGGGGTGGGCGGCGGCGGCGGCGCGGAAGCCATCCTCCAACTGGTGGTCGCCGGTGCCGACCAGCGCCACCTGGGCGCCCATGGCCAGAATGGCGGGCAGCGCCGCCAGCACCAGGTCCATGCCCTTGTGATCGCTCAGCCGGCTGACGATCACCATCAGCGGCGCCTGGGGCAGGGGGGCGAGGCCCAGTTCCTCTTGCAAGGCCGCCTTGTTGCGGGCCTTGCCGGCGGTGTCGCCGGGCTTGAAGGGGTGAGCCAGATGGGAATCCGATTCCGGGTCCCACACGCCGTAATCGGCCCCGTTGAGGATGCCGCAGAGGTCGGTGGCCCGCCTGGACAGCAATCCCTCGATGCCGCAGCCGAAGGCGGGAGTCTGAATCTCCTTGGCGTAGCGCGGGCTGACCGTGGTCAGGCGGTCGCTGTAGTAAAGGCCACCCTTGAGGAAGGACAGGCTGTCGTAATATTCCAGCCCCTCCATGGCGTACATCTCGGGCGGGAAGCCGAGCCGGGCCACCATCTCGGGTGGGAACTGGCCCTGATAGGCGATGTTGTGGATGGTGAAGACGGTGCCGGGCCGGGCCAGCAATTCCCATGCGTGGAGATAGGCCGGAGCCAGCCCGGTCTGCCAGTCGTTGCAATGCAGGATCTGCGGCCGCCACTTGGCTGGGCTGCCGTCGGTGCACAGCTGCGCCGCCACCCTGGACAGCAGCCCGAAGCGGAGCGCGTTGTCGGGCCAGTCGCGGCCGTGGCCGTCCTGATAGGGGCCGCCGTCGCGCTGGAACAGGACGGGGCAGTCGATCAGCCACACCGGAACGCCGGATTCCGGCAGCTTGCCCGAGACCAGCCGGGTCTCGGCCCCGATGGCGAGCGGGTCGCCCAGCGAGCCGACCTCGCGCTTGGCCTCGGTCGCGTCCATGGCCTGGGGATAGCCGGGCAGCAGGATGCGCATGTCGGCCCCGGCCTCGGCCAGGGCTGCCGGCAAGGCGCCCGACACGTCGGCGAGGCCGCCGGTCTTGATCAGCGGGAACACCTCTGAGGAAGCGAACAGCACGCGCATTTCGGACCCCTGTCGGAGGTTGACCATCTCCCGCCTCAACACTATCCGGTATTTACCATGGGGTCGAGCGGCGGGTTGCCCGACCCTGCCCCCAGGGGCGGTTGTGCCTCCGTCCCGATTGTGGCACGGTCGGAAGGGCTAAGGCAGAGTCAACGGAGGGCCGGGATGTACGATCCGTCGGACAGGGGCACAGGCATCGACATCCAGGTGACCGAACGGCTGCGGCGGACGCTGGCCCTGGTGCTGGCCGGCGGGCGCGGCTCGCGGTTGATGGAACTGACCGACTGGCACGCCAAGCCGGCGATTCCCTTCGCCGGCAAGTTCCGCATCATGGACTTCACCCTGTCCAACTGCATCAATTCCGGAATTCGCCGCATCGGCGTCCTGACCCAGTACAAGGCGCATTCGCTGTTGCAGCATATCCAGCGCGGCTGGGGGTTCCTCCGGGGCGAGTTCAACGAGTTCATCGAATTGCTGCCGGCCCAACAGCGCACCGTCGGCGAAAACTGGTACAAGGGCACCGCCGACGCGGTGTACCAGAACCTGGACATCATCCGCGCCCACCGGCCCGAGCACGTCCTGGTCCTGGCCGGCGACCACGTCTACAAGATGAATTACGGCAGGATGCTGGCCCAGCATCTGGCCTGCCACGCCGACGTTTCGGTGGCCTGCATCGAGGTGCCGCTGGAGACCGCCCGGGGATTCGGCGTCATGGCGGTTGACGACGACGACCGCATCATCCGATTCGACGAGAAGCCCGCCAATCCCCAGCCGGTGCCGGGACGGCCCGATCTGGCCCTGGCCAGCATGGGCATCTACATGTTCAACGCCCAATTGCTGTTCGACCTGCTGGTCAAGGACGCCGCCCAACCCGACAGCAGCCACGATTTCGGCAAGGATCTGATCCCCGCCCTGGTCGGAAGCCACCGGGTCATCGCCCATCATTTCCAGCATTCCTGCGTCATGCACGAAGGCGCCCGCGAGCATTACTGGCGCGATGTCGGCACCGTCGACGCCTATTGGGAAGCCAATATCGACCTGACCACCGTGACCCCGGCTCTCAACGTCTATGACGAGAACTGGCCGATCTGGACCGATCAGCCGCAATCACCGCCGGCCAAGTTCGTGTTCGATTCCGATCACCGGCGCGGCATGGCGGTGGATTCGCTGGTAGCGGGCGGCTGCATCATCTCGGGCGCCATCGTGCGGCGCTCGATGCTGTTCTCCAACGTGCGGGTCAACAGCTATTGCGTGGTCGAAGACACCCTGGTCCTGCCCGGCTGCGACATCGGCCGCCATGCCCGCCTGAAGCGCTGCATCGTCGATCAGGGCTGCGTCGTGCCGCCCGGACTGGTGGTCGGCGAGGACGCGGCGCTGGACGCATCCCGCTTTCATCGCACCGAGAAGGGCATCACCCTGGTCACCGCCGCCAAGCTGAAGCAACTGGAAGGGTAGGGAATCAGACGAACAGCATCGCCCCGGTCCGGGAGGCGTCGGCCAGGAAGGTGACGACGCCGCCCCTGGCGATGGGGACGTCGGGGCGCAGGCCGTCGGGGTCCATACCCAGCGCCTTGACCCCCATCTCGCAGACCATCACGGTGACGCCCAGGGCGACGCAGGCTTCCAGCAGGTCCTCGAAACTGCCGATCCCCCTGGCCTTGAAGCCGTCATCCATCTCCATGGCGGTCCGGCCGTCCGAGCATTTGAGGCGGGTCCAGGCCGGACGGCCATCGGCGAGCGGCGCCTCCAGCGCCCGGCCGGCCCACATGGTGAAGAACAGGGTGACGGGGGTATTGGACGCCACGGCGGCGGCGGCCATCACCAGGGCGTAGTGGATGCGGTCGAACTCGCCCGAGAACACCACGATCGACAGTTTGTCGGGACTGGTTTTCTCAGCCGCAGACATTGGCGGTGCTCCCGTGGGCGGACAGGTCGGCGATGGTGGGATGGTCGCCGCACAGCGGGCAGCCGGGGTCGCGCGGCACCCGCACCGTGCGGAAGGTCACCGACAAGGCGTCGTAGATCACCAGCTTGCCCGACAGCGATTCGCCGATGCCCAGCAATTCCTTCAGCACCTCGGTGGCCTGCATGGCGCCCATGGTGCCGGCGATGGCGCCCAGCACCCCGGCGCTGGAACAGGTGGGGATATGCCCCTCGGGCGGCGGTTCGCGGTAGATGCAGCGATAGCACGGCCCGCCCGGCTTGTAGGTGGCCAACTGGCCGTCGAAGCGCAGGATGGCGGCCGAGACCAGGGTCTTTCCCTCCAGCCGGCAGGCGTCGTTGACCAGGAAGCGGGTGGGGAAGTTGTCGGAGCCGTCGGCGACCACCTGGAAATCGCGGATGATGGCCCGCGCGTTGTCCTTGTCGAGCCGGGCGCGGATGGGCACCAGCCGGACATCGGGATTGACGTCGGCGACGATTCGGGCGGCGCTGTCCACCTTGGCCGATCCCACCCGCGAGGTGGCATGGATGATCTGGCGTTGCAGGTTGGACAGTTCCACGTCGTCGTCGTCGACCACGCCGATGGTGCCGACGCCGGCGGCGGCGAGGTAGAGGATCACCGGCGAGCCCAGCCCGCCGGCCCCGATCACCAGCACGCTTGATCCGAGCAGCTTTTCCTGACCGATGCCGCCCACCTCCGGCAGGATGATGTGGCGGGCGTAGCGGTGAATCTGCTCCTCGGTGAAGTCCATGATGACGATACTCCGACGTCGATACCCTCGTCCTTCGAGGCTTCGCGCCTCAGGACGAGGGACCATGTTCCTCATCCTGAGGAGGCCCGTTGGGGCCGTCTCGAAGGATGGATGCCTACACCTGATCGAACAGGGCGGTGGACAGATAGCGCTCGGCGAAGCTGGGGATGATCGCCACGATCAGCTTGCCGGCGTTCTCGGGACGGGTGCCCAGTTCCAGCGCGGCGGCGATGGCGGCGCCCGACGAGATGCCGACCGGAATGCCCTCCAGCCTGGCGGCCTTGCGCGCCGTGATCAGGGCGGTCTCGTTGCCGATTTGAAGAATCTCGTCGATGACGCCCTTGTCCAGGATGTCGGGGATGAAACCGGCGCCGATGCCCTGGATCTTGTGGGGGCCGGGGGCGCCGCCGGACAGGACCGGGCTGTCCTCGGGCTCCACCGCCACCATGCGCAGGCCGGGCCTGCGGGCCTTCAGCACATGGCCGATGCCGGAGATGGTGCCGCCGGTGCCGACGCCCGACACGATGATGTCCACCTTGCCGTCGGTGTCGTTCCAGATTTCCTCGGCGGTGGTGCGTTCGTGGATGGCGGGGTTGGCGGCGTTCTTGAACTGCTGCGGCATGACGGCGCCCGGCGTCGCCGCCACCAGTTCCTCGGCCTGGCGCACCGCGCCGGTCATGCCCTTCGACGCCGGGGTCAGCACGATCTCGGCGCCCAGCAATTGCAGCATCTTGCGCCGTTCCAGCGACATGCTTTCCGGCATGCACAAGACCAGCTTGTAGCCCTTGGCGGCGGCGACGAAGGCCAGCGCGATGCCGGTATTGCCCGAGGTCGGCTCGATGATGGTGCCGCCGGGCTTCAACTGGCCGGCCGCCTCGGCCGCCTCGATCATGGCGAAACCGATGCGGTCCTTGACCGAGGCCAGGGGATTGAAGAATTCCAGCTTGCCGACGATCTCGGCCTTGGCGCCGGCCTCGGCGGCCAGGCGTCCGAACCGCACCAGCGGCGTGGCGCCGATGGTGTCGATGATGCTGTCGTAGATCCTGCCGCGGAAGGCGGGCTTGGACTCGCTTGCTGCGGTCATTCCGGAAACTCCATGTGTTTTGTGTAGTTCATTTCATAATTACACAATATCAGGGCTAGATGATGAAATCCAGCTTCTGATGGGCTTCGCTGGGGATGCCGCCCTTGTAGGCGCGCATGCACAGATCGTCGACGGTGATGGCGTCCAGGCGGGACATGATCTCTTCCGACAGGTCGCCCCACATGGGGCGGATGACCTGCTTGCCCAGTTCCGAGGCCGGCATGTCCTGATAGGGGTCCTCGGCGGTTTCCAGGGCGCGCACCACGCGGACGATCTCGCCCACCGAGATGCGGCGGCGCTCGCGCGCCAGGCGATAGCCGCCACGGGGGCCGCGCACGCCGGTCAGCACGCCGGCCCGGACCAGCTGTTGCAGGGTCTGTTCCAGGTAGCGGCGGGGAATGCCCTGGCGCCGGGTGATCTCGCGGCTTTGAACCGGCTCGCCGCCGGCGTGGTAGGCGATGTCGAGCACCGCCTCGATGGCGAACAGCATCTTCTTGGAAGGCCGCAGCATGGTCAGATTCCTACCCCCTTTTCCCCGTGCCGGTGGACCCGAAGCCGCCGGCTCCCCGCCCGGTGTCGTCCAGGCTGTCTTGTTCGTTCCAGGTGACGCGGGCGACCGGAGCCACCACCATCTGGGCGATGCGCATGCCGCGCCGAACGGCGAAGGCGACGTCGCCGTGATTGATCAGGATGACGCCGATCTCGCCGCGATAATCGGCGTCGATGGTGCCGGGCGCGTTCAGCACGGTGATTCCGTGCTTGGCGGCGAGGCCCGAGCGGGGGCGGACCTGCGCCTCGAAGCCCTCGGGCAGGGCGATGGCGAATCCGGTGGGAATCAGGGCGCGCCCGCCTGGGGCCAGCTCCATGTCGGCGGGAACGCAGGCCATCAGGTCCATGCCGGCGGCGTGGGCGGTCTCGTAGGCCGGAAGCGGCAAATCGGCGGCGTGGTCCAGGCGCTTCAGCGCCACGCTTACGGGCTTGGTCATGGGGTACCTTCCAGGGCGGCGGCGATGCGGGCGGCCAGCCGGGCGGCCACTTCATCCTTGCCGAGGCGCGGCCAGGATTCAGCCGCCGAGGCATCGATGACGTGGACGGCATTGGAATCGCCGCCGAAGGTACCGCTGCCGGCCGAGACGTCGTTGGCGACGATCCAGTCGCAGCCCTTGCGGGCCAGCTTGTCCCGGGCGTGCTCCATCAGCTTTTCGGTCTCGGCGGCGAATCCCACCACCAGACGCGGACGGCGCGGTCCCGGCTTCGACAGGGTCGCCAGGATATCGGGATTGGGGGTGAGCTCGATCACCGGCGGCGGCGCGCCCGGACTCTTCTTGCGTTTCTCGCCGGAGCGGTTGGCCACGGTCCAGTCGGCCACGGCGGCGGCGCAGACCGCGATGTCGGCGGGCAGGGCCGCCTCGACCGCCCGCAGCATGTCGGCGGCGCTTTCCACCCGCACCGTCGTGAGACCGGCGGGATCGGGCAGCGTCACCGGGCCGCTGACCAGGGTGACCTCGGCACCCAGGGCGGCCAGGGCACTGGCGATGGCGTGGCCCTGCTTGCCTGACGAGCGGTTGGCGATATAGCGCACCGGATCGATGGGCTCGTGCGTCGGGCCGCTGGTGACGATGGCGCGCCTGCCGGCCAGCGGACCGGCGCCGCCACCCAGGTGGGCCTCGATGGCGGCCAGAATCTCGGCCGGCTCGGCCATGCGGCCGCCGCCGACCTCACCGCAGGCCAGATCGCCGGAATTGGGGCCGATGCGGCTGATGCCGCGCCCCTCCAGAACCGCCATGTTGGCGCGGGTGGCGGCGTGGTCCCACATCATGGTGTTCATGGCGGGCGCCACCAACACCGGCTTGTCGGTGGCCAGCAAGGCGGTGGAGGCGAGATCGTCGGCGATGCCGGCCGCCATCTTGGCCAGCAGATTGGCGGTCGCCGGGGCCACCACCACCAGATCGGCCTCGCGCGACAGGCGGATATGGCCCATCTCGGCCTCGTCGGTCAGCGAGAAGGTCTCCTGATAGACCTTGTCCCCCGACAGGGCGGCCACCGCCAGCGGCGTGACGAAATTGGCCCCGCCCCGGGTGAGGATGCAGCGGACGGCGCAGCCCTTGTCCTTCAGGCGGCGAATCAACTCCAGGGATTTATACGCGGCGATGCCGCCGGAGATGATGAGAAGGACCCGCCGGCCATCCAGCACTGTAATGCCTCCGAAAAAATACGAGAGGATTGTGTGGTTAGGGTAGCGGGCATCGCTCGGCGGCGCAAGGGCGGAGTTATTGTGGAAATCAGCTGAACGGGACGATCTCGCCGTGGCGGGAGCAGCCGGGCAGGCACAGCGGCAGGAAGGCCTCGGCCACCTGATCCGGCTGGGTCAGCTTGCCCTGGTCCTCGCCGGGAAAGGCGATGGCGCGCATGCGGGTCGCCACCGGGCCGGGGTCCAGCAGGTTGATGCGCAGCGCGGTGATATTGGCGACTTCGGCTGCCCAGGTCCTCACCATCGATTCCAGGGCGGCCTTGCTGGCGGCGTACGGCCCCCAATAGGGATGGACCCCCCGGGCGGCCCCCGAGGTGGTGAAGACGGCGCGGCCGGCTTCGGCCATGCGCAGCAGCGGATCGCAGGCGCGGATCAGCCGCCAGTTGGCGGTGAGGTTGACGGCGAAAGCCTCGTCCCAGTCGTCGGGGGCGTGATGGGCCACCGGCGACAGGCCGCCGCCGATGGCGCCGGCATTGCCGATCAGGATGTCGAGGCGGCCCCAGCGTTGAAAGATGGCGGCGGCGACCTGCTCGATCAGGCCGGGCTTGCGCAGGTCGTCGGGGACCAGAACCAGTTGCCTGCCGCCGGCCGCCCGGACCTCGTCGTCCAGTTCCTCCAGCGCGCCCTGGGTGCGGGCGATGGCGACGATCTCGGCGCCCTCCGCCGCCAGACGGCGGAGCACGGCGGCGCCAATCCCGCGCGAGGCGCCGGTGACCAGCGCCACGCGGCCGTCCAGCAGGCCAGCCATCAGGAATTGTCCTCGGTCAGCAGGGAAAACTGCTTCGGGTCGCCGCCGCCGGCCAGGTAATCGGTGGGAACCACCGGATAGTCGCCGGTGAAGCAGGCGTCGCAGAACTGCGGCTGTCCGGCGTTGCGGCCCGGTTCGCCCACGGCGCGGTACAGGCCGTCGATGGAGATGAAGGCCAGCGAGTCCACTCCGATCAGCTTGGCCATGCCGTCCACGTCGTAGCGCGCCGCCAGCAGCTTGTCGCGTTCGGGGGTGTCGATGCCGAAATAGCAGGAATGGGTGGTGGGCGGGCTGGATATGCGCATGTGCACCTCGGTGGCGCCGGCCTGGCGCACCATCTCGACGATCTTGCGCGACGTGGTGCCGCGCACGATGGAATCGTCGACCAGGATCACCCGCTTGCCGGCCAGCATGGCGCGGTTGGCGTTGTGCTTCATCTTGACGCCGGTGTGCCGCACGCTGTCGGTGGGCTGGATGAAGGTGCGGCCCACATAGTGGTTGCGGATGATGCCCAGTTCGAACGGAATCTTGGCGGTGGCGGCAAAGCCGATGGCGGCGGGAACCCCGGAATCGGGCACCGGCACCACCACGTCGGCGCTGACCCGGCTTTCGCGGGCCAGTTCGGCGCCGATGCGCTTCCTGGCTTCGTAGACGCTGGTGCCTTCCACCACGGAATCGGGACGGGCGAAATAGATGTACTCGAAGATGCAGAACCGGCTGGCCGTCTTGACGAACGGCTTCAGCGAGCGGATGCCCTCGGCCGACAGGATGACGATCTCGCCCGGCTCGACGTCGCGGACGAATTCGGCGCCGATGATGTCGAGCGCGCAGGATTCCGAGGCCAGTATCCAGCCGCGATCCAGCTTGCCCAGGCACAGCGGCCGGATGCCCAATGGGTCGCGCACCCCGATCACCGAGTTGGGGGTGGCGGCGACCAGGGAATAGGCGCCCTCGATCTGGCGCAGGGCGTCGATCAGGCGGTCCTCGACGGTGGCGTAGAGGCTGATGGCGATCAGGTGGATGATCACCTCGGTGTCGGTGGTGGACTGGAACAGGCAGCCACGCCGCACCAGCTGGCGGCGCAACGCCATGGCGTTGGTCAGATTGCCGTTGTGGCCCAGCGCCAGGCCGCCGAACTCCATCTCGGCGAACAGCGGCTGGACGTTGCGCAGCAGGGTTTCGCCGGTGGTGGAATAGCGGACATGGCCGACCGCCATGCTTCCCTTCAGCTTGCGGATGACCGATTCGCTGCCGAAATTATCCTCCACGTGGCCGAGGCCGCGGTGGTTGTGGAACTGGACCCCGTCGAAGGCGACGATGCCGGCCGCCTCCTGGCCGCGATGCTGAAGGGCGTGCAGGCCGAGCGCCACATGCGCCGCCGCCTCGGGGTGGCCGAAGATGCCGAAGACGCCGCATTCCTCGCGCAGGTGGTCGTCGTCGAACGGGTTGGTGGTCAGCATTGAGGCATGTCCTACTGATTGCTGCGGATCAGCCGTTCCATCTGGGAGCGGCTTTCTGAATCATAGCCGGCCTTGCCGCCGGGCGGGGGGGCGGCCTTGTCGGCGGGCTGCAAGGGCTGGGCCGGTTGCGGCGCGACGAATTTCTGGAAGGTCTTTTCCGCTTCCAACAGCTGACGGGTCTCGGCCGAGGCCTCGCGGGCGGCCGCCTCGGCCTTGCCGAAGCCGGCGGGAGCGAGGCCTTGCAGCAGGCCGGCGCCGCGTTCCAGCCACGGGCGGGTCCGCGATTCGGCCAGCCAGGACGGCTGCTGTTCCGGAGTGTCGAACAGCCAGGCCGCCGACAGATAGGCCAGCGACATCAGGACGGCGCCGCGTGCCAGGCCGAAGACGAAGCCCAGCGAGGAATCGACGCTGTTGAGCGCGCTGCGCCGGACGCTGTCCGACACCCGCTTGGTCAGCATCGACAGCACCAGCAGGGTCACCAGGAACAAGGTGGCGCCGGCGGCGGCGTCGGCGGCCCAGGCGGCGCCGATATGCTCGCGGAAGAGGGGCTGGGCATGGGAAAAGCCGTAAAGGGTGGCGAAGACGGCGCCGACCCACGAGGTGATGGACAGCACCTCGTGGACGAAGCCGCGCAGGAAGGCGAATCCCGCCGAGCCGAGCAGCACCACGGCCACGACGACGTCCACGGCGGTGATGTTCAGGTTCCCCATGCCCTCGTCCGTTTGTCCTTGATCGGCCCGACGATGTCACTCTTGCCGGAACAGGCCCAGCAAATCCTGCAAATGGCCGATGGAGCGGACCGACAGCGATCCCACGCCCCCTCCGGCTCCCTTGTCCTTGCGCGGGCGCGACGGCACCAGCGCCTGGGCGAAACCCAGCTTGGCGGCTTCCTTCAGGCGGGTGTCGGCCTGGGCCACCGCCCGTACCTCGCCCGACAGGCCGATCTCGCCGAACACCACCATGTCGGCGGGGACCGGCACGTCCGAGGCGGACGAGACCAAGGCGGCCGCGACCGCGAGATCGGCGGCGGGCTCGTTGATCCGCAAGCCGCCGGCGACGTTCAAATAAACGTCATTTCCGGACAAAGCAAGCCCACAGCGGGCGTCGAGGACCGCCATCACCATGGACAGGCGGTTGGCGTCCCAGCCGACCACGGCGCGGCGTGGGCTGGACAGGGTGCTGGGAGCCACCAGGGCCTGGATTTCCACCAGCATCGGCCGGGTTCCCTCCATGCCGGCGAACACGCACGAGCCGGTGACGTTGCCGCGGCGTTCGGCCAGGAACAGCGCCGACGGATTGGCGACCTCGGTCAGGCCGCGCTCGGTCATCTCGAACACCCCGATCTCGTCGGTGGCGCCGAACCGGTTCTTGGTGGCGCGCAGGATGCGGAACTGGTGGCCGCGATCTCCCTCGAAATACAGCACGGTGTCCACCATGTGCTCCAGCACGCGGGGGCCGGCGATCTGGCCGTCCTTGGTGACGTGCCCGACCAGGAACAGCACGAAGCCGCGCCGCTTGGCCAGGCGGATCAGCTCGGCCGAGCAGGCGCGCACCTGGCTGACGGTGCCCGGCGCCGATTCGATGTTGTCGGCATAGACGGTCTGAATGGAATCGATCACCACCGCCTGGGGGGGCTCCGGCCCGTCCAGCGAGGCGAGAATGTCGCGCAGGCTGGTGGCCGAGGCCAGCGCCACCTTGGCCTTGGCGTGACCCAGCCGGGCGGCGCGCATGCGCACCTGGTCCACCGCCTCCTCGCCCGAGATGTAGGCGACCCGGGCAATGGCCGACAGTCCGGCGGTGGCCTGAAGCAGCAGGGTCGACTTGCCGATGCCGGGATCGCCGCCCACCAGCAGGCATGACCCCGGCACCAGACCGCCGCCGCACACCCGGTCCAGTTCGCCGATGCCGGTGGACATGCGGGGCAGGGGGGGCGAGTTTCCCTCCAGCGCCACGAATTCGATCCTGCGCCCCTTGGCGGCCGACAATCCCTTGGGAATTTCCTCGCGCGCCGCTTCCTCGACGATGGAGTTCCAGGCGCCGCAGGCTTCGCACTTGCCGGCCCATTTGTGGGTGACGGCGCCGCATTCCTGACAGACGAACTGGGAGGATGACCTGGCCAAGGCGGGGATGCGATCCGATGATGAGGTTGGCACCCTATCACAGGAACATTGGGGCAACCAGAGCCAATTCATGGGAGCGTCCACGTCGAGTCCCTGGTCGGGCCGTGCCGATTGGGGCATGATCACCCGGTGAGCCAGGGAGGAATGATGGTGTCCCGGTCAAGACTTCTGATCGTTGAGGACAGTCCATCGCTGTCCTACACCTACGCCGAGTACATGCGGTCGAGCGAATGGGACCTGTCCGTGGTCGGGACCGGACAGGCGGCCCTGGACGTCGTCACCGGCGATCCGCCCGACGTGGTGCTGCTGGATCTCGGCCTGCCCGACATGAACGGCATGGACATCCTGCGGCGCATCGCCGGGGATGCCATTCCGTCCACCGTGATCGTGATCACCGCCCAAGGCTCGATCCAGGTGGCGATCGAGGCCATGCGCCTGGGGGCCTACGACTTCCTGGTCAAGCCGTTCACCCGCGACCGCCTGCTGATTACGGTCCGCAATGCGCTGGAGCGGGGCCGGCTGGAACGGATCGTCACCACCTACCGCGAACAGATCGACCGCAAATGCTGTCACGGCATCATCGGTTCGTCGCTGGCCATGCAGGCGGTCTATCGCATTGTCGAGGCCGCCGCCTCCAGCCGGGCCTCGGTCTTCATCACCGGCGAATCGGGCACCGGCAAGGAATTGTGCGCCGAGGCGATTCATCGCCAGGGGCCGCGCGCCAAGCGGCCGTTCATCGCCCTCAATTGCGCCGCCATCCCCAGGGATCTGATCGAGAGCGAAATCTTCGGTCATGTGAAGGGGGCCTTCACCGGCGCCACTTCGGACCGCGACGGCGCCGCCGCCCAGGCCCGCGGCGGCACCTTGTTCCTGGACGAGATCTGCGAGATGGACATCAATCTCCAGAGCAAGCTGCTGCGCTTCATTCAGACCGGGATGTTCCAGAAGGTCGGCGGCAACCGGCCGGAGGAGGCCGACGTCCGCTTCGTCTGCGCCACCAACCGCGATCCGCTGGACGACGTGCGTTCTGGCCGGTTCCGCGAGGATCTGTACTACCGGCTTCACGTCATTCCGATCCACATGCCGCCGTTGCGCGACCGGGAGGGGGATGTGCTCGATCTGGCCGAGATATTTCTCCAGCGCTTCGCCAAGGAGGAAGGACGGGGCTTCGCCAGCCTGTCGCCAGCGGTCCGCGAGACGCTGCTGGCCTATGGCTGGCCGGGCAACGTCCGTCAGCTGGAGAACGTCATCCGCAGCGTCGTGGTGCTGCACGACGGCGTCACGGTCACTCCCAATATGTTGCCGCCGCTGCTGGACCGGGCGCCGCCCCGGCCGCGCTGCGCCGCCCTGGCCCCGCCGTCGCCGCCCGATCCGCCGCCGCCGGTGGCCGATGTGCTGCGTCCTCTATGGGTTCAGGAAAAGGAGATCATCGAGGCCGCCATCGGCCAATGCGACGGCAACATTCCCCGCGCGGCCGCCCATCTGGGCGTCAGTCCCTCCACCCTCTATCGCAAGAGGCAGGGGTGGGAGAACGGGGGAGTATAGGCGGAAACGCCAAAAAGCGCCACGACCCGTGTCGTGACGCTCTGGCGTAAGACGTGCGAGGCGGGTGAGGCTAGAAGCCTTCACGCTCCAGGCGCTTGCGCTCCAGCTTGCGGGCGCGGCGAACGGCCTCGGCCTTCTCACGGGCGCGGCGCTCGGACGGCTTCTCGTAATTACGACGAAGCTTCATCTCGCGGAAAACCCCCTCACGCTGCATCTTCTTCTTGAGCGCCTTCAGGGCCTGATCGACATTGTTGTCACGAACGAGAACTTGCACGTTGCGCCACCGCTCCTCTACGCTGAAAAAGTCCCCTTCGCACGGCATTCCTACCGTCCGGGAAGCAGGGTGATAGCACAGGGCGGGGCGCTTGTGAAGGGGCTAGGCTGCAATAGCCGACAAGATGTAGAAGATTATTCAGGAAACCAAGGCAGGGGATGCGGGAATGGATGCCGAAGGACTGAAGGACGCCCTGGTGACGGCGATGCTGCCCCATGCGGCTTTCGACGGCTGGAGCCGGTCGGCGCTGGCGGCGGCGGCCCGTGACCTCGATCTTGACGCCACCTTGCCGGATCGCCTGTTTCCCGGCGGTGCCGTCGAGGCGGTGGCGCACTTGGTCGCCCTGGCCGACCGCGCCATGGTTTCCGACCTTGAGGCCGCCGGCCCGGATGGTCCCCGGGGGCTGGGCGAGAGGGTGTTCCTGGCCGTTCGCCTGCGGCTGGAACGCTGGAGCGACCACCGCGAGGCGATCCGCCGCGCCGCGTCGTTGCTGGCGCTGCCGGGCAACCTTCCCCTGGCGGCGCGTCTGACCTGGGGGACCACCGATGCCATCTGGCTGGCGGTGGGCGACCAGTCGCATGATTTTTCGTGGTACACCAAGCGCGTCACCCTCGGCGCCGTCTATTCGTCGACCCTGCTGTACTGGCTGGACGACGCCTCGGAGGATTCCGCCGAGAGTTGGGCTTTCCTGCGGCGGCGGCTCAACGACGTGCGCAACCTGCCCAAACTGCGCGAGCGCCTGGAAGGGGCGATCCGGTGCGACAATCCCCTGGGCTTCCTGGCAACCCGTCTCAAGCGGCCGGAGCGGCGCTGGGGGTGAAGGGCCGGGGCCGCGAGCGCTCCTCAGCCGGCCGTCTTGCGGGCCTCGGCCATGACCAGGGTGATCTTGTCCTTTAGGGCGGGCGGCAGCACCGGCTTGGCCAGGAAGGCGTTGACCTCCAGTTCCTTGGCTTTGCCGATGGTGGCCGCGTCGGTATGGGCGGTCAGCATGATGACGGGCATGGCCCGGCCGTGGGGCTGGCCGCGCAGGGCCTCGACGAACCCGAAGCCGTCCACCGGGCGCATCTGCACGTCGCAGACCACCACGTCGGGCCGTTCCCGTTCGGCCATGTCCAGACCGGAGGTCCCGTCATGGGCTTCCACCACGGAACCGATTCCGATCTGAAGCAACATCTTCTTGACGATGGTCCGGACGAATTCCTGATCATCGATGATCAGGATCTTCAGCGCGCCGAGATCGATCGAAGGTTGCATCAGGCGGACTCCCAGGATGACGGCCTTTCCCCAGACCATCGACCCTAGCAGAATGCGGCGGAAAGCCAAAGGGAGGAACGGAGGACGGCGTTGTCGCGGCAAGGTTTTCCCCTCGGAAAGCGTGCGCCTTCCAAGGGGGAAGCCCTTGTTACGAATTGACGGCGGCGGATTGCTCCTCGGCCGCCCGCGCGCGGGCGGCGGCACGGCCGGCCTCGAACGCCTTCTGGTTGACCTCGACCATGGCCGGCTTGCGCTGGCGGAAGCGGCCGACGATCTGCTCTTCCAACTCGGTGGCGGGGAAGGGCAGGTAATCGGCGATCGCCCCCAGCATGATGGTGTTGATCAGCTTCAGGTCGCCCAACTGCCGGGCGATGGCGCCGGCATCGAAGTCGTAGACGGTGACGCCGGCGGCCCGCATCTGCGCCACCGGATCGTCGGGGTACTTGAACAGGCCCATGGAGACGATGGGCGGCACCAGCCGGATGGTGTTGACCATGGCGATGCCGCCGGGACGCAGCATGTCGGCCCAGCGCGAGCCTTCCGCCACCTCGAACGCCACCAGGATATCGGCGGTGCCCGGGGTGATCACCGGCGACCACACCCGCTTGCCGAAGCGGACATGGCTGGTGACGACGCCGCCCCGCTGGGCCATGCCGGCCACCTCGGACTTCTTGCAGTCGAATCCCTTGGTGATGGCGGTCTGGGCCAGAATCTCGGCGGCGGTCATGACGCCCTGGCCGCCGGTGCCGCAGACCAGGATGTTGGTGATGATGTCGCTCATCAGAGTTGCTCCCCGGGGATGACGGCGGCGGCGCGCGGAGCCTGGACGATGGCGTTGGGGCCGCACGATTCCACGCACATGTGGCAGCCGGTGCACATGGCGGTGTCGATGGTGGTGAATTTCAGCTCGTTGACCTTGCCGTCGGCGCGGACCTTGGATTCCGAGCGCTTGACGGTGATGGCCGGACAGCCGACGTTGATGCAGTTGCCGCAGCCGGTGCAGTCGTCGTCGACCACCTTGTACGGGGTGATCTTGACATAGAACTCGGACAGCACGCAGGGCTGGTCGGTGATGATCACCGACACCTCGGGAATCTCGATCTCCTGCTTGATGGTCTTGAACACCAGCGGCAGCTTGTAGGGATCGATCTTGTGGATGCGTTCCGGCTTGACGCCCAGGGCTTCGACCAGCCGGACAAAATCGACGCGGGGAGTGTCGTCGCCCTTCAGCCCCTTGCCGGTGCCGGCGTGGTTCTGGCCGCCGGTCATGCCGGTGGTGCGGTTGTCCAGCAGCATGACGGTGACGTTGCCGCGGTTGTAGACGATATCCAGCAGGCCCTGCATGCCCATGTGCAGGAAGGTGGAATCGCCGATCACGGCGATGACGGCCTTGTCCTTGGTCTCTTCCGAGCGGGCCTTGTCCATGCCGAGGGCGATGCCCATGGACGCGCCCATGGAGATGGTGGTGTCGAGCGCGTTCCACGGATGGCCAGCACCCAGGGTATAGCAGCCGATGTCGCCGGAAATCTGCACCTTCTTGCGCAGGCGGGCCAGCGAGTAATAGACCCCCATGTGGGGGCAGGCGGCGCACATGGTCGGCGGCCGGGGGAACGGATCGAACTTCGGGTAGGTGGTGCTGGGCGGAATGGGATCGCCCAGGAAGCCGTTGATGGCCGGAATCAGGACGTTGGGGGTCAGCTCGCCCAGGCGGGGCAGCAGATCCTTGCCATGCAGGTTCCGGATGCCGGCGGCACGGATTTCCTGTTCCATCAGCGGCTCGGTCTCCTCGACCACCACCACCTGGTCCACCTGGTCGGCCAGCTTTTCCACCAGGGCCATGGGCACCGGATAGGTGAAGCCCAGCTTGAGGACCGGTGCGTCGGGGAAGCATTCCCGCAGATGCATGTAGGAGGGACCGGAGGTGACGAAGCCGACGCGCCGGTCGGAGCCGGTCTCCAGGATGTTGAACGGCGAGGCCTCGGCCAGGGCCTGAAGCTTGCCCTCGCGGGCGATCTGCTCGGGCAGGCGGCCCTTGGCGTTGGCCGGGGTCATCACCCAGCGCCGGGCGTCGGGCTTGAAGCCGGCGATGGCGACCGGCTGGCGCTCGCCCACCTGCACCACCGCCTTGACGTGGCAGACGCGGGTGGTGAGGCGCAAGATGACGGGGGTGTTGTAGGCCTCGGACAGCTCGAAGGCGAATTTCGCCATCTCGTAGGCTTCCTGGGAATCGGCCGGCTCCAGGACCGGCACATGGCCGAAGCGGCCCCAGTAGCGGGAATCCTGCTCGTTCTGCGACGAGGACAGCCCGACGTCGTCGGCCACCGCGATCACCAGGCCGCCGATCACGCCGGCGACGGTGACGGTCATGAAGGCGTCGGAGGCGACGTTCAGGCCCACATGCTTCATGGCGCAGAACGAACGGGCGCCGGACATGGAGCCGCCGATGGCAACCTCCAGCGCCACCTTCTCGTTGACCGACCACTCGGCGTACAGATCCGGGTAGAGGGAGAGGCTTTCCAGAATTTCGGTGGACGGCGTGCCGGGATAGGCGGCGGCGACCTTGGCGCCGGCCTCCCAGACGCCACGGGCGATGGCGTCGTTGCCTGACAAAAGAAGACGGGATTGCGGCTTCGCCTGGACGGCAGCGGACATGGAAAGCTCCTTAACCTCTCATCCTTGGAAACGTTTCCGCCGGTGCGCGGGATGGCTCTTCGACCCCGGCGGAAGGGCTAGAAGCTATCATCCTCCCCCCTGCGAGCGGAAGCGGAATGCGCAGGCGAAATCCATCATCGCGTCAGGCCCAGCGGCCATCCTGGGTCAGGCGGTCGAGGTGATCGAGAGCGATGGCGTGGACGGTGCGCGCCGCGATGGACAACGGCCGGTCCGAGGCATGGGCCAGCGAGATGGTCCGCTCGATCTCGGGATTGACGATGGGAACGCAGGCCAGCTTGTGCGCCTCGGGACCAAAGCCGGCATAGCGCTCGGACAACACGGTATAGCCGGCTCCCGCCGCCACCAGCGCCTTGATCTGCTCCAGCGCGTCGATCTCCATCACCACGTCGAGGCCGGCGCGTTCGGCCAGGGCGGCGCGCTCGACCTCGGCGCGGACGCCGTGGGGCAGGCCGGGCAGGATCAGGGGCAGGTTCAGGACCTCGGCCAGATCGATGCTGTCCCGTCCGGCGGCGATGGCGGACTCCCTGGCCGCCACCAGCCCCAGCCTTTCGCGGGCGACCAGGCGGGCGGCGAGGCCCGGCGGCGGTTCGGCGCCGAACACCAGCGCCATGTCCACCTGGCCGGACAGCACCCATTCAAGCATGTGGCCGGACAGCCCTTCGACCACGCGGAGATGGATGGCGGGAAAGCGGCGGCGGACCTCCAGCGCCAGCGGCACGGTCAGCACCGGCCCCAGCGAGGTCGGAATGCCGATGATGGCGGGGCCGCTGGGGGCGGCCTCCAACCCCCGGATCTCGTCACGCAGACCGGCGACCTGCTCCACCAGCGAGGCGGCGCGCAACGCCAGGCGCTGGCCGCTTTCGGTCGGCACCACGCCGCGGGCGGTGCGGTGGACCAGCGGGCAGCCGAATTCCTCCTCCAGCTTGCGCAGATGCAGGCTCAGCGCCGGCTGGGCGACGCGCAGAACCTCGGCCGCCTTGGTCAGCGACCCCTGTTCGACGATGCCGAGGAAATAGCGGAGTTGGCGCAGGTCCATGGTGAGCTATAGCGGGGATGTATGAATGATCTTGTCAATATATAAAAGAGTTGGGGCCGGAGATATCGCTATCTCCGGCCCCGATCCGCGGATCGTCGAAGAAGAGGGGGGGGGGGACGACGACCCGCCGAGGGTGCTCCTAGTCCAGGCGACGCCAGAAGCTGAGGCGCTGGGACGGGGTGAAGCCGCAGCGGGCCAGGAACTGGAGCAGTTCGAAGCTGTTCCAGGCGACCTGGGTCTGCACCTTTTCCACACCCAGCGACGACAGATTGGTCAGAAGCTGGCTCATCAGGGCCCGGCCGACATTCTGGCCGGCATTGGCGGGGTCGACGCCAATGGTGTCCAGGATGGCGGTGGCATGGGCGCGACCGAACTCGCCGTATTCGGTCCGGGCCATGACGAAGCCGGCGAACAGGCCGTCAACCTCGGCCACCAGCGAGACGCGAACGCCGGTTTCCTTGGTGACTTCGCTGATCTTGCGCTTGTAGTACCCGGAACGGTCGCGGCGCATCACCTTGCGGTCGATGGAGACGATGAAGGGGAAGTCGGCTTCGGTCAGCGAACGCACGGGCACCCGGTCACGCGACAGGGCCGCGAAATCGTCGCCCGACGGATCGGACAGGTCGACCTCGTCGCTGTCCCTGACCTGCTGGGCCAGGGGGGCGTCGAAATCGGAGGTGTTGCCGGTGGCGCGCTCCAGCACCAGACGCGGCGCCAGTTCAAAGCCCGCCGACTGGAAGAAGCGGGTGATGGGGTGTTCGGTCCAGTCGGCCTGAGTGACGATTTCCTTGATGCCGCGCTTGCGCAGGGCGTCCTCGACGGCGGCCATCAGCTTGCGGCCGAGGCCGTTGCCGCGCAGGTCGGGGTCGACTCCGATGGTTTCCATCACGCCGACGGGGCCGGCGCCGCCGAACTCGCCGTCCAGGACGTGGGCGAAGGCATAGCCCTGAAGGGTCTGGCCGTCGAAGGCGGCGATGGTGATGAAGCTGGCGGGCTCGGCGTTGGCGGCGGCCATCCGCTTCTCGTGGTAATTGCGGCGCGCGGACCCGGTGAGGCGGCGATCGAAGTCGATCACCCGTTCGATGTCGGCGCTAGTGATGTCGCGGATAGTGGTGCTCATGGAACTCGCGAACCTCCCGGGCTCTTGGGTCCGAATCCCTGGGATTTCGCGGTGCCGGCTCTTGACGGCTGCCCCAGGTGGGCGGTACCCTGTTAAATGAATAATTCGGTACGATAATACCGAAATACACCAGATGGTCAAGAGGGGGTTGGTATGAAGTGGGAATTTCCAGGTCGCGTCGCCGTCGTCACCGGCGGAATGCGGGGCATCGGTCTCACCATCGCCACCGGTCTGGCGGCGGGCGGCGCCGAGGTCCATGTGTTCGACCGCGAGGTCGGGGAGCTTCCGGCCGGCATGACCGCCCACGCGGTGGACGTGTCCGATTCGGCCAGCGTCAACGCGGCCTTCGCGGCCATCGGCAAACCCGTGACTCTTCTGGTGAACAATGCCGGCATCACGCGGGACCGCACGCTTCTCAAGATGAGTGACGACGAATGGCGCTCGGTGATCGACGTCAATCTGACCAGCGCCTTCAACACCATACGGGCGGCCGGCCCCGGCATGGTTCAGGCCGGTATTGGCCGCATCGTCAACATGATATCCATCAACGGCCTCCGGGGCAAGGTCGGCCAGGGAAATTACGCGGCCTCCAAGGCCGGCATGGTCGGCCTGACCAAGAGCGCCGCCAAGGAACTGGGCGGCAAGGGCGTCACCTGCAACGCGGTGGCGCCGGGCATGGTGCTCACCGAGATGACGCTGAAGCTGGACCAGCAGTTCCGCGACAAGGCCCTGGCCGAGGCGGCGCTGAACATCCTGCCCGATACCGGCGACATCGCTAACGCGGTGCTGTTCCTGCTGTCGGACGCGGCGCGCTGCATCACCGGCGAGGTCATCAAGGTGGATTCGGGCCAGTATATCTGACGGCCGCGTCCCCCGCGCTCCGGCCAAGAATTCCCGACAGGATTCCGGTTCCGGCCTCGATCGCCATGCCCGCCAGCAGCCCGGCCAGCAGGGCGGCGGCCATCCGGCCGAGGCCCGGACGCGGCGGCGGCGGCGATGGATCGGTGGCGGGGACCGGGCCGAAATAATCGTCCGGAACCGTGTCCGCATCCTCGTGTCCGTCCGCTCCGGTTCCGGCCCAGCCGTCGCCCCGGCCGGGAACGCGCAGCAGGGCGGCATGGGTGGTGGCGCGCCATTCCCGCAATTGGTTGAGGGCGGTTTCCACCGCCAGCGGCTCGGGCAGGAGAAGGTCGGGACGTTCGTGGCGGGCCAGACGGAACAGAAGTTCGCGGGTGGCGTCGACATAGGCGCGGCCGGCGGGGCCGTCGGGGTCGAGCACCGCCACCGGCAGCGCCATTCCCGCCGCTTCGGCCACCTTGGGATCGGTGGCGATCTCGGTGGCGTAGACATGGTCGCCGAATTCGGCGCGGATGACGCGGGCGACGTCGTCGCCGGCCGGCTCCGAGCCCGACATGGTCATCAAGATTCCGGCGACGCCCAGGCGGCCGTTGATGGTCTCGCGGAACCGCTTGATCTCGTACCAGGTGTTGACCAGCCCTTCATGGGCGAAGGGGTCGGGGCGGACCGGCAGCAGCACCACCGAGGCCGAGGCCAGGGCGGTGGCGGTGGCGGCGGCCAGGGCGGGCGGGCAATCGACGATCACCACGTCGACGCCGGTATCGGCGAGGCGGGCTTCCAGCAGTCCTCGCCGCCGGCCGGCATGGGCCAGCATGTGGGTGTCGTCGCGCAGGCTGGTGGTGGCGGGCAGCAGCCACAGGCCGGGATAGGGGGTGTCGAGGGCGATGTCGGCGGCCTTGGCGCGACCGGTGATCACCTCGAACGAACCGGTGGCGGGCAGCGGCGTGAAGCCGAAGCTGCCGGTGGCGTTGCCCTGGGTATCCAGGTCAACCAGCAGGACGTGATACCCGAACGCCCTCAGGCAGACCGCCAGATTGCATGACGTGGTGGTCTTGGCGACCCCGCCCTTCTGATTGAACACCGCCACCATGACCGGCGGCCGGGGGGTGGGCGGGGGCGGCATCAGAACAATTCGTCGTCGCCGTCGTCGGCCGGGGCCGGGTTGCGCGGGCCGGGGTCGCGGCCGTGCAGGGCCTCGTTGAAGCGCTTGCGCCAGTCGGCCAGGGTCACGCATTCGCCCAACTGGTCGATCCATTCGGTGGCGGTGGGGGTGACGTCGGGCAGGGCGAGGTCGCCGCCGCCGCGTTCAGCCAGTTCGGCTTCCAGGCGGCGCAGGGTCTCCAGCACCGACGCCACCTGCTCCAGCCCCTGGCGCGACCGGTCGGCGGCCTGGAGGCGATGAACCACGCTGAAGGTCTCGGCCTGAATCTGTGCCGGGTCCAGAACCACCGAGGCGTCGCCCATGCGGCTGAGAATGCCGGCCGCGCCCTCGGTCGAATTCTCGAATTCCTGGCCGGTGGCGATGGCCTCGGCCGCCAGGAAGGCGAAGGCGTTCTGCTGCAATTCGGAGAAGGCCCGCCAGCGGGCGAGCAATTCCAGCAGGTCGGCTTGGGTGGCGCTGTATTCGGTCATGAAGGTTTTCCCCAATATCCCCGGCCCTCAGTGTCACGTATCGGAGGGATGGCATCAATACATTGCTTGCGGGTGATCCTGCCTATGCGCGGCATAGTCTCAGAATCTCGTCGGCGATGCGGGGCAGCGCCAGTTCGCGGGCCACGCCCCCCAGATCCTTGGCGGCCTTGGGCATGCCGTAGACGACGCACGAGGATTCGTCCTGGCCGATGGTCTCGGCCCCGGCCTGGCGCATGGACAGCAAGCCCTCGGCGCCGTCGCGGCCCATGCCGGTCAGGATCACCCCCACCGCGTTGGAGCCGCAGATATCGGCCACCGATTGGAACAGCACGTCGACGCTGGGCTTGTGGCCGCTCACCAGCGGGCCGTCATGGGTCCGGGTCATCAGGGCGGCGCCCGAGCGCTTCACCATCAGATGGCGGTCGCCGGGGGCGATATAGACATGACCGGCCAGGATGCGCTCGCCGTCGGCGGCCTCCTTGACCCGCACCGCCGCCAGCCCGTCCAGTCGCTCGGCGAAGCTGGTGGAGAAGCGCGGCGGAATGTGCTGGGCGACGACGATGGGCGGCGCGTCGGGGGGCAGGGCCAGGATGATGTCGCGCAACGCCTCGACGCCGCCGGTGCTGGACCCGATGGCCACCAGCCGGTCGGTGGATTTGTAGATCTGGGTCACCGACAGCGCCGTCGCCGGGCGGCGGCCGTGATTGACCAGCGCCCTGACCCTGGAGGCGGCGGCGGCCTTGACCTTCTCGATCAGTTCCGGCCCGTGGGCGGTAAAACCGCCGGAGGCGGCGTCGGCCGGCTTGCAGAACACGTCGACCGCGCCCAGCTCCATGGCGCGCACGGTGACCTCGGCGCCCTTTTCGGTCAGCGACGAGACCATCACCACCGGCATCGGGCGCAGCGTCATCACCTTTTCGAGGAAGGCGATGCCGTCCATGCCCGGCATCTCGACGTCCAGGGTCATCACGTCGGGATTGAGGGCCTTGATCTTTTCCCGCGCCACCAGGGGATCGGGGGCGGTGCCGACCACCTCGATGCCCGGATCGGAGGACAGGATCGACGACAGCACCTGACGCATGAGGGCGGAATCGTCGACGATGAGGACACGGATTTTCGCCATGGCGGGTCTCAGGTGAACAATTCGACGTCGCCTTCGACCGGCACGTCCTTGAGTTTGGAACGGTAGGTGAGTTCGCGATTGAGCACTGCGCGCTCCACGTCCTTCTTCAGGAACAGGCGGATGACCTTGCCGATGCGGGGAAAGAAATGGATGCGGCGCGGATGCTGGCCGCCCAGGTCCGCGGCGGCGATGCGCAGCCCCTCGTCGTCCAGATAGCGCCGCACGAATTCGGCATTGCGGTCGCCGATGGGCACGGTGGCGCCCGTGCTCATGCTGGAGACCACGTTGCCGCCGCCGAACACCTTGATTTCCAGGGAATCGCGCCGGGCGCCGCGCCGCAGCAGGTCGTTGATCAGTTCTTCCATGGCGTGGTTGCCGTAGCGCATGGACTTGTCCACCGGCGCCCGGTCGTTCGAGCTGGATTCCGGCAGCATGAAGTGATTCAGGCCGCCGATCTTGAGACGGGGTTCCCAGACGCAGGCGGACACGCACGAGCCCAGCACGGTCACGATCATTTCCTGCCCGGCGGTCGAGACGTAATGCTCGCCCGGCAGGACCTTGACGGCCATGATCTTGAAGGTCGGGTCGAACCAGCGGCGGCGCTCTGCCTCGTCCGCCTGGGCTCCCCAGACCTGGTCCTGGGTCATCGGATGCGCCTGTAAACAGTCTTGTCGGAAACCTCGAAACGGTCGGTCAGGCCGATCAGCGATTCGGCATGACCAAGGTATAGCATTCCGCCTATGACCAACATGTCGGCGTAGCGGTTGAACAGATTTCTTTGTGTCGGCTTGTCGAAATAGATGGCGACGTTGCGACAGAAAATGGCGTCGAACGAGCCCTTCATCGGCCATGTCTCGTGAAGGTTGAGGCGCTTGAAGCGAATCAGCCGCCGCAACTCGTCGGCCATCTGGACGTGATCGGGATCGTTGGCGATGCGGCGCACGAAGCGCTTGCGGTAGGTTTCCGGGATCTGTTCGGCCGTCTCGGTGGTGTAGATGCCGGCGGCGCCCCGCGACAGCATGTTGGTGTCGATGTCGGTGGCGAGGATCAGGGCGTCCCAGGCTTCCGGCGGCTTCAGGGTCTCGGCCACCATCATGGCGATGCAATAGGGCTCCTGGCCGGACGAGCAGCCCGCCGACCAGATGCGCAGGCGGGGACGGCGGGGAATCTGGGTCAGGCGGGGTTCCAGGACCTCGCGTCGCAGATGGTCGAAATGATGCGGCTCGCGGAAAAAATTGGTGATGTTGGTGGTGATGGCGTTGACCAGGTGTTCGATCTCGGCATGGGCGCCGGGGCCGTTCAGCATGTCGCAATATTCGGAAAAGTCGCGCATGCCGAGCGCGCGCAGCCGCTTCACCAGCCGGCCGCATACCATCTGGCGCTTGTGGGCGGACAGCACGATGCCGGTTTCCCGCGACAGGAATGTCGCCAGGAAGCGGAACTCGCGGTCTCCCAAGTCGAACTCGTGCCGATGGGCGTGATTGTCTGCGATGGCCATCCATCCCGAACCCTGGAGGGAACATCCCTCCCACCGGTTTAATGTCATAGCAGATTGGTGCTACCAGACAATGACGAACCGGGGCAATCCCCCCTCCGCCCTTGTCGGAGGGGGGCTAGACGCTCCGGTCAGAACTCGGCCCAGTCCTCGCCGTCGCCGGTGGTCTTGGCGGCGGAAGGCGAGGGAGAGGCCGCCTCGGTCTTGTGGTGCAGTTTGGCCAGATGGGAATTGGCCTGCTGCGGCTTCTTGACGGCTGTCCGGGCCGGCGGGGCCTTGGCCGCCGGCCGGGTGGCCGGCTTGTCGCGCGCCGGCGCCGGCGGGGCGGCGGCTTCGGTTCCGGTGTTGAAGAAGGCCATCACCTGCCCCAGATGACGGGCCTGTTCCTCCAGCGAATGGGCGGCCGCCGTGCTTTCCTCGACCAGGGCGGCGTTCTGCTGGGTCATCTCGTCCATCTGGGTGATGGCGGAATTGACCTGATCGATGCCCGAGGCCTGTTCGGCCGAGGCCGCCGCGATCTCGGCGACAATGTCGGCGACCCGCTTCACCGATCCCAGGATATCCTCCAGGGTCTTGCCAGCGCCCTTGACCAGATCGGCGCCGGAGCGGACCTGGGACGAGCTTTCGGCGATCAGGCCCTTGATCTCCTTCGAGGCCTGGGCCGAGCGCTGGGCGAGGTTCCTTACCTCCTGCGCCACCACGGCGAAGCCCTTGCCGGCGTCGCCGGCCCTGGCCGCCTCCACCGCCGCGTTCAGCGCCAGCAGGTTTGTCTGGAAGGCGATCTCGTCGATCATGCCGACGATGTCCTCGATCTTCTGCGAGCTGCCCTCGATGCGGCCCATGGCGGTAATGGCGTCGGACACCACCTGGCCGCCGCCGGCGGCGATCTCGCGGGCGCCGGCCGCCAGCTGGTTGGCCTGCTGGGCGTTGGCCGAGTTCTGGCGGACGGTGGCGGCCAGCTCCTCCATGGAGGCGGCGGTTTCCTCCAGCGCCGAGGCCTGCTGCTCCGAGCGTTCCGACAGGTCCTGGCTGCCGGCGGCGACCTCGGAGGCGGCGCTGGTGATCTGGCCGGTGGCCTCGTTGATGTTGCCCACGACCTCCGACAGCTTGTCGGCGGTCAGGTTGACGTCCCCCTTCAACTGGCCGAATACGCCGGCATAATCGTTGGTGATGCGCCGGGTGAGATCGCCGCGGGCGACGGCGGCCAGCACGCCGGCCACGTCCTTCAGCGCCACGCCGGTCAGGTTGACCAGATTGTTGACGCCCTCGCACAGGTTGAGCAGGAAGCCGTTCTTGCCGTCGAGATCGATGCGGCGGTCGAGATCGCCGTTGCTGGCGGCCTTGGCGACCTCGGCCACCTCGGCGACGATGGCGGCCTCGCGTTTCCTCTGCTCCTCCTCGGCCTTGCGTTGGGCCTCCTCGGCCGCCCTCTGCTCGGCCTCCATGCGGAGCTTGTCGATGGCGTTCTGCTTGAACACCTGCACCGCCTTGGCCATCTCGCCGATTTCGTCCTTGTTGCCCAAGGCGGGCACCTGGACGGAATTGTCGCCGCCGGCCAGACGGTTCATGGCCCCGGTCATGTCGCCGATCGGCACGGTGATGCCGCGGGCGATCATCCAGGCGAACAGGACGCCAAGCGCCAGCGCGAACACGGTAACGGTAAGCAGCATTCGGATGGCGGCCTCGTTGGCGGCGGCGTTCTCGGCGGATTCCTTGATCATGGAGGCTTCGAGATCCGCGGCGACGCCGGCGGCAAGGTCGGCGAACTCGGCGGCCAGCCTGGGCATGACGCCGTTGACCAGAGCCTCGGCCGCCTCCACGTCCTTGACCATGACGGTGAAATCGGTCTCGTAGCGGACGAGGGCGGCAAGCGCCTCCTTCAGCGCCGCCTGGACCGCCGGGATGCTGGCCTTGCCCAAGGCCGTCTCGGTGGCGGCCTTGGTGCCGCCGATGGTCTTCAAGACCCTTTGGGCTCCTTCGGCGGTTGGCGCGGTGAGGTAGATGTTGGCGAAGATGCGGGCCTGGCCCAGTTCCACCTGGATTTCGCTGAATTGCAGGGCCTCGACATGGTCGTTGCTGGCGGTCAGCGCGTTCTGCCCCTTTTCCAGCGCCTCCAAGGCGGTGGCGCCGGCGGCGCGCATGTTGGCTATGGCGGCGTCGCGCTTCTGGCGCAGCTCGCGCATCTTGTTGAAATCGGCCAGATAGTTCTCGGCCAGCTTGACCATCTTGCCCAGCGCCTCGCGGCGGGTTTCGGACTGGAAGGTATCGCGCAGGGACTTGATCGCTCCGACCAGGGGGGTGCCGATGTCGGTCACCTGCTTGTGGGCTGCCTCGGCGCCGGTGAAGCCGAACACCTGCACGTTGCGGCGCATGTCGGCGACTTGGGTCTGGATGCGCAGGATGCCCTCGACTTGCTCGGCATGGAGAATATAGGTCTTGGTCCGGTCGGTGGTGCCGGTCAGCGAGTGCCAGCCGGTGTAGGCCAGCACGCAGAGCAGCGCCAGCACGAGGATGAAGCCGGCGAAGATGCGGCTGCCAACCCTGTAGTGCGCCATCCAGTTGATCATGTCGTCCCCCAAATCTGCCCGATGCGGGCAAAAGAGAATGTGGTCAGGCCGCCGCTTCGGTGGCGGCGTCCATTTCGTCGAAGGCGAAGATGTGGGTGAGGTCGAGCAGGGCGACCATGCGCCCCTCCACCGTCACCAGTCCGGTGAGGAAGCCGGATTCCGCGTGTTCCAGGGCGGGAACCGGCTGGATGGATTCGGCGGCTACCGCCAGGATGTCGGCGACCGCGTCCACCAGGATGCCGGCGACCCGGCTGCCCACCGCCACCACCATGATGACGTGGCGGGCGCTGGCGTCGGTGACGCCACGGCCGAAGCGGGCGCGCAGATCCAGGATCGGCACGATGGTGCCGCGCAGGTTGATGACGCCGCGCATGTGGGCCGGGGCGTTGGGCAGGGCGGTGGTTTCGGTCCAGCCCTTGATCTCGCGGATCGCCATGATGTCGACGCCGTATTCCTCGTCGCCGATGGTGAACGAGATGAACTGTCGGATGGTGCTGTCGGACACGTCGATCTCTCCCTGAAGCTCTTATTCGGCGGCCTGGGCGCCGATGGCGGCTTCGCCCTGGGCGCGGTTCAGCCGCTCGCCCATGATGCGCAACGCGCCGACGTCCAGGATCAGGGCGACGCGGCCGTCGCCCAGGATGGTCGCGGCCGAGATGCCCTCGACCGGCCGGTAATTGGAATCCAGGCTTTTGATCACCACCTGCTGCTGGCCCAGCAATTCGTCGACCAGCAGGCCGATGCGGTCGCCGCCCTCGGTCTCCACCACAACCACCAGACCGCGGGTGGTCTCGGTGATGGCGTTCCTGATGCCGAACAGATCATAGAGCCGGATCAGGCGGATATAGTCGCCGCGCAGCGTCAGGACATCCCCGACATTGACCAGGGTACGGGCCTGTTGCGGTGTCGGGCGCAGCGATTCGACAATATTGGTGAGCGGCAGGACATAGCGCTGGTTGCCGACCGCCACCAGCATGCCGTCCATGACCGCCAGCGTCAGCGGCAGCGACAAGATGAAGCGCGATCCCTGGCCGGGGGTGGATTGCACCACGACGCGGCCGCCGACGTCCTGGATGTTGCGGCGGACCACGTCCATGCCGACGCCGCGTCCCGACACGTCCGAGACCTGGGCGGCGGTGGAAAAGCCGGGCGCGAAGATCATCTGGTCGATCTGTTCGTCGGTCAGCTGGGCGCCGCGTTCCACCAGCCCCTTCTCGACCGCCTTTTCCAGCACCCGCTTGCGGTCGATGCCCTTGCCGTCGTCCGACACCTGGATGATGACCCGGCCCGAACGATGCTCGGCGGCCAGATGGATGGTTCCTTCGGCCGGCTTGCCGTTGGCGATGCGCTCTTCCGGCATTTCGATGCCGTGATCCAGCGAGTTGCGGATCAGGTGGGTCAACGGATCGGACAATTGCTCGATGACGGTCTTGTCCACCTCGGTGGTCTCGCCGCTCATCACCAGCTTGGCCTGCTTGCCCAGCTTGGCCGACAGGTCGCGGACCAGGCGCGGCGCGCGGGAGAACAGCGCCTTGACCGGCTGCGCCCGAATCGCCATGACGCTTTCCTGAAGCTCGCGGGTGTGGTGCGACAGTTCCTGAAGGCCCTGGACCAACTCGGGATGGGATTCGATGGAAAAGCCGCTGGCCTGCTGGCCCAGCATGGCCTGGGTGATGACCAGTTCGCCGACCATGTTGACCAGACGGTCGACCCGGTCGAGATCGACCCGGATGGACGAGGTGTGGATGCCGGCGGCTCCGGCGTCGCCGCCACCCTTCGCGGCGGCGGGATGAGGCTGGGCGGCAGCGACCGGGGCGGCGGCGGGAGGAGCGGGGGCGGTCTCAGGAGCCGGGGGCAGGGGGGCGAACAGGCCCCAGCCGTCGCCATCCTCGGCCTCGACCGTCTTGCCGATCTGCTCGATGGTCACATCGGCGGAATCGCCGGCGACGAACTCGAACACCTCCTCGATGCTGTTCCTGCCCTTGTCGGTGACCAGGGTGAAGGTCCAGGCCAGATAGGCGTTCAGCGCGTCCATCTCGGCCAGGGCGGGCAGGCGCGACAGGTCCGCCGCCACCTTCATCTCGCCCAGCCCCGACAGTTCGCGGATCATCAGCAGCGGATCGTTGCCGGTGCGCAGCATGCCGGGTGCGGGGGCGAGGCGGATGGTCCAGGTGGTGAAGCCCGCCGCCGCCGCCGGCGGGGCGGAAACGGGAGCGGCGGCCTTGGGCGCCGCCGGCTCGCCGCTGATGATGGCGGCCAGATGCGCCTTGACCTCGCTGCCGTGATCGGCGGGCAGGGTGACGCCGTCCTGGGCGGCGCGGACGAAATCGCCCAGGGTGTCGTTGCCGCGCACCAGGATGTCGGCCACATGGGGGGTCAGTTCGGCCCGCCCCGACCGCAGCGCGTCCATGGAGGTCTCGAACACATGGGCGAAATGGACGAGATCGTCGAAGGCGAAGGCGCCGCCGCCGCCCTTGATGGAATGGACGCAGCGGAACAGGGCGTTCAGGTCGTCGGCGCTGCCGGTGCCGTCCTGGAGGCGGGCGATGGTTTCCTCCGCCGTCGCCAGCAGTTCGGCGCATTCCTCGAAATAGGTCGCCTTGAAACGCGACAGGTCGTAGGACTGGTCGTCTGACATGCGCGTGTTCCCCCAAACGCGATTTTACGGCCCCGGCACGATTCTACGGACAGACCTTGGCGACGATCTGCAACAGCTTGTCCGGGCTGAACGGCTTGACGATCCAGCCGGTGGCGCCGGCGGAGCGGCCCTCGTCCTTCTTCGACTGGTCGCTTTCGGTGGTCAGGATCAGGACGGGGGTTCCCGCGTGCTGGGGCATGGCCCTGATCTTGCGCACCAGGGTGATGCCGTCCATTTCCGGCATATTGACGTCGGTGATGATGACGTCGACCTTCTGTCCGGGCAGCACCTTCAACGCATTGACGCCGTTGTCGGCCTCGACCACGGTGTAGCCGGCGCCGCGCAAGGTGAAGGACACCATGTCGCGCATGGTCTTGGAATCATCGACGGCCAGTACGCACTTTCCCATTCCATTGTCCTTATGTCAGATCAGTTTCTGAAGCTCGGCGGCGAGGCCGAGCTGCGTGAAGGTTTCGGTAACGGCCGGGCCGGCGCCCTCAATCTCCATGCGGCGGGCGGCTCCCCTGAACCCGACGGCGGCGGCCAGCACCACCTGGACGCAGGCGGTGGACATGCGTTCGACCGCCTGGGCCTTCAGGACCACGTCCGAGGCGGCGTCGCGGGCCAGCGCGTCGAGCAGCAGGTCGCGCAGCTCGGCCGAGGCGGGCAGGTCAATCAAAACGGGCAGGTCGATCTCGATCCTGCCGTTGCTTTCTCTCAGATCCATAATCCGTCACGCGAAGTTACCAGTGGACCGCACGCGGATAATACGGCAAATTCCAGGCCTTAGTAAGGGGCTATCGGAAAGTCACATATGCCTACGGTGACGACCCAGGCGGGTCCGTGGAACATGACGGTTTTCGCTTTCGAGTCAGGCGACGCCGACAATCCGCTCGCCGGCCTTTCGGCGGACGAGGTGGCGCGGCTGCCGTTCGGCGCGCTTGAACTGGCCGCCGACGGCAAGATCCTGGCCTATAACGATACCGAGCCCGACGAGACCGGCGAGTCCCGCCCGTCGGTGGTCGGGCGGGGTTTCTTTGCCGACGTGGCCCGCTGGGCCGGTGGTTCCATGGTGGCCGGCGAGTTCCGCAAGGGCGTCGCCGCCGGCTCGCTGAACGTGGTGTTCGACTGCGCCGTCGCCGGTCTGGCCTACAAGGTTCGCCTTCACCTGAAGGTCAGTCCGATCCTCGGCACCTACTGGCTGTTCATCAAGCGGTTGCGC
Organism: Magnetospirillum sp. SS-4; assembly: GCF_902729425.1. Lineage (GTDB taxonomy): Bacteria > Pseudomonadota > Alphaproteobacteria > Rhodospirillales > Magnetospirillaceae > Phaeospirillum. Next base: position 32,550 of record NZ_CACVCH010000051.1, on the reverse strand, counting down.
CGCGCCGCCGCCGCCGCCTGAGCCTTCATCCGGCGGCGGCCTTCCAGGCCGAGCACAGTTCGTCCAGGGCGGTCCGGCCGCACTCCAGATAGGCGGCGAGCCCAAGGCAGCCGTGGATGGCGCCTTCCAGGCAGACCGAACGCACAGGAACTCCCGCCGCCCTCAACGCCTCGGCATAGGCCCTGCCCTCGTCCGCCAGCGGATCGAATCCGCAGGTCAGCACCAGGGCGGGGGCGAGGCCGGCATGGGAGGCGGCGCGCAGCGGCGAGGCGTCCGGCTCCAGCACCGGGCCGCTCCGGCCGACGAAATACTGGGCGGTGAACCAGTCGATGTCGGCCTGGGTCAGCAGGTAACCCTCGGCCAGCCTTCGCCGCGACGGATGGTCGCCGCCCTGGTCGACCGCCGGATAGATCAGCGCCTGCAACGCCAGGGCGATGCCCCTGTCGCGGGCGTGCAGCGCCATCACGGCGGACAGGGTGCCGCCGGCCGAATCTCCCGCCACCCCCAGGATGACGCCGTCGCCTCCCAGTTCCGCCGGCCTCGACGCCGCCCAGGTCAAGGCGGCGTCGCCGTCCTCGATGGCGGCGGGATAGGGGTGTTCCGGTCCCAGCCGGTAATCCACCGCCGCCACCGTCGAGCCGCTTCGCCCGGCGATGACGCGGCAGATGGCGTCGTGGGTGTCCAGGTCGCCGACCACGAAGCCGCCGCCGTGGAAATAAAGCAGGGCGGCTTTTGCCGTTGCTCCTCCCGCCGGGCGATAAAGGCGGATAGGCAGGGGACCGCCTGGACCATTGATGGCGATGGTCTCGGCCTCGATTCCCTCGGGCGGCGGCGGATTGGTGCGCGACAGCCGGCGGGCGAATTCGGCGCGCGCCTCCGCCGGCGGCATGGTGGCCAGCAGCGGCAGCCTCAGCTCGGCGGCCTTGGCCAGCACGAAGGCGACGTCGTCGTCGACCTTGCCCGGAACGCCGATGGAATGATTGCCCGACTGGATCATGATCCGTCCCCGATGATTGCCCGTGCCGTGATTCCTGCAAACGAATAACATCGGCTGAAACGTGACTTCCATTTGCAGGAGTCGCGGCACTGTCAAAAATGTTAAGCTTGTGCCCCAGGCCGGCGAAAGATGCGTTTTCGCCGGCCTGGGGCCAGGGCAGGCTATGTCGTGCTTACGTCCCCTGACAAATCAAATTTCCGGACGCGCCCATGACCCACGATCTTCTTGGCGGCGAACCGCCTTCCGGCTTCCAGGACTTGCTGGGCTATCGCCTCGCCGAATGGTCCGAGGGGCATTCCCTGCTGGAACTGGCGGTGGAGCGCCGCCACTGCAACCGCGCCGGCTTCGTCCATGGCGGAGTGGTGGCGACCCTGATCGACACCGCCTGCGGCTTCGCCGCCACCTTCTGTCCCTATCCCGGCCGGGTAAGGCGGGTGGTGACGCTGCAACTGACCACGTCGTTCACCGGACAGGCCCGCCATGGCCTGATCCGCGCCATCGGCCGCCGCAAGGCCGGCGGCAGCCGCATCGTCTTTTGTACCGCCGAGGTGCTGGACGAGGCCGGCGTCCTGATCGCCATGGGCGAAGGCAGCTTCCGCTACCGGACCGGCAGCGAATCGCCCGAGGGCGTTCCCATGTGAGCGGGGGCGCGGACGGCGATCAGCCGCCATTCCGGCTCGTCCGGGGCGTCATCGATGGTCAGCTTCCACCCGCCCGGCTGGGCGTGGCAGAACCGCAGCCATGGCTCGGGTTCCGACCCCCACAGGAACTCGCTGGCGCCGTCGGGGCGCAGCATGCTGACGGCGAAGCCGATTCGGGACAGCCGGGCCATCTCCCTCAGCACGTCCTCGACGATTTTCCGCCATAAAAGGCCGTCGGTCCCGGCCGACAGGTTGAAGGTGCCGCTGGCGATGGACCAGTCGGCCGCCGCCATCGGCATGGCGTTCTGGGCGAAGCGGGCGCGGGGATCCTGGACCCGCCGCCCGGCGGCCTCGATCATCGCCTCGCAGATGTCGGTGCCGCAATAGCCGGCCAGCGTGAAATGGCGATCGAGATAGCCGAATAGCGCGCCATAGCCGCAGCCGACGTCGTTGACCGTGACCGGCCGCCGCCGGTCGATCCCCGACGTCAGGCGCTCGAACCCCCGATGCTGGTAGATGTCGTCGCGCCACGCCACGCCGGGGGCGGTGGCGCCGTGCTCCTCCAGCGTGCAGTGATAGACCATCGCCACCCGGGACAGGACGCGGGCATAGGCCTGGATGGTGGTGTCGTCCATGTCGGTCAGCCGCTCCTGAGGGGAGGGCGCATTGTAACTCAGGCCATGGCCTCCTAGGGTGGGAATTTCGACGTGGACCCGATTTCCTCCATCCCGCCGCCGTAAACAGGCATTGACATGCCGGTTAAAATGAATGAACATTCAGCCATAATGAATGACCATTCAGTTTGAGGGTGCGATGTCCAGCCAGGTTCTCTCCGTTTCGCGGGTCGGCAAAGTCGCGGTGCTCACCCTCGACAGTCCGCCGGTCAACGCGCTGTCCAAGGCGCTGATCAAGGCGCTGCACGCCGCCATGGATCAGGTCGAGGCAGACGGGAGCATCGGCGCCGTTCACATTCGCAGTGCCGCCAAGGTCTTCTGTGCCGGCGCCGATCTGGCCGAGATGCGGGAAAACCTGATCGATCCCGACAAGGTCGACGCCCAGATCGACTTCGTGCGCGACATTCAGGACGTGCTGAAGCGGATCGAGACCTTGCCCGTCGCCACCATCGCCGAGGTCGGCGGCGCCGCCATGGGCGGCGGGCTGGAGCTGGCGCTGGCCTGCGATTTCCGCGTCGCCGCCAACGAGGCCAAGCTGGCGCTGCCCGAGGTCAATCTGGGGCTGATCCCCGGCGCCGGCGGCACCCAGCGCCTGACCCGGCTGTGCGGACCGGCGGTGTCGCGCCGCCTGATCCTGGGGGCGGAAATCCTTGACGGCGCCGGCGCCCTGGCGCTGGGCCTTGTCAACTGGTCGGTGCCGAGGGCCGAACTGGCCGCCTTCGCCGCCGCCCTGGCCGAGCGCATCGGCGCCCTGCCGCGTGCCGCCGTCGCCGCCTCCAAATCGTGCATCTTCGCCGCGCTGGACCCCGCCCGCGACGGCTACGAGGAAGAGCTTTCCGCCACCCGCGACCTGCTCTTGCACGAGCCGGAGACGCGGTCGCGGGTCGAGGCGTTTTTGTCCGGTCAACGTTGAATTCTTCATCAAGGAGCCAATCTCATGAACTTCAAGGATAAGGTGGCGCTGGTCACCGGCGGTGCGTCCGGTATCGGCCTGTGCGCGGTGCGGACCATCGCCGAACTGGGCGGCGACGTCCTGATCGCCGACATCAACGCCGATGCCGGCGAGGCCGCCGCGGCCGACATCCGCGCCAAGGGCGGCAAGGCCGAGTTCGTCCGCCTGGACGTCACCGACAAGGCCAACATCGCCGCCGTGCGCGACCACGTCCTGGCGACCAAGGGCCGTCTCGACGTGCTGTGCAACGTCGCCGGCTGGGGCCACATCCAGCCGTTCGTCGACAATGACGATGCCTTCATCGCCAAGGTGATGAACCTGAACCTGAACGGCCCGATCGAGCTGATCCGCGCCTTCTTTCCGTCGATGATCGCCGCCAAGGGCGGCAAGATCGTCAACGTGTCGTCCGACGCCGGCCGTGTCGGATCGCTGGGCGAGAGCGTCTATTCGGCGGCCAAGGGCGGCCTGATCGCGTTCTCCAAGTCGCTGGCCCGCGAAGGCGCCCGCTACAACATCACCGTCAACGCCATCTGCCCCGGCCCGACCGACACCCCCCTGCTGAAGTCCGAGCCGGAAAAGTTCCTGGAAGCCTTCCTGAAGGTCATTCCCATGCGCCGCTTCGGCAAGCCGCAGGAAGTGGCCGACGGCATCGTCTTCCTGGCCAGCAACCGCGCCGATTACATCACCGGTCAGGTGCTGAGCGTCAACGGCGGCATCACCATGGTGGGCTGAGCCCCCTTCGCGACCCGAATCGTATACAAGGAGATTTCACATGCGTAAGTTCAAGGCCGCCGAGTACAAGGCCCAGCATTTCGATTGGACGGTCGACGGCAAGGTCGCGACCCTGACGCTGAACCGCCCCGACAAGAAGAACCCGCTGACGTTCGACTCCTACGGCGAGCTGCGCGACCTGTTCGAGAACCTGGTCTATGCCGACGACGTCAAGGCGGTGGTGGTCACCGGGGCCGGCGGCAATTACTGCTCGGGCGGCGACGTGCACGAGATCATCGGGCCGCTGACCAAGATGGACATGCCCGGCCTGCTGGAGTTCACCCGCATGACCGGCGACGCGGTGCGCGCCATGCGCAACGCGCCGCAGCCGATCATCTCGGCCATCGACGGCGTCTGCGCCGGCGCCGGCACCATGCTGGCCTGCGCCTCGGACATCCGTCTCGGCACCGCCAAGTCCAAGGTGGCGTTCCTGTTCGTCCGCGTCGGCCTCGCCGGCGCCGACATGGGCGCCTGCACCCTGCTGCCCCGCCTGATCGGCCTGTCCCGCGCCGCCGAGCTGCTTTATACCGGCCGCGCCATGGGCGGCGAGGAGGCCGAGCGCGTCGGCTTCTACAACTCGCTGCATTCGTCGGAAGAGGTGCTGGACGCCGCCACCAAGCTGGCCAAGTCGCTGGCCGACGGCCCGACCTTCGGTCACGCCATGACCAAGAAGATGCTGTGGCAGGAGTGGAATTCCGGTCTCGGCGAATGCATCGAGGCCGAGGCCCAGGCTCAGGCCATCTGCATGCAGACCAAGGACTTCGAACGCGCCTACGTGGCGTTCGCCAACAAGCAGTCGCCGAAGTTCGAAGGCAACTGACGCCTGTTCTCCCTCTCCCACATGCGGGAGAGGGAGGGACCCGCCGCGAAGCGGTGGGAGGGTGAGCTTCCTCACCCGGTTCGCTGACGCTCACCACCCTCTCCCGCTTGCGGGAGAGGGGCAGAATGGAACCGATACCATGTCTGACACCTCGTTCCTCGACTGGCCCTTCCTCGACCAGACCCACCGGGACTTCGCCCGCGACCTGGAAGCCTGGGCCACGGCCAACCTTGAACGGCTGTGCCCCGAGGACGAGGCGCACGGAGACGCCATGGACGAGACGGCGCGCCGCCTGGTCCGCGAACTGGGCAAGGCCGGTTTCCTGGCGGCCAGCGTCCCCGCCGCCCATGGCGGCCGCGCCCGGGATTTCGACGTCCGCGCCATCTGCCTGGGCCGCGAGATTCTCGGCCGCCACGCCGGCCTTGCCGATTTCGCCTTCGCCATGCAGGGTCTCGGCAGCGCCGCCATCACCCTGTTCGGCAACGCCGAGCAGCAGGCCCGCTATCTGCCCAAGGTGGGACGGGGCGAGGCCATCGCCGCCTTCGCCATTTCCGAGGTGGACGCCGGTTCCGACGTCGGCAACATGAGCACGACGGCGGTCAGGGACGGCGACCATTACGTCATCAACGGCGGCAAGACCTGGATTTCCAATGCCGGCCTCGCCGATTTCTACACCGTATTCGCCCGCATCGGCGACGCCACCGGGGCGAAGAACCTCGCCGCCTTCGTGGTTGACGCCTCGACGCCGGGCCTCAGCGTTTCGGCCCGCATCGACGTCATCGCGCCGCACCCGCTGGGCTCGCTCAAGTTCGAGACCATGCGGGTTCCGGCCGCCAACATGCTGGGACAGCCCGGCGAGGGCTTCAAGATCGCCATGTCGGTGCTGGACGTGTTCCGCACCACCGTCGGCGCCGCCGCCCTGGGCTTCGCCCGCCGCGCCCTGGAGGAAGCCCTGGCGCGGACGCTGGACCGCGTCGTGTTCGGCACCAAGCTGGCCGATTACCAGCTGACCCAGGCCAAGATCGCCGAGATGGCGGTGGCCATCGACGCCGCCGCCCTGCTGATCTACCGCTCCGCCTGGACCAAGGACGTCAAGGGCGGACGGGTGACGCGAGAGGCCTCGATGGCCAAGCTGTTCGCCACCGACCAGGCCCAGGAGGTCATCGACAAGGCGGTGCAGCTGTGGGGCGGCCTCGGCGTGGTCAGCGGCATCACCGTCGAGAAGCTGTACCGCGAAATCCGGGCGCTGCGCATCTACGAGGGCACCAGCGAGGTCCAGAAGCTGGTGATCGCCGCCAAGGTGTTCGAGGAATACAAGAATGGCCGATAAGCCGCTTGCGGGGCGTCACGCCCTGGTCACCGGCGGCGGGCGCGGCATCGGCGCCGCCATCGCCCGGCAACTGCTGAGCCTCGGCGCCGACGTCACCATCACCGGCCGCGATGCCGGGCGGCTGGCGGGCGCCGTCACCACCTTGTCGGCGCTGGGCCGCGTCCAGGCGGTGTCCATGGATGTCTCCGCCGCCGCCGCCATCGAGGCCGGCTTCGCCCAGGCGGCCGGGTCGTTCGGCCCCGTCGCCATCCTGGTCAACAATGCCGGCATCGCCCAGGCGGCTCCGTTCGCCCGGACCGACCTCGCCATGTGGGACGACATCATGCGCACCGACCTGACCGGCGCCTTTCTGTGCGCCAAGGCGGCGGTTCCGATGATGTTGGCGGCGGGGTGGGGCAGGGTGGTCAACGTCGCCTCCACCGCTGGCCTGACCGGTCTGGCCTATTGCACCGCCTATTGCGCCGCCAAGCACGGCCTGATCGGTCTGACCCGCGCCCTGGCCAAGGAACTGGCGACCAAGCCGGTGACGGTCAACGCCGTCTGTCCCGGCTATACCGAGACCGATATCGTCGAGACCACGCTGGACAACATCGTCGCCAAGACCGGCCGCACCCGCGAGGATGCCCTGGCCGATCTGGTGGCGCCAAATCCCCAGAAGCGGCTGATCCAGCCCGCCGAGGTGGCCGAGGCGGTGGGCTGGCTGTGCCTGCCCGGATCAAGCGCCATCACCGGCCAGAGCATCGCCGTGGCCGGCGGAGAAATCATGTGATGGAGCACCCCGCCGCCCTTGGCCATGACGTCAAGTCGCAGGTTACCGACGAGCATCTGGTGGCGCGTCGGCGCGGCCAGATCGTGGCGGCGGCCACCGAACTGTTCTCCCTTCAGGGATTCTATCGCACCACCATTCAGGACGTGGCCAGGAAGGCCGGGGTCAGCGCCGGCCTGATCTACCAGTACGTCACCGACAAGGAGGACGTCCTGCTGCTGGTCCTGCTCAGCGTGCTGGAATCCTACAAGCGCGAGATTCCGGCGGCGTTGCAGGGCCGTACCGATCCGCTGGAGAGGTTCTGGGCGGCCATCGGCGCCTATTGCCGGGTGGTGGACCAGCGGCGCGAGGCCACCGTGCTGGCCTACCGCTCCACCAAGTCGCTGCCTGACGAGCGCCGCGAACTGATCAAGACCTGCGAGATCGAAACCAACGACATGATCGCCGCCTGCCTCAGGGATTGCGTCAATGCCGGGCTGATGCGGGACGTCAACGTGGAACTGGTGACCTATCAACTGGTCACCTTCGCCCATTCCTGGGCGTTGAAGCATTGGCGGCTGAAGGAGCTGTGCGACCTGGAATCCTATATCCGCGAGGGGTTCGATTTCTTCGCCCAGGCGCTGCTGACCCCCAAGGGCCGCCGTCATCAAAGCAAGCTGGAGAGTGCGCCGTGAGCCAGAACCTGCCCGGAGGGGTGCCGAGTGCCCATGTGGACACCTTTGCCCGCGATCTGCTGCCGTCTCCCGATCTGTGGCCGGTATTCGATTATTCGGCCCCGCATCTGCGGGACTATCCCGACCGTATCAACGCCGCCGCGTCGCTGATCGATTCCGCCGTCGCCGACGGCTTCGGCGCCAAGCCCGCATTCCATTTCCACACCGGTGGCGAGGGCGACGGCACCTGGAGCTACGCCCATCTGCTGGATCGCGCCGAGCGCATCGCCCGCGTGCTGGTCGAGGATTACGGCCTGAAGCCCGGCAACCGGGTGCTGATGCGCTCGGGCAACACCCCCATGGTGGCGGCCTGCTGGCTGGCGGTGCTGAAGGCCGGCGGCATCTGCGTCATGAGCATGTCGCTGCTGCGCGCCAAGGAACTGAGCTATCTGGTCGAGAAGGCCCGCATCAGGATCGCCCTGTGCGAGTCCTCCCTGGCCGAGGAGATGGAATTGACCCGCGCCCAGGTTCCGGAGTTGGAGCATGTGGCCTATTTCACCGCGCTCGGCGATGGCGACGCCGACCTTGACCACCGTGCCGACGCCAAGGCGGCCGGGTTCGTCAATGTGGACACGGCGGCCGACGACGTGGCGGTGATCACGTTTACCTCGGGCACCACCGGCAATCCCAAGGGCGCCATGCATTTCCACCGCGATGTCCTGGCGGTGTGCGATTGCTGGCCGCAAAGCTACACCGTCGAACCCGACGAAATCATCGTCGGCTCGCCGTCCTTCGCCTTCACCTACGGGCTGGCGGCATTCCTCACCTATCCGCTGCGTTACCGCGCCACGGCGGTGCTGGTGGCCAAGCCGACGCCGGAACTGATCCTGGGGGCGATTCAGCGCTACCGCTGCACCAGCCTCTACGCCGTTCCCACCGCCTTCCACGCCATGCTTCAGATCATCGAGCGCTACGACATCTCGTCCTTGCGCAAGTGTTCCTCGGCCGGCGAGCATCTGCGCCAGAAGCTGTACGACGACTGGCTGCGGGTCACCGGGGTGAAGCTGGTCAACGGCATCGGCATGACCGAGATGCTGACCCACTTCATCGCCCAGCCGCCGGGCATTCCCAAGGAAGGCGCCACCGGCCGGCCGGTGCCGGGCTATTCCGCCTGCATCCTGGACGAGGACGACAATCCGCTGCCGCCCGGCCATCGCGGCCGGCTGGCGGTGCGGGGGCCGACCGGCTGCCGCTATCTCGACGACGAGGCGCGCCAGGCCGCCTTCGTCAGGAATGGCTGGAACGTCACCGGCGATATCATGGAGGAGGACGAGGACGGTTGGTTCTGGTACGTCGACCGTTCCGACGACATGATCATCTCGTCGGGCTACAACATCTCGGCCCAGGAGGTGGAACGGGTGATCCTGGAGCATCCCAAGGTATTCGAATGCGCGGTGGTCGGCGTGCCCGACGAGGCGCGCGGCAATATCGTGCGCGCCTGCATCGTCTTGAACAATCCGTCCCAGGCCAGCGAGGTCCTGGCCGAGGAGATTCAGAACTTCGTCAAGGCCGCCATCGCGCCCTACAAATATCCCCGCGACATCCAGTTCCTGGAGGTCCTGCCCAAGACCCAGACCGGCAAGATCCAGCGCTTCCGCCTCAGGACGCTTTGACCGGCTGGCACGTCTATGTCCTGCTCAATGCCGGCGGCATCGCCTATACCGGCATAGCGCTGGACGTCGAGGATCGCCTGCGGCGGCACAATGCCGGAACCGGGGCGAAGTTCACCCGCGGGCGCGGTCCGTGGCGTCTGGTGCTCGTGGAGGGGCCGATGACCCATGGCGACGCGCTGCGGCGCGAGGCGGCGATCAAAAAGGATCGCCGCCTCAAGGCCGCCTTGAAGGTATGATGCCGTCCGGTGGAGGATGGAAGCATGCGCGTCAGGGATGTGGGCGATACCGCCTTCAGTATCGAACTGGACGATAATGCCGCGGTTGCGGCATTGCGTGTCGCGCTCCGCCATGGTCCGCCGGTGCCGGGTCTGATCGAGACGGTGCCGGGACTGTCGTCGCTGCTGGTCTGCTTCGATCCCGCCCGCGCCAGCCGTGACGCGGTCGAGGCGGCGGTCCGCGAGCGAGCGAGCGGCGTCGGTGGCGCCGAGCCGGCCGCAGGGCGGCTGTGGCGGATAGCGGTGCGTTATGACGGCCCCGACCTGGGCGCCGTCGCCGCCGCCGCCGGATTGTCGGTCGATGAGGTCATCGCCTTGCATGGCGGAACGCGCTATAGCGTGCTGATGCTGGGATTCATGCCGGGATTCGCCTATCTGGGCGGGTTGGACTCCCGCCTGCGCATTCCCCGCCGGGCCGAGCCGCGTCTGCGGGTTCCGGCCGGATCGGTCGCCATCGCCGACGACATGACCGCCATCTATCCGTGGGAAAGCCCCGGCGGCTGGCACCTGCTGGGAACGGCCGGGGTCGTCCTGTTCGACCAGACCCGGCAACCGCCGGCGCTGCTGGCGGCCGGCGACCAGGTGGAATTCATCGTGGGGTAGGGGGAAGAGAGGCTATGCCGCGACGAAACGGGCGCGCGGCGCCGGCACCACGATGGCCGGCCGGCCGATATCCTTCATCAGGCCGGGGCCGTTGACCATCTCGAAGCCGCTCTGGACCAGTCCGCCGATCACCCGCCGCCGCCGCGCGCTCCACAGATAGCAGCCGATGCCGTCCCTGGTGGTGGCTTCGTGAATCCGCTCCATGGCGGCCAGCAGATTCTCGTCGTCCATCTTTTCTTCCGGCCGCAGTTCCGACAGATCGAGTCCGACCATGGAGACGCCGATCTCGGCCGCCAGCGAACTGAGCTTGGCCGAGATGCGGGTCCGCACCAGCACCTCGCGGCAGAGCGAGCGCAGATAGCTCACCACCGCCTCCAGCTCCGGGGTCGACGTTCCGTCGGGGATGTTGAAGATTTCGATGATCAGGCGGCTGTTGCGGGTCTGCTGGGTCAGTTCGGAGAATGGAATGATCACCGATCCCCGCTGTTCCGACGACAGCGACGACCAGCTGAGCGGGATGATGATCGACGATTGCTCGACCTCGGGATTGCCGCTGCGGCTGGCGGCGACGATATCGCGCACCGCGTTGGAGACGATGAAGCGGTCCAGGGTCAGGGCCGATTTCGGATCATCGGGGGGATAGGCGCGGCATCCCTCGATGGGTTCGGCCCCTTCATGATCGATGCGCACCACGCGGGCGCTGTAGGCGGAAATCGCCTCGCCCGCCGCCACCCAGGTGGGCCGCCATACCAGCGACAGCCGGGCGCCCGCCGGCATGGAAGGCGCCATGCCGGGGTCGAACGCCGGAGTCTTCCTGGGATTGGCCGGTTCCATCACCTCCCAGGCCGCTTCCTCTTTCTTCCTGGCCTGTTCCGGCCGTTCGATGGGCCGCCACAGATTGTCGCTGTCCGATACGGTGTTGCGTGCGCCGCCCGTCCGCCGGTCGTCCACCGCGCTGCGCACATGGGCCGAGTTCAGTTCGCCGTCCTCGGACACCACGTCGGCCACCGCGACCTCGGCCGCGACCGCCAGCGGCCTGTCGCCGGCCCCGGTCTTCTCGCCGAACAGATGGCGCCCCAGATCCTCGACGATGATCTGAGTGCGGCGGCGGGCCTCCTCGTTGGAAAGGGTGGGAAATGCCAGAATCCAGCTGTCGTCGCCTTCCTGGCAGAACGGATTGCCTTGGCCGACATGGCGGCGGATCACCTGTTCGACGATGATGCCGACCTTGGTGGCCAAACGCGGCCACTTGTCGCCCACCGAATCGCGGAATTCCGCCAGCGAGACGATGTGCAGCCGGGCCTTCAGGCCGGGATCGGCCTCAAGCATTTCCTGAAGTCTGGTGGCGGTGCTCTCGATGGCGTGGGACGGCCTGACGGCGGCGGGAGCTTTTCCACTGCCGGGGGCGGAGGGTCTGGCCGTCCGTCCGTCCTCGCCCATCAATCCGATGGACTGGGCCAGACGTAGCCAGATACTTGTCGACAATCCCGCCATCCCAGCCTCCCTCGACGGTCATGCTTAAGATGATTATGATAACCTGAATTCAATTTCCCTCAATACAGGTTTTTGAGGACTCCCTTATCCATATGGGGGGCTGGTCGAAGGCGTCAACCGAGGCCGTGGTATTCCTTGAACCAGCGGATGAAGGCGGGGACGCCGATGCTGATCGGCGTGGTCGGCGCGAAGCCGACGTCGCGCTGGATGGCGGAAATGTCGGCGGCGGTCTCCTTGACGTCGCCGGCCTGCATGGGTTCGAAGGCGTAGACCGCCTTGCGGCCCAGCGATTCCTCGATCAGGCCGATGAAATCCATCAGCTGTTCCGACTTGTTGTTGCCGATATTGTAGAGGTGGCAGGGCGGCTTGACGCCGTCGTCGACCGGCGGGTTGTCCAGCACGCCGATCACGCCCGAGACGATGTCGTCGATGAAGGTGAAGTCGCGGCGCATGTCGCCGTTGTTGAACACCCGGATCGGCTCGCCGGCGATGATGGCCTTGGCGAACAGGTAGGCGGCCATGTCGGGCCGGCCCCACGGGCCGTAGACGGTGAAGAAGCGCAGGCCGGTGGTCGGGATTCGGAACAGGTGGCTGTAGGAATGGCTCATCAGTTCGCCGGCCCGCTTGGTGGCGGCATAGAGCGAGATGGGAGTGTCGACCCGGTCCTCCACCGAGAACGGCAGCTTGGTGTTGGCGCCGTAGACCGAGGACGAACTGGCGTAGACGAAATGGCGGCACTTGTCCGAATGGCGGGCCATCTCCAGCATCGTCAGGTGTCCCTGGATGTTGGAGTGGGTGTAGTCGAACGGCGCGCTCAGCGAATGGCGCACCCCGGCCTGGGCCGCCAGGTTGATGTAATCGGTGATCCCGGGGTGGGCGCGCGCGACCTGGGCCATGGCCTCGCGGTCGGCAATGTCGGCGTTGACGAAGGCGAATCCCGGATTCCGCCCCAGATGCGACAACCGCAATTCCTTCAGCGCCACGTCGTAATAGGGGTTCAGGTTGTCGATTCCGACCACGGTCTCGCCACGCGCCAGCAGGCGCAGGCAGGTGTGGAAGCCGATGAAGCCGGCGGCACCGGTAACGAGAACGGTCATGCGCGAGAACCCCTTGTTCCAAGCCGCTTCCATATAACTTGAACCGTCCTGGAAATCATCCCCCGTCTTTCGTCATGATTCGGCAATTTCCTTGCCGCCGCGCCCGCCCCGGCAAGCATTCGTTGCTATTTCACCCGGCCATCTTTGCGTGAACGCCGGCGTCACCACTTGTATGATGGGGAAAGAGAGAGGCTCCGCCATGACCGTCTCCACCACCATCTCGCTCGACGACAAGTATCTTCAGGACCGGGGCCGGGTGTTCCTGTCCGGCATCCAGGCGCTGGTGCGGCTTCCCATGTTGCAGCGGTTGCGTGATCAGGCCGCCGGATTGAATACCGCCGGCTTCGTCTCGGGCTATCGCGGTTCTCCGCTGGGCGGGCTGGATCGGGAATTGTGGCGGGCCGAGCCGCATCTTGCCCGCCACCACATCCGCTTCCAGCCCGGTCTGAACGAGAATCTGGCCGCCACCGCGATCTGGGGCAGCCAGCAGATCGGGCTGTTTCCCGGCGCCGAGCGCGATGGAATCTTCGCCATGTGGTACGGCAAGGGACCGGGCGTCGATCAGGCCGTCGATGTGTTCAAGCACGGCAATTCGGCCGGCAGCGCCCGCCATGGCGGCGTGCTGGTGCTGGCCGGCGACGACCACGGCGCCAAGTCGTCCACCCTGGCCCATCAGAGCGAGCACGTCTTCATGGCGGCGCAGATGCCGGTGCTCAACCCGGCCGGTGTTCAGGAATTGCTGGATTTCGGCCTGTTCGGCTGGGCGTTGTCGCGCTATTCGGGCCTGTGGGTGGGCATGAAGGCCATTTCCGAGACAGTGGAAAGTTCGGCCTCGGTGGAAATCGACCCGTGGCGCCAGAGCTTCGTCACGCCGGAGGATTTCACCTTGCCGGAAGGCGGCCTGTCCATCCGCTGGCCGCATCGATTCCTGGAACAGGAAGAATTGCTGATGCGCCACCGCATCCCGGCGGCGCTGGCCTTCGCTCGGGCCAACCGCATCGACCGGGTGGTGATCGATTCGCCCGAACCGCGCTTCGGCATCTGCACCACCGGCAAGTCGTATCTGGACGTGTTGCAGGCCCTGGCCGATCTGGGCATCGATCTGCGCCACGCCGCCGAGATCGGCATCCGCCTCTACAAGGTGGGCATGAGCTGGCCGCTGGAGCAGGACGGCATCCGCGCCTTCGCCGAGGGTCTGGAGGAGATCCTGGTGGTCGAGGAAAAGCGCCCGGTCATCGAGGAGCAACTGAAGGCCCAGCTCTACAATTGGCGGGAAGACGTGCGTCCCCGCGTCGTCGGCAAACTCGACGAGGCCGGCGCCTGGATGCTGCCCGCGACCGCCGAGCTGACCCCCGCCCGGATCGCCCGTGTCATCGCGGCGCGTATCGGCCGATTCTACACCTCGCTCACCATCAAGAAGCGGCTGGACTGGCTGGACGCCAAGGATCGCCAACTGGCGGCGGTGCCCCAGGGCTTCAACCGCATTCCCTATTTCTGCGCCGGCTGCCCGCACAACACCTCGACCAACGTTCCCGAGGGCAGCCACGCCATGGCCGGTATCGGTTGCCACTTCATGGCCACCTGGATGGACCGCGACACCCTGACCTATACCCACATGGGCGGCGAGGGCGCCACCTGGATCGGCCAAGCGCCGTTCACCAGCCGTCGCCACATGTTCCAGAATCTGGGCGACGGCACCTATACCCATTCCGGCTCGCTGGCCATCCGCGCCGCCATCGCCGCCAAGGTCAACGTCACCTACAAGATCCTTTATAACGACGCCGTCGCCATGACCGGCGGCCAGCCGGCCGAATCCGCCTTCAGCGTCGCCGCCATGGCCGCCCAGGTCCGCGCCGAGGGTGTCGCCCGCATCGCCGTGGTCAGCGACGACCCCGGCAAGTATCCGACCGATGCCGGCTTTCCGCCCGGAACCAGCTTTCATCATCGCGACGGGCTCGACGCCCTTCAGCGCGAACTGCGCGAGGTGACCGGCGTCTCGGTGCTGATCTACGACCAGACCTGCGCCGCCGAGAAGCGCCGCCGCAGAAAGCGCGGCCTGATGCCCGACCCGCCCGAGCGCATCGTCATCAACGAGCGGGTGTGCGAGGGCTGCGGCGATTGCGGCGTCCAGTCCAATTGCGTCGCCGTGGTGCCGGTGGAGACGGAATGGGGCCGCAAGCGCGCCATCGACCAGTCGTCGTGCAATAAGGACTTCAGCTGCGTCAAGGGGTTCTGCCCCAGCTTCGTCTCGGTCAAGGGGGGGCGCCTGCATCATGCCGCCGGACTGGGCGGGCAATCCTTCCCGCCCCTGCCCAGCCCCGTCCTGCCCCAGGCGGTCGAGCCGTTCGGCATCGTGGTGACCGGCATCGGCGGCACCGGCATCGTCACCATCGCCGAGATTCTCGGCATGGCCGCCCATCTGGAGGGCCTGGGTGTCACCTCGCTGGACCAGACCGGGCTGGCCCAGAAGAACGGCGCGGTGATGAGCCATGTCCGCATCTGCGCCGACCCGGCCCAACTGCACGCGGTGCGCATCGCCTCGGGGCAGGCGCGCCTGCTGCTGGCCTGCGACATGGTGGTGGCGGCCGGTTTCGAGACCTTGTCCAAGCTGAAGCCCGGCCATTCGCTGGCGGTGGTCAACGATCACCAGTCCATGCCGGCCAGCTTCACCCATGCCCCCGACCTGGCGTTTCCAGGCCGGACCATGCATGACACCATCCGCGAGCAAGTGGGGGGGAACGTGGAGTTTCTCGATGCCACCCGTCTTGCCACCGCCCTGATGGGCGATGCTCTGGCCACCAACATGTTCCTGGTGGGCTATTCCTGGCAGAAGGGCGGCCTGCCGCTGTCGGAGGAGGCCATCCTGCGGGCCATCGAGCTGAATGGGGCCAAGGTGGAGTTCAATCGGCAGGCCTTCCTGTGGGGCCGCCGCGCCGCCGTGGATCTGGTCGCGGTGGAACGCCTCGCCTTGCCGCCGGCCGGCCCGTCCGATCATCGCCGGCTGTCCGTGACCCTGGATGAACTGGTCGAACGCCGGATGGCGCACCTGACCGCTTACCAGAATGCCGCCTATGCCGCCCGCTTCCGCCGGATGGTGGATCGGGTCCGCGAGGCCGAGCACCGGGCGGCGCCCCATTCCGAGGACCTGACCGAGGCGGTGGCACGCTCGCTCGCCAAGCTGATGAGCTACAAGGACGAGTACGAGGTGGCGCGGCTGTATTCCGACGGCGCCTTTCTCGACTCGCTGAAGGAGCAGTTCGAGGATTGGGAGCGTCTGGAAATCCATCTGGCGCCACCGCTGATGTCGGCCAGGAAGCGCCGCTTCGGCCCGTGGATGCTGCGGCTGATGCCGCTGCTGGCCCGTCTCAAGGTGCTGCGCGGCACCCCGTTCGACCCGTTCGGCCGGACCGCCGAGCGCCGGTTGGAACGCGCCCTGATCGGCGAGTTCGAGGCGGCGATTGAGGCGGTGCTGAAGACCCTTGGTCCGGCCAACCACTCGATTGCGGTCGAGATCGCCTCGCTTCCCCGCCAGATCCGGGGCTTCGGCCCCATCAAGGTCCGGGCGGCGGCCGAGGTCCAGGCCCGCATGGCGGAGCTGTCGCGGAAGGTGTATCCTTCCATCACTGGCGGATGATGGCTGGACCGGCGATGAAGAAGGTGATCACGGCGGAGCGGGTGGTGTCGGCCCGGACCTCCGATACCGGAGAGGCGGTTCGTCTGGTGCTGCTGGACGAGGCCGGCGAGGAAAGCGTGGTGATCCTGCCGCTGGACCAACTGGCCATTCTGTCGTCGTGGCTGGAGCAGGCCGGCCGGCTGTCGGACGTGGGCGAGCCCAGGCAGGGCTCCGCCGCGCCGGTGATGCAGGTCGACCGCTGGACGGTGCGGCCCGAGGCCGACGAGGAACACGTCCTGCTGGGCTTTCGCCTCGCCAGGGGTATCGAGGTCAACCTGCGCATGCACCGCAGCGGCGCCTCGGCCTATGTCAAGGCGCTGGGATCGCTGCTGGGCCGCATGCTGCCGGCGGCGGCGTCCAAGGCCAAGCATTAGTCCTTTCTCGGACCATCGGCTTGCAGTACGATCCGCCCCTGATTTTTCTCAAAGGGGAGCGACAGCGCCATGGCCGGCAGCGTCAACAAGGTCATTCTGCTCGGAAATCTGGGGCGCGATCCCGAGGTGCGCACCTCGCAGGACGGCTCCAAGATCGTCAATCTCAATATCGCGACCTCCGAGTCCTGGAAGGACCGCGCCACCGGCGAGCGCAAGGAAAAGACCGAGTGGCACCGGGTGGTGATCTTCAATCCCAATCTGGCCGACATCGCCGAGCGTTATCTGAAGAAGGGCAGCTCGGTCTATGTGGAAGGCGCCCTGCAAACCCGCAAGTGGACCGACCAGTCCGGGCAGGAGAAGTATTCCACCGAGGTGGTGATCGGCCGCTTCAAGGGCGAACTGACCCTGCTGGGCGGCCGTGACGGCGGCGGCGGCGGTGGCGGTGGTGGTGGCGGCGGTGGCTATGGCGGCGGTCGCGATTCCGGCGGCGGTGGCGGCGGACGCCAGGGCGGCGGCGGCCAGGGGTGGGAACCCCCGCCGGACATGGATGATGAAATTCCGTTCTGACCCCAGGAAGCTGACGCGCGGCGGCGGAAGCGGGGCTATCCCCGCTTTTTCGCCATCAGGACCTGGAGCGTCGCTCTGACCCGTTCGATCGCGTGGGTCCAGGACCCGTCGGCGGACTGGCGGAACACCCTGGCGCTTGGATACCACGGGCTATCGTCGCGTCCGTGTGGCCAGCGCCAGGTGAAGGCGTCGGGCAGCAGCAGCCGCACCGGCTTGCCCAGCGCCGCCGCGAGGTGAAGCTCGGCGGTGTCGCCGCCCACCACCACGTTCAGCCCGGCGATGACGGCGGCGGTTTCCGCCAGATCGGCCGGCGCCGGAATCGGCCGTTCCACCAGCGAACGGGCGCCGGCTGCCCGGATGGCCGGCCTGATCTCGGCCTCGTCGCCCAGCGCCACCAGCGCCAGGTCGGGGTCGGCGGCCAGGGCCAGCAGGTCGGCGAGGAAACAGCCGCGCCCCGCCGGACGTCCTCCCCAGGACAATCCCACCCGCAGCCGTTCGTCGCGGGCCGGGCGGCGGGGCCGCAATCCGGCCGGCAGGAACAGATAGGGCGGGCAGGCCAGCCGGGGCGTCCCGCCGCCGGCCAACAGGCGCGGCAGGTCGGTCAGTCCGGCGCGCAGGTCGCAGATCGGAAATGGGCCGTCGTCGCCGGTTACGCGCTCGACCCCGGACAGATCCTCCATCAGCGGCATCAGGCCGGGCTGGCAGACCAGCGTCGTCAGGCCGCCGCGTCCGGCCAGTTGCGGAATGAAGCGGGCCAGCAGGATGGCGTCGGCGTCGTCGCAATCCTGATGCACCAGCACCGACCGGGCCGACAGGTCCTCGCCCTGCCAGGCCGGAATATCCGGCGACGGCGGTGGTGGGGCGGGGCGGTGGCGGAATAAGGCGAAACCCTCGGCGGTTTCTCCGGCGGCGACCAATATCTGGGCCAGGGTCCAGGCGGCGCCGGGGCGGGAATCGCCAATCCGGCGCAGCAGGTCGGCGGCATCGGCAAGGCGTCCCTGATCGCGGCGCAGCAGCGCCAGATCATAGAGGCGATCAGGCGAATCCGGCAGGGCCGCCGACGCCATGGCGATGGCGGCATCGGCCTCGTCATGCCGGCGCAGTTCGCGCAGGGCGGTGCCCAGATTCGTCGCCACCGCCGGGTTGGCGGCGCGGACCAGGGCGCGGCGATAGCAGGAGATCGCGGCCTCGCGCCGTCCGGCCATGTGCATCAGCACGCCCTTGTTGGCGTTGGCGGCGGTGGCGAAGGGATCGTTCATCAACGCCCCGGCATAGGCGGCGGCGGTCTCGCCCAGGCGCCGCGCCGCCTGATGGGCCAGCCCTTCTCCGGTCAGCCGTTCGGCCTCGGCGTGGGCGGCGGCCACGTCCTCGGGCGAGGGCGGAAGGGCGGCGGGGCCGTAATGGGCGGCGGGGAGCACTTCGCCGGTGCGCAGCGCCAGGACGATTCCCGCCTCGCCGGTGAAGGGAACCACCGGCCCGAACGCGGTTCCGGTCGGGAACCGCCACAGCGAGAATCCGGCCTGGGCCAGTTGTTCGGCGGCATCGGCGCCGGGGACGTGCCGGAACGTCATCACGGCGGGGCGGTATCGGTCCAGCCCGGCCAGAATGTCGGAATCCCAGCCGGCCTGTCCCAGCCGCAGCACCAGCCGTCGGCCGGCGAGGTCGGGGCGTCCGTCCAGCAGCGAGGCCAGGGTGACGGTGACGGTGGTGCCGGGAATGCCGGGCGGCAGCGGAAACACCCGGCGGCCGCCGCACCGTCCGACCCTCGACACCAGGACCGGAACGCCGTTCCGGCCCAGGGCGGCGTCCGCCACCTCGACCCCGGGCCGTTCCGCCATGGCCTGCCGCAGGCGGGCGGCGGCGGCGGGATTGGGCTCCAGCGCCAGGATGCGCAGATCGTTCCGCTCGGGGATGAAGCCGCCGTTCTCGCCGCTCTCGATGTCCACCAGCAGGTCGTCCGGCCGCAGATGGGCGGCGAGCAAGGCCCGCTGCGCCGCCTCCGGGCCGGCATGGGCGGCGCGGAGTTCCGTCCGTTCCCGGCGCCGCTCTTCGGTCCGCCGCCGCAATTCGGCCGCGACCCGCGCGATCACCGGCCGCCAGTCGTCGTCCGTATCCTGGCGGAACAGCCGCATCCCCGGATACCAGGCCGAGGTCTCGCGGTTTCGGGTCCAGCGAGGATGGCAATCCACGGGCAGCAGCAGCAAGACGGGCTTGCCCAGGGCTGCGGCCAGATGGGCGGTGGGACAATCGGCGGCGACCACCAGGTCGAGTTCGGCGACGCGGCCGGCCAGATCGGCCAGGTCGGCGATGGCGGGGCCGAGGTCGGTGACCAGCGACGGATCGGCCAGGGTGGCGGCGGCGGACGGATCGGAGCCGAACTCCAGGGCGAACAGCACCACCCCCGGGCATTCCGACAGCGGCAGCAGCAGCGGAAACGGAATGCCGCCCTCCCAGGCCAGGCCGACCCGCAGCACGGCGTCTGGGGGCGCCAGGATCGGCCGTCGCCGCCGCTTCGCCGCCTCCAGCCATGGCGATTCGGGTAGCGATGACGGCGGCAGTCCGGTCAGGTGCGGCAGGTCGGCCAGGGCCGCGTGGAAATCGGCCTCCAGGTCGAGGGGCACCGGCCGGTCCAGCCGCAGCACCCGCTCCACCCCGCCGAGATCGCCGGCCAGCGACGTCATGGCCGGCGGAACCATCAGGGCGATGCGAAAGCCGCGTCCGGTCAGCAGGGGCAGGTGGCGCAGCAGCCGGATGGCGTCGGACAGGTCGTCCTCGGCATGGAGCAGCAGCAGGGTTCCCGGCGCGTCCTGTCCGGTCCAGGCCGCGCCGGGCAGGCGGGGGCGCTGGTGTCCGGGGCGCAGCCAGCGCCACTCGGCATCCTCGCGCCAATCCTCCTCGCGGCCGGCCAGCAGCCGGAGGTCCGCACGGGCCAGTCGCGCCTCCATATGCTCGCCGTCCAGGGCAAGGGCGCGGTCGAGCCGCAAGGCCGCCTCGTCCAGCCGCCCCAGCGCCATCAGCGAGCGGGCCAAGCCGGCATGATGCCCGGGGGCATCGGGGTCGAGGTCGATGGCGTCGTGCCAGAGTTCGATGGCGGCGACATGGTCGCGGCGGCGGTCCCGCAGCCCGGCGAGGGCGGCGACCGCCGCCACATGGGTCGGCTTCAGCGCCAGGGCGCGGCGCAGGCAGGCCTCGGCGGCGGCGGCGTGTCCCTCGTCGGCCAGCAATCCGGCCAGCCCGGTCCAGGCATAGGGGGATTCCGGCTGTTCGTTCAGCAGCAGGTCGTGGATGGCGTGGGCGTCCTCGGACCGTCCCAGGCGCCGCAACGCCTCGGCGGTTTCCAGGCGGGCGCCGATGTGGCGGGGATCGATCTCCAGAATGGCGAGGCAGCTTTCCAGTGCCCGGTGAAGTTCACCCGACCGCAGGCGGATACGGGCCATGGCCAGCCGGGCCTCCACATGGCCGGGATCGATCCTGATCACCCTGGCATAGGCCCTTATCGCCGCGTCGACGTCGCCGGTGCGCAGGGCCAGCCCCGCCTCGTCGAGCAGGGCGGCGATTTCGGCGGCGGACGGATCCCCGGGACTCGCGATTCCGACATCAAGGGCTTGGTCGTCGTTCATGGGAAAAGTCAAACCCGCCGGCCGTACTTAATCAAGTCCAATCCGCTGGACCGGGACACCGGCTCCGGCTATTTTGCCATCCACCGTTGTCGATGCGATTTGGTCTCCCTCCAGGCTCCAGATCGCGTCGCGTCCTTGTGAGGGGCATCGCCATGCATGATCCGTTGAACGCCTTCGCCCTGGGAGGCGACGTCTATATCGATGGCGCCAAGTCGGGTCCGCTCGCCGGCCTCACCTTCGCCGCCAAGGATGTGTTCGATGTCGCCGGCTATGTCACCGGCGCCGGCAATCCCGACTGGCGGCGGCTGGCCGAACCGGCCGGACATACCGCCTGGGCGGTGGCCTCCTTGCTGGAATCCGGCGCACGCCTGGTGGGCAAGACCATCACCGACGAATTGAGCCGCGGCATTTTCGGCGACAACGCCCATTACGGAACCCCCGACAATCCCCGCGCCCCCGGTCATGTTCCCGGCGGCTCCAGCAGCGGATCGGCGGCGGCGGTGGCCGGCGGCCTGTGCGACATGGCGCTGGGCACCGACACCGCCGGCTCGACCCGGGTGCCGGCCTCGTTCTGCGGCATTTACGGCCTGCGTCCGACCCTGGGCGCCATTCCCGCCGACGGCGTCATCTGCCAGTCCAACACCTTCGACGTCGTCGGCCTGATGGCCGACGATCCCGCCGTCCTGGCCAGGATGGGCGAGGTGCTGCTGCGCAAGAAGGTCAAGGATTCCCATCCGGCCAAGGCGGTGGTGCTGGAAGACGCGCTGGAGGCCTCGGACCCGTCGGTCGCCGCCGCCTTCGAGGCGGCTCTGCCCCGCATCAGGGACGCGGTGGGGACGATCGTTCGCGGCACCCGTGTCTCGCCGGTGCCGCTGGCCGATTGGGTGGAGCACCAGAACGCCATCCAGGGGCGCGAAGCCTGGGAGACCTTCGGCGAATGGATCAACCTGTCCAATCCCCGCCTCGGCTTCGAGGTAGCGGATAATTTCCTGCGCGGCGCCCGCGTCTCCAACCGTACCGTCTCGGCCGCCCGCGGCTTTCGCCTGCGGGCCAGGCGGTGGGTGCTGGACGCCCTGGCCGGCAATGCCGTGCTGGTGCTGCCGACCACGCCGGTCACCGCGCCGCCGGTTCACAGCCCGCGCTCGGTGCTGTGGGACATTCGGACCCGCATGGTCAGCCTGACCGCCATCGCCGGCATGGCCGGCTGTCCGCAGATCAGCCTGCCGCTGTGCAAGGCCGATGGGCTGCCGGTCGGGCTGTCGCTGATCGGTCCGCGTGGCGGCGACGCCATGCTGCTGGCGCTTGCCCGGCAAATCGGCCGGGTCTGACGCCATCGGAAGGGGTCACCTCGGCTTCAAGGTCAGCGCCAGCGAGTTGATGCAGTAGCGCAGTCCGCCGGGGGCGGGGCCATCGTCGAACACGTGCCCGAGATGGGCGTCGCAGCGGGCGCACAGAACCTCGGTGCGGCTCATGCCGTGGGAGAAGTCCGCCTCCTCCGCCACCGCCTTGGCCGAAAGCGGCCGGGTGAAACTGGGCCAGCCGCAGCCGGAATGGAACTTGGCCTCCGAGGCGAACAGTTCCTGGCCGCAGGCGACGCAGGCATAGGTGCCGGGGGTGTCGGTGCCGCAATAGGCGCCGCTGTACGGCGGCTCGGTGGCCTTCCTGCGGGCGACGGCGTATTGCTCCGGCGTCAGCAGCGCCCGCCATTCCGCATCGCTTTTCACCACCTTGTCGGCCATGGCGTCCTCCTTGACTCGCTCTCGTTCCGATATGGTGAGCATGGGGCAGGACGCCGAGGTGGCCCGGTCAAAAATTCATCCGGGCTTTCGCGCCCGGATCACCGTCGCCAGCATGGTCAGGATGAATACGACGATGGCGGCCGCATTGGCCAGACCGCCCCACTGCCTGACCGCGTGAAGGTCGGCGAGATCGCCCGCCAGCCGCAGGATCAGCGAGGCGTGCAGCAAGATCAGCGGGCCGTAGAACCATGGCCTGTAGGGCACCGCCACCCGCAGCACCGCCGGCAGGATCACCGGGGCGTGGCCGAACACCATGGCGAAGACGAAGCCGACGAACAGGGAATGCAGGGCGGCATCAGCCCGCGGGCCGCCTTCCCCCAATCCCAGGCCAAGCATCAGCAGGCCGGATACCGCCGCCCAGCCGTAGCCCGACAGCAGGCAGACGGCGACATAGCGGGTCAGGCCGGGCTGGCGGATGGTGCGGCGGACCACGTCGTTCCTGAGGCACCACAGGGTCAGCAGCACCAGCCCCAGGCCGAACAGGGTCCAGGCTGCCGCCATGCCCGCCGCCGCCGTGCCGCATCCGGCCAGCAGCAGCGCGAGAACCGGCAGCAGGGTCGGGGTGCGCCACCGCCATGGCGGCAGGAAGCGCGACAGCTCCAGCCGCTCGCCGGCGATGGTCAGAACCAGGAATCCGGCCCATAGCGGCACCACCTCAGATGGCGGGGCGCCGGCCAGCCACAGCAGGTTGCCGATCAGCCAGCAGGCGCCGCCCAGGCTCAGCACGGCGGTGAACACCTCGCGCTGGCGGACCAGTACCGCCAGGCTCATCAGGACAAAGACCAGGCTTCCCAGGCTTTGGGCCAGGGCGCCGGCCTGGAAAAAGCCCGCCATCAGGGCGATGCCGCCAAGGGCGGTGGCGGCGGGCGCCATGTATCCCCAGGGTTTGCCCAGGGCGACGGCGCGTTCCAGACCGATGACGGTTCCGAAGAAGCCGCACACCATCAGCGGGCCATGCGCCGCCATCAGGTCGCCCGATCCCACCGGCCAGCCCAGGCGGCCCTCGCCGGCGATCATGCCGGCGATCAGGGACACGCCGCCGGCGGCCAGCAGGGGAAGTCGCCTCATGGTCGGGCTTGCGGGCATCAGCCGGGCCAGCCCATGATCTTCTTGGCGGAGTCCGACATGCGGTCGGGCTGCCAGAACGGCGAGTCCACCACCTGGACGCTGACCGGATGCGCGTCCTTGCAGGCGCTTCGCACCGCCCGTTCCGATTCGTCGGCGATGTAGCCGCTTTGCGGGCAGGCCGGCGTCGTCATGATCAGGTCGACATAGATGCCCTCGGGCGCGATGGCGACCCGTTCCACCAGCCCGAGATCGACGATGTTGACGCCGATATCGGGGTCGATGACCTGGCGCAGCGCCTCGAAGATGTCGTCCTCGGTGATCATGATGGCCTCTTCCCGAATGAGATGGTCCGAGTCTACCCTTCGGCGGGGATGAAGCGCTTGATGGCGATCAAGCCAGGGTCCGGGGCAGGACGATGTGGAAGCTGCTGCCCTGGCCCGGAATGGAGTGGAGCCGGATGCGGCCGCCCAGGCGTTCGATGATCTTCTTGCAGATGGCCAGCCCGATGCCGGTGCCGTCGAACTTGTCGCGGGTATGCAGGCGCTGGAAGATTCCGAAAATCTTGTCGTGATATTCGGGCGAGATGCCGATGCCATTGTCGGAAACCTCGATCACCCAGTCGGTTTCCTCCAGGCGCGCGCTGATCCGCACCACCGGCGAACGGGTTGAGTCGCGGTATTTCAGGGCGTTGCCGATCAGGTTCTGAAACAGCCGGATCATGTCTTCCCGAACGGCGCGGATGACCGGCAGGTGGTTGCTCCGCTCGACCGACGCGGCGGATTCGGCGATATGCGGCGCCAGATTCGAGATGGCCTGATCCACCGCGTCGTCCAGCGGAACCGTCTCCTCTGCCTGGGACTGGTGGCCGATGCGCGAGAATTCGAGCAGGTCGATGATCAACTGGTTCATGCGCTTGGCGCCGTCGCGGGCGAAACGGATGAATTCGATGCCGTCCTCGTCCAGCCGCTCGCCGTAGCGCCGTTCCAGCAGCGAGACATAGCTGGCAACCTGCCGCAGCGGTTCACGCAGGTCGTGGGAGGCCACGTAGGCGAACTGTTCAAGGTCGGCGTTGGAGCGGGCCAACTCGTCGGCCTGGGCCATCAAGGCGTGCTCGGTCTCCAGGCGCTGGGTGATGTCGCGGAACACCAGCACGGCGCCGTTGATGCCGTTTTCGTCGATGACGCCGGTAACGATCAGCTCGACCGGGAAATTGCTGCCGTCGTTTCGCCAGAAGGTGTCGCCGGCGATCTCGCGGGTCTGGCCGTCCGCCAGGGTCAGGGTGACCGGGCAGTCCGTCTCGTGGCAGGGGGTGCCGTCGGAATAGCTGTGATGAATGGATTGGTGCAGTGAACGGCCGATGGGGTCTATGCGTTCCCAGCCCAGCATCCGCCGGGCCGCTGGATTGATGAAGCCGACCCGGCCGTCGGCATCGATGCCGCAGATTCCCTCGCCCGCCGAGGACAGGATCAGCTCGGCGTCGCGGTGGGCGCGCTGGGTTTCCCGCTGGGCGCGTTCCTCCGCCTTCATGGCCCGCAGCAGGAAGGCGGCGAAGGCCATGCTGGCCAGGGTGACCAGGGCCGCCATCGTCACCAGGGTATAGGTTTCGCGCCGCCAGGGATGCAGGAGGTCCTCGACCTCGGCGGTGACGGTGACGTACAGCGGATAGTCCCGCAGCCTCGCGAACGAGACCAGCTTGGGCGGCGTGCCGACGGCGGTGCCGTCCGAGTAGTAGGTGCCGCGCAAGGCCACGGAAATATGGTTGTCCCACGACGGCGTGCCGGCGATGGAACGGCCGATGATGTTCTGTCCGGCCGGAACCCGGAACAGGAAGGTGCCGTCGGTCCGCATGATCGAGATGGCGCCATCCGGCTTCAGGCGTTCCGCCTCGAAGGTGCGGGCGATGCGGTCCAGTTCCATGGCGGCGAACAGCACGCCGATGTTGCCGCCGCCCTTGTCGATGGGAATGGAGACCGGAATGCCCCACTTGCCGGTAACCCGGCTGATCACCGGATCGCCGACGAAGAAGCCGCGGCTGGTGGGGTCGGACTGGGCCTTGAAATAGTCGCGGTCGCTGACATCGGCCAGCGGCCTGGGGCCGCGCTTGGGGATGTAGTGGAGACCGCCCGCCCGGTTGACCATGCGCAGGTCCAGCAATCCCTCCGAGATCAGGCGCAGCCGGTCCACCAGGGCGATGAAGGCGGGGGCCTCGCCCGGGTCGAGGTTGGGATGGTCGCCCATCCACAGCCGCGAGACCTCCAGCGATATTTCCGCCTGCTTGAACAGGCGGATGGTCTGTTCCTCGACCGCGCTGGTCAACTGTTCCAGCAGCACCGTGCTGGTTTGCATGACGTGCTGGCGTTGCGACCACGACCAGTAGGCGACGAATCCCCACAGCGCCAGCAGCAGCGCCCCCAGCAACCCGATCACCAGCCTGCGGTTGGTGAGGCGGTGGGGCATGCCGCTACCGACTCTCCTGGAAGCGGACCGGTTCGCCGGCCGGGCTGCCCAGCAACTGGCCGTCGCGCATCACGACGCGGCCCCTGACGATGGTCGCCACCGGCCAGCCGGTGACCCGCTTGCCGTCGAACGGCGTCCAGCCGCAGCGGCTTTCGATCCAGGCGTTGGTGATGGTCCGTTCCGCCTTCATGTCGACCACGGTGAAATCGGCGTCGTAGCCGAGGGCGATGCGGCCCTTGCCGGCGATGTTGTAGACGCGGGCCGGGCCGGCGCTGGTCAGGTCGATGAAGCGTTCCAGGCTGAGGCGGCCTTGCTTGACATGGTCGAGCATGAGGGGAACCAGGGTCTGGACGCCGGTCATGCCCGACGGGCTTTGCGGATAGGGCTTGTCCTTCTCGTCGCGGGTGTGCGGCGCGTGGTCCGATCCCAGCACGTCCACCACGCCGTCGGCGATGGCCTGCCACAGGGCGTCGCGGTGGCGGGCGTCGCGGATGGGCGGATTCATCTGGGCGTAGGTGCCCAGCCGCTCGTAGCATTCCGGCGCCGCCAGGGTCAGGTGCTGCGGCGTGGTCTCGACCGTGGCCAGGTCCTTGTGCTCGGACAGGAACGCCATCTCCTCGGCGGTGGTGACGTGCAGCACATGGACGCGCCGCCGCGCCGATTCCGCCAGCCGGACCAGCCGCCGCGTCGCCAGCAGCGCCGTCTCGGCGTCGCGCCACTGGTCGTGGGCGCGGGGATGGCCGGCCTTGTCGGCAAGATGCTTCCGCTCGGCCAGCCGGCCCTCGTCCTCGCAATGAACGGCGACGCGCCTGAATCCCTGGCGCAGCACCGCCTCCAGCGTTTCGTCGTCGGCCACCAGCAGCGAGCCGGTGGAGGACCCCATGAACACCTTGACGCCGGCGCAGCCGGGCATCCGTTCCCACTCGGCCAGTCGGGCGACGTTGTCGGCGGCGGCGCCCAGGAAGAAGGCATGGTCGACCCAGGCGCGGCCCCTGGCGCGGGCCAGCTTGTCGGCGATGGCCTCGGCGGTGGTGGTGGACGGCTTGGTGTTGGGCATCTCGAAGACGGCGACGACGCCGCCCTGGGCGGCGCCGGCGGTCCCGGACGCCAGGTCCTCCTTGTGCTCCAGTCCCGGCTCGCGGAAATGGACCTGGGTGTCGATGACGCCGGGCAGCACGGTCAGGCCGCGTGCGTCGATCTCCTCGGCGGTGACGCCGTGGGTCAGGTCGCCGATGGTGGCGATGCGGCCGCCCCGCACGCCGATGTCGGCGCGTTCGGTGCCGTTGGGGGTGACAAGGGCGCCGTGGCGCAGGATCAGGTCATAGGTCATCGGGCTCTCCGCCGGACTGATGATGATCATACCTTATCAGCCAGTTCGGAAAAAACATCCCCTTGAGGCATCTTTCCGAGCATGTGGCGCCTATGCCACAACGCGAAGAACAGCAAGGTCCAGCAGGCGAAGCCGGCATCCTTCGAGCCGGACCGGAACAGCGCCTCGACCCGGCCGGGGCGGCAGATCTCGGCGATGCCGGGCTGGGCGGCGACCAGTTGCCCGACCTCGGGGCGGGCGGCGATCCATTCCGCCACCGGCACGGTGAATCCCCGCTTCCTTTCGAATGGGCGGGCGGCGGGCAGGGCGGTTTCCAGCCATTTTCTCAGCAGCCACTTGCCCAGCCCCTTGCGCACCTTCAGATGGTCAGGCAGGCGGAAGGCCAGGGCCGCGACCACCGGGTCGAGGAACGGGACCCGTCCCTCGATGCCGTTGGCCATCAGGCAGCGGTCGGCCTTGGTCAGAAGGTCGTTGGGCAGCCAGTCGGCGATATCGACGGCCTGGGCCCGTTGCAGCGCCGAGCGGCCGGTGGCGGCCTCGGCCCGCTCCGCCGCCTGGATGCCGTCGCGCCAGCCATGGGCGACGCCGTCGCGCAGCACGTCCAGGCCGTCGAAGGTGCCGCCCCGCCGCATGGGCTTGGCGAACGGCCACGGCCGCATGGCGTGGCGATAGCGGCCATAGCCGGCGAACAATTCGTCGCCGCCCTCGCCCGACAGGATGACCTTGACGTCCTTGGCGGCCTCGGCGGCCAGCTTGTAGGTGGGAAGGCAGGCGTAATCGGCGGCGGGGTCGTCCATGCAGGCGGCGACGCGGGGCAGCAGCGACCAGAAATCGGCCTCGCCGAATTCCACCTCCACATGGCGGGCGCCGGTGGCGCGGGCCAGTTCGCGGGCGTGCTCGCGCTCGTCATGGGCCTGGGTTCCGGGAAAGCCGGCGGTATAGGCCAGAACCCCGCGAGGGTTGAGCCGCGCCATCAGCGCCAGCACCACCGAGGAATCGATGCCGCCCGACAGGAACATGCCATAGGGCACGTCGGATCGCTGGTGCAGGCCCACCGATTCGGTCAGGACGTCGTCGAGGCGATCCAGCAGATCGTCCATGCCGCCCGGTTCGGGGGCGCCGGCCGGCAGGGCGGCAAGGCGGCGGCTGTCCTGGACGCAGCCCTGCTCGGCCACCACCGTCTCGCCCGGCGCCATGCGGCGGATGCCTTTGAATATAGTGGCCTGTCCGGTGGTGAATTGCAGTTGCAGCAGTTCGGCCCGCGCCCGGGGGTCGATCTCCGGCTTGACCAGTCCGGCCCGGACCAGCGCCTGCGGTTCCGAGGCGAAGGCCAGGCCGGGATGGGATTCCGCCAGATAGAGCGGCTTGATTCCGAACGGGTCGCGGGTCAGCACCAGCCGTCCGCGGGCGGGGTCGTGGATGGCGATGGCGTACATGCCGCGCAGGCTGCGGGCGAATCCGGTTCCCCGGTGGGCATAAAGGTGCAGCGGCGGTTCGCAGTCCGAGCCGGTGGCGAACGCCTGTCCCGGCATGTCCGATTTCAGTTCCAGGTAGTTGTAGACCTCGCCGTTGGCGACGATGGCCCGGCCCTCGCCGTCGACGATGGGCTGGCGGCCGCCTTCCAGGTCGATGATGGACAGACGGTTCTGCACCATGGCGACATTGCCGGAAAGGTGACGGCCGCGCCCGTCGGGACCGCGATGGGCCAGCGCCTCGGCCAGCCGGTCGAGCACGCCCTCGTCGGGGGCGGCGTTGACGGTCATCAGGCCGGCGATACCGCACATGGGAGACGTTCCGGGAGGGAATTGGGAAGGGGGGAAGAGAGAGGGGGGAGGAGGACGGCCGGTCCGTCCTCCCCCGTGTCCGGTCAGCCGATCTTGGGCAATTCGGCCAGGGCGGCGTCCAGCGCCGACTGGTCGTAGGTATTGTCCTTCAGGTTGCCGGCGAAATAGTCGGTATAGGCCTGCATGTCGAAATGGCCGTGTCCCGACAGGTTGAACAAGATGGTCTCGGTCTTGCCCTCGGCCTTGAGCCGCAGGGCCTCGTCGATGGCGGCCTTGACGGCGTGCGACGATTCCGGCGCCGGCACGATGCCCTCGGCGCGGGCGAACTGCACCGCGGCGGCGAAGCATTCGGTCTGGTGATAGGCCCTGGCCTCCATCAGTCCCTGGTCCTTGACGTGGCTGACCATGGGGGCCATGCCGTGATAGCGCAGCCCGCCGGCGTGCGAGCCCGGCGGCATGAAGGTGGACCCCAGGGTGTGCATCTTGACCAGCGGGGTCAGGTGGCCGGTGTCGCCGAAATCATAGGCGTAGACGCCCTTGGTCAGGGTCGGGCACGACGCCGGCTCGACGCCGATCACCCGGACCTTGGCTCCCTTCAGGTTCTCGCGGATATAGGGGAAGGCGAGGCCGGCGAAGTTGGAGCCGCCGCCGGTGCAGGCGATGACGATGTCGGGCTGGTCGCCGGCCATCTCCATCTGCATCATCGCTTCCTCGCCGATCACCGTCTGGTGCAGGCAGACGTGGTTCAGCACGCTGCCCAGCGCGTATTTGGTGTCGTCGCGCGACGCGGCGACCTCGACCGCCTCCGAGATGGCGATGCCCAGCGAGCCGCTGGACTCGGGGTCCTTCTCCAGGATGGCGCGGCCGGCATTGGTCAGAGTCGACGGACTGGCGACGCAGGTGGCGCCGTAGGTTTCCATCAGGGCGCGGCGATAGGGCTTCTGGTTGTAGGAAATCTTGACCATGAAGACCTCGACCTCCAGCCCGAACAGCGAGCCGGCGAAGGCCAGCGACGAGCCCCACTGGCCGGCGCCGGTTTCGGTCGACAGCCGCTTGACGCCTTCCTGCTTGTTGTAGAAGGCCTGCGGCACCGAGGTGTTGGGCTTGTGGCTGCCGGCCGGGCTGACGCCCTCGTACTTGAAATAGATCCGGGCCGGGGTGCCCAGCGCCTTTTCCAGCCGCCGGGCGCGGACCAGCGGCGACGGCCGCCACAGCTTGTAGACGTCGCGCACCGGCTCGGGAATCTCGACCCAGCGTTCGGTGGTCACCTCCTGGGCGATCACCGCCATGGGAAAGATGGGGGCGAGGTCGTCAGGGCCGATGGGCTGGCCGGTGCCGGGATGAAGCGGCGGCGGCACCGGTACCGGCAGGTCGGCGTTCAGGTTGTACCAGGCCTTGGGCAGCCGGTCCTCCGGCAGCAGATACTTCGTGCTCTCGCTCATCTCCCACGCTCCCCCGGTTTGGCTGGGTATTGTCAGACCGCAGTTGTACGCCGGGAGAGACCGGTTGCAAAGAGGAGACGAACGCCGTCGCGGAGGCGTGAATTTTCCCCTTGCGCCCTCGGTCCGAACGACATATAAAGCCGCCCTCTGCCGGGGGGTTCCAGCCTCCATGGCAGGCACTGCGGGTGCATAGCTCAGTTGGTAGAGCAGCTGACTCTTAATCAGCGGGCCCAAGGTTCGAGTCCTTGTGCACCCACCAAATTTCTCAAGGCCCTGGCGGGTAACCGCCAGGGCCTTGATGCTTTTTGGAGTGCCTTCGGGGCACAAGCGGGGGCACGACTCAAATCCGGGGCGCATAGCGGAACGCTCCCGAATCCCCGGGCACCTCGGAGGCGAGGTTTGCCGTTCTTGGTTTGTGCCTCCTAAGCTGGGGCGGGGCATGGACCAATGCGAGCGAAACTCTCGACTCCCGTCCGCGACAGGCATACGCTTTTTCGGCCTATCCGGTGCGGCTTTTCCACCGAGGCGTCGCGATGCCTCCCGCAAGGGAGAAATCCGATGACTCGGTTTGATAAAGCGGCTCTTGTCGAAGAAGGAGTTACGGACCGTCTGTGGCATCCCATGCTCACCCCAGCACATCCAGCGACTGGAGACGGCCGGCAAATTCCCCAAGCGGGTACGGCTTGGCTGCAGCCGCATCGTGTGGCTGTTGTCCGAGGTGGATCAATGGGTGAGCGAGCGAATCACCATGCGTGATGCGCCCGTTGAAAACTGACGTTTTCCCTTCTGAGGGGCGGGGCTGGCAGGGTGCGCACTTTGCCAGCCCTTATTGTTATGCTTTCGGAGTCCGCCATGCCCAATCAGATGTTGCCATCTGGTATTTTTATCCGACAGGAAATAATTGAGGCGGTACGTTTTGTTTTTTTTGATACTGAATGCGAGGAATGGCCTTACGCCACCCATGGCGGTACAGGATTCATTGTTAATTATTGCAACAAAATCTACGCCATAACGTGCGCCCATGTACGGGGAGATTTTGTCTGGGCGGAACTTAACATAACGAACAGAAAACATGGCAACAAAATTGCCGGAATTAGTGAAATTTATTATATAACCTCACCGGAGGAAGAGGCAAAGGACTCTGACATAGTCGATGTGGTCGTGGTGGCTTTTCGCGATGACGTAGATGCAAATTTTTTCGATGGCACAGCCTATATATTTAATAGCGGCACTATCGCGACAAGCTCCATTCGAGATAAAATATTTGTATACGGAGCCTTAAAGGAAAAAAGCTCAATTATAGATGGAAAAATAGCCCCTGTTTATTGTTGTCTTGAAATGCAAGACAGCGGCCCAGAAACAAGTGACACTACCCTTCGCCATGCGATTGCTAGATTTGAAAGTCATTAATTTTCTTCACTCACGGGAGTTAGCGGATCTCCTGTATTTAATGTTACCAAGAATGCACTCTCTGGTATGGTGGTAAGGGCTGGAATTTATGGCGACTTATGCAACGCATACTACATTGATGTTTTTGACATTGATAAGATTTTGCACGGAGTTCACTTGGGTGAAACACACATATCCTACAAAAAAGTGATCCCAAGGCTGCTGAAGCCCTAAAAAATATTTAGAGCGGTTTCAGCCTGAGCAGAATCATCCAAGGGATTCCCTCTGAAGGCGGTTTGTG
>NZ_CACVCH010000050.1 GCF_902729425.1 Magnetospirillum sp. SS-4 | reverse complement strand
GCCGCCAGCAGGTGGATTTCACCCTGGGCACCGCCACCACCAACGTCCAGAGCAAGATCCGCGAGGTGCTGCGCAAGGTGGAGACCGAACTGAAGGGCGAGACCATGACCAGCGTGCTGGCCCTGGTCAGCCCGGAATTCTTCGACAAGCTGATCGGCCACGCCAAGGTCGAGCAGGCATACCAATATTTCTCCTCGACCGGCGCCCAGCCGCTGCGGGAAGATGTCCGCCGCCGCTTTCCCTTCGCCGGCATGGTGTTCGAGGAATACAGCGCCACCGTCACCCTCTCCACCGGCCAGACCGAAACCCTGATCCCGGCCGGCGAGGGCATCGCTTTCCCCTTGGGCACCATGGACACCTTCGTCACCTATGGCGCCCCGGCCAACCTGATCGAGACGGTCAACACCCTGGGCGTGCCCATGTATGCCCGGCAGTTGGCCCGTCAAGACGGCAGTGCCATCGACGTAAAGACGGAGGCGTCCATCCTGCCGGTGAACAAGCGCCCGCGTCTGGCGGTTCGACTGTTCTCGGGCAATTGATCGTGACCGCATTC
The DNA here is from genome assembly GCF_902729425.1 of Magnetospirillum sp. SS-4. Taxonomy (GTDB): domain Bacteria; phylum Pseudomonadota; class Alphaproteobacteria; order Rhodospirillales; family Magnetospirillaceae; genus Phaeospirillum. Next base: position 84,581 of record NZ_CACVCH010000050.1, on the reverse strand, counting down.
GAGGCGGCCCTCGACGACCTGTTCGTCGATCCGAACCTGGCCGTCACCGTCAGCTACCAGGGCCGCCCCATCCGTGCCCTGGTGCGGCGGCCCGACCGCGAGGTGGAATTCTCGGACATCACCGTGCAGACCAGCACGGCGATCTTCGAGATCCGGCGGAAAGAGGTCGTCAGTCCGGCGGCAGGGGACGTGATCGTCCATGACGGCGACAGCTTCGTCGTCCAGGGTGAACCCCGCCTCGATGCCGAACGGCTGGTGTGGACGATCAGCGTGAGGCCAACATGAAACTGGCGGCAGCCCTTTCCGGCGATCTGCGCAAGATCATGGCCGAGGAGGTCAAGGCTGCCGAAGACGCCGTCACCGCCGGGATGCGCCAAGCTGCCGACGGGCTGAAGGCGGATCTCCGCCGTCAGGTCACCGAAGCGGGCATGGGCCAGCGCCTCGCCAATACCTGGCGGGCCGAGCTGTATCCCAAGGGCCAAAAGAGCATCAAACCGGCGGGCTTCGTCTTCACCAGGGCACCGACCATCATCCGGGCCTTCGACCAGGGGGCGGTGATCAAATCCAAGCATGGCTTCTGGCTGGCGATCCCCACACCCGCCGCCGGAACCGGCGCCCGAGGCAAACGCATGACGCCCGGCCTATGGGAACAGATGCACGGCAGCCGCCTGCGATTCATCTATCGCCGGGGCGCTCCCTCGCTGCTGGTGGCCGAGAACATGCGGGCCCGCACCGGCAAGCGGGGCGGTTTCGCCAAAGGCAGCGCCTCGGCGCTCCGCTCCGGGCGTGGGATGACCAGTGTGGTGATGTTTATCCTGGTGCCGCAGGTGAGCTTGAAGAAGCGCCTCGACGTGGACGGCGCTGCCGAGCGCTGGGGTTCGGCCCTACCGGAGCTGATCGTCAGGAATTGGCGGGATGATGGTGCACCGTAACCGGCGACACAGCAGGAACCAGCGTGACGGAAATCCGTGTGCCGACAGCATGGGCATATTTTTCCAGCGTACGCAGATTCGGCGGATTGCGGCCACTCTCGATTCGAGCCACTACCGACTGCGTGGTTCCCATGCGCTCCGCGACTTCGGCCTGGGTCAGGCCGGCATTGGAACGAGCCTCGATCAGCGCCCGCGCCAAAGTGAACTCCGGTGCCAGAGCATCGTATTCCGCCCGGAAGGCGGGATCTCTCATCCATTCGTCCTTGAGGCTATCGAACGGGATGGTCATGGCTCCAACTCCTTAGCCCGCTGAAGGGCCAACTCAAGTGCGTACGGCTGCGTCTTCTGGGTTTTCTTGACGAAAGCATGGACGATCACGATTCGCCGTTCATGCGCCAAAACGTAAATCGCACGAGCGATCCCGTCCTTGCCCTGCATGCGCATTTCCCACAGCTTGTCGCGCAACGGCTTAACGTGGGGTTCCCGCATCCTCTGCGGACCAAGCGCCACCATCATGTCGAGGATGTGGGTCAGCTTGGCCCGGATATCCACCGGCAGGGCGGTGACCTCGGCCTTGACCGTCTCGTTCAGAATTTCGACACGCCACTCCATATCCCGACAATATCGCATTGGTGCGATATTGAGCAACAGGTAAGGTTGCTCCGAGGGATATCAAGGGGCTGAGGAACCTACGTCATGCCCTCCGTCCGCGAACAGATCCTTGCCGCCCTACTGGCGCGGCTGGAAACGGTGCCCGGTGCCACGGTCAAACGGGAAACGCCGTTGCCGGAAACGGTCCCCTCCGGTGGATTGATCATCCTGCGCGACGGTGATCCTGGCGACCCGGAGGTGGTGCTGTCGCCGGTCACCTATCTCTGGGAACACCAGACCGAAATCGAGGTGATCCTCCAGCGCGGCCAGGACGATGACAGTGCGGCACTGGACACCCTGCTGATGGCGGTCGGGCAAGCCCTTGCCGCCGACCGTTCTCTTGGCGGTCTGGCTGAAGGACTGGATTGGGGTGCCCCCAAGACTTCCGGTCTTGCCATCGACGGAGCTGCCGCCCTGCGGGGCGCCACGGTGCCGATCACCATCCATTACGGCTCCAGCGACCCGCTGGGCTGAGCCACACCTTATATATGGGAGTCCCCCATGGCGAAAACTCGGGCCTACGGCGCCGACTGTGTCCTGCTGGCCGTCTTCGAGGCGAGTTACGGTGTGCTTCCGGCCGACGGCTACGGACGGCTGTCGTTCAAGGAATCCAGCCTGGGGGCCGAGCGTCCGCTGGGCTACGACCCGCTGTTGGGCCAGGGCCGTGACGCCCAGGACCCGTTCTATGAAGCGGTCAAGGATGAGGGCGACATCGGCGTGCCGCTGGATGTGCGGGCGCTGGGGTTCTGGCTGAAGGGCCTGTTCGGCGCCCCAGCCACCGCCGATAACGGCGACGGAACCTTCGACCATATCTTCGCCTCGGGCGGCACGCTGCCCAGCCTCGCCATGGAGATCGGCCATGCCCAACTGGCGGTGCCGAAGTTCTTCCGCCATGGTGGGGCCAAGCTGGACAAGCTGTCCTTCGATATGGCCCGGTCAGGCGCCGCCAATGCCAGCATCGGTGTGATTGCCCAGGGCGAAACCGAAGCCTCTGCTACCATTGATGCCAGTCCGGCCAGCTTCGCTCTGAAGCGGTTCAGCCAGGGCAGCGGCGCCATCCGGGTCGGCGGCGGCCAACTGGCCAATGTGGTGGGCGGCAAGCTGTCGTTTTCGAACAATCTGGAGCGGGTCGAGACCATCCGTGCCGACGGGCTGATCGACGGCGTCGACGAGACCGAGGCCACCGCCGAAGGCTCGGTGGACATCCGCTTCGGCACCGATACCACGCTCACCGCCGCCATCGCCGCCGAAAGCCCGGTGGCGATGGCATACGGCTTCACCATTCCCGGCTCGGCCTTTGCCCTGACCTTCCATCTGCCCCGCGTGTTCCTGCCCAAGAAAAAGCAGGAGATCAAAGGCCCTGGCGGTATCCAGGCCAGCTACGACTGGCGGGCGGCCCGTGATCCGGTGGCGGGGTATCTGCTCCGCGTCACCCTGGTCAACGACGTGGCGGGGTATTGATCATGATCAGGCTCACCATCCCCAAGGAACCCTACTGGATCGATCTGCCCCACGGGGTAAAGGTCTTCGTTCGTCCCCTGACCACGGCGGTGTACGAGGCCGCCCGTGCCCGGGGCTGGCGCATGGCCCGCGCCATCGCCGCCGAGCATGCCGATCTCAAAGCCGCCGGGGCCGATATCACCGGCCTTCCGGATCTGTCCGACGAGGACGCCCTGGCCGGGCTGTCGCAAATGCTGTTCGCCCAAGGTTTGGCCCGTTCCGCCATCACCAAGTGGGAAGGCGTGCTGGACGGCAACGATCAGCCCGCCGAGATTACCGATGCCACCATCGCCGAATTGATGCAGTTGCCCCGCATGGCCGAGTCCTTCGTCGTCCAATACACCGAAACCCATGAAGCGGTCATCGCCGAGGGAAACGTCTCCAGGCCCGCGCCGAATGGCACTTCGGCGGCGGGCCTGACTACTGCCGAGGCTGCGGCGGAAACTGCGACTGCCCCTATGACCGCAACGCCCCCCTGACCGAATCCGGCTGGCAAGCCTGGGAATTGCTGACCGGGGCCATCGGCGCCAGATCAAGCGTCTCGCCGCATTGAGCGCACCACAGGCGAGCGACGGTGCGTGGGCCGCTGATGTCGCGAAGCTGAACAACGCCGTAGCTGAGGGGACGGGTCTTCATCGACATGCCCCCCAGCAGCGGTCCTGCCACGAGCAGGGCGAATGCCAGCCGCCCGCCGTCTTGCCACCACGGCAGACCACGGAGGTGCGTTCGGCGGCGACACGGGGCAGCAATTCCTGGGCGTCGCTGGCCCGCACCACCTGGAATGCGCGGTCGCTCATGGTCTGGGCCAGGGCGGCGTCGAAAGGCACCAGCTCGCAGTGGATTTCCCAGGTGTCGCGATTGAGCGCGGTGAACAGCGCCGGGGCCGGCAGATCCATATAGGCCTGATAGAGGGCAAGCTGGGCGGCATAGACCGGCTTGGACAGCACCACGCTGCGCTTGACCACGTCCTTCCACGACGACATGCCCAGCGCCTTGTTCTCCCACAGGGCGGGATAGTCCAGGGCCACCGGGCCGCCAACCAGGCAGCCGTCGATGTGGCCCTTGAAGCGGCCGTTCAGCACCGAGAACCCGAACTGCCGCCCATCGCGACGTTCCGTGCGCAGATCGAACCCGGCGGCCCGCAGCCATGCCGCCACCACGTCTTCGCCGCGGTGTCCGGCTTCGAAGATGCGGAGCGTCTTGGGTTCGAAATCCCGCCCCTCGTCCTTGGGCACGGCGAGATAGTCGTACTGGATCTGGCGCAGGCATTCCCGACCGATGCCCGAGGTGCTGACATACTGGCGGACGGCCTGTGCCCGGTTGCGGGCCACCAAGGCGGCATCGATGGCGGTGTTGACCGCGACGGTGATGCCGGGATCGCGGGTGGGCCCCAGGTACTGGCAGCCGGAGCCGTGGTTGAGATCAAGCATGGCGGGCCTCAGAATGGGATTTCGTCGTCGAACGGGGTGCCGGTGCGTTCCTTCACTCCGGCCTGCCGTTGCATGGACTCGACGTAGCCGGTTACGGCGGCCTCGATCAGCCGGTCGATGTCGGCGGCTGTGCGGTGGAGGAATGGTTCCATCAGGCCCAGCGCCGTCAGCGCCTCGGCGAACGGGTGGCGGGCGTCCTTGATGGCCTGGGTTTCGCGGGCGGTCTTGTCGATCATGCCGTTATGGTCCCTTGCGATCTCTGCGCCGACCTGCTGGCAGCGGCGCGAGCAGAAGCGGTGGAACGGGTATTCGTCATGGCGCAGGCGGTGGACGTAGCCGAAGCCTTTGAGAAAATCGAATACCGGCTTGAGGAGCGTGGCTATCCCGGCGTTCCTGCCGACGGTATCCAGGCAGTCTGCCGGGAGCTGAAGACTGGCCAGGAGCTGGCGCAATTGTTTTCGGACGGGGCGGACTAGATGATGGAAGCACTTTCGCGGAACCCGTTCGCGGTCCAGACACCAGAGCATTTGGCTGCTGACGACGTGATCTCGCTTTTTGTCAGCGAGCTGACCGACTACTGGCAGATCCTCAACCAAAGCCACACACTGATCTACGGGCCACGCGGGGCCGGCAAAAGTATGATCTTCCGGTTCATGGAGCCGGACTGCCAAGTGAAGAGTGAGGGGAAGGGCTTCCGAGATCTGCCGTACTATGCCGCTTACGTCCCCATCAAGGAGACGGAGCTGAACCTTTCCGAGTTCTTCCGGCTTGAGGAGGCGCGGCACGCCCCGTTGGTCCTGAATGAGCACCTAATGGTCGCGAATGTCGCCTCGAAGCTGTTCAACACCATCCTGGTCAGGGCGCCCCTGGCGGAGATGACTGGGCCAGAGGTTAATGAACTCAGGGAATTTTACTCCGGCTTCCTCGCCTCTGCCCTGTCGCGCGCGGGCTGGGCCGGCGAATTGCCACCGGCCGGGCCGGATACGCCCGCGGCCAAATTTATCGAAGAGATTGCTTCGGCCTTCGACGCGATCTACGCCGAGGGCAACTCCTACCTGCGGCGCGTGGCGTTTGTCCGAGAGCCACTTCCTTACAACGGCGCCCTGTTCGGCTACATGGACTTCATTGCTCCGGTTGTAAAGCGGCTGGCGGCGCTGTCTTTCATGCCGAAGGGGCCCATCTACCTGCTAATCGACGACGCCGACAACCTCAGCGAATCTCAGACCCTTGTCCTGAATTCGTGGGTGTCAAGCCGAACCACTGGGTACCTCTGCCTGAAGATCTCGACGCAGACGTTGGATTACAAGACGTATAAGACGCCCAACGGGAAGCGGATCGACGCTCCGCACGATTACAGCGAAGTCCATATCTGCGACATCTACACGACCAAGAAGGACACTTACCGGGCCCGTGTCCATAAAATCGTCGGGCGGCGGTTAGCCATCTGCGGCATAGAAGCGACGCCCGAGGAGTTTTTCCCTGAGGACAAGGAGCAGGAGGAGGAGATCGCTAGGATTGCGGGGCGACTCAAGGCTGACTTCGCGGTGTCCGGGCGCGGTGCCAAGCCTTCCGACGACTCCTTGCGCTATGCACGACCTGACTTCATTAAGGCCTTGGCGGGCCCAAGGAAGGCGGGCTCGTCGTACAACTACGCTGGCTTCAGCCAGCTCGTGCATGTCTCCTCCGGCGTTATCCGGCACTTTTTGGACGCGGCGTCCCTGATGTTCGGCGAGACACAGTCCCTTGGCGAGGGGAAGGGCATTCGCGATATCCCGCCAGCGATCCAGAACAAGACCGTCAGAGAGATGGCTGACAACCTCCTCTTCTCGAACTTCACCACCATCGAGCGCGACGAAGCCAAGACCGAAGAAGGGCGTGACAATGTCAGGAAGCTAAGGAACCTTATCCAGGCCCTCGGAGGCATGTTCTACCAGATCCTGGTCTCGGACGCCGCCGAGAGGCGGGTTTTCAGCATCGCCTTCAGTGATGGCCCGAGCGACGAGGTCCTTGAGGTTCTGAATCTCGGCGTCAAGTATGGCTACTTTCACCAGTCGTCCATAGGAAACAAGGAAGGGACGGGGCGGGTGCCGCTGTATATCATGAGCAGAAGGCTGGCCCCTGCATTCAAACTCGACCCAACCAGCTTTGCGGGATACAAATTCGTGCGGAACTCGGCTGTGCTGGAAGCCATTCACAGGCCCAAAGCGCTGCTGAACAGAGTGAAGATTAAGGGGTTCGACGCAGTGATGGAATCCGGTTCCCAAGGGAATCTGTTCGAATGAGTACCGGTGGCAGAACGCCCCTGGACCAGCTTAGGCGGGCTCTTCCGGACGTCTTCGACCTGTTTATCTGCTCCGCCAGCTACGAGACGCGTTCGAAGGCGGCGCCCATGTCCCTTCCGCCGGACACCGTTGGGCGTGTGCTCGTTTGCGCCAACGACGACGTGCAGGGGGCCGGCAAGGCGCACGCCGCAGAGATCGCCAACCACTTCGGTCAACGGGCGACGCGCGTAAGACTGTCGAAATCCAACCCGGTTGGGATTGCTGACGCGATGATGGCCAATATCGGCACCGTCGCCGAAGGCGGGAGGCCTGTCCGGTGCGTCGTCGATATCTCCACATTCACGCACGAGGCCCTACTGATCCTTCTGCGCGTCCTCCAGTTCACCCTGCCAGCAAATTCCGAGGTCACCTACGTTTACACCCCGGCGAAGGAATACGACCCTGGCACGCCCACGGAGGCCAAATGGCTCAGCCGCGGGCTCGGAGGCGTCAGGTCGGTTCTCGGATATTCGGGCACCTGGCTACCCTCCAGAAAGATCCACCTCATCGTGCTGGTCGGCTTTGAAAGCGACAGGGCGCGGAAGCTGGTCGAGGCATATGAGCCGGACGCGCTGTCGCTAGGTATCGGCTGCGTTGGGCCGCTCAGTGCGACCCTGGAAGATGTCCGCAAGGTTTTTTACCAGGAGATCGCCGAAGCTTTTCCTCAGTATTCTGACTTTGAGTTCACCCCCGGTGATCCGTTTGCGGTCCGAGACGTCCTGCTCGCGCACATCGACAAGTTCCCCGGGCATAACACCGTGATCGCGCCGATGAACACCAAGATATCCACCATCGGGGCCGCGATGGCCGCCTTTGAGCGGGAAGACGTCCAACTCACATACGGTAGCGCTGGTATCTACAACACCGACAACTATTCTGTCGCCGAGGATCATTGCATGGTCTTCACCATTCCGTCGTTTCCCGTCTGAGACGCAATGCCATCCTCCGACGCGGTGAGTGACGATGGCTGTGGCACCCGATCGCTGCTCGTATCGCACCGTCACCCAGATAGCCGCACACCAATCGTTGACCGTCGATTCCACCCCCGGACTCCCACGCCCTCCAGTGGTAATGGCGAAAAGATCAACGGCTTTCAACTGCGCACCGCATTGATTCTAAACATAATTTAAAACCCGTACCTTTTCCTGGCGGTCAACAGCTTCCAGAGAAACTGGGCGGGAGAGAAGAAAAAGTGGGGAGAATTTGGCCCGCATCGAGTAACCAAGGTCAACAGATACAGGCCGAAAACGGCGCAGAGCCTTGGGCTTTCGCCCAAGGTTCTTTGCGTCAGAGAATCTATTCTTTGGAAGTAATGGCGGAGGGAAGGGGGTTGGTGGTGAACCTTCTCTCGTGGGAAATCAACGAGTTCGGTTGCCGTGCCACATCTTGATTTGACACCCATATGGTGGCATCATGCGGCGATGGAAAAGCGTCGGCCGACCTACGATCTCGATGCCGTCAAGGCCGCCCTCGGGTCGGTCGAGACGGTGGCGATCACGCGGACGGCCTTTTCCGATGCCTTGTCGCTGGGGTTCAACCGCTCCGGCATCGCGGCAGTGATCAATAGCATCCGGCGTCCGATGTTCTACAAGTCGATGACCACCTATGCCGATCACCGGACATGGCAGGATGTCTACCACGTCCCGGCGGGCGATCTGGTCCTGTACGTCAAATTCCAGGCCGACGTGGTGACCGAATTCCGGGTGATGTCGTTCAAGGAGAAGTGACCGTGGCCACCAAGATCCCAGACTTGCCGCCGACCATGCCCTGCCCGGAGACCGGCCAGACGCTGGCCCGCGACACCCGCCCGTTCACGGTGCGCTACAAGGGTGCCGAGATGGTGGTCGATCTGCCCGGCTATTATCCCGAGGGAGAGGGCGAGTCCGTGCATGTCGGCGCCGATATGGCCGCCGCCGACGCAGCGTTGCGGGCGTTGAAGGAACAGGTGGACGGCGTGCCGTCGCCCGCCACCATTCGCCGCATCCGCACCAAGCTGCGCCTCAGCCAGCGGGCGGCGGGAGCACTGTTCAAGGTCGGCCCCAGCGCCTTCGATAAGTACGAGCGGAGCATTGTTGAACCGAGCGGACCGACGATCCAACTGCTGAAGTTACTGGACCAGCACCCGGAATTGGTGGGGGAGTTGTGAGAGGTAAAGGCCGGGGATAAAACGGACTCTGACCCCGTTACTTCCTGACAGCCAATACGCAAACGATACGTGATTAAGCGTGTCCAGATTCGTCAGAAGTTTTGTTTTCGAACGGTAAGCTGAGCCGCAGAAGTTGCTCACGGATCACTCCGCTTTCAGCCGCGAGATCGACGGTGGCGAACCGGATGATATGTCCCTGCACAGAGATGGCTTCGTCGACTTTCTGGCCGATGGCCGGGTGCAGCAGCAGGCCTTCTGCCACGTCGGCCCGCGTATCGTCACGTCCCGCCTGCGAGCGTAGGTAAGCGTAAATCTGGTAAAGGTACCCGCTGCGAAGTGTCGCCTCGCGTCGCCAGCCCGTCGTCACGATGCTGGTGAACTTGGTGTCGATCACGATACGGCGGCCGGCCATAGCATCGTCGAGCACGATATCAGTCTGCATCCCCGGCAGGATATCGTGCGCGCCATCGGTCATCCAGTCGATCGGCCAGCCGAGCGCAACGCCAGTGCGCACGCGCCAGCGCTCAGTGAGCAATACCTTACGGTAGAACCCGCCAACAGCACGTTCGAACAGCCGTCGCGCCCATTGATCTTCACGCTCTGGCATCGGCAATGGCCTAGGTCCAGCCCGCTCGGTGGGGAGCATGAGGTCCATTGCCAGCTTCGCCGCAGCCAGCATCTCGTGATCCGCCGCATCATGCCGCCCGATGCGGTCAGTGCTGAGCTCGGTTCGCGACGGGATTGTGCCCGAGACGCCCAGCGCCTGCATGTCTGTGGCCAAGCGTCGGCAGCGATGGCGCAGATCGGGACGTGAAACCAATCGCGCCACTGCCTCCAGCGCACCACGGACGAAGCGGTTGCGCGGTGTGTCGACGCTGAGTTCGACGAAGCGGCACGCCACAAAGCCGCGTGTGAGCAACTGCTGTCGCTCCGTCCGCAGGACGTCAATCCGACCACGCACCCGCGACAAGTCTGCGTTACGCGTTTGGTAGCCGAGACTCAGCTGGCGGCGCTGACGCTCCTCCACCGCCCGCGCCAAAAGTTCGGCGACGAGATCGGCGATCTCGTCAGGGTTGCGCTCGACGTCGACTAGAGCGCGCTCCGCTGTCCGCAGTAGATCCGAGGCGTAGAGCATCAGGAGCCAAATGTTGCGCACCGGAATGCGCCCGATAAAGCCCGCTGCGCTGACATCGCTCGCAATTCCCGCGTCAGCGATCACCATCCCTGTAGCAGCCGTTCGAGTGCCTCGTGCGCCGATTTGGGTGCGTCGAACCAGTATTCTTCGAGCAGCGGGCCGATCTCTGTTTCTGCTACCTGGCGGAACCATTCCCGCGTAGCGCCCGGCTCGAGCTTCGCAGTTGGCGTGACATAGCTATGCCCGATCTCGAACTGACGGCCGAACGCCTCCGCGATCTGCGCGTTGAGGGTGAGGATGCGCCGCTCGATTTCTTCAGTGAGGGAGGGATCAAGGCCGCCTTTTTCCGTCACCCAGCGTCGCCAAGCTGGCCCAAGTTGCGGCTTGAGTCCGACGAAAGCAAATCGCCGGCGAAACGCAAGGTCGATGAGCGCAAGTGAGCGATCAGCGATGTTCATGGTACCGATGACAAACAGGTTTTCAGGCACATGCACTGGGCTTCGCTTGCCTTCGGCATCCCGATAGCATAGCTCCAGCGCCTCGCGAGGTGTGCGCTTCCCGGCCTCGAGAAGCGTCAGTAGCTCGCCGAAAATCTGCGCGGGATTACCTCGGTTGATTTCCTCGATGATGACGACGAAGCGGGAATCCGGGCGGCCTAGCGCCGCGCGGATCGCCTCCATGAAGACGCCGTCCGCGAGGGTTAGTTTTCCTTTGCCGCCCGGCCGCCATCCCCGCACGAAATCCTCGTAGGATAAGTTCGGGTGGAACTGGACGGCGCGAACACGGGCCTCGTCACGCTCTCCCATCAGCGCGAATGCCAAGCGCTTGGCGATCCACGTCTTTCCCGTCCCCGGCGGTCCTTGCAGGATCAGGTTCTTGCGGGTGCGCAGGCGCTCCAGCAGGCGCTCGATCTCATCACGGTCGAGAAAGCAGCCATCGCGCAGGATGTCATCGACGTCATACGGTTCAGAAGGCGCTGGCGACTGAACGGGATCGGCCGCGACGGACTCTTCCTCATCTTCCGCCGAGGCAGGGTCGGCTGCACCGCGCTCGGCCTGCGCTTCCTCAGGCGACTTGTATCGCCAAGATGCGAGCGACAGTTCGGGGAAGCTGTGCGCCGGGTAGCTGTCCTCGTAGAAGCGCGCTTTCAGGTCGTCAACGAGCTTGAGATAGGTCGCGCCGCTACAGGGCTTCTGCGGTCCAATCGTCGGGATCCGCATCTGTAGCCGCCCCGTCAGGAACGCGCGCGAGTTGCTGTCGAGCGTCGGAAACTCCCAGGGATGCGACCAGTAGAGCCCAGTCGAGAGGTTCCATGATGCGCCCCAGACATTGACCGCTGCGTCGTATGCGGTGATGAACGCCTCCCGCTGTTCTGGTTGATCGACCTCCACGAACGCCGTCGCCGCAGTGAACACATTCCACAGTTTGTCGATGTCGCTTTCGCCGCGCTTGTCGCTGTAACTGAAGAACCACGACCTCTGATTGTTCAGGACTGGTATGCCCTCGAAGGAAGCTGGCGGCTCCTCCTCTAGGCCGAACAGCTTGGCGATCGCCCCTGCGATCGCGCGCCGGTTGGTGTCCGTCATGGACCGATTGAACATGCCCATCGTGGTGAACGGGCAGATATCCAACAATGGTCCCCTTTCACCGCCTAGATAGCGATCGTTGAGGTAGATGCTTAAGCCCGGGAGGTCTCCAGCGATCGTCTTTATCTCTTGGAGCAGGCGCGGCCGGTCGTTCCGATAGTCGAGAAGCTTCGCCGCAACGGCGCTGTAGAAAGATGTCCAACGGAAACGATGCTCGCCGCCCGCGTCGCCGAACCGCTCGCGCCAGAACGGTTCGTTCCGGAAGCGGCCGATGTCCTGAGATTGGCCATCGAAGGCGAAAGCGAGCAACCCATCCTCCATCCAGCCGCCTGGCGGGACGCGCCAGACGGTCGCGCGATTGGTGTAGAAATACCATTCGCGGGGCGGAAAGACGGGCGTCCAATCAACCTTCACGTGCTTGCCGTCATCTAGATTGGCGGTGATCGTGCCAATCGCCTTGATGGCCATCACGGAGACTGTTGCGCCTCGGGTGTCGAAAGGCAAATTATGCTTGCGGGTGTAGGACGACTTGATAGCGATTCGGTCGCCTGGCCGCATGGCGCGCACGAGATCGCCGTAATTCCCGTCATCGTAGCCGTTCTCCCACACCCCTTCTGCGAGGAATCGTGGCGTCTGGTCTTCAGTGCGGTTGTACGCGGCGCCGACGAACCAGCCAAGCCTCGCAGTCGAATTTTCTGCCATCTTGTTATCTCCACTCGCACCGCAACCCACCGCAACCATATCTGCGTGGATGCTGCCGAATTATGTTTACTTGAGTTCAAACGGCCCCTCGTCCCACTTGCTGTCAGTAAATACGTTCATTTGAATGCCGAGTTTTCCAGGATCTTCGACCAATAGATATTTCCAACAACCGTGCTCTACTGTCAACGCCGGAGAGAAAGGGAGCCACCGCGCCGGAGCAGGTGCCGCGCCGGCCGGATCAAGAGCCACCTCATCGCGCCTCAATGGGAGCTTAGCTGAACTGTACACCGTTTCGGAGCAAGGTCATCGGCCCCCTTGCATGCTGCTGCCCAGGGATTGCTCAATGTCCTTGGTCAGGTTTCATTTCTCCTGCCACTTGCCATCGACCAAACATAACCTGTGATAGTGGTCCCTGCGGCTGCTATAATATGCAAAGGTCAAGGCTTATCCCGTTGTCCCAGGTTCCGCTGGCGCAGGGCTGCCCGTGGGGGCATAATCCGGCAGCATGGCCCGGAAATATGCCTCCCTCCTCGAATTCCAGCGTCGGTTCCCGGACGAAGCGAGCTGCGCGCTCTTCCTGTTTGAGCGGCGCTGGCCGGAGGGGTTCGCGTGCCCCGAATGCGGCGGAACCCGCTCGTGCTTGCTGAAGAGTCGTGCCTATACCTATGAGTGTATCGCCTGCGGACGCCAGACCTCGGTGACGGCAGGGACGATCTTGCACCGAACCAAGCTGCCGCTGACGACGTGGTTCTGGGCAGCCCACCTGATGGCGACCCACTCCAACGGTATGTCGGCGCAGCAGCTGATGGGGCAACTGGACCTTGGTTCCTATAAGACAGCCTGGTTGCTGGCGCAGAAACTGCGACGCTCAATGATCGATCCCAATCGCGATCCGCTGGAAGGTGTGGTCGAGGTCGACCAGACCGAGATGCCGTTCCGCGCCGCCGCCGATCCGGACAGCCCGCTCAAGACCGGCAAGCTCCTCATCATCGGTGCCGTCGAGGTCATCGACCGGGCTACCGGGAAGGCGCAGAAGCCCAAGGCTCTCGGGCAGAAATACCTCGATACCCTTTCGGGGCGAATCCGGCTCACAGCCATTCCCAGCAACCACGCGCCGCACATTCATGCCTTCATCAAGGCCAACATCGCGCCGGGCGCGACGCTGGTCACCGATGGGCATGCCTCCTATCCCGGCATCGCCGAGTACCGGCACGACCCCCGCGTCATCGGCAATATGGCGGCGCACATTCCCCTCAAGTGGATCCACCGAGTGTTCGCCCTCCTGAAGCGCTGGAGCCTCGGGACCTATCACGGCCTTCACCGTCAGCACATCGATGCCTACCTCAACGAATTCGTCTTCCGCTACAACCGTCGCTTTTATCGGCACGTTTCCTTCGAGACGGTTCTCGGGTTGGCGGCGCACAGCGCACCCGTCTCCTATTGGGATATCACAGGAAAGCAGAATCCGAGCAAGGAAGCGGCACCGGTGAGGCAGAACGTCCGCCGACGAAAGACCGCCAGCGGCATGCGTCAAGACGGTGTCGAACACGCGGATGCGGAGGAAACCTGACTACCTGGGACAACGGGATAAGCCATCAAAGGTCTCGTGAAGCTCCTTACAGTCAGCACTTGCTGAAATAATGGCGAAGGATCCAACTATTGATCTGGTATTTGCTGTGTAAGTGATTGAGTCTCCCACCTCGCTCTTATTCAGAATTCTATTGAAGGCCATAGTCCTTTCCGGTTCTGCGAGTGCGTCAGTGTTTATTAATGGAATGGGGTAGGCACACCCCCCAGCGAATAGGCAAACAGATATGCTCCATAGGAGCTGGGAAACCGTTAAACCAAGCATAGATCTTGGCATTTCCATTGACCGGCCCATGATCATGTTGAAACGGTGAAGGGATCAGCTGCCAAAAATTGAAGCCCTGTCAGCATGATCCCTGCTACCGGCATGTGGACCAAGCATTCCTTGACGGGCTTACCGGTCGCCTGCTGGACCAGGCGACCGTAAAGCGCCAGTTGGGGCGCATATTCCATCGCCTTCTGCGGCCACCTGTCGGCGGAACCGGGAAAGCTCTTGTGGTCGATGATCACGAAGCCATCATCCGTTTCCACCAGGAGATCAATGCGACCGCTGATCCGTTGGTCACCAACCCTTCCCATGATTGGAACTTCACGGTGATGCTTCGCCCCAGGCCAGTGGTTGGTGGCGAACCGGTGGAGATTGTCGGCGGCGGCCACCAGGGAATCAGTCGTAACGACGCCGGAAACCCCCCAATTCCTCAGGATTGATGCCCCCTGTTCCTGCCGATCCTGCCTTGGTCGTTGTGGTATATCCGCTGCCAGGAAGGCATGAATGGCCTCGCCGAGCATGGTCATGTCGGGGCGTCCGGTCAGAGGCATTCTTTCGCCTATGCTGGAAGGTACTGGTTCCGCGGACAGCAAAGATTCACTTCCGGCCGCCGCGCTTGGCGATTGCCATGCCGGTGGGAATTCGGCTGGATCGCCCTCGAATGGTTTGGGAGCAAACCACGCGATTTCCGACCGTTCTCCGCTGACGGCTGGCACTATAGGTTCGCCCACGACTTCCACCTGGATGGGGAAGATGGTTCCGGCAATTGCCATCTCCGATAGAGCAGAATCCGCTGGCAGATTTAGGACTGTGTGCCCTTCCGCATCAGTCAGCAGGTCGAGCCAGGCGGCCCCGTTCTTGGCGTAGTTGGCGAACACCAGATAGTCACGGGCTCTGGTGACACCGACATAGAGTAGGCGGACGAGTTCAGCTTCCTCTGCCTCTGTTCGAGCGGCGGCCTCGGGGCTGGCGGAGGCTGTCTGGTCCAGATAGACATTCTTGCCCTGGGCACCATAGGGCCATGGCCAGAATCGAACCCAACGTCCGGCCAATGGTCGCCAAGGATCGAACCCTTGATCCGGGGCTTCGGAATAGACGCCGAACGGCGAACGCTTGGCTCCATCCTGGAGGTCGGCCAGGATGACCATGGGCCATTCCAGCCCCTTGGAACGGTGGTAGGTCAGGATGCGAACCGCGTCGTTTCCTTCAAAGGCGGGCCTCTCGCCACCGTTCTCAAGCTTCTGCGCGAGATGCGCGACCAAGCCAGCGGCGGTGGCTGCGCCACGTTCGGCCCTGCGGGCACTCTCATAAGCGGCGGCGATCTTTCTCAGCGCATCAAGATTGGCAAGCCGCTCGCCTGGGCGGTCCCATCCACGCACATGCTGATCGATGCATGCTGCCCCGATGGCAACGTCCAGTGCTTCCGCAGGCGTGATGTGCGACAGACCCGCCCGCTCCTTGTCGAGGGCTTTGACAGCCGTGCATCCGGCCTTGACGACGTCCGGCCCATCGCTGAGCCACCGGGACAGCCAGTCGGCCTCGCCATCCAGATGAAGCAATTCGGCAACCGCCAGGGTATCGTCGGAATCGACCAGATAACGAAGAGCGGCGACGGCCATCGCCGCCTCTGGTGTCTCCATCAACCCGTCCCTGGGCATCGCGGAGGCAATCCCGAGTGAACCGAGTAGATTGGCGACTTCCTTGCAGCGGAGGTTGGAGCGGCACAGCACGGCGATGTCTGAGCCCCTTAAGGGGCGTGACTGGCCAGTGGTTCGGTCGATCACCGGGGTGGCATCGGGTGCGGCAAGCAAAGCGGCGATTCGTCCTGCCAGCCCGAGGAGTGCCGCCGACCAGTTTCTACCGCCAAGCACCCAGTGGTTAATAGCCGGCCCGAATCCATCTGGTTCATCTCGGTGGGTCTTGGGAATCACGACCTTGTCGGCTGCGATACCCTTTGATGGAAAGGCCGCGCCGAATACCGTATTGGCGAAGCGGACCAAGGAAGGGCGGGAACGACGCGATTCGTCCAGGAACTCTTCCGTTCCCCCGGTGGCCGGTCGCACATCGGCGATGACGGCGTTGACCAAGGCTGGGTCGGTTTCGCGGAACCCGAAAATCGCCTGCTTCTGGTCGCCGACCCAGAGCGACCGTTTCATCGTCTTTGCCAGTTCCAGGAAGACTGCAAGCTGCACCGGGCTGGTATCTTGGAACTCATCGACCATCAGGACGTCGAACCGCTCCCTGATCCGTTCCTGGATATCTGTCCGGCCAAGAAGGTCGAGGGCGAGAGCTTCCTGATCCGCGAAGTCAAGCAGGCCCCGTTCCCGCTTGTAATCCGAAAGGTGGTCCAGTGCGTCGGCGGCGCAGGCAAAGATTTCTCGGATAAAGGTTTCGATGTCGGATCGCAGCCGGGGATGTGACGGGTGCCGTCCGGCCATTTCCTTCAGAGGAGCGACGATGGCCTCGGTTGCCTTCACGACCTTGATCTTTGAAATCCGTGCCCAGTCATCCCAGCCCAGCAGTCGGTCGGATGAGAGGCGACGGGCTGCTGGACGCAGAACCTCGTCCATGGTCTTGGTGGTGGTTGCCGATAGGTCGCCGCTGGCCTCGATCGCCTTGATCGCCGCCTGAAGCGTGGTGGCCAAAGTCCTGTCCATGTGTTCGGCCGACATGGATTCGACAGGCGCAAGCAATGGTTCCAGCCCTGTCCAGGAACGAGTGGCGGAGGATGCCAGGTCGTGCGCCTCGATGCGGTTGGATCGGGCGAGATTGACGATTGATTGCACGTGGGTTCGCCAATCCTCCTGGCAGAGGCGTTCGGCAATGGGCTCAATGATGTCCGCGTGCCCGCTGATGGCTTCCTCGGCCGCCACTGAAAACAGTGTGTCGGCCATTTCCGGTGGGATGACGTCGGCGACCGGCGACAGGCCTGCATCGATGGCGAATTCCGCGATCAATCGACCGCATACGCTGTTCACCGTGCCGACCAGACCGGCCAGGGCCAGTTGAGCGGCCTGGGGTTCCCCCTCGGTGATCAGACGGGCACGGACCCGTTCGATCAGTTCATCTGCGGCCTTGACGGTAAAAGTGGTGGCAATGATGCGAGCGGGTGACATCCCAGCCTTGGCCGCCGAAAGGTACTCGGTGCCAAGACGATAGGTCTTGCCGGTCCCCGCGCCGGCGCTGACCACGGAGATAGGTCCCATGCCGGTCATTTCCGCTTCTCCTCGAGTTCGGCACCGCACAGGAGGCGGTAATCGCAGAACCGGCATCCGGGTTCTATTCTGGGCATGGGGTCTTCAGGACCGGCCCCGTCCTCTGCCTCCACGCCACGAGCCACCAGGGTTCCGGCTTCGATGTCGGCCATCCAGCAGTTATATGCAGCTTGTGTTTCGGTCCACAGTTGGCCCAGATCGGTTCCGGGAACATGGTGGCTTGCGGGAAAGGGATCGGGCTCGCTATAGATCAGGGATTGCTGACGCAACATGAAGTATCCGGCACCAACGGCCCGACGCCCAGCCTGCTCCTCCAGCCAGGTGTAGGCGGCCAACTGCATTGCTTGATTCTCGCGAAGCTCCTTGCGACGGTATTTGTCGGAGCGGTTCCATTTGAGGTCCAGGATCACCGAGTGTCCACGCCCGTCCTTCAGGGCAAGGTCGATAAAGCCACGGAATTCCTGATCGGGGCCGAAAGGAGCAGAAACCTCCTCCTCGCATCCACGGACGGTCAACCCGGCCTCGGCGATCACGCCAACCAGCATGCGAATTGCGTCGATTACCCTGGTTCTGCTCCTGCGATACTCGACAGTGAAGCCAGGGCGAAGCAGCGGTGCGGCAATGGCCGGGACCAGGGCATCGAAAAGACGGGCGGCTTCCCCCGCAGCCTCGTCGGGACCCCAGTTGGTGCGAATGGCGAACAATTTTTCGACCACCGCGTGGGCGAGTGTGCCGATGAGGTTGTCGTCGTCGGGAAGGGCCAGCAGGCCGCTGGAGCCGATCCTGGCGCCATATTTCAGCGCCCAGGCGAATGGGCATTCGATGAGCTTGCGAATACTGGAGATGGACTCCTTCTTCCTGCGACGAACCGAACCGGCAGGGACGGGCCAGCTTCGCCGGGATGGCGGCAAGGTGGAATATGCCCTCGCCTGGCGATTTATCGTCCTGCCCGCCAGCGATACGGCAGCATGGGTTGTCAGCAATGATGCCGGAATGATGGCGTGTTGCTCGGCTTTCAAGACTTGAAGATGGGCGTGGATTTCGTGCCAGAGCGGATGGGGCGGCACGGTCTCTCCGCCCGACCGCCGAGGCATGGCCAGGATGAGCCGTGACCGGGCATTCATCACCGCATTCAGCCAGGTCTCGGCTTCACGCAGGATGGCACTCTCAGCCGGTTCAACAGGAACGCCCAGCTTGGAAAGTGCATTGATCTCAGCGGCGGACCATGGCGGATGCGGTGGCAAGATGGTGGTGTCGGTGAAGTTCCACCAAATCACCGTTTCAGCCTGCCCCCAAATCTGGCCCGGAGCATCGACCGTCATCCATGGTGCCGCTTCGGCCTTGCCCACTGGGGCGGAAACTCCTTCGGCGGTGACCGCATCGACGATGCGCCCCAGTTGAACCGCTGGGATGGCGGCCAGTCCCATGGAAGCGACGGCCTCCCCCAGTGCCGAGGCATGAGATGCGGCAGTCAGAAAGAGACAGTCACCATCGTTCCTGCCGATGCCCGCCGCCCATTGGGCGATATTGCGACAGGTTTCCTGGATCAAGGTCGCGGGAAGGCCATCTTCGGGCCGAAACCGACGGGGTTGGAGCCAGAACCGCCACTCACCCTCAACCGCCTTGCATGCCTCGGCGATTTCGTTCTCATCTAGCCCATCCTGGCGCAACTTGGCGGCCTTCTTCTCAAGGCATCCCTTCCACGCTTCATTCCATCCCTCGCCGCCGGTGCCGGGGGTTTCCATCAGAGCCGAGGCAAAACGCCGGGCAACAAAACCAGGAATAGGGCTTCGTGGAAGAGTCAGGAATTCCAGAAGCCGTGCCGCATTCAACGGCTCCCACAGAATCTCCAGCGCTAGGGGAAGGACTTGCAAGACGCTGCGATGGGGGGACGCTTCGTGCCACCCTGGTTTCGGTAGCCCCAGGCGCTGGCAGGCCATATCCAGAGGTGGGGAACCGCTTCCCCGCACAAGCACGGTCTCAGTGTTGTGGCCCGAACCCAGCCATCCGGCCACCGCGTCGGCAGCCTGCCATTCGTCATCGGCATCGATGATCAAAAAGCTGCCATCACCGGAGAAGGTCCCGTCCGCCTTGCCCCTCTGCAATGCTGACTGGATGACGGCGAGATCGGTTCCTGTCGCGGCAGGTAAGATATTCTCCCTCTCGATGGCGATCCCTCGGGATTTCAGGCTCCCCAGGATCACTCGCCACAGATGCGGCAGATCGCTTTCATCGGTGACAAGGCGAATGCGGGAAATACCGCAATCGCAATTTCCAGAAAGCCCGGCGATTACCGTTTGCAAGCGTTCGCCGGGACAGGCTCCAAGCGGAAGGCCTCCTACTTTCTCCAGCGCGGCCAAGGTTACCAGCCGATCTCCGCCATCGGGCACGGCCTCTCCATTCCATCCGGCGGCAAAAAGGCTGTCGCGCCACGTAAGAACCTGCCGTGCCGTCGCCCAGGCATCACGGCCAAACGACCCTGAAAAGAAACGCCGACCATCATCCACCACTTTCATCCGAACCTGATACCGGGCGATACGCACGGCGGCGGGAAGCGCAGGGCGGGTCAGGCCAAGGGAGACCTCCAGGATTGAGAGCATGCCGGTGGGGCCGACGACAGGCTTTCCCAGGGCATGATCGGCCCCATTAACAGTAAGCGGGTGGCACCGCCCGTCCAGCGGCCAGCCAAAAGCGAGGTCCATATCCTCTCCTTACCACTGGATCAAGCGCCTCAGGGGAAGCAAAAAAATGCACAGATTACAAGGTCATCAAGCTAAACGCTTGCGCGTTGGGCTCGATGGTTGCCATCAACAAGCTTAATTGTTGCCGTCTTTCTTCTAAAATTAACAGTAAATGATGCTACGCGAAACCCCCACTCATCAAATGATATCCAGTTCTCTGGATTGACTGGACCGCTACATATTGAAACAAACTTAGCAAGGCTTTCTGAGCTTGCAGAAACACGTGCGACTGGCACAGGGGAGCCGTCTTTGAATTTCACAGTAACCTTGTAGTCACCACCCCCGTGAAATATACAAAAATACTCTTCAATATTAAAATCATCATTTTCTATGCTGCGATCCATAGCGGAGATCCCTGTCATTAACAGGCTGTTGAAGAAGTCGTTCAGCGACAGCAGCACCCGTCGCTGCCGCCCTGGCGTTCCAACTGGATTGGAGGGCACGGGACGGACCCGTATGAACAAAACACGCAGCAGTCGCCGGGTTTCGGGCGCAGCAGGGTGTGACACCCCTCGCACTCGTAGAAGAATTGGCAGGCGTCGGTCGGCATTTCCTCGACCTTGCGATGGCCGCAGTGCGGGCAGGTGATCTCGGAGCGAAGCTCGGGCTGCATGGTCATGGCGACACCACGAGCAGCTTGGGCAGCCGCACCAGATTGTAGGCGGCAGCGGTAAAGGCGAAGGCCCAGTCCACCTTGTCCAGACCGCGCAGCTTGGTCTTGCGCATCCCGGCCACCGTCTTGATCCAGCCGAAGGCTTCTTCGATGCGCTTGCGGATACGGATGGACGCGGCATAGCCTGGGTGTCGGGTGCCCATTACGGCCAGAGCAGCGTCGGAGCTGACCATAGATCGTACAATTTCCAAGACCCTCCTTTGGTCCGGACCTCTATCAATCAAATCCCCTAGGAAAATAACTTTTCGACTGTCGTGTCGATATCCCATCCCACATTTAATATATCCCAATTTCTCAAGCATTAGCTCAAGCTCAGCAGCATGGCCATGAACATCACCAATTATGTCATACATTATTATCCTCCAAAAAATGCAGCGTGCATACATCAACGGCAAAACTGTTGTCGCGGCTCGATATAAATGGCTTATCGCGATGAGGCAGGTTGCCTGAATTAGCCATCGCCAGCTTTGTCCACCGTCCTGCGCTTTTGTGGGTTTCGACGGATCACGGCGCGGCCCTTTCGGGGGTTGTCCCTTCCGGTGATGTCCCAGTAGGACAGCGGAGCGTGGTCGGTGGCGATGCCAAGGACGGCCTCGAAGGAGACATGGCGATAAAAGTGTCGGTTGTAGCGGAAGGCGAACTCGTTGAGGTATGTGTCGATGTGCTCGGGCCGGAACCCATGATAGGTGCCGAGGCCCCAGCGCTTCAGAAGGGCGAACACCCGATGAATCCACTTGAGCGGAATATGGGCCGCCATGTTGCCGACGACACGGGGATCGTGGCGGTAACCATCCACCCCCGGATAGGAGGCGTGGCCGTCTGTCACCAGGGTCGAACCGGGGGCGATGTTGGCCCGGATGAAGCTGTGGATGTGGACGGCCTCGTTGCTCGAAATAACCGCGAGGCGGCAGCGCCCCGACAGGGTGTCGAGGTATTTTGCGCCAAATGCCTTTGGTTCCTGCGCTTTTCCTGTGGTTCGGTCACGCACTTCGACAGCACCGATCACTATGATCTTGCCGGTTTTGAGCGGGGTGTCGGGATCGTCATTGGCACGGAACGGCATCTCGGTCTGATCGACCTCAACCACACCTTCCCGCAGATCGCGATTGGGATTGACCATCGCGCGCCGCAGCTTTTGCTCCAGCAGCCAAGCCGAACTGTAGGCGATGCCCATTTGCCCGGCCAGTTGCCGCGCCGACATTCCGTTCGAATGCGTGGCCATCAAGTGCGCAGCCCAGAACCAGACCCGCAGCGGCAGTTTGGTCCGGTGCATGATCGTGCCAGCGGTGGCCGACGTTTGGCGCCCACAGCTTCTACACTCATAGGTGTAGGCGCGACTCTTCAGAAGATCGCCGCTACGACCACCGCATTTCGGGCAGGAAAAACCATCCGGCCAGCGCCGGTCCAGCAGCAGCCGGATGCAGGCGTCCTCGTCCGGGAACCATGCCTGAAACTCAAGGAACGACAATTGCCTCACCATAGAGGCGAACGCTACCGCCCCGACGCAGCCATTTCAAGCGGTACCTGCCTCATCGCGATAAGCCATCGATATAAACCCAAAACACGTCGCCATCACATATGACCTGATGCGAATAGGAATTCAGATGTGCTAGGCGTTCTATAACATGCAAGTAAATGCGCTGCTTTTTAATGTTATCAGTTTTAAAGAAAAAATATGGTGCCCTAGTGCGCTTTAGCCACTTTAAAGCGATATCCGTGACTGTTCGGAATAGACGATTAGGGCTCCTGCAAATTCCTGTTGCTCCCACTGAAATGACTATGTCAGGCTCGCCGTAGTTCCATCCAATTTCATCTTCATTAAGAAGATTTACATTTTCATTGTAATCGCATAAATAAAATGCAACGCCACTTTCCATGCTTACTTCAAAAATATAGCGAATGCTATCTATCCAAAATTCTTCGCTGTATGCTGTGAAGCTGCCACGCATCCCGTTGGTCCCAAGCAGTTTCCTTGACGGGATACTACCTCAGCAATGGGACAGAATTGGACACACAGAGGAAATGGGCGGCCCTGAACACCGGCATTAGGGGCGCCTCGAAAAATCCCGTTCTCCGGCGATGATGGGGTAGAATCCGAGCAAATTCAATGGGCCAGGATAGCGACTATGGCCCAGATGGGTTTCTTCAATATCGAGTTACGGTACGCTGGTTGAACCGCCGAGAACAATCCCTTGGCGCAGATCAACGGGATAGTTTCCTGGGAGATTTTCCGGCCCCTGCTGGAAGAAGGTTTTGACAGAAGCCGCCGGAGGCGCGGAAGTCGATGCTGGGCGCAAGCCTTAGGATTCGGTGGTGATGTTCAAGGCCCGAGCGGCCAAACCAAGTGTAGGCGATGGACATCGACATCCCGATGGCCAGGGGGCTTCATCTACCTCGTCGCCGTAGTCGATTGGTACAGCCGCCGGGGGCTGGCCTGGCGGCTGTCCATCACCATGAGCGACGATTTCTGTCTGGAAGCGGTGGAAGTGGCGCTGGCCCGGCACGGCAAGCCGGAGATCTTCAACACCCACCAGGGCAGCCAGTTCACCTCGGGCGAGTTCGTCGGCCTGCGGCTCGCCAACCGCATTGATGTCGGCATTTCCTTCGTGTGCCTCCACCTCCATCTCATGAAAGTGTGACCAATTTTGCCACGGATGTAGGGTTAAATCGAAGCTGATGACCGCAATATATGATTGCAATGATGATCATTGCGACGCGGATACTGCTCCTCATGCAAGAAGCTTGGCGGGGTTAGATGTCAGGAGAGGTGGAGAATGGGACTTAGAGAAACAATCAAAGAGCGGATGGATGAAATTCAGTCCATGATCGAATCTAATCAAAGAGATGGCATCAATGAAAAAATATCAAGTGTCGCTAAGTTTTGGGGGGTGCTAGGCCGTAAACTCATAAACAGGCTTCCCTCTCGTGCCGTGTCGTGATTCAACGATTCCCTCAGGCATGGAGGCGATTGATGGCGCGGCGGCGGTACGAGTTGACGGATCACGAATGGTCGATCATCGAGCCCTTGCTCCCGAACAAGCCCCGTGGCGTTCCCCGTGTCGATGACCGTCGGGTCCTGAACGGCATCCTGTGGCGCTTCCGCACGGGTTCGCCCTGGGCGGAAGTCCCCGAGCGCTACGGCCCGCCGACTACCTGCTACAACCGGTTCGTCCGTTGGCGCAAGGCGGGCGTCTGGGATCGGCTCCTGGAGGAAATCTCCAAGGCTTACGATGGCGACATCATCATGATCGACTCGACCTGTGTCCGCGTTCACCAGCACGGGGCCACGGGAAAAAAGGGGCTCTCGATGATGGCGGCATGGGACGTTCCCGTGGGGGCCTCACCAGCAAAATCCACGCGCTCGTCGATGCGGAAGGCCGTCCCGTCACCCTGCGTCTGACCGCCGGGCAGGTCCACGACAGCGTCGAGGCCGAAGCCTTGCTGGATGGAGCCTTGGGCGACGGCACGACCCTGCTGGCCGACAAGGGCTATGACAGCAACGCCATTCGCGCCTTGGCCGAGACGAACAAAACCTGGGCCAACATCCCGGTCAGGTCGAACCGCAAGGGCACCTTCGCCTTTTCCGCCTGGGTCTATCGCCAGCGCAATCTGGTCGAACGGTTCTTCAACAAGATCAAACAGTTCCGGGGGATTGCCACCCGTTACGACAAAGACCCGCGAAACTTCCTCGCCGCCGTCAAGCTGGTCGCCCTGCGCATTTGGTGTGCCGCGTAATGAGTCTACGGCCTAAGTGAAGAGGATAGGGAGTATATTCAAGCTGTAAGAATTGCTATTGAAGAGGGGCTTGAATGGAAGCTGACCAAGGGAAGATAAAGTTACGTTCAGATGTCCAAAGAATAATTTCATCGATGATGATACTAGCCTAGGTCAAGCTAGACCGACCGATCAGGAATCCAAACCTGATCGGCCGCCCTTTGTAATTGCTATTTGGCAGAATTTCGATGCGCCCGTAAACAAGCCTGCCACTGACTGTAGTTGGCCAGGGCGGTTTTCATTCGCACGTGAACTGGGATTGATGACCAGTACGCGGCCAGCGCAGCCCGCGATGCGAACCAGGCATCGTCCTTTGGGCCGATTGGTTCAAACCAAACTCCCAGACGACCCAATGGCGGCCACTCGGGAATGACCTCAGCACCCTCTGCGGTCCGGCAGCCAAATTCCCCATCCCAAGGCCCCCATATTCGAACCTCACCATCATGGCGGGCTTCGATTAGGTAGCCATCCACATACCGCCAATCGGCGGGAAAGCAATGTGTCGTTGGGTTGGTGCTCTTATCCATGAGCATGACCATATCGTCTTAGGGAGTCAAAATCGGTCACCTTCCGTTCTCATTGATGTTGCTTGTTTGCAATGACCGGGTGAAAATGCATGACCAATTTGGTCGTGGGGCTGGGAATGCGATACGAGAAGGCAGACAATCTCCTGCAGTTGGCTCTGGAACTTCAGGCGGCCCGGAGTGGCCTTTCCTTGGCTGACATTGAGGAAAAGTTCGGAGTTGGCCGGCGGACAGCCATGCGCATGCGCGATGCCGCGATGAGAAACTTTCCTCAAATGGAGGAAGTGGATACGGGCGAGCGGACGAAGCGGTGGCGGCTTCCATCAGGAACCCTGGATCGCCTGGTTGCTTTCACCGCCGAGGAACTGGCTGCCATTGAGGGCGCAATCAACTTATTCGAACGGGACAACCGCGAGGACGAAGCCGCCGAACTGACGACCCTTGGAGCCAAATTGCGGGCCTTGCTCAAACCGGATGTGGCTCGAAAAGTTGAGCCTGACCTTGAAGCTTTGCTCGAGGCAGAAGGGCTCGCGATGCGGCCCGGCCCGCGCCCACGCATCGAAATTAGCGTGGTGGGAGATTTACGGCAAGCCATCAAAGCGTGTGTGAAGGTCAAACTTCAGTACCGAAACCGCAAGACCAAGAAGGTCAACGAGCGGTTGGTTCATCCCTACGGATTCCTCCACGGGCACCGGAACTATCTCGTCGCGTTCCATGAAAATCCAAAAGCCAACTTCGTGGTCTTGTTCGCTCTGCCGCATATCGAAAGCTTGGAAGTGACTGATGAGCCGTTCACTCGCCAGCCTGATTTTTCCCTCGACCAGTTTGCAGCCCGATCGTTTGGCCTCTTCCAAGGCGAATCATTCAAGACAGTTTGGAAGTTTGCTCCTGAAGCTGCCGATGATGCTGAGGAGTTCATCTTCCACCCATCCCAGCAGATTGAACGCCAACCGGACGGGTCCCTGCTGGTGACCCTTCATGCGGCTTCGGACTTGGAAATGGCATGGCACCTCTATGCTTGGGGCGACAAGGTGGAGGTGCTCGAACCCAAAGGCTTGGCGGAGATCGTTCACGGCCAAAGAATGTCCTGGGGCACGACGCCATAAGTGACCGAAATTGTCACCATTATCTTGCAGTCTACCCTGGTGATGAACACCTCGACCACACAGCATCCGACCGATGATGACGTGCACCGCGCAGCCGAAGAGCTAATCGGGCGGTATGGCCTTCAGGTCGCTATTGAAGATGCTTCCCGCCGGGCCGAAGCGTTTGCTCCAGATGGTCGATGGCCAGAGCATACTGCAGCGATGCGGGTTCTGACGGCGGTCGAGCGTCTTGCGGAGTGTGCCAAATGAACATTTTGACCCGGATCGGATTGTTCGCGCTCATTGCTATGACGCCCGTGCTGATGGACGACATCCACGACTTTCTTGCAGAGCAGGGTAAGCCGGTCGTTTCTGCTTCCCTCCAAGTCGCCATTTTCCAAGGACTGTGATCGTGGAACAGGGTGGCGGTCGAGCTTGGCAGAGAATGTTATCGGGGCGTCGCCTCGATATCTTGTATCCAAGCCCCCTGGACATTGAGATCGAGGACATCGCGCTGGGATTGTCACGGCTGGCCCGTTGGAATGGTCAGACCCATGGGGAGCACGGGTATTCAGTGGCCCAGCATTCCATCTTGGTGACGGAACTCGTCGCCACGGATCTGCCAACTGCGCCACCCCATTGCCTGCTTGCTGCCTTGCTTCATGACGGCCCCGAGTTCGTGACCTCTGATCTCGTAACCCCATTTAAGAGGGCTATAGGGCAAGGGTATGTCGAGCTTGAATCACGGATGGCGGCAGCCATCCACTCAGCGTTCGGCCTGCCGGCCACGATACCCCATGAATGGAGTGATGCTGTCGATCGCGCCGATCGTCTTGCTGCTTTCCTTGAGGCGATCCACGTGGCCGGTTTCGATGAGCTGGATGCGCGCCGGCTATTTGGATGGCGAAAGGCCATTCCTGATATTGAACTGGTGGCCTGGTCGTCAGCCATAGCACGGGACAAGTTTCTGTCGGTTTTCCATGACCTGAGGGCAGGTGGTCATCAGTGTCACAAGCGGTGGCGTTCAACCCGCAGGTCAGCTTCGGGGAGGTGATGATGGAGCCGTTCAAAGAATACCGTGTCAACGCCGGAGAAAAATTGGCGCCGATCCGTGGCCTACTTTTGCAGCGGCGCGCATAGGCGTGCGGGACAGGTTCATTGCTACCACCGGCTGCGGTGGTGATTGCCCCGATCCCGATCTCACAAATTTCTGGTTCTTCGACGCCTCAAATGGATTTGAAGAGATCCCTGAGTGGGGCGGCGAAGAACCGAAGATGTACCATCACAATCCCTATTTTTCCACCCTACCCAGCAGCAACAATCATCTAACTATGAATGAGCAGAATGCTAAATAACGATGTAATAATATAAATCATTCCGGTAAACGACTTTACTGCAGATGATCCTTCCTTTCCTCCTGAAACTGCCCATATCAAATAAAATGTACTTGCTAAAAATAATATACCCAGCAAGTTACGGGGAAGTGACAGTGGTTCTGTTTCAAGGATCTTCGCGCAAAGTATTAACGCCACATGAAGCCCTGCCAGCGCCGTCAGCCACTTTAAAGGGCTAAACGCCTCCTTTAGAGTTACCTTTTGCACGGCCATATCTACTTGGGAGGGAGTGACATCTCCATTCATATGGGCTTTGGATTGCGGAATTGATGCAGACGACTCGGCGGCCTGAATGGGAGTGCTTGGAGCCACAGAAATCCGGCCCTTCGCGGTATGGGGGGTGGGCCGTGGTTTCCGATCTCCAGACGAGGCTTGGCCCTTTACAAGTTTCACACTCACAATGGTGAACGCGCCAAAGAAGGTTCCAAATTTCTCTCTGGCCTCTTTGGACGAATTGGCCTCAACGATTCGAGTGTTAGTGCCGAACAGTCCCGATATAGCGTTGTGTGCCCGAGCGCCATTTTTGTCTAACAACCAGCCGCCACGCTCTTTTGCTTTGAATGTAATCTCGTATTTCTTCATTATTGCCACTCTTAAGGATTCCAACTACTTTATGACGAGGTCAATGAGATGTTGTTATCTAGGCGGCAAATTCAAAAAACAACCCCACCGTATATTATGATAATAGCTTCCGCGGCTGAATCAACCGCGATCACACCAACTTCATCAGCCTGCGATTTATGGTTCATGCAAAAATCCACTCTCCAACGAGGGCGAGGATGGAGACGGCGACGAGGATGAAGGTGAATAGAAGGATCACCCAAAGAATCTTACGTGCAAGAAACAAGGTGTATATTAGTAGGGTGTACAGGAATCCGCCCGAGGCAAGCGCTAGGATACCACGAAAACCGTCGGAGAGATTTCCGAGGCCTATATAGACGCGTTTTCCGACGATGTAAGGAAAGTTGATCGTCACGCTAAGTGACTTTATAAAATAGCTATAATAAATATTGAGGTAATCCATCGGAAAATTGAGTGAAACCCCGGCATTCATCTTCGCTACAGACCTCGATATCTCGACCATAACAGCGTCGAATGCTATTCCGGCGGCAACAAACACGACAACAATCAGACCGCCAAGGGCTTTAACGCCCTCCTGACCGACGGACAATCCGCTGAAGGAAAGGCTTCGATTGAAGAAAAATCTCATTAATTCCCTCCTCAGTGTGCCGGGGCAATTTCCCGAGCTGCGCTTAAGTTCGCTCGACAGGCGTCACTGTTCAAACAAACTACGCGCCCTTGGCGTATTGTTCAATATCCAGGGTAATGGGGCATACAGCTTCTCGATCTGGGATTTCCAAGGGTTGATCATGTGGTTCAAGGACGGATCCCTGATGGATACCCGTCAAAGGCCGTTTCATGAATTCTCAGCGGTCCCCATTACGCTCGAATTGGGAAAATCATGTCAAAAAGCTATCCGCATTGATTGGCCTGATCTCACTCGCCAGCCCGCAATCAGGTTGTCGTACACATTAATTGCTGAACCGAGGCGATGAGGCTTTCCTTCTTCTCGTTGGGCATCATCGTGATCAAGGCCACACGGGAATCCGCCGCAATGAATCTATTCTCGCCCATGGCTTCCAGCAGATACTGGCAATCGAGCATGACAGATACGGTCACCCTAGAAGATATACGTATCGCAATCACGTTGGCACAGAGAGACCGCTTGGTCGCGTTATTCCCGCAAAACGCGATCATGTAATCAGAGCAACACCGTATTGCTGCTGCTGAATTTGTTGTCCAGCCAGCCTCACCTTGGCATTCTGGTTGCTATGAGACGGCCGTGCGGCTGATACGACCGCACGCGGTGTAAGGCGATGTCCATGCACAGTTCCACCCGCTCCATGATTTCTCCCGCCATCGCAAGGGGTTTAAGGCCGCGTATGCACGACTGGCTCGGGGATCTAACCGTGATGCCCCCATGGCGCCGCCTACTGATCCCGCGCCGGGATGGTATGCTGATGCGCTCTGCCTCCAGCCGAATGCAGTGATCCGCGTCGCTTAATGGGGACTGGCTATGGCCGTTCCCTGGCAAGCAAGGACCTGCCGACCACATCGACCCGTTCGCTGGTGCGTGCCTATCAGGAGGAGGTGAGGCGCCAGGAAGTGCTGATCCGAAAGACCGAGATCGGCGAGCAACGGCTTTTGTTGCTGACGACCGCGCTGCGCCAATTGCTCGCGGACGAGCATTTTCGCACCCTGCTCCGGGCGGAGGGATTGGACGATCTGCCCAAGGTTCTGGCCAATCAGATTAGGCCTAGCCCATGACCTCCATCCATCTCGGTTTTGAGACCACAACGGTCACGTTGCCTCTGGAGTGGATTCTGCCCACCCGAATCGTCGCCAAGACTGTCCTCAAAACATCCAAGTACCGCAGCATCCTGGCCTCGGTACGCAAGGTCGGCGTTATCGAGCCGCTGGCGGTCTTTCCCGAGAAGGGGAGCGACGGTTCTCCCCATTATATTCTGTTGGACGGACATCTCCGTCTCCACGCCCTGAAGGAGATTGGGGCCACGTCAACAATCTGCCTGGTGTCCACCGACGACGAGGGGTTCACCTACAATCGGCGGGTCGCCAGAATGACGGCGGTCCAGGAGCACCGAATGATCCTCCGTGCCATCCAGAGGGGAGTCCCGGCCGAGGAGATTGCCGAGGGTATGGCGATGGACGTCAAGAGAATCCAGGAGCGCCAGCACATGCTGGACCGCATCGCACCGGAGGTGGCGGAGATGCTGAAGGATTGCATGGTCACACCGGCGATATTTCCGCTTCTGCGTAAAATGAAGCCGATGCGCCAGATCGAGGCGACAGAGATGATGATCCTGGCCAACCGGTTCACGGTGTCCTACGCCAAGGTGCTACTGGCGGCGACAAGACCGGAGTATCTGGTGGATTCGGACAAGCCCAAGAAGCTGGAGGGGGTATCAGCGGAAGACATCGCACGGATGGAACGGGAGATGGAGAGGCTGAGCCGGGATTACCGGGCGGTTGAAGGGAGCCTGGGCGACACCATGTTGGCTTTGGTTGTAACCAGGGGGTATGTCTCGAAGTTGTTTCGCAACGAGGCGATTTCTGATTTCCTGGATCGTCACCACCCCGAACTGGCATTCGAGATGCGCAGCATCATCGAAGCCGTCGGCGGTGACGCCCGGATGCTGGATCGATAAAGCAAGTTGATCAGGGGACCCGGACCCTTCAAGCGCGGGGACCACAGGGAGACGCCGTCGCGAGGGACGGATCAATCGTGGGGTGGGGACGGCAGCGACCCTGACCTGAGCCTACCACTGGCCTGCCTTATCGCAGGCCACAAACACGAAAAAAGCCGACCGGGGGGATTGCTCCCTCGGTCGGCTGAATCAGATAAATATGGTTGGCGGCTATCTACCGATGGGCGGTGCCTGGGCCAGCAGGGTGCGGGTTTGTTCGGAATCGGCCGATCCGCCGAACTCGAAATCGAAGGCGGTGGCGAATTTTCCCGCCAGCAAGGTGACGACGGAAATGATGCAGCCACCGACGGCGGTGTTGCCATCGACGTTGCCGAACACCATGAAGCCGATGCCGCCGACGATGCCGAGTCCGGCGGTGACCAGCAGGACGTTGGCGCGGGTGTTGCCGCGCCCGGCCTTGATGAAGTCGCTGTCCCTGGCACGGGCGTTCTGGCGGTCGGCCAGGGTGGCGGTCAGCGTGGTGATGGCCCCGGTCATCTGCTGCATACGTTCGGCATGGGCGAATCCTTGCGCCTGGGCGCGAAGCTGGAACACCAGATTGGGATCGGCCAGCATCTCGCGAGCCTTGTCGGGGTTGTCGGTACCGGTGATGGCGCGGACGGTGTCGGCCAGCTTGCCGACGGCCTTCTCGGCATCGTCACCGAACAGGCTGGCGATGTCGGGAGCGACATCCAACGCCACCTTGGCGAGACCGGCTACCGGATTGGCGGCGATGGCGGCGGCATCGCCGAGCAGATCAAGCAGATTCATGGGACACCTCCAGGGCGGTACAGGCGCGGGCGTAGTGGGCCTTGCGGTCTTTGAGTCCGGAGAGACCGCCGTTGATGCGCCGGGTGATGGTTTCGATGTTGCCGGCATCGGCTGGCCGGTTGAGGCCGTTTCGTTGCCAGAACCAGCCGGCGGAGCGGGCGGCGAGGCCGGGCTGCTCCAGCATCTCCGGGGCATGGACCAGCCCGAGCCTGAGCGCCTCGCCGCAAGCGGCATAATTGGCGCGGCCGGTGAGCTGGATCAGGCCGCGCCCGCGATAGCGCCAGCCGTCGCCGGAGTCCTCGTCGCCATTGCCCATGCGGTTGGCGTAAACCCGCGCGGCGATGCGCTCCGGCTGGCGGGCATAAGCCTCGGCCCCTTCTGCATCAAAATGGCGGGGGAAGACTCGCAGCAGGGCTTCGGCGGAGTAATTCAGGTTCTCGGCCAGGGCGCGGAACTGGCCGCTCTCGTGGGCGATCTGGGCCAGGAAGGCGGCCAGTCGTAGCGGCGTGTCGATGCCCCATTCGGCGCAGGCAGCGGCCAGCGGTGCCGCGAAACGGTCAAGATCGGTGGACCGCGCCCCGGTGAAGGTGGCACGCAAGACGTCTGTGGTCAGCATGGGATCAGTCCTTATCGGGGGGAGTGCAGCGGGCAACGAACCTGCTCAACGCCACTTCGAGGCCGCGCGGCCCCAGCCAGGCGCAGATGCCGACCACCGCATGGGTCTCCATCAGGCCGAGGGTGAAATGAGCGGCGACTCCGCCGCCCAGCACCGCCGAAAAGGCGGCGGTCGGGCATTCCCACAGCAGGTCGCGTGACCAGAACCGGCGCTGACCCAGGCGCACCAGCCGGTGGTGCCACAGGAAGCGGGCGAGCATGGCGGTGGGAATCAGCCCGGCCAGACCCGAGACCAGGGTCTTGACCTCGGGTGAAGGCTGCTGCTCGAGCATGGCGGAATCCTTATCAGTAGCGTGGCTCAATTGACGTGGACGCGGTCGTCTTCACAGATTCCCGAGATCTCGACCTGACGCGAGCGGGGCCGCAGCGAGCGGACCAGGACGCGCTGGGCCCAGGTGGTGCCGGGGCCGAGGGCGTAATAGGTGCGCTCGCGATCGCCGCCGGTGTCGGGGGCGAAGGGCAGCGGATCGAGGGCCCGGACCTGGAAGGGATCGCCGCCGGGGGAAGGTTCGATCTCCACCGGATCATCGAGCCGCCCGTCGCGACGGCGCAGCGCCATGAAGTGGGCGGCTCCCTCGCTCCAGCGCACCGGCTCCGACAGGGTGAGGAGTCCGGCGACCTCGTCCCAGTCCACCACCTCGCCGCCCAGGCCCCAGGCCGGCATGGGGTGAGAGACGGCCACCAATTCGCCATAGGACAGGATCATGCCGTCCAACTCGGTCTTCCAGGTGGGCAGACGGCGGCGATAGATGTTGCAGGCCACCAGGAAGCAGGCCTCGCGTCCGGCGTGGTCGCGGTTGGTGATCCCGAACATTTGGACACGGCCCGGCTTTTCCGGCGGGGCGTTGACCATCTCGGATGGGGTCAGCACCCGGATGGCGCCACCCCGCTGGGCGGCGGTGATTTCGGCGATCTTCCAGGTGATTTCATCGAAGAACTCCACCGTCACCGAATCGGCGGTGTCCTCGCCGGGCATGACGTATTCGATGGCGAAACTGCCCTTGACGATGTTGCGGCCGTTGAACAGGGCTGCCGGCAAGGTGCGGGGTTCGTCGCGGATATAGCGGACGATGCCGCCCTGCTGATAGGGGGCCGCCCGCCCTGTCCGCAGCACCTTGACCAAGGCCTCCCAGGCGGTGGTGGTGGTGTCGAACACCCCGCTGAAGCGGTCGCCACGGGCTTCCCAGACAAGGTGCAGTCGCCACAGCATGTCCAGATCCTGGCGGGTATCGGCCAGTTGGGCGCCGTTGGTCGCCCGCATGACATAGGCCGCCACCGGGGCGATGGCCTGGGTGGGAACCGGCTCGGACCAGCCGGTCTCCGGCGACCAGAGCGGCAGCTTGCGGGTGACGATGCCGTTGATCAGGCGGCTTGATCGCTGCGACAGATTGTCGGTCGCCCGCATCTTGATGGCCAGCAGGGTAACGTCGCCGTAATCGGGGGAACCGTCGAGATAGGACCGCATCTCGCCCCAACGAATCTCATGGGCGGTGCGGCCATCCTGGTCGCGGTCATTGGTGCGGCGAAGCCTGACCTCCCAGCGGGCCGAGACCAGCGGGTATTTATAGGACAGCCTGATCTGGGTGTTGGTGGCGGCGGTGTAGGTTTCGGTCGCCAGTAAGGT
Organism: Magnetospirillum sp. SS-4; assembly: GCF_902729425.1. Lineage (GTDB taxonomy): Bacteria > Pseudomonadota > Alphaproteobacteria > Rhodospirillales > Magnetospirillaceae > Phaeospirillum. Next base: position 50,581 of record NZ_CACVCH010000050.1, on the reverse strand, counting down.
GAAGTCCCCCAGCGCCCCGCCGAGATCGTCGATCCGCCGCCCCCATACCTCCCAGGTCACCGTCTTAGGGTCGAGGGTGCCGGAATTGTTGGCGTAGTAGAGGCCGTTGGTGAACACCACGTCGATGCCGATGTGATGGGCGGTGGTGGCGGCGGGATTGGCGACGAAGGGGCCGACCCAGCCGGTCTCGCCATTGGTCAACTGGTTGGGGCCTTTCAGTTCCTGGCCCGCGACTTCCACCGCGGTGACCACCCAGGCATCCATCAGGGTGACGGCGGCACCGGGGGGAATGACCTGATATTGGACCTCCTCGAACGAGGCCAGCGGGGTGTCGTCGATCATCAGCGCATCGAGCCGGTATTGCCCCACTCCGATGCAGTGGAGCTGGAACAGGTATTGCTCCCCGGCCACGTATTCCTGATAGGGCGTGGCGGCGAGATCGAACACCACCTTGTGACGCCCGAAGATCTCGGGGATCGGCTGGCCCAGGCGGGCCTGATTACCCGAGGCGGTCAGGCTGTAGGTGGGGGACGGCGCCACCCCGCCACCGCCGCCCCAGTTGAGGGACGGCGTGGCGGGACTGGGGGCCGAGACCAGGGCGCCCACCGCCATCATGCCCACCGAGGCGATGGCCGCCGTCGAGATGGCGCCCACCGTGGCGATGCCGGCGGCGCTGGTGACGCCCAGGGAGGAGGCCAGCATCGGCCCGACATAGTACTGGCCCAGCACCATGGCCACGACCATCACCGCCACCATCAGCACGGTGGTCAGCGGGTTTTTGCCACCGCCGCCCCCACCACCGCCCAGCGGCTGAGCGACGAAGGCGACGATGTCGTCATGGTCGATGACGGTCCCGGCCCAATGGCGCCTCAGCAGCGGGCGGCCATTCCTCAGGCAGATGGTGGGGACCGGGAATTCGTCGATGCTGCGGCCATCCAGGAAGGCGCGGACGGTAACGGGCCGCTCCACCTCCACCACCTGCATGGAGCGCAGCGGATTGAAGGCATCCGCCACCAGGGTGACGCGCGCCCTCATGATGCGGTCCCCCGGTGACGGTAGATTCCGTCGATCCGCCAGCCATTGGCCGCCAGATCGCGCCGGGACTGGCACACCACCCCCGATCCGGCGGCACAGTGCAGGACCCTGCCGCCATCCACCTCCAGCCATACCCCGACATGGATGGGATAGCGGGCGGTGCGCATCATCACCCCGTCGCCCTCCCGATAGGCGGTCACCGGCTGCCAGTGAGATCGCTCGCCGTGATCGCGGAACAGCCGCGCCAGCACCAGCAGGTCGTCGGCATAGGGCACCATTGGGGTCTCGACCCCGAAATGGATCTTCTGGACGTGGCGGAAGAAGCTCCAGCAGTTCCAGGCATCCGGCCCCTGGCCGTGCTTCGACCACGGCTGGCCGATATAGGGCGTGGCCCAGTGGGCGGAAATCGCCTGGAATGGCTTGCTTACCACGGTGAGAACTCCGATATTCTTACTGGTAAGGAATTTGGAAAGGTCATTCCCGATGGAACTGGCGAGGATTACGTCGAAGGGGCAAATGACGATCCCCAAGCGGGTGCGCGAAGCCGCTCATCTGGCAGCCGGGGACACGGTCACCTTCGTGGTCGATGATGATCAGGTTCTGATCCGCAAGGTCGCGCCGGGCGGCGATGAGTACCTCCGCGCCATCCAGGGCACGCTCGGCGAGTGGAACAGCCCCGAGGACGAGGAGGCCTGGCGTGGGCTTTGAGCCGTTCGACGTGGTGGTGGTGCCGTTTCCCTTCACCGACAAGGTTGGAGCCAAGCGGCGTCCCGCCCTGGTGGTTTCGACCTCAGCCTTCAACGACCGGCATGATCAGGTCGTGCTTGCCATGATCACCACCGCCAAGCAAAGCGACTGGCCGAGCGATGTTCACATCCATGATTGGGACAAGGCCGGCCTGACCGCGCCCTGCCTAGTGCGGTTCAAGCTGTTCACCCTGGATCGGGATCTGATTCTGAGAAGGACGGGAACCTTGGCCGACAAGGACCGGGCTGCGGTAGGGGCGGCCCTGTCCGACTGTCTGGCGACCGGCTAACCGCCCAGCCCCGGAAAGCAGCGCTGGGTATAGGTGCGCCAGGGGAAGGCCTTGTTGCCGATCTGGGACATCTGGGCGCGGGCGGTGATCTGGGTGGCGGTGCAGTTGACGTGGACCAGGGTCATGGTCAGGGGCGGGTCCATCTGGGGACCGTCGAGATCGATGTCGAGATAGGGACGGTAGGTGACCTCGATGCGGACCAGGGAGGTGGCGGCGGCCTCCAGCGGCTCCATCAGTTCGCGGCCGACATTGTCCATGGTGACGGTGAGTTCGGGCACCGGGGCGGAACTGACCTCGGGCAGTTGGAAATCGAAGGCCAGCGCAATGAAGGCCACCATCTGGCCGGCATTGACCGGGGCATCGGATTCAAGGCGGGCCACCAGCCCGACCCGGCTGCGAGCCTCCTCCGTCATGGAATCCAGCACGGCCGCCACCTCGGCTCCGCCGCGTTCGCGCCAGGTGACCTCATCCTCGTAGTTGCGCACCACCCGGACGGCGGTCGGATTGCCGTGGTCATCCATGAAGGCGGGATGGCGCAGTTCCATGGTGTGGAGCGGAATGGCGTTGGAGGGGCACGAGGCATAGGCCTCGCGGATCGCCTCTTCGAGAGCGGGATCGGGCATGATTACCGGAGAGGCTCGATGTCGGTGATGGCCATGCCGGTCAGATGGGCCATGGCGCCCGACAGGATCGCCGCGTGGAAGGTAAAGCTGTTGCGGCAGGTGGCGTCCCAATCGTCACCCTCGGCATACATGCAGGCCCCCTGGCACAGGTGGACCACCGGGCATTCCATGCATCCGGGCCGGTGGCTGAAATGCGTGGCGGTGTCGAGACGAACATTGTCCATGGCGGAGACGTGGCCGATCCGCATTTCCGGCTCCGGGGTGTTCTGGCAGGTCAGCACGTTACCCTTCAAATCCACCGCGATCTGATGATGCCGGTCCATGCCGCACCTTTGGCCCACCGAGGACAACGGTCGCCGACTGGCCAGCGACAGGCGGAAATCCCGGACCTTCTGGGCGATGGTGATGTTGCGCAAAGCTTCGCCGCTGATCATCTCGTCCAGCAGCGACAGGCGGATGGCCTCGTGGTCCAAATCCGTCAAGGGAGAGGTCTGGCCACCATCGACCTGCACCAGTCCCTCGGTCGAGAGGGCAATCTCCTCCACGCCCAGGGCCTCTTCCAGGTGACGGCGGATGCCCCCCAGGCGGTGATTCCCCGGCGTCAGGACGCAGTTGAAATTGACGTGCTGGGGATGCTCGGCCACCAGCCAGCGGATGGCTTCCAGCGCCGTCGGTATTTCCAGCGGATCGCGGCCGCGCACAACCTTCTGCCCCGGTCCATCATGGGAGATGGCCAGATGCAGCCCCATCTGCCGCGCCCAGCGGGCGATCTCCAGGGTCAGCAAGGTGCCGTTGGTGATGACCAGCATGTTGGCCTTGGGGTGGCGGGCCCGCAGCCCGGTCACCAGCGCCCGCAGCTTGCCCCAGTGCAGCAACGGCTCGCCGCCCCAGATCTCGATGCGCAGGTTTTCATCCCTGTCCGGCCGCCACCAGGTGTCAAGCCCGGCCAGGAACGCCTCGGCGTCGATTGTGCTGGTCTTCTCCTCCCGGTGCGTCACCTGGAGGCAATAGGAGCAGGCCATGTTGCAGGCCAAGCCCATCTGGATCTTGAGGCGCTTGAACGGACCAGCCTTGTACCCGGGCGTGGCCGGAGAGACCAGAACGGACGGAGGTACGGCACAATCCGTCTCGACCTCGGCGAAGGGCTGGCCATCAATGGTGAGGCCCGACGTCGCGGTGTCGTAGATGGCCGTCTTCGACGCGCCGTCCGGCCCCATCAGATGCAGGCGGAAAAGCATGGCGGCCTCTCGGTAATAGAAACAAGGGAGGCTTGGAGGCTCGCCTCCAACCGGGGACCGGGGCGGGAGCCCCGCGTGGGATCAGAAATCGAAGCTAGTGACGCCCAGATGGCGGATGCGTCGGCCCTCGATCCGCAGCAGGTCTGCCCCGGTCAGCGCGTAGAGCAGCGTCGCCAGATAGACCAGGCCGTGGGAGAAGTTGTTGTCGCAGGAGAAGGAGCGCTCCCGGCCCTCCATCATCATGCAGGCCCCGCCGCAGCTGAGCAGCGCCGGGCAGGAGTTGCATTCCGGCCGGTTGTGCCACGAGATGCTGTGGGTCAGCCGGATGGCGGCGAAGTCATGGACGCTGCCGATCCTGTGGGTGGCCGGGCTGGTGTTGTGGCAGACGATGACATCGCCGCTGAGCGTCACTGCCAGATGCTCGGGGTTGTCCATGTTGCAGCCCTGACCACGGGCGCGGGCGGGCACCGATTTGGCGAACTGGTAGAGCAGATGGCGGAGCGGCGCTGCCACGATGGCATTGGCGAAGACGTAAGGGGTGCGGAACTCCCTGGCCAGATTGTGGCGCATCGTCGTGTATTCCTTAGGATTGCCGGGAACCAGATGCAGCCGGGAATCCTTCGTGGGCGGGTATTTCAACCCGCTGCTGGAGACCTGGATATCGGTCGTGCCCAGCCGGTCGAAAAAGTAGTGCAACAGGGCGATGGGGCTGTGGTGGGGCAGCGACATCACCGCATGGAACTTGGCAAAGGTGCCGAGCCGGGCGAACAGGGAGCGGATGGCGGCCAGCGTCTCCGGATCATCCAGCGGGTCTTTCCCCCGCAGATGCTGTCCGGGGCCGTCGTGCGAGACGGTCACCGAGATGTTTCTGAGACCGGCCAGCCAATCCACCTTCTCCATGTCCAGCAGTGAGCCGTTGGTGGTCAGCCGCAGCTTGACCTCCGGCCACCGGCAGCGCAGCCCCTCCACCAGGGTTTTAAGCTTGTGCCAGTAGAGCAGCGGTTCCCCGCCCCACAGCTCGACCACGACGGGCGCACCAGAGATCCACTCATCCAGCCCGTTGAGGAACGCCGCGACGTCGGAGGACTTCTCGTCATGCCCTGGCCGCGCCCGATCCTGGACGCAATAGGCGCAGGAGAAGTTGCAGGCCAGCCCAAGCTGGATGCGCAGCACCTTGACGGACCTGGATTTCGGCTCGGCCCGGTCCCTGGTGGTGACGGGGGCGTCGCGCAGCGTCTTCCCTTCATTGTCGTAGACCACGCCCAGGGGCGAGATGTCGATCAGCCGCCCGGCCTCGTCGGTGAGACGGCTGGTGGAGGTGTCCAGGACGAGGCGGAAGGCGGAGCCGTCCGATCGGCGCATGATCAGCGTGAACATCACACCTCCCCGACCGGAAGGGTGATGTCGCCCAGGCCGGTGTAGAATCGGAACCCGGCCTTGACCCGCACGGTGTCACCCGCGCCCAGGCCGAGGGCACCGACCCTGAACTGGGCCATGCCGTTGACCAGATTGACCCGGCGCTTGGGCAGATAGCCGTTGATCTCCTCCAGGAACACCGTGCTGGACACGGAGTCCCGAATGCTGCCATCCGCATTGGTGGCCACCACCTGGATAAGGGCATAGCCCTCGGGCGTGATCCCGGCGGGGCCGGACAGCTTCAGCCCCGGCATCACCGAGGCCCTGACCGCGTCCACACCCTTGGCCATCGCATCCAAATTGGCAATCAGCGGATAGTCCGACCCGATGAAGGCATGCAGGGCGCAATCGGTGAAGGCGCATCCCTTCTCCGGCACGTACAGGTGAAACGCGGTATGCACCCTGGTGCGCTGAAACTCATCCTGGCCCGACCGCTTCGACAGATAGGTGTCGATGAAGCGGTTATAGGGTGCCTGGATGCCCTCGAAATGCAGGGGGAACACCACGCAGGAATAGTCCTGGACCTCGTTTTTGGCCTGGAAATCAAGCCAGTCGAACCGGGTCTCGTCACCGATATGGATGGCCTTTCCCGCCAGAGCCGGGGAAAGGGCCGAGCCATCGACGGGAGCCATCCCCTCGGGGAATCGCAGCGGATCTTCCGAATAGACCTTCACCCCGAAGCCGGTGGCGGAGACCTCGATCACGAAGCCCGCCCCGAGTGTTCCGGTGACCGTGTAGCTGATGGACATGGCGTTTCCCCTGTTCAGCAGGAACAATCGCTGCACGCGCAGGTGCAGTACGAGCAGTAGGAGCAGTACCCGCCCGACAGCGTCAGAACACCGTTGGTCAGGTTGCCGCTGAGGCTTCCGCCCAGCGACAGCTGGCGGGCGAAGATATTGGCGAGATCGGTGCCGCTGGCGATCTTGAAGCCGGTGGATACGGTGGAGCTTCCCGATGTGGTGAAGCCCGGTGCCGTCAACGCCCCGGTCATGGTGTCGCCGGTCTTGGCCACCCGGCTGGAGACGTCCACCCCGGCCCGGATCGCGGCCACCGTGGTGGTGGCTGCGTCGGACAGCCCCAGCGTGGCGCGCTGGGCCGCCGTGTCGGCATCGTCGAGCAGGGCGCGGCCGGCGGCGGTCAGGTCGGTCAGGGCGGCAGTACCCGATCCGGTGAAATAGGGCAGTTTATCGGCGGCGCTGACCAGACCGGCCAGGGCGTCCAGCTCGGCATCATGGGCCTGGACCTGGGCGCCGATCACCAGGCCGAGATTGCTCCGGGCCGCCGCCTTGTCGGGCAAATCGGCGAGATTCTGGGCGGCCAGCATGTCGCCCGCCCCGATGCCATCAAGACCCTTGGCGGCCAGCACCTGCCAATGGGCCGCATCGGGCGGCGGCTGGTTGGTGTTCGGCGCGATGGCGACATAGGAGGAACCGCTTAAGGAGACTGCGTCGTGGACGGCATAGGCGGTGGCGGCCGACCATGGCCCTTTCCAGGTGACCTTGGCCACCTGGGCGGCATTGGCCGATGCGGCGGCGGCGACTTCGCTGGCCTGGGCATTGGCGGCGGACAAGGCGGCGGCCTCGGCATCGGCGGCGGTGTCGGCGACCGCCTGATCGATGGAGCCGATCCTGGCAGTGATATCGGCCTCGATGTCCGCCACCACTTTGGCTGCCGTCTTGACCGGGCCAGCCTCGGTCACCACGGTGCTGGCCGCTCCCGTGGCGGGGCCATTCGCCACGTCGTGCAGAATCTGCGCCGCCCCGCCGGCCTTGGCGGTGGCGGCGAGAAGATCGTCCTTGATGGTCATGGATCAGGCTCCGATCTGGTCGGGCAGGGTGGTATTGGCAAGGGTATCGAGGCCGGTGACCGCCCCGGACAGGTCGACCCAGGAAGAATCCAGCAGGATGTCCAACTCGGCCTCGGACAGAACCGGGCGGTCGCGGACCTCCAGTTCCACCGTCACCAGCCAGAAGCCGCCCGAGGACAACGGCGCCTCGTATTGTTTGGTGAAGCGAGCGACGTGGTCGATCACGCCGAGGCCGCTCCTGAGCGGAATCACGAACCACTCCGCCCCGGCCTTGCCCTTCCACTGATACCAGGCGTCGAATACCGCGTATTGGGCGTCGGTAAAGCGCCACTTCACCGGGATCTTGGTGGGAACTTGAGTGAACTCGCGGCGCTGGCGGGCCGGTCCCTGCTCCATGTCGGTGCGGACCACCCCGTCGGCGGGCTTGACCGCATAGGGCTCCGCCAGCGGCATGGGCAGGGTGGCGGGAAAGCGGATCATCATCGATAGGCCCCGTTGGCACGGTTGAGCCCGTATTGGCGCTCCAGCACCGGGGCGATGCCCTGGCCGCGGACGATGTCGCCGGAGATGGCGTCGGTGATCTGCTCGACGATGATGTCGATCGTCAGGCCGCCACCGGAATCGCGGCGCTGTGCCGTGCGGGCCTGGGTGCCCTGGGGCGTCTGGATATTGACAGAGACCGGCACACTGACCGTCACCGGGGCATCATCGCGGGAGCGCAGATTGAAGCGGTGGCGGGGATCGCCCCGCGTCAGCACCTCTTCACCCTGCTGGGCGATGATCGGCACCTCGCCGGGAACCAAGCCGCCCCGATGGAAGCGAGGCGCGCCGATGAACACCGCCGGATCGAACGACCGGGTTTCCAGGCGGTCGAGGCCGATCAGGCCGCCGGTATGGGCGATGGCGAAAGCGCCGGTATCGGCCACCGGCGCCGCGCCGCCGGAACTACCACCGGAGAACCAGCCGCCGAGGCCACTGATCAGGCTGCCGAAGAGTCCGCCACCGGCTCCCCCGAAGATGGGCGCCACCACCGACATGCGCCAGGCAGCCCGCAGAGCCTCCTCGGCCAGGCTATTGAACAGATCCTGCCCGGCCAGCTTGCCGGTCATGGCCCATTTGACGAAGGCATCCTCGCTGGCCCGCAAGGCCCCCGACATGGCACGTTCGGCACTGGCTGCGGCATTGCTGGCTTCGTCGGCATAGGCCCGCACCGCCCGGATGGCGCCGTCCTGCCAGTCGCGGCTGGCGGCCAGCTTGTCCTGCTCCAATTCCCGATAGCGGCGTGTGTAAGCCTCTTCCGACAAGGTGCCGCTGGCCCGCTGCTCGTTGAGCTTGGCCAGTTCCTCGGCGAAACGCTGCGTGGCGTCATAGGCCAGAGTGGTCTGGCGGGCCTCGTCCTTGACCGCCTCGGCATATTGCCGCGAGCGGGCCGCCCGGTACTCATCGAGTTTGGGATCGTCCTCGGCCAGCTTGTGGCCGCGGGCGAATTTGGCGACGTCATTGTCGATGGTGACGGTGCGAACGCGGTTGCGATCACTGCTGCGCACCGCCTCGGCCAACCGAACCTGGGCATCGATCTCGCGCTCCAGATCGGCGACGGTGCGGGCGGCCTCGCTGTTGGCGCGGGATTTCTGCACCTGGGCGTAGGAGGCCGCCAGTTCGCCATTGGCATCGGCCAGCCCCTTGGAGGCCTGTTCGGCCAGCCAGTTGGTGCGCTCCGCCAGGATGGTGTCGGCCACCGATCCCTTGGCGGCATCGGCCAGCCGGTCATTGGCGGCGGCTTCCTGCCCCATGGTGCGGATCAGGCCGTTTTTCTGCTCCAGCAGCTTGGCGGCATCGATGCGGCGCAGCGCCCGATCATACTCGGCCACCGCCGCGCCGTTATTCTTGAAGGCGAACTCCAGCACCTTGGCATCGCGGGCTGCGTCGATCTGGGCCTGTCCCCCGGTGCGGGCGGCTTCGGCCAGACGCTCCTGGCCACGAGCCTGGAGGTTCAGCCCCAGTACCTCGGCCTGGGCCTGGGCGGACATCTCTCCCGCCCCCTTGGCCTCGGCCTCGCGGGCCAGCAGATCCTTGATCTCCTGTTCCTTGGGCTGGGTGCGATAGACGCCGCCTTGCTGGAACAGCTCCTTCTCAATTTGGCGGAAGCCCTTGGCCGCCTCGTATTGGGCCTTGGTGCGGGAGAACTCGGCATTGCCGGCGGCGCGGGCCGCATTCAGCTTCTCCTGCCATTCCACCTCGAATTTGATGTCGGTCAGCTTTTCGAGATAGCTGGGCTCGCGCTGCTCGGCCCGGACCCGGTCGCGTTCCATCTTGGCCTGGGCTTCCATGCCCGCCCGCTTGCGGGTGATCTCGTCGAGATCGGCGGCTAATCCAAAGCGCTCGGCCAGCAGGCGGCGCAGTTCCTCGTTTTCCTCCCTGACCGCCTGGACCACCACGGAATGGGTACCGGCAGGCAGCGGCTTGTCGAGGGCCTGTTCGCCCCCCAGGGCAGCGATGCGGCGATCCAGATCGGCCAGCCGCGATTTGACCGTGGATTCGCTCGGCGTCAGCGATTCCAGCGTCGCCGCCCCGGCATTGGCGCCGCCCGACAGAACCTTGCGCAGCCATGGCGCGTTGGTAAAGCCCTGCCATGCATTGGACAGGCGCTGGAACGACCGCTCGGCGGTATCGGCGCTTTCCTTGGCGGCCTCGTCGAAGCCCCGCAGCGCCTTGATCAAGGTGTCGCGGAAGAAATCCGCCGTGACCTTGCCCTGGGTGACCATCTGGCGGAAGCCACCCGAGGGCAGAGCGGCGGCCCGGTCGAGAGCCTGGAGCAAGCCCGGCATGGGCTCGACGATCTGGTTGAGTTCCTCGGCGCGCAGAGTGCCCGACGACAGCCCCTGGGCCAGCCCGAACAGGGATTGCTCCAACTGCTCGGACGAGGCACCCAGGGCGATGGCGGTGGACTGAAACCCTTCCAGCAAGGCACGGCTTTCGCCGGTAGTGATGATCCCGGCCTTCTGCAGCGCCGCCAGCCGGGAATAGGCCCCGACCACCGTCTCCAGGGCGGTGCCGGTCTTCTGGGCCTGGGCATAGAGATAGCTGGTGGTTTCGGTGAGCGCTGCGGCGCCGACCAGACCCTTGAGGCGGGCCTCCAGGCTTTCCACCTTGATGGTGGATTCGACCATGGCCTTGCCGAAGAACCCGATGGCCGCGCCCGCCGCCAGCCCGGCCGGTCCCAGCGCCATCATCACCGAACCGATGGGGCCAAGCCGCGAGGCGAAGCCCGCCATGCCGCCCTGGATGTCCTGGCTGGCGGCATTCATGGCCAGCAGCGACTTCGACGCCGGTTGTGCAGCCGTCTCGATCCGCAGCAGGGCCTTCTGCCCGTCCTCGCCCAATTGCAGCAGGGCACGGCGCACGGTTTCGCCGTCCTGCAACGACAGGCGGATGGAGACGGATTTGGTGGCCATGGATCAGGTCTCTGTTTGAACCTTGGCGGAACCGGCCACCATTCCCCGCTCGGCGAAGGGCAGCAGCCGCGCCAGCAGAGGCCGGTCGTAACCCAGCGCCTGGGCCTGGATCAGCAGGGCCGGAAGGTCGAGACCGGTGATGCCGCCACGGGGGCCGATGCGGATGGCGCCGATGGAACCGGTCAGCAATTCCCAAGCTTGCCAACCGGATTCGGTCAGGGGGGCGTTGCGGTCATAGGGGCAGTCGCAGGGCCCAAAGCAGCCTCGGCAGTAGTCAGGCCCGCCGCTGAAGTGCCATTCGGCGCGGGCCTGGAGACGTTTCCCTCGGCGATGACCGCTTCATGGGTTTCGGTGTATTGGACGACGAACGACTCGGCCATGCGGGGAAGCTGCATCAGTTCGGCGATGGCGGAATCGGTGCTTTCGGCGGGCTGATCATCGGCATCCAACACGCCCTCCCATTTGGTGATGGCGGAGCGGGCCAGACCTTGGGCGAACAACATCTGTGACAGCCCGGCCAGGGCATCCTCGTCGGACAGATCGGGCAAGCCGGTGATGTCGGCCCCGGCGGCCTTCAGATCGGCATGTTCGGCAGCAATGGCTCGCGCCATGCGCCAGCCGCGCGACCGGGCGGCCTCGTACACCGCCGTGGTCAGGGGACGGACGAACACCCGCACGCCATGGGGCAGATCGAGCCAGTACGGCTCCTTCGGCAGAGAAAGTCGGATCATGATCAATACCCCGCCACGTCGTTGACCAGGGTGACGCGGAGCAGATACCCCGCCACCGGATCGCGGGCAGCCCGCCAGTCGTAGCTGGCCTGGATGCCGCCGGGGCCTTTGATCTCCTGCTTCTTCTTGGGGCAAAAGACACGGGGCAGATGGAAGGTCAGAGCAAAGGCCGAGCCGGGAATGGTGAAGCCGTATTCCATCTCCACCGGGCTTTCGGTGGCGATAGCGGCGGTCAGCGTGGTATCGGTGCCGAAGCGGATGTCCACCGAGCCTTCGGCGGTGGCCTCGGTCTCGTCCACACCGTCGATCAGGCCGTCGGCGCGGATGGTTTCCACCCGCTCCAGGTTGTTGGAGAAGGACAACTTGCCGCCCACCACGTTGGCCAGTTGGCCGCCGCCGACCCGGATGGTACCGCTGCCCTGGCTGAACCGCTTCAGGGCGAAGGCCGCCGGGGTGACGTCAATGGTGGTGGCCGCTTCGGTCTCGCCCTGGGCGATGACACCGATGCTGGCATTGGCGGCGCCGGAGCGGGCCATGTCGAAGGACAGCTTGTCGAGCTTGGCCCCGCCATGGCGGAAGAACTTCGGCACCGCCAGTTGGGCATGACCGATCTCGATGGCGAGGCTGGGCAGCGCGCCGCCCGAGGTGAAGACATGGTCGAAGGTTCCGTCACCGTTATCGACGGTAGCGGGCGCGCCGAACAAGCCCTTCAGCCAGAAGCCCAAAGCTCGCACATCCAGCGGCACGCCGACATCCCCCTCGTCTTTGATCGCCTCGTAATAGGGATCCTGGGCATCACGGCCCTGGCCCAGCAGCGGGTCGTAGCCGAGGGGACGCTCGGCGCCCAGGCTGGATTCCTTGAACGACAGCCGTACATAGCCGTCGGCCGGAAGCACGCCGTAGCTCGCCTCGGAGGCGGCCAGCAGGATGCAATCGGCGCCATAGGCCCGAGTCTTTGCCATGGGGGACTCCCATATATAAGGTGTGGCTCAGCCCAGCGGGTCGCTGGAGCCGTAATGGATGGTGACTGGGACGGTGGCGCCGCGCAGGGCGGCAGCACCGTCGATGGCGAGGCCGGAGGTCTTGGGTGCGTCCCAATCCAGCCATTCGGCCAGACCACCGAGGGAACGGTCAGTGGCCAGGGCATTCCCCACCGCCATCAGCAGTGCGTCCAATGCGGCGCTGTCGTCGTCCTGGCCGCGCTGGAGGATCACCTCGATCTCGGTCTGGTGTTCCCAGAGATAGGTGATGGGCGACAGCACCACCTCGGGATCGCCGGGATCGCCGTCGCGCAGGATGATCAATCCACCGGAGGGGACCGTTTCCGGCAACGGCGTTTCCCGTTTGACCGTAGCGCCGGGGATGGTTTGCAGCCGCGCCAGCAGGGCGGCTAGGATCTGTTCGCGGATGCTGGGCATGGGAAATCCTTGAAACGTGCGTCAGATGGACGTACATTAATGAGAGCCAGATACCGGAGCCGCTCTATGTCCAGAATCGCCCAGCGCCAGGAACGCATCAGCATCCGTCTCAGCCCGCAATCGAAGCGGAAGCTGGAACGGGCTGCCGCCTATTCTGACAAGACGCTCACCGATTTCATGGTCGATGTCGCCTTGCAGAAGGCGGACACCGTGGTGCGCGAACATGAGGTCATCACCCTGAATGCCGAGGAATGGGAGCGGTTTCAGGAGTTGCTGCTCAATCCGCCCGAGCCGAACGAGAAGCTGAAGGAAGCCTTCGCGTGGTACGGGCGGGTGACCGGCGGATGACGGGGTTTCGCCTTCCCCGCGTCGAACCGCTGGACATTCATCATGATCGATCCATCTTCTGCTGCGGCGAAGAAGCGCTTGATCAGTACATTCGCAGCCACGCCGGCCAGGATATCCGTCGCAACCTGACCAGCGTTTTTGTCGCCGTCGATGACCTTGGCGGACAGATCATCGGCTACTACACGTTAAGCGCTGCGAGTTTCAGTCGGGACGACTTGCCCGAGGAATTGGCCCGTAAACTGCCCCGCTATCCAATTCCGGCCGCCTTGATCGGACGTCTGGCGGTTGATCGCGGCTTTCATGGACAGCAGTACGGAAAGTTCCTGCTGCTCAACGCGTTCGAGCGGGTAATGCGGGCCAGCGATGCCATCGCCATTCATGCCATGGTCGTCGAGGCTAAGGACGACAAGGCAGCAGCGTTTTATGCAAAGTATGGCTTCGTCACCTTTTCTGGACAGCCCCGCCGATTATTCCTGCCGCTCGCCAGACTCAAGGTACGTTGTTAACTATCCCGCCAATTCCTGACGATCAGCTCCGGCAGCGCCGAAGCCCACCGCTCGGCGGCGGCGTTGACGTCCAGTCGCTTTCGCAACGAGACCTGCGGCACCAGGATGAACATCACCACACTGGTCATCCCACGCCCGGAGCGGAGCGCCGAGGCGCTGCCCTGGGCGAAACCGCCCCGTGCGGTCCCCCGACTTGATCGGGGGATGCGGGCCCGCATGTTCTCGGCCACCAGCAGTGAGGGCGCGCCCCGGCGATAGATGAATCGCAGGCGGCTGCCGTGCATCTGTTCCCACAGACCCGGCGTCATGCGCTTGCCTCGGGCGCCGGTGCCGGCGGCGGGTGTGGGGATGGCCAACCAGAAACCGTGCTTGGACTTGATCACCGCGCCCTGGTCGAAGGCGCGGATGATGGTGGGGGCCCTGGTGAAGACGAAGCCCGCCGCCTTGATGCTCTTTTGGCCCTTGGGATAAAGCTCGGCCCGCCAGGTATTGGCGAGGCGCTGGCCCATGCCCGCCTCGGTGACCTGGCGGCGAAGATCGGCCTTCAATCCGTCGGCGGCTTGGCGCATGGCGGCGGTGACGGCGTCCTCGGCAGCCTTGATTTCCTCGGCCATGATCTTGCGCAGATCGCCGGAAATAGCCGCCCCCAGTTTCATGCCGGTCTCGTGTCCAAGGTCCAGATCAGCTGCTCGGCATCCAGGCGGGGTTCGCCCTGGACGACGAAGTTGTCGCCGTCATGGTGGATGATGTCCCCCGCCTGGGGAGCCGGAACCTCCCTCCGCCGAATCTCGAACACCGCCGTCCCCGTGTGGACGGTGATGTCGGAGAACTCGATATCGCGGTCGGGCCGCCGTACCAGGGCACGCACGGGGCGGCCCTGATACGTCACCGTGACCGCCATGTTCGGATCGGCGAACAGGTCGTCGATGGCCTCGGCAAAGGCGGTCATGCTCAATTGCCCGAGAATAGGCGCACCGCCAGACGCGGGCGTTTGTTGACCGGCAGGATGGAGGCCTCGGTCTTGACGTCGATGGCGCTGCCGTCCTGGCGAGCAAGCTGGCGGGCGTACATGGGCACGCCCAGGGTGTTGACCGTCTCGATCAGATTGGCCGGAGCGCCATAGGTGACGAAGGTGTCCATGGTGCCCAGCGGGAAGGCGATGCCCTCGCCCGCCGGGATCAGGGTTTCGGTCTGGCCGGTGGAAAGGGTGACGGTGGCGCTGTATTCCTCGAATACCATGCCGGCAAAGGGGAAACGGCGGCGGACGTCTTCCCTGAGCGGCTGGGCGCCGGTCGAGGAATAGTACTGGTACGCCTGCTCGACCTTGGCATGGCTGATCAGCTTGTCGAAGAATTCCGGGCTGACCAGGGCCAGCACGCTGGTCATGGTCTCGCCCTTCAACTCGGTCTCGACCTTGCGCAGCACCTCGCGGATCTTGGCCTGGACGTTGGTGGTGGCGGTGCCCAGGGCGAAATCCACCTGCTGGCGGGACAGGTCGAACTCGACGAAATAGTCGTAGAGGGTGCTGCCGGAGCCATCGCGGACGATGCCCTTCAGCGCGTTGACCTCCATGAATTCCCGCGTCTGCGCGTGCTTGCTGCGCATGCGGGTCAGCTTGCGTTCCATGACGGTGGCCAGCGGATCGGCGGCATCGGCGACGCCGAAACCGCGCACGCCCTGGACGTCCTGGGGGGTGATGGAATCATCGTGGGGAATCCACGGTACGGTGAAGGAGCGCATGCTCCGGGCATCGCGGTTGGCGACGGTGGCCGGGCCGCCCAGCGGTACGGTGGGCAGCAGGTTGAGGATTCCCTCGGCCTGCTCGATGATGACGCTGCGCTGGGTGACGCCCTCGAAGCGGAACAGCCCCATCTGGCCGAGCCGGGTGTACAGGTTGGGCAGGATGTTGATGGCCTGGGTCATCTCGGCAAGCGAATAGCCGCCCGCGTCGAAGGGATTGAGAATCTCGACCATGAAGAGGGACTCCGATCAGACGGTGGCGCGGGCGACGAGGCCCTGGGCAGAAAGCTGGGTGATCTTGGAAGCACGTTTCGCCGCATCGTCGACCGAGGCATCGAACGCCAGGGCGCCATCGGCCAGGATGACCGGGCCACGGGCGGCGATCAGGCCGGTGATGGCGCCATCGGTGGCATCCGCCGTTTCCAACAGCACGGCGATGGCGGTTTCCGCGCCTTCATCGCCCACCACCTCGGCGGCGGGGGACAGGCGGTATTCGCCGCTGGCGGTGATGCGGCCCAGCACGGAGCCGAGGGGATAGGACGTGCCCGCTTTCAGCGTCACGGTTTCGCGGGAGTAGCTGGCGTTCAGTTCAAACTTCAGCAGATCGCCCAGGGAGGGCGAAGCGGTCAGCACAGGCATGGCAGCGTGTCCTTATTTCCGGGCGGCGGCTTCGCGGGCACGCCGGACGATGGGGCTTTCGGTTTCGGTCTTGGGAGCGGCACCCGCCGGAGCGGCGGCCACCACGTCGGTGGCATCGGAACGGGCGGCCAGTTGCTCCAGCACCGAGCGGCGCAGCGCCTCGGGGCGGATGCCCTTGGCCATGGCCTCGGCGGGGTCGATGGTGACGCCGAGGCGGGCGGCCTGGGCGGCGATGGCGCTGATCTCGGAATATTCGGCGCGCAGGCGCTGTTCCAGATCCGCGTTGGCCTGGGCGGGCGGCTGCGGCACGGCAGCCAGAGCGGGGACATCCCCTTGGGATTCGGACATCGGGGCTTCCTTTCGGGCGGCGATGGGGCGGGAAATGGTGGGTCGGGCCAGCACAGCCCCGAGATCGGCCAGGGCGACACGCAGGGTGCCGACCTTGTCGGCCAGCCCGGCGGCCACCGCCTGGTCGCCGCGATAGACCGCAGCCTCGGTGGCCCGCACGGCGTCGGGAGACAGCCGCCGCCGCTCGGCCACCAGGGTGGTGAATTTTCCATACAAGGCGTCAACATCGGCCTGGAGCGTGGCGCGGGCAGAGTCAGACAGCGGCTGATGCGGGTTGCCATCGACCTTGCTGGCCCCGGCATGGACGAAGCTCCACGCCAGCCCAGCCTGAGCATCGGCTCCGGATTCGTCGCGGTGGACCGCCACCACGCCGATGGAGCCGATTTCGCCGGTCTGGGTGACGTAGAGGCGGTCGGCGGTGCAGGCGATGGCATAGGCCGCCGACAGTGCCGCCTCATCGGCTACCGCCCAGATGGGCTTGCCACATTGGGCGCGGATGGCCTGGATGTGGTCAACCAAATCGAACAGGCCGCCCACCTCGCCACCGGAGGAATCCACATCCAGCAGGATGGCCCGGATGCCGGGATCGGTGGCCGCCGCCTCGATGGCTTCGGCGATGTCGGAATAAGCGGTCAGCCCGCTGGCGGCGCCGAGATAGCCGGAGCGGGCCACCAGGGTGCCGACCACCTGGATGATGGCGATGCCGTCGGACGTCACCGCCACATCGGCGGACGGAGCCGCATCGCCGTCGAAAGAGACGGCCTGCCCGGCCAGCCGGGGTCCGAGGGCGCCCAGGATCACATCCAGCTTACTGCGGGCGACCAGCAGCGGCGTCCCATACAGGCGAGCCGCGAGATGCGGGAGGTCCGTCATGACCGCTCCCCTGCCATCCGGTCGCGGACACGGTCGGCGATGCGGGCGACATCGACGGTGATTTCGATCTCGCCGCTGCGGCAGGTGACAATATCCCGCCCTGCTGTGCCGTCGGCCGAGGAGCCGACCATATTCACCGCCCGCCGGAGATCGATTCCGATGGAGCGCAGATCGGAAACGACGGCGAGATGCACCATGTCCCTCAGCGTGAAGTCGCGGGCAACGCCATTTCGAGTGCTGTGGATGGGCACGAAATGCCTGCGGCAAATCATCTGGTGAAGGTTCGCTCGTGAAATCCCCGTCACCTCACTGACGGTGTCGATACTGAAGACGCGTTCGCTCATGTCCATCCTCTTGCTGATGGGGCTGGTGTCATGGGTGGGGGCTGCCGGCGGCGTGGCCCCAAACGACAACCCCAGCCGCTGTTCGCGGGCCTTATCGGCGGCGATCTCGGCATCCACCTGCTCGGCGTCGAAGCCACGCTCGGCCAGAGCCTGGGTGCGGCTTTTGAGACCGGCGTCGATCTGCTCAATTTCGGCCTTGGCGTCCTTCAGCGGATCGACCCAGTCCCATTTCGGCGGCAGCCAGGAGCAGGCGATAAAGGCTGCGCGGTTGCGCTCATAGCCGGGAATCTCGAGCGCCCCCGACAGCACCGCCACGTCCATCCAGCGTTGCCAGACCACCCGGCACATCTGATGCACCATCACCGAGTGCTGCCATGCCTCGACCCGGCGGCGAAACTCCAGCAGCGCCATGCGCGAGTTGGAGTAATTGGCCTTCAGCATGTCGTTGGACAGATAGGCGTAGGGCACCCCGGTGGCGGCGGATATCTGCAGCAGGGTGCGGTACTCGAACGGCTCGTAGGAACCGCCCACATCGGCGGGGGCGGATGTCTGGATCTGCTCTCCTGGTTCCAGCGGCACCACCTGGCCGGGCTGGACCTCGACAATGCGGTCGCCGGAACCGTCATCGGCGGGAACCAAGTCGATCACGTCGGCGGGAGCCGGAGAGGTCACGAACATGGCGTACATGGCAGCGATCTTCTTGCGCTCCAGTTCGGCGTCGTCGTACTGGTCGAGCAGGAACAGCTTCACCACCGCCGGGGCCAGCCGCGACACCCCGCGCAACTGCCCGGATTCCACCGGGTCGATGATGTGGATGATCTCGGCTGCCGGCACCCGCACCGTCTCGCCGGCCAGACCGGGGTCGGTGAGATCACCGGGATGGCGGCGCAGGAACCAGTACGCCGCCCGCCGCCCGATGCGGTCGAACTCGATGCCCTGGCGGATGACGTTGCCGCCGGGAAGGATCTCGGTTCGGGTCAGCGGCAGCATTTCCGATGGCAGCATCTGAAGCTGCAACGGCACCGTCAGGCCGTCCTCGGGGCGGCGCGGGCGCAGGCGGAAGAACACCTCCCCGGCGATGAACACCTCGCGGGCGGCGCGACGCTGCTGGCCGTAGAAATCGGTCAGGCCCTCGGCATCGGACTCGTCGGTCCAGGCCAGCCACAACTGCTGCACCCGGGTCTTCAGATCCTTGTCGGCGATCAGCGACGACGGCTTGATGCCGGTGCCGACAGCATTGCCGGTCCAGCTTTCGGCGGCATTGAGGGCATAGCCGTTGTTGCGCACCAGATAGCGGGCTCGCGCCGTGATGTCGGAACCGGCGGCGGCGATCAGGGTGTTGACGTGGGCGCGGCTGGGCTGGAAGCCCTTGAGCCGGCGGCTGCCCTGGGCGGCCTCGAAGCCACCGATCAGGGCGCCGAGGCGACGGCGGAAACTCCCCAGCATGGTCACAGCCCCTTGGTGGCGACGGCGAGGATGCGCCGACGGGGCTTCTTGCCCTCCAGCACGGCGATGCGGCGGTCGAGATCGGCCAGGACATGGTTGGCCTGGGTGAGGTCGTATTGGACGGTGCGGTCGCCCACCGTAACGCGGGCGACCAGGGAGTTGCGCCGCGCCAGCACCCGTTCCCGCTCCGCCTTCATGTCGTCGAGGGTCATGTCACTGCATCCCGCTGAACTTGATGATCCGCCGGGGACGGCGGGCGATCCGGCGCACCTGCCCGGCTTCGGGGTCGCTGGCGTGGTCCGTGGCCGCCACCTGCTTTTCCAGATCCCGCCACTTGGCCTCCGACCAGCGGTCGGCGCCGACGATCCAGGCGGCGGCGCGGGCATAGACCCGGCAATCCAACGCCTCGTTGCGCTCGCGCAGCTTCTGCCATTCTAGCTTGGTGAAGCCGCGCCGGTTCTTGACCGTCACCAGCTGCTCGGCGACGAACTGCTTGCACCACTCGGAGTCCGCCCACGATGGCAGATGCACCGTTCCGGCCGGGAAACGGACGCCCTCGGCCAATTCTTCGTCTGTGGGACGCTCAAGGCGCAGGAATCGGTAGGTTTCGGTTTTGAAGGTGGACACCGCCACCGTCCAGAGGCGGGCACCGCGGCGGACCTTCTTGCCGCCCTCGGTGGCATCGACCAGGGTGGGGCCGGACACCGGGCTGGAGCGGTTGAAGCCCTCGACGCCCTTGATGGGCGAGACCTGGCCGACGCCCATCCTGCGGCCCCAGGTGTAAACCGCTGACGACTCGTAGCCGGAGTCGATGGCGAGGCGGGCGATCTTCAGGGCGGCGCCACTGGCATGGGTCCAGGTCTGGCCCAGTACCCGCTCCAGCGCCGCCCAGGTTTCGGCATGTTCCGGCCCGCCGTCGATGACGACATGGTCGACCAGCCAGCTTTCGAGGTTGCGGCCCCAGGCCCAGACATCGATCTCGACCCGGTCCTTCTGGACGTCGGCCCCGGCGGTGAGGAACAGTCCACCCTCCAGCACGGTGCCGTTGGTCCAGGTCTCACGGCGGTCGTAGAGGCGCTGCCAGTCGGGTGCTTCACCGGATTCTACCCAGGTTTCCCCCAGCACGGTGTTGCGAAATACCCTGAGCGCGTCGTCATTGCCTTGAGCTGCTTCCCACATGCGGGCGATGCTCTCCCAGGATTGCCAGCCCGGCGGCGAGTAGAGCGCCGAGATGTGGAAGCCGACGGTGCCGGGATCCTCGGCCACCGCTGTGGCCCGCCAAATACCTGCCGCCAGCATGGTGGCCTTGGCCGATTCGGTGATCGGCTGGTCGCAGGATTCGCAGACATAACGGACGCTGCCCGGCTGGCCCTTGTCCCAGCGCAGCCGCTCGAATTTCAGCCACTGCATGGTCCCGCAATGGGGGCACGGCACGAAGAAGCGGCGCTGGTCGGATGCCTCGTATTCCCGCTCGATCCGGGACAGCCCGCGAATGGTGGGCGTCGAGACCAGGAACGCCTTGGCCCGATGGGCGAAGGTGGCCATGCGGGCGCAGGCCAGCGCCACCGGATCGCCTTCCTCGTCGGCCGATGCGGGATAGGCGTCCACCTCGTCGAGGAACAGATAGCGGGCCGGCATCGAGCGCAGGCCCACCGCGCTGTTGGCTCCGGTCATCACCAGGGTGCCGCCGGGGAAATCCTTCGACAGCATGGTGTTGCCGGCGTCGCGCGAGCGGGCCGGTTTCACCCGTTCCCGCAGGATGGGGCTTTCGTCGATCAGGGTGTCGATGCGCTGGCGCGAGTTGCGCTTGGCCATCTCGACGGTGGGCTGCACCGCCAGCACCGGGCCGGGGGCATGGTGGATGATGAAGCCCAGGAAGTTGTTGCCCGCCTCGGTCGCACCGACCTGGGCGCCCTTCATGAACACCACCCGCCGGCAGGGATGCGACGGCGACAGGCAATCCATGATCTCGCGCAAATACGGCGTGCGGGCGGTGCGGTAGCGGCCCGGTTCGGCGGAAGCGCGCGACGACAGGACCCGGTGCTGGTCGGCCCATTCCGACACGGTCAGCAGCGGGTCGGGCTGCATTCCGTCGCTCCAGGCCGACAGGATCAACTCCGCGCCGTCAAACTCAGCGGAAGTCCGGCTTGATGTCTGCAAGCTCATTCAGATGCGCCCTGACGTGGGTTTCCAGCAAAACCTGCATCACATGCGGGTCGATGCCGATCTCCGCCGCCATCAATCCGGCGACACGGGCGGGCCAACCGACCCAGGCATCGCGTTCCTGGCGGGCCAGCTTGAACACCAGGGCCAGGGCATTGGCGCGATCGATGACCTCGTCCTTCAGCCGCTGCACCTGGATGCGGGCCTTCTGCGCCTTGGCGACCTCGTGGGCGGTGCGGGCCTGGGTGAAGTTGGCGCCTGTCGAGGGCAGAGAATCGCGCTGGGGCGGTAGTGACGGGGATGCCTGGATCGCAGGCGGAATCAGTGTGGCCTTCTCCGGCGCAGGGGGCGGAGCCTTGCGGGCCGGATCGGTCTGGGCATCCCAGGCGGCATCGGCCTTGGCCGGGTCGATGGTGCCGTCCGGCTCCTGGGGAATGCGTCCAGCCTTGGCGGCCCGCAGCACCGAGACGTGACTGACCCCGCGATGCCGCGCATAGGCGCGTATCGACAGCCCCATGAGCGAGCCCCCGCAGAAAGCAATAAACGAATACACTTATCGAGTTGATGTCATCGCCCGGCAGAGCGATGGATGGTCCCACGAACACCGGAGGGAACCATGACGAAGCGCAGCGACAACACCCAGGCCATCGACGCCTTTATTGCCAAGAAGACCAAATTCGACGCCATGCTGGCCCGGCTCCAGGCCTTGAGCGCCGACCACTTCAACTGGTCACCGGACGAGATCAACTGGGGCCACGCCGGAACCATGGCCCACTACGCCGAGATGCTGAAGCGCATTACCGACAGCGCCTTCCAGGAGGGCGAGTTCGCCGCCTGATCAGCCGCTTTTCCCTCCGCCCCCCACCTTCATGGGGACAGGCTCCGACCGGCTTCTGGCTGGCGGGGCTTGGAGTGGTACAGGCGCGGGACTGGCCCGCGTCGCATCCCGGAGGGAACCACCATGTCGTTGTCCGATACCCAAGCCGTCATCCTGTCTACTGCCTGCGCTCGCAAAGGCGGTTTCCTGCTGCCCATCACCGCCGCCTTGAAGGGGGGGCGCGGTGAAGATGGTACTGACCAGCCTGATCAAGAAGGAACTGGCCGAGGAGATTCCCGCCGAACCCGGTATGCCGGTCTGGCGCGAGGACGAGGACGGGATCCCGTTCACCTTGCGGGCCACGCCCGCCGCCTACGAGGTGTTGGGCATGATGGCCGACACGGGCGCGGACACCGCCCCGGAAGAAGAACCGGCGACGGACATGGCCGACCAGCCGGAAACCGCGCCCACGGAGGCCGACGGCGCGAATACGCCGCGCAAGACCCGCCAGGGGACGAAGCAGGAAGCCCTGATCACCATGCTGAAGCGGCCTGAAGGGGCCAGCATTGACGAGATTGCTGCAGAATTTGGCTGGGCGAATCATACGATTCGCGGGGCCATTGCCGGGGCCTTGAAGAAGAAGCTGGGCCTGACGATCACCAGCGAGAAGCTCTCTGGTCGGGGCCGCACCTACAGAATCGCCGAATAGGAGCCGCCCATGCCCCGCTACAGCGTCATCATCACCCGCGACGTCACCGAAAGTACCATCGTCCAGGTCGAGACCGAAACGCCCGAGCAGGCCGAGACGGCGGCCTTCGAGAAACTGCACGAGAGCGCCGACACCGAGTGGGAACTTGACGAAGGGTCCTGGAACAAGGCCGACGCCTACGTCACCGGTGTGGACGAACTGCCCTGATGGCGCTCGATTTCACTCAGGACCATCAGGGCGTGGTCAAGGGCAAGATGGTCACTTGCCCTTGACGCGCGTTCAACCTGCGTCTTGGCCACATCGAGAGCGGCCTGACCATAGTGATCCAGCAGATCATTGGCGGCACGGGCCACATGCTCGGGATTGACGGCCATGACTTACAGCGACTTCTTCAGCGCCGCCGCCGTGCTGAACTTGATCGAGGTCGAAGCGGCAATGTCTATGGCCTCGCCGGTCTTCGGATTGCGGCCCCGGCGCGCGGGACGCTCGGCCTTGGCAAAGGTGCCGAAGCCTATCAGACGGAAGCTGCCGTCGGTCTTCACACCATCGACGATGGTGGCCAGGACAGCTTCAACAGTGGCATCCGCCTGGGCAACAGAGCAACCGGTCACCGCACGGATGGACTTGGAAAGGGCCGATTTGGACATGGCATTCTTCTCTTTTGCTGGCATCGTGATCGGGAACAGTAGATTCGGATCGCTCCAAATCCAAGTCTCACCGCAGCCGCTCGAAGATTCGCCGCAGCACGAAACCGCGCAGCAGGGAGATCATGGCAAAAATCCCGCCGATGGCCAGATCAGCGGCCAGGGTGATGTGAATGCCGAAGACCGGGAACACCACCACCTGGGTGGCAACCGCGATGCCGTAGCCGATCACCACGTTGGCGGCAGCCTCGGCCAGGGACATATGGCGGGATTGGCGCATCAGACTAATCCGTTGGAAGTAATCGATTAATCGACTTGATAAGCCTGCGCGGGAGAGCGTTAGTGGGTCCAACAAAACGGAGGAACACCACGATGCAAACCCGCGACGAAGCCCTGGCGAACATCGCCGCCACCATCCTGGACTTGGAAACCCTGGAGACCCGCAACAGCGACCGCCTGGACTTCCACGAACTGGCGGTTTGGCAGATCAAGAAAGCCCTGGGAGCGGCCTACGCCGCCGGGTGCGCAGGCACCCAACAGAACGAACAGCGGGAGGCCAAGTAACATGGCCCTGACCGTCCGCCCCACCGCCGCCCTGAAGGCCCACCCCATGTGGGCGCAGAGCGACTTCGAATACTTCCGGGGCAAGGGCTATTCCAACAAGCAGATCCTCGAATTCTGGGAGCGCGACCTGCGCCTCGGCTGCCAGCCGCTGAACTGGAAGCCCACCGACGCCAAGTACCAGCATTCCCTGCGCCGGATCACCCGGCGCTGACCGCCTTCCCGGCGGCGATTTCCTCAAAGCTCCGGCCATCGCCATCCAGGATGGCCTTCTGCCCGGTCAGCTTCTGCCATCGCCCGACGATCACGTCGGCATAGGCGGGGTTCAATTCCATGGCGAAGCAGATACGGCCCGTGGCTTCGGCGGCGATCACCGTGGTGCCGCTGCCCGCGAACGGCTCGTAGACCGAATCGCCCTCGGCGCTGTTGTTGAGGATCGGACGGCGCATGCATTCCACCGGCTTCTGGGTGCCGTGAACGGTGGCCTCGTCCTCGTCGCCGTTGTTGCCGATGGTCCAGATGGTGGCCTGATCCCGCGCCCCCTGCCAATGGCCGGTGCCGATCTTGCGCACGGCGTACCAGCAGGGTTCGTGCTGCCAGTGGTAGTCACCGCGGCCCAGGACGAAGCGGTTCTTCGACCAGATGATCTGGGCGCGGATCTTGAAGTCGTTGGCTTCCAGGCTGTCGGCTACAATCTTGGCGAAGATCGCCGCATGCCAGACATAGGCCACCTCGCCGGGGAATAGCGCCCAGGCTTCCCGCCAATCGGCGCGGTCATCATTGGCGACCTTGCCGGTGCGGGCCGAGGACGACACCCCGGCTTCGTTCCGCCAAGTGGGATCGTATTCCACCCCGTAAGGCGGGTCGGTCACCATCAGGTGCGGCGTGGCTCCGGCCAGCAGACGCTCCACATCGGTGGCGACGGTGCTGTCGCCGCACAGAAGGCGGTGGCGGCCCAAGATCCACAAATCGCCCGGCCGCGTTACCGGGTCGATGGGCGGTTCGGGGATCTCGTCTTCGTCACCTTCTCCCTGGCCGTCGCCCTCGTCGTCGAGGGGGGCCATCAGGGCGTCCAGTTCCTCTTCCGAAAAGCCGATCAGGTCGAGGTCGTAACCCTCGGCGTTGAGGGCGTGCAGCTCCGCCGCCAGGGTCTCGTCATCCCATCCGGCATTCAGGGCCAGCTTGTTGTCGGCCAGGATATAGGCGCGGCGCTGGGCTTCGGTCAGATGGTCGAGGATCACCACCGGCACCGTGGTCAGCCCCAGGGACTTGGCGGCGGCCAGTCGGCCATGCCCGGCAATGACATTGCCCAGGCTGTCGGCCAGCACCGGATTGGTCCAGCCAAACTCGACCATGCTGGCGGCGATCTGGGCAACCTGGCTGTCCGAATGAGTCCGCGCATTGCGGCCATAGGGAATCAACCGGTCGATGGGCCAAGCCTCGACCGTGTCGGGAAGCGGATGGGTCATGGTCATTTTCCTGCCGCCTGGGCGTGCGGCATGGAGCCGAGCGCCGGGGATACCGGCTCGGTGAGAGCGAGGTGCATGGTGGTAGCCGTGGTACGGGGTGGTACGGGTGGTACAGGGGCAGTAGCCGGAAGGCGGCTACCGGGCTGGCTACCGCCCCCGTACCACCCGGCCCGAAAGCGCGAAAGGCGCGCTGTCCTTGGACTTGCACGCCTTCCGGGGTGGTAACTGGTACGGGGTGGTAGCCTAGATTTTTCGGCTGTCGCTAGCGAAATCGGGCGCTGATGCCCCCCGCATAGCGAAAGGTGCCGGGGAGGAACCAATTCTCCACGGTACGGTGTTCTATTCTTTCGCCCGCTTTGGGCGGCGGATCATTTAGTGATCGTCGCCGCCCGTTCCGCGAGCCTGGACTTACATCTACCCCAAACTGGCCATCACTGTCGCGCCCTGCAATGTATCGATACACCTTTCGCTTTCCTCCGCCGCCTTGGTCCGGGCGATCAGATCGACCTTGGAGATGTGACGGGGGATGCGCCGCCCGTTCAGCGTCCAGGCAATGACGCACAGCGCGAACAGCCAATGCCGGTGAGCGGTCGCCCGCGTCATGCCGACCTGCCAGCAGATCACTTTCCATGGCGCGTTGGTGGCCCGCAGCCAGATGATCTTGGCGTCGGTGGGATCGAGGTGGCGCAGCCACGGCAAGGCTTCGTCCATGCGGGTGATGGCGGCGGCGGAGGGTGGCGGACGGCGCAGTTTCACCTCGGTGGGTTCCAAACACTCATGCACATAGGGCGGCCAAGTGCTGGCGTGCCCCTGCACCCTGGTGTCGGGCAGGCGGCGCAGAGTATCGGCGGCTTCGGCGATGCGTTCTTCGACCAGGGATGGCGTCCAGCGGAATTCAGCCATGGGACACCTCCGGGCGCGGACCATACAGCTTGGCACCCAACTGGCGGATCAGTTCACGCTCGGGCCAGGTCAGGCGCTGGTCGTCTTCGGCAATGACCAGGACGCCACGCTCTTGCCAGCCATCCCGCTTGACCTGCTCAGGATCACGGCGGGTGCCACCGAAGCCGGGAGGATGCCAGTTCATCGCACACCTCCTTCGGTGTCGATGGCCCAGGTCAGAATGGCCAGGGCGTCGGCCTCGTTGTCGTCTTCGGGATTGAAGCCGCGCGCCTGCATGGCGGAGATCACGGCATCCTTCCCGGCATTGCCCTTGCTGGTGGCGTGGCGCTTGATGGTGCCGACCGGAACGCCCTGATAGGGGATGTGCTTGAGTTCGCACCAAGCGGTGAGATGGGCGAGGAATCCGCCATAGATGTGTGCGGCGTCGGTGCCGGCGTGGCGGCGTACTTCTTCGACGTAGACCGTGCCGATGCCCTTGGCGCCAGCTTCGAGATGGTCGAGCCAGGATCGGAAGCGCAGGAAACGCATTCCGCCGCCTTCGTATCGTCCGGGTTTGAACTCCATGGTGCCGGAGACAATGATACCGTCGGCAAGGCGCATGGCCCAGCCGGTGGTGGAGCCCAGATCAAGGGCAAGAATGGTGGTCATGGTGAAGGCTCACAAGTCTGTGGGCCTTCGGCTTTGGTCGAGGGGGAGTCTAAGGGGGGCGATTCTCAGGTGCAATCGAAATCGCTGTCGGATTATGAAAGCGAGACGATTGCGCTCATTGCGAGTGGGCCACCCAGTGGGCCACCCATTTTCCAAGGTGGCCCACAGTTTTGTTATTTAAAAACAATAGATTGAAAGAGAGTGGGCCACTGTGGGCCACCTTTTCTCCAAAAACATAAGCTCGCCACGCGACTTCGGAAATTTTTTCTGAGCCATCGTGTCGCTGAATTTTTTTATCCCGATCCCTCTACATCGTGCCGAACAGGTGGCCCAAGTGGCCCATAGTGGCCCACAACCAGGTCATCTTGTTGATTTTCCAGGGGAAATCAGTGGGCCACCTGGCGCTTTTCAGGTGGCCCACTGATCGGTAAAGGTGGCCACTGGTGGCCCAATGGCGGTGCCGGCGGCCCAGGCGATGCGGAACTTTTAGGGAACGATAGGATTGATCGCGGTATTGGACACGATTATCGTGGGCCACCCGATCATGCAGAGGTGGCCCATGACGTTCCGGGAATACATCGCGCAAAGACGCTGCGGGGATAATCCGCAGGGCGATTTCATCGGAGATGCTCGGCGCGACCGGAATTTCCCCGACGTGCAGTCGTGGCCGGGCCTGAAACTCTATCTGGCGAGGAGGGGTGCCTGCGAGGAGGCCGTCGCTGCGGCGCGGATCGTCTGGCAGGGATATCTTGCCGCCCTGCGGCGGCAGGCAGGGGCCTGAGCCTTATAGGTCGTCGTCTTCGCCAACCCAACGAGGGCTGCGACCGAGTTCGGAACGTTTCAGCGCATAGGCGTCGAGGCGACCGATGCCCGGCACGAAGCGGACGATGGCCCGCTTATCGTTGTGGCGGCGCGACAGCATGTCGCGGTCGGCCAGGATTTTACTGATCTGCACCGCTTTGAGAGTCTCGCCCGCTGCCTCACGCAGACGGTGGGCGGGAATGTAAATGGCGTCGCGGTCATACCATGCCACGGCTTCGCGGTTATTGGCCTTGCGGTCGAAGCTGAGTTCGCCCGCATCGACCGCCTTGATGGTGACGTCCCAGCGTTCGGCGATCCAGGCCCGCAGCATTGAGACGACCTGTTCCCCAGGCTCCAGCGCCTCGGCATCCGAGGATTTCTGGAAGCGGCTCCATGCCCAGCGCACAGGGGTTTCGATGTCGATGAAGGTCGGCAGCAACTCGAATTCCTGGGCCAGTTGACCCGCGACCAGTGGCAGGGCCAGACAGGTGGCGGCACGGATGCGGGCGGAATCGGTGGTGTCGCCCGCCAACTTGCGGGCCTCGGCCAGAATGCGGTCCCGCAGCGTGTCGGGGGACTGGTGCAGACCGGTGGCGATGAGCCGCTCGACGAAAGCCGGTCCCGCGTGGCCATGGTTTTCGTCGATCCCGGCAATTGCTCGCAGCGTGGTGGCTGGAACGGCGCGATCCACGTCAGTGACGTCCACGTCGACAATGCGCACCGCCATGCCGGCGATCCAGGCACCGCCATCGGCCCGCACCTTTTCCTCCAGGGAGCATTCGCTGGACAGCAGGGCATAGGTCGACCAGGCATAGCGTTGCTTGAGCATGGCGCCCGCCGTCATGCGCGCCTTACCCTGGCCGCCGGCAATGGCATAGATCAGCTTGGCGATGGTGCGGCCATCGACATGGGCCAGTTCGTCCAGAGCGAGGACGGTACCGCTGGCTCCTTGCGCGATGACTTCCACGGCATTCTCGGTCGAGCGCATGGATTGCAGCAGCCCGGCACCGATTCCGGTGGAGGTCCAGGCGGAGACCGCCAACTTCTGCGCCGTCGTCTTGCCGCTGGACGACAGGCCGCTGAGATTGAGACCGCAACTGTCCAGACCGGCCAGCGACTGCACCACGCCCGAGAACCCAGCCAAGACGCCGAGCAGGAAATGCGGACAGCCCTGGACTAAAGCAGCTGCCGCCACCGCCGCCTTCCAGCCGTCGAGGCTGCCGCGGACGGATTCGGTGCGGGCATTGGCTGCCAATTCCAATGCCGAGGCATCGCCGATGGCCTTTCCTGCCGGAGTGACAAACACCGGATGATCGTGGCCTTCCAGCCGATGCCAGCCAGGACGGCTGACCACCAGGGTCTCTGCCTGGGGGTTGACGGCCTTCAGCAGCATGACGGCGACCTGATCGCCGTCGGCACAGGTGCGCAGACCGGCGGCATAAAGGGCGGAGCGGATTTCCTGCGCCCCTTGCTGGGCGATGGCCGAACGGGGAAAGTCCACCACCCGAGAAGTTCCATGCATATCGCGGATGACCATCCGCAAACCGTAGGCGTCGTCCTGGTCGAGATAGCGCAGCCGGGAGGGAATGCCGAACGGGCTGGCAACCGGCTGCCACACGGTTCGGCCATCCTTGCCGCTGCCCATGTTGCGATGAACCATGATCTCGCCGGAACGGGACGCGCGGCACAGACGCAGATCGACACCCTCGGTTCGGGGCAGTGGATAGAGGGTGGCCATCTGCCGTACTTCGTCGTCGAAGCTGACATCGTCGGCCTCGTGATCCGCCGCCGCAGCATCGAGCGTCTTCCGCAGGGCAACCACCTGTCGCCGCGAGGTGGGGATACCGATGCCGGCCTGCTTTCTGATGGCGGCGAACAGCTTGTCCTGCTGGAAAATCTCCAGGTTGCCGCTGGCGATCTGGGCATAGAGGCGGCCCAGGGCGATGGCATCGCCGTCTTGCAGGCATTCCACCTGCGCCATCAGACTCTCGAAGGTGGGCGGGGCCTCCTCGACAGCGGGCTGCACATTATAATGCGAAACCGCCGCGCCCTTGCGCAGATCGTCGTTGAAGTCGTCCCCGTGCAGGGGCGAGACGATGGTGGACGGGATATCGGCCAGATTGAGGCGGTCGGCCAGGGTGGTGGCGGCCTGCTGACCGGCGTCGCCGGCATCGGCAAAAATGGTGACGCGGCGGAGACCCTCGGGCCACTGCCACTGACGCATACCTCCCGCCGACAGCGCCGCCCAGGTGGGGATGCCGAAGATGGCCCAGGCCGACAGGGCGGTTTCGATGCCCTCGGCGATTCCGAGGTGGCCATCGGCGGGTATGGGGGCGAGGCGCACGCTGCCGCTGTCGATTGCCCCCAACATCTTCTTGCCCGGTGGCGCCTTGCCGCTGCCGTCGTCGAGCAGGAAGGTGCGGTGGATGCCGCCGACGGGGTTGCCGGCACCGTCACGGACGATCCCCACCAGCCCCGGCCAGCCGCGCCGTCCATCGAAGTCGGGAAGGTCGTCGTGGTACAGCAGATCGGGCGACCGCGGATCGCCGACACCACGGTGACGGAGATAGGTCTCACCGATGGTGCCGACCAGCGGTTGGACACCGCCGAGGATGCGGGCGATTTCCAGGTCATGCGTCGGCTTGGGCGTCATGGCTCGTTGCGGGGCGGGCAGATCCATCCGCGCCAACCGGGCGGCTTCCTCGAACAGATCGCGGTCGGCGAGACCGGTGGCGTGGTGGATTAGATCGATGGGACCGGCGCTCTCGCCGGTGGCATGGTCGAAGCCCCAACCGGCGTGGTGGCCGGCAAGGTGGATGATGCACGAGCCGTCCTTGCGCGGCGAACGCCCCGACAAATCGGCACAGCGCAGCGTCCGGCGATCCGGGGACAGCCGACCTTGAGGAAACAGCCCCGGCAGCCAGTCCGGTGCCGTGGCGGCGAGGCGGTCGCGGATCTCGTCCAGGTCATGCCGGGCCGCCGGCAGCCAGGTGTCGTTGAGGTCGATCATTGACCGCCCTCGGATAAGTCTTGCCACCCCTTACGGGGCTCGGTCAGATTGAGGTTGAGAACGAGAGCGGGAATGCGATCCGGCACCTCGACTGGTGTCGTGAGCGGTTTGGCAGGAAGAACACCCTGGCGCTCCCAACTCCGCGCCATTTCTCGGCTGATACCGAAAAAATTGGCGATGTCACCCAATAACGCAGGCTGCCCGTCAAACTCGTACCACCGGACACCGGCGCGATTCCGGGCCTGCACGTCCACAGGAGCCCATCGGCAGTTCCCCGGTTCATAATCCCCATCAGGATTGATGCGATCCAGGCTGAAACCAGGGTCGGGCTTGGCCCCCATATCCTGCAGGAAGGCACTGAAATCATCCTTCCAGCGTGGGCACATTTGAATTCCGCGTCCGCCATATCGGTCGAACGAGGCGTTGCGCGGATTGTGGCAACGCTTCTTGGCCGCAATCCAAGCGCCGTATTCCGATGACGGGTGGCCGAACCGGTTGTGCCCATGCCGAATGATTTTCTCGGCAGCCCAACAGCCGCAGCTTCGGCTGCCCCCCGTTTCCGATGACAATGCGAGCCGCAGGCTCTGATCCAGCACCAATTTTTCTGTGCCGCAATCGCAGCGGCAAAGCCAACGCGCCCGCTTCCGACCTTGTCGAGAAAAGGCGCATTCACCCGATCGCACCACCGTCCAGCGATGGACGCGCTGCCCAGGGAAGAGTGGAAGGGTTGTCATCATGAAGGCTCACATGGCTGTGGGCCTTCGGCTTTGGTCGAGAGTGAGGCTAAACAAGCTCGTCGCTTGATGCAATCCGGATTCGGCGGTGCCGTTTGGGACAGGGCGTATGGATCATTCGGCATCCCCCTTGAAAGCTTGCACATCCGTATCCACTTGGATACGGTTGGCGCATGAACACGATGCAGCGCACGGCCAGTTTCGATGCGTGGCTTTCGGCATTGGCCGATAACAAAGGGAAGGCCCGCGTCCTGGCCCGTCTCACCGCCGCCGAGTTCGGGAACTTTGGTGATTGCGAGGCGGTCGGCGAAGGGGTGAGCGAGATGCGCATCCATTTCGGGCCGGGATACCGGGTGTATTTCACCCGGCGCGGCAAGGTGGTCTATCTGCTGCTCCTGGGCGTCGACAAGTCGACCCAGGCGCGGGACATCAAGCGGGCCAAGGAACTGGCCAGCATGATCAAGGAGGTTTGAGCCATGACGGAACCGGTCGCAGCCTTTGACGTCTCCACCTATCTCGACAATGGCGAAGTGATGGCCGAATACCTGACGGCAGCCCTGGAAGACCCCGATCCGTCGATCTTCCTGGCGGCGCTGGGCCACGTCGCCAAGGCGCGCGGCATGAGCCAAGTGGCCGAGAAGGCCAAGCTGGGACGGGAAAGCCTGTACAAGGCCGTCGCCCCCGGTGCCCATCCCCGATACGAAACCATCCGCTCGGTGATCGATGCGCTGGGGCTGAAGCTGACCATTTCCGCGTAGGGTGATTTCGCCCATCATGGTCACCGGGGCTGATAGCGTTTTTCGACCTCGGCCAGCCGGTTGGCCAGGGAGGAAGCCTGGGCGATCAGGGCGGCGATGTCGGTGCGCAACTGGTCGATCTCGGGATCGGTACGGATGGGGCCGTAGGCGGCTTCGCGGATCTGCTCGATCATCTTGCGCGGCAGCTTCAGATCCTCGGCGACACGCTGGTCACTGAATCCGTCCAGGTACATGCCCTTGGAATCGTCGAACACCTCGTCCAGTTTGTGGCGGATGCGCATGCGCTCGTCGGGGGTGGCGGGGCGGACGGTGGGCGTGGTCATCGGCATTTCCTTCCTGATGTTGGGTTTGATGGGGTTCGGCGCAGCCGGTTTGATCGGCGGGCTCGGACGGGCCTTGCAGTCGGGGCAGATGGTGCGGCGCGGACGATTCTTGTCACAGTCCCATCCCTTGGCCCGCGCCATGCGCTCGACACCATCGGCGTGATGGGCACTGTTCAAGGTGATATCCAGCGTGTCACCGCATTGGGCGCACCACAGGCGGGCAATGGTGCGTGGGCCGGTGATGTCGCGAACCTGAAGAACGTCGTAGCTGAGGGCGCGGCGTTTACCGGTCATCGGTACGTCCCCCAGCAACGGTCCTGCCAGGAACAGGTCCCGTGCCAGCCGCCGGCCGTCTTACCGCCGCGGCAAACCACCGAGGTCCGTTCGGCACTCGCGCGGGGCAGCAGTTCCTGGGCGTCGCTGGCCTGGACCACCTGGAGGGCACGGTCGCTCATGGTCTGGGCCAGGGCGGCGTCAAACGGTACCAGTTCACAGTGGATTTCCCAGGTGTCGCGGTTGAGCGCGGTGAACAGCGCCGGAGCCGGCAGATCCATATAGGCCTGATAGAGGGCAAGCTGGGCGGCATAGACCGGCTTGGACAGCACAACGCCGCGCTTGACCACGTCCTTCCACGACGACACGCCCAGCGCCTTGTTCTCCCACAGGGCGGGATAGGCCATGGCCACCGGCCCGCCGACTAGGCAGCCGTCGATATGGCCCTTGAACCGTCCATTCAACGCCGAGAACCCGAACTGCCGCCCATCGCGACGTTCCGTGCGCAGATCGAACCCGGCGGCCCGCAGCCAGGCTGCCACCACGTCCTCGCCCCGATGACCGGCCTCGAAAATACGGAGCGTCTTTGGCTCGAAATCCCGGCCTTCATCCTTGGGCACGGCGAGATAGTCGTACTGGATCTGGCGCAGGCATTCGCGGCCGATGCCGGACGTGCTGACGTACTGACGAGCAACCTGAGAGCGGTTGCGGACCACCAAGGCGGCATCGATGGCGGCGTTGACCGCCACGGTAATGCCGGGATCGCGGTCGGGCTTTTGGTACTGGCAGCCGGATCCATGATTCAGGTCGAGCATGATCTGCCCCCTAAAATGGGATTTCGTCATCGAACGGGGTGCCTGAGCGTTCCTTCACACCAGCCTGTCGCTGCATGGACTCGACGTAGCCGGTGACAGCGGCTTCGATCAGGCGGTCGATATCCTCTGCGGTGCGGTGGTAGAACGGCTCCATCAGGGCCAGCGCGGTCAGCGCCTCGGCGAAGAGGGGCCGGGCATCCTTGATGGCCTGGATTTCTCGGGCGGTCTTGTCGATCATGCCTTGGCTCCGTCGGGCAATCTCGGCGCCAGCCTGCTGGCAGCGCATCGAGCAGAAACGATGGAATGGGTAAAGGTCGTGGCACAGGCGATGGACATAGCCGAAGCCCTTGGCCTCGCGACCGCAGATGGCGCAAAGGCTCAGCCCAGCAAGAGCCGGGTCAGGTCCGGGTGCTCGCCGGGCTCCTCCTTGATCCGCGAACAGCCCAGCACCACGAAGCTGCTGATGGCGGCCTGGGCCATAGCTTCCAGTTCCCACATGGCCAGCCCCCTTATGGGCTGGTGCAGTTTTCCGCGGGCTTCGAGCCATTCACCGATCGCCTTTGCCGCCTGGCGCGTCACATGCGCCTGCCATTCGTCATCCGTCATGGCAGGCGCCGCCTTCGTCAGGTGTTGAGCCAAGCCGGGCCAGTGGCTGATGCCGCCGGGGGAGTGGACTGCTGGGCTGGGGACTGGGGCTGCGCCGTCCCCTGCTGATTCCACGGCACGCTGCCGACCTGTTGCGGTGCCTGCGCCGGGGCGGCATCAGTGCCCCAGGCCGGGGCGTTCTGACCGGCAACGGCAGTGGCGGGCTTGCGCGGCTTGGCGTTGATGGGATCGGGATCGACCGCCTCGCCCTTCATGACCGCCGGGTATTGGGCCTCGTCGGGCAGCACCACGTTGGCCAGCCGGTTCTGGTCGCGGTACTTGGGATCGCTGGCCGGCTCCACCATGATGCGGGCGGCGAAGGTGATGCCGTCCAACTGCTTCAATCCCTGGATCAGTCGCTTGGCCTTGGTCGCCTCGCTCATATCCTTGGGGTTCAACCCGAGCGCGCTGTCGACCATGGCGCGGAACGACGCCTTGGAGATGTTCCAGCCCTTGCTCTGGCCCTTGTCGTCGAGCTTGCCGCCCGCCACCGTGAAGTTCTGCCAGAATTTGCGGCGCACGAACGGCCCCTCGACCACGGTGAATTCGCAGTCGAGCATCCTGGCGTCGCTCTCGCTGGCGGCCTTCAGCAGCCCGGCATCCATGGGCACCGAGCCATTGACGCCGCCGGGGCGGATGGACAGACGGATCTTGGCGAAGGTGCCGTCGGGGATCAATTCGCCGGTGGGCATCATCTGGGGCTGGGCATCGTTGAGATCGTAGGACATGGGGGTGGGTTCCTTTCAATCAGGCGGGGATGCGGTTGATTTTGGCCAGCAGGGCGCCGAGATCGGGGGCCTCGGTCACCTCTAGGCGGCCGGAGCGATCCTTGGCGGGCAGGCCATAGGGATTGCCGGACAGGCAGACCAGGCGGCGCTCGGTGGCCTTCTCGTCCAGCAGCCAGTTACCCTCGGAATCGGCCGAGAACAGATGCATGGAGATGACCTGATCGACGATGCCGGGCAGCTCGCGCCCTGCCTTCGATCCCTCCATCTGCGGCTGCCAGGTGGTGGCGTTGAACTCGTCGGTGACCTTTTCCAGCACGCCGACGAAGATCACCGTCTTGCCGGGGGCATGCTGCAGGTGCTTCAGCGCCTGGATCACTTCCCGGCCCAGCAGGCCATAGGCGCCGCGGATATCGGGCTTGCCGGTGCGATCGGAGAAGGCTTCCGGCTGCTGTTTGGCGAAGGCCATGACCTGGCGAGTAAGGTCGGTGATGGAATCAACGAAGATCACCGGCATGGAGGCGAGGAATTCCTCGACCCCCGATCCGGCATAGAGCGAGCGCACATGCTGGTGGTGCTGGGCGCTATAGAAAGCGTTGGGATCGACCGCCGGATCGGAGCCGCCGATCAGCACCACCAGATCGCGGAAGTCGCCGAAGCTGCGCACCGGGATGCTGGCGCCGGACCAGTCTTGGACCGACTTCATGCCCGCCTCCAAGTCGAGGCAGACGGTCTGGGCGGGCGGCAGGGTCTTCAGCAGCGAGGTTTTGCCGACTCCAGGTGGGCCGAAGATGGCCACCGAGGTTTTATTGCCGGCGGACGACAGGCGCTCGTCGGCGGTGATGATGCGAACGGCCATGGGGAGATTCTCCAATTCAGAGCGGGGACGACGGGGCGTTGACCGGGCGCCGAAGGGATACCTGCCCGCCCTCGCGGGTCGGGCTGCCCCGTCGTTGTCTCAGGGGGCGATGGGCTTCAGCGTGAAGGTCGGCTTGCCGGTCTTGACCGTGCGGGCGGCCTCGAAGGCGAGACGGATGTGGGCAGGCCAAGCGGCGTATTTGCGCTCGGGCACCTTGAAGGCGAGATCGACGTATTCGGTCGGATCGTCCCCGGCGATGCGGATGCGTTCGACGGTGGCCGCCAAATGGCCCTGATCCCAGTCCACCTTCTTGGGCAGATCAACCGCCACGGTGACGGCGCCATCGTTGAAACGCACCGTGCCGGTATCCTTGCCCTCGCGGCTCCGCAACTCGGCGGCGGTGGTGCCGTACTTCCTGTCCAGCGCTCCATCGAGCCGGTCCTTGACGGCCTTGGCCCGACGCAGGGACTCGTCGACCTCCTCCTGGAGCATGGCCAGCATCTCGGCCGGCAGGGCGGCGACATCACCGACCGGCATGCCGATCAGATCGCCAAGGCTGGGGCGGTTGGGGATGGTCATTGGGCAATCCTCCCGCAACCGTCACCCTCGGTGTTGTGCTTTTGTTCGGTAAGGTAATCGCGCAGGCGAACCGCCATGGCGAAGGTCAGGCGGCGGCGGCCCTGCTCGATATGGCGCAGCAGGTTGGGATCGTTGACCGCTTTCTTGCAGAACATGGTCGGTGCGGTCCCCGTTTCCGCCAGCCAGTCATCGACCTCGCGCTGGACATCGGCGATGAAGGTGCTGACGTGGTCGGCGATATCGGCTTTGCAGGTGTCCATTCGATCCCCCTCTGTTTCGATTGAGGGAAACCTATCAAGCTTGACACAGTTAGGACGAATCCTATTTCATGGCCTCGTACAAACCCGAGGAGACTCCATGACCACGACCCTGGCCGACCGCATGCGTGTGCGGATGAAGGAACTGGAGTTACGCCCCCTGCATGTGGCCGAAGCCGCCGGCGTCGGCCGCTCGTTCGTCTACGACATCCTGCGCGGACGCTCCGCCGACCCGTCCAGCGAGAAGCTCACCCGCGTCGCCGCCGTTCTTCAGATGCCGATCGAGGCCCTGCTCTATGGCGAGGACGGTAAACAGGCTCCAGCCGTCACCACCCCGTCCAGGCGCGATTACGTCGCCGTTCCTTTCGTCAACGTCGAGGCCGATATGGGCGGCGGCGCCGTGGCTGAAAGCGAGGAGGACGGCGCTCCCTGGCACTTTCCGAAGTCCTGGTTGCGTGGCGTCCTGCGTCTCAGGTCGGCGGGATTGAAGCTCATCCGTGTGCGGGGCGACAGCATGGAGCCGACCCTGCTTGGCGGTGACGTGGTGATGCTCGACACCACCCAGGTCATCCCCAACCCCACCGGCATCTTCGTTCTGCACGACGGGTTCGGGCTGGTTGCCAAGCGGCTGGAGCGCCTTGCCGGAGGCGAAATCCCCTCTGTCCGCATCATTTCCGACAACAGCCGCTATTCCCCCTACGACCGCAGCGCCGAGGAGATCCGCATCATCGGCCGGATCGTCTGGTTTGCACGGAATCTGTCATGAAATTCGGATTAGACCTAATGCGTGCGACTGCGCCATAAGAGAACAATCAGAAAACGTTCTCTTGCGGATGCGTCCATGTCCATTGCCCTTCATCCCGACCACATGACCGCCGCGGGGCGCCTCGACGAAATCGCCGAGATTCTGGCGACCGGTGCCATGCGCCTGATGGCGCGGAAGTCCACTCGTTTATCTGCTGAGCGTGGAGACTGTTCCGTCGACTTCACCGCCAACCGGAGCGTGTATGGCGTGGAGAACAAACGAAGGAACTCCCGCAAATGACGACCGCAATCCTCACCCAGGTGGCCGAATTGCCCACCCTGCCGACGCCCAAGTTGAAGGCCATGTGGCGGGAGCTGACCGGTACCGAGCCGCCGCCCTATAACCGCACCTTCCTGGTGAAAAGGCTGGCCTACCGGATTCAGGAACTGGCCTTCGGCGGATTGTCGGTCCAGGCCGAGCGCCGCCTCGACGATCTGGTCGATGAGCTGGACGGCAAGAAGAAGCCGAAGCCCAAGGACATGACCGCCCCCATCGTCGGCACCAAGCTGATCCGGGAATGGCAGGGAGTGATGCAGGAGGTAACCGCCCTGGCTGACGGCTTCGAATGGCAGGGCCGCCGCTACCAGAGCCTGTCGGCGGTGGCCCGCGCTATCACCGGCACCCGGTGGAATGGCCCGCTATTTTTTGGACTGCGCAAGCATGGCAAGTTGGAGGCCCGCCGATGACGCCGCCCAAGCCCCTGCGGAAAACCCGCTGCGCCATCTATACCCGCAAGTCCTCCGAGGAGGGCCTGGAGATGGAATTCAACAGCCTCGACGCCCAGCGGGAATCCTGTGAAGCCTACATCGCCAGTCAGAAGGCCGAGGGCTGGGTGCCGGTGCCCGACCGTTACGACGATGGCGGCTTTTCCGGCGGCAATCTGGAGCGTCCCGCTTTGAAACGCCTGCTGGCCGACATCGAGTCCGGGCTGATCGACGTGGTGGTGGTCTACAAGATCGACCGCCTGTCACGCTCGCTGATGGATTTCTCCAAGCTGGTCGAGGTGTTCGACCGCAACGACGTCACCTTCGTCTCGGTGACCCAGTCGTTCAACACCACCACCTCCATGGGCAGGCTGACGCTCAACATCCTGCTTAGCTTCGCCCAGTTCGAGCGGGAGGTGATCGGCGAGCGCATCCGCGACAAATTCGCCGCCTCCCGGCGCAAGGGCATGTGGATGGGCGGGGTGCCGCCCTTGGGCTATGACGTGGTCGCCCGCAAGCTGGTGGTCAACGCTACGGAAGCAGATCTGGTCCGCCACATCTTCGACCGCTTCCTCAAACTCGGTTCCGCCACCTTGTTGGTGAAGGAACTGAACGCCGCCGGCCGCCACACCAAGTCCTGGACCACCCAGGACGGTAAGACCCGCGACGGCGTGCCCATCACCAAGAACTTCCTCTACAAGCTGCTCGACAACCGAGTCTATCTCGGCGAGGCCGTCCACAAGGGCGAAGCCCATGCAGGCGAGCATCCCGCCATCATCGACCGCGCCACCTGGGACAAGGTGATGGCGGTGAAGACCGACAATGCGCCCAGGAAGCGGGCCAATGCGGTGCGGTCCTCGACCCCGGCGCCGCTGAAGGGGCTGATCCACTGCGCCCATTGCGGTCGGGCCATGACGCCGAGTTCGACCCGCAAGAAGGGCCGCCTGTACCGCTACTATACCTGCATGAAGGCGATCCATTCCGGCCATGAGTCCTGCCCGGTGCGCAGCATCGCCGCCGGTGAGATCGAGGCCGCCGTCATCGGGCAGGTCCGCGCCCTGCTGCGCGCTCCCGAGATACGGGCGCGGGCCGAACGGATGGCGCCAACAATGTCGCCCGCCGATCTGCACGCCGCCCTCGATCGCTTCGAGGCACTCTGGGACGAGTTGTTCCCGGCCGAGCAGGCCCGCATCCTCCAGCTTCTGGTCGAGAAAGTGGCCATCGCCCCCGACGGTGCCGAAATCCGCCTGCGAGCCGAGGGACTGACCAGCGTCATCGCCGACATCACCGCCCAAACTGGTGACAGGAGCGCGGCATGACCACTGACGTCAGCATCGACACTTTCACCATCCGCGTGCCGTTGACGCTCCGCCGCCACGGTGGCCGCAAGCTGGTGATCGTCCCCGAGGGCGAGGGCGTTCCGGTGCGCGCCAAACCCACCCCCGACGACACCCTGCTGAAGGCGCTGGCCCGCGCCCACCGCTGGAAGCGCATGTTGGAATCCGGGCAGGTGCGATCCCTCACCGAACTTGCCGAGGCCGAAAAGATCGCCCCGTCCTACCTGACCCGCATCTACCGCCTGACCCTGCTGGCCCCGGACATCGTCGAGGCCATTCTTGACGGCCGCCAGCCCCGCACCATGCAACTTGCCGATCTGATGGATGACATGCCGGTGGAATGGGACAGGCAGCGGAAGATGTTTGGAGTGGCGACGCGGTGACCGGGAGCACGAATCCCGCCGGAACCATGCGCATTGACAAAAGAACGAAATGAAAACATCCTGCGGCGGTCGCCCTTGCCGCAGGAATACCGCCATGGCCCTCGAAACCTTGTTCATCTGCCAGCCGTACATCCTCGGCAAAAGGGGGGGGCTGAAGCCTCAGCCACCCATTTCCTACAAGACCGAGCCACAGGCCCTGCAACGTGCCAGCCGCATGATGGAGGGTGGCAGCGTAGCCGGCGTGGACGTTGTCCGTCAGACCGCCGACCCTGAAATGGGCGATTACGACGAGCCCGAGTTTCTGCAGCGTCTGGGGTCCGTGCCGAAGGCTGAAAACTGAGCTGCGGTCGACGTCAAATCATCATGGATCAATATCTTGAATCTGGGCTGGCCCTGCGCCACCATATCTGCCGTCATTTCTAAAGGGGATGAGAATGGACGAAGTCGATGCCGCCAACGAACGGGCCGAGCACCTGACCAGCATGGCGATCAAGGTTGCCCTGAGCCGCCAATCGCGCGCCCCGTCGTCGGGGATCTGCCGCGCTTGCGGTGATCGCATCGAAAGTGCCCGTCTTCGCGCCAATCCCTCGGCCCCCACCTGCTGCGACTGTGCTGCCGAAGAGGATGCCGAGCATCAACGTCGCCGGAAGCTCGGTGGTCGCGGCTGACCATGTTTGATGACGACCCCGAGGACGATCTGGCGGACGATGCCGCAGACCAGCAGGTGGCGCGGGTGGCCGGGTTTCTGATCCAGAGGCTTGGCCTTGAAGCGCCGTTGCGTGCTGAACTGGCCGCCCAGGATGCACTGGCGGCCGGGAATCTCGATGCCCACCGGGTCTACAAACGGGCCGAAGGGGTGGCGGAAGAAGCCCTGTTTGAGCAGGGTGATCGCTGACAGGCACCCAGCCGCCCAATCAGCCGGTCATGCCCCATTACGGACCTTGGTGCGTTGCACGCGACTTGACCGCTTTGCGCCCATTATCGCCGTTCCAGAGGTTTACGCCGATTCCAGATAGCTGACCTTACGCAGATTCGTCGCGTCGTCTAGAAAAGGGCCGGAAGCGGACACGCCGACCCAGCTAAATTCGCCGCGCCCCAGACGATGGTCCACCACATCTTTCAGCCCGTGACCATCCAGAAGCGCTTGGTTGTCGCCTCGGCATCGCTGGCGGTGGTCAATCGCCCTCAAGCCTATGGTTAGCAGCATTCGGTTCGGCTTGTTTTTTCCTTTCCAAAGCCATGTCTCGATAACTCTGAAATTCATCCAAGAGCGGAAGAGCATGGTTGGCCAACGTGTCAAAAAACTCTCGATATCCTGTCAGGGCATATAATCCCTCGGGCAAGTTCCCATAATCTTTAGTCCGGTCACCAAGCGGGAGGATTACGCGGCCACGGCGCCCCGGAAACATTCCTTGTACCGGATGCATAGACATGATGAGGGCCCCGAGCTGGAAATTCTCCCTGTACATCGCTACCAATCGGTCCACATGTTCCTTGTCGAGGTACTTATCCCATGCGGCCATAGCCGGTAGCGGTTCTAGGTACGAGCAGAGAGGGTCCAACACGTCCTTGACCATCTTTACATAGTGGGACCAATACCACTGTTCCTCAAAAGTCGCCTGAAACTCCTCCCAGGTCAGTAGCTTGACATTCGAATGATCGACGGCTTCGTACGCGCCCGATTGGAACCCCGCCTTCGAGACGATATATCCAGCGTTTGCGCCTGCTTCCGCCACAACGGTTCGGAAGCTATGGGCGACCGCCTGAGGAACGGGATTTGCCCAGTGTTTACACTCTATGAGGGTAAGGTAATCACGCCCCTGGACATGCTCCGTTGCTAAAACGTCGATGCTTGCTTTCCCCCGTGCCAGCGTGATCGTAACTTCCGTATCCGCTGTCCATCCGCATTCACAAAGAATTTGGGCGGTCCAATCCTGCAGCTCACGCCAGTTGCCGGGGCGTTTTTCCGTAATCATCGACAACTTCCAGACAGATTCATCAGCGTCGTCCCCTCTGCTTAGCCGGAATCGCACCGGAATCGGTGAGATGCGGCGAAATGCCAAATGGCACTAACGGACCCTAAGCTTCAGCCCCATGGCGTGCTGGTAGCATACCTGGACGAAATCGCCCAACGACCCGTATCGCTTATTCAGAGCAGCGTTGTCGGTGATGATGGTCGGAATGTCCCCATCCGTCAGGTGACCGCCATACACAAGCCAACCAACGAGGTGCGGGGTCGTGCGAACCCGATCCAGTCCGAGGGCGTTCTCTCCCACTTTGCGAGCAATCCGATCATCGGTCAGGAATCCGCTGTAAAGCTTCCGGGCCAGAGCCAATGCGGCAAGTTCGCCGCGATGAAACCGTCCGAGCTTGCCGACATTTGCGACCAATTCCCGCAGGTCGTCGATTGCCAGGGAATGCACGGCGAAGTGTTTCCCCGACGCCAATTCATCCGAGAGCCTCGTGCGCAGTGCGGCACTTTCCGGGGAATTCCAGGGTTTCACCAAGCACTCATACCGGACGTATTCGGCCAGGACGAAATGGCAGCGCCCCCTGGCGGCTGTGGTCAGGGTCCGGCTGGAAAGGATGTTCCAGACGGCGCAGGTGTCGATGGCTGCGATGGGCGGGAACGATTGCACCGCCCCGTCACGAGGGGCATCAACCATGGTGGAGGCTCGCCCCGAACAGCGTGGCTATGTCGCCGACTTCCCTGGGTTCGACGAGCAGCATGTCGGCAACCTTGGCCAGCGAGATGTGGCCCTGACGATGCCCGTCGAAGACCTGCTGCACATAGGCCGCATGCAGCCCGTTTGAGAGGAGCGCCGTTTTCCGCTCCAATTGCCGGGCAGTGTAGTCGCCCATCAATTCAGGTTCCTGTTTGGATGGAAGGCGAGGCCGGGCCTCCTTGATCATGGCAACGGCCTCGTCG
The DNA here is from genome assembly GCF_902729425.1 of Magnetospirillum sp. SS-4. Classification (GTDB taxonomy): domain Bacteria; phylum Pseudomonadota; class Alphaproteobacteria; order Rhodospirillales; family Magnetospirillaceae; genus Phaeospirillum. The sequence goes on along the minus strand of NZ_CACVCH010000050.1, from coordinate 7,727 downwards.
TCGAGAATCTTGTCCCGTTTCAGAGCGGACAGAAGGGCCGGGATCGAGACGAAGAGACGTCCGGCAACCTCAGCAACCTTCTCGGGTCGCCGCCACTGGTCCGCGTCACCGAACATCTTCAGTAGCTCCGGAGGCATCAGGAAGCACGAGGCAAACGTGCTCGCCCGCAGTTCGATGTACTCCCCACTGTTGGCGTCGTTGACGTCGGAGACGTTGTAGCCTTTGTCCGCATCCATCAGGGCGTGGCCCGCCTCATGGGCGGCGCTGAAGCGTTGCCGGTAGATGTCGTCGTTGTAGTTGATGAGGACGCAGCGCCCCGCTTCGGGGTGGCGAACGAACAGGCCGGAGATCGTCGAATTGGGCAGCGATCGGCGGAATACACGAAGGCCCGATTTCCGAAGCCAATCGAAAATGTCGGGGATTATCGCATTTGGCTTCAGGTTGTGATGTGCCCGCAGCGCCTTCGCGCAATCGATGCCGTGGCCTTTGAAGAACGTGCCGCGCGGGGTAAACTGGAATTCCTCTCCGATGGCCCTGTACCCGCTCATCTCTTCGAGCACGGCCTGCGACTTGCACAGGTGCAGGAACTCGGCAATGGCATGCCTGTCGGAGGTGGTCAGTCGCCCGCCTTCCGACCGCAGCAACATGGTGACGTTCTCATCGGGATTGGTGGCGTCGTCCTCGATGAGCCAGGGGAATTCACATCTGAAGAAGTCGGCGAGGATCAGCACTTCGTCGCCGGTCGGCGTAGCGCTTCCAGCCTCCATCGCCTGAAGCGCCTGGGTGCCAATGCCGGTGCGTTCGGCGACCTCACACAGCGTGTTGCCGTATTGCTCCCGCAGCCCCCGAAGTTTCCTGGCAAATTCTTGAATCGTAAAGGCCATCTGCCCTCCAGCTACGTGTGCCATCAGATCGCAATCTTGCTTACCGAATATACGGTAAAGGGAGCGCTTTGCACTCGATAGCAACTTGCGTTGAAGTTGGGGATTGAGGCACCATCCCACCGAATTTTAATTCCGCTTTCCTGCCACCGTCTCCCAAAGCCGTTGGTCCCTTTTCGGCCCATAGCGGCGGCTTCGCGCCCATGTCGGCCGTTCATCTGCAATTCCGCTCCCCCCGAGAGCAGACATTTGCGACAGGTGCCCGCGCTGGCGTGCTCGCTACCCTGCCGCACGATGCCGCCGAATACGTCACCGGCGACTCGGTGACGTCGTTGGGCAGGGCAGTCCGCATGGCCTTCGGCCTACCGGCTCTGTTGTCGGCCGAGTGGGCGGTCGCCATCGACAACCGCGCCGATCATTCCTCAGTCCAAATCGAACCGCATTTCGTAACTGACCGGCAGAAGCTCTGAGTTCTCGTATTGATCCTCGGCGCGCACAGGCTTTAGGGAGGCCGGTTTCCCGTTCGAGCCGAGCGAAACCAGATAGAAATAATACTCGGTAGCATGGCCGGGGGATTTGGAAACATTGTACTCGGTTTCTGACACAAAACACCGGCAACCGCCGCCTCTTACCTTCCCCACTGTCTTGACTTCGATGAACCGGGGCACGTCGGGCGACGAAAAGGACAGAAAGTCGTAGCCATAGCCCGGGCGGTTGCGCCGATCGTCGATTTGTTTGGCCAGATGCGGCCAGCCGCGGCCTCGAAGGCGCTCCTCCTCCCATTTCCGCGCAAACTTCTCGCTTTGCCGCCCGATCCGGGCCCATGCAGCCTGAAGATCCTTGAAATCAACGGTGCCCGGCCGCTTCTTCGTCGGTTTGCGAATTGGAGAACCGGCAGCACCGTGCCCTGGCAAGTAGGTGGCATAAAGGAATGCCATGAACTTCGGATTGCTCCAGGTCCGCGCAACGGGATCCGCCAGTTTCTGGGACACTAGGTAATGCTGGTATTCGCTGACATACCCGTCGCCCTGGTAGCCGAGTTCCGACGCAAACATTTCGAGGTGTTCGTGGCTGCAAACGTTAACGAAGCGATCGGGGAAATAGAGGCTAAGGATCTTCGCCTTAAACATCTGCGACAGAGAATTGGCGTCAATGGCTTCAAAATCGAGATCGTCTTGTCCGCCCAGCGCGACCAGGTCAATCAGGGCGGATTTCACCGTCTTGAACGCTTCGCCCTTCGTTTTCCCGAACCTCGGCGTCGGCCGGTAGATGTTTTTCGGATCGCTCTTGGTGCGGCCGTAATAGATGCCGAATTTGGCGGCCGTCGCACCTTGAATGATTGCCCAGGCTCGGGTTTGCACCTCGACGTGGTAGCAGAATGTCGGCCGTTGAAGACCGATCACGTAATCATCGACGGCTAGGTTACGGAGTGCATCTATGGGAAAAGCATCGAGGAATGCCCCGCGGGTCTGGAGCGCCATGTCCTCACGGGTTGGATCGTAGCCTTTTTCGAAGGCGCGCAGAGATTTCGCGATGAACGGACTCTTTGAAGAACTTGTCGTTCCTTCGGGTGACATATGACCGCTCCCCCCAATGTGTCGATTATTGGAGATTGCTCGCTTGCCCTTTTGTTTGCAACTAAGGGGTTGGCTCCCGACCGACGGCGATGGCCGCTTACTCCGCTCCTCACCGGAAGCAGACTGGTGGGAATTGGCCCAATTCGGTCGCACCGAAACGCTTGCTCAAATGTCCGTTCCTGGCACATGAGGCACCCTGACCTTGATTGCCGCATCGGTCCTGACCAGGGAGGCTGTTGACCGCCAGATCCGTCCCCAGACTCCCGCCCGCGCCAATAAAAACAGCGAAAAGGTCAACAGCTTTTGGCACCGCAACTCTTTGAATTACTTGCAACTTTAAAACCCGTACCGTTTGGCGGCAGTCAACAGCTCGCAGAGAATAAGGGCTGGAGAGAAGAGAAAAATGCCGAAATTCGGCCCGCATCGAGTAACCAAGGTCAACAGCTACTGGCCGCAAACGGCGCAGAACCTTGGGCCTTCGCCCAAGGTTCTATGCGTCAGAGAATCTATTCTTTGGAAGTAGTGGCGGAGGGGGCGGGATTCGAACCCGCGGTAGGGTTTAAGCCCTACGACGATTTAGCAAACCGTTGGTTTCAGCCACTCACCCACCCCTCCGCAGAGACGGTCGTTGACCGTCGTGGCTGGAGCGATGTTTCTAACGGAAACCCCTCATGGCCGTCAACGCTTCCTTTCCGCTTCCTCTCCGGGTGCACGGCAGCATGGTCATCCGGTGCCGGAGGTGTTGTTTCTTGCGGCGTGCGGCGTGCGGCGTGCGGCGCCATCGCCGATTGCGACGGCCATGCCCCCCCCGATCACCCTGCAATGCATTCCTGCCACAGGTGACAGGGGCGACGTTCCGGTCTAGTATCCGGGCCGCGGCGGGCCGTCCCGGCTCCGCCTGACGGACCCGCAGCATGGTGACCAGCCTTCCCAATCTCCTGACCCTGTCGCGAATCGTGGTGATTCCGCTGGTGGTCGGGCTGTTCTATATCGATGGCGAGTGGCCGCGTTGGGCCGCGTGCGCCCTGTTCGTCGCCGCCGCCATCACCGACTGGTTCGACGGCTACGTGGCGCGTTCGCTCAATCTCGTGTCCACCTTCGGCCGTTTCCTCGACCCCATCGCCGACAAGCTGCTGGTGGTGGCGGTGCTGTTCATGCTGGTGGCGTTCGACCGGGTCAGCCCCGTATCGTTCCTGCCGGCCCTGGTAATCGTGCTGCGCGAGATTCTGGTTTCGGGCTTGCGCGAATTCCTGGCCGAGGTTCGGGTCGGCATGCCGGTTTCCCGTCTTGCCAAATGGAAGACCGGCATTCAGATGGTGGCGATTCCGGTGTTGCTGGTGGGGGATGCGGCCACCTTCATGCCGACCCGCCAGATCGGCGAGGTCGGGTTGTGGCTGGCCGCCCTCCTGACCCTGGTAACCGGCTGGGATTACCTGCAATCGGGCATGTGTCACATCCGCGCCCATCCGACGCCGCCGCAGGAGTAGCCCGATGAAGATCTTCGGCATCGCCGGCCGGTCCGGCAGCGGCAAGACCTCCTTGCTCGGCCGTCTGATCCCCTGGATGAAGGGGCGCGGGCTCACCATCTCCACCGTCAAGCAGGCGCAGGAGGCCTTCGACGTGGACAAGCCCGGCAAGGATTCCTACCAGCATCGCGAGGCCGGCGCCCGCGAGGTGATGATCGCCTCGGCCCGGCGCTGGGCCTTGATGCACGAATACCGCGATCAGGCGGAATTCACCATGGACGAGCTGCTGGCCCGCATGAGCCCGGTGGATCTGGTGCTGGTGGAGGGATTCCGCCGCTGGCCGCATCCCCGGCTGGAAGTCTGGCGGCACTCGGTGGGCAAGGCGCCCTTTTTCCCCGAGGACCCGTTGGTGGTGGCGGTGGCCAGCGACGGTCCGGTGCCCGATTGCCCGCTGCCCTTGCTCGACCTCGCCGATATCGACGCCGTCGGCCGCCTGATCCTGGAGAGGAGCGGGGCATGACCGGCCGCTTCGCCGCCGGATCGGGACTGATGAGCGTCGACGAGGCGCTGGCCCGGCTCTCGGTCCGCCTTGGCCCGGCCACCGGCACGGAAAGTGTCGGCTTGGCCCGGGCCCTGTCTTGCATCCTGGCCGAGGACGTGGTCTCGCCGATCAACGTGCCGCCCCACGACAATTCCGCCATGGACGGCTGGGCCTTCCGTCGGGCCGACCTGCCCGCCGACCGGCGGCTGCCGGTGGTGGGCCGCGTCGCCGCCGGCCACCCCCTTTCCGGCGGGTTGCCCCCGGGCGGGGCCGTGCGCATCTTCACCGGCGCCCCCATGCCGGCGGGGGCCGATGCCGTCGCCATGCAGGAGGACTGCAAGGAGGACGGCGAATGCGTCATCCTGCCCCCTCACCTCGCCGACGGCGACAACATCCGCCGGGCCGGCGAGGACGTGGCCGAGGGAACGGTGGTGCTGCCCGCCGGCATCCGGCTGCGGCCGCAGGATCTGGGCATCGCCGCCGCGACCGGCCGTACCGCGCTTCTGGTTCGCCGGCCGCTGCGGGCGGCGGTGTTTTCCACCGGCGACGAGATTTGCGAGCCCGGCGCCCCATTGCCGTCCGGCTGCATCTACGACACCAACCGTTTCACCGCCGGGGCGCTGCTGCGCGGCCTGGGCGCCGAGGTGACCGATCTCGGCATCCTGCCCGACCGGCTGGAGGTCATTCGGGCCGCCCTGGCCGAGGCCGCCGCCGGTCACGATCTGATCTTGACCTCGGGCGGGGTGTCGGTGGGCGACGAGGACCATGTGAAGCCGGCGGTGCTGGCCCTGGGCTCGCTGGATTTCTGGCGCCTCGCCATCAAGCCGGGGCGGCCGGTGGCGCTGGGCGAAGTCCAAGGGGTTCCCTTCATCGGGCTGCCCGGCAACCCGGTGGCGGTGATGGTCACCTTCATGCTGATCGCGCGGCCGATGGTGCTGCGTCTGATGGGGGCCGGCGATGCCGGTCTGATCCGCTTTCCGGTGGAGGCCGGCTTCGCCTTCCGGCACAAGCCGGGCCGCCGCGAGTTCCTGCGCGCCCGTCTTGTCCGCGACGGCGACAGGCTGCTGGCCGCCAAGTTTTCGTCCGAGGGTTCCGGCGTGCTGACCTCCATGGTGTGGTCGCAGGGGCTGGTGGACATTCCGGAGACTCGCGGCGACGTGGCGCCGGGTGAGATGGTCGAGTTCGTCTCCTATGCGGAGCTGATGCGATGAAGGTGCTGTATTTCGCGTGGCTGAAGGCCAGAACCGGAATCGGCGAGGAAATGGTGGAGCCGCCGCCCGGCACCGATACGGTCGGGGGACTGGTCGAATTCCTCAAGACCCGCTCGCCCGGTCACGCGGCGGCGTTCGAGACCCTGTCGGTGGTGCGCGTCGCGGTCAACCAGGATTACGCCGGCCTCGACACGCCGGTGAGGCCGGGCGACGAGGTGGCGTTCTTCCCCCCCGTCACCGGAGGGTGACGTGATTTTATTGATCGTGGGAGGCTGACATGGCCGTCCGGGTCCAGCGCGAGGATTTCGACCCCGGCGCCGAACTTGCCGGCTTTTCCTCCGGCAAGACCAGCGTCGGCGGCATCTGCCTGTTCGTCGGGCTGGTGCGCGACTACATGGGCCACGATCCCCGGGCCGGGGCCGAGGTTCACGCCATGACCCTGGAGCACTATCCCGGCATGACCGAGCGCCAGCTGGAGGCCATCGAGGCGGAGGCGCGGGCGCGCTGGCCGCTGGAGGACGCCCTGGTCATCCACCGCCACGGCCGGCTGGAGCCGGGCGAGCGGATCGTGCTGGTGGCGGCCTCGTCGGCCCACCGCGACGCCGCCTTCGAGGCCTGCCGCTTTCTTATCGACTGGCTGAAGACCAAGGCGCCGTTCTGGAAGGTGGAACACACCCAAGACGGCGACGCCTGGGTGGATGCCAGGGAATCCGACGAGGCGGCGGCGAAACGGTGGGAATGAGGCGGGATGGCCCGTTCCAGGTCATTGTCCGGTTGCTCTCTTGCGTCGATGGCGTTATAACCCGCCGTCCTCCGAGCGCCGGCCGCCGGGGGTGAACGCGGCCGCTCGCCTGCCCGGGCGTTGCGGCGCGACCAACCGCCGAAAGGAATTTCACGAATGGCCATCGAACGTACCCTGTCGATCATCAAGCCCGACGCCACCCGCCGCAACCTGACCGGCAAGATCAACGCCCGTTTCGAGGAGGCCGGCCTGCGCTTCGTCGCCCAGAAGCGCGTTCGCCTCACCAAGGAGCAGGCCGAGCAGTTCTATTCGGTCCACAAGGAGCGGTCGTTCTTCGGCGAACTGGTCGATTTCATGATCTCCGGCCCGGTGGTGGTCCAGGTCCTGGAAGGCGAGGGCGCCGTCGCCCGCAATCGCGAGATCATGGGCGCCACCAACCCGGCCAATGCCGCGCCGGGCACCATCCGCGCCGACTTCGCCGAGTCGGTGGAGGCCAATTCCGTCCATGGGTCCGATTCCCTTGAGAATGCCGCCATCGAAGTGGCCTTCTTCTTCTCGGGCTGCGAAATCGTCGGCTGATCCCGACCATTCCGCATTCGGTTTCGATCAACACCCCCGGAGTCCGACTCCGGGGGTGTTTTGTTTCGTCTATTGATAATCGTCAGTTACTTCTAAAAGATGAATTTATCGAGACACGGCTAAGTAGAGTTGCCGTTTGTCGATGATTACTACTTGCGCGGATTATTCTGACTTGCGAGAATGGATAAGTTACAACTTGAGCGGACATGCACCATGCCAGCTACTCGCAAGTCAAGTCGCGGCCGCACTCCTTCGGGGCAGCCCAATCCCATCGACGTTTATGTCGGGGCTCGCCTGCGAATGCGCCGCTCGATGCTGGGGATGAGTCAGGAAGCCCTGGCGGCGGCTTTGGGCCTGACCTTCCAGCAGGTTCAGAAGTACGAGCGCGGCGCCAACCGCATCGGCGCCTCGCGCCTGTTCGATCTGGCCCGCGCCCTGGGAGTGGCGGTGGACTACTTCTACGAGGACATGGGCGAGGACGTGGTTGCCGCCAGCCCGCGCCATATGGCCCGCGCGGTGGTCGAGCCCGACGTTGGTCAGCCCGATATCATGACCAGCCGCGAAACCCTGGAACTGGTCCGCGCCTATTACCGCATCTGCGACCCCGAGATCAGGCGCCGCGTCCACCAGTTGGCCAAGGCCCTGGCCGGGCTGACGGGGGCGCCGGGAGAGTGAGGGGGAGCGCCTCTCCTCCCGGTTCCGCCAGATGGCCGGGAGGAGAGGCTCCGGC